>NZ_JANCNS010000004.1 GCF_022570735.2 Christiangramia oceanisediminis | reverse complement strand
TTTTCTTGGAAGTCGCTCCGCTGGATTATCACGCCGGCCGTAGCTTTTGTGTACTATCGGGGTGTTACCACTCCCTTCAACGTACTATTCCGTCAGTACGCACCAACTTTACGCCTCCGTCCGCTTTAACGTGGGGCAAGTAGCAGAATATTAACTGCTTGTCCATCGACTACCCCCTTCGGGTTCGCCTTAGGTCCCGACTAACCCCCAGCTGATTAGCATAGCTGGGGAAACCTTAGTCTTTCGGTGTGCAGGTTTCTCGCCTGCATTATCGTTACTTATGCCTACATTTTCTTTTGTAACCAATCCAGCATACCTCGCAGTACACCTTCGTCTTTGTTACAATGCTCCCCTACCACTATAGTAAACTATAGTCCATAGCTTCGGTAGTATGTTTATGCCCGATTATTATCCATGCCGGACCGCTCGACTAGTGAGCTGTTACGCACTCTTTAAATGAATGGCTGCTTCCAAGCCAACATCCTAGCTGTCTGGGCAGTCCAACCGCGTTTATTCAACTTAACATACATTTGGGGACCTTAGCTGATGGTCTGGGTTCTTTCCCTCTCGGACATGGACCTTAGCACCCATGCCCTCACTGATATGAACCATTTTATAGCATTCGGAGTTTGTCAGGAATTGGTAGGCGGTGAAGCCCCCGCATCCAATCAGTAGCTCTACCTCTATAAAACTATCTATATCGCTGCACCTAAATGCATTTCGGGGAGTACGAGCTATTTCCGAGTTTGATTGGCCTTTCACCCCTATCCTCAGGTCATCCCAAGACTTTTCAACGTCAACGGGTTCGGTCCTCCACTATGTGTTACCACAGCTTCAACCTGCCCAAGGATAGATCACACGGTTTCGCGTCTACCACTACCAACTATAGCGCCCTATTCAGACTCGCTTTCGCTACGGCTCCACACCTGAAGTGCTTAACCTTGCTGGAAACGGTAACTCGTAGGCTCATTATGCAAAAGGCACGCCGTCATCCGTCAAAGACGGACTCCGACCGCTTGTAAGCGTATGGTTTCAGGTTCTATTTCACTCCCTTGTTCAGGGTTCTTTTCACCTTTCCCTCACGGTACTGGTTCACTATCGGTCTCTCAGGAGTATTTAGCCTTGGCGGATGGTCCCGCCAGATTCATACAGGGTTTCACGTGCCCCGCACTACTCAGGATCCTGCTAGGATCATATAAACTTTCCTATACCGGGCTGTCACCGTCTATGGCTCATCTTTCCAGATGATTCTAGTTCATTCTATAATCCACATTGCAGTCCTACAACCCCAATAAGTCCGTAAACTCATTGGTTTGGGCTAATGCGCGTTCGCTCGCCACTACTAGCGCAATCACTGTTGTTTTCTCTTCCTCCGGGTACTTAGATGTTTCAGTTCTCCGGGTTCGCCCTCCTTGCGGAGTAATACGTCTTCAACGTATTGGGTTGCCCCATTCGGATATTCGCGGATCAATGTGTATGTGCCACTCCCCACGACTTTTCGCAGCTTATCACGTCCTTCTTCGCCTCTGAGAGCCTAGGCATCCCCCATACGCCCTTATCTAGCTTGTATGCGTTTTGCTTAATGCTCGCGTGACCATAATATAAATTACGATCACTATTAATTAATGTATTTTTTACTTATAAATATTTCTATCTATTAGCGTCTCTCGTATTCTTTGTTTCTTCAATATGTCAATGAACGTTCTGTCTAGATTTGAGATTTTAGATATGAGATATTAGATAATCTAACATCTCAAGTCTAGCCTCTAACATCTAAACCTGGTGGAGAATATCGGAGTCGAACCGATGACCTCCTGCGTGCAAGGCAGGCGCTCTAGCCAGCTGAGCTAATCCCCCATTTTCAGTTGGCAGTTACCAGTATTCAGTACGCAGTCTTTATTACTGCCAACTGCTCCTGCTTACTGCAAACTGGGTTACCCAACTTCTAAAATTTCCTTTATTTCAAATGAACTTCTGTGTCTCAAGTTTAACTTTAAACTTTTAAACCTTCAACTTTAAACTCGCGCTTTGCGCGGTCGTAGTCTCAGGCAGACTCGAACTGCCGACCTCTACATTATCAGTGTAGCGCTCTAACCAGCTGAGCTATGAGACTGTCCTTGTTAAATGTATAAGGCATAAGGTATAATGTATAAGGCTCTCACCCTACAGTATACAGTCTACAGCATACATCTCACATAAAAATCGAATTGACGATAAGAATCAAGACCAAAGAGGTCTTTGCTGAACAACCATTTTACTAGTAATTGCGCTAGCATCATAAAGATGCATTGCTCTAGAAAGGAGGTGTTCCAGCCGCACCTTCCGGTACGGCTACCTTGTTACGACTTAGCCCCAGTTACCAGTCTTACCCTAGGCGGCTCCTTGCGGTGACCGACTTCAGGTACCCCCGGCTTCCATGGCTTGACGGGCGGTGTGTACAAGGCCCGGGAACGTATTCACCGCACCATGGCTGATGTGCGATTACTAGCGATTCCAGCTTCACGCAGTCGAGTTGCAGACTGCGATCCGAACTGTGATAGGGTTTGAAGATTCGCATCCCCTCGCGGGGTAGCTGCCCTCTGTCCCTACCATTGTAGCACGTGTGTGGCCCAGGACGTAAGGGCCGTGATGATTTGACGTCATCCCCACCTTCCTCGCGGTTTGCACCGGCAGTCTGGCTAGAGTTCCCGACATTACTCGCTGGCAACTAACCACAGGGGTTGCGCTCGTTATAGGACTTAACCTGACACCTCACGGCACGAGCTGACGACAACCATGCAGCACCTTGCAATCTGTCCGAAGAAGGGAGTGTTTCCACTCCTGTCAGACTGCATTTAAGCCCTGGTAAGGTTCCTCGCGTATCATCGAATTAAACCACATGCTCCACCGCTTGTGCGGGCCCCCGTCAATTCCTTTGAGTTTCATTCTTGCGAACGTACTCCCCAGGTGGGTCACTTATCACTTTCGCTTGGCCACCCAGCCCTCAATTAGGCCGGACAGCTAGTGACCATCGTTTACGGCGTAGACTACCAGGGTATCTAATCCTGTTCGCTACCTACGCTTTCGTCCATCAGCGTCAATATAGTATTAGTGATCTGCCTTCGCAATAGGTGTTCTGAGTAATATCTATGCATTTCACCGCTACACTACTCATTCCAACCACTTCATAATAATTCAAGATCTACAGTATCAATGGCAATTCTATCGTTGAGCGACAGACTTTCACCACTGACTTATAGACCCGCCTACGGACCCTTTAAACCCAATGATTCCGGATAACGCTTGGATCCTCCGTATTACCGCGGCTGCTGGCACGGAGTTAGCCGATCCTTATTCATACAGTACCGTCAGCTCCCCACACGTGGGGAGGTTTCTTCCTGTATAAAAGCAGTTTACAACCCATAGGGCAGTCTTCCTGCACGCGGCATGGCTGGATCAGAGTTGCCTCCATTGTCCAATATTCCTCACTGCTGCCTCCCGTAGGAGTCTGGTCCGTGTCTCAGTACCAGTGTGGGGGATCTCCCTCTCAGGACCCCTACCTATCGTTGCCATGGGGTGCCGTTACCACTCCATCTAGCTAATAGGACGCATACCCATCTTCAAGCCATAAATGTTTAATATAGTCTCCAGGTGAAGTCTATATACCATGGGGTATTAATCCACGTTTCCATGGGCTATCCCCCGCTTGAAGGTAGGTTGTATACGCGTTACGCACCCGTGCGCCACTCGTCAGCGAAAGAGCAAGCTCTTCCCTGTTACCGTTCGACTTGCATGTGTTAGGCCTGCCGCTAGCGTTCATCCTGAGCCAGGATCAAACTCTTCATCGTTAAATCTTATATTACTTAACAACTACTAAAGAAATTGCTCAGGTTTTGACGTTCTTTTAGTCTTAATTCTTATACACTGGATCATATCTCTATTTAAAAAAATATAATCCCTGTCAATTCAATATATCAATGAACTTCGATCATTTTACTGATCTCATCTTGTGAAAACACGAGGAATCGAACCTCTCTATATCGCCCCAACCGGCTGTTTCTTGGTAACTTTCAATCTGGAAATGTGAACGGCTGCTCGCTCGCAAAGCGGGTGCAAATATACAACCCTTTTTCTTTATCCACCAAAACTTTTTTTGAAAAATTTTTGATTTCTTTTT
>NZ_JANCNS010000003.1 GCF_022570735.2 Christiangramia oceanisediminis | reverse complement strand
TTCCCATTCCGAACAGAGAAGTTAAGCCCGTTAGCGCCGATGGTACTGCTTTCATTGTGGGAGAGTAGGTCGCCGCCTTCCTTTTGAAAACCCTCATCATTCTTATGATGAGGGTTTTTTTTTGGGGAAAAGTGAACAAGGCTTTCTAATTATTCAATCTTTGATCAACAGTAGTCTCGTACATGCATTTTCTCCATCTTACCTAGCCTGGAAAAGCATGATTCATATCATGTTTAGCATCTTTTAATAAATGCTTAAAAGCCTCATTTTCCAATAAGCCTTATTTTTGCCGTACAATTTATCACTATGAATAAAGGAATCTACATTGCCACGCTGGAATCCCACAGCGGTAAATCCATGATAAGCCTTGGTCTAATGCGTACCCTTCTGGGTAAAATGATGAAAGTAGGATATTTTCGGCCAATAATTAATGATACTTCAGAAGGAGAAAGAGATAATCATATCGATACTATTCTCACGTACTTTAATTTGAATATACCTTATGAGGATACGTACGCATTTACCCGAAGTGAAGTGATCCTTAAAAGAAATGAAGGGAAAGCGGGAGAGATAATAGATACTATTATTTCCAAATACAAAATGCTGGAAGAACATTTTGATTTTATCCTGGTTGAGGGCAGTGATTTTTCTGGAGAAGGGAATGTATTCGAATTCGATGTGAATACGGTTATTGCAAAAAACCTGGGAATACCTGTGATTATCGTGGTGAGTGGCCAGAATAAGACCTGGGAGCAATTACTGGGCAGTCAGCAAATGGCCTACCAGGCATTTAAAGATAAGGAAGTTCAGGTGATGGCCATGGTGAGCAACAAGATCTTTGAAGAGAATCTTGAGCCTGCTAAAAAGAATATGCGTGGTATTTTGCCAGAGGAAGTTGGGGTTTTTGCGATCCCACTCATTCCTATGCTCGATAATCCAACCCTGAAGGAGATCGTAAAGGCCCTTAATGGAAAGGTTCTGTTTGGAGGGGATTTTCTGGATAACCAGAGTGGAAGTTTTGGAGTGGGCGCTATGCAATTGCGCAACTACCTTACCACTCTGAAAAATGAAAGCCTTGTGATCACTCCCGGGGATCGGGCAGATATTATACTTGGTGCGTTACAGGCTAATATTTCGAGTAATTATCCACGAATTTCAGGAATTATCCTCACAGGTGGATTAACCCCGGAAGAATCGATATTAAAACTGATCGAAGGACTATCGGATATCGTGCCGATCATTTCGGTGGAAGATGGAACCTTCAGTGTCACTAATAAAGTGGGAGATATTAAATCGAATATCTATGCTGATAGTATTCAGAAGATACAAACCACCATCAGTACCTTTGAGCGCTATGTGTCATTTGATTCCCTGGTTGAAAAACTAATCGACTATAAACCAAAGGGAATTACGCCCAGGATGTTTCAATATGGACTGGTACAACGCGCCAGGAAAAGCAAAAAGCATATAGTTTTACCCGAAGGTAACGACCCCCGGATCCTTACCGCAGCAAAACGGCTAATTGATATGAACCTGGTAGATTTAACTCTGTTAGGTAATGAAGATGAGATAAGGAAAACCGTTGCAAAGATCCAACTGGATCTTGACTTTTCCAAGATCAATATTATTGATCCTGTAAGCTCAGTTCATTTTAAGGATTATGCCGAAACCTTTTATGAATTGAGAAAGCATAAGGGGGTGAATATGGATATGGCCAAAGACCGAATGAGCGATGTGTCCTATTTCGGAACCATGATGATCTATAAAGGCCATGCAGACGGAATGGTTTCAGGAGCCGCCCATACTACCCAGCATACCATATTGCCGGCGCTTCAGTTCATAAAAACCAAGCCAAATGTTTCCGTTGTATCTTCCGTATTTTTTATGTGCCTGGAGGATCGTGTGTCGGTATTTGGTGATTGCGCTATTAATCCGAATCCTACTGCCGAAGAACTGGCTGAGATCACGATCTCTTCTGCTGAAAGCGCAAAGGCTTTCGGAATAGAACCTAAGATAGCCATGCTTTCCTATTCCTCAGGAACTTCAGGAAAGGGAGCCGATGTGGATAGAGTACGAGCAGCTACCACGATCGTTAAGGAACGACGACCAGACCTTAAGGTGGAAGGCCCAATTCAGTATGACGCCGCCGTGGATTTAAGCGTTGGTAAAAGTAAATTACCCGATTCAGAAGTGGCAGGACAGGCGAATGTGCTGATCTTCCCGGATCTTAATACAGGAAATAATACTTATAAAGCCGTTCAAAGAGAAACTGGCGCACTGGCAATTGGACCGATGCTGCAGGGGCTTAACAAACCGGTGAACGATCTAAGCCGTGGATGTACCGTGGCCGATATTTATAATACCGTAATTCTAACCGCCATTCAGGCACAGGGAATTTAATTGAAAATGAAAAATATTTTAATCATAAACTCGGGAAGTTCTTCCTTAAAATTTCAACTTATACAAATGCCTTCTGAAGCAGTCTTGGCTTCCGGGATGGTGGAACGAATCGGACTTGATAATGCCATGCTTCATTTTAAGGCGGGTAATAATAAGATTTCTGAACAACTAGAGGCCAAAGACCATGCGGTCTCATTAAAAGCGATTACAGACCATTTGATGAGTTCCGAAAAAGGAGTTATCAAGAATAGAGAGGAAATCGCTGCTGTTGGCCATCGGGTTGTGCACGGTGGGAATGCATTTTCTAAAACTATTTTGATCGATTCACAAGTAAAGCAACAGATCAGGGAATATTTTTCACTGGCTCCTTTGCATAATCCGGCTAATCTGAAAGGTATTGAAGTTGCCGAAGAACTGTTTCCAGATTCCAGGCAGATCGCTGTTTTTGACACCTCTTTTCATACGAGCATTCCCAGGAAGGCTGCCCAGTATGCGATCCCAAATGAACTCTATGAAGAGAACCATATCCAACTCTATGGATTTCATGGGACCAGCCATAAGTATGTTACAAAAAAGGCAATTGATCAGCTTCAGAAAGAGAATTCGAAGATCATCAGTATCCACCTGGGAAATGGTTGCAGTATGACTGCAATAAAGGATGGAAAAAGCCTGGATCATTCATTGGGCTTTGCTCCGGTGAATGGACTCATTATGGGAACCCGAAGTGGAGACATAGACCAGTCGGTTATTTTTTACCTGATAGATGAACTGGGCTATACCTCGCAGGAAGTGAGTGATTTGTTGCATAAGAAAAGCGGAATGTATGGTCTAACTGGTTATAGCGACCTGAGGGATATTGAAGAACAGGCAGAAAATGGGGATAAGCAATGCCAGCTGGCACTTGAAATGAATGCCTATCGTATTAAAAAATATATTGGAGCCTATGCTGCGGCGATGAACGGGGTGGATGCCCTGGTTTTCACAGCAGGAATAGGGGAGAATAGCGATGTGATTCGAAAAATGGTGTGTAGTGATATGGATTTCTTCGGAATCAAAATCAATGAGGAAAAAAATAAAATTCGGAGTAAAAAATCCAGGGAGATCCAGGCTGAAGACTCAAAAGTAAAGATCTTCGTAATTCCTACGAACGAGGAACTGGAAATTGCACAGCAAACATTTGAGCTGATTTCTTAAAGTATTTATTCTTAGGTCTTGGATTTAAAACGTATAAAAGCAGTCAAAAATTGACTGCTTTATTTTTTCTATTCAATTCCAACGAGGAATGACCTGGCTTTGTTTTTAGTTATAATTTGTATTTTAAGCATTTACAAATTGAATTAAACTTATGAAAATGTTTAAAAACCTTGTCTTCTTTTTATTTATCAGCTTCTCCGTATTTGCCCAGGATATTCCTCATAGGTGGGATGAACTAACCGCCAGTGACTGGCCAGAAGCAATCGAAAAATCAAATAGAACCATCATTCTGCCTATTGGAATTCTTGAAAAACATGGATTGCATGGTCCAATAGGTTCAGACCTTATCAGGGCGAGGCAATGGGCAGATAGGGCTGCCGCAGAGGAATATGCGGTGGTTTTCCCCGATTATTTCTACGGGCAGGTCAACGAAGCCAAGCATATACAGGGAACTTTTTCACTTCCCAGCGATTTGACCATGAAATTACTTGAAGAGACCTGTAAAGAGATTGCCAGAAATGGTTTCAATAAAATACTTATTGTGAATACTCATGGTGGCAACCCGTATATGCTGCGATATTTCGTTCAGAATCAAATGGAAAGTCCCAGGGACTATGTAATATATTTTTATGATCCTGGTAGTGACCAGGAATATCAGGAGCGACTGTCAGCAATGAGAAACTCAGATGCATCTGGAGATATGCACGGAGGGGAACGTGAAACATCTGAACTGCTTTATCTACGGCCAGAACTGGTTAAGCAGGAAAGGGCGACCAATGAATCTGGAGTTGACCAGGATAGGCTAAGTGAAATTCCTAATGTTTACCGGTCTATTTGGTGGTACGCTTCGTTCCCTAATCATTATGCCGGGAAAGGAGAAACCGGAACAAAAGAGTTAGGGGAACTTGTTACCAGTCATCATGTAGGCAATATCGTAGAGGCGCTTAAGGCGATAAAGAAGGATACCCGAACTCTTGAGCTGCAGAAGAAATATTTTGAGGAAATGGAAGCCTCTTCAAAGAAATAAATAGCTCTGAAAAAATAAATAAGCCTTTCCGTAACTGCGGAAAGGCTTATTTATAACAACAATTCTTTAAACTATCTTATACAGGTTAAGGAGTTGGCAGATCACCTTCACCTTTAATTGGCAATTTCGATTTTCCCATAAGAAACTTATCTACATGATGTGCGGCTTCGCGTCCTTCAGAAATTGCCCAAACTATCAATGACTGGCCTCTTCTCATATCACCGGCTACAAAGATGTTTTTTAAGTTGGTACTGTAATCCTTTTTTCCTTTGATATTTGTTCTTTCATCTATTTCCAGACCAAGCTGTTCCCCCAGACTTTTTTCAGGTCCGGTAAAGCCTAAAGAAAGCAACGCAAGATCACAGGGCCACTCTTTTTCGGTTTCCGGGATTTCTTTTAATTCAGGTCTCTTGCCAGGTTTTTTGATCCATTCTACCTGTACCGTTTTCAGGCCTTTTAACTTTCCGGATTCATCTTTTACAAATTCCTTTGTTTGTATGCTCCAGTTCCTTTCCACTCCCTCTTCGTGAGAAGAACTTGTCTTCAGCGTGAATGGCCAGTAAGGCCACGGATTTTCTGAAGATCTTTTTTCTGGTGGAAGAGGCATGATCTCAAAATTGGTAACCGATTTTGCACCATGTCTGTTAGAAGTTCCCACGCAATCTGATCCTGTGTCACCACCACCAATCACGATCACATCCTTGCCTTTGGCGCTAAGTCTTTCCTCAACTTCATGAAGGCCATCTACGGCTTCATTATTATGTTTCAAAAATTCCATTGCCTGTACCACGCCTTCGGCATCAGAGCCGGGAATTGGCAGTTTTCGCCTTTCGGTTGCTCCACCACATAAAACAACAGCATCGAAACTTTTCAATTCTTCAATGGAGTAATTTTTTCCAACTTCGGTATTGGGTTGAAATTTGATCCCTTCAGCTTCCATTTGCTCTAAACGGCGATCTATCACCTTTTTTTCCATCTTGAAATCTGGAATGCCATATCGAAGCAATCCGCCGATTTTCGCATCACGCTCAAAAACGGTCACATGATGTCCGGCGCGATTCAGTTGTTGTGCAGCAGCTAATCCGGCAGGTCCTGAACCAACAACCGCAATCTTCTTATCGGTGCGATGGGCGGGCGGTTCGGGCTTTACCCAGCCTTCTTTAAAGCCTCGCTCCACGATGTATTTCTCGATCATTTCAATGGCAACAGGCGGCTCTATAATGCCTAAAACACAGGCCGACTCGCAAGGTGCCGGGCAAAGTCTTCCCGTAAATTCAGGAAAATTGTTCGTGGCATGTAAAATTTTAAGAGCCTTTTGCCACTCGTTTCGATAAACGGCGTCATTGAAATCTGGGATCAAATTTCCCAGCGGGCAGCCGCTATGACAAAACGGAATGCCGCAATCCATACAGCGTCCGCCCTGTTTCTGTAATTCCTCGGTAGGAAGCTCTTTATGAAATTCCTTATAATTCTTTACCCTGTCCTGGGGCTTTATATCTTCTTCTTCCTTGCGTTCGTATTCTAAAAATCCTCTTAATTCACCCATTCTTATGCAGTTTTAAGATCTACCTCTTCTTCTTTTTTCTTTTTCTCTTCAAGTTTCTGTAGTGCCTTCTTGTATTCGGTAGGCATTACCTTAATGAAATTCTTCTTTTCTTCATCCCAGTTGTTCAGGATCTCCCTTGCTATTTCACTTTCGGTGTACTGGTAATGATTCACGATCAATTCTTCCAGTTCCTGAAGGTTTTCCTCGGAAGCTTCCTCGAACTCGATCATTTCCATATTGAAATTGTTTCGGTCCAGGTCGTTCTTAGGATCATAGATATAAGCGGTACCTCCACTCATCCCGGCGGCAAAATTCCTTCCGATCTTTCCTAAAATAACGGCAACACCACCGGTCATATATTCACAACCATGGTCACCAATTCCTTCTATTACGGCCTTTGCCCCTGAATTTCGTACACAGAAGCGTTCGCCTCCAATCCCGTTAATATAGGCTTCTCCGGTGATCGCTCCATACAGCGCTACATTCCCGATGATGATATTTTCATTGGATTTGAAGGTTGCCTCTTTAGGTTTTCTCACGGAAAGTATCGCCCCGGAAAGTCCTTTTCCGAAGTAATCATTAGAGTTTCCTTCGATATTCAGGTTTAAACCTTTTGCTGCAAAGGCCCCAAAACTTTGCCCGGCTGAACCATTGAAGTTCAGGGTAAGCGTATTTTTAGGTAAACCGATGGAACCATGAATCTTGGAGATCTCATTGCTGATGATCGCACCTGTGGTTCGATTGGTATTACTGATAGGGAAATCGAGCGTGACCGGTTCTTTTCTATAAATAGCCGGGTGCGCCTGTTTCAGGATTTCAAAATCCAGCACCCCTTCCAGGTTGTGTAATTGTTTTTCAGTATTTGCCAGGGGAACACCATCCTTCAGATTCGGTTTATGCAGAATATTGGAAAGATCGATGCCCTGGGCTTTGTAATGCTTGATGGCACGGTTCATATCCAGTTTCTGGCATTGGCCAACCATCTCGTTCATGGTTCTGAAACCTAATTGTGCCATGATCTCCCGCAATTCCTGCGCGATGAAATACATGAAATTGATCACATTTTCTGGGGTTCCTTTAAAGTTCTTTCGAAGCTCCGGGTCCTGGGTTGCGATCCCAACCGGGCAGGTATTTAAATGGCAGGCTCGCATCATGATACATCCGGTAGCAACTAGCGGGGCTGTTGAAAAACCGAATTCTTCCGCCCCCAGAAGACAGGCAATGGCAACATCGCGACCAGTTTTAAGCTGGCCATCGCATTCTACCACGATCCTGCTTCGAAGGTTGTTCAGTAATAGGGTTTGTTGTGCTTCGGCAATTCCCAGTTCCCAGGGTAATCCGGCATGTCTCAGAGAAGTGAGCGGGGAAGCTCCTGTTCCTCCGTCGTAACCTGAAATTAACACAACATCTGCCTTGGCCTTTGCCACACCCGCGGCGATTGTTCCTACCCCAACTTTTGAAACCAGTTTTACATTAATCCTGGCTTCACGATTTGCATTTTTCAGGTCAAAGATCAGCTGAGCCAGATCCTCAATAGAATAAATATCGTGGTGTGGTGGAGGAGAGATCAAGCCAACATAAGGCGTTGAATTCCTTGTTTTGGCAATATCTGGATTTACTTTTGGGCCGGGAAGCTGTCCGCCTTCTCCGGGCTTGGCTCCCTGTGCCATTTTGATCTGAATTTCCCTGGCGTTGGTAAGATAATCGATACTTACACCAAATCTTCCCGAAGCAACCTGTTTGATCGCAGAATTTCGCCAGTTCCCGTTGATGTCTTTCTGAAAACGACCGGCATCTTCACCACCTTCCCCAGAATTGCTCTTTCCCTTGATACGGTTCATGGCAATGGCCAGGTTTTCATGGGCTTCCTTGCTTATCGACCCAAAAGACATTGCACCGGTTTTGAACCTTTTCACGATTTCGGTCCATGGTTCTACTTCCTCAATAGGAATAGGGTTCAGGTCCTTGAATTTGAACATTCCTCTTAAGGTCATGAGCTTTTCATTCTGCTCGTTGATTATTTTAGAATATTCGGTATAGGTTGCGTAAGAGTTTTGCTTTACTGCCTGCTGAAGCTTGGCTACGCTGGCGGGATTGAAAACATGGCGTTCACCATTACGTCTCCAGCGGTAATCGCCGCCCATCTCCAGGTCCAGGTCGGTTTCAGTTTCAGGTGGAAAGAAGGCGTGTTGGTAGCGCTTCTGAATTTCCTTCTCAACCTCATAAAGTCCGATCCCTTCAATTCGGGTTGGTGTATTGGTGAAATATTTATTGACGAATTTCTTATTCAATCCAAGGATCTCAAAGATCTGGGATCCGCGGTAGGAGAGAAGCGTTGAAATTCCAATTTTGTTCATGATCTTCACGATCCCTTTTCCGATGGCGACATTGAAATTTTCAACTGCCACTTCAGGATCCTGAACATCGATCTCCTTTCTTTCAACAAGATCATAGATCACTTCATTCACCATATACGGATTGATCGCGCTGGCGCCATATCCAAATAAAGCAGCAAAGTGATGCGGCTCTCTAGGTTCGGCAGACTCTATCACGATCCCGAAGGATGATCTTCTATTATAATCCTTAGCCCTATGATGCACATAAGAGCAGGCCAGAATTGATGGGATTGGAGCCAGTTCTGGATTCACATTCCTGTCTGAAAGGATAATGATATTGCAGCCATTATCAACGGCATCATTGATCTCGAGGATCATTTCATCCAGCCTATCTTCAAGACCGTTCATGCCTTTATCGGCATCATAAAGCATGGAAATCGACCTGGCCTTAAAGCCGGGTTGATCGATGTATTTTATTTTGTCCAGGTCTTCATTCGAGATAACCGGATTCTGAATTTTTAATTTTCGGGCCTGCTCAGGGATAATATCAAATAAATTAAGGTCTTCACCAATCGACAGACTAATGTCGGTAACGATCTCTTCCCGAATTCCATCAAGCGGCGGATTGGTAACCTGCGCGAATAGCTGCTTAAAATAATTGAAAAGCAGCTGTGGCTTATCTGAAAGCACTGCCAGTGGAATATCGGTTCCCATAGAGCCGATCGCTTCCTTGGCTTTCGACGCCATCGGAGAAATGATGGTGGTAATATCTTCGTATGTATATCCGAACAATTTCAGCCTGGTGATATAAGGAATATCTTCCACCGGGGTTTTATTTCCGGTATACGGAACATTGGCCAGAGGAAGTAAATTTTCATCGAGCCAGTTTCGGTAAGGTTTTTCTGAAACGATCTTTTCCTTCACTTCTTCATCCTCCACGATTCGGCCTTCGATCATGTCTACCAGGAACATTCTTCCGGGTTCGAGCCTACCGTGTTTCAAAACATTTTCTGGTTTTATATCCAGGACCCCGGTTTCAGAAGACATTACTACATAACCGTCTTTGGTAACGGTGTACCTGGAAGGCCTTAAGCCGTTTCGGTCTAAAAGTGCACCGATGTAATTTCCGTCGGTAAAAGGAATGGAAGCGGGTCCGTCCCAGGGTTCCATGATACAGGCATTATATTCGTAAAATGCTTTTTTCTTATCGTTCATGGAAGGATTCTTCTCCCAGGCTTCGGGTACCATCATCATAATGGCTTCGGGCAGAGAACGTCCTGTTTGTAAAAGGATTTCCAGTGCCATATCCATGGAAGCCGAATCGGATTTTCCTTCCATAGTAACCGGTAGGATCTTCTTGATATCCTCTCCAAAAATCTCACTTTCAAAAAGTTCTTCACGCGCACGCATCCGGCTCAGGTTTCCGCGAAGCGTATTGATCTCCCCGTTATGGCACATATAGCGGAAAGGTTGCGCAAGGTCCCAGGTAGGGAAGGTGTTGGTTGAGAAACGCTGGTGTACCAGCGCGAGTTTGGTGATAAGATCCGGATCGTTCAGGTCCTTATAATAATCGTTGATATCCTGGGGCATCAACAGTCCTTTATATATTATGGTATTAGTTGAAAGACTGGAAAAATAGAAATAATCACTTTGAGCAAGACCGGAATTTTCGATACTATGTTCAGCGATCTTTCGAGCCGAGTAAAGCTTCGCATTGAAGGTGCGGTCATCCATATTTTCTGGCCTGGCCACAAAGACCTGTTCTATAGCAGGTTCTACTCTACTGGCCATTTTTCCCAGGCAGGAATGATTCACCGGAACTTTACGCCAGCCAAGGACCTCCAGTCCCTGGTTGTTGACTTCGTCTTCGAAGCTGCGTTTACAAAGATCAGACTGGTTTTGATTTTTAGGCAGGAAAACCATTCCAACCGCATATTCCCGGAATTCGGGTAAATCGAAGTCACAAACTTTTTTAAAGAAATCATGAGGGACTTCTATCAGGATCCCTGCTCCGTCTCCGGTTTTTCCATCGGCACTAACGGCACCCCGGTGTTCCAGTCTCACCAGGATATCGATGGCGTTATGTATGATTTTATTGCTTCGTTCTCCTTTTAAATTACAAATAAATCCTGCTCCACAATTATCCCTTTCATTCTGAGGGGAGTAGAGTCCCTGTTCTTTCATTCTCATACGTTTTTCCTTCTGAGTTATTCTTTTAAAAATAAAGAAAAGCGAAGATATCCTGCAAAAATTAAGGACTTTAAAATCAAGATTTTAGGATTTAATAATGAGAGCTTTTTATATTAAGAATTTAGGAATTTATAAGCTTAAAAACGAGAATCCTTTAAGATCGAACAGGCATTTTTCAGGAATAAGGGTTTTCCCCTGTTTTTTGTCAGAGATAACTTTTAGGTCTTATTATTCAAAATAAAAAGTTAATTTTAATATGTTGATTTGAAATACCTTACTTCAGTTTAGATCAAACGAAAATTGTTTTAGGCCCCCTAATCTTAGTTACTTATTGTTAGTTAACAGAAGCTGGTAGTAATTACCGCTCTGATTTACTTGCTCCAAAGTTTTAATTTTTCTTCCCCCCGGATGACGTGGTGTTCGTTGAACACCTTCCCTGGTTTATTCCAGGTTAGATTCTATATACATAATTGGCTCCCCTTCTCTCCAATACTTTTCTGGTGGCTTGGTCTATGGCCTAACCTTAAAATTTTAGAATTATGAAAAGAATTACTATTCAGGATCACGGTTTCCGGGAATCTGAAAACAAAAATTTTATCAGGAAATTAATTTTTCTTTTGATTTTAGGAGTTTTTATAATCCAAACGGGTTATGCTCAACATCCGTATGGATTTTTAGATGGGAATGTCCTTAACGATGATGGTAAATTAGACTGGGAGGATGTGTACAATAATTCTGGATTACCAGTAGGTAGTATTTCCACCGGACTTGTTAATGATCGAGTTTTACCGGATGATATTTTTACCGGTGGCTCCACTAAAGATCATTTACCAATTTCAGGCTGGTTGAATAAACTACAGGATGGTAGCTCTAGTGACAAATCTAATATCCTACAGGGGGGGGCTATTCTAATAGATGGAAGAATTTATTTCTTTGGAAATAGATTTTCCAATGAAGGTTCAACTAATATAGGTTTTTGGTTTTTTCAGGATGATATAAACGTACTGGAAGGTTCTTTTGAAGGGGAACATGAAATTGGTGATATTTTGGTGGTAGCCGAAATTACTAATGGAGGGGCAGTTGGTAAAATTGCAGCCTACGAATGGAGAGGAAGCGAAGCGAACGGGGGTGAAGTTCCCAGTAGTGAAAAAAGTTTAATTAAAATTGTTGATGAAGAGAATCCTCAACCAGAATTATTATCAGCGGTTGTAAATAGTATGCCTGCTCCAACCCCATGGCCTTATGTTGGAAAAGGTGAGCCTACACCCAATGTGATGCCGCCAATCAGTTTTTTTGAAGGGTTTATAAACATCGAAGGTCTTAACTTAAATAATGCGTGCTTTTCTTCATTCCTAATTGAAACCAGATCTTCCTTTTCTTTAACTTCAATTTTAGAAGATTTTGTTGGATCTAATTTTAATGTGGAACCAGCTGTTACCATTGAAGATATAACAGATTGTGAAGATCAGTTCCCACAAACACTAACTGCCACTGTTGATGGGGGTATCCCACCTTTAACTTTTGAATGGAAAAAGGATGGAGTAGTTATTGAAGGGGAATTAGGGTCTAGTATTTCCGTTTCCGAGGAAGGCACTTATTCTGTTACTGTGACAGGTAGTGGAGTAGGAGGAATAGGGACTTGTACCTCAGAAGCCGATACAGCAGAGGTTACTTTTATAGATGCACCATCTTTACAGAATGCGAGTGATACCTTCTGTGAGGATGTTCAGTCGCAAACAACTTTAAGTGATTATAACGGTGATATCGGTGCAGACCCAGCAGATACCGTAGTATGGTATAGTGATTCTGATCGTACAATGGTAGTAACCCAGACAGGAGATCTTGCCGTAGGAGATCATACCTTCTATGCTACCGTAACCAATTCTGATACCTGTGATAGCGATGCAGAATTGACCATTACAATTGATGCAGCGCCTGATCTTGAGAATGCGAGTGATACCTTCTGTGAGGATGATCAGTCACAAACCACCTTGAGTGATTATAATGATGATATCGGGGCAGATCCTGGAGATACCGTTGTATGGTATAGTGATCCAGAACGTACTATGGTAGTGACCCAAACGGGAGACCTTGCCGTAGGAGAACATACCTTCTATGCTACCGTAACTAATTCAGATACCTGCGATAGCGATGCAGAATTGACCATTACCATTGATGCAGCGCCTGATCTTGAGAATGCGAGTGATACCTTCTGTGAAGATGATCAGTCACAAACCACCTTGAGTGATTATAACGATGATATCGGGGCAGATCCTGGAGATACCGTGGTATGGTATAGTGATCCAGAACGTACTATGGTGGTGACCCAAACGGGAGATCTGGCGGTAGGAGAACATACCTTCTATGCTACCGTAACGAATTCAGATACCTGCGATAGCGATGCAGAATTGACCATTACCATTGATGCTGCGCCTGATCTTGAGAATGCGAGTGATACCTTCTGTGAGGATGATCAGTCACAAACCACCTTGAGTGATTATAATGATGACATCGGGGCAGATCCTGGAGATACCGTTGTATGGTATAGTGATCCAGAACGTACTATGGTAGTGACTCAAACGGGAGACCTTGCCGTAGGAGAACATACCTTCTATGCTACCGTAACCAATTCTGATACCTGTGATAGCGATGCAGAATTGACCATTACAATTGATGCAGCGCCTGATCTTGAAAATGCGAGTGACACCTTCTGTGAGGATGATCAGTCACAAACTACTTTGAGTGATTATAATGATGACATCGGGGCAGATCCTGGAGATACCGTTGTATGGTATAGTGATCCAGAACGTACTATGGTGGTGACCCAAACGGGAGACCTTGCCGTAGGAGAACATACATTTTATGCTACCGTAACGAATTCTGACACCTGTGATAGCGATGCAGAATTGACCATTACAATTGATGCAGCGCCTGATCTTGAGAATGCGAGTGATACCTTCTGTGAGGATGATCAGTCACAAACCACCTTGAGTGATTATAATGATGATATCGGGGCAGATCCTGGAGATACCGTGGTATGGTATAGTGATCCAGAACGTACTATGGTAGTGACCCAAACGGGAGACCTTGCCGTAGGAGAACATACCTTCTATGCTACCGTAACGAATTCTGATACCTGCGATAGCGATGCAGAATTGACCATTACAATTGATGCAGCGCCTGATCTTGAGAATGCGAGTGATACCTTCTGTGAGGATGATCAGTCACAAACCACCTTGAGTGATTATAATGATGATATCGGGGCAGGTCCTGGAGATACCGTTGTATGGTATAGTGATCCAGAACGTACTATGGTGGTGACCCAAACGGGAGATCTGGCGGTAGGGGAACATACATTTTATGCTACCGTAACGAATTCTGACACCTGCGATAGCGATGCAGAGCTGACCATTTATATCAACGATACTAATTCTTTAATTAATATAACAGATACTTTCTGTGAGGATGATCAGTCACAAACCACGCTGAGTGATTATAATAGTGACATTGGTGCTGGAGGTAGTGATACCGTAGTATGGTATAGCGATCCAGAACGTACTATGGTAGTGACCCAAACGGGAGATCTGGCCGTAGGAGATCATACCTTCTATGCTACCGTAACTAATTCTGATACCTGTGATAGCGATGCAGAATTGACCATTACCATTGATGCTGCGCCTGATCTTCAGAATGCGAGTGATACCTTCTGTGAGGATGATCAGTCACAAACCACCTTGAGTGATTATAACGATGACATCGGGGCAGGTCCTGCAGATACCGTAGTATGGTATAGTGATCCAGAGCGTACAATGGTAGTGACTCAAACCGGAGATCTTGCCGTAGGAGATCATACCTTCTATGCAACAGTAACCAATTCTGATACTTGTGATAGCGACGCAGAATTGACCATTACTATTAATCCAAACCCAACATTTGATACCCAACAGCCTCCTTTAGACTGTTTAGGAGGAGCGCCATCAATAGCGGTCACTTCCGATACAAGTGGTTTGCAATTTAGGTTGGTGATTAAAGGACAATCTGGATCATTTGCAGATTATACTGGTTCCTTCGAAGATCTCGAATATAATACAACCTATGTGTTAACTGCCAGGTCTACGACCGGGCCAACCTTCTGTGAAACAGATTATGAGTTCACAACACCTGTTCCATTAGATATACCATCTGTTGTTACATTAATGGTAAATAGTCCAACCTGTGATTCTTTTGATGGAACTACCTATTATGGTAGCATTCAAATTACGAATCACGTACCAACTTATTTATATGCGGTGGTTGATCAGGCTACTTTTGATGATATCGCAAGTGTTCCTAGTTCGGCTTATATGAATTATGATTCCACAAGTGGATTGATTTCAGGAATTGCTGTAGGTAGCTACTACGTCATAGCAAAAAGTCCTGATGGATGTTTATCGGCTATTACGCCGGCCGATTTAATCGAGCCACAGTGTATCACCTGCGAAACCGCATTTGCTAAAGATGCAAGCAGTTCAAGTTGTTTCGATCAGTATCCAGACCTTATTCCGAATGATAATAGATGGGGTTGGACCAATTACTATGAGTCTGCGGGAGATTATACCTTAGATCTTTATGCAGCTGCAGGCCAGTGTGATATCAGCAAAGGTGCATTAGTAGGAGAAGTAAATATCTATGATAATGGCGATGGAACTATCGATGTTCAGTTTCTTGCCGACCCGGGATATATCATGAGTTCTGTTCATCTCTATGTAGGTTGTGAACCATTACCTTATAAGAAAAAAGGTAAGAATTATGAGTATACCGTTGCACCAGGGCAATATCCTCAAAATCCGAATGGAAATATTGGTTATGTTACCGACTATACTATAGAGGGAATTGAGGTAAGTGGTAGTTTCTATGTTATTGCGCACGTTGATATCTGTACCAGCGAAGATCCAGATCTTATTTCTGAAATTAGATCAGAGTCTGTCCCTGTGAACTATACCTTACACAAAAGGTTTAGTAGTATGCAAACATGTATTAATTCGAATGGACCTTCCAAGAGTTCTACCGAGTTGACACAAACATCTCTTTCTGAACCAAGCGAGCCGTTATTCAGTATCGCACCTGTACCATTCAGAGATGTGTTGAACATTGGATACCTGTTCGATTATACTTCAGATGTGACCATCCAGGTATTTGACCTAAATGGTAGGTTGTTGACAACCTATACCGATACTGCGGTCAATTCTGATAGTGTTTCAACCTTCAGTGTAGATTTCAGAACGAAACCAAACCAGATCTATATTGTAAGGATGGAGACAGATCGGGAGGTGTATACTGCTAAGATCATCGCAGCGAAATAGATTAATTATTAACTAAAAATAGAAAGAGCAGCCAGATGGCTGCTCTTTTGTTTTATTATATCGACGGAAATTAATCCTTTAGAATACTTCTTGAAATAACGATCTTCTGAATTTCAGAAGTCCCTTCGTAGATCTGCGTGATCTTGGCATCTCTCATCAATCTTTCTACGTGGTATTCCTTCACATATCCATTACCTCCGTGAACCTGAACCGCTTCTACGGTTACATCCATTGCGGTTTGAGAAGCATGTAATTTTGCCATGGCACCTGAAAGATCATAGTTGTTACCCTGATCTTTATCCCAGGCAGCTTTCATCACCAGATGCCTGGCTGCTTCGATTTGGGTGTGCATGTCGGCTAATTTGAAAGCGATAGCCTGGTGATTGCAGATCTCGGTTCCAAAAGCCTTGCGCTGCTTAGAATAATCTTTTGCGAGTTCATAGGCTCCGGAAGCAATTCCTAAAGCCTGAGCGGCGATACCGATTCGTCCACCGGAAAGTGTCTTCATAGCGAATTTGAATCCGAACCCGTCTTCACCAATTCTATTCTCCTTCGGAACCTTTACATCGTTGAAGTTCAAAGAATGCGTATCACTACCTCTGATACCAAGCTTTTGTTCCTTAGGTCCTATTTCGAAACCTTCCCATCCTTTTTCCACGATAAAGGCATTGATCCCTTTATGTTTTTTCTCCTTGTCGGTTTGTGCGATCACTAAAAAATAATCTGCAGAAGATCCGTTGGTGATCCAGTTCTTGGTTCCGTTAAGGATATAGTGATCACCTTTATCTATAGCAGTAGTTCTTTGTGAAGTAGCATCACTTCCTGCTTCCGGTTCAGAAAGGCAAAAAGCGCCCAGTTTCTCACCAGTTGTTAATTTTGAAAGGTATTTTTTCTTCTGTTCTTCGGTTCCGAAGGTGTCAAGACCCCAGCAAACCAGTGAATTGTTTACAGAAACCATAACAGAAGCAGATGCGTCTATTTTGGAAAGCTCTTCCATGGCTAGAACATAAGAGATAGTATCCATTCCGCCACCACCATACTCAGGCGATGCCATCATTCCAAGAAATCCAAGATTTCCCATCTTCTTGATGAGTTCCTTCGGGAATTCCTGTTTTTCGTCTCTCTCGATCACCCCTGGCAAAAGTTCGGTTTTAGCGAAGTCTCTTGCCGCATCGCGTATCATGATATGTTCTTCGGTAAATTTAAAATCCATCTGAAAAGAAATTTGTAAAAAACTGATTTTTGGACGGCAAAGATAGCTTTTTGATACCTATTTTTCAATTGATATTGAGTATTTTTACGAATATGGAAAAATTGACCTACAGGCTAATTGGTGTTATGTCTGGAACTTCCCTTGATGGGATCGACCTTGTTTTTACTGAGATCGATTTTAAAGATTCGATTAGCTATTCCATTCTGGCTTCCGAAACCATTTCCTATAATAAAGAGTGGCGCGAAAAACTGGAGAAAGCCATCGATTTGCCTTCTGAAGAACTCACCGAACTGGATAATGAATACAGTATCTTTCTTTCAGAGGTGATCAATGACTTTATTCAAAAGCATGATATTGATCTGCTGGATGCGGTTTGCAGTCACGGCCATACCGTTAAACACCGGCCTAAACAGGGAGTGACCTTTCAAATTGGGAACAGGCCCAAGTTGGCCAAACTGGTGAATGTTCCGGTTGTTTGTGATTTCAGGGTGCAGGATGTGGAATTAGGTGGTCAGGGCGCTCCTTTGGTCCCAATAGGGGACAGGCTCCTGTTTGGTGATTTTAAATACTGCATTAACCTGGGAGGTTTTGCCAATATTTCGCTGGAAAAAAGTGACCAGCGCATAGCTTACGATATTTGCCCCGTAAATACGGTTCTCAATTTTTATACCCGTAAGATCGGCAAGGAATATGACGAGGATGGTGAAATGGCCAGGTCAGGAAAACTGGATCGGGAGCTGTTGAACCAATTAAATGCGCTTCGGTTTTATAAAAAGGAAGCACCAAAATCCCTCGGGATAGAATGGGTGAATAAGGAAATCTTCCCATTGATCGAAAGTAAATCACTTGAAATTCGGGATATTCTAAAGACCTTCACCATTCATGTCGCAGATCAGATCGCGGCCTGTCTTGATAATGCTCCAGCTTCGAAGATTCTTGTCACCGGCGGAGGAAGTTTCAATGGATATCTTATAGAAGAACTACAATCCAGGACCAAGTGCGAACTCGTGATCCCAGAAAAGGAGTTGGTTGACTTCAAGGAAGCCCTTGTTTTTACCCTTCTGGGAGTGCTTAAATTGCGCAAGGAGATCAATGTGCTGAGCTCGGTTACCGGGGCCCGAATGGACCATTCTTCAGGAAGGGTTTATGAACCCTGAAAATTTTGCCAAATTCGGAATATAGCCTCTTCAGTTTTTTATATTTGCTGCAAAATATTCCAAAAATGAAAGAATTACTCAAATTATACGAGAATAAAGAACCCGAAATTGTATTTAACTGGAAAGATTCTGAAACCGAAGCTGAAGGCTGGACGGTGATCAATTCGCTTCGTGGAGGTGCTGCCGGTGGTGGTACCAGAATGAGACAGGGACTTGATCAAAACGAGGTGCTTTCGCTTGCCAAGACCATGGAAGTTAAATTTACTGTTTCCGGGCCTCCTATTGGCGGTGCTAAATCTGGGATCAACTTCGACCCGGCCGACCCAAGGAAAAAGGGAGTTCTCGAGCGCTGGTATAAAGCGGTTTCTCCTCTTCTGAAAAGTTACTACGGAACTGGTGGCGACCTGAACGTGGATGAGATCAACGAGGTAATTCCTATTACAGAGGATTGTGGCGTTT
Organism: Christiangramia oceanisediminis; assembly: GCF_022570735.2. Classification (GTDB taxonomy): domain Bacteria; phylum Bacteroidota; class Bacteroidia; order Flavobacteriales; family Flavobacteriaceae; genus Christiangramia; species Christiangramia oceanisediminis. The sequence goes on along the minus strand of NZ_JANCNS010000003.1, from coordinate 910,131 downwards.
GGCATCCTCAGGAAGGAGTATTTAACGGTCATTTTCAACCAACCGAAGCCGATAAGATCAATAGAATAGGTCAGCTAAGACAGGGAGTGATTAAAGTCCTTGAAAACACTCATTTTTCACCGGATGTTACCAGGAAATATACAGTGGCCGATATGATCACCGGTTACGGTGTGGCAGAGGCGGTTCATCATTATTATTCCATTTATGGAGGTGATATTGAAGGAAAAAAAGCCATCGTCCAGGGGTTCGGGAATGTAGGTTCTGCAGCAGCATATTACCTTGCCCAAATGGGAGCGAAGATCGTTGGGATCATTGACCGGGCAGGCGGACTAATTAATGAAGAAGGTTTCAGTTTTGAAGAGATCAAGGAAATGTTCCTGAATAAAAAAGGAAATACCTTGAGCCATAAGGATATGATCTCTTTCGAAGAGATTAATGAAAAGATCTGGAAACTGGATGCCGAAATTTTCGCGCCCTGTGCAGCTTCAAGGCTTATTTCAAAAGACCAGATCACCAGTTTGATCGATAGAAAACTGGAAGTTATTTCTTGCGGGGCCAATGTTCCTTTCGCCGATAAGGAAATTTTCTTCGGGCCAATTATGGAATATACCGATGAACGTGTAAGCCTGATCCCTGATTTTATTTCAAATTGCGGTATGGCCCGTGTTTTTGCCTATTTCATGGAAAGAAGAGTTCAAATGACCGATGAAGCCATCTTCAATGATACTTCCATGACCATTAAAAATGCCATTCAGAATACATTTGATAATAACAGCAGCAAGACCAACATCAGTAAAACTGCTTTTGAAGTAGCTCTAAAACAGCTTGTTTAAAAGTTTGTGTAAACATTCTTGAAAGATTGGTAGAACGCCTATTTCTATTATTTAAATTTGGTTACAATTAAACTTACTTTAGCACGTTACAATAAAAAACCTATTTAGAACATATGCTTAACTTTTTTCAGCAGGACGAGCTGGCCGATGCTGCCCAAACTGCAGAGCCCGTCGTAGAAGAAAAGACCCTATCTCTATTTGAACTCATGTTTAGTGGAGGGCTTGGTGGACAGATCATTATCATCATCCTTTTCGTTCTATTATTCGCCGCGGTCTATATTTATTTTGAAAGGCTTTTTGCCATTAAGGCTGCCGGAAAGATCGACAAAAACTTTATGCTCCAGATCAAAGACAGCGTTTTGAGCGGAAATATCGAATCTGCCAAAATAAGGTGTGCGCAAAGTGATTCCCCGGTCGCCAGACTTACCGAAAAAGGAATTTCCCGTATAGGAAGTCCATTGGAGGATATCAATACGGCTATTGAGAATGCCGGAAGACTCGAGGTCTATAAGCTGGAAAAGAATGTAAGTATCCTTGCTACTATCGCGGGAGCCGCTCCTATGATTGGTTTCCTTGGAACCGTAATTGGTATGGTACTTGCTTTTCATGAACTGGCCACCAGTAGCGGGCAGGCCCAGATGGGAGCCCTTGCAGAAGGGATTTACACTGCCATGACCACAACGGTGGCTGGACTTATCGTGGGTATTATCGCTTATATTGGATATAACCATCTTGTTGTTAAAACCGATAAAATGGTGCACCGCATGGAAGCAACCGCGGTTGATTTCCTTGACCTGTTAAACGAACCAGCTTAATATGAACCTGAGAGGAAGAAATAAAATAAGCCCGGAGTTTAGCATGAGCTCGATGACCGATGTAGTTTTTCTACTGCTCATCTTTTTTATGTTAACTTCTCCGGTGATCACTCCGGAAGCTCTGGATTTGATACTTCCAAAGGCTAAAGGAAAGACGACCACCAAGCAAACCCTTTCGGTTAGTATAACCAAGGATCTGCAGTTTTATATCAATGATGAAAGGATCAGTAACTCTGCGCTGGAAGGCACTTTAAAAAGTCGGCTGGCAGGAGAAGAGAATCCAACCATTATTTTAAGGGCTGAAGAAGGTGTGCCTATCGAAAAGGCCGTGAACGTGATGGATATCGCGAATCGTAATTCGTATAAGATCGTACTGGCTGTAAAACCAGAATAGAAAGTAAAATGGCTGTTTTAGAAACAAAACATGAGAAGAAATCCTTTACCATCACTGTAGTGATACATGTGGTCCTGATCCTTCTTTTGATCTTTTTTGGCCTTACTTACCTGGATCCGCCACCTGAAAGTGGGATCGCGATCAATTTTGGTACTTCTGAAGTTGGGATGGGGGACGAACAGCCAAAAGAGCCGGTGAAGTCGGCTCCACAACAAACCACGGCACAGCCGGTGAAATCGGAACCTGTGATCGAGAAGGAGGTTGTGACCCAGGATATCGAGGAGGCCCCTGTGATCGAAAAAAAGAAAAAGGAAACTCCCGTCGAATCGAAACCCGTTGAAAAGCCGAAGGAAGAACCCAAGCCGGTAAAAAAGCCGGAACCTAAGCCAAGTAAGTCTACCAATGACGCTCTGAGCAGTATTTTAAACGGACCTGAACGAAGTGGAACGGCTTCTGGAGGGGAAGGGAATGACAACCAGGCTGGTGATAAGGGAAGCCCTGAAGGTGACCCTAATGCCAGTTCTTATTACGGCCAGGGAGCAGGACTCGATGGGGACGGAAACTACAGGCTTGGTGGACGATCTGCTTTGAATAAAGAAAAATTCGTACAGGATTGTAATGAATCTGGTATTGTAGTGGTCAAGATCGTTGTAGACAGGACCGGAAGAGTGATCAGTGCGCAGCCGGGAATGAAAGGGACTACCAATAGTGCCAGCTGCCTTACTGAACCGGCAAAAAGAGCCGCTCTTGCTACCAGGTTCAATAGCGATGACAATGCGCCTGCAAAACAGGTGGGAACCATTATCTATAACTTCAAACTTACCGAATAAGTGAAGACCTATCATGAAACTGTTGAATGGATGTTTCAACAGTTGCCCATGTACCAGCGGGTAGGGAAGCAGGCGTTTAAAAAAGATCTTACCAATACCCTGAAACTCGCTGAACAACTTGCTCATCCTGAAAAGAAATTCAAATCAATTCACGTTGCCGGGACCAATGGAAAAGGTTCTGTAAGCCATATGCTGGCCGCGGTTTTTCAAAGTGCAGGTTACAAAACCGGGCTCTACACTTCACCTCATTTAAAGGATTTTAGGGAAAGGATCAGGGTCAATGGCCAAATGATCGGCGAGGAGGAAGTTGTTGAGTTTATAGATGAGAATAAAGCTTTCCTGGAAGAGAATAGCTTAAGCTTTTTTGAAATGAGCGTTGGAATGGCCTTTGATCATTTTGCGAGGCAGCAGGTAGATATCGCCATTATCGAGGTAGGAATGGGAGGCAGGCTGGATTCTACCAATATCATTAATCCTGAATTATCGGTGATCACCAATATCGGTTTAGATCATACCGCTTTTCTGGGAGAGGATCTTGCGACTATCGCAGGCGAGAAGGCGGGAATTATCAAGGAACAGGTGCCGGTGGTCATTGGCGAAAAACAGCAAGAAACCCAACCGGTTTTTCAGAAAAAGGCCACCGAAATGCAGGCCCGGATCTTTTTTGCTGAAGACTATCAATTTCCTGTTGTTGAAAGCGATTTGAAAGGAGCCTATCAGAAAAAGAATCTTCGAACGCTGATGACAGCGATCAAAGTGCTTGCGGAAAGAGGCTGGAAGCTTTCGGAAGCAGAAGTAAAGAATGGGCTATCGAAGGTTAAATTGCTTACAGGTTTGCAGGGACGTTGGGATGTGCTTCAGCTAAAACCTAAAGTGATCTGTGATACTGCGCATAATGCCGAAGGCCTTAAGATTGTCCTGAAGCAATTAAAAAAAGAAAAATTTCAGCATTTGCATATACTTATAGGTGTTGTTAATGATAAGGACCTTTCAAAGGTTCTTGATCTATTTCCGAAGGAGGCTACCTATTACTTCGCAAAACCAAATGTACCACGCGGTCTTGAGGCTCAACTGCTTCAGCAGGAAGCTGTAAAGTATGGGCTTGAGGGGAAGGTGTTCGATTCAGTAAAAGATGCCTACGATACTGCTCTCGATGCTGCCCTGGATGAAGACCTTATTTTTATTGGTGGAAGCAATTTTACCGTAGCTGAGGTTTTATAGGGAGAATTGCCATTTCAAATGGCTTTTGCTTTAAAAAATAGGTTATCTTTATAAGTATCCGAAGATCATTTATTTAAGCCTTACTTCCTTATTTTTTATTTCCCCATTTTTATATGATCTGACTTTTTGCTGGGTGATTTATTAATTTAAAACTCAACCAAAATGAAAAAGTCTCGATTATTTGTCGTTCTACTGGCATTGATGCTAAGCATGGCAGCAAGTACACAGGAAAGCTCACAGGATTTTAAACCGGTCTACATTACCATGACCACCACTCACTGGAACGATGACCCGGAAACCGATTTCTCCGACTGGCTCGCAACCGAGCAGGAATATTTCAAGAACGTCACTGCAAAGAATGATCTAATAATTAGTTCTGGAGTTTACACTCATTACTTCACTCCAGATAATTCTGAAATCGTTATGGTGAATGTTTATGAAAATTGGGATGATATCGAAAAGGCCAACGACCTTAACCAGAAATTAGTAGAGGAGGCCTGGCCCGATGATAAAGCGCGACAGGCAATCTTTGATAAACAGGCTAAGTATTATAAGCCAGATCACAGGGATGAGATCTATTTGTCTATGAGGTATTATATACCAGAGTCTGCTTCTAACGGGGAGCCCAGGATCTTCTATGTGAGAAATAGTCAGTTAGCGATGGACGGTCAGGGTTCGCCGGCTACATTCAACGAATTCTACGAAAAGGTAACCAGGAAAAGCAAAAAGCTAAAAGGTTATTACACCCACCGCCATCTATGGGGAGCTAACAGCAGGGATATGGCTGAAGTTTTTGTTTTTGACAAACTGGGTGATATCGAGGAATTTTTTGAAGAAGAAGCCAATTTGGTCTCTGCAGCCTGGGCCGATGAAAAGGAACGGGAAGATTTTATGAAGGAAATGAATAAAAATTTCACCGGCAAGCACGCCGATTTAGTATACCGAAGTGTGCCGGAATTGATGAAAAGCAATCAATAAGAAACTGGCCCTGAGCCGGTTGGTTCAGGGCTTTTCTTCCGGCTTACCTATAAATTTTTATAAGCTTTAAAATATTTAATTTTTTACAAGATTTTCTTTTGTGTAAAGGAAAATCTGGTCTATATTTGCATCCGCAATCGCGAGGGCGCGTAGCTCAGTTGGTTCAGAGCACTTGGTTTACACCCAAGGGGTCAGGGGTTCGAATCCCTTCGCGCCCACAGAAATTGAAAAGGCTTCCAGAAATGGAGGCCTTTTTTATTTGATGAAATTTCCAGACCAACAATTAATTTCAATCAGGGAATAAAAAATTAGTTTTTTAGTTTAGTCCTAATTGAATTTTAATATATTTGCATCCGCAATCGCAAGGGCGCGTAGCTCAGTTGGTTCAGAGCACTTGGTTTACACCCAAGGGGTCAGGGGTTCGAATCCCTTCGCGCCCACAGAAATTGAAAGGCTTCCAGCAATGGAAGCCTTTTTTTATGTAGATTGATTGAGTGGAATTCTACGTCTATATAATTCATTCTCAAAGTCTTGATCGATATTATATTGGATGCACCGAAAATATCGAGTCAAGGCTAATAAAGCACCTGCAGAATCATAAAGGATTTACCTCGAGAGGTAAAGATTGGAAATTGGTTTATTCGGAAAAATTTCCAGACAAGAAACTAGCCTTAGCTAGAGAAAAAGAAATTAAAAACTGGAAAAGCCGCAGAATGATCGAGAAATTGATCTCGCAAAATAGTATTTGAAAACGGTTTGGTTCAGAGTATCCCGATTACATCGGGAGGGTCAGGGGTTCGAATCCCTTCGCGCCCACAGAAATTGAAAAGGCTTCCAGAAATGGAGGCTTTTTTTATGTAGATTGATTGAGTGGAATTCTACGTCAATATTATTCATTCTCAAAGTCTTGATCGATATTATATTGGTTGCACCGAAAATATCGAGTCAAGACTAATAAAGCACCTACAGAATCATAAAGGATTTACCTCGAGAGGTAAGGATTGGAAATTGGTTTATTCGGAAAAAATTCCAGACAAGAAACTAGCCTTAGCTAGAGAAAAAGAAATTAAAAACTGGAAAAACCGCAGAATGATCGAGAAATTGATCTCGCAAAATAGTATTTGAAAACGGTTTGGTTCAGCGCATCCCGATTACATCGGGAGGGTCAGGGGTTTCCCGAAGCCAGTTCGGGATAGACTGAATCCCTTCGCGCCCACAGACTTGAAAAGGCCTCCAGGAATGGAGACCTTTTTTCTTTTACGATTCTTAAGCCTGAAAGTTCTCAGTTTTAGATATGGTCTATTGAGATAATACTGCTTTTTCAGGTAAATAATATTCACCTTTCGGAGCTTCTATTATTTCAAATATCATTTTTTTATTTAACGGGATATGGATGATTTTCAACAAACCATTTGCTGAACTATAATGACTTGTAAAGGTTCCCTGATAAGTGTTTTCAGAAGTTTTATTCAAAAGAAAGTTTACCTCGTTTTCTAATTCTGAATTGCAATCAATTTTTTCGCCATTATTAAATACGCTACAATAATTTCCTTCAACAGATTTATCATCCACTTTCAATATTCTTAACTCTAAACTATTTCTTCCATTTTCAGAATTCCAGAACCAAACACCTTTGGAAATTTGTGAGATAGTAATACTTGGTAAAAGAAAAAGGAGTAATAGTATAGTTCTTTTCATTCGAATTTTTAAAAAACAGGATATTAAAGGCTCTAAACTAAATAAAATATTTAGCATACTTGTCAGGTAGAATTCAAAACCTATGGATGGTCCAATCCAGTTCGGGATATACTGAATCCCTTCACGCCCACAGAATTAAAAAGGTCACCAGGGATGGAGGCCTTTTTTTATATGAATTATCTCAGTGGAATTCTACGTCGATGTCATTTACTCTTAAAGTCTCGACTTTACGGCCTCCTTTTTTTATTGTTTTTCAATCTCGTTGTAAGGACTTTTAATATATTTGCCGCGTTAGAGTGATTAGCTCAGTTGGTTCAGAGCACTACCTTGACAGGGTAGGGGTCACTGGTTCGAATCCAGTATCACTCACAGATAAGGTCACTGGTTCCCCAACCATTCGGGGCAGTATCACTCACACTTTAAAACCTCGCTATTTGCGGGGTTTTTTATTGGTTTAATTGAAGTATCTTAAACCGGCTAATCAAAATCAATCATGATGAAAAATTTTATGTTGTTTTTTCTCATTCTGGGGCTTCAGGTACAGGCTCAATCTACCGATGAACAACAGCTCAAAGATCTTATTCAGAATTCCTTCGATGAGGTTTTTTCCGAATTGAATGTGGAGAATATTGATAATTATTTTACCGATGATTTTCTGCTGCTTGAGGTAGGAGAAGTCTGGGATATGGAAAGGCTTACTTCTGAATTAAAGTCGGCTAATCTGCAGGGAATGCAGCGGGTTAATGAATTTGATTTTGTAGAAGTGAAGGTTGCCGGTAATACTGCCTGGATAGCTTATCATAATGATGCTACTTTTAAAAAGGATGGAGAAACCATTCAGGTGATTAGATGGCTGGAAAGTGCCACGGCAGTAAAGACCGAAAGAGGTTGGCGCATTGATATGCTGCATTCAACCAGGAAACGTGTAAATGCCGGTGAATGATATTTGCCTTATGAGGTCTTAATGCCACCGATAAGGTGGGATTTGATGTTTTGTTTATTTAGAATTGTTCAGTTGATCATTAATAAAAATTGAAATGAAAGCTTACTTAAAGATTTTAATAGTAATAGGTGTTTTTAATTGCGTGCAAAGCATTCATGCGCAGGCGCAAAAAGTAGAATTCGACAAGAACTTCAGTCATGTTGTGTATTTCTGGTTGAACAATCCCGATAATGCGCAAGACAGGCAGGATTTCGAAACTTCCCTTAAAAAGTTTCTTAGGAATAGTGAGTATGCGCAAACAAAGTTCATTGGGGTTCCTGCGAACACTCCCCGTGATGTGGTAGATAACTCCTATACATATTCGCTGATTCTTACCTTTCCTTCAAAAGAGGTTCAGGATAAATATCAAAAAGAACCTGCTCATTTGCTCTTTATCGATGAAGCCTCCCACCTGTGGAAAAAGGTTCAGGTGTATGATTCGGTCGGTATTGAGTAATTGTCCTTTGTAAATTTTAGGTTTTTCAGGCCTTATTCTGAATAGTTTTCCAGGCTTTCTATTAATTCCGTAACTTAAAGGGAGTTGGTAAAGCTATGAGCAAAATATATTTTTTTCTGCTGTTTTTGTTTTCTGTATGCTTCTGTTTTACCCAGAGTGAACAAATCAAAATGAAAAAGCCAGACGCGAATACTTCTATAAGACTTTTCCTTGCCGGAGATGTAATGACTGGCCGGGGAATTGACCAGGCGCTGCCAGTTTCTGTTTCTCCTGAACTTTATGAGGCTTATGTGAAAGATGCACGTTCCTACCTTCAGCTTGCCGAAAGAAAAAGCGGAAAGATCGATACCCCTGTTGATCATAAGTATATCTGGGGAGATGCCATTCAGGTTTGGCGCGAATATAAACCCAATCTAAAACTCATCAATCTCGAAACCAGTATCACCACTTCTTCCGAAGCCTGGCCGGGGAAAGGTATACATTACCGAATGCATCCTGAAAATGTTGAATTGTTTAAGGTGGCAGGGATAGACCATGTAAGTCTTGCGAACAACCATATACTGGACTGGAGTAGAAAAGGTCTACAGGAAAGTATCGAAAGTCTGGAGAAGGCAGGAATTAGCTTTTCAGGAGTCGGAAAGGATCATGCTGCAGCACAGGCTCCTTCTACTTTTCATATCAACAATACCCGAATTCTTGTGTTTTCCTATGGAGCGTGGAATAGTGGTATTCCGAGTTCCTGGAAAGCAGAAGTAAATATAAGTGGTGTTAATTACCTGGATGCTTTCGGAAAAACTGAATTTGAAAAGGTCAAGGAAAATATTCAGTCTTTTAAAGAACCTGATGATCTGGTCATATTTTCAATTCATTGGGGCGGAAATTGGGGTTATGACATCCCGCAGGAGCATATAGATTTTGCACACCGGCTTATAGATGAAGCTGGAGTGGACATCATTTTCGGTCATTCTTCGCATCATCCACTTGGTATGGAGGTTTACCATGACCGGCTGATTATTTATGGCGCCGGTGATTTCATTAACGACTATGAGGGGATTAGTGGGAATGAGAAATTCAAACCGCAGTTAAGCCTTATGTACTTTCCTGTGGTAGATAGTGAAGGACAACTTAAAGCCCTAACCATGCAGCCCATGCATATCAAAAAGCTTCAGTTAAATAAAGCTGATAAAAAACAGGCGAAATGGCTCGAAGAGGTTCTCTCCGGGGAAGGACAGAAATTTGGTACCTCGTTGAAATTAAATGAAAATAATGAACTTTTCCTGTCCTGGTAAACGTCCTCCAGATCAACGATAGACTTTCAGTAAGTTTTTACCGGCTTTTTTTGATCGAATCAAGCACTCGTTCCAGTGCCATTCCCCTTGAACCTTTTATAAGGAAATAGCAATTTTCAAAATTAGATTCTTGCAGGTGAGTTTTTAAAGCTTCGATGTCCTTAAACTTAAAGATAAAATCGTTGCTGGTATGAGTTTTTTTGAAGTTCTCTCCTAGTAAATAGGTTTCTGAAATTTTGCTGTTTTCTATGAAATTAACGATAACCTGGTGTTCTGTTGGTGCAGCATCTCCTAATTCGAACATATCCCCGAGAACAGCGATCTTTTGCTTGCTGGTTTGAAGGTTATTGAAATTCTCTAATGCCGCATGCATGCTGGTAGGGTTAGCATTATAGGCATCCATGATAATAGTATTGTTTCCGCTTTCGATAAGCTGAGACCGGTTGTTTTGAGGACTGTATTCTTCTATTGCTTCTCGAATGTCGTTAAATTTAATTTTAAAATAAAGTCCTATGCACAGGGCAGCAGCCATATTGGTGGCATTGTAGCTTCCGGTTAGTTTACTGTTGAATTTGGTGTCGTTAAAAAGAAGCTGGGCATTAGGCTGCCCCTGGAGATAGGAAAGGCGTACATCTGCCAGCCGGCTCATTCCGAAACTGAAAGTGTGTTTGTAATTATGATGCTTCCTCTGGATTTCATCGTCGATATTGAGGAAGATCAGTTTGTTTTGCTCCTGCAAATGTTTGTAGAGTTCGGTCTTTCCTTTAATGACTCCTTCCACACCACCAAAACCTTCCAGGTGAGCCTTTCCGAAGTTTGTGATGTAGCCATAATCCGGATTGGCAATACTGCACAGGAATTCTATTTCCCTCAGATGGTTCGCCCCCATTTCAACGATCCCGAATTCGGTTTCTTCATCCATAGACAAAAGAGTGAGAGGAACTCCAATATGATTGTTGAGGTTGCCTTTTGTAGCAACTGTTCTGAACTTACGGGAAAGCACCGCATACAATAATTCCTTGGTAGTGGTTTTTCCATTGCTGCCGGTTATTGCCAGGATGGGGATCTCCAGGTAGTTGCGATGGAAAATTGCTAATTTCTGAAGGCTTTCCAGGCTGTTCTTAACCAGGATAAATCTTTCGTCATCCTCCAGGGCAAATTCCTTTTCATCTACCACCGCATAACGGGCGCCGTTCTGAAGAGCTTCAGCTGCAAATTCATTGCCATTAAAATTGCCTCCCTTGAGTGCAAAAAATATACAATTCTTGTTAATCTTTCGGGTATCGGTGCATGCACCGGAACTAAGAAGGAATCTCTGGTGGAGTTGAGCTGAATTCATATTTTAAAACTATAAAAAAAGCCCTAAACAAGTTAGGGCTTTAAGTTTATTTTAAAGAAGCTGATGATTAATTGCTTCTTGCAGTCTTATTCTTTTGTAAAGATTTAGATCCAACTCTGGACATTGCGTTACGGAAACCAATATAATCGGTCGCCATATCCTGTGGGAAGTAACGACGCTGGGCAGGATCTAACCAGTAAGCTCTGTCTCTCCAGCTACCTCCTTTATAAACACGTACCTCGTCACTAATAAGAGTGGTTCTTTTTTCCTTGTCGTATCCTCTTTGGGTGATTCCGCTGGAAGCAGCTGTGCTGTCTTCAGAAGCATAAGAGAAATTATCGTAAGTAGGTGAATTGTACATCCTTTTTGATGGGTCATCTACTTCCTGGAAAGGCTGATAATAGCGGCTTGAGCTTTTATCACCATCTCTAAAGTTTCTCTGGTCACTTTCGGTAAAGTTGGTTCTCATATAAGTATCCTCATCGGTTACTGGAACCTGTGCGATCTCTCCGGGGAGATTTCTGGCAACCAGTTTTCCGTTGCTCAATGTATCGTAAACCACATCCTCGGTTCCTACTACTTTTACAGTTCCGTCTTCGTTGATTGCATGCTTGGTGTACACGTTACCCCTGTAGTAGTTGAAATCGTTGAATTCGTCGTCTACAACAGGACGATAAACATCTGCAACCCATTCGGCCACGTTACCTGCCATATCATATAATCCAAAATCATTTGGCTCATAGGTCTTAACTTCTGCAGTAATATCGGCGCCATCATCGCTCCACCCGGCAATTCCACCGTAGTCACCATCTCCCTGCTTAAAGTTAGCAAGCTGGTCTCCCATTCTTTTTACATCACCATTTCGGGTGTACTGGCCATCCCATGGATATTTCTTTCTACCTCTGTAAGTGTTGTAGTTTCTGATACCAACAAGTCCAAGAGCTGCATATTCCCACTCAGCTTCAGTAGGAAGCCTGTATTCAGGATAGATAAGGCCGCTTTCACGTCCCGGGTATACTTTCTTAACCGGGTTTCCGGCGTCGTTGGTATTATTGAGTCTGTCCTGTGCTTCATCACCTCCCTGGCTTATTTCGGTATTTCCTCCATAAGATTTGCTAGGGGTGTGGATAAATGTTTCGGTGTTAAATGTAGAAGAGGCATTAACATCGGTTAAGTGTGCACCTTCCTTAATATAACCTTCTCTTTCCAGCTGACTTTCATTTACACGATCGGTTCTCCATTTGCTGAATTCAACCGCCTGTATCCAGCTAACCCCTACTACCGGATATTCGGCATAAGCGGGGTGACGAAGATAGTTGGTTACCATTGTCTCATTGTAACCAAGCCTGTTTCTCCAAACAAGGGTGTCTGGAAGTGCTCCGTTATAAATATTCTTGTAGTTGTCTTCACTTGGAGGAAAAACTCTCTTTAGCCAGTCAAGGTATTCCAGGTACATTTTGTTGGTTACCTCGGTTTCGTCCATATAAAAGGACTGAACATGCTGCTGGGTTGGGGTGTTGTTCCAGTCGTGCATAGGATCATCCTGAACACGTCCCATGGTGTAAGTTCCCCCTTCAACGAAAACCAGACCAGGAGCTGCTTCCTGTTCCTTATAATCGGTGTTATACTGGAATCCGCCTTCATCCGAATTGATGTCCCATCCGGTTGCGCGAGAGGTGTTTTTGTAATTGTTGGAATTATTACAGCTTAGTAAGCTAACGCCACAAACAACAGCAATAAAGGCTTTTAAAGCTACATTCAATTTCATAGTATTCTCTTCTTTATGATAGAAAATTAGGCCCTGCAATATACTAATTAACGCTAAATGTACAAGATTATTTTATTTATTCTGGGCTGGTGATTAATCGCATAACTGTCTGATATGCCACGACCTATAATATTCTGTATCAGGTTGATTTGCTTTGGTCTGAGTTTTCTGGTCTATTACTCATCTAAACGATGGCTCGACAGGGAAATTGTTTGGATGATGTAATTTTCACCGAATATTTTGTCGTCTTGTCTGTATGCTACAATATTATTCATCTTTTTGAGTTATATTCATTAACCCCTAATCCCATTGCAATCATAAAATATATTCGTTAAAGTCAGGATAAGAAGCTTTTTCCCAAATTGGTTCTTTCTTAACAGGAATATTACCATATATTTGTTTATCATTAACTGCTATAATGAAAAAAATTACATTCTTTTTAATAGGAGCATTATTTTTTGCGAAATTTTCAATGAATGCGCAGGAGCAGAGGGATAGGGTGATCACTACCGCTGTTCCTTTTCTTTTGGTAGCTGCCGATGCCAGAGCAGCTGGTCTCGGTGACCAGGGGGTTGCAACCTCTGCCGATATTTTTTCCCAACAATGGAATCCGGCGAAATACGCTTTTATGACCAGGAAGAATGGGGTTGCGGTTTCTTATACTCCCTACCTTAGCGAAATTGTGAACGACATATTCCTTGGAAGTCTAAATTACGCTCATAAACTTAACGATAGAAGTGCTTTTGCAGGAAGTTTAAGATATTTCAGTCTGGGATCTATTGAGGTGAGGGATAATTTTGAGCAGGCTCCTGTTCTTGTAAATCCTAACGAGTTGACTTTCGACCTTTCTTATTCCCTGAAATTGAGCGAAACCTTTTCGATGGCGGTTGCTGGTAGGTATTTGAGATCAGATCTGGGTTTGCAGGATAATGAGGATCTTGGTGCGGCTTCTACTTTTGGAGTGGATGTAGCTGCCTATTATCAGAGTGATCAGATAACTTTCAATAGTTTCGATGGAAGATGGAGACTGGGGGCTAATATTGCGAATATTGGACCTAAAATGAAATATGATGATGCTGGCCAGGAAAACTTTATTCCAACAAATTTAAAGCTGGGTGGAGGTTTCGATTTTATATTCGATGCCCAGAATCGCCTTGGAACTTATATTGAGTTCAATAAATTACTGGTTCCTACACCACAGGATTTTGATGGTGATGGCGATATAGATGGTGAGGATGATGAAGAATATAATGAAATTGGTGCTATAGAAGGGATCTTTAAATCCTTTGGCGATGCACCTGATGGTTTTTCTGAAGAGCTTAAAGAAATCACCTGGGCGATGGGTGCCGAATACTGGTACCAGGATAAGTTCGCTTTAAGAACTGGCTATTTTCACGAAAGCGACGAAAAGGGATTTAGAAGGTTCTTTTCGCTAGGTGCCGGATTCGTATATGAATCTGTAGTGATCGATGCGTCCTATTTATTTTCAACTTCCTCAGTGCCAAGTCCGCTTGAAGGAACCCTTAGATTTGGTTTAAGCTTTAACTTCGGGGATAGCTACAATAATTAAGGCCTCCTTAAATCTTAAAACTATCTTAGTATCATTTGAAACCAATCTGGTTTCTGTTACCTTGTCTTCCCAATAATAATATATGAAGCCACTTACGATCACTTCCCGGCTGGAAGTGTATGAGTCTATTGATGAGATTCCCGATTCTGTTAAAGTTCTTATGGAAAAGGCGGCAGAGGTTCGGGATAATGCCTACGCTCCTTATTCGGAATTTAAGGTTGGAGCCGCCCTGCTTCTCGATAATGATGAAGTCGTGGTGGGTAGTAACCAGGAAAATGCTTCCTATCCTTCTGGTCTTTGTGCCGAAAGGACTGCGGTTTATTACGCGGGAGCAAGGTACCCGGAAGCTGATATTTTGAAAATCGCGATAACCGCCAGGTCGCTCAAGCGTCAAATCCTTTCCCCGGTGCCTCCATGCGGGGCGTGCAGGCAGGCTCTTGTTGAATACGAGGTGAAACAGGACCGGCCAATAGAGATCTATTTTATGGGCGAAAGCGGAAAGGTTGTAAAAGCTTATTCTATAGGAGATCTGCTTCCTTTGGTTTTTGACAGTTCCTGGCTATAAGGTTTTCGTTATTTTTGCCACAAAACTGTTTTCGTTTCTTATCGAAAATAGTATTTTTGTTATCCGCTTGGCAAAACCGATCTGTCTGGCCTTTAAATATAAATTTTTAGATGAAGAAAATTACAAAAGCCACATACTTAAAGTGGTACGAGGATATGTTGTTCTGGCGCAAATTCGAAGACAAGCTTGCGCAGGTCTATATTCAACAAAAAGTTAGAGGATTTTTACATTTATATAATGGGCAGGAAGCCATTCTGGCGGGAGCACTTCACGCGATGGATCTCAAAAAGGACAGAATGATCACTGCTTACCGAAATCACGTTCAGCCTATCGGGATGGGTGTAGATCCTAAAAAAGTGATGGCCGAACTCTACGGAAAAGGTACCGGAACTTCTCAGGGTCTTGGTGGTTCCATGCACATTTTCTCTAAAGAACACAGGTTCTATGGAGGTCACGGGATCGTTGGAGGGCAAATTCCTCTGGGTGCCGGTCTTGCCTTCGCAGACAAGTATCATAAAAGAGATTCGGTTACTCTTACTTTTATGGGAGATGGTGCTGTAAGACAGGGTTCGTTACATGAAACCCTTAATATGGCTGTAAACTGGAATCTTCCTGTTGTCTTCTGTGTGGAGAATAATGGGTATGCGATGGGAACTTCTGTAGCCAGGACTTCAAAGGATACCGAGATCTGGAAACTAGGAAATGGATATGAAATGCCATGTGGACCTGTAGACGCGATGGATCCGGTAAAAGTTGCTGAAGCTTTAGACGAGGCGATCAAGAGAGCCCGAAAAGGTGATGGTCCAACTTTCCTTGAATTGAAAACATACCGTTACAGAGGTCACTCTATGAGTGATGCTCAAAAATACCGAACCAAAGATGAGGTGGCAGAATACCAAAAACTTGATCCTATTACGAAGGTGAAAAACCATATTAAGGAGAAAAAGTACGCTACCGATAAAGAAATAAAAGAGATCGACAAACGCGTTAAGGATATGGTTGCAGAATGTGAGAAATTCGCAGATGAATCAGATTTCCCTAATAAGAACGTAATGTACGATGTTGTTTACGAACAGGAGGATTATCCGTTCCTGGCCCATAAATTAGACTAAAAGATGGCAGAAGTAATCAAAATGCCGCGCCTGAGCGATACCATGGAAGAAGGTACCGTTGCCAAGTGGCTTAAGCAAAAAGGAGATAAAGTAGAAGAAGGAGATATCCTGGCCGAGATCGAGACCGATAAGGCTACCATGGAATTCGAATCATTCTATGATGGAACCCTTCTTCATATAGGAATCGAAGAGGGTGATACCGCTCCGGTTGATGCCTTGTTAGCTATAATCGGGGAAGAAGGTGAAGATATTTCCAGCCTGCTGGATGGCGATGGAGAAGATTCTTCATCTGATAAAAAGGAAGAAAAATCTAAGGATTCCGACGACGAAAAATCAGAAGATACTTCAGATGAGGATTCTGAAGGCGATGAAGATTCAGATTCTGGTGATGGCGAAATTCCTGAAGGAGTAGAGATCATCAAAATGCCGCGTCTTAGTGATACCATGGAAGAGGGTACAGTCGCTTCCTGGTTGAAACAGGAAGGTGATAAGGTTGAAGAAGGAGATATCCTTGCCGAGATCGAGACCGATAAGGCTACCATGGAATTTGAATCTTTCTATGAAGGAACCTTGCTTAAAATCGGTATCCAGGAAGGTGAATCTGCCAAAGTAGATAGTCTTCTGGCAATCATTGGTCCTGAAGGAACCGATGTTTCCAAGATCGATACGTCAGGCGATGGATCTAAAAAATCAAAAAAATCTTCAGATTCTAAAAAGGATAAAGAAACAGATTCCTCTAAGGATTCAGAAAAGAAAACTGAAGACAAAACAAGCGAATCAAAATCTGAATCAAAAGACGGTGGAAGAATTTTTGCTTCTCCGTTGGCCAAGAAAATGGCCGAAGACAAAGGAATTGATCTTGCAGACGTAAAAGGATCGGGTGAAAACGGCCGAATCGTCAAGAAGGACATTGAAGATTTCAAACCTTCAGAAAAACCAGCTGCCAAAGAAGAGGCCAAGGAAGAAGCTGCAGCTGATGTTCAGCCTTACGTTCCGGCAGGTGAGGAGAGCTTTGAGGATAGAAAGAATTCTCAAATGCGCAAGACCATTGCAAAACGTCTGGGTGAATCTAAATTCACTGCTCCGCATTATTACCTTACTATAGAGGTAGACATGGCCAATGCGATGCAATCCAGAAAGCATATCAATGAAATGCCAGATGTTAAGGTATCTTTCAATGATATGGTGATCAAAGCATCTGCCATGGCTTTAAGAAAGCATCCACAGGTCAATAGCCAGTGGACGGGTGATAATACCAGAATTGCCAAGCATATCCATATGGGAGTTGCTGTAGCTGTGGAAGAAGGGCTTGTGGTTCCTGTGCTGAAGTTTGCAGACCAGATGTCTCTAACTCAAATTGGGAGCAATGTGAAGGACCTGGCAGGAAAAGCCCGTAATAAGAAAATTCAGCCATCAGACATGGAGGGAAGTACCTTTACGGTTTCCAACCTTGGAATGTTCGGAATCGTTGAATTTACCAGTATCATTAATCAGCCTAACTCGGCAATTCTTTCAGTGGGAACCATTGTAGAGAAGCCTGTGGTGCGCAATGGGGAGATCGTTGTTGGAAATACCATGAAACTTACCCTAGCCTGTGACCATAGAACGGTTGATGGTGCTACCGGTGCTGCATTCCTTCAAACACTGAAGACTTATCTTGAGAATCCGGTTACCATGCTGGCTTAAGATCTTAAATATCAAACAATCTGAAATCCCGCTAAATTGCGGGATTTTTTTATCTTTAGCAGTATGAGAAACTTACTTGTAAAAGGCATTTCAGGCCTTTCGTTAATGATGCTTTGCGCCACATCGGTTAAAGCACAGTCTACACAAAACATAAAGATTTCAGTAGACCAGATCGAGCAGAATCTTGAATACCTTTCCTCAGATGAACTCGCCGGAAGAAAGACCGGTGAACCGGGTATTGAAAAGGCTGCCAGTTTCCTGGAAGAAAAGATGAGAACCTTTGGTTTGAAACCTTATTTTGAAACCTACCGCGATAGTTTCCAGGTGAATGGCTTACAGGGCTATAATGTGGTTGGTTTGCTTGAAGGCACTAACGAAGATCTAAAGGATGAGTATATCATTATCGGTGCTCATTATGACCATATAGGAACGGGAAAAGAGGTTAACGGAGATGTGATCGCAAACGGTGCAAACGATAATGCAGCCGGTACTGTTGCTGTAATAGAACTAGCTAAACAACTTTCTGAGCTCGGGAATAACGGCAGAAGCTTACTTTTTGTATTGTTTTCAGCAGAGGAAATGGGATTGAAAGGTTCTCAACACCTTGCTGAAAAGTTAAAGGCAGAAGGAATGGATCTCTACGCGATGATCAATATGGAAATGATCGGCGTTCCAATGAAGGCCAAGGATTATGAAGCTTATCTAACCGGTTATGAAAAATCAAATCTAGCCGAGAAGTTTAACGAATATTCTAATGGTGAGAAGGTTCTTGGTTTTCTTCCGCAGGCGAGTCAGCTTTCCCTTTTTAAAAGAAGTGATAATTATCCTTTTTATACCGAATTTGGCGTACCGGCTCAAACCATTTCCACCTTCGATTTTTCAAATTATGATTATTACCATCATGTAGATGACGAATCTGAAAACCTGGATCCAGAACATATGGCAGCTCTTTTCAATAAACTCATCCCGGGTTTACATAAAATGACCATGACTTCTGAAAAGGAAATAAAAATGAATCAGGAATGAAGAATATAGTAATTACAGGTACCAGCCGTGGAATAGGGTTTGAAATGACCAGGATTTTTTCTGAAATGGGAATGAACGTGCTGGCACTTTCGCGAAATAGTGAGCCTGTTTCTGAACAGGAACTGAAGAATGTTCACAGTTTCTCTTTCGATATTACCGATGAAGACAGTCATATACGTACCAAAGGTTTTATCGAGGAGAACTGGAATTCGAAGGTAGATTTGCTTATCAACAATGCAGGAGCATTTCTAAACAAACCTTTTGAGGAAACCACTTCAGATGATTTTCGCCGTATTTACGAGGTGAACGTTATTGGCGTGGCCTCTTTTACCAGGAAATTGATCCCGTATATGAACAAAGATTCCCATGTGGTTAATGTTAGCAGTATGGGAGGAATACAGGGAAGTGTAAAATTTCCTGGCCTGGCTGCTTACAGTTCCAGCAAGGGAGCTTTGCTCACCTTAACCGAATTACTGGCTGAAGAATATAAAGAAGAGGGTCCTTCGTTCAATGGGCTGGCCCTTGGTGCGGTGCAAACCGAAATGCTCGCAGAAGCATTTCCAGGTTACGAGGCTCCAGTAAGTGCCCGTACAATGGCTGAGTATATTTCAGATTTCGGCCTGAAGGGCCATAAATATTATAATGGAAAGATTCTCCAGGTTTCAAACAGCACTCCTTAAACCATGAAGGAAATACTTCAGAAATATTTACCTTCAAATGCTGTTGAACCCGTTTTTCAGCTTATTAAAATAAATGGCGTTCACCTGAAGATCGTGAATGAGCGGGTAACACGCCACGGTGATTACAGAAGAATGGCCAATGGCACCCAGCAAATCACCATAAATGCCAACCTTAATAAATACAGGTTTTTAATCACCACAGTGCATGAGATCGCTCACCTTGTGGCTTTTGAAAAATTCGGGAGAACGATCAAGCCTCACGGGCAGGAATGGAAATACTGTTTCCGGAACCTGATGCTGCCATTTATTCGCCCGGAGATATTTCCGAATTCGTTGCTGCCGCTAATCGCGAATCATTTCAGAAATCCGAAAGCCAGCAGTGATACCGATGCAAAACTGGCTGTTGCCCTGAAAATGTTTGACCCGGAAAACGATAAAAACTATATTTTTGAAATTCCTGCGGGAAGTATTTTTAAGATCCATAATGGTAAGACCTTCAAAAAAGGGCCGCGTAAGGTAAAGCGATACGAATGCCTGGAGGTCGATACCGGGAAGATTTACCTGTTCCAGCCGAACGCAGAAGTTCATTTATTAAAGATTTAGAGTGATGACCCGAGGGAAAAATGACAATTATTACGCGATTTTGATGGCCGGTGGAGTTGGTTCGAGATTCTGGCCTTCCAGCAAGGCTTCCAATCCCAAGCAATTCATCGATATTCTTGGCGTAGGGGAAAGTCTCTTCCAGATGACCTTTAAAAGATTGTCTCGTCTAATTCCTACAGAAAATATCTTGGTTCTTACCAATAAGAACTATGTGGATAGGATCAAGGAGCAGGTTCCTCTAATCAGGGATGAGCAAATAGTTCCTGAACCGGAAATGCGAAATACAGCGCCGAGTATTTTGCTTGGAGCACTTAAGATTCGCAAAATGAATACGGATGCTCGTATAGTGGTTGCTCCCTGTGATCACTGGATACAGCAGGAAGATGAGTTTCTGGACGTTCTGGAAACTGCCTTTGAAAGCCTCAAGAACGAAGATCGCCTTCTAACGCTTGGCGTGGAGCCTGATTCTCCAAATACCGGGTATGGATATATCGAGTTCGATAAGTGGGATACAGGCAACATCAAAAAAGTGAAAAAATTCACTGAAAAACCAGATCTTGAAAAAGCTGAACGGTTCCTGGAAGCAGGAAATTATGTATGGAATGCCGGGATATTCATCTGGAGTGCTGACTTTATAGTTCAGAATTTCAAGCAGCATCTACCTGAAATGTATGCTATTTTTGAGAAGGGTTTCGACAGTCTAAATACCGAGAAGGAAGATGATTTTCTGAAAGAGAATTATGCGAAATCAGATAATATTTCCATCGATTACGGAATTATGGAAAAAGCGCGGGATGTTTATGTGATCCCGGTTTCTTTTGGCTGGAACGATCTGGGGACCTGGACTTCTGTACAAAAGGAACTTTCAAAAGACGAGAACGGAAATACAGTGATCAATTCGAGACTGGAGGCAGAAGATGCCGAAAATAATATTATATCTATCTTTAGCGGCAAGATTGTAGCTTTAAAAGGGCTTTCAGATTATATCATCGTGGAGGATGAAAATGTCCTGATGATAGTGCCAAAATCAGATGAACAGGAGATCAAGAAGTTAAGGGAGCGAGTAATGAAGA
Organism: Christiangramia oceanisediminis; assembly: GCF_022570735.2. Classification (GTDB taxonomy): domain Bacteria; phylum Bacteroidota; class Bacteroidia; order Flavobacteriales; family Flavobacteriaceae; genus Christiangramia; species Christiangramia oceanisediminis. The sequence goes on along the minus strand of NZ_JANCNS010000003.1, from coordinate 889,212 downwards.
AATATGGAAACGACCTAGGTTAAAGAATGGCTGAATCAGAAAAAAAGGAAGAAAAAGAAAAGAAATCTCAGGAAGATAATCTGGCTGAAGATGCCAGACATATAGGAGATCAGGCTCATAATTTCCTGAGCAGGTTGCTCAACATTAAACATGATACCGACAGGGAATCAACCCTGATCGCTGTTCAAAAAGATATCTCGTTCAAAGGGCATAATGCCTGGATCCTGATATTTTCCATTTTTGTGGCCTCTATAGGTTTGAACGTTAGTAGTACAGCGGTAGTAATTGGAGCCATGCTTATTTCGCCATTAATGGGACCGATAGTTGGTGTGGGAATGGCAATTGCCATTAATGATGTGGATACACTTCGCCGCTCTTTTATCAACCTTGGGATCATGGTGGGTTTAAGTGTGATCACCGCTACCATTTACTTCTTTATATCGCCGGTCAAGGGCGTTACTCCTGAACTGGAGGCTAGAACCTATCCTACCATACTCGATGTGTTGGTTGCTATATTTGGCGGTTTGGCCCTGATTGTCGCCAAAACCAAAAAAGGAACCATCGCAAGTGTGATAATGGGGGTTGCGATTGCAACTGCGCTTATGCCGCCATTGTGTACAGTTGGTTACGGCCTGGCAAATGGAAACTGGCAGTATGCACTGGGTGCTTTGTATTTGTTCTCGATCAATGCTGTTTTTATAGCTCTTTCCACTTTTGTGGTTGCTAAATTACTTGGATTTCCCCTTGTTAGATATGCTAACAGCCGAAGACGAAGAAGAACTGCACAACTGGCTTCAACCATTGCCGTGATCGTGATGATACCAAGTGTAATCCTATTTGTGATGCTTCTAAGAGAGCAGGTTTTTGATAGTAAAGCCAACGAATTCCTTAGTGAAACTGTTCAATTTGAAGGTAGCGAAATCCTGAAAGCTACCAGGGATTATAAAACAAAGACTATCGAGATCTATCTTATTGGGAATCAGGTTCCACAGGGAACCATCCAAACCTGGGAAAAGAAAATGAACGAGATCGAGGCCCTGAAGGAAGCACAATTGATCGTACATCAGGGCAACGACCAAAGCCAGGATATCAACAGGCTTTCCAGTGAGCTCAGAACCGGGATCCTGGAAGACCTTTATGTTCGCAACCAGGAAGTATTGGAGAATAAGGATAAGCGCATAGAATTACTGGAATCGGAACTCGCAAAGTACAGGGGAGATTTATTCTCTTTCGCCGATCTAAGCAAGGAGGCCAAGATCAATTACGAGGATATCAATGAAATAGGCTATTCCAATCTGGTAGTGACCAATTTTGAAAAAATAGACACGATCCCGACTTTTACTGTAACCTGGGATTCACAGGTGAGCAATAGTGCATTAAGAGAAAGGCAGGCAAGGTTCGAAAACTGGATACGCCTGCGATTGAAGCTGGATACACTGGCCGTTAAGAATGTGAGATTATAAACCTTTTTGCTGGGCTTCCCTTACCTTCTGAAAAAGATCGGAAGAATAAACAAAATCGGTAACTGCTTCATCATCGGTATTGAAAATCTCATCTTTAGTTCCTTTCCAGGCCAAAACTCCGTTTTTAAGAAAGGCAATGCGTTCACCTATCTCTAGTACCGAGTTCATATCGTGTGTAATAAGAACGGTAGTGATATCATTCTCATGAGTAAGCTCCTGGATGAGGTTGTCTATCACCGTCGCCGTTTTTGGGTCCAGCCCTGAGTTCGGTTCATCGCAAAACAGGTATTTAGGTTTGTTTACGATCGCCCTGGCAATGGCCACACGTTTCTGCATTCCCCCGCTAATTTCTGAAGGCATTTTACTGCCCGCATCGGTAAGGTTCACCCTTTCCAGAACTTCATTTACACGATTAAGCATCTCGCTTTTTCGCTGTTTGGTGAACATTTTCAAGGGAAACATGATATTCTCTTCCACAGTCATGGAATCGAACAGCGCTCCGCCCTGGAAAAGCATTCCCATTTCTTTACGCAATTCACGTTGTTCCTCGTCAGAAAAATTAGAGTAAGGCTTCCCATCGTATTCAATAGTTCCGGTATCGGGTTTGAAAAGGCCCAGCATGCATTTCAGAAAAACACTTTTTCCTGAACCGGACTGGCCTATGATCAGGTTGGTCTTTCCTCTTTCAAAAACATAGTCGATCCCGTTCAGTACTTTCTGACCATTAAAACCTTTATGTAAATTCTTTACCTCTATCATAATCTAGCTTAGTAAAAGTTGGGTGACGATGTAGTTGGTTACGATTAGAACCACACTGGTCCAGACGAAGGATGTTGTTGCTGCTTCTCCTACCTCAAGAGCTCCTCCTTTCATATAATACCCGTGATAGGCAGGAACGGTGGCAAGAATAAATGCAAAAAGAATTGTTTTTATGAATGCATAGGTAAGATGAAAAGGGATAAATTCATCCTGAAGCCCTGTAATAAACTGGTCTGAAGTTACAAATCCTCCAAGTACTGCAGCCGTATAGGCACCTGTGATTCCCAGGAACATCGAAATTGCGATCACGAAAGGATAGGTGAACATCGCAATGATCTTCGGGAAAATGAGGTAATTCTTAGAATTGATCCCCATTACTTCCAGGGCGTCAATTTGTTCGGTTACTCTCATGGATCCAATACTCGAGGTGATGAAGGAACCAACCTTACCCGCCATGATAATTGAAATAAAAGTAGGTGAAAATTCCAGGATTACCGATTGCCTTGCGGCATATGCCACCAGTGATTTTGGAATCAATGGGTTGTTTAGGTTCAGTGCTGTTTGAATGGCTACTACCGCTCCAATGAAAAATGATAGGAATGCAACGATTCCCATAGACCCCATTATCAGATCATTAATTTCCTTAAGAATAAGATTCCGCAGAACAGAAGATTTGGTCATACGACCAAATACCCCTTTTAACATCAAAAAATATTCCCCAATGGAGTGCAGGTAGGTCATTTAAAGAATTTTGAAAAGCTAAAATACTAAAATTTAAATCGAAAGTATTTAACGTCTAATTAAAGTTTAGCCCAGCAAGTTTAGTATTTTTGGGACGCAATTTAAATTTTAGATTGATGATACGTTTTTTATTTCTTTTTGCTTTCCTTATTAACATTTCTTTCTCAACCGCACAGGTGTCCCAGGAAAAACCAAAACTGGTCGTAGGTATCGTGGTAGACCAGATGCGGTACGATTATCTTACTCGGTTTTGGGACCAGTTTGGAGAGGACGGATTCAAAAGATTGGTCAATGACGGCTATAATTTTAAAAATACGCATTTTGACTATGTGCCTACCTATACAGGACCTGGCCATGCCTCTGTATATACTGGAACCTCCCCGGCTTATCACGGGATAATCAGCAACAGCTGGTATGATAAATTTGGAGATGGTTTCGTTTATTGTGCCGGTGATGACTCGGTTCAATCTGTAGGGACCCAAACAAGGGCAGGGGAGATGTCTCCGCACCGAATGCTGTCTACCACTTTTGCCGATGAGAACAGGCTGTATACTCAAATGAAGGGTAAAACTATAGGAGTAGCTTTGAAAGACCGTGGCGCCATACTACCGGCAGGTCATTCAGCCAATGCTGCCTACTGGTTCAATGGAGGCCAGGAAGCCAACTGGATTACCAGTACTTATTATATGGATGAACTACCGGCATGGGTAAAGGAATTCAATGATTCCGATAAAGCAGAGTCCTATCTGAAAACATGGAATACTTTAAAGCCTATAGAATCATATATTGCGAGTGGTACAGATCGCAATGACTTTGAAAGAGGTTTTACCGGGAAGGATGATGCGAGCTTTCCATATGACCTTAAAAAATTAGCAGCAGAAAACGGAGGATATGAACTTATCAAAGCGACTCCGTATGGAAATGATCTTACTGCCGAATTTGCCAAAGCAGCCATCAAAGGGGAGCAACTGGGCAAGGACGAAATCACCGATGTGCTAACGCTTAGTTTCTCGAGTACCGATTATGTTGGTCATAATTTTGGGGTGAATTCAAAAGAAGTACAGGACACTTACTTAAGACTGGACCTTGCTCTTGCCGATTTTTTGAAATATCTCGATGCCGAAGTTGGTGAAGGCGAATATACCGTATTTCTTACTGCCGATCACGGTGGAGTGGACGTGCCAGCTTATTTGAATTCTAAAAAGATTCCAGCGGGTTATTTTGATGAAGCCGGTTTTCAGAAGAATATCTCAGAATTTGTAGCGAAAGAATTCGGGTCTGAAGACCTGATCTCGAATATTTCAAATTCCCAGGTTTTCCTGAATTATGAGATGATCGCAGAAAAAGACCTTGAAATGGATGATATTCAGGAGAGGCTTTCTCACTGGTTGCTAAAACAGGAAAATATATCAAGGGTTTTCACTCGTGATAATCTGCAAGGTGGCTCTTTTGAGAAAGGGATCGGTAGTCTAATCGAGAATGGATATCATCAAAAAAGGAGTGGTGATGTGGTGTTTGTGATGGATCCGGGCTATATTATTTATCCTGAAACAGGTTCTACCCACGGAAGTGGTTTTGCCTATGATACTCATTCCCCATTGATCTTCTTCGGAAAAGGGATCAAAAAAGGGAGTACTTTCGAGCCGGCCTATATCACCGATATTGCGCCAACCATGTCAGCTTTACTGGGAATCGCGTTTCCTAATGCTGCCACCGGGAAACCGCTATACCAGATGCTTGACAAATGAGAATTAAACGAATTTCTTTTTGATATTCTGCCAGCGCAGATTTCGAATAAAACGGCCTTCTTCTTCTGAAACTAGAAAAGGTCGTTTTTTATTTCTAGCATTCCAGTAACCCGAAATATAATGTAGAAAGGCAAAAGGGTTCATTTTCATCGATGCGAGCTTCGCCGAAGCGATCAGGGCGAGTAAGGTACCATACCGAAGCCTGTAGAATGCTTCGCCCTGTTTTCTTCCGGAATGTTCAAAATAGTTCATCCCGGTAGGTCTTAAGTGCTTTACAAACAGGTTTTCATCGGTGACTACTTTCCAGCCATGAAAACGGGCCAGTAGTTCGTCTGCGGTGTCCCAGCCCATTGCCGGCTTTAGTTCGCCAATCTGGATAAAGCAATGCTTTCGATAAGCTTTTAATGCTCCTCGTATATGGTCCTTGCCTGTAAGGTTTTCTGGTACCCATTTTTTGCCTCTTTCAATACTGCAAAAACCGCCAACCATTCCCGCCTGGTTATTCATTCGGAAATGTGCTGCTATCTCTTCAAGGTAATTTTCAGGAAAAACTAGGTCGGCATCAAACTTACAGATGATGTCAAAATCATCATCCAGCGTATAGAAGCCTTTATAGAAAGCGTTGATCACCTTGCTTCCAGGGGCATGTTCGGTGGTAGATTCATTTTTAACCACGCTGATGAACGAATGTTTTTCAGCATATTCCCTTGCAATCGAAAAGGTGTCATCGGTAGAATTGTCGTCTACTATTACAAGACGTTCTGGTAAAAGTGTCTGGTTTACGAGTGAATCAAGGGTCTGGCCTATAAAGGAGGCTTCGTTATGTGCGGGTATGACGATGTAGATCTTCAAAAATGTAGGATTTTCTGAAGGCTAAGATACTATTTAAGGATTAGCTTCTTTCAGCGTAGACGGCATAATAACGAGGGGTGAATTTCCGAAGGGCGGGCCTGATCCCGATCTTGTTTACCGGGTTCGTCCATTTTAGCCGCTTTTGAATGTTCCAGCCGCTTTTTTCCAGTAACCAGTCGAACTGCCAGTCTTCAAATTCGTGGTAGTGACGGTCCCATTTATCGGTTTTGCTGCGATAGGCAGGAGAGAACCATAATTTAAGCGGAACGCTGGCAACCAGCTTATCGCTCTTGATTTCTTTCAAAATATTATAGGGAGCAAGCAGGTGCTCAAAGATCTCGAAGGCGGTCACCACATCATACTCATTCTGTAGTACTGATGTATAGTCATCATCAAGGTCTTCACCCTTTGTGTTGATCACTGTGTAACCGTTCTCTTCCATTATTTTGGAAAAGGGATTCTTCACTCCAAGATCCAAAATCCTTGAAGGTGGAGTGACCGATTCTTTTAAAAATTCTAAGGTTTTCTGGTATCGCTTTTCAGGATAGCTGTTTTCGTACATTCCTAGACTTGATAAGTGATGGCATTGATGTTCATCCCTGCTCCAACACTAGCAAACATAACAATATCTCCTTTCTTTAACTCCTGGTCTGCTATCTCTCCTCTAAGGACAAGGTCAAATAGGGTAGGGACGGTTGCTACACTGCTATTACCCAATTCATGAATGGTCATAGGCATCACCTTTTCCGGCGGAGTTGTTTTGTATAATTTATAGAAACGATTGATGATCGCCTCATCCATTTTTTCATTAGCCTGGTGGATAAAGATCTTTTTCAGGTCATTGATGGAATGCCCGCTATTGTCAAGGCATTCTTTCATGGCCTTCGGTACGTTCACCAAAGCGAATTCATAGATCTTACGTCCGTGCATCTTAATATATTTGATGTCTTCCGGGGCAGAAGCATGATTGGATTTTCCGAAGTAAATATATTCCGCCTCCTGAAATGAGAATGTTGCAGATTCATGAGCAAGGATGCCGCTTTCATCATCTCCTGCTTCCAGGATCGCAGCACCGGCACCATCTGAAAAGATCATGGAATCACGGTCATGTTTATCAACTACCCTTGACAGTGCTTCTGCACCAATTACAAGGCATCTTTTTGCCATTCCGGCTTTGATGAAGGCCTGTGCCTGTATCATTCCTTCGATCCATCCCGGACATCCGAAGAGGACATCGTAGGCTACACATTTTGGATTTTTTATTCTTAAATGAGATTTTACCCTGGTTGCCAGACTGGGTACGGTATCGCTTTGCACCGAACCGGCGGGCACATCCCCATAATTATGGGCAATGATAATGTAATCAAGACTTTCCGGGTCTATGTTGGCGCTTTCGATGGCCTTTTGGGCAGCGATTACTGCGATGTCCGAAGTGTTGAGGTTGTTATCCAGATACCTTCTTTCTTCTATTCCGGTGATAGCTTTGAATTTTCTAATGGTGGTCTCGTTATCGTATGGAAAATTCGAGCCATCCAGGTTATAAAATTCGTGCTTGTCAAAATCGGCATTCCTAGTTATGACATTCGGGATATAACTACCGGTTCCGGTTATCTTACAATTCATTGAGCACAGCTTTGGGTTAAACACACAATTTAAATAATTAGTCTTAAAAATTACTTAAACTGTCAAATTTTTTAAACAAAAAAAGCCTGTTGATTAACAGGCTCTTTTCAAGTTAATATTGGGTTAGGCTTCTGCGTATTCTTCTGTTGGAGGGCAGGTGCACATTAGGTTTCGGTCACCAAATGCCTCATCTACTCGCCTAACGCTTGGCCAGAATTTATTGTCGTGAAGGTGATCAAGCGGATATGCCGCTTTTTCCCTTGAATATGGTAAAATCCATTCGTCTGAAGTTAGCATGTGAATCGTATGCGGTGCATTTTTAAGCACGTTGTTCGAATCCTCTGCAGAAACTTCTTCGATTTCTTTCCTGATGGAAATCAATGCATCACAAAAACGATCAAGTTCAGCTTTGCTTTCACTTTCAGTTGGCTCGATCATCATGGTTCCTGCAACCGGGAAAGATACCGTTGGTGCGTGGAAACCATAGTCGATAAGCCTCTTAGCGATATCAACAACTTCGATTCCCTTTTCTTTAAAAGGTCGGCAGTCTATGATCATCTCATGTGCTGCTCTTCCTCTCTCTCCGGAATAAAGTGTCTTATAGTGACCGTTAAGTCTTTCTTTGATATAGTTCGCGTTAAGGATTGCATATTCTGTAGCTTTCTGAAGTCCGCCAGTACCAAGCATCTTGATGTATCCATAAGAAATCAGGCAAACAAGGGCAGAACCCCATGGTGCAGATGAAATCGCTCCGATAGCCTGATCGCCTCCGGTTTTGATCACTGGGTTCCCTGGCAGGAATGGCTTTAATTGTTCAGCCACACAAATTGGACCTACACCAGGACCTCCACCACCGTGAGGGATCGCAAAGGTTTTATGCAGGTTCAGGTGGCACACATCAGCTCCAATTCTTCCTGGATTTGTTAGTCCTACCTGGGCATTCATGTTGGCGCCATCCATATATACCTGTCCGCCATTCTCGTGGATAATATTGGTGATCTCGCGGATAGCCGATTCAAATACTCCGTGAGTAGATGGATAAGTGACCATCAAAGCGGCAAGATTATCCTTGTGTTTTAGCGCCTTCTCTCGAAGATCGTCTACATCAATGTTTCCGTTTTCTGAAGCCTTGGTAACCACCACCTTCATTCCAGCCATAACGGCAGAAGCAGGGTTGGTTCCATGAGCAGAAGAAGGGATCAAACATACATTCCTGTGACCCTCACCGTTTGCTTCGTGGTAAGCTCTAATTACCATCAATCCGGCATATTCTCCCTGAGCTCCTGAATTTGGCTGAAGAGAAGTAGCGGCAAAACCGGTAATTTCGGTTAACTGATGTTCGAGCTCTTTTAGTACCGTTTGATAACCTTCGGCCTGTTCTACAGGTACAAATGGGTGTAAATTGCCCCATTGTGGGTTACTTAGTGGTAACATTTCTGATGCTGCATTCAGCTTCATGGTGCAGGATCCAAGAGAGATCATGGAATGATTCAACGAAAGATCCTTGCGTTCCAGTTTCTTGATATAACGCATCAATTCGGTTTCCGAATGATACAGGTTGAAAACCTCGTGGGTTAAGAAATCGGTCTTTCTTTCCAGGCTTGTCGGGATCGCGGTTCTTTCCGGAAGTTCGCTCACCTCGATTTGATCTTTTGAAGCCAGTTCAGCAAAAACAGCGATGATCGCGTTCAAATCGTCAAGCGTGGTAGTTTCATTGATAGAGATACAGGCGCTTTCAGCATCCGGATAATAGAAGTTGATCTCGTTGCGCTCGGCGATTTCCTTGAGTTTAGCCGCATCAGCTTTCACGTGAAGCGTATCGAAATAAGCTGAGTTCAACTGCTCGAAGCCAAGTTTTTTCAGACTGTCCTCTAGCGCTACTGTAGTAGAATGTACCGTATTGGCAATATATTTAAGGCCTTCAGGTCCGTGATACACCGCGTACATACCTGCCATAACAGCAAGCAGTACCTGTGCAGTACAAATATTTGAAGTCGCCTTATCTCTTTTTATATGTTGTTCCCTGGTTTGAAGCGCCATTCTTAGGGCGTTGTTTCCGTCAAGATCTTTGGTAAGACCAATGATCCTTCCTGGCAGGTTACGCTTATATTCTTCCTTGGTTGCGAAGAAAGCAGCGTGTGGACCACCATATCCAAGTGGGATCCCAAACCTTTGGGTAGTTCCAACAACCGCGTCTACACCCAGTTCTCCCGGAGCTTGTAGTTTGACAAGACTAAGAATATCGGCTGCAAAGGCAGTTTTGATGCCTACATTATGGCAATTCTCGATGAATTCGGAATAGTCAAAAACCTGACCGAATTTTCCTGGATACTGAACCAGTACGCCAAAATAGTCTTCAGAAAAATCAAATTTTTCGTGATCACCAACCACAAGGTCAATCCCAAGGAAATTAGCCCTGGTTTCCATCAAGGAAATGGTTTGCGGAAGGGTTTGCTGAGAAACAAAGAATTTATTTACATCATTCTTCTTTTGCTTTCTGTCGCGAACTGCATGCAACAAAGCCATGGCCTCGGCTGCGGCAGTCGATTCGTCTAAAAGCGATGCATTTGCAATTTCCATTTTGGTAAGATCGCTTACCATGGTCTGGAAATTCAACAAAGCTTCCAGTCTTCCCTGGGCAATTTCTGCCTGGTATGGAGTATAAGCCGTATACCATCCCGGGTTCTCCAGTACATTTCTCTGGATCACTGCCGGAAGAATGGCCTGGTGATATCCCAATCCAATATAAGTCTTAAAAACCTTGTTCTTTTCTGAAAGCTTTTTGATATGCTCGGCATACTGATTTTCACTCATCGCCTTCGGAAGATTCAGAGGATTGTTCAAACGAATATCATCTGGGATCGTTTCGTAGATCAGTTGCTCAATAGACTCAACGCCAATAGTATCCAACATTTCCTGAAGGTTTTCAGCCTTTGGACCTATATGACGCAATGCGAAAGAATCTGTTCTCATCAATATAAATTAGTTGTGTTTTTCGTGCTGCGAAAATACATAAAATCAAATGAATTTTTCATAGTTTGTTAGCGTACAGTTGTTAAGATTTTAAGCGGGCTTTTTAGTGCCCGATTTTATCGCTTATTTTAGCTTTATGAACTACCTAAGGAATGCCTTTGAACTATATATAAATAGTAGCATTCATGTTTCTCTTGCCGTGATCGCCTTTACGATCATCACTTTTTTGAATTTTGATATCCCGATCGATGCAGACCTTTGTTTGTTCATCTTTTTTGCTTCCATCACAGGTTATAATTTTGTCAAATATGCCGGTATCGCGAAATTACATCACTCAAGCCTGGCCGGAAATCTGCGGATTATACAGATATTTTCTTTTCTGTGCTTTATTGCACTGGCGTATTATTGCTTTCAACAAAAAGCAGAAGTGATCATCGCTTCAGGTATCCTGGGCTTATTTACCCTTCTTTATGCCGTTCCCTTTTTGGGTCCAAACAAAAACCTACGGAGTTTATCTGGCTTAAAAATTTTTGTAATTGCAGTTGTCTGGGCAGGGACTACCGTTCTGTTACCATTGATCAATGAAGGGAAAGTTTTTGACCTGGAAATTATAATTGATTTCTTACAACGATTGGTATTCGTGATTGTGCTAACGCTGCCATTTGAGATTCGGGACCTGAAATATGATTCAGGTAGCCTGGAGACCATTCCTCAAAGACTGGGGATACGCTCTACCAAGATATTTGGAAGTATTTTGATCCTTCTGATAATTGGTGTTGAAATTTTCCAAAACTCCTTTCAGCAGCAGGATTTTATGGCCATGTTTATATGCCTTCTTTTAAGTGGATGGTTCTTATGGAGATCTAAAATAAATCAGGGGAAATATGATGCCTCATTCTGGGTAGAATCACTGCCTGTTTTATACCTGGGAATTTATTTGATTCTCAGGCATTATCCTTTACATATTCCTTTTTAATGGTTTCTTTCCATTGCTTTTTTTGAGCTTCCGGGCAGGGCTCTATTTTTGATCTTTCGATAGTTTGAGTGAGCTTGGTGTTTTTCGAGGCCAGGTTTCTGCAGGTTTGGCAGAATAATAGATGTAGGCGAAGTTTGAATTTTTCCAGGGAGTTAGCTTCTTTGTACTGAGCTTTATTGCAGCATTCAGCCGCTTTTGAGCAATCAACAAAGAAAAGCTTATTTAGTTTACTCATAATTAGAACCAATTTTTTTCCAGACAGGCAGCCAGGGCAGTTCTGGCCCGGTGAATGATTACCCAAAGGTTAGACGGCGTGATATTGAATTCATTACAAATTGCTTCGGTATCTGCACCATCAATTGTTTTTCTTTTAAAGATCGCGGCATGCTTTTCATTGATCGAATCCAGGCATTCCAGGATCGCGAGTCCTAACTCGTTATTCTCCATTTCATCTTCAGCCGTGCGATCAAATTGGTCTGCGACCTGTTCTTCCAGCCATTCACCACTATTTTCGTCGTCGGAATAATCGATCTTGACTTCGGCCTTGCCTTTTCTGGAATTGATCTTTCGATAGTAATCTATGATTTTTCTTTTTAATATCGAAATTAGCCAGGTACGTTCTGTGGCTTCTCCTTTAAAATATTTGGCCGATTTAAGCGCGGCAAGGAAGGTTTCTGAAATGAGGTCATTAGCCACCTCCCGGTCGTTCACCCGAACGATCGTATAATTGTACAGGTAATCTGAATACCTGTCAACCCATTTATTCGGATTCAATTTTTTAGATGGCATTGCCGTTGTGTCAAGGGTTCTACTCAAAAATAGCAAAAGTAAGCCTAGCAAAAGTTATAGAAAAGATAAGATTTGCTGATGCGCACTTCGATTAAACCTATTTGGAGATAAGCCCGGCCCTTCTCAACAGGGCATCAGGTTTTGGTTCTTTTCCACGGAATCTTTTATAGAGTTCCATAGGATGTTCGGTTCCTCCTCTTGATAGAATGTTTTCCCTGAATTTATCAGCGATATCCTTGCTGAAGATTCCATGTTCGGTAAAATATTCGAAGGTGTCGGCATCCAGGACTTCAGCCCACTTATAGGAATAATATCCGGCCGAATAGCCACCCTGGAAAATATGAGAAAATGCGGTACTCATACAGTTAGAAGGGACATCAGGATATAATTTGGTAGGATCAAAGGCGTTTAATTCATGTTTCTTGACGTCGGTGATCTCTGTAGGATCACCGGCGTGCCAGCTCAAATCTAGCATTCCGAAGCTAAGTTGCCTTAGGGTGGCAATTCCTTCCAGGAAGTTCGCCGATTCCTTGATCTTATCTATATATTCCTGTGGAATGTTTTCTCCGGTCTTGTAATGTTTTGCGAATAATTGAAGGGCTTCCTTCTCGTAGCACCAATTTTCCAGCACCTGGCTTGGCAACTCTACAAAATCCCAGTATACATTGGCCCCGGAAAGGCTGGGGTAAGTGGTGTTTGCAAGCATTCCGTGTAGCGCATGCCCAAATTCGTGAAATAGGGTAGTCACTTCATTAAAGGTAAGCAATGAAGGTTCTTTAGCGCCTGGCTTCGTGAAATTACACACGATGGAAATATGAGGTCTTTCATTCTGATCGTTCTGCACGTATTGCTGTTTGTAGATCGTCATCCAGGCGCCGTCTCTTTTTCCGGGTCTTGGATGGAAATCGGCATAGAATAAGGCAATTTTCTCTCCGGCTACACCGGTTACCTGGTAAGTCTTAACATCGGGATGATATTTGTCTACGTTATTCACTTCTTCGAAATGCAGACCGTAAAGCTTTTCAGCAATAGTAAATACTCCTGAAATCACATTCTTTAATTCGAAATACGGTTTCAGTTTTTCATCGTCCAGGTCAAAAAGTTTCTGCTTCAGCTTTTCACCATAATAGGCTGAATCCCATTTTTCAAGATGATCAATCCCGTCAAGCTCCTTTGCGAAGTTTTCCAGTTCTTTGAATTCTCTTTCAGCTGCAGGTTTAGCCTTCTCCAGCATTTCATTTAAAAAGGAGTCCACTTTTTCAGGGGTTTCGGCCATGCGTTCTTCCAGGACGAAATGCGCATGAGAGTCAAAGCCAAGTAATTTTGCGCGCTGGTATCTCAATTTTACAATTTTAAGGACGTTCTCCTGGTTATCCAGTTCATCATTATGAAAGCCCCTTGATCCAAAAGCCAGTGAAAGTTCCTTGCGTAACTCCCTGTCTTTTGCATATTTCATAAAAGGAATATAGCTGGGATAGTCCAGGGTGAAGATCCAGCCTTCCTTTTCTTTTTCTTTGGCCAATGCTGCTGCTTCCTCTTTGAAGGAATCAGGCAAACCATCCAGCCTGGACTCATCGGTCACCAGCAATTCATACCGGTTGGTTTCAGCAAGGACGTTCTCGCCGAATTTCAGTTTTAATTTAGACAGTTCCTTATCGATCTCCCTGAGCTCTCCCTGCTTGTCTTCTGGTAAATTCGCACCGTTACGGGTGAACAGTTTGTATTTTTTATCCAGTAAAGTGGTTTGCTCTTTATTCAGGTCTAATTCAGCTTTGGTCTCATAGACAGCTTTGATCCTTTCGAAAAGTCCTTTATTCAGGATCACGTCATTTTTGAATTCGGAAAGCACTGGCGACACTTCCTGGGCGATCTTTTGGATGGTTTCGTTGGTTTCAGCCGAATTGATATTGAAAAAAATACTGGTTACCCGGTCCAGTTTTTGACCTGAGAATTCCAGAGCTTCTATGGTATTCTCGAAAGTTGGTGTATCACTGGAATCAACTATTTTGTTTATTTCTTCTTTCGCAAGCTCCACGGCTTTTAGAATGGCCGGTTTATAGTCGTTGGTTTTGATCTTCGAAAAGGGAGCGTATTCAAATTCTGTTAGCAAAATGTTGTTAGATTCCATAAATTTTTTTGAATTGACGTTATTGATAACTTTTTTAGCTCTAAAGCTATATTTTAAGTTATTTTAACTATTTTAGAACTTTGAAGCGATATGCATTAACATAATAATAACTTAGTAGTTTACAAGTTTCTGGTTTATATTTAGAATGGTTAATAAATAATAATGCAGATTAAAACTACTTGAAAGGCCGCAATCGCGGCCTTTCTTATTTTATTTTTTTGATCGATTTTGCACCTTCGATCACTTTTTCCTTTAAGCCTTCCTTGTACATCAAAATTTTATCCAGTACACATTTATCTGAAGAACCTATGATCTGGGCCGCGAGGATCCCTGCATTCTTTGCTCCATCCAGAGCTACCGTTGCTACTGGAACACCGCCTGGCATTTGAAGTATGGAAAGTACAGAATCCCAGCCGTCTATAGAATTCCTGGATTTTACCGGAACTCCAATCACGGGCAAGGGAGACATGGAGGCCACCATCCCTGGGAGATGTGCAGCTCCGCCAGCTCCGGCTATGATAACCTGAATACCTTTTTCATGAGCCGATTTACTGAATTCGAAAAGTTTCTCAGGTGTGCGATGTGCAGAAACGATATCTACTTCTACCTGTATATCGAATCCTTCCAAGATGTCGATGGCTTCCTGCATGACCGGCATGTCGCTGGTACTGCCCATGATTACTGCTACTTTTCCCATTTTCTAATCTTTATCGCTTATTACTTTGATACTGTTCTTTACTTTTTCAGCTATTTTTCTGGCTTCAGCAAGATCTTTGTTTACGATGGTCACATGTCCCATCTTTCTGAATGGGCGTGTGATCTTTTTACCATAGATATGTGGGGTTACACCTTCCATCTTCATGATCTTTTCTATATTTTCATAAACCACATTTCCTTCATGACCTTCAGCTCCTACCAAATTTACCATAATTCCACCTACTTTACTGTCGGTACTTCCTAAAGGTAAATCGAGTATCGCCCGAATATGTTGCTCAAATTGATTGGTGTAAGAAGCTTCAATGCTGTAATGCCCACTATTGTGAGGCCTTGGTGCCACTTCGTTCACGAGTATCTCATCTGCTTCGGTCTGGAACATTTCAACGGCCAGAAGTCCTACATGCTCGAAAGCTTTTGAAACCTGTTCGGCTGTTTTCCTGGCTTTTTCAGCAACCTTATCATCAATCCTGGCGGGGCATATCACGTATTCCACCTGGTTGGCAGTGGGATGAAATTCCATCTCCACAACAGGATAGGTGATCATTTCGCCAGATGGGTTTCTTGCTACGATAACTGCAAGTTCATTTTTAAACGGAATAAGGTTTTCAGCTATACACTCGCCACTTGATAATTTTTCAAGATCTTCTTTCTTTCTAATTACCGAAACACCTTTTCCGTCATATCCTCCGGTGGCACTTTTCCAGACAAATGGAAGCTCAATTTTTCCCTTCGCTACACTTTCCTTAAGGAAGGCCAATGAATCAAACACTTCAAAAGGCGCAGTAGAAATATTTTTTTCCTTATAGAATTTCTTCTGGGTTGCCTTATTCTGAATCTTTTCCAGGGTTGTAGCGGAAGGATAGGTTTTTATTCCTTCAGACTCCAGTTTTTTCAGGGCATCAACATTTACTCCTTCAATTTCAAAGGTTACCACATCTGCCTTTCTTCCGAAGTTCAGGACAGTGTCATAATCCATAAGGTCCCCCTTTTCGAAATAATTGCAGGCGATCTTACAGGGTGCTTCAGCGCTGGGATCTAAAACATGCGTATGGATATCATATTTCCGTGTCTCATATAACATCATTTTCCCAAGCTGCCCGCCACCGAGAATACCAAGTTTAAAGTCTGAAGAAAAATAATTTACCATAGATTAAAGAGGATTTCCGCAAAAATAACCTATTCGGAATTTCTGCCATAGATATTAGGAAGGAAATCTCACCCGTGGGCTTATTGAGATTCCTTATCTTTGCCACTTAAAATCTCAGAACTTTGATTAAACTACACGATCTTGAATTCGAACCCTATATTTCTGAAGAAGAAATAACACAGGTTATCGATAGAATTTCAGACGAAGTAAACCGTGATTTTGGTGATAAAACACCTGTTTTTATAGGGGTCCTGAATGGATCGTTCATGTTCGCATCTGAGGTTGTAAAAAGATTCCAGGGTGATTGTGAGATCAGTTTCGTGAAATTGGGATCGTATAAAGGCACCGAAAGTACCGGGGAGGTGAAGACCTTGCTGGGACTTAATCAGGACCTAAAGGATAGAACCGTTGTATTGCTTGAGGATATTGTTGATACTGGTAATACGCTTGTGGAATTGGATCAAATTCTGAAGCAATCTGGCGTTAAGGAATACAAGGTGGTTAGCCTTTTCTTTAAACCTGAGGCTTATAAAAAATCTGTCCCTGTGGATTATATCGGGATGGAAATACCTAATAAATTTATTGTTGGTTACGGACTGGACTATGATGGTCTGGGACGAAATCTCACTCAAGTATACAAACGCAAAGAATAAAAAATGACAAATATAGTTTTGTTCGGACCTCCGGGTGCGGGAAAAGGAACCCAGGCGACCATTCTTAAAGACAAGTATGACCTCATCCATATTTCTACGGGAGATGTTTTCAGGTATAATATCAAGAATCAAACTGAACTTGGTCTAAGCGCCAAGTCCTATATGGACAAGGGCCAGTTGGTGCCAGATGAGGTTACGATCAATATGTTACAGGCTGAAGTTGAGAAGAACCAGGATGCCAATGGCTTTATTTTTGACGGGTTTCCCCGAACAGAAGCACAGGCCGATGCCCTTGATACTTTTTTAGAAGCTAAGGGAACCAAGGTGCATGCAATGATCGCACTGGAAGTTGAAGATGATATTTTGGTAGAGCGTTTGCTGGAACGAGGAAAAACGTCCGGACGTGCAGATGATGCTGATGAGGAAGTGATCAGAAACCGTATCAAGGTATACTATGATGAAACTGCCATTCTAAAGAATTATTACCAAAAGAAGAACAGATATTTCGGCGTAAATGGTGTTGGAAGTATCGAAGAGATCACCGAGCGATTGAGTATGGTGATCGACCAATTAATGAAATAAGAAAGAATGACTGAAGGGAATTTTGTTGACTACGTTAAGATTCATGTTTTCTCCGGAAAAGGAGGGAAGGGCTCTGCTCATCTTCACCGTGAGAAATATATAGCTAAAGGAGGGCCTGATGGAGGAGACGGAGGTCGTGGGGGACATGTGATCATCAAGGGAAACAAAAATCTCTGGACCCTCTTTCACCTGAAATTCAAGCGTCATGTGAAAGCTGAACATGGAGGTGATGGTGGAAAACAACGAAGCACCGGGGCAGATGGATCTGATGAATACATCGATGTACCACTGGGTACTGTGATCAGGGATTCAGAAACCAATGAGATCATCAAGGAGATCACTGAAGATGGGCAGGAATTTATAATAGCCGAAGGTGGTATGGGTGGCCGTGGAAACTGGCATTTCAAAAGTTCCACTAATCAAACTCCAAGGTATGCACAACCTGGAATTGAAGGTCAGCAAAAGGATATCACCCTTGAACTGAAGGTTCTTGCTGATGTTGGATTGGTTGGTTTCCCTAATGCCGGGAAATCTACTTTACTTTCGGTAATTACTGCTGCCAAGCCTAAGATCGCCGACTATGAGTTCACAACTCTAAAACCCAACCTTGGAATTGTAAAATATCGTGATTATAAAACATTTGTGATCGCCGATATTCCGGGGATCATTGAAGGTGCAGCTGAAGGCAAGGGGCTGGGTCACCGCTTCCTGAGACATATAGAACGTAATTCAACGCTTTTGTTCCTTATCCCTGCCGATGCTCCCGATATTAAGGAACAATACGAGATCTTACTGGATGAGCTCAGGCGCTATAACCCGGAGTTAATGGATAAAGACAGGCTAATCGCAATCTCTAAAAGTGATCTTCTGGATGCCGAATTGAAGGAAGAGCTGGCTAGCGAGCTGGATCAGGAATTGAAATTGCCTTATATTTTTATCTCTTCTGTAGCCCAAACTGGCCTTACCGATCTTAAGGATAAATTATGGGAAATGCTGAATAAGCAACCTGTTTAAATCCTGTTAAAGCTTTAGGGTCTGGAATCGTTTTTGCTTAATTTAAGTAAAAACTGATCATGAAAATAGTATCCAGAAGCCTTTTGCTTCTATTCTTCGTGGCCTGTAATTCGCCACAGGCCGTTTACGATTATGACGAGAGCGTCAATTTTTCGAACTACTCACAATATGCTTTATTTCCTGATTTCCGTACCGGATTAAGTCAGCTTGACGAAACCAGATTGGTCGAAAGCCTGAATGAACAAATGCGGGAAAAGGGATTCTCTAAATCGAATGATCCCGGGATCTATGTGAATGTATATTCCCAGGAGTTCCAGAGGGATAATCGAAGCCGAGTTGGACTTGGAGTTGGAGGCGGTGGAGGTAATGTAGGAGTAGGTGTTTCCGGTGGAATTCCAATTGGTTCAATGGATACCTATTTAAATCTAACTTTCGATTTTATTGATGTAGAAAAAGATGTGCTGGTATGGAAGGCCGAAGTAGAAAGCCCTTTCAATCCAAAGGCTGAGCCGCAGCAACGCAGAGAACAATTTGATAAGATCGTTGAAAAGGCTCTTTCCGGATATCCTCCTAAAAAGTAATACAGAGCTGTATAGAATTAAAAAAGCCCCATGCGTCGCATGGGGCTTTTCAGTTTTTGATTGGTTAGTTAGTATCGATCGGAAAAATTAGTTTTCGTCTTCGTTCTCCATACCTGATCCCGAACCTTTATTGTTGTTCGACACCACGAAGGTACTTCTACGGTTTTTAGCATATTGCTCATTTGTACATCCGGTAGGTTCTGTACAGTCATTTACAGGTCTGCTTTCACCAAATCCTTCAGAAGTAAGTCTGCTTCTGTCTATTCCTTTATTAACCAGGTAATCTACAGTGGAAGCAGCTCTTCTTTGTGAAAGATCCATGTTATACTTATCGCTACCTCTTGCATCAGCATGAGATTCAACTTTCACCTTGATGCTTGGGTATTGTTTCATGTAAGTTACAACAGAGTCAAGTACTGGCTCAGATTCTGGCTTTATGGTAGACTTATCAAAATCAAAGTAGATCTTGCTTCCATCAACCGGAATGGTTGGAAGGCCAGAAGTTGGATCAGTCTTGGTTGGAGCCTTGATGATCTCGTTCTCTTCTCTAACGAACTGGTACAGGTTGTCGGTACCTCTTCTGTTAGATGCAAAGAAACCTTTTTCGTCTCCTTCTCTGATTACGAAAGCAAAATCATCATGACCACCGTTGATAGAACCTCCAAGGTTCTCAACTTCAGAAAAGTCACCTTCAGTACGGAAGATATCCATATTACCAAATCCCTGGTGTCCGTCAGAAGAGAAGTAAAGTACTCCCTCTTCACTGATGAATGGGAATTGTTCTCTGTAAGGAGTGTTAACTCCAGACCCTAGGTTTTGAGGAGTTCCGTAAGTACCGTCAGCATTTACGTCTACCACGTACAGGTCAAAAGATCCGCTTCCGCCTGGCATATCACTGGCGAAATACAGTTTAGAACCATCTGCACTTAAAGTTGGGTGCTCAACCGAATAATCTTCACTGCTGAAAGGCAGTTTTTCGATATTGGTCCACTCTCCGTCAACATTCTCGGCGCGGTACAGACTTATGTGTGCAATACGCATTCCTTCTTCATTCTTTACACGGTCTTCGTTGGTCCTGTCAAAAAACATTACCATCCCGTCCTGGCTGAAGGTAGCAGAACTTTCGTGCTCATCGGTATTGATGGCATCAGAGAACAGAACGATATCGCTCAATTCTCCCTCGTCGTCCATTTCAGCACTGTAAAGATCCAGAGTTGGAAGTTTGTTCCATGGATAGATCGGGCGCTCCTGATTTCTTGTAGAAGCAAAAGCTACCCTGTTGTCTCCGTAAAACGCAATTCCGAAGTCTGAAGAAGACGCATTATTGATGATCTGGTCATACTTGAATTTGTGAGGAACCAGGGTGTCCAGTTCTTCAGCAAATTCTTCATGATTCCAGGATGCACCAGTCACTTCATTCATATACTCATCAGCCTTTACATAGTTGCCGTTCGCCATAAGCGCATGAGCATATCTGAACTTGTATTGGTTATCTACATTTCCTGAATGTCTCAGGAATAGCAACTCATACACCTCGGCAGCATTTGCCATCTGGTTGGTGTAGAAATAGGAGTCTCCAAGATTCTGAAGAACTTCCTGAGATTTATTGTTTACGTTCTCATAAGCATCTGCCGCATCAACGTAGGCAGCCTGGGCGAAAAACTTGTTTCCATCCCGGATATCCGACTTTTGAGCAAAAGCAGAAACGCTTAAAGAAATTATTAAAAGTGTACTATATAATTTTTTCATGTTAGTCGGGTTTTAGAAGAATCTAGGTGATTTGTCATATCCTTTTTTAAGACCGAACAGATCGAGATCGAATAATAACATGATCTCGTGTGATCCGTCTCTGCTTAGGTCGTAGGTTGGATAATCGTAAGCGTAACCAATTCTAAGAGCTGGTGAAATCCTAAAATTCACCAATCCTGTTACGGTTTCGTCAAAACGGTAACCAATTCCGGCTTCCAGGCGATCGTATAGCAATACGTTTGCATTAACGTCTATGGAAAGCGGTGCACCTTGAACTCCTCTGGCCATGAATGAAGGCTTCAGTTTGAAGTTATCACTGATTCCGAATACATAACCACCGGTAAGGTAGTAGTGAATCTCTTCGGTACCTCTGTTTAAAAGACCTTCGTTGTTCTCAACATATTCTGAAGTGAACAGGTTGGGAGCCGACACACCTAAATAGTGCTTATCTCCAAACCAGAAAGCTCCTACACCAAAAACTGGGAAAACTTCATTCTGATTTTCAAAAGCCGGGTCATTAGGATCATTAAGATCTAAACCGGCGATATTGGCATCCCAGGTAGTTAAACCTGCTTTTGCTCCGAATGATAATTTGGTTCTTTCTCCAGCTGGAATAACATATGCGAAATCTGCAGTGATGTTGTTTTCCTTGATCCAGCCACCAATTTCATCGTGAACTACGGTTAAGCCTAATTCAACTCGCTCGCTGATTGGGGTGTGGGCGAAGAAGTTGAAGGTACGTGGTGCACCTTCAACATCTGTCCATTGAGCTCGATAGATTCCTCCCATATCCAGCATACCAGGTTCATCGGTAGCGTAGGCTGGGTTAATCACACTCATGTTATACATGTACTGAGTGAAAAGGGGATCTTGCTGAGACATACCTTTTATTGAAAAAAGGATAATGCCTGCGAATATTAAATATTTTGTGATTCTTTTTTTCATTACTTTTTCGTGTTTATCCTTTTATTATCTACTTAAGTATACTTTTCCTCTTCTAGGAGAAGTAACCCCGTCATTGAAGTCAAGTAGGTAGAAATAGACTCCAACTGGTAAAGTATCATCGCCTAATGCTCCAGACTCGGTGGTAGTACCATCCCAATCTGGTGTGTTGGCGTTTCCTTTGTATACTACTTTACCCCAACGGTTGTAGATCTCAATAGTATAATTAGGATATTCTCGTTCTATATTTTCGATATCGAATACGTCATTTCTTCCATCCCCGTTTGGAGAGATACCTTCTGGGAATAGAAGCGGACATCCTTCGATGGTTACTGTTACGGCTAATCTAGCTGAACTATCACAATCTGTTGCCGGATCATATAGAGAAGCATAGTAGGTGACTCCATCCTGTAGAGGAGTTCCTGTGCTTAATGATTCAGTTCCGTCTGCAGTGGAGAACCAGGTAACATTTGATGTCTGGTCTACCGCATCGTTAAGATCTGCAATGGTCGCATCATCATACTCACAGAATACCGGATTGGCATCATCGATCGTTGGTGTTCCAGGATCGTTGATCGTAACGGTGAATGATGCTGCTTCAGACTCACATCCATCCTGAGGAGTCAAAGTAGCATAATAAGTACCCGCTACTAATTCATCTTCTTCCATTACCATCATGGTTAAATCTTCATCGGTATAGAAAGTAAGATTTGCATTTTCAGCAATCAGGTCTAATCCTGTTGGATTCTGGATCGCACAGAAAGAGATGTCATTAAGTTCTGGTGCATCGGCAGCTTCAAGCACAGTGATTGTGAAAGTAGCTGTATCGTCTCCACAATCGTTGATTGCAGTAACAGTGTAGGTTACTTCATATTCACCTGCTTCGAAAGCTGAAGGATCCATAAGTCCATCAGTGATCACTTCGTCGTTATAAGTGAATTCTCCATCCATGTCAGCATCAGCAGAAAGGAATAAATAAAGATCCTGAATTCCAGCGTTCATACAAACGTCGAATTCCATATCCTCACCTGCGTAAGCAGCATCAGTAACAGTGATAGAGAATGTGGTAGTTCCCTGAGAACAACCTTCTCCTCTTACTGTATAGGTGATATCATAAGTTCCTTCTCCAACAACTGAAGGATCGAATGTTCCATCATCGTAACCTGCGAAACTTCCGCCTTCCAGAGTTCCGTCTGCCAGGTAATCTGAAAGATTAACTGCGTCGTCACTTAAGCATAGGCTTTGATCCCCTGGCTGCTCGATTTCGATTACATCGGCTTCAAAAATAGAAGCTGTTAAGGTAACTGAAGAAGCACATCCACCTTCAGATGTTAAGGTATAAACTGTAGAGAAGTCTCCAAGTCCGTCTTCATCAGCCTGGTATTCGGCAATGACTTGCTGAATACTTGGACTAAAAGTTCCAGTTCTGGCTACTCCATCGTCCAACAGGTTAAGGTAGAAGTTTCTAACGCTAGCGATGTCAGGGAATAGATCCTGAACGTCCAGCACGCATACATCGGCTGTTGTATCGGTTCCGATATTTGCTGGTTCTGAAACAGTGATCGTGAACGTGGTTGAATCACTACCTGTTACACAAGGAGTTGTTTCATCTACTGTGTAAGTAATAGTATAGGTTCCATTATCTACTGAAGTAGGATCGAACATATTGTCCATAACACCTTCTCCTGTAAATGTTCCACCTTCTATAGCGTTTTCATCATTATTCATCAATTCGCTAAGATCGATTACATCACCGTTTGAACAAGCATCAGATATGTTATCGAAATTACCTGCATTTGCGGTTAATTCCTCAGGACAATCTGTAATAATTACCGTTACTGTTGCTGAGTCTTCACAATTTCCATTGGTTACTGTATAAACAAATTCACCAGGAGCATCGGTTGCCGGATCGAAAGTTCCATTTCCAGGACTCCAGGTTCCGCCCATCTCTGGGGTTCCCCCTAAGAAATCGAAAAGTTCAATAGGGTCATCAGTACTACTTAATTCTACAGTAGCATCTTCACCAGCATCTACACCTTCGATTACCGTAATAGTAAAAGTTGTTTCATCACTACTGGTGACACATGGTAAAGTATCATCTACCGAGTAAGTGATTGTATAAGTGCCAGGTCCAACGGACGGATCAAAAGTATTGTCTGTTACCCCGTCTCCAGAGAAAGTTCCACCTAAAGTGGCTTCTGGATTGTTGTTAGTAAGATCGGTTAGATCAATTGAAGCATCATTTGAACATACATCAATTATATCATCAAAACTACCAGCTTCTCCTGGTCCTTCCTCAATTACTCGAATCGTAAGATTTGTTGAATCTGTACAGCCATCAGTTGTAGTAATAGTGTATGTGACCGTAAAGTCTCCTAATCCGTCTGCATCGTTCTGAAATTCATTAATAATTTGAGCAATTGTAGGATTAAAAGTTCCGGTTCTTGATACGCCATTATCTAATAGATTTAGATAGTATTTTCTAACTTCATCGTTTGATGTAAAAGTAGTAGGGACATCATCCTCGCAAACTACTCCAACATTATCATCACCAGCAGCTCCTTCACATTCAGTTTCTGAATCAACCGTAACAGTTACCGTTGCCGAATCTTCACAATTTCCATTGGTTACTGTATAAACAAATTCACCAGGAGCATCGGTTGCCGGATCGAAAGTTCCATTTCCAGGACTCCAGGTTCCGCCCATCTCTGGGGTTCCCCCTAAGAAATCGAAAAGTTCAATAGGGTCATCAGTACTACTTAATTCTACAGTAGCATCTTCACCAGCATCGGCGCCTTCGATTACTGTAATAGTAAAAGTTGTTTCATCACTACTGGTTACACATGGTAGTGTATCATCTACCGAGTAAGTGATTGTATAAGTGCCAGGTCCAACAGACGGATCAAAAGTATTGTCTGCTACCCCGTCTCCAGAGAAAGTTCCACCTAAAGTGGCTTCTGGATTGTTGTTAGTAAGATTGGTTAGATCAATTGAAGCATCATTTGAACATACATCAATTATATCATCAAAACTACCAGCTTCTCCTGGTCCTTCCTCAATTACTCGAATTGTAAGATTTGTTGAATCTGTACAGCCATCAGTTGTAGTAATAGTGTAGGTGACGGTAAAGTCTCCTAATCCGTCTGCATCGTCCTGATATTCATCAATAATTTGAGCAATTGTAGGATTAAAAGTTCCGGTTCTTGATACGCCATTATCTAATAGACTTAGATAATATTTTCTAACCTCATCATTAGATGGAAAAGTATTCGCAACATCATCTTCGCACACTACTCCAATATTATCATTACCTGCTGCACCTTCACATTCGGTTTCGGTTTCAACACTAACAGTTACAGTTGCTGAATCTTCACAGCCAAAATCGTTACTTACAGTGTAGGTGAACGTGCCAGGTGTATCAGTAGCTGGGTCGAAAGTTCCATCTCCAGGACTCCAGGTTCCTCCCATATCTGGAGTTCCACCTAGCTCATCGAATAAGTTAATTGGATCGTCTGTTGGCAGAAGATCAACTATGGCATCCTCACCAGCATCGGGTGATGGGTTCACAGTAATTTCTATGTTCGCCTGATCGGTACAAGTACCATCATTTACAGTATAAACCAAATCATAAGTTTGAGGAAGACTTCCAGATGCAAGATCGTTCTGATATCGAGCATACACGATAGCAGGATCTGGTGAAAAAGTTCCGTCAGTATCTCTTCCTTCAAGAAGCGCCGCAATTTCATCAGCAAAATCGGCCAGGTTTTCCAAATCTGAACTACAAAGCGTTTCAGAAATGTCATCACCTGCATTAGCCTCACTTACAAAAATGGTAAATGTAGTTGAATCGCTTCCTGTGGTACACGGTGCGCTAGTTTCATCTACTGAATAGGTTATCTCGTATTCGCCTTCTCCTACAGAAGGGTCAAACTGGTTTTCAGAAACACCGGTTCCTGAAAAAGTTCCGCCAGTGGTGGCTTCAGAATCATTGTTTGTCAATGCAGTTAGATCGATCATCATATCTTCTGCACATACATCATTTATATCATTAAAACTACCAGCTTCAGCCGGTGTCTCTTCAATAATTCTAATTGTAAGATCTACAGAGTCTGAGCATTCATCTTCTCCAATAGTATAGGTTACGGTAAAGTCTCCAAGGCCATCTTCATCTGCTTGATATTGAGACACAATATTGGAAATAGATGGAGAGAAGGTTCCATTGCTTGGTACCCCTTCAGCTAATAGATCTAAGTAAAAGTTTCTAACGGCATCTTCACTTGGGAAGGTAGTAGAAACTTCAGGTTGGCAAACCACTCCTACATTATCTTCTCCGGCATCTGGGCCTTCGGTAATAGTTACAGTAACCGCAGTTCTATCCTGACTCTCACATGGAGGAAGGGAAGAATTGGTTCTGTTTACAATTTGAGATGCGTAATAAGTAGCGCCGTCTACCAGTGGAGTTGAAGGGTCAAGGAATGGATTGGAAGTAGCAGTGCTATACCATCTGTTAATTCCTTCTGCCTCCAAATCGGATACGGTCGCTCCTTCGCAATATACCTGAGCAGCTTCAGCTGCAGGTGCAGTTGCTAATATTGGGTTGTACTGTATAGCAATTCTTGACGAATATTCACAGCTGCTTGAAGGGTCGTCCTGACCGATAAAATAACTGTTTCCATCAACAAGAACAGCATTATCTGGTAATTCATTGGTTCCAAATTCGTCCTCCTGTCCAAAAACATTGATATCGTATCCAGACTCTGAAGTAACCACCAGGTTTTTTAGGTCTCCAACGGTAGTTACGTCTTCTGAGCTGTATTCACATGGCTCATAAAAGTTTCCGAAAGTTGTGGTTGGTGGTCCTAAATCATCAACGGTTACAGTTACTTCCGGTCTGGCATTACAGTTTCCGGAATTATTTCCGGCGAAGTAGGAGCCATCTTGAAGTATCTCGTCACTTGGAATTGGTACAGTTGAAGTTGCAGTACGGTACCATTGTACTCCGTCTCCGTTAGGAGTCGCTTGTAGGTCTGAAACTCGGGAAAGATAGCAGAAGTTTTGGGACTCCTGTTCCGAAGTTACTGTGGGGCAATTTTGGGCTTGGGCCGCTGGTAAATTCCCAACAAATAGAATAAAGGCGAAAAGGAACCAATTAATTCCCTTCCTCCTAAAAGTAAAATTTTGCATAGGCTAGGTGTTAAATTCAAAATTATTATTCGGTTAAAACTCAATAAAAGTTGCACAAATATTAAAATAATTTTTAATATGCCGAGTTGTTTTAAGGAACATCTTAACAATTATTAGGATATTAGGCTAAATAGACTCGAACACAGGGCTGTATAGTGGTTAAATTTAAGAAAATTTTATTTATGTTAACAAATTTTAAGTATATCATCGGGATAATATACCTCTTTGTAGGTACGGCGGTGGCTCAACAAAATTTAAATGAGGCAAAAAAACATCTGGAAGAGGGAAAAATTGAAGAAGCCAGGGAATTGCTTGTCCAGTACGAAGATGATCTGGAAGCTATTGAATATTTAGGAGATATTGCCAGTTTTGAAAAGGATTGGGATGCGGCTATTGATTATTATAAAGAATTAGTTGAAGCGGAGCCTAGTAATGCCATGTATAACTTTAAACTTGGAGGGGCTATGGGAATGAAAGCCTACTACGGTTCTAAATTTCAGGCAGCGCTGCTTATAACCGATGTTAAAAATTATCTCAAAAAGGCCGCAGAGCTCGACCCAAAACATACCGAAACCAGGCGGGCGTTGGTTGAATTATATATGCAAATCCCCGGTTTTATTGGAGGCAGCAAAACAATTGCGCAAAGTTACGCATCAGACCTGGATAGACTAAATGAGGTGGATGCACTTCTGGCAGACGCTTACATCTACAAAATCGAGGATTACCGGGAATTAGCAAAGTCTAAGTACGAAAATGCCATAAGAACCGCCGTTCGAAAACCAAATTTGATTACCCGTAATTATTTGAAATATGAACTTGGGGAAGCTTCAGCTATTTTCGAAGTTCAGTTGAAGGAGGGTAAACAGCTTCTTCAGGAATATATCAATGATTACGGTTATAAAGACTTAAAGTCTCCTGCCTGGGCTTACCTGAGGCTGGCTCAGATAGAGAGATTACAGGAGAACCAGAAAGCAGCTCTTGAGCATATTGAAAAGTCTCTGGCCATAGAACCCGGATTTGAAAAAGCTATTGTAGAAAAACAAAAAATTCAGCGATTGTAATTCCTTTTACAGCATTTTCAAACTCTTATCTTTGCAAAAAAAAATTATGAAGGTTCATTTTATTGCAATAGGAGGTAGCGCAATGCATAGTCTGGCAATTGCATTAAAGAAAAAAGGCTATGAAATTTCTGGTAGTGATGACGCTATTTTTGAGCCTTCCAAATCCCGACTTCAAAAATTTGATATCCTGCCCGATGAACTGGGTTGGTTTGAAAACAGAGTACATGGGGATCTCGATGCAGTGATCCTTGGAATGCACGCCAGGGAGAATAACCCTGAATTGCTTAAAGCCCAGGAGTTGGGAGTTCCGGTTTATTCCTATCCAGAGTTTATCTATGAGCAGTCTAAAGAAAAAACCAGGGTGGTCATTGCAGGATCACACGGTAAAACAACAATCACTTCCATGATCCTTTATGTGATGGACTATCACGATAGACAAATCGATTTTCTGGTGGGTGCTCCTGTGATAGGAATTGAAAATCCGGTTCATCTTACTGCCGAAAACGATTTTATCCTTTTGGAAGGAGATGAATACCTTTCTTCACCTATAGATCGCAGGCCGAAATTCCATTTATATAAGCCAAATATTGCCTTGCTCAGTGGAATTGCCTGGGATCACATCAATGTGTTTCCTACCTATGAGAACTATGTAGAGCAATTCAGAATATTCGTTAACTCTATTGTTAATGGAGGTATCCTGGTTTACAATGAGGAAGATGCTGAAGTAAAGAAACTGGCCGAGGAAACTGAAAACCCTATTCGGAAACATCCATACCAGACTCCCTCCTATCATACTCAGGATGAGGTGACTTACCTGGATGTGGCAGAAGGTGAGCTGCCATTAGAGATCTTCGGAAAGCATAATATGAATAATCTGGCCGGTGCCAAGTGGATCTGCCAGCATATGGGAATTGATGAAGATGATTTCTATGAGGCTATAGCAGGCTTCGAAGGGGCTTCCAAACGACTGGAAAAAATAGCCGAAAGCGATTCTAATATCATTTTCAAGGATTTTGCTCATAGTCCTTCTAAAGTTAAAGCCACAACGGCAGCCGTAAAAGAGCAATACGCGAATAAAAAGGTGATCGCGTGCCTTGAACTTCATACGTATAGCAGTTTGAATGCTGAATTTTTAAAAGAGTACAGGGATTGTCTTACTTCGGCTGATGAAGCCATCGTTTTTTATTCTCCAGATGCTGTACAGATCAAAAAACTGGAACCGGTAAGCCCTGAACAGATAAGGGAGGCTTTTCAGAAACAAAATTTGAAGGTTTTTACCAATTCTGAAGATCTGGAAGATGAATTGACACATCTCGATCTCAATAATTCAGTCCTCCTATTAATGAGCAGTGGGAATTACGGTGGTTTGGATCTGGAAAAATTGAAAGATTCGATCTAAGGCATTCAATTTCAATAATTTTAAGGCCGAAATTATTTTCAATGTTTATCTTTAGCTCAAGATGGACAATGAAAAAACCAAGCTTAGCATCAAAAAATGGGCGGAAGATGACCGGCCCCGCGAAAAATTATTGCAAAAAGGAAAGTTGAGCCTTAGCGATTCTGAATTGATCGCGATCCTGATCGCTTCCGGCAGCAAGAACGAAACGGCGGTTGAGCTTGCTAAACGCATTCTTTCTTCAACTTCTAATAATCTTAACCAGTTAGGTAAACTTTCAGTTAACCAGCTGTGTAAGTTTAAAGGCATTGGTCCGGCCAAGGCGATTACTATTGTCGCAGCCCTGGAATTGGGGAGAAGGCGCCGGCTTGAAGAGGCACTTGAGCAAAAGAAGATCAGCTCAAGCCTGTCGGTTTTTGAGATTATGCAGCCAATCATCGGGGAGCTGGCCCACGAAGAATTTTGGATACTTTACCTTAATAATAGTAATAAGGTAATCGAGCAATTCCAGATTAGCAAAGGTGGAATTACAGGTACTCTGGTAGATGTTAGGATCACTTTGCGAAAAGCGCTTGAGCTTGGAGCGGTTTCCCTTGTCCTGGTCCATAATCATCCTTCCGGAACCTTGACAGCCAGTGAGGCCGATAAGCAGCTCACCAGAAAATTAAAAGTCGCCGCCGAGAGTCTGGATATTAAAGTGCTGGATCATCTTATTGTTACTGAAAAGTCCTACCTTAGCTTCGCCGACGAAGGAATTCTTTAAGCACTGCCCGCATGCTATTGATTTATACTCAAAAAGTCACACCCAGGATCATGTATGTGTTCAAACATCTGTGTTCACATTTACTGGGAATCCCTATAAAATTCACTTCAAAAATTGAAGAATTCATCGCTCACGAGGGGGCTAAAATCAGTTATGGTAAGCAGGCTCTTGGAAATGAATTTTTTATTCAGAAGGTGGACCTTTTAATGGAACAGGGATTTTCTGAAATTGAGATCAAGATACAAACCTGGGACGATACCGTATGCTTTTTTCCATTGCCCGAATCCAGTGATCTTCCATTCGATATTTTTGCGGCATCCTTTTATTTATTAAGCCGTTATGAGGAATACTTGCCGCATGTAAAAGATGAAGCAGGCAGGTTTCCAGCAGGTGAAAGCCTGGCCGCCCAGGAAAGTTTTCTGCATAAACCCGTAGTTGATATCTGGGCATTGAAATTTCTTGAAATTCTACTGGACCGTTTTCCTGACCTGGAGTATACTCCAAGAAAGTTCAGAACCGGGAGCATTATAACTTCTGAAAACACATTTATTTATAAAAATAAAGGATTTTTAAGAAGTTTTATGGGGATGATGCTGGACCTGTTTAGTTTGCAGTTGGGTAAGGTAGTGGATAGGCTTCAGGTATGGACAAGGCTTAAGGATGATCCACATAATATTTTTGAAGACCTCATTGAGCTTATCAAGGAGCATAATATTTACATGATTTTTATGTTCCAATTAAGCGATTTCTCCATTCACGATCGCAACATAAGTCATAATCGTATTCCACACAGGGCAGTGATCAAATCGGTTGCAGATTATGCCCAGGTTGGGCTGCTGGTGGGTTATTATGCGATGGAAGATATTCAGAATTTGAGAAAGGAGAAATTAAGGCTGGAGGAGATCGTTCATAATACGGTTGATCATGTGATGAATTCAAAGTATGATCTCAAGCTACCAGATCATTATAACTCCCTTACCGAACTTGAGATCACAAATGATCATTCCATGGGGTACCCTGAAAAATCGGGTTTTAGGGCCGGAACCTGTTCCCCTTTTCTTTTTTACGATATCAATATGGAGGTGACCACTCCGCTAAAAATACATCCTTATGCTTTTAACTCTCAAATCATCAACACCACCAATAAAACAAAGGTGATGGAAGAATTAACCAGGATGCTGGAGGAGGTGAAGGCGGTAGATGGAAAGTTCAGGGCGGTTTTTAAGAACAGCGATTTTTCTGCATATTCCGATAAAGACTTATATTATTCCTTTTTAAAACATATCCATGAAGCTGAATGAAGTAACCGATGTTTTCTTTGATCTGGATCATACGCTGTGGGATTTCGAACGAAATTCGGCCCTGGCTTTTAATGAGATCTTCAATAAACAGAAACTGGACCTGAACCTGGATGATTTCATGAAGGTATACAAACCAATAAACTTCAGATACTGGGAATTGTACCGCAATAATTCTGTAACCAAGGAAGCCTTAAGGTTTGGGCGTTTGAAAGAAAGTTTTGATGCTCTTCAATTCGAAGCCTGCGATGCAACTATCAACCTTATCGCGAACGATTATATCGAATATTTGCCAAAGAACAATCACCTTTTGGAAGGCAGTAAGGAGCTTCTGACCAATCTTCATAAAAGATATAAATTGCATATCATCACCAACGGTTTTGAAGAAGTTCAGCATTTGAAAATGCGAAACTCGGGTATACAGGAATATTTCAGTACGGTAACCACTTCCGAAGAGGCGGGTGTAAAAAAGCCGCATCCACAGATATTTGAGAAAGCTTTGATAAAAAGTAGCGCGGTAGCTCAAAATTCGGTGATGATCGGGGATAACCTGGAGGCAGACATTGTAGGTGCTTCAAAATTTGGTTTTCATGTGATCTATTTGAACCCTGATAGAGAGGTTGGTCAGCACCAATTTGCTGAAATTCAAAAGTTAAAAGAGGTTCTTAATTATTTATAACAATAAAGAATAGGTATTTTCGTTGCCATAGAAAGCCCTTAAATGTTTCGACTGAAGTTAATAATAGTCCCCACGCTCATTATTAGTTGCCTTAGTCTAACTTCCTGCTTTAAAGACGTTGATTTTGGACAGGCACCAGATATAGCACTCGAACCAGACCTGCAGGTAGATCTTGCCTACTATGAGCTGAATGAAACCGACTTTTTCGATTCAGAAACCAACCTATATACTCCTTTAATCAGAGACACGCTTCGCCTTGAATTCCTGGACGACGACTACATTCAGGATGGATTGATGTTTGTTGAATTTCGATTCAGGCATGAAAACCGCTTTCCCTTTCCGGTTAGGAGCAATATCAAGTTTTTAAATGAAAATAACCGCAGGGAGTTTAGCATTGCCTATACGATTCCTGAAGGTTCAACGGCTATGCCATCGGTCGTGGATACTCTTAAGGTTATGGAGGGCAATGACATTAGAAACGTAAGAAGATCTATTCAAATGGTGATGGAGTTGGATATCCTTGGCGGTGGCCAGGAACTGGAAGGAAGTCTGGATTTTTCTTCAAAAGGCTTATTCAGATTCGAATTCTAATATGCAGAAAATCCTTGTTATTGTCATCTTTTTACTCTTCGGAATTAGCCATTCCCAGAATAGACCGCTGCTGTATAATGTAGATGACCTTCCGCAAGCGCTGCTTCAAAACCCCGGAACCCGAATCGATTTTACCAGACATATAGGGGTGCCTTTTTTTTCACAATTTCATGTTTTTGCCGGTAGTACAGGAGTTACGGCTTATGATGTATTTGCAGATAATGATACCGACATCAATGACCGCATTAGAAGGGTGATGAATGATTTGTCCTCCGGTGATTTCTTTTCGGTTAATCAACAGCTTGAGGTCCTGTCTTTCGGCTGGAAAATGGGTCAGCGGGGCTATTTCTCGGCTGGAATCTACCAGGAGCTGGATGTATTCGCTTATTTTCCTAAAGATCCAGCGGTTCTGGCTTTTGAAGGAAATGCCGATTATATTGGTGAGAATTTTGATTTTTCGGATGCCAATTTCACCGGGGAAGTTCTTACCGTCTATCACGCTGGCTTTACCTACAAGCTCGATCCACAGCTTTCCATAGGCGGAAGGGTAAAATTATATTCTGGAATTTTCAATGCTGAAAGTACACAAAACGAGGGAGTGTTTAGAACCGATGCTACGCCTGGTGGTTCAAATTTTTACAGGCATACTCTGGAAGGACTGGATGTGATGGTTCGCACATCGGGCTATGCCTCTTTAAAGGATGAAGAAGGGATGACCGTAGACCAGGCCGTGGCAGAATTACTAAGGAGGTCCTTTTTTGGGCAGAATTTTGGATTAGGTGTAGATCTCGGCTTCAATTATAGACTTACGGAGCAATTCGCCATCAATGCCTCCATTCAGGATCTTGGGTTGATGTTTCATCAAAAAGATGTGGAGAATTACCAATATTTTGGTTCCTATTCTACAGAGGGTATAGAACCTCTTTTTCCTGAGCTGGACGAAGATGAAGCCACCATTCCTTATTGGGATATTTTCGAGGAAGAATTAGATGCAAATTTGTTGGATGAAACAACCACTTCGCCGTACAACACCTGGAGGCCTTTAAAATTTAACGCTTCATTTGAGATAGGTACTGGTAAGGCTATTCTTCCTTGTGATTACCTAATTAGTAAAAAGCCAAGATACATGAACCTTTTTGGGATGCTGGTTTCGGGTGTTAATCGTCCTAAAGGTCCTACCTATGGTGTTACTACCTACTGGGATAGAAAATTAACAAATAATCTGCGATTTCGTGTAGCTTATGGCGTGGATGAATTTAGTCTCACCAAAATCGGATTGATGGCTTCTGCACGTTTAAAGAATTTTAATTTCTATCTTGCTGCCAACGATATTATTGGTTATACTAATTTAGCCAGGGCAAATTCTGCTTCGATGCAATTTGGGATGCAATTTATTTTTAAAGATCTATGAGAATTATACTTTCAATAATTATATTTTTTGGAATGATTTCTGGGCTTGCTGCCCAGGAATTGAATAATTACAAATATGTATTGATCCCCGAATCCTATGAGTTTCTTGGGGAAAAAGACCAGTACCGATTGAATTCGTTAACCAAATTCCTATTTAATAAACAGGGTTATAATACCTTGATGAAAACCGAAGAGAAACCGGCAGACCTTCAGCAAAACCCCTGTCTTGCTTTGAATACCAGGCTGGAGAACAATTCAGGCCTGTTCACTTCAAAACTTGTTTTGATTCTTGAAGATTGCTATGGAAAGACCGTTTACAGAAGTCCTGAAGGAATTAGCAAGGAAAAGGAATATGAGGCTGGATACCAGGAAGCCTTAAGAGAGGCATTTGCTGGTCTGGAAGAAATAGACTATCAATATGAACCTGGGCAGGCGGCCGTGAGTTTCAGAGTCAATCAAAAAGAAATTCCGGTGAAAGAAGAGCAGGTTACCCCCGAAGAGGAAATGCCTGTTGAAGATTCAGTAGTTGACAATACAGTTGAAGAAAAACCTGTTTTGCCAAATGCCGAAAAGTCTTTAGAATATAGTCTTCAGGGAAAAATCTATCTGCTTAAAGACAGCAGCGACGGCTACGGGCTCTATTTAAAAGATGCGAGCGAACCAATCGCCTTACTGATCAAAACGGGGGACTCCAATAGTTTTATCTATAATTCGCTTACCAATCAGGGAATTGCCTATTTTGATTCAGAAAAGAACCTGGTGGTTGAATATGTGAACAGGCAAACCAATCAGAAGGTTCAGATGGTTTATGATCTCATCGATCAATAATCATATTTTTTATTCCAGCGCTTTCTTAAAAATTCCCGTTGTGCATTTTCACGCTGGTTATTTCCGGGCTGGTAGAGCGTGGTATTTTTGATCTCCTCCGGAAGAAATTCAGCTTCTGCAAAGTTACCTTCGTGGTTGTGGGCATATTTATAATCCTTACCATAGCCCAGGTCCTTCATCAGTTTAGTAGGCGCATTTCTGATAGATAAAGGGACCGAAAGATTCCCGGTTTGTTTAACCAGTCTTTGAGCTTCATTGATCGCCATATAAGACGCGTTGCTTTTTGGAGAGGTGGCGAGATACGTCACACACTGGCTCAGTATGATCCTTGCCTCAGGATAACCTATGGTATTAACCGCCTGGAAGGTATTATTTGCAATTACAAGTGCAGTTGGATTGGCATTACCTATATCCTCACTGGCAAGGATAAGAAGCCTTCGGGCGATGAATTTCACGTCCTCTCCACCTTCGATCATTCGCGCCAGCCAGTAAACGGCCGCGTTTGGATCACTTCCGCGAATCGATTTTATAAAAGCTGAAATTATGTCGTAATGCTGTTCTCCGGTTTTGTCATACAAAACCGTGTTTTGCTGAACCTTCGCAAGCACGAGGTCGTTTGTGATCACCACGTCTTTTTCTTCTGAAGTGACCAGCAGTTCAAAGATGTTCAGCAATTTTCGGGCATCCCCGCCACTTAATCTTAAAAGGGCTTCAGTTTCGTTTAGCTGAACGTTTTTAGCTGAAATTACCGCATCTTTTTCGATAGCCCTTTCAAGCAGTGCGATTAGATCATCTTTTGAAAATGGCTTTAGAATATAAACCTGGCACCTGGATAGCAAAGCCGAAATCACCTCGAAACTTGGGTTTTCGGTAGTAGCGCCAATAAGGGTGACCCAGCCTTTTTCCACTGCACCTAATAAGGAGTCCTGCTGGGATTTACTAAAACGGTGGATCTCATCAATAAAAAGGATCGGGCTTTTTGTTGTGAACAGGCCTTCACTTTTTTTTGCCCTATCAATTACCTCCCGAACATCTTTTACTCCGCTGCTTATTGCGCTTAGAGTAAAAAATGGTCTACCAGATTCAGTAGCAATGATGTTTGCGAGCGTTGTTTTTCCAACGCCTGGTGGGCCCCAGAAGATCATCGAGGGAATGATCCCTTGTTTGATCTGGTTCCTAAGTGCACCCTGTTCACCAATCAAATGTTGCTGACTTAAATAATCATCAAGGGTTTTTGGGCGTAGCCTTTCAGCCAGAGGTTGATTCATAACTAGCAAATATCAATGACATTATAGCATCTAATTCAGTTTGGATGCTTTTTTGTAATATTAAATAAAAATGAAGAAAATTTGAAAGCTAACTCGCCTTTTGTTTTTACTACCGGAACCATAGGTTTTCCCATACTTTTTGTCCTTTTAATCTGGATCGTGTTCTGGATCGAGGTGAGGTTCAATATAGATTTCAGTGGTTTTGGAGTAAGGCCTGGTGAAACAGTGGGTTTAAGGGGAATATTGTTTTCTCCGTTCATACATTCAGATATTGAGCATCTGTTCAATAATACCATTCCACTTTTTATATTATCTCTTGCGCTTTTCTATTTCTACAGGCCAATCAGCTGGAAGGTTTTACTTATAGGTCTCGTTACTACCGGATTACTAACCTGGATCATTGGTCGGCCTTCCAATCATATTGGTGCGAGTGGAATCATTTACTTGCTGGCGTCCTTCCTGTTTTTTAAAGGTATTTTTTCAAAATATTACCGCCTGGTTGCGCTCTCCTTGATCGTCGTTTTTATCTATGGCGGAATGGTATGGTATGTTACACCTATAGATCCAACAATTTCCTGGGAAGGTCACCTTTCAGGAATGTTAAGCGGTCTTGGCCTTGCAGTGATCTTCAGGCAGAATATTGCTGAAACTCCCAAATATGCCTGGGAACGGGATGATTATTCTGAAGAAGACGACGAATTCATGAAACACTTTGATGAAAACGGTAATTTTATTGAAAAGCTTCCGGAAGAGGAAGATGACAATCCTGAAACTGAATATCGGTATATCTATAAAGAAAATTCTAAAAAGGATTAAAGGCGTTGCCTAACTACTTCGTACAAGATAGCTCCGCAGGCTACTGAAACGTTCAGCGAGGCTATACTGCCAAGCATGGGCAATTTAGCCTTATGGTCAACGGCTTTTAAGATAGAATTCGAAACTCCCTTTGCTTCGTTACCCATAATTATTCCAATAGGCTGATCCAGTTTGATATCGTGAATAGTATCGTCGGTCTTTTCGGTTGCGGCGATCAATTTGATGTCATAGGTTTGAAGGTGATAAACTGCATCGAGGATATGGTTCACCCTGCAAATCGGTAATTTAAATACTGCACCCGCTGAAGTCTTTACCGTATCGGCATTAATAGGGGCTGCTCCTTTTTCAGGGATAATGATCCCGGTAACGCCGCAACATTCGGCAGTTCGAATAATCGCTCCAAAATTCCTTACATCGGTTAAGCCATCCAGTAATAAAAATAGGGGAGGGGTAGTTGATTTTTGTGAGATCTCCATCAACTCGTCAAGGCCTACGTAACTTACCGGCGAAATGCTTGCAACCACTCCCTGATGGTTTCCTTTGCTGAGTTTGTTCAGTTTTTCAACAGGCACATAAGATATCGTGAAATTGGCCTTTTTCAGGTGCCTGTTCAATTCCTGGAACAGGGATCCGGAAAGACCTTTCTGAACGAATAGTTTTTCAATGCTTTTTCCGCTTTCAATAGCTTCAATTACGGCTCTTATTCCGTAGATCCTGTTTTCTGTTTCCATAGGGCAAATTTAAAATTAATATTGGTCTATGTTAGAATTGCTTTAAAATAAAAAAACCACCTCGAAAGAGGTGGTTTAAAAATTCACATTATCAGGCTAATTACTCATTACATAAATTAAGTGCTATTACTCCGGCAAGAGTTCCGAGACCGTCAGATAAGTTAGATTATATAAATCGTATCTGAAAATTTATTTAAGGGAATAATAGTGCTCGACGATTTTAAATAAGTCTTCAGGAGAATTAATATCGATATCGTTACTATTAATAAAAGATTCTAATTCTTTCTTTTTGTCATCAAATATCTTGAGAATGGCTCTTTCTTTCAATTTTACTTCTTCATATTTATTCTTTGGGTTTAATACGTAATAATCAACCTCCAAATCATACTCAGCTGATTTTGTACTTTGCGTGCTGGAAGTCCAACCGCTGGCGTTAGGGTCGTCTAATTCCTTATAGAATTCTGTCACCACAAGTCTTGATGGAGGGTTAACAATTTGATAGTATTTAGTGTCTTTTTTATTTTTTTCAAATTGCTCTCCGGGAATCTTCGTGAATATTAATTCGCCCGTTTCAGCTTTTAATATGAAACCAGTAAAATTGTTGTCTAGAAGTTTTAATACATCCTCGTTTTCATTGGCTTTATAAACGAGGTTATTTCCATGAATATCATAATTCATTATTTGCGGTGTGGTAAGTTTGCCATCTTTTAACACGCCATGGCCAACATACCATTTCTGGGTGAGAAAAGGTGAGCCCTTAAGGTCATTACGCATAATTTTGAATCCATCACTAAGATCTCCAGAATTAACCGGATTTTGTGCCTGAGTTAATACAGATATAAAGAATATGCTGAGGTAAATCAAATATTTCATCAAAATAGATTTTAGTTTACAATATAAAAAAAACCTGCTCATAGTGAGCAGGTTTTTGTCTAAAGAAAACTTTTAGAGTACTATCCTCCAAAAATCCATAGTACCGTATTCAACTCGTCAGGTCCCTGAGAGCTTACTGCCTGGTTGTAATTCTCTTCGTTCAAAGAGCCAGCAGTTGCAGGGTAAGCCTGTCTGTCTGGAATATCAGTAGCGTTACTTAATAACTCGGCTGGAGCGGTTAATTCTTTTTCATAGCCCATCGCCTTCAGTCTTCTCCATTCAGCCCAAGCTTCATATCCTTGAAGATAAAGAGCTACCCATTTCTCGTAACCAATATCTTGAGGTCCGGTATATGGATTAGCAGCAAGATAGGCTGTTGCTTCTTCGTTTGAAGATCCCCATTGCTCCATAGACGCCAGAACGCCCATGTCATATAGCATTTCAGCATCCTCATCAGTCCAGCCTAAATGAGCTGCCTCTGCTCTCGCGAAAAGAACTTGCGCGTAGGTATAAATATATGCTGGAGCATCTTGAGTAAAAATAATATCTTCTGTAATGAAAGAATAATCATCTGTAGCTGAGTTTACAGCTCCGTAAGGTGCACCAATGTAATTACCAGGAGAACTGGTAGCTGGTTCAGCCATTTCCTTTAATCTAGGATCTTCAGGCATGTTACTTGCTCCACTACCTACCAGGTTATCTACAAAAACATCACTTACTAAATAGTCACGTCGGAAACTAGGTGCTAGGAATCTGTCTTCCCAAGGATTATCATTGTTTTCATCAGCAAGGAAACTATAGTATAGGTTTTCGTTATTAGAAGAAATTGCATTCCCCAGGGCTTCGTTGAACTTTTGTGCTCCTAGGGTAGGATTAGCTACAGAAAGTCTAAGTGCCATTGTCATTTTTAGGGTTTGCCCAAACGTTTCCCATCTGCTCATGTTTCCAGCAAACAAATAATCTCCATTTGGTCCCTGGCCTGGCTCTATCATGTCAAGTGCCATATCCAGTTCGTCAAATAAACCATTGTAGATTTCTTCCTGAGTATCATAAGTAGGGAATTGAGCATCCAATCCTTGTAATGCCTCAGAATAAGGGATTTGTCCCCAACGCGTAGTCATCATTTCTAGGAAATATACCCTTAGTATCGTGGCTACAGCAATTTGATTGGCATTAGATGCATCTCCTGTAGCTGTTGCTTCACGGGTATCTTCGTTAGTGTTCAAATCTATTACTCTCTGCAAATCGGTAAGAACGGCATACCACCCCTCCCAGTCCCAGTTCAGGGTCTGATATCTGGATTCCTCCTCATACTGACCATTGGAAAGGTACTGAACATATAAATTAGGTGTAGTTGCAGTTAAAAGATCTGCTAAGGCTCCTTCCGCGTTAGCAAGTAAACTACTTGCTACGGGTTGATTAGGTTCATTAGGATTCTGGTTAATATCAGCAAAGTCTACCGTTTCACAGGAGGTGAAACCGGCAAAAACCACTGTAAATACCAATATCGAATTAATTAATTTTTTCATCTTATCTAAAATTTTTAGAATGTTACGTTTAAGTTAAGACCGATGGTTCTTGTGTTTGGTGATTGTCCACCTTCGGTCCATCCAAATCCATCACCACCAAGTGTACCACTATCTTCGATCTCTGAAATGTCTATTCCATCTACTGCAGTGTAGATCATCCATAAGTTACTGGCAAATACACCAATATTGGCAGATTTGATAAAAGTATTTTCTAATGCACTAGCAGGAACCTGGTAATCCAGTCTTGCCTGTCTTAGTTTAACATACGATGCATCGTAGATCCAGTTCTCATGTAAAGCAAATAAACGTGCGTAGTAAGTTAGGGCATCTACATAATAAGATGCAGGCTCTCCTGTAGTTTCATCAACACCTTCAATTAAGATACCACCGGTATCTGCATCTGCATCAGCAACAGGTATGGATACATCACCACCAGTCACAGGATCACGAAGCGGATTGCCAGCTGCGTTATTTCCTACTGTTTCTATTCCTAAACCAGAATAAGCATTAAACATTCTTGTTGTTGAGAAAATTTTTCCTCCTTTCTGGAAATCAAAATCCAGGCCAAGGCTAAAATTCTTGAAGGTCATGTATGAAGTACCACCACCTGTGAAATCAGGTAAAATTTGTCCAAGGTATTGGTTAGCGTCATAACGTGGGTTACCTGTAGAAGAAAGTAGAATTTCTCCATTTTCATTTCTTCTAAAAGCACGACCGTATATAGCACCCCATTCTTCACCAGTTCTTTCCTGAAGCTGAATTCCTCTCCATGAAGTACTAAGAACATTTACATCTGTTCCTGGAGCGATAGCATCTACCGTTCTTGTTAAAGTAGCAAGGTTGGCACTAATATCCCAGGTGAAAGCATCAGTTCTAACTGGAACTACATTTACAGTAAATTCCCATCCTTCAAAAGACTGCTTTCCTGAGTTCACCTGAAAACTTGAATAACCGGTGGTTGGATCTAGAGAAACAGAAGCAGGTAATTGATCATTTTCTCTATTGAATCTTGTTACGTCCAATCCGAATCTGTTGTCAAAGAACCTTGTCTCAAGTCCAATCTCATATTCCTGAACTACACCACCCTGAATATTAGGATTTGGAAGGGTTGGTTTTACAGATAGTTTTCCGTAGCTACCGTAAGGCTGGTTCACTGTGAAAGTTTCGTTAGTGGCGAAGATATTCGGGAAGAAAGGTGCTTCCGCGATACTTGCTCTAAGTTTACCAAAACTAAGGATGTTGTTCTCAGGTAGTAATCTGCTAAAGATGAAACTGATTGATCCTCCGTAGGTTTCTACGCGGTTATCATTTTCATTCGCAGTAGATTGCCAGTCGAGACGAGCAGATCCATCAAGATATAATAGGTTTCTAAAACCTAAAGAGGCCTTTGCAAATGTAGATCTTCTTGCAAATTCTTCCTTGGTGCTAAATAAAGTTGGTCTATCTCTAGAAGTGTTAAGACTATAGAAGCCTTCTGCAGTTAATCCACCATTGGTAGCAGCGTAAAGCCTTTTGTAGTTAGAATCAAAAATCTCAAAACCAACGTTTGCAGTTAAATCGAAATCATCTGAAAGATCAGTGTCATAGTTTAAGATACCAAATAATTCATCTGTTCCATCGATACTTTCGTCTTCAAGGTAATAAGGTTGCCCTAAACCTCCAAAAGCAAATCTGTCATTCGATTCATAAGAGTTCAGAGTTTTTCTTAATTCAACTGTAGCATTTAAATCATCAGTGAATTCATAAGTAAGACCTATTCTACCATAGAAGGCATTTTTATCCTGCGGATTTAGATTTTCATAAGGATCAAAAAAAGGTGAGTCCCAATAAAGAGGTTGTAGGTTGGTAGGGGAATTAAGGTTCCAGGATACCACCTGTCCGTTTCTTCTGTAATCTCTTAAACGGTCAATATCTAATTGTCTTTGCCACCACTGGTTAAAGTTAGATGCAATGTTTCCGTAACCGTTGTTTGGATAGTTAGATGTTCTTCTATCCTGATAGTTAACGTTTACAAATCCAGTTAATTTATCAGTGATATCAAGGGTTGCATTTACAGATCCCTGAACAGTGTTTCTTTCAGAATTTGGAATTACCCCAGTCCTGTCAATTTTAGCAATAGATGCTCTAATGTTGTAGCCCTCACCGCCTTTTTGAAAAGTAAGGTTGGTGTTGGTGGTGATTCCTGTTTCGAAGAAGTTTCTAACATTATCTGGCTGAGGAGAAAATGGTCTAAGCTCTCCAAATTCAGGAGTATTGGGAATCCATGAATCCCAATGACGAACTAGCTGCCCTTCCATTCTAGGACCCCAGCTTTCATCTGCATAATATTCAACCATTAATTGACCATCGAATCCAGCCCAGTCAGCAGGATGAACAGAAGGATCGTAAGAGAAAACATTGAAATCTTGAGAATAACCTCCACCGTACTCATTCTGATATTCCGGTAAAAGGTAAACGTTCTCCATAGCGGAAGAGTGGTTAATGGAAATTTCACTAACACCTTTTCCTGCTTGTTTGGTCGTGATCATGATAACTCC
The DNA here is from genome assembly GCF_022570735.2 of Christiangramia oceanisediminis. GTDB lineage: Bacteria > Bacteroidota > Bacteroidia > Flavobacteriales > Flavobacteriaceae > Christiangramia > Christiangramia oceanisediminis. Next base: position 846,811 of record NZ_JANCNS010000003.1, on the reverse strand, counting down.
ATTTCGTCCTTGTGGACCATAAAGAGCGGTTGCAGCAGCACCCTTAAGTACAGACATTTCCGCAATATCGTCAACTATAATATCAGATGGGTTGTCTACTTTAATGTTGTCTACGATGTAGAGGACATCAGTGTTACCACGTAGTCTAATATTGGAGTTTCCGAAACCAGATGAGGGAGCACCTCTAAACTGAACCCCGGCAACTTTACCTGCCAGTGCATTGTTTACACTAACTTCACGAGCTTTTACAAGAGACTCTGAGTCAACGCTTTGTTGTGCGTATCCCAGACTTTGCTTTTCTCGTTTAATACCAAGTGCGGTAACAACGACTTCCTGTAATTGTGCAGCGTCGGGTTGCATCACTACATCAATTACATCAACTGCCTGAACAGCGTATTCTGCGGTTTGCAATCCCACGAAAGAAAAAACAAGTACATCTCCCTGATTGGCTTGAATGGAGTAATTACCATCAAAATCAGTTTGAGTACCTGTAGATGTCCCCTTGATCATTACATTAACTCCGGGCAGGGGTAAGCCGTCAGAGTCTGTAACCGTACCGGTAATCGTTTGTTCTTGGGCAAAAGTTAATTGCACAACAAACGCCAGTAATAGTGTTAAAATACTACTAAACTTTGTTTTCATTTTAAAAATTTGTTTGAATTAGCCAACGCCAAATGTGCTCAGAATTACACATTAATGCAAGTTTAATATTAAGTTAATGCATTGTTAACAGTCTAACTCATTGATAAACAGTTGTTAAAAACTCTAAATTTAACATTGTAGCCATAAAAGCTTTGAAAAACGCTGTGAAATGCTAAAAAGATTAAATTTCTTCAGTTAATAAGTGATCAAAAAGGTTGTTTTATTGATAATTCAATAATCTGCCTTAAAAATTTAATTCTTTGAAATTCCTAAGAGATTTTCAATCCGATTTAGGCGACGGGGAGTGGTTAACTGACCTGGAAACGTAAAATTCTGAAAAATAAACATTTCAGTATTTGAATTATATATTTTTATTTCTACCTTTGCAGACCCTAAAAAAACAGGGAGTAAATTTTATTAATAATTAGTGTATAGGAAATTATGCCAACAATTTCACAATTAGTACGAAAAGGAAGAGCCAAAATAACCAAGAAGAGTAAATCGGCTGCTTTGGATTCGTGCCCTCAAAGGAGAGGTGTTTGTACACGTGTGTACACTACCACTCCTAAGAAACCAAACTCGGCTATGCGTAAAGTAGCAAGGGTAAGGTTAACGAACGGAAAAGAGGTTAACGCCTACATTCCGGGAGAAGGACACAACCTCCAGGAGCACTCGATAGTATTGGTTAGAGGTGGAAGGGTAAAGGATTTGCCTGGTGTTAGATACCACATTGTTCGTGGTGCGCTAGATACTGCCGGTGTTGAAGGTAGAACTCAGCGTAGATCTAAATACGGAGCAAAACGCCCTAAGAAGTAATTAAAAACTTTTAATGTAAAGAAATGAGAAAAAGACAGGCGAAAAAAAGACCTCTTTTACCAGATCCAAAATTTAACGATCAGCTTGTTACACGTTTTGTGAACATGATGATGTGGGATGGTAAAAAATCCGTAGCCTTTAAAATTTTCTATGATGCTATAGATATCGTAGAGCAAAAGAAACAGGACGAAGAGAAATCTGCTTTAGAGATCTGGAAAGATGCTCTTTCAAACGTTATGCCTCACGTTGAAGTGAGAAGTAGACGTGTTGGGGGTGCTACCTTTCAAATCCCAATGCAGATAAGACCAGACCGTAAGGTGTCTACTGCTATGAAGTGGTTAATCAGTTTCGCGCGTAAGAGAAATGAGAAGTCTATGGCTGCAAAGCTGGCTGCTGAAGTTCTTGCTGCTGCGAAAGAAGAAGGAGCTGCTGTTAAGAAAAGAGTAGATACTCATAAAATGGCTGAAGCTAATAAAGCATTCTCTCACTTTAGATTCTAAAAAAATGGCACAAAGAGATTTAAAATTTACTAGAAATATTGGAATTGCAGCTCATATTGATGCGGGTAAAACCACAACTACTGAGCGTATCCTTTATTATACAGGAATCAGTCACAAGATTGGTGAGGTGCACGATGGTGCGGCCACTATGGACTGGATGGAGCAGGAGCAGGAGCGTGGAATTACCATTACCTCTGCAGCCACTCACTGTACCTGGCCTTACAGAGACCAGGAGTATACCGTTAATATTATTGACACCCCTGGTCACGTTGACTTTACTGTTGAGGTAGAGCGTTCATTACGTGTACTAGACGGTGTGGTTGCATTGTTCTCTGCAGTAGACGGGGTTGAGCCTCAGTCTGAAACTGTTTGGAGACAGGCAGATAAATATAGAGTACCGCGTCTAGGTTTCGTAAACAAAATGGACCGTCAGGGTGCAGATTTCTTCAACGTTTGCCGTCAGGTAAGAGAAATGTTAGGAGGAAATCCAGTGCCGCTTCAGGTTCCAATTGGTGACGAAATTGATTTTAAAGGTGTGGTTGACCTAATTTCCAAGAAGGCAATTATTTGGAATGATGAGGATCATGGAATGACCTATGAGACTATCGATATTCCTGCTGAACTGGAAGCTGATGTAAATAAATATCGTGCAGAGTTAGTAGAGGCTGTTGCTGAATATGATGAGGCGTTGATGGAGAAATTCTTTGAAGATGAAGATTCTATCACAGAAGACGAGATCATCGCTGCTCTTAGAGCTGCAACAATCGATATGAGCATCATCCCAATGATGTGTGGTTCTGCATTTAAGAATAAAGGTGTTCAGGCTATGCTTGACGCTGTAATGCGTTACCTGCCTTCTCCGGTAGATGTAGACGCGATCGTTGGAACCAATCCTGAGACCGGTGAAGAAGAAAGCCGTAAGCCTAATGTGGATTCTCCATTTTCTGCGCTTGCATTTAAGATTGCTACCGATCCTTTCGTAGGTCGTCTTGCATTCTTCCGTGCTTATTCAGGTACTTTGGAAGCTGGTTCTTACGTATTGAACGTTCGTTCTGGTAAGAAAGAGCGTATTTCAAGAATTTACCAGATGCACTCTAACAAGCAAGAGCCTATAGATAAGATCGAGGCTGGAGATATTGGAGCTGCTGTTGGATTTAAGGATATTAAGACGGGAGATACACTTACCGATCTTAAGAGTCCTATCGTTCTTGAATCAATGACCTTCCCTGCGCCGGTAATCGGTATTGCTGTTGAGCCTAAGACTAAGGCTGATGTTGAGAAAATGGGAATGGCTCTTGGTAAACTAGCTGAGGAGGATCCAACTTTTACAGTTAAGACTGACGAAAACTCTGGTCAAACAATTATCTCTGGTATGGGTGAGCTTCACCTGGAGATCATTATCGACCGTATGAAGCGTGAGTTTAAAGTGGAGGTTAATGTTGGTGAGCCTCAGGTAGAGTACAAGGAAGCTGTAAGAAGACCTGCAGATCACAGAGAAGTTTACAAAAAACAGTCTGGTGGTCGTGGTAAGTTCGCAGACATCGTATTCGAATTAGGGCCTGTAGATGAAGATTTCGAAGGAAATGGTCTTCAGTTCGTAGACGAGATCAAAGGTGGACGTATTCCTAAAGAATTCATCCCTTCAGTTCAAAAAGGATTTGAAGAGGCTATGAAAAACGGACCACTAGCTGGATTTACTATGGATAGCCTCAAGGTTGTTCTTAAAGACGGATCTTTCCACCCTGTGGATTCTGATCAACTTTCTTTCGAATTGGCTGCTAAGATGGGATATAAAGAATCTGCTAAGAAAGCAGGAGCTGTGATCCTTGAGCCAATCATGAAAGTAGAAGTTGTAACTCCAGAAGAGAACATGGGTGATATCGTTGGTGACCTTAACAGAAGAAGAGGTCAGGTTAACAATATGAGCGATAGATCTGGAGCGAAAGTAATCAAAGCTGAAGTGCCGCTTTCTGAAATGTTCGGTTACGTAACTACGTTAAGAACGCTTTCATCTGGTAGAGCAACTTCAACTATGGAATTCTCTCACTATGCTGAAACTCCTTCTAATATTTCTGAAGAAGTGATCAAAGCAGCGAAAGGAGCAGCTAACGAATAATCTTAAGGAAATGAGTCAAAAAATCAGAATAAAACTAAAATCTTACGATCATAATCTGGTAGACAAATCTGCCGAGAAAATCGTAAAAACCGTAAAGACTACGGGAGCTGTTGTTACCGGACCAATTCCGTTGCCAACAAATAAAAAAATCTTTACTGTTCTTCGTTCGCCTCACGTGAACAAGAAGTCCAGAGAGCAGTTCGAGTTAAGCTCTTACAAGAGATTGCTTGATATTTATAGCTCTTCTTCAAAAACGATCGATGCGTTGATGAAGCTTGAATTACCAAGTGGTGTAGAAGTAGAGATCAAAGTGTGATAAAAACAATGTCCGCGCACTTCGGTGCGCGGTTAACATGTCCGGCGCGTTTCGCAAAGGAAAAACGGTGAAAAATACAATTCAGGGCTGAAATGTGTTTTTCGGCCCTAAGTTTTTAAAATAAGTAAACAATTAATAATTAATTAAATATGTCTGGGTTAATAGGAAAAAAGATCGGCATGACCAGCATTTTCGACGAGAATGGGAAGAACATCCCTTGTACCGTGATCGAAGCTGGACCATGCGTGGTTACCCAAGTCAGAACCAATGAGGTTGACGGGTATGAAGCACTTCAACTTGGTTTCGATGACAAAAAGACTGTTAATAAAGCTGCTGAAGGGCATGCTAAAAAAGCAGGAACTGTTGCTAAGCGCAAAGTCGTTGAATTCCAGGGTTACAAAGAAGATTACAAATTAGGTGACTCTGTTACCGTGGATGTTTTCAAAGAAGGTGAATTTGTGGATATCGCAGGTACATCTAAAGGAAAAGGATTCCAGGGTGTTGTTAAGAGACACGGATTTGGAGGAGTTGGGCAGGCCACTCACGGTCAGCACAACAGATTAAGAGCTCCTGGTTCTATTGGTGCTGCATCTTATCCTGCGAGAGTTTTCAAAGGAATGAAGATGGCCGGTAGAATGGGCGGTGAGAAAGTTAAAGTTGAAAACCTGAAAGTTTTGAAGGTTGTGGCAGATAAGAACCTTTTAGTAGTAAAAGGATGTGTGCCAGGACACAAAAACTCATACGTAATCATTAGTAAGTAATGGAAGTAGCAGTTTTAGATATAAAAGGAAAAGAAACAGGCAGAAAAGCACAGCTTTCTGATTCTGTTTTCGCTATTGAGCCTAATGAGCATGCTGTATATCTTGATGTTAAGCAATATCTTGCTAACCAGAGACAGGGTACTCATAAGGCTAAGGAAAGAGCAGAGATCGCGGGTTCTACCCGTAAGATCAAGAAACAAAAAGGGACAGGTACTGCAAGAGCAGGAAGTATCAAGTCTCCGATCTTTAAAGGTGGTGGACGTGTTTTTGGTCCTAGACCAAGAAACTACGGTTTCAAACTGAACAAGAACCTTAAGCGTCTTGCCAGAAAATCTGCGCTTTCTATCAAAGCTAAAGATAAGGCCGTAATGGTCATTGAAGATTTTTCATTCGATACTCCAAAAACCAAGAATTTCATCGAAGTTCTTCAGGCTCTGGGGATTGAGACGAAAAAATCACTAATAGTGTTGGGTGACGCAAATAAAAATGTATATTTGTCGTCGCGTAATTTGAAGACCTCTGAAGTGATAAATAGCTCAGAATTAAGTACTTACAAAATTCTGAATGCTAATAATATTGTCTTTTTAGAGGGTTCTTTAGAAGGAATTGAGTCGAAATTAAGTTAATAAACCGTTATGAGCATCTTGATAAAACCTGTTATTACAGAAAAAGCTACCGCAGATAGCGAGATGAATAATCGCTTCACTTTCGTGGTAAGTAACAAGGCAAATAAGATTCAGATCAAAGACGCGATCGAATCAGCTTATGGCGTGTCTGTTACTTACGTTCGAACAATGAATGTCCGCCCGGATCGCAAAACCAAGTACACTAAGTCTGGTATGATCACTGGTAAAACTAGTGCTTACAAAAAAGCAGTAGTACAGGTGGCGGAAGGTGAAACAATTGATTTATACAGTAATCTTTAAGATTAAACAATGTCAGTTAGAAAATTAAAACCAATCACACCTGGTCAGCGTTTTAGAGTAGTTAATGGGTATGACGCCATTACTACTGATAAGCCGGAGAAAAGCCTATTGGCGCCGATAAAAAAATCAGGTGGTAGAAACAGTCAGGGTAAAATGACCATGCGCTACAAAGGTGGTGGTCACAAAAGACGTTACCGAGTAATCGATTTTAAACGTGACAAACAGGGAGTACCTGGTACAGTTGCGACAATAGAATACGATCCAAACAGAACGGCCTTTATCGCATTATTGAACTATCAGGATGGTGAGAAAAGGTATGTTATTGCTCAAAACGGGCTAGAAGTAGGTCAGAACCTTGTGTCTGGAAGCGAAGGAGTTGCTCCTGAAATAGGAAACGCAATGCCTTTGGCTAACATTCCACTAGGTACTATTATCTCTTGTATCGAGCTTAGAGCCGGGCAGGGAGCTGTAATGGCTCGTAGTGCCGGGGCATTCGCTCAGTTATTGGCAAGAGAGGGAAAGTACGCTACCATTAAATTGCCTTCAGGAGAAATTAGAAGAATTCTTTCTACCTGTATGGCGACAATTGGAGCTGTTTCCAACAGTGACCACCAGCTATTGATCTCCGGTAAAGCCGGTAGAAAACGCTGGTTAGGTATCAGGCCAAGAACAAGACCAGTAGCGATGAACCCAATCGATCACCCAATGGGTGGTGGTGAAGGTAGAGCTTCAGGAGGTCACCCACGTTCTAGAAAAGGTCTTCCGGCTAAAGGATTCAAGACGCGTTCAAGAACGAAAGCGAGTAATAAATACATTGTAGAACGAAGAAAGACTAGAAAGAAAAATTAAGATATGGCACGTTCATTAAAAAAAGGACCTTTCGTTCACTATAAACTGGAGCAAAAAGTGGCTCAGAATGTTGAGTCTGGAAAGAAAGCCGTGATCAAAACCTGGTCTAGAGCTTCAATGATTACTCCAGATTTCGTTGGACAAACCATCGCCGTACATAACGGGAAGCAATTTGTTCCTGTTTATGTGACTGAGAACATGGTAGGTCATAAGTTAGGAGAATTTTCACCAACACGTTCTTTCAGAGGGCATGCAGGTGCAAAAAATAAAGGTAGAAAATAATTGAAGCTATGGGAGTTCGTAAAAGAGAAAGAGCAGAGCAAATAAAAGAAGCCAAACAGCAGGTAGCTTTTGCTAAGTTGAATAACTGCCCTACTTCGCCTAGAAAGATGCGCCTTGTTGCGGATCTGGTTAGGGGTGAAAAAGTAGAAAAAGCGCTTCATATTCTAAAATTCAGCAATAAAGAAGCATCAAATCGTTTAGAGAAGCTTTTGCTTTCGGCTATCGCCAACTGGCAGGCTAAGAACGAAGAAGCTAGTATCGAAGATGCTGAGTTATTTGTGAAAGAGATTCGTGTAGACGGAGGAAGTATGTTAAAGAGACTTCGTCCTGCTCCACAGGGTCGTGCACACCGAATTAGAAAGAGATCCAACCACGTTACATTAGTGCTTGGAGCAAACAATAATACACAAAGCTAAGAGATAGTATGGGACAAAAGACAAATCCAATCGGGAATCGCCTTGGTATCATTAGAGGTTGGGAATCCAACTGGTACGGAGGAAATGACTACGGCGATAAGTTAGCCGAAGACGATAAGATTAGAAAGTATATCCATGCTCGTCTTTCTAAAGCGAGTGTATCGCGTGTAATCATCGAGCGCACGCTTAAGCTTGTAACCGTTACTATCACCACTGCCAGACCTGGTATCATTATTGGTAAAGGCGGTCAGGAGGTAGACAAGCTTAAGGAAGAGCTAAAAAAGATTACCGACAAGGAAGTTCAAATTAACATCTTTGAGATTAAGAGGCCAGAGCTTGACGCGCACCTAGTGGCGGCAAGTGTTGCAAGACAAATCGAGAATCGTATCTCTTACCGTCGTGCAATCAAGATGGCTATCGCGGCTGCTATGAGAATGAACGCCGAAGGGATCAAAATTGAGATCTCTGGTCGTCTAAACGGTGCTGAAATGGCACGTTCAGAATCATACAAGGATGGAAGAATTCCATTGTCAACTTTTAGGGCTGATATTGATTATGCTTTAGTTGAAGCTCACACTACCTACGGTAGACTGGGAGTTAAAGTATGGATCATGAAAGGTGAGGTATACGGAAAAAGAGAGCTTTCGCCTCTAGTTGGCCTTGCAAAGAACCAAGGTAAGAAATCCGGTGCCGGACGAGGTGGAAACAAATCACGTCGTAGAAAGTAATTTTTTAAAGTAAAGAAAAATGTTACAACCTAAAAGAACAAAATACCGTAAGCAGCAAAAGGGGCGTATGAAGGGAAATGCTCAAAGAGGGCACAGACTTTCTAACGGAACCTTCGGAATCAAATCTATGGATTCCAGCTTCGTTACCGCACGCCAGATTGAAGCAGCGCGTATTGCCGCTACCCGTTATATGAAAAGAGAAGGATCTATCTGGATCAAAATTTTCCCAGATAAGCCTATCACTAAGAAACCTCTTGAAGTACGTATGGGTAAAGGTAAAGGTGCCGTGGAATATTGGGCAGCCGTAGTAAAACCAGGAAGAATCATGTTTGAAATTGGTGGTGTACCAATGGATATCGCAAAAGAGGCACTTCGCCTTGCAGCTCAAAAGCTTCCTGTGAGAACCAAATTTGTTGTAGCGAGAGATTATCAAGAATAATATTGGAATTATGAAACAATCAGAAGTAAAAGAATTGTCTGTTGCAGAATTGCAAGAAGAGCTTGGTAAGTCTCAGAAAGCTTATTCAGATTTAAAAATGGCTCACGCTGTTTCGCCTCTTGAAAACCCAATACAGTTAAGAACCGTAAGAAGGGATATCGCAAGACTGGCTACAGAGTTAACTAAAAGAGAACAACAATAATTGTTATTCTGCTGAAAGATGGAAAAAAGAAATTTAAGAAAAGAGCGTATTGGTGTTGTTACAAGTAACAAAATGCAGAAATCTATCGTGGTTTCTGAAGTGAAAAAAGTAAAACACCCTATGTATGGAAAATTCGTTTTGAAAACGAAAAAATACGTAGCACACGACGAAAATAACGACTGCAACGAAGGTGATACTGTAAAGATCATGGAAACAAGACCTTTGAGTAAATCCAAGTGTTGGAGATTAGTAGAAATAATTGAAAGAGCGAAGTAATCATGGTACAACAAGAATCCAGACTAAAAGTAGCAGACAATACAGGAGCTAAGGAAGTATTAGCTATCCGTGTATTGGGAGGTACAAAGAAAAGGTATGCATCTGTTGGTGATAAGATCGTTGTGAGTGTCAAAGAAGCCACTCCAAACGGGAACATCAAAAAAGGAGCTGTCTCAACCGCTGTGGTTGTTCGTACCAAGAAAGAAGTGCGCAGACCAGACGGATCATATATCCGTTTCGATGATAACGCATGTGTTCTTTTGAACCCTCAGGGAGAAATGCGCGGAACCCGTGTATTTGGACCTGTGGCTCGTGAACTTCGTGATAAGCAATTCATGAAAATTGTATCATTGGCACCTGAAGTGCTTTAATACATTAAGAAAATGGCAAAGCTTAAAATCAAATCAGGAGATACAGTACGAGTGATCGCTGGAGACCATAAAGGTCAGGAAGGCAAAGTTCAGAAGGTATTTCTTGAAAAAAATAAAGCCATCGTGGAAGGGATCAATATGATCTCTAAACATGAGAAGCCTAGCGCTTCGAATCCACAGGGTGGTATTAAAGAGAAGGAAGCTCCTATCCATATTTCTAACCTGGCCCTTGTAGACAAGAGCGGAAACGCAACTCGCGTAGGTTACAAAGAAGAGGATGGGAAGAAAGTAAGATTTTCTAAAAAATCTAATGAAGTAATTTAGTTATGGCATACGTACCAAGACTTAAACAGGAATATAACGAGCGTGTGAAGAACGCGCTTACTGAAGAATTCAGCTACTCCAATGTAATGGAGGTGCCTAAACTTGAGAAAATCGTCATCAGCCGTGGTGTTGGTGGTGCGGTAGCCGATAAAAAGCTTATCGATCATGCAATTGATGAACTATCAGCAATCAGTGGTCAAAAAGCAATCGCTACTATTTCCAAGAAAGACGTTGCATCGTTTAAGCTGCGTAAAGGAATGCCAATTGGTGCTAAAGTTACTTTACGTGGATATAGAATGTTTGAATTCTTAGATAGATTGATCACTACCGCTTTACCGCGTGTACGAGATTTTAACGGAATCAAATCTAATGGATTTGATGGTAGAGGTAATTACAACCTTGGTATTACCGAGCAAATCATTTTCCCTGAGATCGACATCGATGCGGTGAACAGAATTGCTGGTATGGATATCACTTTTGTTACTTCGGCCAACACCGATAAGGAAGCAAAAGCATTGTTAACCGAACTAGGATTACCTTTTAAAAAGAATTAATTATGGCTAAAGAATCAATGAAAGCCCGTGAGGTGAAGAGACAAAAATTGGTTAAGAAGTATGCTGAAAAAAGAGCTGCGCTTAAAGAAGCTGGCGATTATGAAGCATTACAGAAACTACCAAAAAACTCTTCTCCGGTACGTTTACACAATAGATGTAAACTTACAGGAAGACCAAAGGGGTATATGAGACAATTTGGAATTTCTCGTGTAATGTTCAGAGAAATGGCCAATCAAGGTCTTATCCCAGGAGTTAAAAAAGCTAGCTGGTAAATTATAAACTGGATGAAGGTTCAGGTAAACTGAAAACCACATCCGCAAATAGATATAAATGAATACAGATCCTATTGCAGATTTTCTTACAAGAATCAGGAATGCAAATGCAGCAAACCACCGAGTAGTGGAAATTCCTGCTTCTAATGTTAAGAAAGAGATCACTAAGATATTATTCGATCAGGGATACATTCTTAGTTACAAATTCGATGATAGTACCGCGCAGGGAATCATCAAAATCGCCCTTAAGTATGATAAGCTTACTAAGGAGCCGGTAATTAAGAAGATTCAAAGAATAAGTAAACCAGGTCTACGTAAGTATGCCGGAGCTAACGAGATCCCAAGAATCCTTAACGGTCTTGGTGTAGCTATCGTTTCTACTTCTCACGGAGTGATGACAGGTAAGCAGGCAAAAGCCGAGAAAGTTGGTGGAGAGGTACTTTGTTACGTATACTAATACTTAAAAGACGAAAGAAATGTCAAGAATAGGTAAAAGTCCAGTTTCAATTCCTGAAGGAGTAACAGTAGATTACAAGGATGGAATTGTAACGGTAAAAGGAAAGTTAGGAGAGCTTAAGCAGGAAATTACAGATATCGATGTGAAGATCGAAGATAATGAGATTTCCTTTGAGCGTTCTTCTGATAAGAGCGACCAGAAAGCTAAGCACGGTCTTTACCGTGCCTTGGTAAACAATATGATTGAAGGAGTTACTAACGGTTTCACTAAGCAACTTGAACTGGTAGGTGTTGGTTACAGAGCCAGCAACCAGGGGAACAAGCTTGATCTTGCTGTTGGTTATTCTCATAATATTGTGATAGATTTGGCTCCTGAAATTAAAGTGGAGACTGTCTCAGAAAAAGGTAAGAACCCTGTTGTGAAACTAACTTCTCACGACAAGCAGCTTGTAGGACAGGTTGCAGCTAAGATCCGTTCATTCAGAAAACCTGAACCATACAAAGGAAAAGGTATTAAGTTTGTTGGAGAGCAGTTGAGAAGAAAAGCAGGTAAATCAGCTTAATAAAGTATAGTTATGGCAGTGTCAAAACAAGATAGAAGAAACAAGATCAGAAGACGTATCCGTAAGGATATCGTTGGAACTGAAAGTCGTCCTAGATTATCTGTTTTTAGAAGTAACAAAGAGATCTATGCACAGATCATCGATGATGTTGAAGGTAAAACTTTAGCTTCAGCTTCTTCAAGAGATAAAGATATCGCATCTGCTTCTAAAGATAAGAAGGAGCAGGCTGTACTGGTTGGAAAAGCCATTGCAGAGAAAGCAAAGAAAGCCGGAATAGATACTATTTCATTCGATAGAGGTGGGTATCTGTATCACGGAAGAGTTAAATCATTAGCTGAAGGTGCTCGCGAAGGAGGACTAAAATTCTAGAAAATATGTATCAAGATTATAAAAACGTAGAACATGTAAAACCAGGAGGTCTTGAATTGAAAGACCGTTTGGTAGGAGTACAACGTGTTACTAAGGTTACAAAAGGAGGTAGAGCCTTCGGATTTTCTGCTATCGTGGTAGTAGGAGATGAGAATGGAGTTGTTGGTCACGGACTTGGTAAATCTAAAGAAGTTGCCGATGCGATCTCTAAAGCCGTAGAAGATGCTAAGAAGAATCTGGTACGCATTCCTTTGCACAAGGGAACCCTTCCTCACGAGCAAAAAGGTAAGTATGGTGGAGCAAGAGTAATGTTGCTTCCAGCTGCTGCCGGTACCGGGATCATTGCCGGTGGTGCAATTCGTGCGGTATTGGAATCTGTAGGAGTACACGATGTACTTTCTAAGAACCAGGGATCTTCTAACCCTCACAATGTTGTAAAAGCAACCTTTGATGCTCTATTACAATTAAGAAGTGCCGAAACTGTTGCAAAACAAAGAGGTGTTTCATTGGAAAAGGTATTTAAAGGATAAATCAAGGAATAAGATGGGAAAGATAAAAGTCACAAAAGTAAAAAGCGCCATCAACCGCACACAGAACCAAAAACGTATTCTTGAGTCTTTAGGACTTAGAAAAATGGGTCAGACGGTTGAGCATGACGATACGCCAAACATCCTTGGTATGGTAAATAAAGTTAAACACCTGGTTTCTGTAGAGGAATCAAAATAATAATCTCTCATGGATTTAAGTAACTTAAAACCTGCAGAAGGTTCAGTTAAAAAGAATAGCAAGCGTATAGGACGCGGTGAAGGTTCCGGAAAAGGTGGAACTGCTACCAGAGGACATAAAGGTGCCAAGTCACGTTCTGGATATTCCAAAAAGATCGGATTTGAAGGAGGGCAAATGCCACTTCAAAGACGAGTTCCTAAATTTGGATTCAACAACAGAAACCGCAAGGAATATCAGGGGATCAACCTTGATACCCTTCAGGCTCTTGTTGATGAAGGAAGAATTAAGGATACGGTAGATATGGATGTTCTAGTAGCGAACGGCCTGGCCGGAAGAAACGAGCTTGTTAAGATATTAGGTAGAGGTGAATTAAAGGCAAAGTTGAAAGTATCTGTTCATAAATTTACGGCCTCAGCGAAAGAAGCTATAGAAGCTGCCGGAGGTGAAGTTGTTACTTTATAATAGATAATCAAATGAAATTCATCAATACGATCAAGAATATTTGGAAAATCGAGGAGCTAAAAAACCGTATTTTAGTAACCCTCGGTTTGCTTTTGGTATATCGATTCGGGGCGCAGGTAGTGCTTCCCGGAATCGATGCTGCCCAGCTTTCTAATTTGTCTAGCCAGACCGAAAGCGGATTATTAGGACTTCTTAATGCCTTTACCGGTGGAGCATTCTCGAATGCTTCGGTATTTGCACTTGGGATTATGCCTTATATCTCTGCTTCGATTGTGGTCCAGTTGATGGGAATCGCTATTCCTTATCTTCAGAAACTACAGAAGGAAGGAGAAAGCGGGAGAAAGAAAATTAACCAGATCACGCGTTGGTTGACAATCGCCATTACGTTGGTACAGGGGCCAGGTTATATTTATAACCTGTTCAGAACCCTTCCTTCAGAGGCGTTCATGTTAGGCGACAACATTACATTTATCGTTTCATCGGTGATTATCCTTACCACCGGAACCATATTTGCAATGTGGTTGGGTGAAAAGATTACCGATAAGGGTATTGGGAATGGTATTTCATTGTTGATTATGGTTGGTATCATTGCAACCCTTCCACAGGCCTTTATCCAGGAATTCGCTTCCAGGGTATTTGAGTCTAACGGGGGTATGGTAATGATCCTTATCGAATTAGTTATCTGGTTCGCAATTATTATGGCATCAGTTATGCTGGTAATGGCGGTACGTCAAATTCCAGTTCAGTATGCCAGAAGATCTGCTTCTGGTGGATATGAGAAGAATGTATTTGGTTCAAGACAGTATATACCGTTAAAGCTAAATGCATCAGGTGTAATGCCTATCATATTTGCCCAGGCGATTATGTTCATTCCTGTAGCCTTAGCCGGGCTTTCAGATTCAGATGCTGCCCAGGGTGTGACGGCTGCATTTCAGAACATATTCGGATTCTGGTATAATCTGGTATTCGCATTGTTAATCATTGTGTTTACCTATTTCTATACTGCGATCACGGTTCCAACAAATAAAATGGCTGACGATCTTAAGAGAAGTGGTGGATTTATTCCTGGTATTCGTCCGGGAACTGAGACATCAGAATATCTGGATCGTATTATGTCTCAAATCACGCTTCCGGGATCTGTTTTCCTGGCGCTTATTGCAGTGTTCCCTGCGATAGTGGTTCAACTGCTGGGTGTTCAGCAGAACTGGGCGTTATTCTTTGGAGGTACCTCGCTTTTGATTATGGTTGGAGTTGCAATAGACACTATGCAACAGGTGAATTCTTACCTGCTGAATAGACACTATGACGGATTAATGAAAACAGGTAAAAACAGAAAAGCAGTAGCTTAAACAGCGAGTAGTCGTTGGTTTTTAGTCAATAGAACTACAATATTGTACCTTGCTAAAAATTAGCATCTAAAAACTACGAACTAACAACTATAAACTAAAGACTAAGTATGGCAAAACAACCACCAATTGAACAGGACGGAACGATCATTGAAGCATTGTCAAATGCGATGTTCCGCGTAGAATTGGAGAATGGTCACGTAGTGACCGCCCATATCTCCGGGAAGATGCGTATGCACTATATTAAATTGCTTCCTGGTGATAAGGTAAAACTGGAAATGAGTCCTTACGATTTAACGAAGGCTCGAATAACTTACAGATACTAAAAAGTAATTTTCAGGCTTTTATAAATTTTTTATACTTTTGCACTCTGAAAAATTTATGATTGCTTAGAATTTCACGGAATGGTTAGTTGCCTGCCGGTGAATTAAAAACAGATAAGATGAAAGTAAGAGCATCAATAAAAAAGAGAAGTGCCGACTGCAAAATTGTACGCAGGAAAGGGCGCCTTTACGTAATTAACAAAAAGAATCCTAGATTTAAACAAAGACAAGGCTAATTATGGCAAGAATTGCAGGGGTTGATATACCAAAACAAAAGCGAGGAGTTATAGCGCTAACCTATATCTTCGGAATTGGCAAAAGCAGGGCTCAGGAGATACTTGCTAAAGCTAAAGTTGACGAGAATAAGAAAGTCTCTGAATGGAATGATGATGAGATCGGTAAGATTCGTGAAGCTGTTGGAGAATATACAATCGAAGGAGAATTACGTACTGAGGTTCAGATCAGCATTAAGCGTCTAATGGATATTGGATGTTACAGAGGGATCCGTCACAGAGCGGGACTTCCTTTGAGAGGTCAAAGAACCAAAAATAACTCCAGAACCAGAAAAGGAAGAAGAAAAACAGTTGCTAACAAGAAAAAAGCGACTAAATAGTAAGTAGTATGGCAAAGAAGACAAATCAAAAGGCCGGAAAGACTCAGAAGAAACGTAAAGTAAGCGTTGAAGCTAATGGTGAAGCTCACGTAACTGCTTCTTTTAACAACATTATTATCTCTCTTACCAATAAGAAAGGTGATGTTGTTTCATGGTCGTCTGCGGGTAAGATGGGTTTTAGAGGATCTAAGAAGAATACTCCTTATGCTGCACAGCTAGCTGCTGAAGATGCGTCTAAGATCGCACACGAAGCTGGTCTGCGTAAAGTTAAGGTTTATGTAAAAGGTCCTGGAAACGGAAGAGAATCTGCGATTAGAACTATCCACAACAGTGGGATAGAAGTAACCGAGATCATCGATATCACTCCACTTCCACACAACGGTTGTCGTCCACCTAAGAGACGTAGAGTTTAATTAAATTTTAATTAGGAGAGGAATTAGATTATCGAAGGACTTATGCCTTAATTCATAATCCCTTTCCAAAATCAATAATACTAATGGCAAGATATACTGGTCCAAAAACTAAGATAGCACGTAAGTTCGGTGAGCCTATCTTTGGAGACGACAAATCTTTCGAAAAAAGAAACTATCCTCCAGGACAGCACGGGAACAACCGTCGTCGTGGAAAAAAATCGGAATATGCTATCCAGTTGATGGAAAAGCAAAAAGCCAAGTATACCTATGGTATCCTTGAGCGTCAGTTCCGTAACATGTTCGAAAAAGCAACGCGTGCACAGGGAATTACCGGTGAGGTACTTCTTCAACTTTGCGAATCTCGTTTAGATAACGTGGTTTACCGTATGGGAATCGCTCCATCAAGAAGAGCTGCCCGTCAATTGGTAGGTCACCGTCACATCACTGTAAACGGGGAACTTGTTAATATTCCTTCTTACCACCTAAAGGCCGGAGATGTTGTAGGTGTAAGAGAAAAATCTAAATCACTTGGTGTAATTCAGGAGTCATTGTCTAACAATAGCAATGTATACGAGTGGATCTCTTGGAATTCAGAAAAGAAAGAAGGAACTTTCGTATCTGTTCCTGGAAGAGTTCAAATTCCTGAAAACATTAACGAGCAATTTATAGTCGAATTATATTCGAAATAATAATTCACACAGAAGTCGAAATATGGCAATACTAAATTTTCAGAAGCCCGATAAAGTTATAATGATTGATTCAACCGATTTCGAAGGGAAATTTGAATTTCGCCCTTTGGAACCAGGATATGGATTAACCGTTGGTAACGCTTTAAGACGAGTGCTTTTATCTTCTTTGGAAGGTTTCGCGATCACTTCGGTACGTATCGAAGGTGTAGATCACGAATTCTCGACCATCGCGGGAGTAGTGGAAGACGTAACTGAGATCATCCTTAACCTGAAACAGATCAGGTTCAAGAGACAGATCGATGAGATCGATAACGAATCGGTTACCGTTTCTGTTTCCGGAGAAGAGCAACTTACTGCCGGTCACTTCCAGAAGTTCATCTCAGGTTTCCAGATTCTTAATCCAGACCAGGTTATTTGCCACATGGATAAGAAAGTGAGCCTGAATATGGAGATCACTATCGAAAAGGGTAGAGGCTATGTTCCGGCGGAAGAAAACAAGAAAGCCAATGCTCCTCTAGGTACTATTTTCACCGACTCTATTTACACTCCTATAAAGAATGTAAAATACAGTATCGAAAACTACCGAGTAGAGCAGAAGACTGATTATGAGAAACTGGTATTTGAAATTATCAGTGACGGTTCTATCCATCCTAAAGATGCATTGACCGAAGCAGCAAAGACTCTTATCCACCACTTCATGTTATTCTCTGATGAGAGAATCACTCTTGAGGCTGATGAGATCGCTCAAACCGAAACTTATGATGAAGAATCTCTTCACATGAGACAGTTGCTTAAGACCAAACTGGTAGATCTTGATCTTTCAGTTAGAGCTCTTAACTGTTTGAAGGCTGCTGAAGTTGATACTCTTGGAGACCTTGTTTCTTACAATAAGAACGACCTGATGAAATTCAGAAACTTCGGTAAGAAGTCGCTAACTGAGCTTGAAGAGCTGGTAAGCAACAAGGGCCTTAACTTTGGAATGGATCTTTCAAAATATAAATTAGATAAAGACTAGGCATTAGTGAACCTGGTTCACGCCTGAAATTTTAATATAAATCCCATCATATTTTGCTCCCCAGAGCGGGTTGCAGCAAGATGATGAAAATAAAATGTCATGAGACACGGAAAAAAAGGAAACCACTTAGGTAGAAAAACAGCGCATCGCAGGGCGATGTTGGCGAACATGGCTTGTTCTCTTATCGAGCACAAGAGAATCAACACAACTGTTGCAAAGGCGAAAGCCCTTAAAGTTTTTGTTGAGCCACTTGTAACCAAGTCTAAAGAAGATACGACTCACAATAGAAGGATCGTATTCAGCAAACTTAGAAGCAAGGAAGCTGTTAGTGAACTTTTCAGAGATGTAGCTCCTAAAGTTGGAGATCGTCCAGGAGGTTACACCCGAGTGATCAAGTTAGGTAGCCGTCTTGGAGATGCTGCTGAAATGGCGATGATCGAATTGGTAGATTACAATGAAACTTATGGTGTAGATAAGCCTAAGAAGAAAAAGTCTACTCGTCGTGCCGGTAAGAAGAAGTCTGATGACACTGCTTCTACTGCGCAGCCAAAAGAGGCTTCTGCAAAGGAAACCAAAAAAGAAGAGCCAAAAGCTGAAGAGCCAAAGGCAGAAAAAAAAGATGATAAAAAAGAAGAATAATAATGATTCTTTTCAAGATCTAAATTTTAAAAGGATAAGCTTTAATAGTTTATCCTTTTTTTATACCCCTTTCATAATTAATTTTACAGCACCACAAACCACACAACTATGAAATATCAGGCTAAAAGAAAAGCATTGATTTTACTGGAAGACGGTACCATTTTTTACGGAAAGGCCGTTGGAAACAAAGAAGGAAGCGCAGCAGGCGAAGTTTGCTTCAATACCGGGATGACGGGTTACCAGGAGATCTTTACAGATCCATCTTACTTTGGCCAGTTGATGGTAACTACCAATGCACATATTGGAAACTATGGAACCAATGAAGAGGAAAATGAATCTGATGGCGCCAAGATCGCTGGATTAATCTGTAAGAATTTCAGTTATACCGAATCAAGACCGGCTTCAGATAAAAGCCTGGAGCAATTCCTTGAAGAAAACAACATTTTTGCGATATCTGATGTAGATACCCGCGCACTTGTTACTTATATCCGTGAGAATGGGGCCATGAATGCCATCATTTCTACCGATGTGGATAACATTGAAGGTTTAAAAGCAAAACTTGCCGAAGTGCCAGACATGAACGGACTGGAGCTGGCTTCAAAAGTTTCGGTTAAAGAGCCTTATTACTTCGGAAATGAGAACGCGACCTATAAGATTGCGGCTTTAGATGTGGGGATCAAGACCAACATTCTTCGTAATCTAGCTGAAAGAGATGCTTATATCAAAGTGTTTCCTTATGATGCTACCTACGATGAAATGAAAGAATGGAATCCTGATGGATACTTCCTGTCTAACGGTCCTGGTGATCCACAACCATTGGAAAGCGCTATCAATGTTACTAAGACCATCATTGAGAACGATCATCCGTTGTTTGGGATCTGTCTTGGCCATCAAATCATCGCGATCGCAAATGGCATCAAAACCTATAAAATGCACCATGGTCACAGGGGAATAAACCATCCGGTTAAAAATCTTATCACCGGGAAAGGGGAGATCACTTCCCAGAACCACGGATTCTCGGTAGATAAAGATGAAACCGAGGCACATGCAGATGTAGAAGTGACTCACATTTGTTTGAACGATAACACTGTTGGGGGGCTTGCCATGAAGAGCAAGAACGTGTTCTCTGTACAGTATCACCCTGAAGCAAGTCCAGGCCCTCACGATGCGAGCTATTTATTCGATGAATTCATCGACAGGATCAAATCGGTAAAGGCATAAACATGTGATATAAAAGTAAAAAAGGTCGGGTAATCCCGGCCTTTTTTATTGGTTAACGGTTAGTAATAAAATAAATTTGCCGGCCCTGTTGGAATTGTATAGTTTCGGATTCAATTTGAAACTACCCAATTCTAACATGAAAAAGATTATCCTAGGTTTCCTGCTTTTCGCAGGTTTAACAGCTAATGCCCAGTCTACACAAAACCAATTTTCTTTAAACTTTTTAATTCCATCTGCCGAGTATGAAGTCGCATTGTCTGATCTTACTTCCTTGGATCTAATGCTAGGATTCGGCTTCGGTTATCATGACGCTGAATATTTAGAAGAACCGGAATACGGGGTTTTTCCCCAATTCGCAGCACAATACCGCTATTATTACAATTTTGACAAAAGGATAGAGAAAGGTAAAAAGGTATCTGAGAACAGCGGTAATTATATCGCCCTGGCGGCTGTTCTAGGAAGTGGTGAGGCCATAATTGGGGATATGGAAAATGACCTTACTGGTTTTGTAGGGCCAACATGGGGGCTACAGCGAGTTTATAACAGCAATTTTAAATTAAATCTAAATCTTGGTGCCGGCTTGGGGTTCAACGATCAAGGAGATAAATATTTCGCTCCACTTATCGACATACAGCTTGGATTTAAATTAGGAAAAGAATAATTGGTGCGTTTAGCAATCTTCATGGCCCTGCTTTTTTGCTCATTTTTCAGCCATGCTCAATTCCAACCCAGGCTGTACGCCGGAGGGAAGATGTTCTATAATAAAGCATACGAATCTAATTTATACGGGGCTTTTGAAGCAGGAGCCGAGGTGTTTCGATTTAAATTCCTGGCTCCGGAAATTGGAATTAATTACTATGCCGGTACGCCTAATGAATTTGAAAAATTAGATTTTGAAAGTTCACCTCCCCAGGGCGTAGCGAGGTACGACGGCAGGTTTCATTCCTTTAATTTTTCCATTGCGCCAAAACTGATATTTGGCAATAAGGAGGCCGCCCTGGTCATTCTTCCGGAATATAACTTCGGAACTATGAGAGTTTACGAGCGATTCTTTCAGAGAAATGGAAATAGATATGAATTACGTGAAGATATAAGCGAATCTTCCAGGCATCAGTTCTGGACTTTTTCAGCTGGAGTTGAAGGGGATTTTTTCAGCCTCGAGCATATAAATTTTAGCCTCCTATTGACTTATAACACCTTAAATTCAGAAAAAGCCTTTGAGGATCTTCAATTTTCAGAAACGAACGATAATTATTCGGAAGCTAGCAGTGATGGACTGGGAATAACATTCCGCGCTTATTTCGATATTTTCAAAAATTAGGGTTTTCTTCTATTTCATTTTTCCGAAAACGTTTGAAGTGCATGAATCGTTATAAATGCCTTAAATCTCGCTTGTACACTGGCTTTTTAATACTTGGATTTGTATCTTGCAGCTGTTCAATTAACTAATTAAAACGAAATTATGAGTGCTATTTTAGATATTCATGCCAGGCAGATTTTTGATTCAAGAGGAAATCCAACGGTAGAAGTAGATGTTTATACCGAAAACGGGATCATGGGCCGTGCCGCAGTTCCTTCGGGAGCTTCCACAGGAGAACATGAAGCAGTTGAATTACGTGACGGCGGTAAGGATTTTATGGGGAAAGGCGTTTCAAAAGCCGTGGAAAACGTGAATGGTGAGATTGCACAGAAATTATTGGGTTTTTCTGTTTTTGAACAGAACCTGATCGATCAGACCATGAGAGATCTTGATGGAACTCCAAATAAATCAAAACTCGGCGCAAACGCCATTCTTGGTGTTTCTCTTGCAGTCGCTAAGGCCGCAGCCAACGAGCTAAATATGCCTCTTTACCGATATGTTGGTGGAGTGAGCGCTAATACACTTCCTGTTCCTATGATGAACATCATCAACGGTGGCTCCCATAGTGATGCGCCTATCGCTTTCCAGGAATTCATGATCATGCCTGTGATGGCTGAAAGTTTTTCTCACGCCCTTAAAATGGGAACCGAAATCTTCCATAATCTTAAAAAAGTTCTTCATGACCGAGGACTAAGTACCGCTGTAGGTGACGAAGGTGGTTTTGCTCCGACTCTGGATGGAACTGAAGATGCTCTGGATACTATTCTGAAAGCAATTGAAAAGGCAGGTTACAAGCCAGGAAAGGAAGTAATGATCGCTCTGGATTGTGCTGCTGCTGAATTCTTCGTGGATGGAAAATACGATTATACCAAATTCGAAGGAGATAAAGGAAAAGTGAGAAGCAGTGAAGAGCAGGCTGAATATCTTGCTGAACTGGCTTCAAAATACCCTATCATCTCTATCGAAGACGGTATGGATGAAAATGACTGGAAAGGCTGGAAAGCACTTACAGACAAGGTCGGAAAGAAAGTTCAGCTGGTAGGAGATGATCTCTTCGTGACCAATGTAGAGCGTCTTGGAAGGGGAATCGATGAAAATATCGCTAACTCAATTCTTATCAAGGTAAACCAGATTGGTACTTTAACCGAAACCATTGCCGCTGTAAACATGGCCCATAATGCCGGTTATACTTCGGTAATGTCTCACCGTTCAGGTGAAACCGAAGACAACACCATCGCCGATCTTGCTGTGGCTTTAAATACCGGGCAGATCAAGACCGGTTCAGCATCGAGAAGTGATCGTATGGCGAAATACAACCAGTTGATACGTATCGAGGAAGAGCTTGGTGATGTGGCCTACTATCCGCAGAACAAAGCCTTCAAAATAGAGTAAAGATTCTGTTTTAGATAATATTCATGGAAAGCCTCTTCACTCGAAGGGGCTTTTTTAGTTCCGAATATTTTAATTAAATGGTATATTAACAATCATTTAATGAAAATAAATGGCTGAAAGCTCCCTTAATTCTTAACTTCAGTCAGAAACCAACCAACTAATTTGAAAACTAATTTCCTGTTCGTAGCGGCTGAAAATGATGCAATCCCCCGGTGCAAGGCTGGAGGAATGGGTGATGTGGTAAGAGATGTGCCTAGGCAGATCGGCTTTAGAGGTGATACGGTCTCAGTGGTGACGCCTTCCTATTCGAGAATTCATCGGGATGGTGAAAAGCTGGCAGAGGTAGGTTTTAATTTCAGGGGAAATTATCATCAGGCCGAGGTCTACGAGGTGCCGGGGAAAAAACAGGTAAAAGGAATCAGGCATTTTGTGATCCATCATCCCGAGATCAAATCGGGTGATATCGCTCATATTTATTTCAACGATCCCGATCAGCCCTTTTATACCGATGCCACTACATTTTCGCTATTCTGTACAGCTGTAGCTGCTGGATTACGTGATGGTGTGTTTGATAACATTCAAATTGTTCATCTTCATGACTGGCATACGAGCATGATGCTTTTCCACAGGGAATTTAATCGTGAATTCGAAAACCTTAAAAGCCTGAGATTCGTTTATTCGATACATAACCTCGCGATCCAGGGAATTAGACCATTTGAACACAATTATTCTTCGGTAAGCGCTTTTTTTCCGGATATAGAATATGACCGGGAAAAATTATACGACCATCGATATCCGGACTGTATCAACCTTATGGCCGTTGGAATAAGGCTTGCAGATGCAGTTCACACCGTATCTCCATCCTACAAGGAAGACATTCAGAAACAAAGCGACCCGCCACATTTTATAGGAGGGGAAGGCCTGGAAGCCGACCTGACCAAAGCCGAAAGTGAAAACAGGCTCTTCGGAATTTTGAACGGTGCCAATTATGCCAATATCAATACGGTTGAAAAGGGAATACTCCTCAGGCAGTGCGTCAGGAGGTTGTTCCGGTGGTTACAGGAAGAAAAAAAGGATTATAAAGCACATTATCTCGCCCACACCGGGGAAAAGATCACCCGTTTCCAGGAGAAAAAACCAGATTTCATTTGTACCAGTGTTGCGCGACTCACGGAGCAGAAATTCTATTTCTTCCGGAACAATCCCGAACTACTGGATAAATTGATCGCCAAATTGACCGAAGTCAATGGAGTTTATATTTTGCTGGGGACCGGAGCGCCGGAATATGAAAGCATTTTCAGGGAAGCGAGTTACCGGCTCAAGAATTTCATATTCATCAATGCCCAGTCTGAAAGTATCATAGATATGCTTTACCAGGAATCCAATCTTTACCTGATGCCCAGTTTGTTCGAACCTTGCGGAATTAGCCAGATGCTGGCAATGCGAAATGGTCAGCCCTGCCTGGTTCATCATACAGGTGGATTAAAAGATACGGTGAGCCACGGCAAGACTGGCTTCAGCTTTTCCGGCGAAACCATAGAAGAAAAAGAAGCAGATTTTATTAAGGTATTTTCAGAAACCGTAGACCTTTTCTTTCATGATAGGAAGGCCTGGAAAAAAATATGCGCGGCAGCAAAACGCCAGCGATTTACCTGGGAGAAATCGGTAGATGAATATTATGAACGACTTTACCAGCTGCCATAATAGGAATGTTTAGCCGGTAATTACCATTTAAAATTGGATTTCCGGATACTAATTTTTCAGATATTCTGGATATATATCCTAAAAGAGGTTAAAAAGAAGGCCGCATTAAAGTTAAAATTCCCGAAAAGCGAATAAAATCGGCCTATTTCTGAAATTTCCTTAGGCTGCTTAAAATTATTTTAACACTAAATTTCGTAATTTAGCAATCCTTAAAAAATAATTACTAAAAAAGAAGAATATATAATATGTCTAAAACAGCTACACTCGAATTTGACGGAAAGAAATATGAGTTTCCCGTTACCGTGGGGACCGAGAACGAAATAGGGATAGATATCAAGAAATTACGTGGAGAAGCAGGGCTTATCACGTTAGATCCCGGATATAAAAATACTGGAAGCTGCGAGAGTGCGATCACTTTTTTAGACGGAGAGAAAGGTATCTTAAGATATCGTGGTTATGCTATTGAGGATCTGGCTGAAAAAGCCGATTTTCTTGAAGTAGCTTATCTTCTAATATTCGGAGAACTGCCAACCAAAGAACAGCTTAGTAAGTTCACTAATGATATCAAAGAGCAGTCTCATGTAGATGAGGAGATGAAAAAGATCCTGGATGGATTTCCTAAATCTGCTCACCCAATGGGAGTGCTTGCTTCATTGACCAGTGCTCTTATCGCCTTTAATCCTTCTTCAGTAGATGTTTCTTCAGAAGAAGATATGTATAAGGCCATCGTTAAGATCCTTGGGAAATTTCCGGTTCTTGCTGCCTGGACTTTAAGAAAAAAGAACAGCCTTCCGCTTAACTACGGAGATGAAGATCTTGGTTACGTGGAGAACCTGCATAAAATGATGTTCGAAAAACCGAACAAGACTTACAAGGTTGATAAGGCGGTGATCGATGCGCTTGATAAATTATTGATCCTTCACGCCGATCATGAGCAGAACTGTTCTACTTCTACCGTAAGAATGGTAGGTTCTTCTCATGCAGGATTGTTCGCGTCACTTTCAGCAGGTATTTCTGCGCTTTGGGGGCCACTTCACGGAGGTGCTAACCAGGCAGTGATCGAAATGCTGGAAAGAATCAAGGAAGATGGTGGTGATACCCACAAATTCATGCAAAAGGCGAAAGACAAGGAAGATCCTTTCCGTTTAATGGGATTCGGACACCGGGTTTATAAGAATTTTGACCCGCGTGCTAAGATCATCAAGAAATCGGCAGACGAAGTTTTAGGTCAGCTTGGTGTTGAAGATCCGGTTCTGGATATCGCCAAAGGCCTTGAAAAAGAAGCGCTGGAAGACGATTATTTTGTAAAACGAAAATTGTATCCTAATGTAGATTTCTATTCAGGAATCATTTACCGTGCACTTGGAATCCCGGTAGAAATGTTCACCGTGATGTTTGCACTGGGAAGACTTCCAGGTTGGATCGCTCAGTGGAGAGAAATGAGACTTAAGAAAGAACCAATTGGTCGTCCAAGACAGATCTATGTTGGTGAGAGTCACAGAGAATTTAAACCTCTTGGAAGCAGATAGATTTCTGAAATATTATAAAATTTAATTTAAAGAAGCTCCATAGAAATATGGGGCTTTTTTAATTCACAATCTTTCTGCATATTTTCAGATTTCATTTTCAAGATATTGATACTGGATATCATGGCTTATCAAACTCCCTGTATTGCTTTTAAATTTGTAAAAAAATTAGACAATTAGTTAGTTGTAGTGTTTAAAATGATGAAATTATGAAAAATTTTAATCCAGCAGTATCCGTTGTGATCTGCCTAAGACCTTTGGGGTGCAGGTTGATAGCGCTAAAACTGTGAAAGTTGTCGTGGAATATAGCCAGTGTTTAGCACACTGGGATCAGGGATTTAAATGCATATTTAAGGTGGAGAAGGTTCTGGAGACATGATTATAATCTGGCGGCACTGCAGTTAATAGGAGTTGATATCTGTAATAATCTTCAGGAATGCTTACTTCAACGCTGATTCCTGTGCCCAGCTTCCTTAACGCCATGGGATTACCGAAAATATCGTTTTTGATAAGGCTCCATTCAAATTTGTAGTCATTAGGAATTTTGTTGCCAGAAATCCAGTTGTTGTTGTGAAAAAGGTAAGCTTTGTAAACCAGTTTCTCACCCGTTAGTAGTGGAATAGCTGGTTTCAAAATCCTTACTGTTAAATCTTCAGTAGGCTTTTCTGAAGGGTTCCAGATTGACCTTGCTGCGGTAAACCGGGACTTTTTCCTTCCTTCAAAATCCAGGAGACCATCAAAGCTTAGTCGATTGCTTTTTCGTTCATCCTGCCAGTTTTCAAACACGATTTTAGATTTATCCAGGTTGGCCGGAAGCTCCCTTATAAGTTTCGGCGAAACCGAACTCAGGAATACCGGGATTTCTCCTGATTCAACGATATCGACAACTTCTTCAGCTTTGGAATTCTCGTTCACAATCAAACCATAGGAATCTACTGGAAGTTTGGGGTCGATTTCGCTGATTAGGTTCCTGGTTTCTGAATTCAATTTTAAGTTAAGAACTACTGGTAACTGGGGATAATTTGCCCTAATTTCGATCAGCGTATTTTTAAGCCACCTTAGATAGCCGTCGCGCTGAGCAAATAAAAGTGGCTTGTTGAAATATTCCTCCAGTTGAAAATCGAAAGAAATGGCTTTAAGATTTCTGAATTCTGCAAGGTCTTCCAGCTTTTCAAATACATCCTGTTTTAAATCATTTAATGCAGCTTCATCTTCCAGAAAATTAGGGTCTTCGGGTAAACCGAATTGATAGATCACCTTAATTCCGGCGTCTTCTGAATATTTGAGAATATTATAGTCGTATATATTACCACCTGTAAACTGGATAGTATTTATACCAAGCTCTTTCATGAGCTTAAGGTCTTTTTTAAAGGTTTTGCGGGTGACCACATAATAATTATCCCTCCAGTCTAGCCCTTTTTTATAAATGACGCCTTTTATAGAATCCTGGCCCAGGGAAATTCTTGATTTTTGACCTATCATTTCGGTAGGCTCGTTGACAGGTGGGTAACCTTGCTGGAAGGATTTAAAAATTCCCAGAGAATCTGTGGTCCAGTCTATATATTCTTCCTTATAAAACCTGCCGGCTGGGATATTGTTATCATAGGCGCTGTTGAACATGACAACTGCCTTTACTTCCTCGAATTCCTTTGAAAGCTGGCGGGCTGCTTCCTTTAGCCATTCGTCCTGTCGCCCATCGATATCCACTGAACCAAATTCGGCCAGCATAACTGGCTTCCTGGTGAACCAGAAGAGTTTGTCATGGAAATTCTGATACAGCTCTTTAAAAGAGTAATATTGCCCATTAGAATGTAATGGACCGTAATTAAGTAGTGTAACTCCAATCCAGTCTACAAATTCATCTCCGGGATAAAAATTTCTCATTCCTTCAGCCCTCCAGGGATTCCAGACCATCATCACCTTATTTGCGGCTTCTTCCTTTAAAATACGGTGAAGCCTTTTCCAGGCCGACTTGAATTCAGCT
This sequence comes from Christiangramia oceanisediminis, assembly GCF_022570735.2. Classification (GTDB taxonomy): domain Bacteria; phylum Bacteroidota; class Bacteroidia; order Flavobacteriales; family Flavobacteriaceae; genus Christiangramia; species Christiangramia oceanisediminis. The sequence goes on along the minus strand of NZ_JANCNS010000003.1, from coordinate 819,220 downwards.
GGAAAACCGGGAGTAGACTTGAACCATGGATACTGCGGGTTGTCGAATTCATGGGCGAAACGAAGAAACACAGGTCGATCGTAGGTTGCCAGGTTTTTGGCAAATTGCCTGATGTAAGGATCATAACCACCATTTGCGATTGTTTGTAGTATATTTTGATCATCTGTACGCGATGGCCAGGGTTCCCAGGTTATAAGTGGCAACGCATTCATTTCGGTGATGGAATCCATCAGTTTGAACGGAAACTGATCCATTTCCTCGTCATTCCATCCCAGATAGAAGGAAATGACATCAAAATCAACATTTTGATCTATCTCTATAGTACCTATTTCAGAAATATTAACGAGGCCGGTGTCTTCAGGCGGGTGATAGATTCCCAGGAATGAACTGTTCATCTTATCAAGATAAGACGGATACACATTCTTCCATCGTAAATAATCGTGTTTTTGCTTAAATCCAACCGCAAAAATTACCGCAGCCAGTAATAAGGGTAATGCAGCTTTTCTGGTAATATTGAAAAGGACATTGGCAATATTCAGCGAACCAGATCTTATATTTTGAAGGGATCTTAAGGTGCTTTTCTGAAGGTTTTCCTTAAGTAGATTATTCTGGTTGGTGGCTTTCACCGCTAGATAAATACCAAAAAACATGATCAGGGCATTGAAGAGTGCAAATCCTGCCATCACAATAGAGAACGGAGTAAGATCCCTGCGCAGGCCAATAATGATTGCGAGTATTGATAGAATAGCAATAACCAGATTGGGAACCACGATCCTGAGATTAGTTGCAAATTCATTCTCTTTAGGTGTAGGGAGGTAAGGGATCTTTCTGTCTATTAGCGTATAAAAAAGTCCCAAAATATAGATCCACCAGGTATTGATCTGTAAAAGACCTCCTATTACATGGAAACCGCGTTCCTTTTTATCTATAACCCATTTTTGGATGTAGGTTCTAATAAGCAGTGAGCTCATGATTACCGGCAGGAGTACCAGGGCAAAATCGATGATATTTCCGTTCCACGGAGTGGTAGAAAATAGAAGGGAAACGATGGGTATCAGGAAGTTTATCAGGCAAATAACTCCGCTTAAGTAGTGTAACGGTAGTACGGCAAAATGTATCTTCTGGCGAACCGTAAAATCTTTATAGAGTTTTGGGTAAACTTTAAAAAGCAGGTCGAAGGTGCCCCTAGACCATTTTAATTGTTGTTTGAAGTAGCTGGTCAGGTTGGAAGGAGCAAGCCCCTGGGCCAGGATCTTTGGAACATAAACCGCTTTCCAGCCTTTTGAATATAAGTTCATCGCGGTATGCATATCCTCGCAAAGGCCTGGTGAATGACCGCCAATACTGTCCAATGCCTTTCTTCGGAAAACGCAATTCGCACCTATCGCGTTAACTGTGCCATAGGAATTAAGCGTCATCATCATGGGACCGTAGAATTGAAAGGTCTGTTCAGCGGCACCCCTGGCAACCAGTGTTTCCTTAGTGTTATAATAAGCCTGAACGATCTGAACAAAACCTATTTCGGGATCGCTGAAATGCGGAACGATCTCATCCAGAAAATCGGGTTCTGGAATGTGATCGGGATCAAGAACCACACATATGTCACCAGACGCAGCTTTTCGCAGGGCATTATTTATATTTCCAGCCTTTGCATCTTTTCGGTTATTTCGGGTTACATGTACGATCCCATTATCTTCACAGAACTTTTTCAGGAAAGGATCGTTCGCTTCGTCACACAAATAGGCGGTATGAGGATAGGTTATCCTGTTGATGGCTTCCAGGGTGGTAATGATCATCTGGTAAGGCTCGCCAGGGAAGTAGGTGGTTAGGATATCCACGCTGAATTCTTTTTCAAGTTCTGGTGTCTCAGGAACCGAAATATTCGAATAATTATACCACATATACAGCTTTTTAACCAGGCTGTATAGCATTGTGATCATCAGTAGGGCGAACAGTAACAAATTGCCCCAGGAGTCTGGCTGGAAAAAGAAGAAAAGGAAATTAAGGATGCTAAACAGGCCCAGGACTATCAATAATTTGATAGTCCTTTCTTCCGCTTTATTTGGCTCCTTGATATTATTTTTCATCAGCTGTACTTAGTACAAAAAAAGGAATATTTGCGGTAGCATAATAATCGGTTGAATTGGTAAGGTATAGAAAGAGTCGGTACGGGCCCTCATCAGCAGGAGTTTTAAAGGTCATCTTGTTGCCTTCAATTCTAAAACCAGTATCTGCGATCACCTCGCTAATTCCAAATTGAAACCAGGATTCCTTCCTGATTTCCCATCTTACTTCGAGGTTTTCGGTCTTCATTTCTTCCGTAAAGAATATTTCTGTAACGGCTGTTTCTTCCGGAGCCAGAACGATATCATCCTTTGCTCCTTTTTGGTTCAGCATGATATATTCCAGCTGAGGTCCGGGAAATGGCCTGTTCTGGTTCTTCCAGATATTGGTCATTTCATGAATGGCTTCAGTTTTAAGCCTGTTTGGACCGAAAAGGCTATACCAGGATGGAGTGTATTCATTTTTCTTGCCCCAGTAAAAGATGAAACTTCCCAAGGATCCTTCATTTTTAATAGGCTCCAGGTAGGATTTATAACGTTCCCTCACCTGTTCGGCTTTTTTTGTGCTTGTTTCTTCTATTGGGACATCCCAGGCCGTGACTTCAGCTTCCCAGGGGCCATTCACTCCCCATTCGGTGATCACGTGTGGGCCGTCCCAGATTGGAGTAATAGGTTTTAATTTGCTGGAAAACATGCTTAAAACACCAAAAGAATTGAATGAAATAAAATCAAGCTGAGGGCTCATGGCCTCGATGGAAAGAACCCTTAATTTGTTAGCGCCAATAGTAGTGGTGCTCACCGGATGATTGGGGTCTAATTCATGAATCATATCAATCAACTCGTTATACCTGGAAATTGGCTCGGTATCCTGATGGAAATAAGGATAGTATAATTCATTCCCTAAATTCCAGTACAACAGTGCAGGATGGTTTCTATGTTGCATTACTACTCGCTTCACGTTTGTCTTTACCAGCCCAAATAGGCTGTCATTTACATAATATTCAGAAGCGTTATTGAATTTGGGCATCGGGATGTCGGCAACGATCGCGAGGTCCAGGAGTTGTGCCTGGTCCAGGGTCCTCTTCAAATTAATGGTATCGTAGATACGGGCCGTATTGGCTCCGGCCTCTTTTAATTCTTTTAGATAGGTTTTTTCTGCAGCAGCCCCGTTAATAAAGTAGGGCTTTCCATTGCGAATCAATCGGTAGCCCTCTTCGGTTTCTTCAATGTGTACGCTAGCCGAATGCTTTTCGCACTCCTCTGGGCCACACGAAAACACAGCGATAAGCAGCAAGCCCCAAAATAGTATAGATACAGGTTTCTTCAGAAAACAATATTAGGGGTAGGTTAAGCTAATTGGGCGCTACGAATATATTAAAGTTAATTTAATTGGCCTGCTTAGCCTCCTTAAAAATTGATGCGGTTAAAGCCTTACGGTTAGTGTTGAAATTGAGCATCGATTCCTGGCCAGGGACCACTATAGACCGGCCTTCTTTTTCTATATTTGCAAAAATTTGCGATATGAAATTGCATATTAATAATGAAACTTCACGGCTAAGAGCCGTAGTACTTGGAACTGCCAAAAGCAACGGTCCTATTCCAACCCTGGAAGAGGCTTATGATCCAAAATCAAAGGAGCATATCAAGGCTGGAACCTATCCTGCTGAAGAAGACATGGTCAACGAGATAGAATCGGTGGCCAGGGTGCTTGAAAAGTATGATGTAAAGGTCTACAGGCCTCACATTATCGAGGATTACAACCAGATCTTTACTCGCGATATTGCCTTTGTGATTGATGATAAATTTATCAAATCAAATATTCTTCCCGATAGGGATCAGGAAATTGAGGCGATTGACCATGTTCTGAAACAAATAGATCCTGGCAAAATAATCACTTTGCCACAGGAAGCTCATATTGAAGGCGGCGATGTAATGCCTATGGGAGACTATATTTTTGTAGGCACCTATAAAGGCAAGGATTATAAGGACTTTATTACCGCAAGAACCAATTTGAAAGCTGTAGAAGCCCTGGAGAAACTGTTTCCGGGAAAGAAGGTTGTGTCTTTTAGCCTTAAAAAATCGAATAGCATTGCCAAAGATAATGCGCTTCACCTGGATTGCTGTTTCCAGCCTGTGGGTAAAAATAAGGCGATCATCTATAAAGATGGTTTTCTTATAGAGGATGAGTATAACTGGTTGATCGATTTCTTCGGAAAGGAAAATGTATACGAAATAACCAGGGATGAGATGTATGAAATGAATTCCAACATCTTCTCAATTTCTGAAGATGTGGTGATTTCAGAAAAGAATTTTACCAGGCTCAACACCTGGATGAGAGAACAGGGGATCACCGTTGAAGAAGTTCCCTATGCCGAAATTTCCAAACAGGAAGGACTGTTGAGGTGTTCAACTCTGCCTTTGATTAGGGATTAAAGAAAACAAGATGAAACAGATCACAGATACGATTTTAATGGTAAGACCGGTTGCCTTCAGGATGAATGAGCAAACCTCGGTTAATAATTACTTTCAGAAAAACATGAATGACCCCGATTTGAATATTTCGGCAGCCAGGGAGTTCGATGATTTTGTTAAGAAACTCAAGGCTGTGGGAGTTAATGTTATCGTGGTGGATGATGTGCTGGAAGATAATACTCCAGATTCTATTTTTCCGAATAACTGGGTTTCCTTCCATGAAGACGGACAGGTGGCCCTTTATCCCATGTTCGCGGAAAACAGGCGTAAGGAAAGAAGACTGGAATATTTTTCCAAGCTCGAGGAAGCTGGCTTCAAGATTACTGATATTGTAGATTATACCGCGGCCGAAGAAGATGATGTTTTTCTTGAGGGTACAGGAAGCCTTATTCTTGACAGGGTTAACGAAAAGGCCTACTGCGCCATTTCTCCACGGGCTGATGAAGACTTGTTGATAGAGTTTTGTGAAGATTTTGAATACACCCCGGTGATATTTAATGCCTATCAAAGCGTGGGGGATAAGCGCCTACCTATCTATCACACCAATGTTATGATGTGTTTGGGTGAAGAGTTTGCTGTTATTTGTCTTGATACAATAGATGAAAAGAAGGAACGAAAGAACGTTTTAAAGCATTTAAAGCAGGATGGGAAGGAGATCATTGCAATTTCTGAAAAGCAAATGCATGAATTTGCAGGGAATATGTTGCAGGTGCAGGGTACTTTTGGAAAAAAGTACCTTGTAATGAGCGCGAGGGCACACCGAAGTCTTACCGAAGAACAGGTTGCGAAAATTGAAAAACACTGTGAGATCCTGAGTTCAGAAATTCAAACAATCGAGATCGCCGGTGGAGGCAGTGCGCGTTGTATGATGGCTGAGGTCTTTCTGCCTAAGGCTTAAATCTTAATTCAAGAAATAAAAAAGGGAAAACTTATATGGTAGAACACTACAGGAAGTTTTCCCTTTTCTGGTTGAATATAATTACTTATTTCGAGGCCAGGTTGTTATAATTCTTGTTGGAAGTATCTGCTTCGTGAGCCCCAATATCATTAGGAGTGCCAGAGAAATTAGTTCCGTAGAAATCCCGGCTTCCTGGGTTTGAGATCGGGATACCCGAATTAATTGCAGGTGAAGAAGCCTGGAGGGTGTATTCGGTAAGGTCTGATAACGGATTCCCGAAACCTACGATGCCCGCTTTACCTGGATTGGATAATAATGGATCTCCCTGGTAGCCCACTGGAGCAGCATCGTATATCTCATTTCCAGTGTTCCTGAATTCTTCCAGAGAAGAATAGGAAGTTCCCTTGTAATTAATTTTAAATCCATCTGGGGCATAATAAAGGTTGCCCGCGAAATTCCCGTCGTATCCACTGGGGATGCTGATCAGGCTGGCTCCGTTCGTAGCATATAAGATATTGTTCTGGAAGTTGATGTTGTGCATAAATGGTTTCCAGGAAGTGTATTTGATATTAGCTCTTTTGCTAATGAACAGTGTGTTATTATGTACCAGTATGTCTTTCATGGAGTCTTCTGAACTTCCGTTGAACAAATACACGCTTCCGCCATTAGTGGCAGCATCGTTTTGACTTACATTGTACCTCACAATGATATTGCTCATAGGTCTTGCTCCACCAAATTGTCCCACCATAAAGCCAGCTCCATCGTTATCATGAGAATAATTATACTGCATAACTCCATTGGTGACACCACCGTCCAGGTCAAATCCGGCTCCATCGCAGCCTGTACCTGAACTCATATTGTAAACTTCAGAATATTGAATGGTCACATTATCGGCGTCCCAATACCAGATCCCAACCGGGCCACCACAATTTGTATTTCCGCTTCCGCAGTCATAAACAGTTGAATGTTCTATAACCGAATTCTGAACGTCAGATAAAACGATTCCATTTCCAGAATGAGTGTTCTTCGAATACCCGGGAACATTGAAAACCTCGCAATTTCTAACCGTGATATTTGAATGGGCATAACCGGTTTTACTGGCCTTAAAATGTCCGTAGGATGATATACCAGCGTCCAAAATACCATGAACCTTGTTATTTTCGATGAGTACATTGGTGAAGCCTGAATTATGGTTGTAAGCACCAATGACGATTCCGAAATCCCGGAAGCCATATACTTCAGAATTGGTGATCTCCACAAAATCCAGTTTTACATCCCCGGGAAGATCGGTATAGAAATAAATTCCTGAATTTTCATTGGTATTCATCCCGCTACCTTTTACAATAAGCTGGTCAATCTTTACGCCGGAAGTGTTATAAGCATAGATGCCAAAACTATTCCCGGCATTGATAATGGCCCGGCCATCACCGTAGGAGGAAATTAGAACCGGGCTGGCGCTATTATTAGCATCGTTGGCATCAAGGTACAGATTGCCTTCGAATTCCTGTCCACCTTCAAACTGGATCACATCGCCTGGTTGAATGTCTATACTGTTCACTTTTTCAATGCTACGCCAGGCATCTTCGGGCGCTAGGCCCGTATTGCTGTCATTTCCGGTGCTGCTTACAAAATACGTTTTATTGGGGCAGGTGCTGTCACTGTTGAATTCGCCTTCAATGGTTCCAAATCCCTGGTACTGGAACGCGAAGTTTCCTGCAAGGTTAGAGCAGGTCTCATTAGTGGTGGTATTTGTAAAACGGTGAACGGCAGACCAATCTAGGTCTTCATTCTGCCCGTTTTCACCGCTTTTCAGGACGCAAAAACTATAATCTTCACTATTGGTACAGCTTTGTTCAAGAACAAGTTTGGTGTCTACCAGGATCCCTACCAGTGCCTGGATGTCAATGCTAGTGGTTCCATCGGCATTCGTAAGAAGCATGTTAAAGGTCCTGTCTGAATTATCCAGGTCAATACCTTCCAGGGGAGAATCCTGATCCTGGCAATTGGTACATTTATAAGTTCCTGTGACCGGGGTGATGGAAGTGCCTTCCGTTTCTTCCGCAGCCACTATGGCCCCGTCACGTTCTTTAAGAACTACATCAGAAAGAACAGGGTTGTCATATTCGTCTACGGTAAAGGTGAAGCTGAAATCTTTTGAATCGAAATCTACCTTTACATCAGCACTTTTATTGGTAGCAGAGGATTGTCTGGTATTCGAATATTCAGCAATGAAAGTTTCTCCATTCGAGAGCTTAAGGGTGCCCTTGGATTCAGGATCGATATTGCTAAGATCCTGGACGCCGCCGGGGATTTCCAGTTTAAAAGTGCCGCGGTAACCAGAAGTTGTCGTGGCGAAGATACCTTTGTACAGGCTGGTTTTTCCGTTAAGATCCTGACTCAGGTCTTTTTCGGTTCCGCTTTCGATAGGGGTTTCTTCCAGAATGTCATCTGCATCGGTTGAACATGAGCTTATCATCATAGCGATAAACAGGTAGAATAATGATCTGGAGATTCGTGCCTCAAATAGAGGCTTTAAGTTGTAGGTTAGGGTCATGGCAATTCTCAATTTTCAGATTCGAACCTGGGGAGATTCGAAGGCTTCAATTTTCAACATTTTTGCCGGTTTGGAATCGATGATAGATCGGCAGCTAATCTTCCTGAAATGAACCTTTTCGGATTTTGTTCATTTCCAGGCTTCATTCGCTGTTCAATTTTGATATAACATTATTTCCAATTCGGGGGCTTAATTCGTTGTGCAAGTAAAACATTATTCCGATTAAATGCAAAAAAAATCGACAAAATGCAATTGCTAGTTTTTTGTAGCTGAGGCAGTTAAATGTTAAAACGGTGAAATAGCTTGAATTCAAAGGGCTTTTGAGATTGTACCTTTGTAGGCGTTCCTCCAAAAATTTTCTGAAAATTAGATTTTCAATTTAAGATTTCATTTGCTTCTGTTCTACTTTTCGAGAAATCGAAGTCACTTAGACCGGGAAATTAGTTCAGTTTTCCTGCTCATGGAACTTCATAACGCCAGGTGTAGCAAACAAGATTTGGCTTCATCTTTATACCAAAGCATCAATCAAAAAAATTAGATTAATATGAATCATCTCAAAAGTTCAATTTCAAGCCTTTTCTTCGTTTTTCTTTCCGTCCTGGTATTTCATCAAAAGAGTGATAGGTATAAGCTGGACTATTCACCGGTAAAAGAGCGAATTGGTGTTGAGGCCCGAATATATCTGGAAGATTCCGCCTTATATATGGCGGGTTATAATGCGCGAATTGTATACCGAGTTTGCCGGTAAAGATAGCCTGGTGAACAATGAATTACTGAAGGAAAGGATCAGAACATATGGATTCATTGGTTTTGATGATTTTTTCGCAAGTTTTCTGTCTGGTTTTGAAACTGTTCATCTTCAGCCTTATTTAAAGTACGCGGGAGCTGAAGTCGAGCAAAATGAACAGCACCTTAAAATTGAGAAGCTTTCCGAAAGATCAGAACTTCAGCAGGAGATCTGGACTGGAATGATGGGGGAGATCGATTAAATAAGCTCGTCAATAAAATTAAATGATCAAGACCTCTTTTTCTTATCACGAAATAGCTGGACCACGAATGCGATAATGATAAAAACAGTAAAAAAGGCAAAGGGAAGTGAGCTGATGATCAGGAACTTCTGCATGGCCGTGAGCACGTTGCTTTCAGGTTTTACATCTCCCAGCACAACGATCGCCTCACAAAAAAGCAATAATAAAACTGCCCAGATGAACCGGAAGGGCCTTCCCGGCTCTTCTTTACCTTTATCGCTAAACATGCTAAGAACAAAGATGGCCGAATCTACCGAGGTGACCAGAAAACTAATAAGCAAAAGTATGGTTACTATATTCAGTATATTAGAAAACGGAAGGTTTTCAAAGAAAATGAAGATCGAGGTGAACACGTTGTCAAATTGATTCTGATAACTTCCAAAGCCCTCGATCATGTCAAAAGCTGAGGAGCCAAAAACACTGAACCAAAAGAAGCTCCCAAGAGAAGGGATCAGCAAAACTCCCCAGATCAATTCTCTAATACTTCGCCCCTTCGAGATCCTGGCTATAAAAACACCGGTAAATGGAGCCCATGCCAGCCAGAATGCCCAGTAATAATAGGTCCAGTCGGTTAAAAACTCCACACCGGGGTCATAATTTCCCATGGCAAGGCTTAATGGTACAAAATCCAGGATGTAATGATAGAGCGAGCTGCCAAAATGCTCAAGCATTTTTAGACTATCACCCTGGAAGAATACGAAGATCAGGATAATGAGCGTGGTGTAAATATTCCAGTTGGAAATTCGTTTGATCCCTTTTTCAACCCCGGCCCAGGCCGAAAGAAATGCCAGGAAACAAATAATAAACGTGAGTCCCAGGATGATAGACAGGTTTCCGGGTGGTCGCGAGAATAAATGGCTTAATCCGCCTTCAATTTGTGTGGTTCCCAATCCTATGGCTGCTACCAGGCCGGTTATGGTAGTTAAAATTGTAAGCAGGTCTACACCCTGTGGCAGGAATTTGATCTTCTTGAAATACCTCAATGAAGCACCAAGCCTAACCTGTTCTTTTCTAACAAAAATGCTATAAGCGATAATAAGGGCGAAAATGCCGTAAAAGGCCCAGGCTGTAAAACCCCATTGGTAAAAAGTATATTCGAGCGCGATCACCTCATTGGAAGAACCCGTGTCGATGGGAGGATTCAAATACATAAATACAGGCTCCTGTATGGCTCTCAAAAGAATGCCCGCCCCCATCCCGGCGCTGTAAAGCATGGCGATCCAGGAAATCCGATCGAATTGCGGTGGCGAATTTCCCAGTTTTATCTTTCCGAAGGGAGAAAAAGAGATCAACAGCAGAAATAATACGCAGATCAATCCCAGCCAGAGATAGAAAATGCCAAAACTTTCCCGGATCCAAAGGGAAGTTTCCTCAATAAGATTGTATAATGTTTCTGTGAAATTGAAAATAAAAAGAGAACCGGAAATAAGTATAATCGATGAAATCGATAGCACTTTATTGTTTCGGAAGACTTTGAATATGGATCTCAAACCAGGTAGCATCTGCCTTAAAGCTACTTATTTTTTATTTCCCCTGGCTATTTTGTTGATCATACCTTCAAAAATGAAAAAATGGAACGGATACATTGCGTACCAGTAGATCCTGCCCCAGATGCCTTTTGGTCTAAATACCGCATTTTGATGTAATACGTCATTCTCATCTATCTTGAATTCCAGCCAGGCTTCCCCGGGAACTTTCATTTCGGCAAAAAGTAATAACCTCCGTTCTTCGCGATCGGCCAAGAGTACTCGCCAGAAATCCAGGGAGTCACCGGCATTGATCTTATTGGGATGGGTGCGGCCTCTCCTTAAACCTACTCCGCCAGCCAGTTTATCTAAAAATCCACGCACATCCCATAGCCAGCTGCCATAATACCATCCTGTTGTGCCGCCTATTGCCCAGATCCTGCCAAGGACCTCTTCAGGATTCGTTATTTTTACGGACTTTTTGTCTTTTAAACAGCCATGTTGGGGGATTTGAACATACTTGTTCACATCTTTTCTGAACCTCCCGCTGCTTAAACTGTCTTTCCAGCTGGAAACCACCTCGTTCTGTTCGATCTTGTAAAAGGCCATTTCGATGGCATCCTTATAGCAAATAGGTTCAATGCCCAGGATTTCCTGAAGCCGCGTATCGCGTGTGATCACTTCTACCGACATGCTTTCAACCAGGTTCTGGGCCAGGCGATACGAGGTAGAGGTAACAAAATAGAGCCAGTAGGAACTCAATTTTGGAGACATAACGGGAACACCAATTATCCAGATACTAAGTTTCCTCACTTCAGCATATTGTTCCATCATTTCCTGGTAGGTAAGTATATCTGGACCTCCTACGTCGAAAGATTCGTTGTAGCATTCTTCATTGCCAATTACTCCGGTTAGATATTGAATGATATTCCTGATGGCTATTGGCTGGCATCGGGTTTTAACCCATTTTGGCGTGATCATTACCGGTAACTTTTCACACAGGTCCCTTATGATCTCGAACGAGGAACTACCAGAGCCTACAATGATCGCAGCTCGCAGTACCGTTAGATTAAAATCACCTTTATAGAGTATTTCCTCTACTTTCTTCCTGGATTTAAGGTGCTTGGAAAGTTTTTCTTCATTGATGATCCCGCTTAGATAGATGACCTGGTTCACACTGGTTTCGGCCATCATTTTATTGAAATTGGTTGCCGCTTTGGCCTCTTTCTCATCGAAATCTTTGGTAGATGCGGTCATGGAATGGATGAGGTAATAGGCGACATCAATTTTCCTGATTTTTTCTGGGGCTTCAGAATCCTTTAAAAAATCGATCTCTACGATCTCGACTTTTTCTTTCAGTTCATCATTGGAGGTAAATCGATTCCTGTTTCGTACGGCACAAACGACCTCATGGCCCTTTTCCAGTAATTGTGGTAGGAGTCGCATGCCTATGTAGCCATTAGCCCCGGTAAGTAATATGCGCATTGCGAAGATTTGATCTTAAATTAGAAATTTAATCACTACTTTCACCGCAGATTAATAAAACTTTATTAAATGAATAACGTGTTGAAATTCGTTCTTCTGATCATTGGGGTTGGACTTGTTGGTTACGGACTTTACACTCTTATCACTCCTGAATTTGCCATTGATGCTGGTCCTATCCAGGTAGAGGCTCATGGTGATAACACGCAATCCTATGCTATGATCGCTTTTGGAATTCTATCCCTTTTTGGCGGTATGGCTTTTAAAAAGCGTTAATCAGCCCAAGATCTTACCCATAAGATTTAGTACTGAAGAACTGATATATTCGATCCCGATCGCGATAACAATGAACCCTATGATCCTTGAGATGGCATTTATTCCAGATGCGCCAAGGATGCCAACGATATAGTGTGAACTTCTTAAAACCAGGAATGTTGCGAGGCATACGCCGAAAATTGCCGATACTGCAATCAATTTATCATTCCAGGACTGGTATTCCTGGTAAAGACCTATAAGAAAAGAGATGCTTCCGGGCCCTGCGAGCATTGGAATGGCTAACGGAGTGAGTGAAACGCCTTCCCGCTGCTGAACATCTTCCTGAACCTTGGGACGGTGCATTCCTTTATGTTTTACAAAAGATCCGGTAAGCAGGGCAAAACCCGAACTGGCAATAATAAGTCCGCCGGCGATCCTAAGAGAGTCGAGGCTGATACCAAAGAAATTCAGAATGTATCTTCCCGTGAAAAAACTGATTAGCAGGATCACAAAGATATTGATCGCCGTAAGCATGGAGGTTTTGGATTTCTCTGCTGTTGAATCATCTTTTGTAAGCCCAACAAAAATAGGTACTGTTCCAAGCGGATTGATCACCGAGAAGAGCGCTGCGAAAACATAAATAAATAGATCCATTCGTTTTTGCCGCAAAATTGCTGCAACTTTCGAATGCGCGGATTACCCGAAAATGAAATTTAGGTTATTTAATAGCAATGAATTCGGCTTACCGTGAGATCAACCTTATCAAAGGTCGTCTATCTGGGTTGGTGCATTATCGGCTTTATAATCAAGGATCTTTTTAAAGAACTTATGGATGCCCGGCGTATCGGCCTTCACTTTAATAAAATAATGATCCATATAGATACTGTATTCCTCAGCTTTTCCCTTGTAAAGATTCAGTTTGAAATAGGGAATGATGAGCGCATAGGTCTCCAGGAGAGACCGAAACATGACGATGATGCCCCTGTTTCTCATCTCTACATTGCAAACATTGGCATTGTTGTCCAGGACCAGTAGATTGTGAATATCGATACTTGAAGAGGTGATCTGTAATTTTGGGGATCCAGTGCCTTTCAGTTTTACCCGCTCAAATAGGGTGAAGGGCTTGCCTACTTCGTTATTGATCCTTTCAGAAATAGCAGGCCTGTTATAAGATATGTTCAGTAGCATTCTTTTTTCTTAAATATAAGCATTTGCTCATAAAGCCTGGGGCTTGAAACTTCATTTCTTTTTATCTTTGCGCACTTGTTAACTGATTATCGCCTAAAAAAAGCAACGGATAATGAATATCGAAAAAAATCTGGCATCCAGGGTTAAAGAAGCTGTCAAGAATCACTATGATGTAGAACTCGAAAATTTTGAATTTCAACCTACTCGAAAGGATTTTGAGGGAGATATAACCCTGGTGGTTTTTCCTATGCTGAAACAGGTAAAAACAAATCCCGCAAAATTGGCTGAGACCATCGGGAACTACCTGCAGGAAGAAGTTAAAGAAGTTGCGAGATTTAATGTGGTGCAGGGTTTTTTGAACATTGTTATCAGTGATGATTACTATATAGAATTCTTCAATGAAATCAGGGAGCGTGAGGATTTTGGGATCCTTCTTCCACAAAGTGATGCCAGCGGGATCATGGTGGAGTATTCTTCGCCTAACACCAATAAACCGCTTCATTTAGGACATATAAGAAATAACCTGCTGGGTTATTCGGTTTCTGAAATTCTGAAAGCAGCGGGGAATGAAGTTTACAAGGTGCAGGTGATCAACGACCGTGGAATACACATCTGTAAATCCATGGTGGCCTGGCAGAAATTTGGAAATGGAGAAACTCCTGAGTCTACAGGACTCAAAGGAGATAAACTGGTTGGGATTTATTATGTGAAGTTCGACCAGGAATATAAAAAAGAGATCGCCCAGTTACAGGAAGCAGGAAAATCTGAAGATGAGGCAAAGGCTGAAGCTCCAATTTTTGTAGAGGCACAGGAAATGCTCAGAAAATGGGAAGCTAACGATCCTGAGGTCGTGAAATTGTGGTCAACTATGAACCAGTGGGTTTATGATGGTTTTGATAAGACTTACGATGCGCTGGGTGTAGATTTTGACAAAAATTATTACGAAAGCGAAACTTACCTTCTTGGAAAGGATAATGTTCAGAAAGGTCTTGAAGATGGGGTTTTCTTTAAAAAAGAAGACGGGAGCGTTTGGATAGACCTGAGCGACGAAGGCCTGGATGAAAAGATCGTGCTTCGAAGCGATGGAACCGCGGTCTATATGACACAGGATATTGGTACCGCCATACAGCGATTTGCCGATTTTGATATCAACCAGATGGTTTATACCGTTGGAAATGAACAGGAATATCATTTCAAGGTTCTTTTCCTTATTCTGAAAAAACTGGGTTATGATTGGGCAGACGCTTTATATCACCTTAGCTACGGAATGGTAGACCTGCCAAGCGGAAAGATGAAAAGCCGTGAAGGTACTGTGGTGGATGCCGATGATCTGATCAAGGAAATGGCTGAAACCGCAAAAAGCATTTCAGAAGAATTAGGAAAGCTGGATGGCTATTCAGAAACCGAAAAAGAAGAGTTGTACCGAATCATTGGACTGGGTGCACTTAAATATTATATTCTGAAGGTGGATCCGAGAAAACGAATTCTGTTCAACCCGGAAGAGTCGGTAGATTTCCAGGGGAATACGGGGCCTTTTATTCAGTATACCTACGCAAGGATACAATCCATCCTGAGAAAAGCCGATTTTGATACTTCGGCAGACCTGTCGACAGATTTCAAATTCCATGAAAAAGAGAAGGAACTGATCAAGCAAATTCAGCTATTCCCGGAAACCATAGGCCTGGCAGCCGAAAATCATTCTCCTGCCCTGATCGCAAATTATACCTATGAACTGGTTAAATCTTTTAATTCGTTCTATCAGAATGTACCGATCCTGGGAGTGGAAGACGAAGCCGAAAAAGTTTTCAGGGTTCAACTTTCGGCGGTAGTGGCCAATGTGATCAAATCAGGATTTAAATTGCTGGGAATCGAAGTTCCGGAGAGAATGTAAGCTGAAGTACGAAGTTAGAAGTACGAAGTTAGGAGTAGGAAATTTGATAGTTCGTCATGCTGAACTTGTTTCGGCATCCAATGGGAAATAGAATTTTGATTTTTGAACTTTCTCTTTCAGCTTCAAATCATTAAATTTGCAACTCGCTGCCTGGCAGCAATACTATAAAATTACAGGAAAGATTATGTTTGATAATTTAAGTGATAAGTTAGATAATGCCTTTCACGTCCTGAAAGGGCATGGGCAGATTACAGAGATCAATGTTGCGGAAAGCCTGAAAGAGGTGCGACGCGCGCTGGTAGATGCCGATGTGAACTACAAGATAGCCAAGGATTTTACCAATACGGTGAAAGAAAGGGCTCTTGGACAGGACGTTCTAAAAACCCTGAAACCCGGGCAGTTAATGGTGAAGCTTGTGAAAGACGAGCTTACCCAGCTAATGGGTGGAGAGGCTGAAGGGATCAATCTTTCCGGAAATCCCTCTGTGATTTTAATGTCCGGTCTACAGGGTAGTGGTAAAACCACGTTCTCTGGAAAACTGGCAAATTTCCTGAAAAATAAGAAAACAAAGAAGCCGCTTTTAGTGGCTTGTGACGTTTACCGTCCTGCGGCGATCAACCAGTTGCATGTAGTTGGAGAGCAGGTTGGCGTTGAGGTATATTCCGAGGAAGGAAACCAGGACCCGGTTGCGATCTCTAAGAATGCGATCGCTCACGCCAAGGAAAATGGTCACAACGTGGTGATCATCGATACCGCGGGTAGACTTGCGGTGGATGAGGCGATGATGACCGAGATCAAGAATATACATGATGCGATCGAGCCTCATGAGACGCTATTCGTGGTGGATTCGATGACTGGTCAGGATGCCGTGAACACGGCAAAAGCCTTTAATGATCGCCTGAATTTTGACGGTGTGATCCTTACCAAACTCGATGGTGATACCAGGGGTGGTGCGGCTATTTCGATCAAATCGGTTGTTAATAAGCCTATCAAGTTCATTGGTACTGGTGAAAAGATGGATGCGATCGATATTTTCTATCCGTCTCGTATGGCCGACAGGATCCTGGGAATGGGAGATGTTGTGTCCCTTGTTGAACGTGCCCAGGAGCAGTATGACGAGGAGGAAGCCAGGAAACTTCAGAAGAAGATCGCTAAAAACGCTTTTGGATTCGATGATTTCCTGAACCAGCTTCAACAGATCAAGAAAATGGGATCTATGAAAGATCTTCTTGGAATGATCCCCGGCGCAGGTAAAATGCTGAAGGATGTGGATATCGATGATGATGCTTTTAAAGGTATCGAAGCGATCATTCACTCCATGACACCAGGTGAACGAAGCGAGCCAAAGATCATTAATGCCAGCAGGAAGAAAAGAATTGCAAAAGGTTCGGGAACTTCTGTTCAGGAAGTTAACCAGTTATTGAAGCAATTCAATCAAATGGGTAAAATGATGAAAATGATGCAGGGAGGCGGCGGCCGCAAAATGATGCAAATGATGAAGGGGATGAAATAACTAGTGGGCAGTAAACAGTTCCAGTAGGCAGTTTAATTAAACGGTCAAAATATGAGTTTTAAATCTCTGAAGGCTTATCAGAATGCATTTGATCTAGCAATGATGATTTTTGAAACTTCAAGAACATTTCCAAAAGAAGAAACTTATAGCTTAACCGATCAGATTAGAAGAAGTTCAAGATCGGTTTGTTCCAATATAGCTGAAGCATATAGAAAGCGTACATATCCTAATCATTATAAAAGCAAGTTAAGCGACAGTGATTCGGAAAATGCAGAAACTCAAAGCTGGTTGCACTTTGCCAGTGAATGCGGGTATATTTCAAGCGAAGAGTTTGAGAAGTTACATCAAAAAAGTGAGGAAGTAGGGAAGCTTTTAAATTTCATGATTAATAACCCAGGTAAATTTGGAGTTGAGCAATAAAAACTGCCAACTGCAACTGCCAACTGAATACTGAAATAATGACAATATTAGACGGTAAAAAGGTGAGCAATGACATCAAGGATGAAATTGCTGCCGAGGTTGCCAAAATGAAAAAACGTGGTGAGAAAGTTCCGCATCTGGCTGCTATCATAGTAGGAAAGGATGGAGCGAGTATGACTTACGTAAACTCCAAAGTGAAAGCCTGTGAGCGTGTTGGCTTCGAGTCTTCCCTTTACAGACTGCCCAATACAATTAGCGAACTGGAATTGCTGGATAAGATTGAAGAACTGAACCAGAATGATGATATCGATGGTTTTATAGTTCAATTGCCATTACCTCCGCAGATCAACACTCAAAAAGTTCTGAATGCCGTAGATCCTGATAAGGATGTAGACGGTTTCCATCCTACTAACTTCGGGAAGATGGCCCTGGATATGACCACTT
Organism: Christiangramia oceanisediminis; assembly: GCF_022570735.2. Classification (GTDB taxonomy): domain Bacteria; phylum Bacteroidota; class Bacteroidia; order Flavobacteriales; family Flavobacteriaceae; genus Christiangramia; species Christiangramia oceanisediminis. The sequence goes on along the minus strand of NZ_JANCNS010000003.1, from coordinate 801,546 downwards.
TTATTCCGGCGACTCCCTTCGGTATTCTTGAGCTGTTAGAGCGATATGATATTCCTACCAAAGGGAAGCATACCGTGGTGATTGGCAGAAGTTATATCGTAGGAAGGCCAATGAGCATCCTGATGGGGAGAAGCGGATTTCCTGGAAACTCAACGGTTACATTAACTCACGAGTTTACCAAGAATATCACCCAGGTAACCTCTCAAGCCGATATTATCATTATCGCTGTTGGAATTCCTGATTTTCTGAAAGGTGAAATGATCAAGGATGATGCGGTTATCATCGATGTGGGGATTACAAGGGTTCCTGATGAGAATGCTGAAAGAGGCTATGTAATCAAGGGAGATGTAGATTTCGATAATGTAAGTAAAAGGGCTTCTTATATCACTCCTGTTCCGGGAGGGGTTGGGCCCATGACGGTGTCGATGTTGTTAAAAAACACATTACTGGCACGTGAAAGACATAGAAAAAGAGCTTCAGAGCTTAAGTAATAAAAAAAGGGATCGAAATGATCCCTTTTTTTATGCATTTTCGGCGTCGGCCTGTTCGATCTTCCAGTCGAGGTAACTGTGAATATCAGACTCTATAAATCGCAGGCCAAAAGTAAGTACTGCGAAATCATCGATATAACCCAGACCCGGAATAAAATCGGGCACAATGTCCAGCGGATTCAGAATATATAAAAAGGCGAATGCGATGGTCGCAATGGTGAACCAGGGGACCTTTGTGTAAATGCCTTTTCGGTAATCCTTCAGCATTCCGAACATTATTTTCCCCAGTTCAGAATACTTCTTCAGCATATTGGAATTGATGATCTTTTCTGCGATCTCCTCCTGGTTTCTTACCGCAAGCTGCACATCGTCGTCATCGATCCTGGTGATCTCACCTTTGACATATTCCTCGTCGATTTCTTTTTTCTTTTTTCCGAACATAATCTAATAGTTTGGTTGTTTATAATCTGTCCTGGGCGTTGCCGTATTCCTTCTTATAGATCTTTAAAATTAATAGAAAGAGGGAAATTAACAAGGGGCCGAAAATTAGCCCTATAAATCCGAATAGCGGCACCCCTACGATCACCCCGATCAGGGTGATAAGCGGGTGTACGCTCGCCAGCCTCTCCAGTACGTATAACCTGATGATATTATCTGTAGAGCCTACCACTACAAAACCATAAATGATAATGGCAACTCCCTGCCAGTCATTTCCCTGGGCGAACAATAAGATCGCGGCCGGAATGATGCCTATTGCTGTTCCTATAAACGGGATCATAGACCCGATGGCGGTGATCACGAACCAGAAAAAAGGATCCGGCACGCCGAATATTAAAAATCCTATCAGTGCTATGACTCCCTGGACAATAGCTACCAATGGAATTCCAAGAGCATTTGATTTAACAAGTTGATTGCTTTCCTTTCCTATGATCTCCAGATTATCCTGCCCAAGTGGTATATATTCAAGCATAGAACCGCGCATGGATTGTCGGTTGGTAAGCATATAATACAAGAGAAAATACATGATACCTATGGCAATGATGGCATTGAAGGTTCCGCCTGCCAGGCTTTGTAAATTGGTGGAGATCCAGCCGGTTACGGCAGAAGTATCAATGCTGGAACTTACATCATAGCCTATATAATTCTCCACATTATTCATTTGTTCCTTTACGGCTGCGAGAACCCGTTCCAGATTTGATACCGCTTTGCCAATTTTGGAAGTTAGCATGAACGCCACCAGGATCACGGGAACCAGAATACCAACAAATGAAAGCGTCATTAAGAGAGCTGCAGCGAGTGGAGGTTTCCAGCCTTTGCTAACCAGCCTGTTCATCCATTTTTTCAACAGCACGTAAAGAGTGATAGCACCAAGAATCCCCGAGAGATAAGGCAGTAATTCTACAAAAATGAGAACCGTTAAAAACAGAATAAGCAGCAATACGAATAGCTGGCGTACTAATGACGGTTTAAGTCTGTCCATTTAAATTGGTTGGTTAGGGAGTAAACGAAACGACTATTATTTTGCAAAAAGCTGGTTCATATCTTTAAAAGCTTTGAATTCCAGTGCATTTCCGCATGGGTCTTTAAAAAACATCGTTGCCTGTTCTCCCGGTTTTCCTTCAAATCGAATATAAGGTTCGATGATGAAATCAATATTTTTAGCCTTTAGTAAGTTAGCAAATTCGTGGAATACATCCCATTGCAAAACCACTCCAAAATGCGGAACAGGCACTTCCTTACCGTCTACAGGGTTGGAAGTGGAAGCCTTTGTCTCTGCAGGATCCTGGTAATGGATTACAAGCTGGTGACCAAAGAAATTGAAATCCACCCAGTGATCACTGCTTCTTCCTTCCCCGCAACCCAGGGTTTCCTTATAGAATTTTCTACATTTTTCGAGATCTGAAACAGGTATGGCCAGGTGGAAGGGTTGTATTTTCATCTTATAAAATAATTTTAGATTTAAAACGTATTAAAAATAATAAGAAGAAGGTACAAATAAGATGGTTCTCTCACTAATTATGTGTTAAGATTTGTTCCTTCGTGGCCTTCTGCGCTTTTCAGTTGGCGGTTTCCGGTTAACCGACTCAATGGAAGCCTCTTCGGTCTTGGTGCTGTCTTCTAATAATGCATTTAATTCACTCAGTTCTTCTTTGGTAAGATCGCGCCACTTGCCTACAGGAATGTCGAGCCCTACATTCATGATTCGTATTCGCTTCAGGGAAGTTACGTCGTAGCCTAAAAATTCACACATTCTTCGAATTTGCCTGTTCAATCCCTGGGTAAGAACAATCCTGAAGGTGTGTTTCCCCAGTTTTTCTACCTCGCATTTCCGGGTTACCGTATCAAGGATCGGCACGCCGTTACTCATTTTTCTTATAAAATCAGAAGTAATAGGTTTATTGACCGAAACGATATATTCCTTTTCATGATTATTCCTTGCCCTCAATATCTTGTTTACGATATCTCCGTCATTGGTAAGGAAAATAAGGCCTTCACTGGGTTTGTCCAATCGGCCAATGGGGAAGATCCTTTTAGGATAATTGATATAATCAATGATATTGTTCTTTTCTACCCTGGTGTCTGTCGTACAAACGATCCCCACAGGTTTGTTGAAGGCCAGGTAAACATTGGGTTCTTTAAGTTCGGTCTTTGAAACCGATTTACCGTCTACCTGCACATCATCTCCCTCCAATACCTTGGTGCCCATCTCCGGAACCTTGCCATTGATGGTGATCCTGCCCTGGTCTATTAATTTATCGGCTTCCCTGCGGGAGCAATATCCTAACTGACTCAAATACTTGTTAATCCTGACTTCCTTTGCCATATCGAACGTTCTTTAGCAAAGATACAAGTTATGATATGCCTACCTAAATCAATAAAAAATAAAAATTTTAAAACCTGAGGCAACCTTTTGTAACTTTCATTCGTCTATGTAAATAGAGAGTCTTTTGAGAATGGTAAAAGTAATACAGCTTTTTAAGAACGAAACTTCTTTGATCAAAAGGGCAGCCGCCGGAAAACGGGATGCCCAGCAAAAGCTGTATGAATTGCATTCGCCTAAAATGTTAAGTGTTTGCAGGCAGTATATCAAGGACATTCATCATGCCGAGGAGGTGATGCTGAATGGTTTCTTTAAGGTCTTCAAACATTTGAAAGATTATAGGAATGAAGGAAGTTTTGAAGGTTGGGTAAGGCGTATCATGATCAGGGAATCCATTTCGTTTTTGAGACAGTATAAAAAACTGGAATTTCAGGAAGATCTGGGGTATGAGAACAAAGAATTGTTCAATAATATCAATTCTGAAATGGAAGTAGCCGAAATACAGAAATTGATCGATGCGCTTCCCGAAGGTTACCGAGCCGTTTTTGTGTTATACGCGGTTGAAGGTTATAAGCATTCTGAAATTGCAAAAATGCTTGATATTTCTGAAGGTACCTCTAAATCCCAGCTTTTCAAGGCAAGGAAAATGCTTCAGGAGCGAATGAGTGAATTAAATGAAACAGGTTATGGCACCAATTAAATTTGAAGAACATATCAGGGAGCAGCTCGAAAAAAGAGAGATCGCTCCGTCTGAAAAGAGCTGGGAGGAGCTAAGCTCCAGGCTTGATAAGGCTGAAAAGAAGCCTGTAACCAGGTGGTGGATCTCTTCCGCCGCAGCGGTAGTTGTTTTACTGGTGGCAAGTTTGCTTTTTATCGAGAACCAGCAGGAAAATATTCCGGTTGTTGAAACGCCGGTAAATGCAGAAGATGAGTCTGTTAACAGCAATAGGATCGAACCTGAGACCCGTTTGGCTACTGAAACAAATGAGCCGGCCACAGGGGTTGAAAAGGACAAAATTGCTTCTGAAAGCAACGAAAACGAGCCTCCGAAAGCGGGAATTCAGGATAAAAATAAAACTTCCAGGCTTGCCTTAACAGAACCTAATAATAGAGTTAAGCTTGAGCCTGGTTATATAGAACCTGCTGTACTGGAACAGGTAGCAGATAACAAAATTCAGCTGGAGGAAAGGAATTTTTTTCCTCAAACCCCGAAACAGGAAGCAGTTGCAGGAACTTCTAAGGTCGTTTCAGAAGTTGATGCCCTGCTGGCTGAAGCTACCCGCGATATCAGGGCAGAAAGGCAAAATATAGAGGCAAGAGTGGCGGCCCAAATGCTGCTGAACGAAGTGGAATATGATCTGGACCAATCCTTTAGAATGGAAGTTTTCGATTTCTTAAAAGATGAGTTCCAGAAGGCTAAATCAGCGATCGCGACTAGAAACGATTAATTCAATTTAACTATAAATCATCCCGAAAAGGGTTATTCATCAATCAAATGTGAAGAGGATGGCTTTTGCCTGAATCGAACAAAAATTAAACACTAAAATCATGAGACTATTATTTTTTCAACTGGTATTTTTAGCATTGACCTGCTCAACTCAAATCATCTACGCGCAGGAAGAGAAGGAGCAAACAAAAGAACAGATCCTGGAAAACAAGAGACAGGAGATTATCAAGGAAGAAAAGGAAAAACTTCGTGAAAAGGTCGAAGCGATCAATAAAAGGCTGGAAGACGAGGAGATCACGGTAGAAGAAGCCGAAAAACTGAAAAAAGAAGCGGCAGAACTGCATGCCCTGAACATCGAAAATCGTATCACCATCATGGAAAATGAATACGAATTCGAAGAGCGGAATAACGATGATACCGGCTATATTGCAATAGCAGAAAATGGCAAGGTGATTACTGTTCGTGTCAATGAAGAGCGCGAACGAAAATATGATAAACGAACAACCAGCGACCTGGTGATCGCAGCAGGTTTTAACAATGCTCTGGGTGACGGGCAGTCTATTAATGATTCCGACTTCAAGCTTGCCGGAAGCCGGTTCTTCGAAATCGGGTGGGCCTGGAAAACCCGTGTTTTTGATAATTCCAACTGGTTGAGGTTGAAATACGGATTTTCCTTCATGTTCGACGGTCTGAAGCCAACAGATAACCGGTATTATGTTGAGGATGGAGACGAGACTTTCCTTCAGGAATTCGAGTATGATCTGGATAAATCCAAATTCAGAATGGATAAACTGGTAGCTCCTGTTCACTTTGAATTCGGTCCTTCCTCAAAAAGAGAGAGCAAGAATTACGTGCGCTATTCTACCGAAGGAAAATTCAAGATAGGTCTTGGTGGATATGCCGGGGTGATGATTGGGGAGCGCCAGAAACTGAAATACGAGATCGATGGCGACAAACAAAAGGACAAGCTAAAAGGCGATTATAACACTAATGATTTCGTCTACGGTCTTAGTGGTTACATGGGCTGGGGCTGGGCTACGCTCTACGCTAAATATGATCTGCAGCCAATATTCGCCGACCCAAATTCCGATTTACATAATTTTTCAGTGGGACTTAGGTTCGACGTTGATTAAATAACAAAGCGGTATGATAAAGAGAATTTTAATTGCTCCTATTTCGTTTTTCTTTATTTGTATGGCTTCAATGCAGGCCCAGGAAAAAGAGGTTCTGTTAGTCGGGACCTTCCACTTTCATAATCCAGGCCTGGATGTTGCTCGAACCGAATCTTTTGATGTCCTTTCCCGGGGATCTCAGGAAGATTTGGATCAAATATCCTCAGCAATTAATGAATTTGGACCAGATAAGATCTTTGTGGAATGGAATTATGCCAGGACCAGGGGATTAGATTCGATTTATGATTTGTACTCGGTTGAAAGTTTCAGTAATGATACTTCTAAAACCGATTTCTACCGGAAAAACGAAATTTTTCAATTAGCCTTCAGGACTGCGAAAAAACTGGATCATCCTAAAGTATACCCGATGGATTACAGGGGAACCAACTTTCCTTATGATAGTTTAATGGCTACGATTGATAAAAATGAGCAGTTAGGATTAAAAAAGCAGATTGAAAGCGAAATTGAAAAATATGAAGAAGAGTTTAATTCGCAAATAAGTAGTGGCTGGTCATTAAAAAGGATTCTATTGAATTTAAACACCAGGGAGAGCCGGGAGGCAAATATTTCTTTCTATACAGGAATTGCTACCGAAGTAGGGAAAGTTGACGAATTTGTAGGTGCTTACCTTGCTTCTGAATGGTATCGACGTAACATTTATATGTGGTCCATAATTCAAAAATTAACCGAAGACTCAGATGATAAGATAATGATACTGGTAGGAGCGGGCCATGCTGCGATATTCGATCAGTTACTTTCATATACCAGGGGCTGGAAGGTCATTGAATTGAACGAAATTTTGGATTAGTTATAGCTTCATTTTTAATGACTAAAAAAGGTTTTCGAAAGGAAGCCTTTTTTAATTTAATAGTTGGTTTTAAAACTTTATTTTTGAAACCTGATCCCAAAATTCCTGATCTTTGATCTCTAAATCTACTATAGATACTGTTTTTGAAACCGCCCGGGTAGAGGAGGTTATTGGTGATTTTGTTCAATTGAAAAGATCGGGAAGTAACCTCAAAGGCTTGAGTCCGTTCACCGATGAGCGAACTCCCAGTTTTATGGTCTCACCGGTGAAGCAGATCTGGAAGGATTTCAGTAGTGGGAAAGGTGGTAATGTGGTGGCATTTTTAATGGAACACGAGCATTTCACCTATCCGGAAGCCATTCGTTACCTGGCTAAGAAATATGGGATCGAGATCGAGGAGACCCAGCAAAGTGACGAACAGAAGGAGCAGGCCAATGAGCGGGAGAGCATGTACCTGGTTTCGGAATATGCCAGTAAATTTTTCCAGCATTCCCTGCTTGAAACAGATGAGGGCAAGGCGATTGGCCTTAGTTATTTTAAGGAACGTGGCTTTACTTCTGAAACGATCAAAAAATTTGATCTGGGTTATTCACCCGATAAATGGGACGCCTTTACCAATAAGGCTCGTGATGATGGCTATAAGCTCGAATACCTCGAAAAGACCGGCTTGACCATCGTAAAGGAAGATAAAAAGTTCGACCGGTTTAAAGGCAGGGTGATGTTTCCCATACATTCCATGTCTGGCCGTGTGCTGGGATTTGGCGGAAGGATACTCAACAACACCAAGAAAGCCGCGAAATACCTGAATTCTCCTGAAAGCGATATTTACCATAAAAGCAAGGTGCTTTACGGTATTTATCATGCGAAACAGGCAATCTCTAAAGAAGATAACTGTTACCTGGTTGAAGGTTATACCGATGTGATCCAGTTTTTCCAGAGCGGGATCGAGAACACGGTCTCATCATCTGGAACTGCCCTGACTCCCGAACAGATAAGACTGATCAACAGGCTTACTAAAAACATTACCGTTCTTTTTGACGGGGATGCGGCAGGAACCCGTGCTTCTTTAAGAGGTATCGATTTGATCCTGGAGCAGGGGATGAATGTGAAAGTTTGTCCGTTTCCGGAAGGTGAAGATCCAGATAGTTTTGCACGAGCCAATTCGGAAGAGGAGATCAGGGAATTTCTTGAAGAGAACTCCCAGGATTTCATCAAATACAAGGCTTCGCTGTTGATGGATGAGGCCAAGAACGATCCGGTGAAAAAGGCCGGATTGATCAGGGATATGGTCAATAGTATTGCCAAGATCCCCGATAATATCCAGCAGGAAGTTTATCTGCAGGAATGTTCCCGTATCATGGATATTTCAGACGAGGTATTGTACGCAACGCTGGCTCAAATTCAGAATAAAGAGGTGCCATCTTCATCCAGGCAGGGCAAACAAAAAATGGAAGTGGTCCGGGAAAAACCAGTTACAACTCCTAAAGTTGATCAGCTCTACATCCTGGAAAGAAACATCATTAAGATCCTGATGCTATATGGAAACGAAGTGGAAGATTTTGAAGATCTTTTGCTCAAACAAAATGATGATACGGGCGAGTTGATTTTAGAACCCGATGTTCAGCAATCAAAGGTCTTTGAGAAGGTATTTTTGGATTTGCAGGAAGATGAGATCGCTTTTTCCAATGAAGATTTCCGGGAATTGTATCAGGTCCTTATCAACAGGCTCAATACCGGGGAGGAGTTCGAAATTGGTAATGTGGTAAACGAACTGGAGCCTTCTCAGTCTAAGGAGATCACAGATATCCTGATGCAGGAAGAGCAGTATGAACTTCATAGCTGGGATCGCCATGATATACCGGTCAAGAAGAAGGAGCAGGCCGTGAACCAGTATGTGACGCAGACCATTCTCAATTTAAGGCGTCATTTAATAGACAGAAAGCTTCAGGAACTTCTGGAAGGCATACGCACCGCCGAAACCGAGGACGAACGAACCGATATTAAGAATGAAGTAGTAGGCTTCAATAAACTACGTACCTTGCTTTCTGAAAGACTTGGTCGCGTTATGTAGTATTAAGTTGAAGCAGTCTTGACTGCGTGATAAGATCTGCCACATTATCTACCTTGAGCTTTTTAAGTAACCTGGTCTTATAGGTGCTTACGGTTTTTTCGTTGATATCCAGGGCTTCTGCGATATCCTTGTTCCGTTTTCCTGATGATAACAAATTAAGAACTTCCGATTCTCTTGTAGAAAGCTTCTTGAATTTTGTAATCAAACTCTTACCTCGCGAAATGCCTGAATTCAATTTTTCGGTGATCTTGCGATTCAGGTAAATTCCGCCCCTTGCAACCTGGTAGATCGCTTTCTCTAAAGTGTCGTTCTCGGCATGTTTGGAAATATATCCTGCAGCACCGGCTTTGATGGCACTCAGGGCATACATTTCTTCAGGATGAGAGCTAAAAATCAGGGTTTTTACATCAGGATATTCCTGCTTGATTCGTCGTATGGCGTTGATTCCGTTAATTTGGGGGAGATCCAGTTCAATGATCAAAACATCTGGCGCATCCTTCTCCAACTGGTTGAATAGCTGTGTTCCGCTACCAACTCTTCCTGTTACCTGTAATGCCGGGTTGTTTTGTAATACACATTTTACACCTTCTAAAATTATAGGATGGTGGTCTGCAATTAGTACTCGATACATGATTTTAAGTTAAAAACAAGTCCGGGGGTAACTCGTTGAGATTGCTTTTGTTAACCTAAAATAATGCTTTGGTTAATTAAACCATAAGAGTTGTTAACATATTCGATAAGAAGCCTATTTCTTAAGATGAACGGGTATTTCGCAGACTGGAATCGGGAGCATTTTATGCTGGTTTGCGCTGTTCAATCTGGAGTAGATATCAAAAACTTCACGCTGCCTTCCTTCAAAATCACCTGAAGTTCTTCCACCGTCTTTTTCTAGCATTGCCCACTCCAATTCATCGTAAGAAGCACCCAGCTGGTCTTCATCGCTGCGGCTGTCGCCAAATAAACCATCGGTAGGTGGTGCCACCATGATTTCGTCGATGATGTTCAGGTATTTCCCTAGTTCGTAAACCTCGCTTTTAACCAGGTCTGCAATAGGGCTCAGGTCAACGCCTCCATCTCCATATTTTGTATAAAAACCAACCCCAAAATCTTCAACTTTATTGCCGGTACCGGCAACCAGGTATTTGTGAAGTCCGGCGAAATAATAAAGAGTGGTCATTCTAAGCCGGGCACGGGAATTTGCCAAAGCCAGGTCCAGTGGAGCCGTTTCGCGATGCTGTGGCATTGCATTCCTGAATTCGTCAAAAACCGGTGTAAGATTCACCTCCAGGCTGCTTACATTGGCGAAGTTATGTTGTAATTCATCGATGTGTTTTCTTGCACGCGTGATCTGGCCCTTATCCTGGTGAATTGGCATTTCCAGGCAAAGCGTGTTCATACCTGTTTTAGCGCAAAGAGTAGAGGTTACAGCTGAATCGATCCCGCCACTTACACCTACAACAAATCCGTTCATGTTCGCCCTGGTGGCGTATTCCTTTAGCCAGTTTATGATATGATCGGCAACCTTTTCTGTCTGCATAAATGTTGGGTGTTTTTAATTGTAAGTAATACCTTTGCCACACAAATCTAATACTAAAACTCAATTTTTGAAAGGCACTGGCGTTAAAGCCTTCAAAGTACGGATTTATGCTGAAGAGATTTTTGATATTATTACTAGCCTTCAATCTAATTTCATGTAACGAAGCTTCTGAAGTCGAAGAAAAGATCGAGCAAGTGAACGTGGATTTTGAATTGGTAAGATTTGACCGATTATTTGCAGAGGCTACAGAAGAAAATCTTTCAGAATTAAAGGCTGACTTTCCCTTTCTTTTCCCCGAGCAATATCCCGATAGCATGTGGGTTCAGAAACTGAATGATAGCCTTCAGCTGGAGATCGAGACCGAAGTGGAAAAGGCTTTTCCGGAGTTCTCTGCTGTTAACGATGAACTTCACAGCCTGTTTCAGCATACAAAATTTTATTTTCCTGCTTTCGAGGCGCCCGATGTGATCACGGTAACTTCAGAAGTAGACTATAAGAACAAGGTGATCTACACGGGCGATTATCTTTTTATAGCCCTGGATAATTATCTTGGTGAAGAGCATAAATTTTATATTGGGATACAGGAATACCTCAAAAAGAATTTCAGGAAAGAGCAGATCACCGTGGATGCAGCTACCGAATTAGCGGAGGAATATGTACCAGGGCCCAATTCCAGGACATTCCTGGCTCACTTGTTATACTACGGCAAGATCCTGTACCTGAAGGATAAGCTCATTCCGTTTAAAAGCGATGCCGAAAAAATTGGCTATACCCAGGAGGAGCTGGATTGGGCGGTTTCCAATGAAGGCCAGGTTTGGAGATATTTTGTAGAAAATGAATTGATCTTCGATACCGATTCCCAATTATACAGCCGGTTTTTATACCCGGCGCCATTTTCCAAATTTTACCTGCAGCTGGATGCCGAATCCCCTGCCAGGCTAGGGCAATATATTGGCTGGATGATCGTAAGGTCCTATATGGACAAGAATGATGTTTCCATTCAAAAAATGCTGAACACTTCAGCCGAAGAACTATTCAATAACGCAAAATATAAACCGAAGAAATAATGTCTCAATACAAGAAATCTGATATCAATATTGAAGTGGTTACCGATGAGAACCACGTACCGGAAACCATCACCTGGACTGCTGAAGATGGGAATGTGTATAAGGAGGAGGCCAAGGCATTGATGCTTTCTGTCTGGGATAGCAAACAGCAGGAAACCCTGCGTATAGACCTTTGGACGAAGGAAATGCCAGTTGATGAAATGAAAAAATTCTTTCACCAGACCCTGGTTTCCATGAGCGAGACTTATTACAGGGCCACCCAGGATGATAAGATGCGGGATACGATGAAAGATTTTTGTGATTATTTCGCAGAAAAGACCGAGATCAAAAAACAGTAATTGGAAAAACTCATTTTTGTCTATAATGCCGATTCGGGTAAGCTGAACAGTTTGCTGGACAGCCTGCATAAGGTGGTTAGTCCTTCGACTTACGACTGCAAATTATGTGCGCTGACTCATGGTTTGACCGAAGAAAAGAAAAGCTGGCGGGAATTCAGGCAGAATCTTGATCTGGAAACCGAGTTTCTTCATCGCGATGAATTTCGAAAACAGTATGCTTCCAAATTCGGACACAAATTTGAATTCCCGCTGATATTGTTTCGGGGGAATAAGGGATTGGAGGTTTTTGTTTCTAAAGAAGAGATAAGTCAGCTTAATTCCATTCAAGAATTAATGAGATTGATAGATTCTCGCTTGAATGCTATTTAAGTCTTTTGGTGAAAAGAAAATTTCTATGAAAAAAACAGGGCGATATAATCGATGACCTGCCATTCGTTGTTTAATTTCTTAAATAGAATATATTCACCTCCCACATTCTTGCTGGATGTTGATGTTACATAAAACAGAACAGCTTTATCCCGGCTGCTGTTCAGGATAAGATCACTTACCAGTATTTTTTCATCATATTGAGATTCAGTTGCATTAGTAGGTGTAAAGCTTACCTCAAAGTTTTCATGAGTGAAGCTTTCGACTGATTCGGGTAAATAACCGATTTCTAGGTTTTCATCATTATTCCTGACAAAGGAAAATTCCGGAGGTAACCTGTCGATGTAACTAAAATCAAATGCTATTGGAGTTTTCGAAACCTCGACCTTCCATTTCTCAATTGGCTTTTTAACTTCTTCTGAATCTTTTTTATACCTGGGAGGAATATTATTCCTGAGATCAATTACAGTTTTTTCCAAAATCTCCTTAAAGGAATCATTAAAGATTTCTTCGGTCCCAATTTTGTTTTCACAACTTTGAAATAGTATTAGCAAAATTGAAAGGAAGATTATTTGGACTGTTTTTAGAATACCCTTCTGGTTCATTATCTTTCAGAATACGATTTTCAAAACTGAAGTTAGATTAATTCTTTAGCATTTCAATATTTTTTTGAGTACCCGTATAAATGATTGGGTATTTATAAAATTGGGCTTTATCCTTAGGTTTGAAAATGACGAATATCTTCGTTTGCAGGCTCAAAAAATTATGCAGTTCACAATTGGTGAATTTAGATAGTTCTGAAATATCTAGATACTTTACGGAATCTAAAGATACCTCTTCACCAATACCTTTCAGGTCTGCATATTTATCAAAACCTAAGCGGTTATCTATAATAAATTTATAGCCATCACTTGTGAATAAGGAGTCTTTACTTTTTAGACTAATTATATAATGGAATAGTCCGTTTTCATCCGAATTAACAAAGCCATCGACGTCATATATGGTTAAGGCCTTTTCTGTATCGTTATTGGTTTGTGCAGCCATATTTCCCGATATTAGAATAAAAAGAACTGAAAATGTTATGAATGTTTTCATTCTAAAATACGGTTTTTAGTTTTGGTTAAACCAATAGAGTAGAAGTTTTAACTATTGAATAGCTGGCAGTTCATTTAACTTATCGATATAATCCAGGATCTCATCCTGTCCCATTCCCGATGTCGCCGAAGTGACGAAATATTCGGGCATTTCTTCCCAGGTTTCCAGCATTTCAGCCTTGTAATTAGCCAGGTTCTTTTCCAGTTCCTTCGGCTTTAACTTATCGGCTTTGGTGAAAATAATGCAGAAAGGAATAGCCTTTTCTCCCAGCCATTGCATGAATTCCATATCGATGGCCTGCGGTTTATGGCGTGAATCGATCAGTACGAACGCACAAACCATTTGTTCTCTTTTTTCGAAATAGGCGGTAATGAACTTCTGGAAAACCCTTTTAGTAGATTTTGAAACCTTCGCGTATCCATAACCTGGCAGGTCTACCAGGTGCCAGTTCTTATTGATCAAAAAATGATTGATCAATTGGGTCTTTCCCGGTTTGGCGGAGGTTTTTGCGAGGGATTTTCTCCCGGTAAGCATATTGATAAGAGACGACTTCCCAACATTACTACGACCAATAAAGGCGTATTCAGGCAAATGGCTCTTCGGGCAGAGTTCTACCTTGGAATTGCTGATCACAAAATCGGCTGACTTGATCTTCATGGGATCGTGAATTTATATTTTTCGTTGCTTCAGCCAGGTATGAAGGAGCTCGTTGAATTCTTCGGGATGCTCCATCATGGCTGCATGCCCGCATTTGTCGATCCAGTATAGGTTGGCATCGGGTAGGAGTCTATCAAAATCTTCTGCAACCTCGGGTGGAGTAACTGTGTCATTCTTACCCCAGATTATACAGGTTGGGGTTTTCATTTTTGGAAGGTCCTTGGCCATATTGTGCCTTATTGCACTTTTAGCGATTGCCAGTGTTTTAACCAGTTTGTTTCGATCGCTCACGGTCTCATAAACCTCGTCTACGATCTCCTTGGTTGCAACCTCCGGATCGTAAAATACTGCCTGGGCTTTCTTTTTGATGAAATCGTAATCACCACGCCTGGGGTAACTTTCACCCATCGCATTCTCATAAAGCCCGGAGCTACCGGTGATGACTAGTGCTTCCACAATTTCAGGAAACATTTTAGTCGCGAGAAGTGCGATATGACCACCAAGGGAATTCCCTAAAAGGATCACTTTTTCGAAGCCCTTGAAGTCAATAAATTCCTTCAGGTACTTGGCAAATGTGCCAACACTGGTCTTTAATAAAGACATAGAATATAAAGGAAGTTCTGGAATAAGTACCTTGTAGCCATTTTCCGGGAAATAATCTATAACCCCGTCAAAATTGCTTAAGCCGCCCATAAGTCCATGCAGAATAACGATTGGAGTTCCTTCCCCTTTTTCAAGATACGTGAATTTCCCCTCTTGCCTTAAGTGATCTTTCATTGATAGCCTTTGCGGTTAGCAATCGCAAATATAGCGATTTCGATACAAGTATAAACAATTTTGCTTAACTGGAGCGGTTAATTCCGGCTCCGGAGGTCTTGCGTTTTAGCTTCATTTTATGCTGAAAAGTTAAAAACTCTCCCACCTTTTTTCAATTTACTGAATCCTAAGTAAATAGGGCTATTGAGAAGGTTTTCAAACATATAGGGTGGCAAAATTTATCAACATTGTGGTAAAAAGTGGTAAAATGTGGTAATTTTTTCAATATATTTGGCTCTATAATACCTAACCGTGATAAATCTAATTGGGACATACGAATGCAAAGTCGATGCAAAGGGCCGTATGATGGTGCCTTCTGCCTTGAAGAAGCAATTGGCTCCCGCCATGCAGCATGGATTTGTCATCAAACGCTCGGTATTTCAAAACTGTCTTGAACTTTATCCCATGGATCAATGGAATGGTCTAATGGCGAAAATGAACAAGCTGAACAGGTTCAAGAAAAAAAATAATGATTTCATAAGAAAATTTACTGCCGGGGTTAAAACCGTTGAGGTGGATACCAATGGCAGGCTTTTGATACCTAGAGATCTCGTTGGTTTTGCCGGGATTGAGAAAGAGATCGTTCTTTCTTCGGCAATTAATATCGTTGAGATCTGGGATAAGGATAAATATGAACAAAGCCTTGAAGACTCTCCGGAAGATTTTGCAGAATTAGCCGAAGAGGTGATGGGCAATGATGATTTCGATTTCGATGGAGTATCATAACCCCGTTCTATTGCATGAATCTGTTGATGGCCTTGATATAAAGCCAGAAGGGGTTTATGTGGATGTCACTTTTGGTGGTGGCGGACACTCCAGGGAAATATTGAACAGGCTGGGAGAAGGTGGAAAATTGTTCGCTTTCGATCAGGATAAAGACGCTCTTGAAAATAAGATTAACGATCCGCGATTCACGCTTATCAATGAGAACTTCAGGTTTCTGAAGCGTTTCTTGAGATTCTATGGTGTGAAGCAGGTGGATGGGATCCTGGGAGACTTTGGTGTTTCCTCCCATCAGTTCAATGAAGCCGAAAGAGGTTTCTCCACGAGGTTCGATGCGAAGCTGGATATGAGGATGAACCAGGGGAGTGCTTTGAGTGCCTACGAGGTGATCAACGAGTATGATGAGGAGCAATTGAAGAAGTTGTTCTATGATTATGCCGATCTCAAGAATGCTCCCAAGCTTGCCAGGGTGATCGTTGGGGAAAGAAGAAATGGACCTATCGAGACCAGCGAGCAGCTGAACGAACTTTTAAAACCTTTGCTTTTTAAGGGGAAGGAAAACAAGATACTGGCCCAGATCTACCAGGCGATCAGGATCGAAGTGAACCAGGAGATCGAGGTCTTAAAGGAATTTCTTAAGCAAACTGAAGAGGTGGTAAAGCCCGGAGGCAGATTAAGTCTTATTTCGTATCACTCGCTTGAAGACAGGCTGGTGAAGCGATATATAAGGAGTGGCCTTTTTGAGGGAGAGCCAGAGAAGGACATGTTTGGGAATATTTCGGTTCCTTTTAAAAAAGTAGGTGGGTTAATAGTTCCTTCCAAAGAAGAGATCAAAAGTAATAACCGCGCCCGAAGTGCAAAGTTGAGAATAGCCAAAAAGCTATAGATATATGAAGAAGGGTTTTTATAACATATTGAAGGCGAATTTTCTGATAAGTGAAGATGCTTATAAAAACTGGCGTTTTATTGTTTTCTGTACCATCCTGGCCATCGTGATGATAGCCAGTTCGCATAGTGCAGAGAAAAAAGTACATGAAATAGCAAGGTTGAACGATGAGGTAAGAGAGTTGAGGAGTGAATTCGTTGAAAGACGTTCAGACCTGATGAAGATTAAAATGGAATCTACCATAACTGAAAAGATGGTAGAAAAGGGAATTGGGCCTTCAGATACCCCGCCCAATAAGATACGAGTGATAATTAAAGACTAACCTGCGATGGCAACAACTGAAAAAAGCATCCTGAATCGAATGTATTTGGTGGCTGCCTGTCTGTTTCTATTTGCAGCGGCGGTAGGTTTCAAGTTGGTCAATATTCAATTTGTTCAGGGCGATTATTATAAGGAGTTGGCTGAAGAGCGCACCCTTCGGAATTTCAAAATTCCCGCTAACCGGGGTAATCTTTATGATGCGAACGGAAACCTCCTGGCTACCTCGGTTCCTAAATATGATATACGATTTGATGCCGTAACGGTATCTGATAAGAACTTTGAAGAAAATATTGGTCCGCTTTCCGATAAGCTGGCCAAAATGCTGGGAAATTCTCCTTCTTACTATTCTCAGAAATTAAGAACTGCCAGAGCTAACCATCAGCGTTATGTGTTAATAGCAAAGAACCTTGGGTATTCAGATTATATGAAGATCAGGCAGTTTCCCATGTTCAACCTGGGGCCTTACAAAGGTGGGATGATCACCGAGCAGAGTACCGTTAGAGAGCATCCGCTTGGTAAAATGGGAGAAAGAACGGTTGGTTATGAAAGAAGGGACGAAAATGGCTATTTCACCAGGGTGGGCCTGGAAGGAGCCTTTAGCAATTATTTGCGGGGCACCGATGGAAGAAGACTGAAGCAGAAGATCGCCAAAGGTCAGTGGAAGCCTATCAGTGATAATAATGAACTGGAGCCTAAAGACGGATTTGATGTGGTTTCTACCATAGATGTGAACATCCAGGATATTGCGCATCACTCACTGCTTCGCCAGCTTGAATATTTTGAAGCAGATCATGGTACGGTAGTGGTCATGGAGACCAAAACCGGTGAGATCAAGGCCATGTCTAACCTTGGGCGTACCAAGGAAGGAACCTATTTTGAAAAAAGAAATTACGCGGTATACGAATCACACGAGCCGGGGTCAACCTTTAAGTTGATGGCCATGGTTGCCGGACTCGAGGATAAGGTGATCGACACGAGCCAGATCGTAGATACCGAAAAAGGAGTGGTGAGATATTATGGAAGGCCAGTAAGAGATTCACATCATGGCGGCTATGGCAAGATCTCAGCTGCCAAGGCTTTTGAAGTTTCTTCCAACACGGCATTCACAAAAATGATCACTGAAGGATATAAGAAGGATCCTTCAAAATTTGTAGACAGGCTTTATTCAATGCAACTTAACCGTAAGATTGGTCTTGAAATCAAAGGTGAGGGATCCCCCCGAATCCCTCATCCTCAAGACAAATCCTGGAATGGTTTAAGCCTGCCTTGGATGGCATTTGGCTATGGTGTTTCCCTAACGCCATTGCAAACTCTTACTTTTTACAATGCCATCGCAAATGATGGTGAAATGATCAAGCCTCGTTTTATCAAAGAGGTAAAAGACCGGGATAAGCCTGTTCTTGTTAAAGATAAAGAAGTGATTAATCCTTCAATTTGCTCCCCGGAGACTGCCAAAAAAGTAAGGGAGATGATGAAGAATACGGTGATCCGCGGAACGGCTTCGAATATTTATACCGATAATTTCTCCATGGCCGGTAAAACCGGTACCTGCCAGACCGAATACTGGATCGAACCAGGACGATATATCGCATCTTTTGCGGGTTATTTCCCAGCTGAAGATCCAAAATATTCCTGTATAGTGGTCATTCATAAACCTAACAGGAGAAAAGGCTATTATGGGAATATCGTTGCCGCCCCGGTCTTTAAGGATATCGCCAGGAAGATCTATACAGACACGCCTGTGATGGAAGAATTGGAGAGCCTGGAGGTTGAGGATAATGAGGTGAATACCGATTTTGAAAAGTACTACGCCAAGATCCAGAATGAGAAATTACTAATGCCAGATGTGACCGGGATGCCGGCCATGGATGCGATCTCTCTCCTTGAGAATTTAGGCCTGGAAGTGAGATTCAACGGGAAAGGCATAGTGAAAAGACAGTCGGTTTCTGCCGGGCAGCAGATCAAGAATAATCAAACAGTAAAACTGGAGTTGAGTTAATGAGCGTTTTAAAAGACATATTATACAAGGTGAATATGAAGGCGGTGACCGGAGATACCGGTGTAACCATCAATGACGTTCATTTTGATTCCAGGAAGGTTAAGTTGAATGATGTCTTTGTTGCCATACGCGGAACGATCTCAGATGGTCATGACTTTATCAAAAATGCCGAAAATCAGGGTGCACTGGCCATCGTTTGTGAAGAAATGCCAGCTGAGAAGATCAATGGCGTCACCTATATTGAAGTACAGGATACCAAAAAGGCACTGGCCTATATAGCAGCTAATTATTATGACAATCCTTCAGAAAAACTGAAGCTTGTAGGAGTTACCGGAACCAATGGGAAAACTACCATTGCTACTCTTTTATATGACCTTTTTACTAAGGCCGGATTCAAATGCGGTCTGCTTTCCACGGTAAAGGTAATGGTGGGAAGCGATGAACACACAGCTATCAGGACTACACCAGATTCGATTACCATTAATTCGTATCTGAAAAAAATGAATGAGGCTGGAGTGGAGTTCTGTTTTATGGAGGTAAGTTCCCATGGGATTGATCAGCACCGAACTACAGGGCTTAAATTCAGGGGAGGGATCTTCACCAATCTTTCGCATGATCACCTGGATTATCACAAGGATTTCGCGGAATATCGTGACGTGAAAAAGCGATTTTTCGATGAGCTTCCTTCTTCGGCTTTTGCGCTTACTAATGCCGATGATAAGAACGGCGCGGTGATGCTTCAGAATACAAAGGCGAAAAAATATACCTACGCCCTTAAATCCTATGCCGATTATAAGGCGCAGATCCTCGAAAATAACTTTACCGGGTTGTTGCTTAAGATCGACGACCAGGAATTGTGGACGCGGCTTATCGGTAATTTCAATGCGTATAACATCCTGGCGATCTATGCAGCTGCCGATCTTTTAGGATTGGAAACCCTTGAGATCCTTAGAATTATCAGTGAATTGAATTCGGTAAGCGGAAGATTCCAGTATCTGATTTCAGAAAAGGAAAAAATTACGGCCATCGTGGACTATGCACATACTCCTGATGCCTTGAAAAATGTTCTGGAAACCATCAACAGTATCCGAACCAAAAACGAAGATCTGATCACCGTTGTGGGATGTGGTGGAGATCGTGATAGAACCAAGCGGCCAAAAATGGGGCATATCGCCTCAGCTCTGAGCAGCAAGGTGATCTTTACCAGCGATAATCCTCGTACCGAAGATCCAGATAAGATCATCCAGGAGGTGGAAGCTGGTGTGGAACCGCAGAATTTTAAGAAAACAATGAGCGTCACAAACCGGAAACAGGCCATTAAAACGGCCTGCCAGATCGCCGGTAAGAATGATATAATCCTGATTGCCGGAAAAGGGCATGAAACCTACCAGGAGATCAACGGAGAACGATTCGATTTTGATGACCTCAAGATCGTGAATGAATTTTTAAAACAACTCGATAAATAATGCTGTATTATTTATTCAAATTTCTGGAAGAAGAATACCAGTTACCTGGTGCGCAGTTGTTCGAGTTCCTCTCGTTCAGGTCGGCTATGGCTATTATTTTGTCCCTTGCCATTTCTACCATTTACGGAAAAAGGATCATCAATTATTTACGAAGGAAACAAATTGGTGAAAGTGTTCGCGACCTTGGCTTAAAAGGACAGACTGAAAAGGCCGGTACCCCAACCATGGGAGGAGTGATCATCATCATTTCCACCCTGATCCCGGTTTTGTTGTTCGCAAAGCTTGAAAATATCTATGTCATCCTTTTGATCGTAACTACTCTTTGGATGGGCGCGATCGGGTTCCTGGATGACTATATCAAAACATTTAAAAAGGACAAGGAAGGCCTGAAAGGCATTTTCAAAGTGATAGGCCAGATAGGTCTTGGACTTATCGTAGGAGGTACGATGTATTTTCATCCGCAGATCACTACAAAGGAAGTTATCACTGAAACTAGTCCAACGGAAAATATTATTGCCAGGGCTGAAGTCGTGGATATGGGGCCAGAGGTTAAAGATACCAGCACTACCATTCCTTTTGTAAAGAACAACGAATTCGAATATTCCAGCCTGATAACCTGGATCAATCCCTCCCTGGTTAATTATGCCTGGATCATCTTTATCCCGATCGTGATCTTTATCGTGACCGCGGTTTCAAATGGAGCGAATCTAACCGATGGGATCGATGGCCTGGCTGCGGGTTCTTCAGCAATAATCGTATTGACATTGGGCATTTTTGCCTGGGTTTCTGGTAACATAATCTTTTCAGATTACCTGAATATCATGTATATCCCACGATCGGGTGAAATGACCATTTTCATCACCGCTTTTGCAGGAGCATTGGTTGGTTTCCTATGGTATAACACCTTCCCTGCCCAGGTTTTTATGGGGGATACAGGGAGTTTGACCATAGGAGGGATCATCGCGGTATTGGCAATCGCCACGAGAAAAGAATTACTGATCCCGCTTTTATGCGGAATATTTTTGATAGAGAACCTTTCAGTTGTATTGCAGGTAGGCTGGTTCAAGTATACCAAAAAGAAATACGGAGAAGGCCGAAGGATTTTTTTGATGTCTCCTTTGCATCATCATTACCAGAAGAAAGGAAAGCATGAAAGCAAGATCGTGGTTAGGTTCTGGATCATCGGGATCATGCTGGCTATTTTAACCATTGTCACCCTAAAAGTAAGATAATGGCCAAAAAGATAGCAATACTGGGTGGTGGTGAAAGTGGCGTGGGAACCGCGTTGCTTGCGAAAAAGGAAGGCTACGTGATCTTTCTTTCAGATAAAGGAAAGATCAAGCAAAAATATAAGGACGTTCTTGAAAATAATGAGATCGATTGGGAGGAAGAGCAGCACACAAAGTCGAAAATTTTCGATGCAGATGTGGTGATGAAAAGCCCGGGAATCCCTGATTCGGTTCCAATGATCATAGAACTACGAGAAAAGGGAATTCCGGTTATTTCGGAGATCGAATTTGCGAGCTGGTTTTCTGATACTCCGGTTATCGGGATCACTGGCAGCAATGGAAAAACCACTGTTACGAGCCTCGTTCAGCATGTATTGAAGCAGGGAGGTGTTAATTCAGGAATGGGGGGTAACATCGGTAATTCCTTTGCGAAAATGGTCACTGAAGAAGATCGTGACTGGTTCGTGCTGGAGATCAGCAGTTTTCAGCTGGATGGGATCGACAGGTTCAGGCCACATATCGCGATTTTGACCAATATCACACCAGACCATTTAGATCGATATGATTATAAACTTGAAAACTATATAGAATCAAAATTCCGAATTACAAGGAATCAAACCGAAGAAGACTATTTCATCTATGATGCAGATGATAAGAACATAACCAGCTGGCTGGAGAGGCATCCTGTAAAATCTCAAAAGCTTCCGTTTTCGATAGAAAAGAAGATCGAAAATGGTGCCTACTTAGAAAATGAAAACATTGTCATAACAATTAATAATACCAAATCTACTATGCCAACATCAGATCTTGCCCTTCAAGGCAAACACAATACTAAAAATGCCATGGCTGCCGGTATGGCGGCTCAGCTCCTTAGAATTAGAAAGCAAACCATTCGTGAAAGTATGGCCAATTTCCAGGGAGTGGAACATCGCCTTGAAAAAGTACTGAAGATCAATAATGTGCTTTATATCAATGATTCTAAAGCGACCAATGTTAATGCAACCTATTACGCCCTGGAAAGCATGGAATCTGAAACAGTTTGGATCCTTGGTGGGGTAGATAAAGGAAATGTTTATGACGACCTGCTCCCGCTTGTAAACGAAAAGGTAAAGGCGATCATTTGCCTGGGAGTGGACAATGAAAAAATTAAGGCCTCGTTCGGTAACATCGTGGAAACCCTAGTGGAAACCACCTCTATGAACGAAGCCGTACAAATGGCATACAGGCTGGCTGAAAAAGGTGACAATGTATTGCTTTCACCGGCATGTGCTAGTTTTGATCTTTTTGAGAATTATGAAGATCGTGGAAGACAGTTCAAGGAAGCGGTAAGGAATCTATAAAGTAAAACCAGACCTCACAGGTTTCAAAAACCTGTGAGGTCTAAAGAATAAAGAAAGATTAATGAGCAATCTTTTTGCAAATCTTAAAGGAGACAAGGTGATCTGGGCAGTAGCCGGGCTGTTGGCGATATTTTCATTTTTGCCGGTTTACAGCGCCAGTAGTAACCTTGCATATCTTCATGGAGATGGAAGCACATCAGGATACCTGGTGATGCATTTCTTTCACCTGCTTTTAGGATTTTGCGTATTGTTTGCCGTTCATAAGATCCCGTATCATTATTTCAGGGGAATTTCCATTCTCCTGCTACCCGTGGTGATCGTATTGTTGATCTTTACGATCGCCCAGGGAACTACCATAGAAGGTTCCTATGCGAGCCGGTGGATACAGATACCAGTACTGAATGTATCATTTCAGTCTTCAACACTCGCAGCCGTAGTGCTTATGGTTTACGTTGCCAGGTACTTATCTAAAATAACCGAAAGAACGGTCACTTTTAAGGAAACAATTCTTCCGCTTTGGTTGCCCGTATTTGCTGTTTTAGTACTAATTTTGCCGGCCAATTTTTCCACTACAGCCATCATTTTCGCTATGACTCTGGTGCTGATGTTCTTAGGTGGATACCCTATAAAATACCTTGCCGCAATTGTTGGAGTGGGTATCGTGATGCTGAGTATTTTCATCCTTACCGCAAAAGCTTTTCCTGGACTTCTCCCAAACCGGGTGGATACCTGGAGCAGTCGTATCGAAACTTTTTTCGATGATGAAGAGGGGCAGGAGCAGTACCAGGTTGAAAGGGCAAAAACCGCTATCGCACGTGGCGGCATTGCAGGGATGGGAATTGGAAAAAGCGTTCAAAGAAATTTTTTACCCCAGTCTTCTTCAGACTTTATCTATGCGATCATCGTGGAAGAAATGGGGCTGGTAGGAGGATTCGCTGTCATGCTGGCATATTTGCTGTTGTTATTCCGAATAGTGATCGTGGCCACCAAGGCTAATACGGTTTTTGGGAAACTGGTGGTAATGGGAGTTGGGCTGCCGGTGGTTTTCCAGGCGCTCATCAATATGGGAGTAGCGGTTGAATTATTTCCGGTTACCGGGCAAACCCTGCCGCTGGTAAGTAGCGGGGGAACCTCGATCTGGATGACCTGCATTGCCCTGGGAATTATTCTTAGTGTAAGCGCAAAGCGGGAAGAGATCAAAGAATCTGAAAATAAAGAAATAGATGGTGAGGAAGAGAATCCTCTGGACATCTTAAGCGAAGCGATATGAAAAAAGGTTTACGCGTCATATTATCTGGTGGTGGAACAGGTGGGCATATCTACCCTGCGATCGCCATTGCAGATGAGATCAAAAGAAGATACCCGGAATCGGAGATCCTTTTTGTGGGCGCGAAAGACCGTATGGAAATGGAAAAAGTGCCTCAGGCCGGTTACGAGATCGAAGGATTATGGATCAGCGGAATCGACCGCTCGTTCAGTCTTAAGAATTTTGTATTTCCGTTCAAGTTGATGAGCAGTCTTTCAAGATCAAGAAAGATCATAAAAAAGTTTAAACCAGACGTGGTTATTGGTACGGGCGGATTCGCCAGCGGGCCATTATTGCGAGTGGCGATCTCAAAGGGAATTCCAACCCTTATCCAGGAACAGAATTCCATCCCTGGGATCACCAATAGAATCCTGGCGAAATATGCCAATACCATTTGCGCGGCTTATGAAAAAGTGAAAGAGGTTTTTCCTGCTGAAAAGACAATTATTACCGGGAACCCGGTGAGGCAGGATCTGCTGAATGTGAACGAGCTTCGAAAGGAAGCACTGGAACATTTTAATTTGTCTGCAGATCGAAAAACCGTTTTGGTTCTGGGCGGAAGTCTTGGAGCGAGAAGGATCAACAAACTGGTAGAGACCTATCTGAAAAAGTTTGAGCAGGAGAATGTACAGTTGATCTGGCAGATCGGGAAATTATATTTTTCAGAATATAAAAAATACGAATCCCCGATAATAAGAACCAAGGAGTTCATCAACCGGATGGACCTGGCTTATGCCGCTGCAGATGTGATCATCTCCAGGGCAGGTGCCGGAAGCGTTTCAGAATTATGTATCGTGGGCAAACCGGTTGTATTCATTCCTTCTCCCAATGTGGCTGAAAATCACCAGGCTAAGAACGCCATGGCGGTTACTGAGCATGATGCGGGATTGACCATAACCGAAGATGAACTAACAGAAACCTTTGAGCCTTCTTTTTTCAGCTTGCTGAAAGATGAAAAACGTTTGCAAAAATTTGCATCCAATATTAAAAAAATGGCTTTGCCAAACGCAACTTCAGCCATTGTTGATGAAGTTGAAAAATTAATCGAAAAGAACAAATAATGAAAACCCTGGATAACATAGAAAACCTCTATTTCATCGGAATCGGTGGAATTGGCATGAGTGCCCTGGCGAGGTATTTCAATGCCCAGGATATGTTTGTTTCGGGTTATGATCGAACCACTTCTGAATTGACCAAAAAACTTGAGGATGAAGGCATCGAGCTGAATTTTACCGATTCTGTTGATGTTATTCCGAAGCGAGTTCTGGAAAATAAGGAAAACAGCCTGATCGTCTATACCCCGGCGATTCCAAAAGACCACAGGCAATTCAATTATTTGAAATCTGAAGGATTCCAGGTCGTTAAGCGTGCCGAGCTGCTTGGTATGGTAACCGCTCAAAAATATACACTGGCCGTTGCCGGTACTCATGGAAAGACCACGACAACTGCTATTTTGGGTCACCTTCTTAAAGAAACCGGTGCTAAAGTGACCGCATTTCTTGGAGGGATCAGCGAAGATATTCAATCTAACCTGATCCTGCAGGGCGACGAGGTTATTGTGGTGGAAGCGGACGAATTTGACCGTTCATTCCTCCATCTTTCCCCAAATCTGGCCGCCATCAATTCTATGGATGCCGATCACCTGGATATTTATGGCGATAAGGGAGAACTGGAGAAGACGTTCAGGGACTTTGCGGCGAGAATAGATAAAAAGGGAAAACTTTATATAAAAAACGGATTACCTCTCGATGGAGTCACAATTGGCATAAATGATGAGAGTGATTATTCAGCACAACATATCAGGATTGAGGATGGGCATTATGTTTTTGATCTAAAGACACCATCTGCGACCCTAACAGACTTAAGATTTAATCTACCCGGCAAACACAACTTGCTAAATGCTATAACAGCCCTGGCGATGGCTATCGATTTTGGATCCCCAACCAACGACCTGGCCAGGGCTTTATATTCCTTCAAGGGAGTTAAGCGTAGATTTACCTATAAAATCAAAACCGACGATCTGGTGTTGATCGATGACTACGCACATCATCCACAGGAGATCGACGCCGTTCACCAGGCGGTTCGGGAAATGTACCCCAACAAAAAGAATATTGCGGTTTTTCAACCCCACTTGTTTAGCCGTACCCGTGACTTCGCTGAAGAATTTGCCTCCAGCTTATCGAAATTCGATGAAATTCTCCTTCTGGATATATATCCGGCCAGAGAACTACCCCTCGAAGGCATTTCTTCAGCCTGGTTGCTGGATAAAATTTCCAATCCTGAAAAGGCATTGGTTAGTAAGCAAGATCTTATCGAAAGGATTCGATCTTCAGAAGCTCCAATCGTAGTAATGATGGGAGCCGGAGATATTGGCGAAGAAGTTGAAAAAGTAAAAATGGGCCTTTTAAATGAAGCGTAGTTTAGGTTACATAAAAGCTTTTGGGCTGCTGGCAATGGTTTGCCTGTTATACGGTTTTGCTGAAAAAAGGCATAAAGACCGCAAAATTAGCGAGATAAGTGTACGATTCACAGAAGGTGAGAACCTCTATGTGACTGAGGAAGTGGTTAATAAGTTGTTAATACAAAATAACGGCTCCGCCTCAGGTATAGATAAAGAAACTTTAGATTTGAATAGGGTCGAAGCCCTGTTAAATCAGCATGATATGATCGAAAGTGCAGAGGTTTTTCTTTCATTGGATGGAAAACTGAATGCAACCGTCGGTCAGAGAAAACCCATCGGCAGAGTGGTTGGCAATTCTTCGTACTATTTAGACAGAAATGGAGAGATCATGCCGCTTTCGCCGAATTATTCGGCCAGGGTGCCGCTTTTGTTCGGTTTTGATGGTAAGAACCTAAAAAAGGCCTATCCGGTTGTGAAATCTATCAGGGAAGATGAATTTTTAACCCGTCACATTACCGGGCTTAGCCGATTAAAGGGGGACGCCTATTTGCTGGAACTCCGTGAGCATGATTTTCAGGTCTATTTCGGAGATTCAAGCAATGTTGCTTTGAAATTCAACAATTTCAAGGCATTTTATAAAAAAGCACAGAAAGACAAAAAATTAGATACCTACAAAAAAGTGAACTTACAATTTGGAGACCAGGTTGTGTGCACGAAAAAATAGTTTATGGAGCATAACGATATTGCAGTAGGATTAGATATTGGAACAACAAAGATTGTGGCTATGATTGGTCGCAAGAATGAGTATGGCAAGGTAGAGATCATCGGGATTGGAAAATCCAAATCTCTGGGCGTACACAGGGGTGTGGTTAATAATATCACCCAGACCATCCAGTCTATCCAGCAGGCAATACAGGAAGCAGAAGCCGATAGCGGTCTTAAGATCAGTGAAGTCGTTGTTGGAATTGCAGGGCAGCATATCAGAAGTCTGCAGCATAGCGATTATATAACACGGCCAAACCCTGAAGAGGTTATAGATGCCGAGGACATTCATAGTCTTTGCAACCAGGTACATAAACTGGTGATGCTTCCAGGAGAAGAGATCATACATGTTCTTCCGCAGGAATTCAAGGTAGACGGCCAGGCCGAGATCAAGGAGCCTATCGGGATGTACGGAGGCAGGCTGGAAGCCAATTTTCACGTGGTGGTGGGACAGGTTTCCTCTATTCGGAATATTGGGAGGTGTGTGAAAAGCGCCGGCCTTGAACTTTCGGCCGTAACACTGGAGCCACTGGCTTCAGCAAATGCAGTTTTGAGCCAGGAAGAAAAAGAAGCGGGAGTAGCCCTGATCGATATAGGTGGAGGTACTACCGATCTGGCTATCTTTAAAGATGGAATCATTCGCCATACCGCAGTGATCCCTTTCGGCGGAAATGTGATCACCGAAGATATCAAGGAAGGTTGTTCGATCATCGAAAAACAGGCAGAATTGCTGAAGATCAAATTTGGTTCAGCATGGCCTGGTGAAAATAAGGATAACGAGATCGTTTCCATTCCCGGTTTACGCGGAAGGGAGCCTAAGGAAATAACCCTAAAGAACCTTTCCAAGATCATCCACGCGCGGGTAGTAGAGATCATCGAGCAGGTTTACCTGGAGATCAAGAACTACGGGCATGATGAGCAGAAGAAAAAACTGATTGCCGGTCTCGTTTTGACCGGTGGTGGTGCCCAGCTGAAACATTTAAAGCAACTGGCCGAATATATTACCGGAATGGATACCCGTATAGGATTTCCGAACGAACATCTGGCCGGCACCAATGATTCAGAAACTACCAGCCCGGTTTTTGCTACGGCAGTAGGACTGGTGATGAACAGCCTGGAAAAAGGGAAAAGCAGGTATCAGGAAGAAGCTGTTCTTTCAGAATCGCCTTCAGAAGAAGTAGAGGGAGAAGAAACTGAAGAGAAGATGAGCAGTCATGAGGAGGAAGAAGAAACCACCTCGAAACGGGTGGCCCGAAAAAGTATTTTTGACAAGTGGGCCGAGAAATTCAAAGATTTTTTAGATAACGCAGAGTAAATACAATACAACCAGTAAAACAGAGTATATGAGCAGTACAGAATTTGGAGACATCTCTTTCGATTTACCGAAGAATCAATCGAACGTCATCAAAGTGATTGGAGTTGGCGGAGGAGGAAGCAATGCCATTAACCACATGTTCCAGTTAGGGATTAAAGGAGTCGATTTCGTGGTATGTAACACCGATTCCCAGGCACTTGAGAACAGTCCGGTTCCCAATAAGATCCAGTTAGGGGTTACCCTTACCGAAGGTCTTGGAGCAGGAGCCAATCCAGAGATCGGGGAGAAGGCCGCAGTGGAGAGTTTTGAGGAGATCAAGCAAATGCTTGATTCCAATACTAAGATGGTGTTCATCACTGCCGGAATGGGTGGTGGTACCGGAACCGGGGCAGCGCCCATCATTGCCAAACAGGCGAAGGAACTGGATATTCTTACTGTTGGGATCGTCACCATTCCATTCATGTTCGAAGGTCGCAACCGTAACGAGCAGGCCCAGCTAGGAGTGGAAAGACTTCGAAAGCACGTAGACTCACTAATCGTTATCAATAACAATAAGCTAAGGGAAGTTTACGGTAACCTTGGTTTTAAGGCCGGATTCTCAAAAGCCGACGAAGTTCTTGCTACCGCTTCAAGAGGTATAGCTGAAGTAATTACTCATCACTATACCCAGAACATTGACTTGCGAGACGCCAAGACCGTTCTCAGCAATTCTGGAACAGCTATCATGGGGTCTGCCCAGGCATCTGGAGCCAACAGGGCAACAGATGCGATCATGAAAGCCCTGGACTCTCCGTTACTGAACGATAATAAGATCACTGGTGCCAAGAACGTATTACTGCTCATCGTTTCTGGTAATGAAGAGATCACCATTGATGAAATTGGAGAAATCAACGATCATATCCAGGCAGAAGCCGGTCACAGTGCCAACATCATTATGGGTGTGGGTGAAGACGAGGCTTTGGAAGATGCTATTGCTGTTACCATCATCGCTACTGGTTTCGATGTGGAGCAGCAAAATGAGATTACGAATACTGAAACCAAAAAGATCATTCATACGTTGGAGGATGAGCAGAAAGCAGAGCATGACCTGTCTCCAAAGTCAGCTCCAATTTCAAAGACTACTAACGGGCCTATTCCTGGCCAGACCAGGAACGAATTGCAGTTCGATGAGCCCGAAAAAGAAGAAAAGATCGTTCATACCCTGGATGAAACCGAAGAAGAAATTCAGGAGGTAAGACAGGAAGCTGCAAAGGAAGACGATCCTTTGCGAACTCCGGAATATGCGCGGGATCTCGAGGTTAGTTTTGAAGAGGTGAATCCTGATGATTTCATCATCAACGACACCAGTGAACAGGCCAGGAACATGGAGGTGAACGAACCTGAAGAAGTGCGTGTGGAGAAAGAAGAGCAGTTCATGTTCACTTTTGATATGCCAGCCAATCCTAATCAGGAAGAAAAGCCTAAGAAGGAAGAGGACGTAAAAAGATTCCAGTTAGAAGACGAGGAAAAGAAGGCGAAGGATATCAAGGTTAACGAGCCTGTTGAGATCGTACCGGTGACTGAAAGTTCTACCCAGGGCATCAAGCGTTACAGCCTTGATGATTATATGGAAATGGAGCAAAAATTAGAGCGATCTAAGGCTCCTAAGAAAGAAGAGCCTAAGGACGAATCTGTTGAATTCAAGAAGAAAACCGTAGAGCCAAAACCTGAAGCGAATCCTTCTGAAAACGATAATCCTTTCGATAATCCTATTTCTTCAGAAGTAGTTCGTAAAAGAACTGCAGAAAGAAAGGCAAAAATGAAGGAATTCAATTATAAGTTCAGAAGTAGTTCAGCACAGATCGATGAGATCGAAAAGCAGCCTGCTTATAAGCGTGCCGGGATCGAGTTGGATAACTCAAGACCTGGGGAAGGAAAGCTTTCCCGAACCAGCATCGAGCAGGACGAAAACAATGAACTGCACTTTAGAACCAACAATTCTTTTCTACATGATAATGTAGATTAATTTCAACCTAGCCAGAAAAAAAGGGACGCAATTTAGCGTCCCTTTTTTATTCTGATACCTTTTAAGAACTCTGGCGCTGTGCCTGGACCTCATCGGTGTCTTTTCGGTATTTGAGCATACTTATTCCTGCTACAAAGAAAATGAACCCGAGAATAGTAAGCGCCCATGGGCTAAGCATTAGGGCAACACTGCCAAAAATTCCAAGTACTCCCATTACGAGTGCGATGGCGCCTCCAATGGTCATAACAAGTGCTAGGATTTTAATCATAACATATCGTATTGGTTATGTTCTAAAAGTAGATAAAGAATTAAAAGGATATACTTAATTAACACACTTTACGATTTTACGCGCCAGCGCTCGATTTCCCGAATTGCTTCCTTTTCATCTCCCCAGCCCAGTAAAACTGTATCGTCCTGAAGATCGTAGTTTAAAAACCAGGTTTCTATTATTTTGCGGGCAGGGTCGTATTTTTTAACGAATTCTTCATAGTTGGCTACCCTGATGGTTTGTTT
Source organism: Christiangramia oceanisediminis (assembly GCF_022570735.2). Taxonomy (GTDB): domain Bacteria; phylum Bacteroidota; class Bacteroidia; order Flavobacteriales; family Flavobacteriaceae; genus Christiangramia; species Christiangramia oceanisediminis. The sequence goes on along the minus strand of NZ_JANCNS010000003.1, from coordinate 770,594 downwards.
AGAAGCATCTGTGGGGATCGCGATTACCTTGAAGTCCTGTTCGTCGTTATCGGTTAATTTTAGAATAGCGATGGGAAGAACTTCGACAATATCACCTGGATTCAGGGAAGAACTTAGTACCAGAATGTCTAAAGGGTCGCCATCACCTCCAGATTGAGGATCGGAGTAAGTGGAAGGGATAAATCCGTAATTCGCAGGATAGGCGAGGAAGTCGATGGTTCGTTCCTCGCCATTGCGAAATGAGGGTTTGAATTCTTTTAAATTCTTATCGTATTCGATCTTGGAATTTGTGCCGGCCGGTATCTCGATCACTGCGCGGTAATGACCGTTTTCTGATATAAGATCTGTATTCAGGTAATCATAAGGACTCTTACAGCCAACAAGAACAAGCATGACAAGAATTCCCAGTATTCTCATTTTAATTCCAGTAGATCATAAAATATTTGATCTTGGCGTCATCTGGAATTTGTGAAGCCATGATCTTACTGTCAGTGTCATAACGTAAACTGGTAGGAAGCTGGTTCTTGTCGATAGTGACATAGGCATTGATCTCGTCAAGGAAAACCACGGCCGAATTGATGGTATTTTCAATCCTTGAAATCGTATAATTTTCAACGATATCCTTAAAGGTGCTCTGTATGGTAAGCCCGCTTTTGGTTTCAAACCTGGGGTCGAGAATCCTTACATAACCTATGGTACTGGTAGAATCAAATTCCTGCAGGGGTTCCAGGCTTAAAAGGGCATTCCCATCCCGGTCAAAGATCTTGATCTCATCGGTAGACCTAAGTTGCTCAGGGCCACTGGTTTGCCTCACTATACTGTCTTCTTTAAAAATAGAATCCAGCTGGTTTATCTTTACGTTTTTATTCAGCGGACCAACCTGTGTGGATGAAATTAGAAAAGGGTTTTCTTCGTCACTGGTGCAGGCAGTTAAACTTGCCAGTAGGCCAAGGGTGAATAAGGTTCTTTTGTACATGTTTAATTTGATGGGTTTACTTTAAAATTTTATTCAGAATTCCCAGCACGCCTCTAATGAAGGTGGCGCTGGTTAATACTTTTATTACCGCTCCCTCCGTGCTTGAACTTCTTCGTCGGGAACTGGTTTTTATAACTTCTTTTCTTTCTTTTTCGGCTTTCTCCCTGGCCTTTTCTTCTTCGGCCTGTTCTATCTTGCGGTTCAGGATCTCGTAGGCGCTTTCCCTGTCTGGTTGATCATTGTATTTGACTGATAATTCAGATTTTTTGATCAGTTCATCTAACTCATTCTCATTAAGAATATCCATCCGGCTCATAGGAGCTCTTAGCATCGTGGCTACAAGCGGAGTTGGTCTTCCTTTTTCATCGAGTGCCGAAACCAAAGCTTCTCCGATACCTAACGCAGTAAGCATATTTTTGGTATCGTAAAATTCTGAAAGCGGGTAATTTTCAGCAGCCAGTTTGATCGCTTTCCTGTCTTTTGCCGTAAAGGCGCGTAAGGCATGCTGAACTTTAAGGCCGAGCTGTCCTAGTACTTCCTCAGGTATATCTGCCGGGTTCTGGGTAACAAAAAAGATTCCCACTCCCTTGGAACGAATAAGTTTCACGATGCTTTCGATCTGGTCCAGTAAAGCATCTGAAGCCTGCTCGAAAATAAGGTGAGCCTCATCGATGAACAATACCAGTTCTGGCTTTTCAAGATCACCGCGTTCCGGAAAGGTACTATAGATCTCTGCCAGGAGGCTCAGCATAAAAGTTGAGAATAATTTAGGCCTGTCCTGTATATCTGTAAGCCTGAGAATATTGATATAGGCTTTCCCATCAGAATTTTTCTGAAGCAGGTCGTTCACTTCAAAAGAGCGCTCTCCAAAAAACCGGTCTGCACCTTGCTGCTCCAGGGCTACGATCTTTCGTAAGATCGCACCGGTAGAGGCAGAAGAGATACGGCCATATTCTTTTTCAAACTCTTCCTTTCCTTCTTCGGTAGCATATTGAAGGATCTTCTTCAAATCCTTCAGGTCCAGTAGGGGTAATTTCTTGTCATCGCAATATTTGAAGACAATGGCCATGATGCCGGTCTGGGTGTCTGTAAGGTCCAGGATCCTGGATAACAGAACCGGGCCAAACTCGCTTACCGTTGCTCTCAACCTAATACCGGGCTCATCAGACAGGCTCAGGATCTCTACGGGTGATCCTTTAGGCTCGAAGGGGAAATTGAGCAATTGGTGCCGTTTGTCAATAAAATCGGCTCCTTCCGAAGCCTTTGCCACACCGCTCAGGTCTCCCTTGATGTCCATTAGTAAAACAGGAACCCCGTTATCAGAAAGGTTTTCAGCAATGATCTGGAGGGTTTTAGACTTTCCTGTTCCGGTGGCTCCCGCGATCAGGCCATGCCGGTTAAGAGTTTTTAAAGGGAGTTTTACGGCGGCTTCAGGAATCACGGTTCCGTTGATCATTCCGGCACCAAGGTAAATGCTTTCGCCTTTTATCCTGTAGCCTTCCTGAACAGAAGCTTTGAATTTTTCACTGGTTTCCATTAGAGGCTAATTTATTATAAAAATGCTAAAAAGTCCGGAGATTGAAAATTTTGTCGGTTGAATTGAAGTAATTTCTAAAATTGAATATATTTGAATAAGCACCCTCAATTATGAAAAAATTAGCCTTACTGTATTTACTTTTTTTAAGCTTTTCATTAACTGCTCAAAATAAGCTGGTCGAAATTATTAGGAAATCTGATGATAGCATCGTGGATGTGATCATGAACGATGCAGCTAAATATGAATTACAGATCCTGTATACTTCGGTTAAACGAAATGCCTCCGGGGAACCCCAATTTAAGGAAATGTCATTCAGGCTTCAGGACAGTGCTTATTTCTACCCGGCAAGTACCGTAAAGTTGCCACTGGCTATTCTCGCGCTTGAAAAAATCAATGAAATGGATTCAGAATTAAGCCGGGATACTCCTTATTCCATAGAAGGGGATAGTATTTCGCATACGATCGCAGACGATATCAGGCAGATTTTTGCAGTGAGCGATAATGATGCTTATAATCGGATCTTTGAATTTTTGGGCCAGGACTATATCCAATCCAAATTAGAAGAGAAAGGGCTGGAACCCGTTAGGATATCACATCGATTTGCTGGCGACCGATCCCGAGACCTGGTTACCCAGAAAATAAGCTTTGTACAGGAAGACGGAACATTTGAATTGCCGGTCACCACGAATACCGAAGCAAAGCCTCTGGATATGGAATCCATAAAAAAAGGAAAGGGGTATATGGCAAATGACAGCCTTCATAAAGGAGTTTTCGATTTTTCCCTGAAGAATTATTTCCCTGTTAGAACCCAGCAGGAATTAATGAAACGACTATTCTTTCCAGAAGTTTACCAGGAATCGGAACGCTTTGATCTAAAGAAGGAAGATGTGGCTTTTCTTAAGGGAAAGATGGCGACCTATCCTTTTAAAGAGGGGTACGATCGTACAGAATTTTACGATAGTTATGGGAAGTTTTTTATGTTCGGGGATTCCAAGGAGCCTATTAATTCGGCTGTTAAGATCTATAATAAGGTAGGTTACGCCTATGGTACCCTTACAGATAACGCCTATGTATACGATCCAGCCAACGGGGTGGAATTCTTTCTAACGGCCACCCTGCTTGTTAATGAAAATGGTATTTTTAATGACGGTGAATACGAGTATGACCAAAAAGGAATCCCATTTCTTGCTGAAATGGGACGCCAGATCTATGAGTATGAATTAAAAATGAAATCTCAGCAATAAGCTATTTGGTTGGTGCCTGAAGCAGTTTGATTGTTCCTTTATCGGCATCGATTTCAGCCTGTATACCATTCGGAATGGTGGCATTATCATCAATATGACCTATCATAGCCCCGGAATAGGCCGGAATTCCAAGCGGTTTTATATAGTGGTCAATCACTTCTTCCAGGGTGAGCGAACCATAGCCACTTCCACCGGGATCACAATCGGTACATTTTCCGAAGACGAAACCGCTAATTTGCTCAAAGATTCCGCCAAGATAAAGTTGCGACATCATCCGGTCTACGGCATAGATCTTTTCGCCCACATCCTCCAGGTACAGGATCTTTCCCTTCCAGTCTTCCGGGAAATAGTTCGATCCCATGATGCCGGTCATCACCGAAAGGTTTCCGCCAAGCAGCTGTCCGCTTGCTTTTCCCGGATTGATGGTTCTGATTCTGTTTTTAGTGATCGCCAGATTATCTCCTTTTTCCTGTGGATTTTCGTAACTGATCTGCTCCCCGTCAAACAATAGTTTTTTAAAATAATCAAAACTGAAGGAATTCCAGGTAGACACCGCTACCGGGCTGTGAAAAGTAACCAGTCCAGTCTTTTTGAAAATAGCAAGGTGGAGGGCAGTGATATCGCTGTATCCCGCAAAGATCTTCGGATTGTTCCGGATCGCTTCATAATCGAGTTTATCAAGAATTCGAGCCGAACCTGATCCGCCTCTTAGCGCAATAATAGCTTTTACGTCCTGGTTTCTGAACATGTCGTTCAGTTCTTCGGCACGTTCTTCGTCGGTACCCGCTAAATGTCCGTACCTGTTGGAGGTGAACTGCCCAAATTTGACTTTTAAGCCCATGGCTTCAAAAGTGTCACGGGCGACCTCGTAAGGTTCGGTTTCAAAGATCGCACTTGCCGGGCTCACGATCCCGATCGTGTCTCCTTCTTTAAGGCTTGAGGGAATAAGAATATCATCTTCTGAAATTCGATCTTCCAGGATTTCTGAGGTATTGAATGAGCTGAGTGGAAAGGCTAAACTGCCTATTCCTATATTCTGAATGAATTTTCTTCTTTGCATGCTGAAGTTTTGATAAACTTAATAATTATCCCTGATGTTTTCGAGGATCTTTTCCATTCCGGCCTTGAGTTCTGAAGTAGGAATGGTGTAATTGCTATTCATAAAACTAAAAATGAGTATTTTTCCCGATTGGGTTTTCAGGTAACCGCTAAGGCTGTGATTATTGCTCAGGGTTCCTGTTTTGGCAAAAATATATGGTTCGTCGGCCTTGTAATAATTCTTAAGTGTTCCAGATTCGCCACCAGTCGCCATCAAACTGAAAAGATCTTCATGTGAACGTTCCGCCAGGATCTTTTCAAGCAGTTTGACCATACTTCGCGGAGTAAAAAGATTATACCTGGAAAGGCCCGACCCGTCTCTCCAAACCGGTTCGTCCGGCAGGTCCTTTAAGTGATTTTCTTTCATATAATCAATGGTGATCTCGGTCTTCAGACTATCTGAAATGGTTCCGGAAGCCATAAGGAGAATCTGTTCGGCTATGAAATTATCAGAATCTTCCAGCATTTTTTTGTAGACGCTGTCTGCTGGAATGCTGTAAAGAGTTTTGAATTCTTTGTTGGTAGAATACTTCTCTATTATAGTAATGTCTTTTTTGAGAGTGTCTTCCAGCAATCTTGTAAAGGTAAGATCAGAATATTTTAGCGGGATTTCCCTGCTTCGGCTGGTGTAACCTTTATTCATTTTGAATTTGTTTGAAGTCATCGCACGTTTTAGGGATGCCTCATTTCCATTGGCGGAAATCGTTACGGAATCTTTAAATACAGTCGGCATCACTTCAAAATCTGAATTTTCATCAAAATCGAAAGTAATATTGTTCCCGTAAATAGGCATGGGAGTTCTTTCCGAAGAATAGGAGTAATTATAATCGTCCCATGACCATCCCGGGCCAAAATACTTTTCGGTAAAAACAGGAGCGATATAATATAGGTTTTCTTCAGCTTTCGAAAGGAAATCGATCACCCTGGATTCGGGTAGATTTGGATTTAACAGGGAAGGGTCCCCGGTGGCTTTAAAAATAAGAGAATCCTCTCTTTTTGCATATTTCAAAGCCGGAATCGAATCGCCAAGCATCTTTAACCCGGCGTAAAAAGTAAATAGTTTGGTGTTGGAAGCCGGGGTGAAATATTTGTCTGCATTATAGGCATAGACCATCTCGTTTTTAACCGGGTCATACACGGCCAGGCCGGTAAAACCATTCTCGAAAACCCTGGTGGTATTGAGGTTTTTCTTTATTTCCTTATTGGTTCTCTTAACCGATGAACATGATGTTGCTACCACAAGAAACAACAGTAATAAGTAAAGACCGGAAAACTTCCTTTTAAAATGTTTGAAATTTTGATGCATATTTAAGTAAAATTTTTATAAATATAGTAGGTTAACTTATAATTTAATAAAAGTACATACGTTAATGTAAAATCTTAAGAGTTTGTGAAAACTTTTTCTTTATATTTAAAGTCAATCGATAATCAATAACAACTAAAGAATGAAAAACAAACTTATTTTTTTACTAATTCTGGCGGTTATTCAGGTGTCTGCGACATTTGCTCAGGAACGTACGGTTTCTGGTACAGTGACTTCTTCAGATGATGGGATGCCCTTACCTGGGGTAACGGTGCAGGTTAAGGACACCGATCGGGGTACTGTAACCGATTTTGATGGTAATTATTCAATCGAAGTGAGTTCCGGGGAAGTCCTGGTCTTCTCTTCCATGGGATTTGAAAGAAAGGAAATTACAGCAGCAAATCAAACAACTATAGATGTAAGTCTGGCACCAGACCTTCAGAGCCTGGAAGAAGTGGTGGTAACTTCTTTCGGTATAGAGCAGGAAAAGAAGTCACTGGGATATGCTGTTCAGGAAATAAGTTCTGAAGAGATCACGAGTACTAAACAGCAAAACCTTGTAAGTGCTTTGCAGGGGCAGGCAGCAGGGGTTCAGATCACCAACTCGGGAGGAGCTCCCGGGATGAGTGCGAGAATCATTATTCGGGGTGTGAACTCCCTGGATCCTACGGCAGATAATCAGCCTTTGTTCGTTATAGATGGGGTACCTATCGATAACTCTACCATAGAATCTGGTGGAACTCCCAGGGGGCTTTCTAACCGTGCGGCAGATTTAAATCCGAATGATATAGAATCGCTTAATATTCTTAAAGGGGCGGCTGCAACTGCTCTTTACGGGGTGAGAGCTGCCAATGGTGCTGTTATCATCACCACTAAAAAAGGTCAGGCTGGAAGCGTTAGGGTAAACATCAATAGTTCTGTAGGCTTTGATGAGGTAAATCAATTTCCTGATTTTCAGGAAACTTACGGACAGGGATTTTCTGGAGTATATGACGCGAGTTCTTTTTGGCCAAATTGGGGTCCTTCAATGGAGGAAATCAACGAAATAGATCCCGATGTTCGGTTTTACGATATATGGGATGATGCTATGAGGACCGGAACTCAAATAGATAATACGATAAGCGTTTCGGGAGGTAGTGAAAATGCTACTTTTTATGGTTCTATTGGTAAATTAGATCAGGAAGGTATCATACCCTTTAGTGATTGGGGCCGTACTTCAGCCAAATTAAGCGGAGAGGTAAAGATGAGTGATAAATTCAAATTCTCTGGTAATATAAATTATAGTATAACCGGGGGAAATCGGGTGCCACATGACAGGTTTATGGAACGCCTGGTGTACTGGGCTCCCAACCATGATGTGACCGATTATATCAACGAGGATGGTACTATGAAGACCTACGGAAATACTAATCCTATATATGATGCCCGTTTCAGTACTTTCGAGGATGAGGTGAACAGAACGGTAGGAAATTTAAGGTTTACCTACAGCCCGACAAAATGGTTAGATTTAACTTATTTGGTAGGTACAGATTACTATAGTGATAAGAGAACGGAAATTACACCTGGACCATTAGGAATAGATGGAGAACTTCCTTTAGACTCGCAGGGCTTTATAACAGAAACAAGAATTACCAGCCGTGATATCAACTCCAACTTCTTTGTGACCTTTAAAAACGACTGGACAGAGAAATTGAATACTACCTTAAGAGTAGGTAATGATATTTTTGAAAGAGATTACGAAAGGGTTGATGCAACTGGTAGAGAATTTGTGATCCCGGAGTTCTATGATCTTAGCAATGTGAACCAGGTCTTTAATGACCAGGATAAAAGAAAAAGAAGGCTTGTTGGTGTCTATGGCGACCTTATGGTGAATTATGATGAAACCCTATTTCTTAATGTTACTGCAAGAAATGACTGGACCTCTACTTTACCAATCGGAAATAATTCATTCTTTTATCCTTCTGTAAACCTTGGATATGTGTTTACAGAAACATTCGATCCAGGTGACTGGTTCACTTTTGGAAAGTTAAGAGCATCCTGGGCAGAAGTAGGGAAGGATACAGATCCTTATCAAATTGGACAAACCTATTCTTCTCCAGGAGTATTCCCGTTGAATGGAAATGTAGGTTTCTCTCGATTTGACCGCTTTGGTGACCTTGAGCTTAAACCTGAAAGAACTACCGCTATAGAGTTTGGAGCCGATCTTAGTTTTTTCGAAAACCGTTTAGGGCTGGATGTAACCTGGTATAAATCCAATAGTAAAGATCAGATCATTCCGGTTCCGGTAAGTCCCACAGCCGGGTTTACAACTTTCGTAACTAATGCGGGTGAGATCGAGAACCGTGGATGGGAATTCATTTTACGTGGCTCTCCTGTTAGAAACGAAGATTTTAGTTGGGATGTCTCCTTTAACGCTGCCTACAATAGAAATGAGGTAGTTAGTATTCGGGAAGGAATTGAGGCTATTCCTATTGGTAGTCAATTTGGATATGCAGGTTCTACAGTAAGTATTACCCTGCTAGAAGGTGAGCCTTATGGAAATATATTCGGAACAAGTTATGCCAGGTATGGTGCTGATAATAATAGCATCTATCTTGACGAGGATCTGCCTATTATTATTGGTCCAAATGGATTCCCGGAGAGGAATCCAGCTCAATTAGTGCTTGGTAACACAACACCTAAATGGATTGGAGGTCTAAAGAATAGTTTTTCATTCAAAGGAATTGATTTCTCTTTTCTGATGGATTTCAGGGCTGGGGTAGATCAGTACAACCAGTACGATAACTTCTTCTCTGCCTTCGGAATTTCTGAATATACTTTGAACAGGAATGAGACCATCGTTTTCGACGGAGTTCTTGCTGATGGTTCACCAAATACCCAGCCTGTTTGGCTTGGGCAGGGTGTAGGCCCGGATGATAGAAACTACGGAGCGGGATTCTATAGAAATACCTACCGTACGATCAGTGAAAATTTTGTACAGGATGCATCTTTCATTAAACTGAGAAATATTACCCTGGGTTATAGCTTACAGGAAAATGCTCTTGCAGTTTTGCCATTCGAATCGGTAAGATTATCGGTAGCAGCTAATAATATTATTCTTTATACTCCCTGGGATGGATTTGATCCTGAATCCTTTAGCGCAGGTGCTGGAGGAAATGCTACAGGTTTAACAGGCTTAGGTTATCCAGGTGTTAAAAGTTATTTCTTTACACTTAACCTAGGACTTTAATATTAAAAATTTTAGATATGAAATTTAAGATCAAAAAATATAAATATGTAATCCTCGCAGCGGCCTTCGCCTTTACTTCCTGTGATGATTACCTGGATATCAATGATAATCCAAATAACCCAATAGATGCTCCGCTGTCTTCGTTATTGGTTAATTCTACCTATGAGTCTACACAGAATACCTTCAGAATGGGGAATATTACGAGTAATTACGTACAGTATCTGGCATCTCCAAATGCTGCAAGTGCATCTGATGTGATGGAGCCCGTTAGTTATAGTGGATCCTGGGGAGCGCTGTACAATGTGATGACAGATATCAATGATATGATTTTGAAAGCCCAGGAAGAAGAGGCTGCTCATTATGAGGGAATTGGTCAGATTTTAATGGCTTATAACCTGGGCTTAACGGTAGATGCCTGGGGGAATGTTCCTTATAGTGAGGCATTCAATTTTGTTACCGTGACACCTTCCTACGATGATGATGCCCAGCTTTATTCAAATATCCTGGGATTGCTGGATGAGGGCCTTGCAAATCTTTCGGCTGATAGCAGTATTTCTGTTGGTGAAGATGACTTTATTTATCAGGGCGAGATCTCCAATTGGATAAAATTTGGGAATATGTTGAAGGCACGTTATCTAAATCATTTTAGTGAAACTGGTAGTTATGACCCTGCCGCGGTTCTTTCAGCTGTTGAAAACGGCTTCGACGGTAACGAAGATGATGCTCAAATGGAATATTTTGAGCAGGCTTTTAATCCCTGGGCGCAAGTGGCTATAGATAATGCGAATCTATTTCTTGGAGGGTGGATATCTGAACAATTTATTCAGGCCATGGATGGGACAATTTATGGATATGATGATCCAAGATTACCCCTTATGGTTGGAGCTACTGACGATGGTGAATATATAGGAACCGAAAATGGAGCTGGCCGTGGAGATGCACCTGAAGAAGGAGCACGATCGGTACTGGAAGAAGGTGATTATTATACCCAAAGACAGGGGCCTGTGCTGATCGCTACATATGCTGAGCAAAAATTCATTGAGGCCGAAGCTGCTTTTGGTATCGATAAAGCGAGGTCTTATCAGGCCTATCTTGATGGAATAAGAGCTCATATGAATAAAATAGGTGTGGGACAGTCAGAGATCGAGGCTTACATGAATAATCCTGAAGTTAGTATGGGTGTGGATGCGTTCACTATCGATGATATCTTTAAAGAGAAATGGGTGGCTATGTTCCTCAATCCCGAGTCATGGGTAGATGCGCGTCGTCATGATTATGATTACGAAGACTTTGACTTACCTGCTAATCTCAATCCGGATTTGAATGGAAACTTCTTAAGAAGACTGGCTTATCCAGATACCGAAGTTACAAGAAATGGAAGCAATGTTCCTGATGTGACTTTATTAGATCCTATCTTCTGGGATGAGTAGAAAAATAGTTTAATTTAAAGCCCTGTGAGAACAGGGCTTTTTTTTATTCTCAAAACCATGAAAATTGAAGCGATATTCTGATCGGTCTGAGGTTTCCAGTGGATTATATGAAAGACCTATCCTGGAAAGGAATTTATGCGAAAACTTAGAAGTGAGTTCAAAGAATCAAAATTTAAAAGTTTACCCTATGAATAAAAAATTATTAGGCCTTCATAAAGTCCTGCTGCTTATTCTAATGATTCCGAATAGCATTTTTTCTCAAATTGACTCTGATCATATTTTTTATGAAAATTACGAGACTTATAAAACTGAGGATCTCGACCAAAGAAGATTCAAGCACCAGGATATTCAACCTTTAATTGATAATTACAGAACCAAAGCTGATTTTGAGGTTCGCAAAGTAGGCGAATCCATAGAAGGCAGGAGCCTTGATCTTATTAGTTTCGGCAAAGGAGATATTGATGTTTTCCTATGGTCACAAATGCATGGTGATGAATCTACAGCCACCATAGCTATTTTCGATATTCTGAATTTTTTAGATTCCGAAAAGGATGACGAATCAGTAGCATCAATATCCGAAAACCTTCGTGTACATTTCCTGCCGATGCTCAATCCCGATGGCGCGGAAGAATTCACCCGTCGCAATGCACTTGGAATCGATGTGAATCGTGATGCGCTGAGGTTGCAGTCTCCTGAAGCTAAAACCCTGAAGCGAGTTCGCGATAGCCTGGAAGCCGATTTCGGTTTTAATCTGCATGACCAAAGTCGATATTACAACGCTGAACGCACTGATAAACCGGCGACCATTTCATTCCTGGCGCCAGCCTATAATTATGAAAAGGATATCAATGAGGTACGTGGAAATGCGATGAAATTAATCGTGGTAATGAACGATGTGCTTCAAAAATACGCGCCTGGCCAGGTAGGTCGGTATAACGACGATTTCGAACCGCGTGCTTTTGGCGATAATATTCAAAAATGGGGGACGAGTACAGTGCTAATCGAATCTGGAGGATTTCCCGGGGATCGCGAGAAACAGGAGATCAGGAAACTGAATTTTGTTGCAATTCTTAGTGCACTTAAAAGCATTGCAACCGGAGCCTATAGTGATGCGGATATTGCACAATATGAAGAGATACCTAATAACGACCGAATGCTTTTTGATCTTAAGCTGGAGGCCGTGAAATACGAGTTGAATGGGAAGGAATATGTGTTGGACCTTGGGATTAACCTATACGAAAGAGATCTGGATGATAATACCAGCTTTTATTATTCCGCCGGGATCATCGACCAGGGAGACCTTTCTACCAGCTATGGCTATGAGAATTTTGATGCTTCAGGTTACAAACTTGAGTTTGGAAAGATTTATTCAGAAGTCTTGAAAGATACTACAGAGCTTTCGAATCTTGATGTGAAGGAGCTTTTAAAAAAGGGCGTTGCTTACATTCGAATGGAAAAATTACCGGAGCAGGCCTATACAGATTTTCCAATTAACCTCGTTTCCAGGGAGTTTGAAGTGAGTAAAACTCTGCAACCTGGGATGAATGCCTGTTTCTTCCTTACTCGTGAAGGAAAGGTAGAATTTGTTGTGATGAACGGCTTTTTAAGTTCTCCTGAAAACGCTGAATTGCAGGTTGAGAATGCGCTGATCTTTCGGTAAATGATCCTCGTATAAAGGGAATGTCTGCCAGATTGTAAGATGTTAGATATTACGTATCTTTGCAGGCTATGATTTCAGAAGAGACAAAGGAGCTGGTAGACAGGGGAGTGATGCTCCCGTTAATGGAAGAGTTTTATACTATCCAGGGCGAGGGTTACCATAAAGGTACCGCTGCCTATTTTATTCGTATTGGAGGTTGTGATGTGGGCTGCCACTGGTGTGACGTAAAGGAAAGCTGGGATGCCAATGTGCATCCGCCAACCCACATTGGCCAGATTGTGGAGAATGCTGTTAAGTATAGTAAAACAATTGTGATCACAGGGGGAGAGCCTTTAACCTGGGATATGACCCAGTTAACAGGAAACTTAAAAAAGCAGGGCTGTGATATTCATATAGAAACTTCGGGGGCTTATGATCTAACCGGAACATGGGACTGGATTTGTTTATCTCCTAAAAAGATCAAGCTTCCAAAACCTGAGATCTATTCAAAGGCTAATGAATTAAAGGTCATCATTTTTAATAAGCACGATTTTAAATTTGCTGAGGAACAGGCTGAGAACGTAGGCAAGGATTGTATTCTTTATCTGCAGCCCGAATGGAGCAACCGTGAAAAAATGATACCATTAATCGTGGATTATGTAATGAAAAATCCACAGTGGAAGGTTTCCCTGCAAACTCATAAATATCTTAATATCCCATAAAAAAACGCCCAAAACGGGCGTTTTTCAGTTCAATACTTTTAATAAGGACTAGTTTGCTGCCTTAAATGGTACTTTTACGAATTGATCATCCCAGCCAATAACCAGGTCAGTTCCATTATCTGCTTCGTGAAAGGCCATGGAAAGCGATTCGATCGTATAGGAAGCCTGTCTAACTGGAACGGTGATTCGTGCGATATCCTGTTTTTCGGAATACTCGTATGCTCCCCAGGTGTTGGTTTTATTATTCAGAATTACAGTCCATTCTTTTTCACCAGGTATCGTATAAAGAGTGTAGGTGCCGGCAGGAATTTTAGCATTCGCCACTGTCATATCCTTGTACAGGGTGACCTCAGTAGCTTCATTAGCCCCGGTTCTCCAAACTTCTCCATAAGGGATCAGTTTTCCGAAGATCTCGCGGTTTCTTTTTTGTGGCCGACTGTAAATCACTCTGGCTACTGCTTTTTCCTCCCCGTCCCGGTATACGGCCATATCCATTGGACTGGCATCCATTTTTGAGAACTTCAATTCTTCTTTCGAAAAATTAACCTGGTCTTCCTGAGCATTTACCGGATTTGCAATCAGTAAGCAAATGGCGCTAAAGCCACCTATAATCAGTTTTTTCATGTCTTGAATCTTAGATTTTTTAATTTTTAATAAAGATAGTTGAAGCTTGTAGTCCTAATTGTTAAAAAAGAATAAAGTAGGTGTTAAAATTTGATCAGCTTTATATCTGGTAGTTTCAGGGCTGTTTTTGCGGAATTTGGTTTATTCTGAATCTAAAAATCAAAAAAATTGTTTGTAAATATAACCTAATACTTCGTGAATGTTTTATAAAGATAAGTAAGTAGTCATATTTGCCTTGTAATTAAAAACAAACAAGTCATGTGTGGAATTTTAGCAGTAATCGGAAAAGACATCGAAGCAGGAAAAATAAGCGCTCTGTCAAAAAGAATGTCCCATAGAGGACCCGATGAAAGCGGATTAAAAATTACAGAAAAAGGATACGTTCTATCTCATGAACGCCTTTCAATTGTAGATCTTACAACCGGAATTCAGCCTATCCAGGGAACTGGTTCGGCATGGATGGTTCATAACGGCGAGATCTATAACCAAATGTCACTTAGGAATAATGAATTGAAAGATCATAGCTTCAGGACAACAGGAGATTCAGAAGTGATCGTTCATATGTACGAGAAGTACGGTTATGATTTTGTAGATAAACTGGATGGCGTGTTCTCTTTTGTGGTGATAGACGGAGATGATTTTATTGCGGGAAGAGACCCTATTGGGGTAAAACCACTTTATTACGGTACAGATGAGTCCGGGGCAATGTGGTTTGCCAGTGAAATGAAGGCCCTTGCAGAAAGTTGTGTGGAATTTTCCACTTTTCCTCCAGGCCATTATTACACACCTTCAACTGGTTTTGTAAGGTACTATACGCCTGAGTGGTTCGATTCTGAAAAAGCGGTGCAACCGGCCGATCTTACTAAATTAAGAGAAAGCCTTATCGATGCTACCAGGAAACGTTTGATGGCCGATGTGCCGCTAGGCGTTTTATTAAGCGGAGGTCTGGATTCTTCCCTTACCTCTTCAATCGCTGCCAGGTTGATCGAGGGAACCGGTCAAAAATTGCATTCCTTTTCGATTGGATTAGACCCTGAGGCTCCAGATTTGATCGCCGCAAGAAAAGTGGCCGAATACCTAGGAACCGAACATCATGAAATTCATTTCACAGTTGAAGATGGAATTGAGATCCTGAGTAAACTTGTGTGGCATCTTGAAACCTATGATGTGACCTCGATCAGGGCAAGTACTCCAATGTATTTTCTTTCTAAGTCTATAGCCGAAAAGGGCATTAAGGTGGTATTATCTGGAGAAGGTTCAGACGAGATCTTTGGTGGCTACCTGTACTTCAAAAATGCACCTTCGGCTGAAGAATTTCAGAAAGAAACCATCAGAAGGGTTCAGAGACTCGCCACAGCCGACTGTTTAAGAGCCGATAAATCAACGATGGCTCATGGACTGGAGGCAAGGGTTCCATTCCTGGACAAAGCATTTCTAAAAACGGCTATGGAGATGGTACCAGAAGAAAAAATGCCCAAAACCTATGACGGTGTTGAGAAGTATATTCTTAGAAAGGCCTTCGATACTCCTGAAAGACCATTCCTGCCAGATGAGGTTTTGTGGAGACAGAAAGAACAGTTTAGCGACGGTGTTGGTTACAACTGGATAGATCAGCTTATCGAATACGCTTCAAAGCAGGTGAGCGACGTTCAAATGGAAACTGCAGCACTTAAATATCCGGTGAATACTCCTATGACCAAGGAGGCGTATTTCTACCGTGAACTGTTCCATAAACACTTCCCTCAGGAATCAGCCGCCAAAACCGTAAAAAGATGGGTTCCAAAATGGCAAAAAGACCTGGATCCGAGCGGAAGAGCCAACGAGACCCACGTGGCTCCCGGTATGAAAAAGGAGATGTTGAAAGTTTAGTTTTACCCACCTTACATCTTTTGAACCCGAAACATGGAAAATCTATTTCCGGTTTCGGGTTTTTCCACATTTTTTGTTGATAACTTAGGGGGGTATAAGGCTGTGGTATCCTGTTAAAAATATCCGAATTGTTATATTTGTTCGTTATCCAAAAGAGACGAAATTAATCAGGATATTTTATGAGCGAAGAAGCTAAAAAACATAACTATTCAGCCGATAGTATTCAGGCGCTGGAGGGTATGGAGCACGTGAGGATGCGACCCTCTATGTACATCGGGGATACCGGTGTTAGAGGTCTGCATCATTTGGTGTATGAGGTTGTTGATAACTCCATCGATGAGGCCCTTGCAGGACACTGTGATAATATAAAAGTTACCATCAATGAGGATAATTCCATTACCGTGGAAGATAACGGTAGGGGAATTCCTATTGATATGCATAAAAAAGAAGGAGTTTCTGCCCTTCAGGTCGTAATGACCAAGATTGGTGCTGGAGGTAAATTCGATAAGGATTCCTATAAAGTTTCCGGAGGTCTGCACGGTGTAGGGGTTAGTTGTGTGAATGCACTTTCTACTCATTTAAAGGCTACGGTTTACAGGGATAATCAAATCTGGGAGCAGGAATATGAAATAGGTAAGCCGCTTTACCCGGTAAAACCAGTTGGAGAGACTGATCTCAGTGGTACGGTTGTTACCTTTAAACCAGATCCAAGTATCTTCCAGCAGACTCTTGAGTATAGTTATGATACGCTGGCAAGCCGTATGCGTGAACTTGCATTCCTGAATAAGGGAATCCGTATCAGCCTTACCGATAAAAGGAATAAGGAAGATAATGGTGAATTTGTTCATGAAGACTTTCATTCAGAAGATGGATTAAAAGAATTCATCCGGTTTTTAGATGGAAACCGTGAGCCTATCATTGGAGATGTGATCTCTATGGAAGGTGAAAAGAATGATATCCCGGTTGAGGTTGCCATGATCTATAATACTTCCTTCAACGAGAATCTTCATTCGTATGTGAACAATATCAATACTCATGAAGGGGGAACTCACCTTTCAGGATTCAGAAGAGGTCTTACCACTACCCTGAAGAAATATGCTGATGCTTCCGGGCTTTTGGATAAAGTGAAGTTTGAGATCACCGGAGATGATTTCCGTGAAGGATTAACGGCGATTATTTCAGTAAAAGTGGCCGAGCCTCAGTTCGAGGGTCAAACAAAGACCAAGCTAGGTAATCGCGAGGTAACTTCAGCAGTGTCTCAGGCGGTTTCTGAAATGCTTGAGAATTATTTAGAAGAAAATCCGAATGATGCGAAAACCATCGTTCAAAAAGTGATACTTGCTGCGCAGGCCAGAAATGCTGCGAAAAAAGCCCGTGAAATGGTTCAGCGTAAAACGGCCATGAGTGTTGGTGGCCTGCCCGGGAAATTATCAGACTGCTCTGAGCAGGATCCAGCCCAGTGTGAAGTATTCCTTGTTGAGGGAGACTCGGCAGGTGGAACGGCCAAACAGGGGCGTGACCGTAAATTCCAGGCGATACTTCCACTTAGAGGTAAGATCCTGAACGTTGAAAAGGCCATGTCTCATAAGGTTTTTGATAACGAAGAGATCAAGAATATCTATACTGCTCTTGGTGTAACCATCGGGACCGAGGAAGATAGTAAGGCATTGAACCTTGATAAGCTCAGATACCATAAGATCGTGATCATGTGTGATGCGGATGTTGATGGTAGTCACATTGAAACCCTGATCCTGACTTTTTTCTTCCGTTATATGAAGGAGTTGATCGAAAACGGTCATATCTATATTGCGACTCCCCCGCTTTACCTTGTAAAGAAAGGACAGAAGAAGCGCTACGCGTGGAACGAAAAGGAGCGTGATGAGATCGCTGCAGAATATAGCGGAGGTGTACAGATACAGCGATATAAGGGTCTAGGGGAGATGAACGCCGAGCAGTTATGGGATACCACCATGGATCCGCAGTTCAGGAAACTTAGACAGGTGAATATCGATAACGGTGGTGAGGCAGATAGGATTTTCTCCATGTTGATGGGAGATGAAGTGCCACCAAGGCGTGAATTCATCGAAAAGAATGCAAAATATGCCAATATTGACGCTTAGTTTTCGTTAATAAACATAGATTAATTAAAAAAGACCCACACCTAAATTAAAAGTGTGGGTTTTTTTAGGTCTCAGGCGTTATGAGACAGATATTTTATTAATTTTGAAGCAACTAAACCTACTTATTTTGAAAAACTTATCCAGACTAATCCTTCTTGGGATTGTATTGTTTTCAGTGCAGGTAAATGCACAGGAAGAAACCGATCTTGAGCTTTTCGTTAATGATATGCTGTTTCTGGCAGATGGTTTTGCGTCTCCGGCTTCCGAAAGTGCGGCATACCAGGCTACCGCAGGATGGTTTACATCAGCCAGAGCCTTAGAAAAATGGAAGGTTGATGTTTCCTTACATGGTAACGGAATTTTTGTTCCAAATAGTAAAAAGGAATTTACTATTAATAATAATGATTTTAATATTCTTTCAATAACAGGAGATAATAGAGCAGTCCTGCCTACAGCCTTTGGTGAAAGTACTGATGTGCAATTCGAAGGAGAGGTCAATTACAATGGACAGATGATCCAGATTAGTGGATTTGACGCTATTGATGGTATCGATAAAGGAGCTTTAATATATCCCTTCGCTCAGGTATCTGTTGGATTGCCCTACGGTACTGAGATTGGTGTTCGTGCTCTGCCTGCAATGGAAATCGATGGTTCTGAGTTTAGTACTTATGGGATCGGATTAAAACATAATTTTAATCAATATTTCAGATTTGATGATGAGGAGAATCTTCAGGTAGCTGCAATTCTATCTTATAATATATTCGATGTTAAATATGATTTTGATCCAATTTCAATAGAGCAGGTGGTTCAGTTGAATTTGATAGATGTTTCAGCGAACGTATGGATGGCCGAAGTTTTAGCATCAAAAAGGTATGAAAATTTTGAAATTTTTGGTGCACTAGGAATGGCTCAGTCAGATTTTGAATACGAATTCGGAGGTAGTGGTATAGCGCTTCCGCTGATCAATTCGGAAATAACAAGGCTTAATGACAAAGAAGCTCAATTTAAAGGTGATATCGGTTTTAACCTGTATTTCAACAGATTTAAGATCTCTGCCATGGCTACTGCCGGAAAATTCGTAAACGCCAATTTAGGTTTGCACTTTATCCTGTAAGAGACCACTTTAACCATTCCTTATTATTAATACTGCTTCATTATTCGTAATTTCGCAGTCACATTAATTAGAAATTAAATAATATTTTAACATGAAAGTTACCATAGTAGGAGCCGGTGCCGTAGGTGCCAGCTGTGCCGAATATGTTGCCATTAAAAATTTTGCTTCTGAAGTTGTTTTACTGGACATTAAAGAGGGATATGCTGAAGGAAAAGCGATGGACCTTATGCAAACAGCTACTCTTAATGGCTTCGATACCAAAATCACAGGAAGTACTAATGATTACTCAAAAACCGCAAATTCAGACATCGCTGTAATTACCAGTGGTATTCCAAGAAAACCAGGGATGACACGCGAAGAATTGATAGGGATCAATGCAGGGATCGTAAAAGAAGTTTCTTCTAACCTGATCAAGCATTCTCCAAATGTAACCCTGATCGTGGTGAGTAATCCAATGGATACGATGACCTATTTGGTTCATAAAACTACGGGACTTCCAAAGAATAAAATTATAGGAATGGGTGGAGCACTTGACAGTGCACGCTTTAAATACAGATTGAGCGAGGCTCTTGAGTGTCCTCCATCTGATGTCGACGGAATGGTAATTGGGGGTCACAGCGACACCGGAATGGTGCCTCTTACCAGGCTGGCTACCAGAAATTCGGTTCCTGTTTCTGCATTCCTTTCAGAAGAAAGATTGAACCAGGTTTCAGAAGATACCAAAGTAGGAGGGGCGACCTTAACTAAATTATTAGGAACCAGTGCTTGGTATGCTCCAGGAGCAGCAGTGTCTGGATTGGTTCAGGCTATTGCCTGCGATCAGAAAAAAATGTTCCCATGTTCAGCCATGCTGGATGGTGAATATGGACTGAATGATATTTGTATTGGAGTCCCTGCCATTCTTGGAAAAGATGGTTTGGAGAAAATTGTGGAGCTAAAGCTGGATGATGCCGAAATTGCTAAAATGAAGGAGAGTGCTGAAGGAGTGAAGAAAACCAACGGCCTGCTGGAAATTTAGTTCTTTTAGAAAAATACAGTGAATATCTAATGAAAAGCCACAATTTTTGTGGCTTTTTTCATGCTTTTAAAAGTTAAAATTATCAAAAAAAAAATATTGGGATTTGATTATTGAAGTCCTATATTTGTCCGTTTTTAAAATAGACCTATAATCAATAATTTGAGGAATAATGCAGAATAAAGGACTGATTAAAGTTTTTGCAATTTTGTTCGGACTGGTATGTCTTTACCAGCTGTCTTTCACATTCATTACAAATAATGTAGAGACTGAAGCTGAGGAGTTTGCCGCGCAGAAAATTGGAGAGGACGTAGAAAACTATTCAGAGCTACGGGACCAGGCAGAAGCCCGTTATTTGGATTCAATCGGGAATGAAGAGATCATTGCCGGGATCACTTATAACGCGGCGAAAGACAAAGAGCTTAACAAAGGTCTGGATTTAAAGGGAGGTATCAACGTGATCCTTCAGATCTCGGTTAAAGATATTTTAAGCGGGCTGGCTAATGATTCGAACGACCCGGCATTTAGAAAAGCTCTGGCTGAAGCCGATGCTGCTCAAACCGATAGTCAGGAAAATTATGTAGACCTTTTCTTTCAAAAGTTCAACGAGATCCCGAATGCAAAACTGGCATCTCCAGATATTTTTGCAAATAAAACTCTTAGCGATGAGGTTAATTTCAACATGACCAATGATGAAGTTGAGCCAATCATCCGCAGAAAGATCGATGAGTCCATTACTTCGGCTTTCGAGATATTAAGAAAGCGTATCGATAAATTTGGTGTTACTCAGCCCAATATTCAGCGTTTAGGGAATTCAGGAAGAATCCTTGTTGAACTTCCGGGAGCTAAAGATATTAGCAGGGTAAAGAACCTTCTTCAAAGCACGGCTCAGTTAGAATTCTGGCATGTTTATAAGAGCAACGAACTGGGTAATTTCCTGGTTCAGGCAAATAACAGGCTTGCTGAAATGCGTCAGGCTAACCAGGCTACTGAAGAGGTAGATACTACCGAAACTTCAGGAGATGATGAAATCGATGAATTACTTGCAGAAGCTGACGATACTACTCAGGTAGAAACCGGGAATAACCCGATTTTTGATCTGATCGTATCTCCAGGAATGCAGGGAGGTCCTGTACTTGCAACTTTCAAGGTTCAGGATACAGCGAAAGTGATGGATTACCTTCAAAATCCTCAAATTCGTTCATTATTACCTTCAGAGCAAAGATATGCCAAATTCGTTTGGGGAGTACCAGACGAAGAAACTCAAACTACCGGGTTATACGCCTTAAAAGGTAACCGAAACATGGAGCCGCCATTGAGTGGTAGTGTGATCACCGATGCACAGCAAACTTATGACCAGTTAGGTCGTATTGCAGTAAGTATGCAAATGGACGGAACCGGAGCCAAGATCTGGGAAGATATGACCGGTAAAGCTTCTAATGAGCAAAGCCAGATCGCTATTGTCCTTGATAATATCGTTTATTCAGCTCCAGGTGTATCTTCCGGTGCCATCTCAGGAGGTAGAAGTGAGATCACAGGTGACTTCTCAATTACAGAAGGTCAGGATTTAGCGAACGTACTTCGTGCCGGTAAACTTCCTGCTTCTGCAGATATCATTCAGAGTGAAGTGGTAGGTCCTTCTCTTGGACAGGAAGCTATTGATAGTGGTATCAACTCATTTGGAATCGCTTTGATCCTGGTTTTGATCTGGATGATTCTTTATTACGGAAAAGCCGGACTTTTTGCAGACGTTGCATTGGTTGTGAACATCCTTTTCATTTTTGGTGTTCTTGCCGGGCTTGGAGCGGTATTAACGCTGCCTGGTATTGCCGGTATCGTTTTAACCATTGGTATGTCGGTTGATGCGAACGTACTTATCTTCGAACGAATCAAAGAAGAACTTGCCAAAGGGAAGATGCAGCGTGACGCTATTAAAGATGGTTTCAATAACGCGTTGTCTTCCATTCTTGATGCGAACATCACTACCGGTCTTACAGGTTTGATCTTATTCATTCTTGGAACAGGGCCTATTAAAGGATTCGCGACTACCTTATTGATTGGTATTGCAACTTCGCTTTTCACAGCCATCTTTATCACTAGATTATTTATAGACGGGTATGGTAAAAAAGGTAAATCTCTTGATTTCTCTACTTCTTTAACCAAGAACCTTTTCACCAATATGAATATCGATTTCCTTAAGAAAAGGAAGATCGCTTATGTGGTGTCTGGAATATTTATCATCATTAGTGTTGGATCTCTATTTGTTCAGGGACTTAACCAGGGGGTTGATTTTGTTGGAGGAAGAACTTATACAGTTCGTTTTGCTGAAGATGTAAATCCATCTGAAGTTCAAAATGATCTTGTTGCAACTTTCGGAAGTGCCGAGGCTAAAACCTTTGGTCCTGATAACCAGTTGAGGATCACTACCAAATATAAGGTAGACCAGGAAGGTGCAGAAGTAGATGAAGAGATCCAGCGTTCACTTTACGAGGCTCTTCAGTCTTACCTGCCTGCAGATCTAAGCTACGATGAATTCGTGGATGGAGCAGATGATAAGACGGTTGGAGTGATGCAGTCAATGAAAGTTGGAGCAACTATTGCCGATGATATTAAGAATGCTTCGTTCTGGGCAGTACTTGGATCCTTGATTGTAGTATTCCTTTATATCCTGCTGCGTTTCCGTAAATGGCAGTTCAGTCTTGGAGCGGTTGCCGCAGTATTCCATGATGTGCTTGTGGTATTAGGTATTTTCTCATTGCTGTACAAAGTGATGCCATTTAACATGGAAATTGACCAGGCGTTCATCGCTGCGATACTTACTGTGATTGGGTACTCGCTGAATGATACCGTGGTTGTTTTTGACCGTATCAGGGAATATGTTAGTGAGCATACAACCTGGGATCTTGGAAAAACCGTTAATGCGGCTATTAACAGTACTATTAGTAGAACATTGAATACCTCGCTTACTACCTTGGTGGTATTACTCGCTATCTTCATCTTTGGAGGAGAAAGCATCAGAGGATTTATGTTTGCGCTAATTGTAGGTGTGATAGTAGGTACTTATTCTTCTGTATTCATTGCAACTCCTGTGATGTTCGACAGTGTAAAGAAAAAGTCTTCTATCGAGAAGAAAAAGAAACCTCAGGCTGAGGAAGCGGCTACGGCTTAATCTTCAGAAGAGATAAGAAATAATAAAAGGCTTTTCCTCAAGGGAAAGCCTTTTTTATTTCGACATGTGGAACGATTAGTAAGCTATTGAAGAATGAGAATCGAATTCTCTACCTTAAATATCTTCGGCTTTGTAGCAGCCTATTTTTTGCTTTTCCTGTTTGCAGGTTTGCTTCATTATTTGGTCGATTTCAATCCGGAATATATCTATGGTATTTTTCTTTTTGTACCACCATTTTACTTTCTGTTTAGAGGCAGGATAAAACTTCGGTGAGCTGAAGAGTATCTCTATATAGAATGGCTTAAGAAGCCTGTTTTAGGACGTTATCCCAATAGAAAAATTCATTTTAATGAAGTGCTCAGGTGGAAGTATATAAATGGATATCGGGGACCTGATACTTTAGTGTTTATTCTCGAGTCTGGTGAAAAGCTGAAATTTCGTCCTTCCATATTCACTTGGAAAGATATTGAAAGTGAATTTTTGAAAGATTTTGGTGTTCGAATAGCTCAATTTCATTCCGGCCGTGCGCATGGTGAAGTATTTAAAAAGCTGATGAACTCCGGCTATATCGAACAATTGCGTGGAAAAATCGCCAGGTGTAATTTCCTGATTTGGATAAACCTTGCCGCTATGTTTCTATTTTTTGTTTTGGGAATTTTTATTCAGGGAGGATCCAATTCGGTTTACTGGATAGTATTTTGTATCACAATCCAGGTTTTTCTGGTGGTCAATACCAGGCTGAGCTTTTTAAATAATGAATTAAGAGAAGCGACTCGAATTGATTAATCCAGCCTGGTAAAACTTATCCGGTCTCCTTCTGCCAGGTTCCATGGAGCAGAGAGTCCGCCGTTCACCTCAAGTACAAACTGGGTAGGTCCTTCTGAAGGCAGTGAAGTTTCACTCATAGGGGTTGTATTTTCCTGAACACTTACATAGGTGCTGTCTCCGGCGAAATAGATAATATCGAGGGAGAAATACGTGTTCTTCATATAAAAGCTGCGTACCCGCTCGTCATCGTAAACGAACAGCATTCCCTGATTATCTTCCATTCCATCGCGGTACATAAGGCCTGTTTGATGTTCGTAGGCAGTTTCGGCCAGTTCAACATCCAGCTTTTCTATGGTGTCACCTGAGGCTTTTATAAGGTATAATTCAGCTTCTTTTGTGAAACTGATCTCTTCGGTTTCGATTTCATCCGGCTTTTTTTCATCTTCGCATGAAGTGAAAAGAGAGCCTGTGAAAAAAGCCAGGCTAATAAGGCTTAGATATCCACATTTCATACTGTTCTTCTTTTTGCTGGCCGGTACATAAAATACAGACCCGCGATAACAAAAGGAATGCTTAACCATTGCCCGGTATTCAATAACCAGTTGGCACGTTCTCCTACCTGTGGTTCTTTAACGAATTCAACAAAGAAACGAACGGTCCATAACAGAGCCAGGAACAAGCCAAATATATAACCTAATTTAAAGCGTTTTTCGGTTTTCCAGTATACGTACCATAAGATCAGGAAAATGACCAAATAACATCCAGATTCATAAAGCTGGGCCGGGTGCCTGGCAAAATCCTCGCCTAATTTCTCAAAGATCACTCCATAATCTGAATTGGTTGGTTTACCAATGATCTCGGAGTTAATAAAGTTTCCAATTCTTACAAAAATAGCTCCACTGGCCACAGGAATAACGATTCGATCAAGGATCCACAATACCGGCTTGTTCAGGATTCGTTTGGAGTACAGGTACATGGCCACGATAATACCAATAGCGGCACCATGACTGGCCAGGCCTCGAAAGCCGGTAAACTCGAACTCGGGTTCAAATCGAACTGGTAAAAAGATCTCCAGAAGATGATTCTGAAAGTAATCCCAGTCATAAAAGATCACATGCCCAAGACGTGCACCAACCAGGGTAGCAATTACAGTATAGATGAAAAGTGAATCCAGTTTTTCTACCGAGATGTTTTCACGGGTAAAAATGCTTTTCATGATATACCAGCCAAGTCCAAAGGCGATCAAGAACATTAAACTGTAATAGTGAAGAGTGATTATTCCTAGATCCAGTCCTTCAGAAGGATTCCAGCGAATGGCATTTATAAGCATGTTTTGTCTTTTGAGTGTGGTAAATATAAGTATTTGTAGCTTTTTTAAGCCTTTTCAGACTTCGATTTTCCCGGTACGGGGTCATAGCCCGAGCCTCCCCATGGATGACACCTGCCAATGCGTTTTAAGCCCAGCCACAAACCTTTAAAGGGCCCATGCAAATCTATAGCCTCGATCATGTAGGCTGAACAGGTTGGATGATAGCGGCAGGATGCAGGTGTTAAGGGGGAAATGAATCTCCTGTAGAATAGAACCAAAGCGGTCAATATGTTGCTTAACCATCGCTTTAGCATATAATGTGGTCTATTTTAAAGAGAAACTGGTGCCTTCCTTGCCATCCTTCAGTTGAATGCCTAATTCAAGCAATTGATCGCGAATCTGGTCGCTTAAAGCAAAGTTCTTATTTGTTCTGGCTTCAGCTCTCAATTTGATAAGAAGATCAATGGTTCCGGAAAGTTTTTCACCGTCATTGTTGCCTTCCGAAGCTTCATCCTTAAGACCCAGGATATCAAACATGAAGGCTTTCATGCTTTCTTTTAGTTTCTCCCGGTCGCTTTTGGAAATTTCAAGACTTCCTTCCTTAAGGTTGTTGATAGTTTTAACGGCATCAAACAATTTGGCGATAAGGATAGGACTGTTAAAATCATCGTTCATCGCATCATAGCAGGACTGGATCCAGCCATCCAGATCAAAGTTGGTTTTATCTGACTCTGGTAATTCTTCAATTGAGTGATAGGCATCCATCAACCGGTTGAATCCTTTTTCGGTTCCCATCAATGCTTCGCTTGAAAAATCAAGGATGCTTCGGTAGTGAGCCTGTAGAATAAAGAATCTTACTACGTTTGGCGAAAATGCCTTGGCAAGCACATCGTTCTCACCGGTAAAGATCTGTTCCGGTAAAATAAAATTCCCGGTACTTTTGGCCATCTTTTTACCGTTGAGGGTAAGCATATTTGCGTGAAGCCAGTAGTTTACAGGGGATTTTCCTGAAGCTGCTTCGCCCTGTGCGATCTCACATTCATGATGCGGGAATTTTAGGTCCATTCCGCCACCGTGAATATCAAATTCTTCCCCAAGATATTTGGTGCTCATCACGGTACATTCCAGGTGCCAACCCGGGAAGCCGTCACTCCAGGGAGAAGGCCATCTCATGATGTGCTGAGGTTCAGCTTTTTTCCATAAAGCAAAATCCTGCGGATTCCGTTTATCGCTTTGGGCAGCAAGTTCCCGTGTGTTGGCGATCATGTCTTCGATCGCCCGGCCGCTTAGTTTACCGTATTTATGTTCCTTATTGAACTTTAATACATCAAAATAAACCGAGCCATTAGCTTCATATGCAAAGCCATTATCGATTATGGTCTTGATGATCTCGATCTGTTCCACGATATGACCGGTAGCCGTAGGTTCTATGCTTGGTGGCAGGTTATTGAACTTATTAAGGATATTGTGAAAATCAACGGTATATTTCTGCACCACCTCCATGGGCTCGATCTGCTCGAGTCTCGCTTTTTTAGCGATCCTGTCTTCTCCGCTATCGGCGTCGTTTTCCAGGTGGCCTGCATCGGTAATATTCCGTACATAGCGAACTTTGTAGCCCAGGTGTTTCAAATAACGGAACACAAGGTCGAAAGAGATAAAGGTGCGGCAATTTCCCAAATGAACATTGCTGTAAACGGTAGGACCACACACATACATTCCTACATTTCCTTCGTTAATGGGAGTGAAAACTTCCTTTTCACCCGTCATTGAATTATAAAGTTTCAGGCTTTGTTCCTGGTAGAGCGCCATGTAATTGTAAGATTTTAGGTTTTTAGAACGAAGTGTCTAATTTAATATAATCCAGAAATTCTCTTCTAACTTCTTTCTTTTTGAAAGCTCCGCCAAATTCACTGGTAACCGTGCTGCTCTCAATGTCTCTAATTCCGCGGCTGTTAACGCAAAGGTGTTTGGCGTCCACAACACAGGCGACATCTGGTGTTCCAAGAACATTTTGAAGTTCGTGAACTATTTGCATGGTCATTCGTTCCTGCACTTGCGGTCTTTTCGCGTAATAGTCAACGATACGATTCATTTTGGAGAGTCCCACTACCGTGCCATTAGAAATGTAAGCTACGTGGGCTCTTCCTACAATTGGAAGAAGGTGATGTTCGCAGGTAGAGTAAACCGTGATGTTCTTTTCTACCAGCATTTCACCGTATTTGTACTTGTTCTCGAAAGTTGAAGCTTTGGGTTTTCTTTTTGGATGTAGGCCGGAGAATACCTCGCTAACAAACATTTTTGCTACGCGGTTAGGTGTGCCTTTTAAACTGTCGTCTGTTAGATCCAGCCCAAGGGTTTCCATGATATGCTTCACATCTTCCTTGATAAGCTCAATTTTTTCGCTGTCACTAAGTTCAAAGGCGTCCTCTCTAAGTGGAGTGTTTGCGCTGCTTGAAGCATGTGCATCGCCCATTTCTTCAATTTCGTTCAATATCTTATCTACTTTCATGCTTTTTGCAATAATAGTCGGTTAAAACCGTATTGGCTTGCAAAGATACATATTTATAAGGTTTTGACCGTATTCAAAATCATTGAGACTTTAAGGAGCTTCTGCAGTATATTTCCTAATTTGCATATATTTTGCTGTCCATTCTAAATGAAAATATCTAAGAAAGACATTTTATTCCTGGTTTTCGGGCTTATACTTGGTGTTTCTGCCCTGGCGCAGGGTGCTCTTTGTTCAGATATTGAACCTTTTTGTGCTGGTGATCAACAGCTTACCTTTCCCAACTCGAATTATCTTAACAGCAACCAAACAAGTGGGGAGCCGGGCATCGATTACGGCTGCCTGGAAGAGCAACCCTTTCCGGCTTGGTTCTTTTTACAGGTTGAAGATACAGGGAATCTAACATTCACTATTTCACAATATGAAAATGAAGACGGAACCGGGGCGCCGCTTGATGTTGATTTTATCGTTTGGGGGCCTTTTGAGAGAGGTGAGGAATATTGTTCAGGATCCCAGCTAAATGCGGGATCACTCGTGGATTGCAGCTATTTGCCAGATGCAGTCGAAACTATGGAGATACCCAATGCACAGGCTAATGAGGTCTATGTGGTTATGATCACGAATTTTCAGCAATTGCCCGGTTATATCAATTTGAGACAGGTGAATAGTGATGGAGGTTCAACCGATTGTTCGATCCTAGATAGTGACCTTGGGGATGAAGTTAGCGTTTGTGGCGAAGATTCTTATTTGCTTGACGGTACTACCGATGAAGCCGAGATCTATGAATGGTATGTATTCAATGACGCTACCCAGGAATACGAAATCATTCCTGGTGAAGATGGACCAACTTATCTTGTTACCGAAGATGGCGACTACCGCCTGGTCGTACGGGATCTGGTGGGTGATAGTTCAGATATGGATGAAGTGGTTGTTCGGTTTTATGATGTTCCCGTAATAGGGGAAGCAGAGAATCTTTCAATTTGTGCTGAAGGATTAGAATTTGTAGATCTAACCAGGACCGAGGCCGAACTTTTAACCCCTGTTCAGAATCCAGTAGATTACGAGGCAGTTTATTTTGAAAGCCAGGAAGATCTGGAAGAAGATAATGAGATCACTTCACCTCAGAATTTTGAATTCGAGGATGGCAAAGTGATCTATGCGCGTATCAGGCATATTGAAAGCGGTTGCTATTCACCTGCTGAAGAATTCGAGTTGGGCACTTTCGTCTTTCCAGAAATCAGTCTTCCCGAAACCAGTATTTTCTGCACCACCTTGCAGGGGGATCTTCTAAGTACTGTTAGTCTTGGTGAAGAATTAGGGGCTGGATATGCTTATGAATGGAGAGATGGAAATACAGTCCTAGGAACCGAAGCTGTTATTCGTTTTGAAGATATTCCGCAATCCCATGAAATCGTTTTGAGTATTTTCCATGAAGAATCAGGCTGCGAGATAGAGGTGTCTACCATGCCGGTGCTCATATCAGGACCAGAAATAGTCAACCTGGATATTTCGGGATCCGATTTTGGAGAAGGTTATACCGTAAGTGTTTCAACCGAGGGAGGCGTTGGCCGGGAATTTGCCCAATTTGAATTCAGGCTGGATGATGGTCCCTGGCGGGATAACCCGGTTTTTAATGAGGTTCCACCAGGCAGTCATATGATAAGGGTCAGGGAAGTGAACGGCTGTGGCGAGGCTAGCAGTGAAAGTTTCTTCCTGGTTGGATATCCGCGTTTTTTCACTCCGAATGCTGATGGATATAACGACACCTGGAGATTGATCAACAACGGGAGTATCGAAATTAAAAGGTTATTTGTTTTTGATCGCTACGGGAAACTACTTAAGCAACTTAATCCAGTTAATGGCCAGGGCTGGGATGGAACCTATAACGGCCAGCCTATGCCTGCAGATGATTACTGGTTCAGGGTTGAGTTCGTAGATTCCAAAACCGGGAACCACCAGGAATATATGTCTAATTTCACACTTATTAGGTAATTAGAGTTTAGACTATAATCCGAAACTTACGCTAAGAACTACTTTAGAAAGTTCCCGGTCAAAACTGATAGGATCGGTAAGGCCAGTATTGAAAATTGGCATATTCTCTTCCTGGTTCATATAACTGTAGGCAAGATCCAGGTTGATATTGCCAAAATTATAACCAATTCCGCCGGTATAGCCAGTTACATTGCCAACCCTGTTCTCGTTCTCAAACGGACTTTCTTCAAACCGGTATCCAGCCCTTAAACTAAAATTTGAAATTCGATATTCTCCTCCCACCCGGTAAGTGGAGGCTGCTTTCATATTGCTGGAAATCTGGCTGTTCAGGTCCTGGTAAGCGGGATCGTTTTCTGGTCTGAATTCGGTGCTTCCATAGTCTTTATAACTGTAATCAAAACTTATTAGCCCTTTTCGCCCGAATAAATATGCGATACTTCCTGCCAATCTGGAAGGGGTTCTAAGTCGGTATGCTGGGTAAATATTCAGAATATTTGGAGCTACGCTTACAAAATCATCTTCTGGAGTGTTGGTTTCAAGGTACTGGGTAGTTTCTTCGCGAATAGAATACCAGGTAGGGGAGTCGTAAGTCAATCCCAGTCTTAGTTCATCCAGTTTAATGATCCCCCCAAGCTGAAAGGAGAAACCATCGCCGTTGGTGTAAAGGCTATTGCCAAAAAATACCTCGGTAGTGGCACTGCCGGGGTTATTATTGAATTCACTGAATTCTGAAACATTCTCGTAATTGATAAAATGCGAATTCAGGTTTAGTCCTAAATAAAGAAAATCCCTGAACTGCGTTCCCAGGTTAAAACTCAGTTTTCCGTTAAGCCCCGTTGATATTTGATTGTAACGCTGATCGAAACTTCCTGGCCCGATAAGCGAGAAATAATCCAGGTTTTGGGGTTCATCATTTTCGGGTTCTATCACATAGGCCTGGTAACCTAAAAATGCCTGTTGAACAGGAAATCCGTATTGTTCTCCCAGTACGGCATATCGCTCATCTATATTTCCATTTCTGCCTGTTTGTAGCAGTTCAAGTTCCACACCATTGGCATAATTAAGAAAATACTGGTCTATAGAGTTGCCTGAGGTTCCCTGGATTCTGAAGCTATCATCGTAAATAGCAGTGGAATTATAGTTAATACCAAGGCTGAATTTTCTCCAATCGTTCGATCCATTATTGCTGAAAACAAAAACTCCGCCGATATTTCCCAATTCGATATCAGAAAGCTCACTGCCAGACATTCCATTATTATAGCGAATGGAGCTTTCTAGGTCTCTGTATTCCATGCTAACCGAAGCATTACTTGATATGAAAACTGCTGACGAGGCTGGATTTATAGACATGGCCGAAAGATCTCCGCCAAGTGCTCCGAATGCCCCGGCCATACTAATAAATCTTGCGGTACCAGATAATTCATTCGAAGAATAGCGATAAGCATCCTTTAAATCCTGAGCCTGAAGCAGGGGGGAAAGGATGAATATTGGAAATAGAATTGATAGAATTTTTTTCATAGCTGATTTTGGTTATAAAAAAACCTTACAGGGGTTTAATCTGTAAGGCTGTTTTTAATTTCATTTAAATTTTATCGGCCACCGCCGCGACCACCTCTGGAAGAAGATCTGCCTCCGCCAGAGCTTCTGCTACCTCCTGAACTACGGCTGGAGCTACCAGAACTTCTCACTGATGATGAAGAGCTTCTTCTTGATGGAGCAGAGTACGAATTGTTTCTGCTGTTTGAAGAACGCTGATAAACAGGAGATCTATTGCTATTTCTGCTATAATCATAACTTCTTGCAGATTCGGTTCTCCTATTGGTTCTTGAATAGATTTGTCTGTTGTCATCCCTGCTTACGCTGTTTCGAACCCTCGAAGTGCCATAATCTGATGATCTTGTATTTCTAATTTCCCTAATACTACGGGAATAGGAGCTTCTCGCACTGGTAGTTCTTCTGTCTACACCGCTGTTAGAGTAAACCCGGGCATTTCTACGACCGTTGTTATAGGCAACATTGTTATAATAATTATTGTAATAGGGATTGTTGAAGCCGCCGCCCCATCCCCATGGACGATAGAAGCCTCCGTAGCCCCAGCCCCAGCCAAAACCAAAGCCGGCATTCCAAAAGCCACCATATGCGTACGGACCGCCCCAGAATCCTCCTCCGGGCCAGAATCCTCCACCAGGCCAGAATGGATCGAACCATGGATCCCACCATGGATTATACCAGCCTCCAAATCCAGGACCGAAGCCTCCCCAGCCCATTCCCCATGGGGAATAAAAACCGGTGTTAATATAATTTACAGTGTAAGTGTCGGGATCATTTCCCCAGGGAGCATTTCCTCCAACATATACAATGTCACCACCCTCTTCGTTATAATCGTCATAACCATCATTGGAAGTATAACTGTCTACATCGGTAAAAATTTCATCCTGAAGCGCCTCGTCGATCATTTGAGATTGCTGGGCGAATAGATTTTTATAATAGGAGCTGTTTCCACTAGGTTTCACTTCCTGGGGCTCCTGTTGTTCCCAGATTCCTGGTCGCGCCTCACCGTAAATACCATCGGCCTCATATCCAGAATACTGGTATGAACTACAGGAAGCCAGGGCAAAAAATGCCACCGGAACCATCAGCAGGCTCAGTTTATCTTTAAGTATGTAATAAAGTTTCATTGGTAATTCTTTTTATTGTTGGGCATCCTAAAAATCCCTAGTTTTGCCAAAACGGTTAGTATTGAATACTTCAATAAAGATACAAGTTTTATGCCAAATGATAAGTAATGGGTAAGAATCTAACAAAGCGAAAAGACGACTATTCTAAGTGGTATAACGAGTTAGTGGTGAAAGCCAATCTGGCGGAAAATTCTGCAGTTCGAGGCTGCATGGTGATCAAGCCATATGGGTTTGCCATCTGGGAAAAAATGCAGGCTGAACTTGACAGGATGTTCAAGGAAACAGGGCATGAAAATGCTTATTTTCCCCTGTTTGTTCCAAAAAGTCTATTCGAGGCTGAAGAAAAGAATGCTGAAGGATTTGCGAAGGAATGTGCCGTAGTAACCCATTACAGGCTCAAGAATGATGAAGATAATCCAGGCAAACTGAAGGTTGATCCCGAAGCGAAACTGGAAGAAGAACTGGTTGTTAGACCTACTTCTGAAGCTATAATCTGGAATACGTATAAGAACTGGATCCAGTCTTACAGGGATCTCCCAATAAAAGTGAACCAGTGGGCCAATGTGGTACGTTGGGAAATGAGGACAAGATTGTTCCTTAGAACTGCTGAATTTCTCTGGCAGGAAGGGCATACGGCTCATGCGACTAAAGAAGAGGCTCTGGAAGAAACCGAGCTTATGAATAATATTTACGCCGAATTTGCTGAAAATTTCATGGCGATTCCGGTGATAAAGGGGGCGAAAACCGAAAGTGAACGCTTCGCCGGGGCCCTGGAAACTTATTGTATCGAAGCTTTAATGCAGGATGGTAAAGCGCTTCAGGCCGGAACCTCTCATTTCCTAGGGCAGAATTTTGCAAAGGCATTCGATGTGAAATTCGCGACCAAAGAAGGTGGGCTTGAGCATGTTTGGGCTACTTCATGGGGAGTTTCTACAAGGTTAATGGGGGCTCTTATCATGGTTCATAGTGACGACAATGGGCTGGTGTTGCCACCAAACCTTGCTCCAACACAGGTGGTGATCGTTCCAATTTACAAGGGAGAAGAGCAGCTTTCAGAAATTTCTGAAGTAGCAAATCAACTTGTAGATGAGCTTAAAGCGGTTGGGGTTTCAGTTAAATATGATGACAGGGACACCCAGAAACCAGGCTGGAAATTTGCTCAATATGAATTACAGGGTGTACCGGTAAGATTGGCACTAGGACCAAAGGATCTTGAAAAGGGAACGGTTGAGCTTGCAAGAAGGGATACCTTAACCAAGGAATTCGTAAAAAGGGATGAAGTAGTAGGTAAAGTGAAAGCGTTGATGACCGAGATCCAGGATAGTCTTTATGAGAAAGCCAGGAACTTTAGAAATGATCATATTACTGAAGTAGATTCATTTGATGAATTTAAGAAGGTGCTAAAAGAAAAAGGAGGCTTTATTTCAGCTCACTGGGATGGTACTCCGGAGACCGAAAATAAGATCAAGGAGCTTACAAAAGCCACCATACGATGTGTGCCTTTCGATAGGGAGGAAGAAGCCGGAGCCTGCGTTCTAACTGGAAAACATTCAGAAGGACGAGTGCTTTTCGCAAAGGCATATTAAAATTTTTAAATTTTTTTGTGGAAGATTTGCGGCATTGAAAAATAGTTGTATTTTTGCATCCGCATTTGAAACAAAATGGTCCGTTCGTCTAGGGGTTAGGACGCCAGGTTTTCATCCTGGTAACAGGGGTTCGATTCCCCTACGGACTACAAAGCAGAAACACTAGTAAAGGTGTAAGGTTTAAAGCAACGAAGATAGTTGCAAATTGAAATAGATTATGGTCCGTTCGTCTAGGGGTTAGGACGCCAGGTTTTCATCCTGGTAACAGGGGTTCGATTCCCCTACGGACTACTTTTGAAAAACTTTTTAAATAATAATTGTAATGGCAAATCATAAGTCAGCGTTGAAGAGGATTCGTAGCAATGAGACTAAGCGTCTAAGAAATCGCTACCAGCACAAAACTACAAGGAACGCAATCAAAAAATTGCGTGATGCCGATAAGAAAGAGGCTGAGGGAATGTTGCCTTCTGTGATTTCTATGATCGATAAATTGGCTAAGAATAATATCATTCACGATAATAAAGCTGCTAACCTAAAGTCAAATTTGACTAAGCACGTCGCAGCACTTTAATTTTAGCAGTGTTCAATTTATAAAGAATGCTTCTCGAAATTCGGGAAGCATTTTTTTATTGATACATTTTAGAAAACCGAAACTCCGGTAAGGGTGGTAAAGCGTTCGAGCGCTTTCATGCCTAATTCGGAATTGCCCTTTTCATTCAGGATAGGGCTCCAAACCGCCACCGAATAGTTGGCTGGATGAATGGCTACGATACCACCGCCAACTCCACTTTTCCCTGGTAAACCTACCTGAAAACTAAATTCTCCTGCTTCATCATAGAAACCACAGGTTTGCATCAATGCATTGATACGCTTGACGGTTTTAGGTTTAAGGATCTTTT
Source organism: Christiangramia oceanisediminis (assembly GCF_022570735.2). Lineage (GTDB taxonomy): Bacteria > Bacteroidota > Bacteroidia > Flavobacteriales > Flavobacteriaceae > Christiangramia > Christiangramia oceanisediminis. The sequence goes on along the minus strand of NZ_JANCNS010000003.1, from coordinate 735,767 downwards.
CTCCGGTGTTCAGAATCTTACCTCTGTTCGCGAAGATCATGAAAGCCTGGGAAAGCTGTTTACAGGACATGGCGAGAGAACATTGGTAAAAATAGAAATCTACGATAGGTTCCACATCGCATTTAATATTTCCAAGAGCCTTAATGTAATTAACCAGTGCGATATTTCTGTAACCGGTGGCTTTTTCTGATTGCGCTACAGATTCGTCATAATCGATATTTTCATCACCGGTTATTTTCCTTACAAATTCCAGTAATTCCTTCTTTGGGTCGTCAAGTTGGTCTACCAGGATATCCGAAATAACCAGCGCTCCTGCATTAATAAACGGATTCCTGGGGATTCCATGTTCATATTCCAACTGGGTTAGACTGTTAAAGGGGTCTCCTGAAGGTTCCACCGATACCCGGTCCCAGAGATGTTCACCCATGATCCTCATGGTCATGGCTAGCGTAAAGACTTTGGAAATACTCTGTATGGAGAACTTCTCATCACTGTCGCCAAAACAAAAATGCTGCTGATCCCCGCAATAGACATGCATCCCGAACTTTTTTCGGTCTACTTTGGCTAATTCGGGAATATATGAGGCTACTTTGCCCTTTACATCCCGGTAGCTCATTTCGTCATAGATAGTGTCAAGAATTTCCTGGTAGTCCATTTTAGTTCAGATCGCTTAGGTCGGTTCCGGTTTCAACTTCGAAAGGTACCTTATCCTTTTCGAAAATACGGGCATTCAAAGTGCCTTTTAACGTAACTTTATTATCCGTCAATTCCAGCCAGCTGCCTTCTCTAAGCCCAACAACAGGTTGTGAATTCAAACGGTGAAATTCTTTTATCCTGGTCTCCCTTGTTTCACCTTTATGTTTTGAATCAGGATCAGGATCCAGGTAGTGCGGATTAATGTTAATTGGAACCAGCCCCAGGGTTTTAAAGGAAGCTGGGTAAACTATGGGCATATCATTGGTGGTTTGCATGCTTAAACCGGCAATATTAGTCCCGGCACTGGTGCCCATATAGGGCGTTCCTTCTAAAACCACCTCTCTTAAAACAGGCATGACCTTATTCTGGTAGAGTTCCGAGACCAGCAAAAATGTATTTCCACCTCCTGTAAATATTCCCTTAGCTTCCCTTGCAGCCAATTGATGATCGTCGAACTCATGAATTCCACGAAGCTTTATGCCAATCTTTTCGAAGGCTTTAGCTGCATGACTGGTATATTCTTCGTGGGTGATTCCGCCTGGACGGGCATAGGGAATAAAAAGGATCTCCTCAAGATCTTTAAATAGGCCAGGGATCACCGGAAGCAGGTATTCAAGGTAATCCTGCCCGAACAGGGTTGAGGTGCTTGCAAGTATCGCGTGCATACTTTTTATGGTAAATTTACGGAAACAATGACTTCCAATAAAGTTAATCCGGTACTAAGGGCGCAAAAAGTTTAAATATTTCGTTGTTTAATGACAACTGCTAACCAATATTATTGAGAAAATTAAAGAGAATAGGCCTTCTTCTGTTTATTACAGCCTGTGCTTTTAATAATTTAGAAGTCTTCGCACAGGAATCCAAATTATTAAAGGGTCGGGTGTTTTCCGATAGTCTCCCTCCCGCTAATATTCATATTGTGAACCTTTCGCTGGAAGAAGGGACAACCAGTGATGAGGCTGGAAATTTTTATTTAAGAGGAAGGCTTAATGACAGTATTCTATTTTCTTCTGTAGAATTTGAAAACCGAATCATCATCCTGAAACGGGAACAGATAGATACTGAAGTCCTGGAGATATTTCTATATCCGGCAAGGAATGAACTGGATGAGGTTCGTATTAGCGATCTTAACTTAAGCGGTGTCCTGGACCAGGATTCAGAAAAAATTAAAATTTTTGATCGTGGAAAATATGGAATTCCCTATCCCAGAAAGCATAAAACCCAGACCGAAAGGAGACTTTATACTGCCAGTGCAGGTATAGAGAACCGTTGGCAATATATTGGAGTGTTGCTGGGCGGCGTTCCCCTGGACGCGGTAATGAATGACATCAACGGAAGGACCAGGGCACTGCAAAATCAGCTGAAATTGGAGCAGATGCGGGAGAAGATACAGGAAGGCATCCAGGTTTTCGGGCAGGACTTTTTTATAAGCGAACTTGGACTTCCTGAAAGAGAGATCGAGAATTTTGTTTATTACTGTTCAGAAGGTCCTGTTTTTTCTGAATTAATAGAATCTGAAGATCATTTTCAATTGATCGAACTCTTTGAATCTAAAATAGTTTCTTTCAAAGAATTGCGCGAACTGGAATAAATTGCTTTTTTTGTAAAACTATGAAAATCATCATCGAGAACTCTTCCAAATTGAATTCAACAATCAAAAACACCATTCTGAATCGAAACCTGGTTATTTTGCTTTTCCTTTTTACCGGCCTTACGGGTTTTGCCCAGGATGCCGTTCTTCTACAAGGTAAGATCGAAGCGGCAAATAATGACCTGGAAAAGATCCACGTTATCAATATGAACCTGGAGCAGGGGAGTGTGACTAACAAAAACGGAGAATTTGATTTAAGGGTTCGGCTTAATGACACACTTTATTTTTCTTCAGTTCAATTTGAGAACAGGTCGGTTGTTGTAAATACTGAAATGTTCAAAAACGGAAAATTAGAGGTAGAGCTTTCAGAAAGAATGAACGAACTGGCTGAAGTGGTGATCGATGATATTAATCTTTCCGGTTATCTCGCTAACGATATTGCTAAGATTTCAACCGAAAAATTCCAAAGGAATTATCGTCTTCAAAGTGATCTTGGGGCTGTTATAGCGAGGGACAGGGAACTGAATCCTTATGAACAGGCCTTCGCGGGCGGAGGTGTCCGGTTTGATATCCTTGCCAGAAAACTGGCAGATAAACTTTCAGAAGATAAAAAACAACAGCCGGTTTTTTCAAAAAAGGATATCATGGATAAGAGCCTGCAGCTGGTGGGATACCAGTTCTTCGAAAAGCAACTCGGGCTGACTGAAAACGAGGTAAGTAATTTCCTTTATTTCTGCAGTGAAGACAGGCCTAAATTCAAAAATATTGTTCTTAACAACAATGCCCTTGTACTTATTGAATATTTCGAAACCCGAATTGAAGAGTTCAGGGATAGGCGGGGAAAACTTTTGAACCAGGGAGGACAAATACCCGGTTAGATGATTAAACCATTAATGAATTTGAAGGTCTTAGTTTTAAGAGCGAGCCAGGCTTGGTTCAATATTTGCTCTATTTTTCAAAAACTGAATATGAAGAAGATTTTCTTTCTCTTTTTTGCCTTTACTATATTCACTTCCTTTACTTCGGCAGACCACGAATTTTACTTAAGTGTTACCGAAATCGAATATGATAAGGAAGACAGGGCCTTGCAAATCGTTTCACGTGTCTTTATAGACGATATGGAGGACGTGTTAAGCAAAAGATACCAGAAGGAAATTAGCCTTTCTTATGAGAAGGACCTGGAATCAAATAAAGATCTGATGGCTCGCTATATAGATCAAAAATTAAAGATCAGTGTCAATGGAAAACCAGCCACATTGAATTTACTGGGAAGTAAATTTGATGCAGACCAGGTCGTTCTTTTTATCGAAGTGGAGAAGGTAGAGGATTTTAAGAAGATCCGGGTAGAAAATCTAATCCTCACCGATCTTTTCGATTCTCAGAAAAACGTGGTTCATGTAAAGAAAGGTGAAACTATTGAAAGTATGCTGCTGGTAAAAGGTAATGGAAATAAGACCGTAACTTTTTAGCAAGGTATTCTATTATGGCGAGTAAAATTTTTATTTTTAGCGAATTTTTAAATTAAAACTACATAAATGAAGAGACTAAAACTGTTGACCTCTGTATTTCTTATGTTCATTTTTGCGGGACTATCAGCCCAGGAGAATGAGCAGGAGGAAGTGCGGCAGGAAGGGCACACAAACCAGAACAAATTCAGGCAAATGTATATGGAGTTTGCCACTCCTAACCAATATCGTACAGCCTCTGGAGCTCCAGGCCCTGCTTATTACCAGAATGAGGCCGATTATGTAATGGATATCGTCCTAGACGATAAGAATTCGGTGCTTACCGGTGAAGAAACCATTACCTATCACAATAACTCCCCACAAAACCTGGAATACCTTTGGGTTCAGCTGGATCAAAATATCAGGAAAAAGGATTCGCCTTCCCTTCAGAAGGATGGAGACGGAATGGCTCCCGTGACCACACCTGCAAATTTTGCCAATAAATATATGGAGGAGCCTTTTGATGGCGGATTCAATATCAAAGAGGTTTCCAGTAATGGAGCGCCTTTGAAGTATACCATACATCAAACAATGATGAGGATCGATCTTCCTCAGCCACTTGAATCAGGAGCGAGCTATGAATTCGATATCAAATGGTCTTATAATATCAACAACCACGTAACCAACCGTGCAAGATCTGGATACGAGTTTTTCCCTGAAGATGGGAATAAGGCATACGTAATTGCCCAGTTCTTCCCAAGAATGGCTGTTTACAACGATGTTGAAGGATGGCAGAACATGCAGTTCTGGGGCAGTGGTGAATTTGCACTACCATTTGGAGATTACGAGGTAAATATCACCGTTCCTGCAGACCATGTAATGGAAGCTACCGGGGAACTTCAGAATAGAAAAGATGTCTATTCAAAAGATATGATGAAAAGATACGAACAGGCTCAGAAATCGTATGATAAGCCAGTTCTTATTGTAACTCAGGAAGAAGCCGAAGCTGCTGAGAAAGGTTTTGCAACCAAGACCAAGACCTGGAAATATAAGGCAGATATGGTTCGTGACTTTGCGTTCTCAACATCCAGAAAGTTCATCCTTGATATGATGGCGACCGATGTTCAGGGTAAAAAAGTTATGGCGGTTTCACTTTACCCTAAAGAAGGAAATCCTCTTTGGGAAGAGTGGTCAACCAGGGCTGTTGCAAGTACTTTAAAGTCGTATTCAGATATGACCTTCCAGTATCCTTATCATAAAGCAGTTTCCGTTCATGCGAAGAACCAGGGGATGGAATATCCAATGATCTGCTGGAACTATGGACGTCCTGATGAGAATGGCGAATATAGCGATCGTGTGAAATTCGGAATGATAAGTGTGATCATCCATGAGGTTGGACATAACTTCTTCCCGATGATCGTGAATTCTGATGAGCGCCAGTGGGGATGGATGGATGAAGGGATCAATACCTTTGTTCAGTACGTTGCAGAGCAGGAGTTTGGAACTGAGTATCCAGAAGCGATCGCACCGGCAGATAAATATCCATCCAGACGTGGAGAACCAAGTAAAATTGTGCCTTATATGAAAGGTAACCAGGATTATATCGCACCAATCATGTCTAATCCTGAAGAGGTATATCAGTTAGGAAATAATGCCTACGGAAAACCTGCTACAGCGCTAAACATCCTTAGAGAAACAGTGATGGGACGTGACCTGTTCGACCATGCTTTTAAAACCTATTCTCAAAGATGGATGTTCAAACATCCTACCCCTGAAGATTTCTTCAGAACTATGGAAGATGCTTCAAGTATAGACCTTGACTGGTTCTGGAGAGGATGGTTCTACACTACAGACAATGTGGACATAGGGATCAGGGAAGTAAATAAATATTATGTTACCGATAAACCTACCAAAGCTGGTAAGGATCTATTGGAGCGTTACGGAGCTTCTCCAGAAGAGGTAGATGCTCTTTACGTGGTGACAGAAGATGATGAGGAGTTTAGCGAAGACATGAAAGAAAAGTCTTTGATGGAAAGCTCTCAAACCCTTCAGGCTTATGTAATGGATAATTTTAGCGAGGAGGAAAGAAAGAATCTAAAGGCTCCTAAATACTTCTACCAGGTAGTTTTTGAAAAGCCAGGTGGATTGGTAATGCCACTGATCGTTGAAGTTAGCTATGCCGATGGTACTTCAGAAAAGATTACCTATCCGGTTCAGATTTGGAGAAAGAACGACCAGGTAGTAAGCAAGGTTATTCCATCTAACAAAGAGATTACAAAGATCGTGGTAGATCCAGATCTTGAGACCGCCGATGTGGATGTAAATAACAACAGCTGGCCTAAAACCGAGAACAAAAACGAGTTCGAAGAATACAAGGAAGGCACTGACGAATAAGGGCTTAAAAGCCAATAAATATTTAAGCCGACTTTAACGAGTCGGCTTTTTTTATGCTTAGATTTGTAGTTATATTTGCTTGCTATGCATATGATACCTTTGTTTATTAGTGGAGCTGAGATAGCTTTTATCATGTTTATCCTGGTAATGGTTTTTGGTGCCGATAAGATCCCGGAAATTGCCAGAGGCTTAGGGAAGGGCATGAAGGCCATCAGGAATGCATCTAATGATATTAAAAGTGAAATTCAGAAAAGCGCCGAGAAACAGGGAATAGATACCGATTTCACGAAGGATGTTAGAGGAGAGATTGACAAGGTTAAGGAAGATATTGATGAGATCACCGGATCTGTTAAACGTCGACTCTAATAGTATATAAGGAATGTGGGAGCAGATTCAGGAATGGGATCGGGAATTGTTCGTTTTTCTCAATAATCTCGGGATTGAAAGATATGATGCTTTTTGGATCTTCGTAACTAATCCAAGACACTGGATTCCACTTTATCTACTATTCTTTTTATTCTTTTTCCTGGCTTATCACTGGAAAAAGGCCAGTTTTTCTACCTTATTTTTACTTGCAACTGTATTCACCACCTGGGGCTTTACCAACCTGGTAAAAAGTATTGCACTGAGGTTGCGTCCCAATAATGAGCCAGACCTGGCAGATCTGATCAGGATATTACAGGAGCCTACCAATTATAGTTTTTTTTCGGGACATGCTTCAACGTCGTTCGCTGCCACTACTTTCGTAGTTCTGGTGCTTCAGAATAAAACACGCTGGATCTACCTGGCCTATATCTGGCCTATACTTTTCGTGATGAGTCGCATTTATGTGGGAGTCCACTACCCAGGTGATATTTTTGTTGGAACTGTGGTAGGTATTATAATGGCCCTTATCTTTTATGAAATCTATCTAAAGGCCGGGAGACGCCTTTATTAAGCATTATTTGACCCTGCTAATCGTAAGTCCGTCCCTTAGCGGCATGATCACTGTCTCTACACGTGGATCTTCTGCCAGCATTTTGTTGTAGACCAGGAGCGCCTGGGTAGATTCGTCATCTTCTTTTACTTTTTCCACCACCTTACCAGACCATAATACATTATCTGAAAGGATGATCCCGCCAGGATTCATCTTGTCGATTATCAAATCAAAATATGCAGGATAATTCGGTTTATCCGCATCGATAAAGACCATGTCAAACTTTTCCGGGATCTGCGGAATGATCTCTGTAGCGTCACCCAGATACTGGTGAATTTGTGCTGAGTAAGGAGACTGATCGAAATATTTTTTCTGAAAATCAACTAATTCCTCATTAACATCAATGGTATGAAGTTTTCCGTCTTTTGTTAAACCTTCGGCAAGGCATAAAGCCGAATAACCCGTATAAGTTCCAATTTCGAGAATGGAACCAGGCATTTTTATCTTAGAAAGCAAGCTGAGTACCCTTCCCTGGTAGTGACCGCTTAACATGCGTGGCTGCAACATTTTTTGATTGGTCTCCCTGTTCAGCCTGGAAAGCAGTTCAGGTTCTTTTTCTGAATGTGCAATGATATAGTCGTCTATTTTTTCGGGTAAAAAATGCATTGATCTTTTTTTGCGAATTTAAAGATTTTCGCCGGCGTTTTGTGACCTATCGATTAAAAACGAAATTGTATTTTTACCAAAAATTAAAGATATGCGGTTTGAAAACTCCAGGGAATTTGCCCGGGAACTGGATAGAAAGGATAAACTGGCAGGCTATAGGAATGAATTTATTTTCCCCAGGGTAAATGGTCGGGATGTCATCTATTTTGTTGGAAATTCACTGGGATTGCAACCAAAAAGAGCCCGGAAGTATGTAGATGAGGTGATGAAAGACTGGGCTGAACTGGGTGTTGAAGGTCATTTTTATGCTGAAAAGTCCTGGTGGGATTACCATGAGCGATTCTCAGAAAAACTGGCCAGGGTAGTGGGGGCAAAACCTGCTGAAGTTACCGTGATGAATACGCTTACCGTAAACCTACATTTGTTGATGGTTTCATTTTACAGGCCAACCAGCAAAAGGTTTAAGATCATTTGTGAAGAAAAGGCCTTTCCAAGTGACCAGTATATGATCGCCAGCCAGGTACGGTTTCATGGCTATGACCCGGAAGAAGCGATCGTAGAGATCAAAAAAAGGGATGGAGAAAACAATTTTAGAACAGAAGATGTTCTGGAGACCATAAAAGAAGTAGGAGAGGAGTGCGCCCTGGTATTGATTGGAGGGGTGAATTACTATACAGGCCAGGTTTTTGACATGGAAACTATCACGAAGGCAGGACATGAAATAGGAGCCTTCGTAGGTTGGGACCTGGCTCATGCGGCCGGGAATATAGAGTTGAAATTGAGCGAGTGGAATGTAGATTTCGCGGCCTGGTGTAGTTATAAATATATGAATTCCGGTCCCGGGAATGCTTCGGGATGCTTTATCAACGAAAAATATCATAACAAAAAAGACATTCCGCGCTTTGAAGGCTGGTGGGGGCATAATAAAGAAAGAAGGTTTTTGATGGAGCCCGAATTCCAGCCGGAACCAACCGCCGATGCCTGGCAAATAAGCAATGCACCTATTCTTGCCCTGGCGCCTTACCTGGCCTCCCTGGAAATGTTTGAAGAGGTGGGAATGCCCGCTTTGATAGAAAAGCGGAATATGATCGTAGCTTATCTTGAGTTTATTCTACACGAGATCGATAAGCAGGTAGAAAGCACCTTTGAGGTCATTACTCCTTCTAACCAGGATGAGCGGGGTACACAACTATCGGTCTTTCTGCATGGAGAGGGAAGGGAACTTTTTAAATACCTGATGGATCACGGAGTGATTACAGATTGGCGTGAGCCTAACGTGATCAGGCTCGCGCCGGCACCTTTTTACTGCTCGTTCGAGGATATGTATGAATTTGGCCAGATCCTTAAAAAAGGTATTCTGGAAAAACAACATAAAATGAAAAAGGAGGCTTAAGCCTCCTTTTTTTTATTCTACTGAAATGTCACTGAAATAAAGTTCAAAACTGCCATCAGCAGATTTATGTGACTTCGCGATCTTAACGCCTTTATAATTCTGGTAATCTTCCCAGGTGGTAGCCATTTGCCGATTACCTCCAGCAGCTTTATAAACCCATTCCTGGATCATGTGATCATCATCAAAATAGATATCATAGCTGTCCCCCGGCGTGTAGCCTCCTTCTGAAGGATAGCTCACCGTGATCATTTTCAGTTCTTTTCCGCTTATAGGAGCTGCAGCGGTTTTTACCTCGCTGAAATTGGCATTAGACCACTCCAGCTGGAACGGGAAAAGCAACCAGTAGGTATCGTTAATGAATTTCTGGTCGATACTTTTGTTTTCCTCAGCGATGGAATCGGTTCTGGTGTAAGTGAGTGTAGTATCTCGTTCGGTGAGGCTGATTTCATCTGTTTCGGTATTCCATTCCCAGCGCCTGCTCGAGCGCAGGCTGTCGTTCACCTTGACATTGAAGGTAAAATTGAGCTGGTCAATACTGTCGAATTCTTTAAACCCGTTAGCCATCGCGATCTCCTCGTGAACCGCAAGTTCTTTCTGTTCTTTTTCCTGTTCCCTGCTTTCATTTTTACAGGCCGTAAACGAAATAGCCAGGAGGCAAATTAGAAGGTATTTGTTCATAGTTTAAATGTTAGTTGGTGTTATTATCCCGAAAATTACTAAAATCAATCAATTCCCTGCTAATTTAGGAAGGATAATACGCTTATAAAGCCTTTACGCTCATACCGCCGTCTGCTATGATATTTTGTCCTGTGATGAATGACGATTTATTCATGGCCAGGAAACTGGCAATAGCCGAAATTTCTTCAGGTTCTCCAACCCTTCCTATTGGTGTACGGTTAAGTATCGATTTCATCCTTTCTTCATCCTGAAGATACCCATCGGTTAGTGGGGTTTTGATGAACCAGGGTGATACCGCGTTCACACGAATCCCTTCTTTTGCCCATTCCACAGCCAGACTTCTGGTTTGTTGTAATAGGCCCGACTTCGACATGGCATATGGAACACCAGTGCCTACATCCTGTATGGCTGCTGAAGAAGCGATGTTAATCACCGAGGCTTTCCCTGAATTTTTAAGATAGGGAAAAAGGATTCGGCTTAATTCGAAGGGAGCGATCAGGTCTACTTCCACCACTTTCCGAAATTCTTCTTCACTATAATCATTTGCTTTTTTCCTAATGTTGATCCCAGCATTGTTAACCAGGATATCCAGGCGGCCCCAGTGATTGGCAACCCAGTTCCTTATTGCTTCACGATCTTCAGCTATAGCGGCGTCAGAAACCACTCCGGTTGCTTTATAACCCTCATCTTCAAGCTCTGCTTCAAGTTTTTTGACATCCTTTTCATTACGGGCTGTAAAAAGAACTTCAGCTCCCAGCTCCAGGAATTCAATCACGACTGCCCTTCCAATCCCCTTGGTTCCGCCGGTTACAAGTGCCTTCTTTTTTTCCAGTTTCCACATTTTAGTATTATTTCAGTTAAGATAAAAAATAAAAAAACCCTCTGATCGCTCAAAGGGTTTTGCTTTAATTTCAAAATTTTAGAGTCGTCTTCCTGTGAGTAGCTTGTAAAGTACAAGAATTACAGCAAGCACTATCAGGATGTGGATAATACTTCCCAGGTCTGGGAATGCAAAATATCCTACAAGCCATCCAATAATTAGTAGGACAATAATAAGCCAAATTAAATCTCTCATGTCAGGTTGATTTTAAACAACTCGCGTTGCAATTGATTAATAGTTTACTGTTGAAGGTTGAAATCTTATACTAAGTTATAGAATCAAATCACCTGAGAGTCTGCATTTAACCTTGATTTAACTTTGACTTTTAAAACTTAGAAGGCTCTTTGATGATCTGTGCAGCGCGTTTCCTGATCTTATCCATTTCATCGGGATTCTTTTTATCTAAAAGGCTCATCATCATATTCATTCGCTGATTATCGGCAAATTCTTCCCTTTTGGAGTCAAGAAAGTTCCAGTACAAACTGTTAAAGGGACAGGCATTTTCTTCGGTTTTCTTTTTTACATCATAATGACAGTTCGAGCAATAGTTGCTCATCTTATTGATATAACTTCCACTCGATACATACGGCTTGGTCGCCACGATACCGCCATCGGCAAACTGGCTCATTCCACGTGTATTGGTGATTTCAACCCATTCAATGGCGTCTATATAGATTCCCAGGTACCAGGCGTCCACTTCATCTGGATGGGTTTGAGTAAGAAGAGCGTAGTTTCCGGTGATCATTAAGCGCTGAATGTGATGGGCGTAAGCATTTTCAAGGCTGTTTTTGATACTATGATGCAAACAGTTCATCTTTGTATCTGCATCCCAATAGAAGCCGGGTAGTTCATTTTGATTACGCAGCTTGTTACTTCTTCGGTAGCCGGGCATTTCCTTCCAGTAAATTCCGCGCATATACTCTCTCCAGCCAAGAATTTGCCTCACGAAACCCTCAACCTGGCTAATATCAATTTCATTCTTGTTGTCGTAATAATGATCTAAAACCGATTCGATCACCTCCTTCGGACTTAACATTTTTGAGTTCATACAAAAAGAGAGACGGGAATGAAAAAGGTATTCCTGCTCTGTGTGCATCGCATCCTGGAAATCTCCAAAATGAACCAGCAGATTCTTACAGAAATAATTGAGCACTTTCAGGGAGTCTTCACGGCTGGTGGGCCAGTTGAAATTGTTGGCCTGTATAGATCCCATGCTTTCTATGCCGGCTTTTTCGATCTCTTCCAGCAGTGAGGAAACATCTTTTCGAAATCCTTTTTCATGAGGAATCTCCGCTTCACCTTTCCATTTCTTTCGGTTTGATTTATCGAAATTCCATTTTCCGCCTTCCGGATTACTCTTGTTAACCATCAGGATGTTATGCTTTTTCCGCATATCCCTGTAGAAATATTCCATGGTGAGCTGTTTCTTGCCTTCATAGAATTTCTCGAGATCGGTTCGTGATGTATAAAAATGTTCGGTGTCGTAAGCTTCTGATTCGATATCCAGCTCCTTGCAGAGATCCTTCAGCTGCTCGTCCAGCCGGTATTCATCGGGTAACTGGTATTCGAATTTTTCAAAATTATGATCGGAGATCAATTTTTTAAGATTATCTGGTAAGGTCTGTTCATTTTCACTATCACCTATTTTCAGATAGATCACCTGGTGGTCGCGTTCCTGCAGATATTCAGCAAAATTCCGCATTGCGCTAAAGAAGGCCACGATCTTTTGAATGTGGTGCTTTACATAATCGGTTTCCTGCCTCATTTCCATAAATAGGTAGGTGATGTGGTCCTGTTCACCATTATACCAGCTATGTTTGTGATTGAGCTGGTCACCTAAAATAAGGCGGAGTGTCTTTAGTTTTTCAGCCATAGATCCTGGTATTCGTTATCGGCGTCATATCGGTTCGCCTGGCTTTTGATATTGAATTTTCGATCGCGTGGATCATTGCCCACCCCGCTATTGTACATCCAGTTGCCCCAGTTGCTGTGCACATCATAATCTATCAACAGGCTTTCAAAATAGGCAGCTCCTATGCGCCAGTCCTGTTTCAATTCTTTAGCCCAAAAGCTGTTAACATTCTGTCTTCCGCGGTTGCTCATAAAACCGGTCGCCGCGATCTCTTTCATATTCGCATTTACGAATGCCTCTTTAGTTTCTCCATCGATCCAGCGGTCCAGGCTTTCCTTATCATTGTTCCAGTCTAACTTCTTCTTTTTAATTCCACCTAATTTGAAGAAATCGTTGCCATGTTTTAATGACATATACTTGAAATAATCTCGCCAGATCAGCTCAAAGATCAACCAGTATGTGCTCTCGTTGCTCCTGATTTTGTTTTCAAATTTCTTCACTTCGTGGTAGATATATCGCGGGGAAATGCTTCCGTTAGCCAGCCAGGCAGATAACTTGGAACTGTATTCCTCACCTATTAAACCATTCCTGGTCTTTTTATATTCAAGCAGATTCCTGGAAGTCCAGAAATACTCCTTAACCCGTTTTTTTGCCTGTTCTTCACCTCCCTGGAATGGAAAAGCCGTACGTTCATCCTGTTCGAATTCTTCAAGTCCAAGTTCTTTAAGACCGGGAATTTCTGTTTTTTCGGAATCCATATTCTTTTCCTGCCTGGCCTCAGGAACTGGAAATAATTCCCGAACCTTCGACTGTTTTTCCTGCTTTTTTCTGAATTCGGTAAACACTTCCGGGATTTCCTGGTAATCGTCGTAAGCCAGGTCTTCGGGATGGAAAAGGAACTGCTGGAAATAAGAATGGAATTGGACATTTTCAAGCCTGTCTTTCAAACTGTCTTCCACCTCTTTTTCTTCCGAAGTCCATTCCTTCTGAAAATAAATATCAGAGATTTCAAATTTTGAAACCAGTTCCGGAATCTTCTCTTCAGGTTCGGCTTCAAAAATCATCAGGTTGATATTGAGCTTTTCCAGATTCTTTTTTAATTCGTGAATGCTTTCGATAAGAAATCTGGCCCTGAACTTTCCGGTTTTCTTAAACCCGTATTCGGTCACCTGGTAGTGACGAGGATCAAAAAAATAAGCGGCCAGAACCCGCTCATTTTGATTACAAGCTGAAGCAAGGGCTTCCTGATCATGAATTCTCAGGTCATTCCTAAACCATACCAGTGCGTTTCCCATCATTTATTTCTTCGGCATTTCTTGCTGCAATATTTTACGTTTTCCCAGTCTTTTTTCCATTTCTTTCTCCATTTAAAAGGCTTTCCGCAAACCGGGCAGATCTTCTCCGGTAAATGCTCCTTTTTCATTCATCCTTTGATTTTGAAAAAAAGGACTTTACTTCCTGCCCGGGGCGTGCATAATGAAACCGGTCCAAAAGGGAGGGAAGGGAATAGCCGTCAAGTCCGTTAACGGCGACAGTTCCGGCATCGTCCAGTCTTAACCAGCCATCTGGCATTTGAATGCCTTCATCGTAATAAATATGCTCAATGGCCGCAATTACCAGCACTGTGTCATTTTCTTTTATCTCATATTCATTGACATATCTGCATCCCAGTTTGACTTCAGATTGTTGAACGAAAGGAGCATGGAAATCACCGAGATATTCCTCAATAAGACCGGTTTTTGAAAATTCGGAAATATCCTCTTCGTATTTGGCGGCCGTCTGGTGAGCCCTCTCGATCATTTTTTCGTGGATATGATTTACTGTGAAAACTGAAGTTTCCTTTATGTTATTGTAGGTGTTACGGGCTACGCTTAAAGGACGCGTCACGAATCCAAGTAGCGCAGGATCGCTTCCTATATGGGTTACCGAGCTAAATACTGCTACGTTGGGATTACCCGATTTCGATTTTGTGGCTATTAGGTTGGCAGATTTATATCCCGTGCAACTATTAATAAGGTTCAGGCGGAAGATCTTTTCCATCTTCCTGATATTATCTGCTGTGATATGTTTCATAAAAAAAGGTCAGTTTTTTCGACTGACCTCAATTTAGAAATTGCAGCTATAATAGGCTGTTAACGGATCTTTAAATTAATTCTGATTTTCCATTTTATTGATCGCCATTTCATATTCTTCCATGGCATCTCGTACCGCGTCTATATTATCTGAAGCTTTTTGATGTGCCTCTTCCATTACTTTTTCCAGATTTTTATCTGGATGCTGAAATAGATCTGTGATCACATGATTGATCTTATCAATAAGACTGCTCTGAGTGTTCTTGATATCTTCCAGTTTGTTAAGCATAGACCGCATGTGGTCCAGTTTCGCCTGATCCATAATTTTAAGTTTTAGTGTTTCTAAGTTAAATCAACCGGTAACCCAGGCAAAAATTCTTAACAGCTTTTAAAACAGCTTTATAAAAATATTAGGAAACTTTTTCTTCCTGATACTTAGGATAATCAATATATCCAGCTTTACCCGAGGTGTAAAAGGTATCTTCATCGTATTCTGCCAGAGGCCAGTTATTCCTGAACCGTTCCGGAAGATCGGGGTTAGAAATGAATAATTTTCCAAAAGCGACCAGGTCTGCATCACCGTCTTCGATCACCTTATTCCCAGATTGCTGGTCGAAATTATTGTTGATCAATAAGGTGCCCTTGTAGATCTCACGATAATGTCTGGCAATTTGGGTTTCGAGGTATGGCACCTCACTTACATCGGTAAAAGGTTCTGAAAGATGAACATAGGCCAGGTCGTAGGCGTTCAATTTTTCGATGATATAATCGAAGGTTGGAATGCTTTCCTCGCTCGCCACAATTCCGAAGGATTTATGAAGTGAAGGATTGAATCTGCAGCCTATTCTATTCTCTGGCCATATTTCGCTGATCGCCTCAAGGACATCAAAGAAAAACCGGGCCCGGTTAGGGATGTTCCCTCCATAATCGTCGGTTCTTTGATTGGCGTTCTTATTAAAGAACTGGTGAAAAAGGTATCCATTTGAAGAATGTATCTCCACGCCATCAAATCCTGCCTCTTTGGCCATTTTGGCTGCATTCCTGAATTCCTGGATGGTTTCCTGGATCTCCTGTATGCTCATTTCCTTTGGAGCTGTTGTTTGTTCAAAGCCCTCAGGGGTATATACCTTAGCATTTGGGTTAATAGCACTTGGTGCCAGCGGTTTTTCGCCTGAATGAAATTTAGGATGGGACATCCTGCCTACGTGCCATAATTGAATAAATATCTTCCCGTCCTTTTCATGAACGGCTTTGGTAACCTTTTTCCAGCCTTCTACCTGTTCTGGGGTATAGATCCCCGGGGTGTTGATGTAGCCAACAGCTCTTTCAGAAACCTGGGAACCTTCAGTAATGATCAGCCCCGCACCGGCTCTCTGTGAGTAGTATTCCACATGCATCTGGGTAGGCGCGTTGTCTGCGTTATCGGCCCTATTTCTCGTCATGGGTGCCATGATCACCCTGTTCTTAAGGTTAAGATCACCCATCTGGTAGGCTTGCAGCAGGGCCTGAGTTTCTTTGCTCATATTATTTTTCTTTTAAAATTACCGGTTATGATCTAGCCTCGATGTTAATAAATTTATAATTGGGAACTTTATAGCATCCTTCCGGCTATTATTTGGCGGTATAAAAGCTGTTTCATATTTATTAATTAATTTCGCAGTATAATTTAACTTCGATCTTCAGGCGAAATTAACCACTGCCGGGATTTACTTTCAATTCTATTCATGCAAGAACAAAAAGATGTAGCAATAGTTGGTTCAGGGCTTGTAGGCTCTTTACTTGCTATTTTCCTTCGGAAGAGAGGACATAAGGTCACGGTTTTCGATAGGAGGCCCGATGTTAGAAAAGTGGAATTTTCAGGAAGGTCTATCAACCTGGCGATGTCTAACCGGGGATGGCGGGCATTAAGGGAAGTTGGGATCGAAGACGAGATCAGGAAACTGGCGTTACCACTGGATAAAAGAGCCATGCATGTGGAAGGGCAGGAGGTCTATTTTCAAAAGTATGGTGAAGATGGCGAAGCGATCTATTCCATTTCCCGCGGAATCCTGAACCGAAAAATGATCGATCTTGCCGAAAATGCCGGAGCGGTTTTTAGGTTCGAGGAGAAGGTCTGGGATGTTGATATGCAAAACGCCAGGCTTTACACGGGTGAATCTGAAAAAAGCCCCTGGCAGGAATATCAGTTTGACCTGATATTTGGTGCCGATGGTGCCTTTTCCAGGATACGACATAAGATGCAACGGCAGAGCAGGTTCAATTATTCCCAGCATTTTATTGATGTAGGATATAAAGAATTAACCATCCTTCCCAATGAAGACGGAAGTCATAAGCTTGATAATTCTTCTTTTCATATCTGGCCAAGAGGTGAATTCATGCTTATCGCCATGCCAAATCTTAATGGGTCTTTTACCTGTACGCTGTTTTTGCCTTTCGAAGGCGATATCTCTTTTGAAAGTATCAAAACTGAAAAGGATGCCGATGCCTTTTTCGAATCCTATTTTCCGGACATCAAGGGAGAAATTTCTAATTTGAAGAAAGAATTTTTTAAGAATCCAACCAGTGCCATGGTGACCATCAAGTGTTTTCCATGGTCTTATTACGATAAGATCACCCTGGTGGGGGATTCGGCTCATGCGATCGTTCCATTTTACGGTCAGGGCATGAATGCAGGTTTTGAAGACATCTATGTGCTGGACCAGAAGATGGAAAAATACGGAAATGACTGGCAGCAGATCTTCGAAGAATATCAAACGGAGCGTAAACCTAATGGCGATGCCATTGCCGAACTTAGTTACCGCAATTTTCTTGAGATGAGTAGTAAAACGGCAGACCCCATGTTTCTCTTGAGAAAGAAGATCGAAAAGAAGTTTGCGAGTGATCACCCGGAATTATGGACACCCTTATATTCAAGAGTCACGTTTTCTGATAAAGCCTATTCTGAAGCCCTTCAAATAGGAGATCGTCAAAGAGCGATCATGGATGAGATCATGGAAATGCCAGATATCGCCAAGAACTGGAACTCACCACAGGTTCAGAACAGGATCATCGATTTGTTGAAGGAATAAAAAAACGGCCAATCGGCCGTTAATTTTTTAATGAGCATCTTCCTTTAAAATATCAGGAAATTTTGCTTTGAAACGATTTAACCTCGGTATCGATACATTCTGGATATACGGGTTGTTTGGATTGTTCTCTTCGTAATCCTGGTGGTAATCCTCGGCTTTCCAGAATTTCTGGAAAGGCAAAACTTCAGCGGCTATAGGTTCTTCATAGTTTTTGGCAACTTCGGCCTTAACTTCCTCGATTATTTTTTTCTGTTCTTCATTCTGGTAGAAAATAAGCGATCGATATTGCGATCCACGGTCTGGTCCCTGCCCATTAACCTGGGTTGGGTCCTGGGATCCGAAATAAACCTCTACTAGCGTTCTAAAATCTACCACCTCCGGATCATAAATAACCTCTACTGCCTCAGCATGGCCCGTTGTTCCTGTATTACTTGACTCGTAAGTAGGGTTTTTAGTGTGCCCGCCAGAATAACCTGAAATAGCTTCGCCCACTCCTTCTATACTTTCATAGATCGCCTCGACGCACCAGAAACAACCGCTGGCAAAATAGGCTCTTTCCATGCCGTCCTGGGCTTTTACTTCAACAGGTTCGGCATTCGCGATCTCTGGTTTGGTAACGGTGGTTTTTTCAGCCTTATTTCCGCAGGCTAATAAAACTATGCTAATCAGGTTTAATAGAATCAACTTCATCTTATAATTTGTTATAGGTTCCTTCTAATGTTTTTTTGCCGTACAATGCGTAGTCTACAGCGATCTCACCATTAATGGTGAACCCAATCCAGTCCAGTGACATGCCATTTGCTTCAGGGCTTAAAATAGCGATGGGTCTATTTTTTTCGAACTGATCCCAGGGAATATCTGAATTCTCAGTTCTTGCTGACTTCCCGGCGTAATAAATATTGATCTTATCTCCGTCTTTTTCAAAACGACCATTTACATAAAGTTCACCGTCAGCAAGGCATAATTCTGAAGTCGCGTTCAGTTGAATATCCAGGCAATAACAATTACAGTTAGCGTCTTCTGGGTGCCCGTCTTTTTTATACCGGCCAGCCAGAATGCTATTGTTCGTTTCAGCTTCGGGTTCTTCATCGGCAGTGGATGGTTCTGGATCATTCTTTTCTGATGAGGAATACCGGTCTATTTTTTTCTCAGACTTCTGCTGTTGCTCGATAGCATCAGAAGTTTCGGTTTTGCTGTTCTCTGCATCCTTGCAGGAAGTAAAGCTTAGCAAAAGGCAACTAAATATCAATAGCATTCTCATAGTTTAAGAATTGGGTTGGCTAAAGATAATTTATAAAAACCGGTAAAATGTAAAATACTTGTTAATCCCTTGATCAGGAAGGGTGGGTGAAGGCACAAAAAAAACTGCCTGGAGAAATTTTGCTTCAGATCTTGATGATCTTACTGTTAATCCCCAGGCAGTTTGCTATTTAATTCAAGTAAGCAAGAAGTTTAGAACTTCTTGAACATATTTGCCATTTTTTCCTGCTCTTCTTTAGCCAGTTCTTCGTCTACAAGAATACGTCCACTGTGTTCATCGGTAATGATCTTCTTTCTACCAGCGATCTCCATGATCACCTGTGGAGGGATCGTGAAGAATGATCCACCGGAGGCACCTCTTTCTACTGGTACCACTGCAAGACCATTTCTTACGTTAGAACGAATTCTTTTGTAAGCGCTAACCAATCTGTCTTCGATATTCTTTTCGTATTCCTTGGATTTATCGATCAGGGCCTGTTCTTCCTTCTCGGTCTCTTTAAGGATCTCGTCAAGTTCACCTTTTTTATGCTTCAGGTGCTCTTCTCTTTCAGAAAGTTTTTCTTTGGTTTGAGCGATCACCTCTTTCTTTTGCTCGATCTTAGCCTTATATTCCTTAATATGCTTTTCCGAAAGTTCTATCTCAAGCTCCTGGAATTCGATTTCTTTACTTAGAGCGTTGAATTCTCTATTGTTACGAACATTCTTTTGCTGTTCTGTATATTTTTTGATCGTAGATTTAGACTCCTCAATCTGGTTCTTTTTATTCTTGATGTCATTTTCAATGACCTCGATATCGGCATCCAGTTTTTCCAGGCGTCGGTTCAAACCTGCTACTTCATCTTCCAGATCTTCTACTTCAAGGGGAAGTTCACCACGTACGTTTCTAATTTCATCGATTCTGGAATCTACCAGTTGAAGATCGTACAGAGCTCTTAACTTCTCTTCTACAGTAACATCGTTTTTTTTCGCCATATTATAAATAGTGTATTGGATTGGTATTTGTATCTCCTAAAATAAATGCAAAACTACTAATTTTTTTGCTAAGAAAAGAATATAGTAAATTTTTTGTAAACTGCTCGCTTTCATAGTGTCCAATATCGGCTAGCACCAGTTTTCCTTCGGCTTTATAGAAATCGTGGTACTTAAAATCTGCGCTAATAAAGACATCAGCCCCAGCACTTTTGGCCTGGTTGATCGCAAATGCTCCACTTCCGCCCAATACGGCTACCTTTTTTACCGACTTTCCTTTCAATTTGGAATGCCTGATGCAACCGGAATCAAAGGTCTTTTTTACTTCGTTCAAAAATTCTGCTTCGTCCTTTTCGTTTTCAAGTTCGCCTATCATACCCATGCCTAAATGCTGGTTTTCATTTTCCAGTGAATGTATCTCATAGGCCACCTCCTCGTAAGGATGTGTATCGAACAATGCTTTTAATATTGCCGATTGCCTGTGTTTAGGAAAAGTGAGGCCTATCTGTACTTCCTCTTCAAAATGTATTTTGCCTTTTTCCCCAATTACCGGATTGGATTCTTCGTTGCCCTTAAAACTTCCCTTACCGGTAATATTAAAGCTGCAGTCATTATAATTTCCAATACTTCCGGCTCCTGCTTCGAACATGGCTTTTCTCACCTGGTCGGCATGCTGAGTAGGTACGAAAGTGGTTAATTTCCTAATTGAGTCTTTTCTAGGGATGAGTATTTTTCTGTTTAAAAGACCGAGTTTTTCGCAGATCATGTCATTCACTCCTTTATGCTGATTGTCCAGCGCCGTATGTATCGCGTAAATGGCAATGTCATTTTTAATAGCCTTTAGAACGGTTCTTTCAACATAATCCCGGCCTGTAAGTTTTTTAAGACCCGAAAAAATGATAGGGTGAAAACTGATGATCAAATTGCACCTCTTTTCTATAGCTTCGTCTACCGTGGCTTCAAGAGTGTCCAGGGTGATCAATGCTTTAGTTACCTCATTTGTAGAATCCCCAACAAGAAGACCTACGTTGTCAAAATCTTCGGCATAGGGGAGAGGAGCAAATTCCTCAATAATCTTAATTACTTCCTGTATGATCATATTTTAATATTTTAGCCTGCAGTTTGGTTTCTGAATTCAGAACTGAAGCTATTTTCCACATTCCAAAATCGTGGGATCTCAAATATAAATATTATAGAAAGCCTTTCATGTCTAAACTCCGAAAAATACTTTTTCCCTTCTCAGGTGGTTATCATCTTATTACCGGTGTGAGGAACTGGATGTATGATATGGGCTTGCTGAAATCGGAGTCATATGATCTCCCGGTTATTTGTGTGGGAAATCTTAACGTTGGCGGAACCGGAAAATCACCGATGATCGAATACCTGATCGCGCTACTGCAGGATCAGTGCAAAGTTGCGGTACTTAGTCGTGGGTACAAACGAAAGACCACAGGTTTCAAACTGGTAGAAACGGGAGATACCGTGGCAGAAGTGGGCGACGAGCCGCTTCAGTTTAAAACCAAATTTCCAGATGTTCTGGTGGCTGTAGAAGCCAACAGGCGTGAAGGGATTTCAAGGCTGCAGGAATTTGAACCTGAAGTGATACTCCTCGATGATGCCTTTCAGCATCGAAAAGTAAGAGCCGGATTCAATATTCTACTCACTGCTTACGGCGATCTTTTTACAGGTGATCTTTTGCTTCCTGCTGGAAATCTTAGGGAGTCGGCCAGCGGAGCTTCCAGGGCCAATGTTATGATCGTTACTAAATGTCCGCCGCAGCTTTCCGAAGAAGAGAAAAGCAAAATAATCCTGGAGTTAAAACCAAAGGAAGATCAGCGGGTCTTTTTCTCGGGAATCGAATATTCAGAGGTGGTTCATTCGAATTTCTGTAAGATTTCTCTGAGTGAAATTCCGGAAAAGGCCATTCTGGTGACCGGGATCGCTAACCCGAGACCTTTATTGGATTATCTAATTGCCGAAAATAAAGTTTTAGAGCATTTTGAATTTCCAGATCATCATAATTTTACAGAAAAGGAAATTCGTGAACTGGAAACCGCTCCGTTTATCCTCACCACCGAAAAGGATTATATGAGGCTCAAGCATTCTTTACCCGGAGAAAAACTGGGTTATTTGCCAATTAGGACTAAATTTCTGGGGAGCGCTAAGGCTGAATTTGACAGGATAATAATGGATTATATCAAATAAAAATGAGGTGTTGGGGAACACCTCATTTTATCTTTGGCTAATTCAAACTATATGATTTCTTCTCTATATAATTCTACTTGCCTGTATTTTACAAAGCCCATGCCAAAACTTAAACGGCGGTTTCGCTGGCTATTAAATGCCTGTTTATTTTATTGAAGAATTCTTCGGTTTTATAGGGTTTTGGAATGATATCATTAAACCCGTTCAGGTAGAATTCATCGAGGTTATCGTCCAGGGTCACTGCGGTAAGTGCGATAATTGGAATATCCTGGTTGAACTTTCTAATCTGTATGGTAGCTTCGATCCCGCTAATTCCCGGCATATGAATATCCATTAGTATAAGATCGAATTGTTTCTTTTCTACTTTTTCCACAGCGACGGAGCCATTATCGGCAACATCACAGACCACCTTGTTCTTTTCCAAGATCTTTTTGGTGATCATCTGGTTGATCTTATTGTCTTCTACAACCAGAATATGTTTGCCGGCCATGACCTCATTAGAAATGGCTTCTACAGTTTCTGGAGTAGCATTGGCTACAGCAGCCGATTTTAACTCAGCTTCCGGAACCTCAAAATCAAGTTCGAAACTAAACCTTGATCCCTTGCCAAGATCGCTTTCCAGGTTGATCTCACTGTTAAGGAGTGTAAGCAGGTTTTTAACGATAGAAAGCCCCAGGCCGGTGCCGCCAAATTTACGATTGATTTGAGTGGAGCCCTGGGTGAAGTTCTCGAAAATAGCCTTTTGTTTCTCCTTGCTGATGCCTTCGCCATTATCTCTTATGTCGAATAATAACTTCAACTCCTTGTCTTCCTGGGAAGCCTTTTTAACCGAGATCCAGATATCCCCATTTTCGGTGAACTTGATGGAATTACCAATAAGATTGATCAAAATTTGGGAGATCTTAAGCGGATCACCTATTAATTTTTTAGGGATGCTTTCATCGAATTCGAAATGAAGTTTGGTATTTTTTTCGTCAGCCGAATTCTTTAAAGCCACCAGTACATCTGAAATTCTTTTATGAAGATTGAAAGAAGATTTAACGATCTCGACCTTATTTGCTTCAAGTTTGTTCAGGTCCAGTATGTTGTTGATAAGTGAAAGCAGGTATTCTCCTGAAAACTTAAGTGAATTCAGATGTTCTTTCTGGCTTTCGGTAGGACTTTCCTCAAGCAATAGATGCGTTAGTCCCGTTACAGCATATAGGGGTGTTCTAAGTTCATGGGTAATGGTAGAAAGGAACTGTGCCTTCGCCATGGAGGCTTTTTCAGCATTTTCCTTGGCCAGTGTCAATTCCGAATTCTTTTTCTGAAGCAACTCATTCGCCCTGGCCCTTAGATTATTGTTCTTATACAATGAAAGCGTGAGTAATGATAAGATCGTTATCAATGCAACGCTCAGGATAGTAGTAAGCTTGTTGACCTTGAGAGTGCGTTCCTGTTCGGCATTTTGAAGCGTAAGCTCGTCTACAGTAGATTTCAAAGATTCCATCCCGAACTTTTCATAGGTAGCACTTGCCAGCGCTTCCTTGTTCAGGCTAAATATTGTTTCCTGGATTTCATTGGCTTTTTTAAGCAATTCCAGGGCTGCAGCGAGGTCATTTTGAGCCTCTTCAATTTGACTCAGCAGGCCATAAGTATACATTTTCATACCCATGAAACCTTTTTCTTCTGAAATTTCCAGCGATTTATAGGCATTTTCCTTAGCCAGCTCCATTTCATTCTGGGTGAGATTGGCGCGGGCCATGTAATAATAAAGTCTTGATAACTCGTATTTGTTCTCGGAATTTTTAAGATAAACCTCGGCATTATTTAGCAGGGACTTTGCCTGGTCTTTTTTATCGGGAAGATTTCTATAGACGATAGCCTTATTCAGGGCGATAATTCCCAGTTGTTCCTTATTCTTTTCTTTTTGATAGTACTGCTCAGCCAGATCGAAGTATTTCAAGGAACGCTGGTATTCATTCTTTGAATTAAGGATCTTTCCGTATAGAATGTAGGAATAGTTTAATCCAACCTGGTCGTTTATGTCTCTTTGGATCTGGATAGCACGCTGCAGTTCGGTAATTCCCTTATCAAACTCATGCCTTACCTGGTACATCCTGGCAAGAATGCTGCTCGAAAGAGCGATGTATCTTTCATGATTGATCCGTTTCGCCAGCTCCAGGGATTTGGTGAGTTCGTTTCGGGCTTTATCGAATTCCATCATATCGATAGAATTTTCGGCTTCAGAAAGAAGTTGTCCAATTTCCTCAGCTGTAGGCTCAGATTCGCTTTTAACCTGCGAATCCTGAAAGCCGAACGTGATAAAGCAACAAAAGGTTAGTAAAAGTAGCTTTAGATTCTTCATTCGGGGAAAATAGCAAATAGCTTATTATGTGTTAAATATAGCTAAATATCGTTAATGTGGGAAATTAAATCGATAAGTCGGTTAGAATAGCCAATTTCATTATCATACCAGCCAATTAATTTTATGAGTGTTCCGTCAATTACCGATGTCATTTGAGAATCGAAAACACAACTATAAGGACTGTCCAGGATATCCACGCTCACGATAGGATCTTCGGTATATTGAATGATGCCTTTCATGCTGTGTTCAGAAGCTTTCTTGAACAAGGCGTTCACCTCTTCAATGCTGGTTTCCTTTTTTACGTTCAGTGTCATATCGGTTAGGGATCCATTGGGAACCGGTACTCTTATCCCGCACCCGCCAATTACGGCGCTTAATTCGGGAAAAATTCCTGTTAAAGCCTTTGCGGCTCCAGTGGTTGTGGGAATTATAGACTGGGCTGCAGCACGACTCCTCCTAAGGTCCCTGTGTGGTTTGTCATGTAAGCTCTGGTCTGAGGTATAAGAATGGACCGTGGTGATGTATGCCTGGGTAACTTCATATTCATCATGAATAACCTTTAGCATGGGAGCTGCATTGTTGGTGGTGCAGGAAGCATTTGAAATGATGGTTTCGCTGCCATCTAAAATCCCTTCGTTCACTCCAAGAACCACCATTTTTATAGTTTCATCCTGAGGAGGAGCTGTAAGAATTACCTTGCTCACTCCGGGTTTCAGATGTTTTTGTAGTTCCTCTTTTTTTTTGAATTTTCCTGAAGAATCAACTACAATATCCACCTGGTGTTCATGCCATGGAATGTCTTCTGGAGAGTCATGGTTGAGCAGGGGAATATGGCGATCATCTACAAATATCCCGGCTTCATTCGAAGATACCTCGGCTTTAAGCGTTCGGTGAACGCTGTCATATTTTAGAAGATGACCAAGACTTTTTGAGTCGTGGATATCGTTGATAACGGTGACCTCTATCGCCGGGTTTCCCAGGAGGCTTCTGAACAGATTTCTTCCTATCCGGCCAAATCCATTAATGCCGATTCTAATAGCTGCGGCCATTCCTGGATTAATTAATATGCTTTTGTGCTTTATACGAAGATCTCACCAGGGCACTGCTTTCAACATGTCTGAAACCAAGATCAAGACCTATTTCCTCATATTTCTTGAACTGGTCTGGAGTGATGAATTGTTTCACTGGCAGGTGCTTCTTGCTGGGTTGCAGATATTGACCAATGGTGACCACATCAACACCAGCTTCACGAAGATCGTGAAGGGTTTGTATTACCTCTTCTTCCTGCTCACCAAGGCCAAGCATGATTCCAGACTTGGTTCTTCTAACACCATTATCTTTAAGGTATTTAAGAACAGCCAGGCTTCTGTCGTATTTCGCCTGAATTCTAACTTCCCTGGTAAGCCTTTTCACGGTTTCCATATTATGAGAAACAACTTCGGGCATTACTTCAACAATTCTGTCGATATTTCTTTCGTTTCCCTGGAAGTCGGGGATAAGTGTTTCAAGAGTGGTTTCAGGATTCATTCGGCGAATGGCCTTGACAGTTTCGGCCCAGATGATAGACCCCATGTCTTTTAGATCGTCACGGTCTACACTGGTGACCACCGCATGTTTGATCTTCATGATCTTGATAGACCGGGCAACTTTTTCAGGCTCATCCCAGTCTACGGTTTCTGGTCTACCGGTTTTCACCCCACAAAATCCGCATGAACGGGTGCAGATATTTCCCAGGATCATAAATGTAGCCGTACCCTCGCTCCAGCATTCTCCCATATTAGGGCAACTTCCCGAGGTGCATATGGTATGTAGATCATATTTGTCTACTAAACTGCGAAGTTCGGTGTATTTTTTTCCGGTAGGAAGTTTAACGCGAAGCCATTTTGGTTTTGGCTTTCTTTCGGTTTTAGATTCTATAGGCGCAACGTCTGTATTCATAGCAAAAATCTGAGGTTCAAAGATACAATAATATGCTGAACTGCATAAATTAGACTCCGTATGTTTGGAAACCTTACCGGGTCTTTCTGGTCTCGATTATTTCAGCCAGCAATTTTTTCGCCCTCAATAGTTTAACCTTGACATTATTCATTGGCTCATCCAGTGCTTTGGCGATATCCTTATACGATTTTTCTTGGAAAAAACGCAACATGATCACTTCCTGGTAATGCGGTTTTAATTGCTTGATATCTGCAAGCAATTGTTCCAGGTGCTGCTGTTTGATGAGCTTGTCTTCGATACTCGGGGTTTCATCGGCTATCTCGTAAACCCTGTCCTGGTCCTGAATGGTGTTTTTATAATTTATGGAGGCACTTTTCTTGCGAAACTGGTCTATATTGACATTCTTGGATATCGCAATCAGCCAGGTGGGAAATGAAAAGTTCTCATCAAAAGTGTCAATTTTATTAAAGGCCTTGGAAAAGGTTTGTATGGTGATATCTTCCGCTTCATATTCATTCCTGGTCTTCTTAAGCTGAAAACCATAAACGTCGTTCCAGAATTGATCGAGCAGGTAGTTAAAGGCCGATTGATTTCCTTCTTTTGCTTCTTGAATTTTTTCAAGCAATTCAGCAGGATTTATTTCCAATGTTTGGGTTTTGAGATGAGGTTGGAGATAAATATAGCTAATTGAAAGAATATGAGAAAAAGGTCGAAAAACGGAAAAAACCAGATGACATCACTTTCCTTCAATTTTCGGGCACATTTTATATAAACAAAGGCTTCAGTGATCAGCTTTATTCCAAGTGCTCCAAGCACGATCTGCGGTTTTATTTGCAGGACCAGGAGTACGCCAAGCATTATCCAGAACAGCACCCTAAAAATAAAAAAGCTTCCGAGCATGAATTTATGTTTCGGCTTATAATGTTTGGCTACTGAAACATGTCTTCTTTTCTGCTGAAACCATTCAGAAAAATTGCTTTTCGGAACACTTCTGGTTATGGAATCAGGACTAAAACAGATTGCCGTATTTTTTGAATTGGAAGCCTCGTTTACGAACAGGTCGTCATCGCCGGATCTCAAATGAAGATGACTGGCAAAGCCTTTCATTTCATAGAACTGGTTAGAGGTATAGGCGAGATTTCTACCTACGCCCATATACGGGGTCCCAAGTCGTGCATAGGAAAAATACTGTATGGCCGTAAATAAGGTTTCAAACCGAATTAGTTTATTGAGAAGAGAACGACTGTGGTTGAAATACCCACCATACCCAAGGATTATCGAAGTGCCGGGCTGGAAGTTTTTGGCCATTTCCCGTATCCAGTTCCTGGATTGCGGTGCACAATCGGCATCTGTGAATAGCAGGTGTTCAAAGCTTGCTTTTTTGATGCCCAGGGTAAGGGCATATTTTTTATTAGCCCAGAAAGCCTCGTTGTTTTCAACATTTACGATCTTGATCCTGGGGTCTCTTGCCTGGAATTCCTCAATAACATCCAGGGTGTTGTCTACAGAGGCATCGTTGATAATGATCACCTCGAATTCGGGATAATCCTGTTCCAGGATCGATGGGAGGAAATTTGAAAGATTTTCAGATTCGTTTTTGGCGCAAACGATAACCGATACCGGGACTTCCGGGTGTAATTTATTGGTATATCGTGCCGTGGCGAACGATAGGAATAGTAAAAAGTAGAGAATGTTGACTAAAGTGACAAAAATGAAAGCTCCCAGTAAAATTGTTGCCATCCAGGTATTGAGTATTAGGTCTTAGCAGGTTCGGTACAATTATCTCTTTCTTCCGGCATTTTTCCACAAAAGCTGCAAGGTTCTCCAGATTTGTTCAAATAGGGATTCTGACTGGCGCAGGTTCCTGCGAACTTTCCATCTTTTTTACCCCATATTTTAATGGCAATTCCTGCGAAAGCCAGTCCTAGCAAAATAATACTTATTATTAATAATTTCATAGCAATGAATATCTTTTGCAAAAATAAGAATAAAAAAAAGCTTGTGAAAATAGCTGTGGCTATTAGTATAACCTTTACAATATTTAACTAAAGTTTATACGAATACTAAGCGATAGTAGGCTATTGCACAATATCTTGCACTGTTAATCAAAAAGACTACAATTATGAAATTTAAGTATTTGATCACTGTATTTGCTCTTGCAGCAATTAGCTTCACTTCTTGCGAAGATAATAAGAAAAAGGAGCAGGAAGAAAAAGAACGTATGGAGCAAATGGAAGCCGAAAAACAGGCTGAAATGGAGGCCCAGGCTGAAAGAGAGCGAATGGAAATGGAGTCAAACAGTATTGCCGCGAAAGCAACCGCGACCGATACACTTAGTACTCTGGTAACCGCACTTAAAGCCGCAAATATGGCAGACCTTTTAAAGGTGAGTGAAGGACCTTATACCGTTTTTGCTCCCAATAATGCTGCCTTCAATAAGGTAGGCGAAGAAAAGGTGAATAATCTTCTAAGACCTGAAAATCAGGAACAGTTAAGTACTATCCTGGAATATCACGTTGTGGAAGACCAAGTGACTTCACAGGCCCTTGTTCAGAAAATTCAGGAAAATAATGGAGAGTTTGTGATCTCCACCCTGGAAGGTACTAATATTACTGCCCGCGTGGTAGATGGTAAAGTTGTACTTACTGACGAAGCTGGAAATAAAGCTACTGTCGTGCAAACCGATGTTAATGCCTCTAACGGGGTAGTACATATTATCGATGGAGTATTAATGAAGAAAGGATAAGAACCGAGCAGTTTAATAAAAATGAAAAGAGATCGCGATTGGCGATCTCTTTTTTTTATATGATATTGACTTCGGCTTCCAATTCTATTCCGAACCTGGCCCTGATCTTTTCCTGGATCATTTTTGAAAGTTGAAGAATTTCTTCTCCTGTGGCGCTTCCGTAATTTACAAGAACCAGTGCCTGTCTTTGGTGAACGCCGGCATCACCCTCACGGTAACCTTTCATTCCAGCCTGGTCTATAAGCCAGCCTGCTGGTACTTTTACCTCTGTTTCTGAAACCTGGTAAGACGGCATTTCCGGGAACTTATGCACAAGCTCCTGATAACTTTCCAAGTCGATCACGGGGTTTTTAAAGAAACTCCCGCTATTACCCAATTCCTTTGGGTTTGGTAATTTTGACTGGCGAATGCGAATCACAGCATCCGAAATATCCCTGATGCCTGGCTTTTCGATGCCTGCCGATTCAAGCTCAGCCTGAATCGCACCATAATCGGTACGAAGTTGATGCTCTTTTTTGGTTAGCCTGAACTGAACACTGGTTATGATAAACTGGCCTTTCAACTGGTTTTTAAAGACCGAATTTCGATAATCGAATTCGCATGCTTCCAGGTTGAATTCCTTCTCTTCGAGCGTCTGTATATTCAGTGCTTCGCAACTAACGAAGTGATCTTTTAACTCCACCCCGTAAGCGCCAATGTTCTGAATTGGAGCCGTCCCCACATTCCCCGGAATTAATGAAAGATTTTCAAGTCCTCCAAATCCCTGTTCCAGCGTCCATAATACCAGTTCATGCCAGTTCTCACCTGCAGCCACTTCTATGATTACCTCATTTTCGGATTCAGAAATGATCTTTTTTCCCTTCAGTCCAATGTGAACCACCGTTTTTCTCAGGTCGCCAGTGAGCAGCATATTGCTTCCGCCACCCAGAATAAACAGATCTTCAGCATAGTTGTTCCTGAGAACAGATTTCAGTTCATCGATGCTGCTCACCGATACAAACCGGTGGGCCTTTACATCAATGCCAAAGCTGTTATATTCTTTCAGGGAAAAGTTCCGAAGAAATTGCATTAGTTTTCCTGCTTGTATTGCTTTAAGGCTTTTTCAAGAATTTCAATAGACCTCTCGAGATCTTCCTTTTTCAGGACATATGCAATACGAACCTGGTTTAGTCCGGTGTTTGGAGTAGAGTAGAAGCCTGCTGCCGGGGCCACCATAATGGTTTCGTTACCATCCTCGAAACTTTCCAGTAGCCATTTCGCGAAATCATCGGCGTTCTCTACAGGAAGCTCCGCGATACAGTAAAATGCGCCTTTAGGCTTGGCAACCTTAACTCCCTCAATTTTTTCAAGTCCCTCAACCAGTAGATTTCTTCTGAAGGTATATTGCTCGATAACATCGTCAAAGTAAGACTGTGGCGTATCCAGTGCAGCTTCACTTGCGATCTGGGCAAAAGTAGGAGGGCTTAATCTCGCCTGGGCGAATTTCATGGCAGTTGCGATCACTTCCTTGTTTTTTGAAACCAGGCATCCCACACGTGCTCCACACATGCTGTAGCGTTTGGATACCGAATCTACCATAATTGCGTTGTTGGCAAGTTCAGGCAGGCTCATGATGGAATGGTGTTGAGCTCCGTCGTACGCAAACTCTCTGTAAACCTCATCTGATAATACGAAAAGGTCATGTTTCAGGGCAAGATCTGCCAGTTGTTTTACTTCTTCTTTGGTGTATAAGTAGCCGGTTGGGTTTCCCGGGTTACAAAGCAGGATGGCTTTGGTCTTATCTGTGATTAGTTTTTCGAATTCAGCAATAGGAGGCAGGGCAAAATTGTTCTCAATGCTGGCCTGTATTGGTTTGATCGTTACTCCCGAAGCTGTGGCGAATCCGTTGTAATTAGCGTAAAATGGCTCAGGGATGATCACTTCGTCTCCAGGATCTGTTATGCTTCCCATTGCGAAAAGCAATGCCTCAGAACCTCCGGTAGTGATAATAATATCATCTTTTTCTACCGGTAAATTGCTACGCTGGTAATAACCGGCAAGTTTTTCACGGTACGATTCAAAACCAGCCGAATGGCTGTAGGAGAGAACCTCAATATCATGATTTCTTACAGCATCAAGAGCTACTTCCGGAGTCTTAATATCTGGCTGACCAATGTTTAACTGGTAGATCTTTCTTCCTTTTCTTGTCGCTGCTTCAGCAAAAGGTACCAGCTTTCTGATAGGTGATTCGGGCATTTGCTGCCCTTTATGTGAAATTTTCGGCATCGCATTAATTTTATGGGTTGCAAAATTGCAAAAATATCCCTTTAATCAATAATTATATATGCCTATTTCTTATCATATTTTTTTCGAAGTTGATTTAGTTCCAGCAAATTAAAAACATCTGAAAGATTTTCAGTTTCAGAAGCTGTTATTGTGTTTTTTTATTCAATAAAAAAAGGCCCTCCAAATGGAAGGCCTTTAAAGTTTTAAAAATTTTATTCATTAACTGTCACCTGAGTCTTCTTCAATGACGACTCCCTTAATTTTAAGAGCTTTTACCGGTTCTTCGGCATTTGAATAGACCGTTACGGTCTTTCTTATAGGCCCAACTCTTTTGGTGTCATATTTCACTTCTATTTCGCCGGTCTTACCTGGCATAATAGGATCTTTTGGCTTTTTAGGGATCGTGCACCCACAACTGGACTTCACATCTTCAATTACAAGCGGAACTTCACCTGTATTGGTAAATTCAAAGACCCGAACGCCATCGCTTCCTTTCTTGATTTCACCGTAATCGATGGTTTCAGCCTTGAATTCCATCTTCGCGGTCTTTTGTGCCTGGGTGGTCGTCATCCCAGCCCAGATTAAAATAACTATTGCAAATAATTTTTTCATGTTCTTAGTTTTTAGCGGAAAAGTAAAGATAAGCCGAAATACTTCAATTCTCAAAATTTTAATCATTTCAGCAGCTTTCAAATTCCTCTATTAATAATTACTTTTGCCATTATTTCAAAAATCAGACCATCATATGGCAATTGCTTCACAATACAATGCAAAAAGAGTAGAAGATAAGTGGTACGACTACTGGATGAAGAACAAATATTTTCATTCTGAAGTCGATGAAAGAGAGCCTTATACCATTGTGATCCCTCCACCAAATGTGACCGGGGTTTTGCATATGGGCCATATGTTAAATAACACCATACAGGATGTACTGGTGAGAAGAGCCCGGCTAAAAGGATACAACGCCTGCTGGGTTCCTGGTACAGATCATGCTTCTATCGCTACTGAAGCTAAAGTGGTTGCTAAGCTTAAAGATGAAGGTATCGATAAGTCAACTTTGAGCCGCGAAGAATTTCTACAGCATGCATGGGACTGGACCCATAAACATGGTGGGATCATTCTTCAGCAATTGAAAAAACTTGGCGCTTCCTGTGACTGGGATCGTACCAAGTTCACGATGGACGAAAAAATGTCTGAATCTGTAATTAAAGTTTTCGTTGATCTTTATGAAAAAGGGCTTGTTTATCGCGGTTACCGAATGGTTAACTGGGATCCCCAGGCTAAGACCACCCTTTCAGACGAAGAGGTGAATTATGAAGAAAGAAACGGAAGACTTTTTTACTTAAAATATAAAATTGAAGGCAGTGATGATTCTTTGACCATCGCGACCACCAGGCCGGAAACCATTCTGGGGGATACGGCAATTTGTATCAATCCAAATGATGAGCGGTTCACCCATCTTAAGGGTAAGAAAGCCATCGTACCTATTTGTAACAGAGTCATCCCGATCATCGAGGATGAGTATGTAGATATGGAATTTGGAACAGGATGTTTAAAGGTGACGCCGGCTCATGATGAGAATGATAAGAATTTAGGAGATAAGCATAATCTTGATGTGATAGATATCTTCAATGACGATGCAACTTTGAATAGTTATGGATTGCATTACGAAGGTAAGGATCGTTTCCAGGTACGTGCCGAAATAGTGGAGGAGCTGGAAATATCAGGATTTCTTGAAAAAGTAGAGGATCACCTGAATAAAGTAGGAACCAGTGAACGAACCGGTGCTGTGATCGAACCAAAATTAAGTGACCAGTGGTTTCTTAAAATGAAAGAAATGGCCGATCCTGCCCTGAAAGCAGTTGTTGGAGATGATATCAACCTGGTCCCAGATAAGTTTCTGAACACCTATAAGCACTGGATGGAAAATGTTCGTGACTGGAACATTTCTCGTCAATTATGGTGGGGACATCAGATCCCAGCTTATTATTACGGAGAAAGAAAGAATGACTTCGTAGTAGCCGAAACTCCTGAAGAGGCCTTGGAAAAAGCCCGAAAGATTACAGGAAATGATGCGCTTCAGGCTAGCGACCTTACCCAGGATAAAGATGTACTCGATACCTGGTTTTCGTCATGGCTTTGGCCAATAAGTGTCTTTAATGGAATCCTGGAGCCTGAAAACAGGGAAATTCAATATTATTATCCTACCAATGACCTGGTAACAGCACCCGAGATCCTTTTCTTCTGGGTTGCCAGGATGATCATGGCAGGTTATGAATACCGTGGAGAAAAACCTTTCAAAAATGTATATCTAACCGGGATCGTAAGGGATAAACAAAGACGAAAAATGTCTAAATCCCTGGGGAATTCACCAGATCCAATCGGTCTTATCGAGCAGTATGGAGCTGATGGTGTACGGGTTGGAATGCTATTGAGTTCTCCTGCTGGTAACGACCTGATGTTTGACGAAGATCTTTGTAAACAGGGTAGTGCCTTTTCCAATAAGATCTGGAATGCTTTTCGCCTGGTGAAAGGCTGGGAAATTTCTGAGGATGTTGAGCAGCCGGAGACCGCCAGGATCGCGATCGACTGGTATACCTCAAAATTTCAGAAATCCCTCAGGGAGATCGAAGATCATTACTCAAAGTACAGGATAAGCGATGCGCTAATGGCGACCTACAAGCTTATCTGGGATGATTACTGCAGCTGGTTCCTGGAAATGGTGAAGCCGGGTTACGGAGAGCCTATCGATTCGAAGACATACAATGCTATTATAGAAATCCTTGAAAATAATCTGAAGATCCTTCATCCGTTTATGCCATTCGTGACCGAAGAGATCTGGCATGAGATCACCGAGCGTAGTCCTGAAGAAGCGCTAATCGTAGCGAAATGGCCTGAGCAAAAGGATTTTGACGAGAACATTATCAAGGAATTTTCCCATGCCGCCGAAGTGATCGCAGGAATAAGAAAGATCAGAAAGGACAAAAACATCAGTTTTAAGAATGAGATAGGGCTGAGTATTCTCAATAACGAGAATGTTTCAGAAAGGTTCGATTCAACCATCGCGAAAATGGGAAATATCGCTGACCTAGAATACGTTGACGGTTCAGTAGACGGGGCTCTGTCCTTCCGTGTGCGTTCCAATGAGTATTTTATCCCGGTAACCGGCGCTATAGACGTTGAGGCCGAAAAGAAAAAGATCGAAGAAGAACTCGCTTACACCGAAGGATTTCTGAATTCGGTTAATAAAAAGCTCTCAAACGAACGCTTTGTAAATAACGCACCAGAAAAGGTCGTGGCAATCGAAAAGGCAAAAAAGGCCGACGCGGAGGCTAAGATCGAAGCTTTGAAATCCAGCTTAAAGAACCTGAACTAGACGAATAGGATTTTAAATCGTATAAATAAAAAGAGGGCCAGAAGGCCCTCTTTTGTTTGATGTTTTTACTTTTTTTATTCCCTGATGTTGCCAATATGTAACTCAACCAGTTCGATATATTTTTGTTTTGCTTCTTCCTTGCTTAGATCCTTTACCTGTACCAGTGCATTCACTTTAAAGGCCGATCTTAGGTCTCCGCGATTCGTGGTGGGTATATAGAATCCGTTTTTTTCGGTGGCTCTTTTGTAGAGCGCGTAAAAATGCAAAAGCACATCTGGAGGGAACTGCCTTTCTGTGCGGCTGGCCATTTCATATGCTTTCAGGAATTTTGAATTTACTCCTTGTTCCATCTTGAATTATTTTATCTCTCAAAATCGGCGATCACGCTAATACCGCCTTTCACCTTCTGGTTCAATTCAACTTGTATTTTGGTTCCAACAGGGACCAGAACGTCAACACGACTTCCGAATTTAATAAAACCGCTGTCACTACCCTGTTCCACAACAGCGTCAACTTCAGCATAATTTACGATTCTTTTTGCAAGTGCTCCTGCAATTTGTCGGTAAAGGATCTCGCCGGTAACTTCATTTTTTACCACTACAGTGGTTCTTTCATTTTCCTCACTGGATTTTGGATGCCAGGCCACAAGGAACTTTCCCGGATGATATTTGCTGTAGGTCACCGTTCCTCCAACGGGATGACGTGTTACATGCACGTTAATAGGTGACATAAAAATGGATATTTGAATCCGCTTGTCCTTGAAGTATTCTTTTTCGTATACCTCTTCAATAGCGACAACCTTGCCGTCTACAGGTGCAAGGATATGCTCATTATTTTTAGGTGTGTTTCTTTTCGGGTTTCTAAAAAACTGAAGTATCAAAATGAAAAGAAGCAGGGACAGGATAAGAATCCCGAATTTCAGCCAGTAGATATTAATTAAATTATAAGTGATGATATTGATCGCGATAAGGATGATCGCGGTGATTATCATTATTTTATAGCCTTCTTTATGAAACATAATTCAATATATATAAATATGCGTAAACGAAAGGACTTGCAAAGATAATACTATCCAGCCTGTCAAACAATCCGCCGTGCCCAGGCATTAACTTTCCACTGTCTTTAACTCCGGCCTGCCGTTTGAATTTGGATTGAATAAGATCTCCAAGTGTTCCGAATATACTTAGAATAAAAGCCATTCCCAGCCATATCACCGGGGTGTTAAATCGGCTGTGTTCAGACATGCTTTCTGGTAACAGCGGGCTGTAATACCAGATGGCATATCCCATAAGTAAACTAAAGACGAGGCCGCCCAGGAAACCTTCAATGGTCTTATTAGGAGATATTTTTTCGTATAGCTTGCGCTTTCCAAAGTTTTTTCCAACCAGGTAAGCAAAGGTGTCGTTTGTCCATATAAGAAAGAAAATACCTATTACCAGTTTTGGGATAAAGACGCCTTCTATCGTTGGGATCAGGGTGAGAAATATGGTAGACGAAATAAGATAAAAAATGATGATGATATATTTCTTCTTTTCAAATACCGGGATCTTTTTTACCACTATCAGGTCCTTAACCAGGAAAAGGTTTACGAAGATCGTTATAAATAAAAGCAAAATTGTTGCGTCCTGGTTAAACTTTAAAAAGCTGAACAAATAAAACAGGATGGCTTGTAGTAGATAAAGCGCGTAGCTTTTAAGCCTAAGCAATTTTTGCATTTCTACCAGGCAAACAAGGCTTAAAAGGTAGAAAAGCAGGATAAAGATAAGTTCTGAAGACAGAATTGAAGCAACCAAAATGGATGTATACAACAAGCCTGATACAGCACGTATTATGGTTTCCCTCATATATTACAGATCTTCCAGCAGGAGCAAATATAGGTTTTTTGTGCTACTTCCATAGCTCATAAAATCACCCTCTTTTTGGTTTCCGAAATTTTTAATGGTGGTAATATTGGAAGGAATTTGCTGTTTGTTCTTGAATTTTATACCTCTAAGTCCTTCGCCAATAGTGTCAATAAGCTGGCTGGTTGAGGATAAAATTATGAAATTTGGTGGCAGGTCGTGCAGTTTGCGTTCCTTGATCTGGTTGGAAGAGATCAATATTGAACCATCGTTGGCTACTAGGAATTCACAGGTACACAGAAAGAATTCGGCACTGGCTGCTTTATTGAATTCGAGATTGAATCCGTTGAATTTGTTCTTTAGGTTTTCGTCAAAACAACAACATTGCTTTTCATACCAGTCGTTTTCCAGAAGTATATTATCGAAAGCTTCCTGTATTTCAGAATCATCGATACAATAGAGGAATTTACCCCCATTATTTTTAAAATTGATCATGAAACGTTCGTCGGTAGGCAGTTTTACCTCCGGCATATATTTGCCTCGTTCAGCATTTTCAGGGGAGTCTTTTTCCTGTTCTGATTTCGGCTTAGGATTTAGAAACCTCTTGAATAGATTCATAGAGTTTAGGGTATGATTTCTAACGTCATTTTACCAAAGTTAAAAAATCTCAAATTAACCATTGTTTAATTTGAGACTTTTTAACTGGAACTTCTACACTACTTATTAACCGAATCTTCTTCGGTTATTTCCTCTTCGTTATCCTTCCCTTTTTCCGTGGCAGAAGAAGATTCCGTACCGTTTTTAGTGGATTCTTCCAGGGTGTTTTTTTCTTTTATGGGTTGACCTTCCTCTGTTTCTTTTTGAAAAGGTCTTTTTCCGAAGATCTTTTCAAGATCATCTTTAAATATAACCTCTTTGTCCAGAAGGATCTCGGCCAGCTGGGTGAGTTTGTCCTTATTATGCTCAAGAAGATCAATAGCTCGTTGGTATTGCGCTTCAATAAGGTTGGAGATCTCCTTATCTATTAATTCGGAAGTCTTCTCACTGTAAGGCTTGGTAAAATTATATTCACTTTGCCCGGAAGAATCGTAATAGGTAAGGTTTCCAACAGCATCGTTTAAACCGTAGATGGTAACCATGGCCCTGGCCTGTTTGGTAACTTTTTCGAGGTCACTCAATGCTCCCGTCGAAATTTTGTTGAACACCACTTTTTCGGCTGCCCTTCCGCCCAGTGCGGCACACATTTCGTCCAGCATTTGTTCTGGTCTAACGATTAGACGCTCCTCTGGAAGATACCAGGCGGCTCCTAGAGACTGTCCCCTTGGAACGATAGTTACCTTAACCAGTGGAGCTGCATGTTCGAGCATCCAGCTAACGGTGGCATGTCCGGCTTCGTGGAAGGCGATGGCTTTCTTCTCATCAGGAGTAATGATCTTGTTCTTCTTCTCAAGACCACCAACGATACGGTCTACCGCATCCAGGAAGTCCTGTTTCCCCACGGCCTTATTTCCCTTTCGGGCTGCAATCAGGGCCGCTTCGTTACAAACATTCGCGATATCGGCACCAGAGAATCCTGGAGTTTGCTTTGCCAGAAATTCTATATCCAGTTCATCTGAAATCTTTTTAAGTGGTTTCAGGTGAACTTCAAAAATTTCTTTTCGCTCTCTTAGGTCTGGCAGGTCTACGTAGATCTGACGGTCAAAACGTCCGGCTCTCATTAATGCCTTATCCAGTACGTCTGCACGGTTAGTTGCTGCAAGCACGATCACGTTGGTATTGGTTCCAAAACCATCCATTTCGGTTAGCAGCTGGTTCAGGGTGTTCTCACGTTCATCGTTCGAGCCTGAAAAATTGCTTTTTCCACGGGCTCTACCAATCGCATCGATCTCATCGATAAAGATGATGGAAGGCGATTTTTCCTTTGCCTGTTTGAAAAGGTCACGAACACGCGATGCTCCAACTCCCACGAACATCTCTACGAAATCTGAACCAGATAAAGAAAAGAACGGAACTTTTGCTTCCCCTGCCACGGCTTTTGCCAGAAGGGTTTTACCGGTTCCCGGAGGGCCTACTAAAAGAGCTCCCTTTGGGATCTTACCACCTAGAGCGGTATATTTTTCTGGTTGCTTGAGGAAATCAACTATTTCCTGTACTTCTTCCTTAGCACCTTCAAGCCCGGCAACGTCTTTAAAAGAAGTCTTTACATCGGTATTTTGATCAAATAATTTAGCTTTAGACTTCCCGATGTTGAAGATCTGCCCTCCGGCACCTCCGCCAGCACCTGAGCTCATTTTTCGCATGATGAAGATCCATACCCCGATGATGAGGATAAATGGCAACAGTGCCCAGAAGAGTTCTCCCAGCACATCACTTGAGGTGTCATAGGTTACAACCGTATCCAGGTTGTTCTCCTTTTTTATTTCGTTAATGTCATTTTCGAAATTCTGAAGATCACCAAACTGGAATGTATATGTGGGGCTTTCTCCCGTAGAGAAAAGCTCAGGATCCATGTTTTTCTTATGGATATCCTTTTGCTTTGCTTCATCGGTGAGGTAAACCCTGGCCAGGTTCCTGTTGATGATCTCAACCTTCTTCACATCACCGTTTTCCAGAAAATCCTTGAATTCGGCAGGGTTGGTTTTAGCGGGTTCAGAAAAACCGCCTCCACCAAAAAAGTTGATTCCTAAAAATATGATGATGATCACCGCGTAAATCCAGTAGGCGCTGAACTTAGGTTTTTTGGGATCTAATTTTTTCTTTGGTTTTTGATTCGCCATTATCTCGTGCTATGTTTTGTTCTTAATAACTGGTTTCTATGGATGTGATCTTAGCATCACCCCACAGACTTTCAATATCGTAAAATTCCCTGATATGTTTTTGGAACACGTGAACAACAACATTCACGTAATCTAAAAGAACCCATTCGGCATTTTCGCTACCTTCAATATGCCATGGCTTATCTTTCAGGTTTTTACTAACTGTTTTTTGTACGGAATTTACTATGGCGTTAACCTGCGTGTTGGAAGTACCGTTGCAGATAATAAAATAATCACAAACTGTGTTTTCAATTTCTCTAAGGTCCAGGATATCAATATCATTCCCCTTAACTTCCTCTATCCCTTTTATAATATGTGCAATAAGTTGATCGCTGTTTTTTTCCTTTTTCGACATTAAATTAATTTATTTACGCAAATTTATCATTTTTTGCTCTCTTAATGAGCTAGTTTTTATAAGAATTAACGCCTAGTATCATTTGTATTCTTTATGCGTATAATCAAAGTTAATGCCATTGATTCTACTAATTCCTTAGCCAGAAAGTTTTACGAGGGAAAACGGGATTTTGAACCGGTTTGCATCCGGGCGATTTCTCAAACCAATGGAAGAGGGCAGAGAGGGGCTAACTGGCTATCAAAACCGGGTGATAACCTAACTTTTAGCATCCTGTATCCTCAGAAAAAACTGAACATTTCCCGTCATTTCCTGTTGAGTGCCAGCGTTGCGCTTGCTGTGCATAGAGGCCTTAAAGCCGAAGGCATACCTGACTTGAAACTTAAATGGCCTAACGACATTCTGTCAGCAAAATTCAAGATTGGAGGTATTTTAATTGAAAATATCATTAAAGCCGAAGATATCGTGGCCAGTATCATAGGGGTTGGAATAAACGTGAATCAGCAGGATTTCGAGGGACTGCCACAGGCATCATCCATATTTAAGATTACCGGTAAGCATTACGATCTTGATAGTCTGTTGGAACGAATCGTGGAACGGATCGAAGAAAACCTTGAAAAGCTCTCTTCTGCGTCTGAAGCTTCTATTCTCGAAGAGTACGTTAAAAATATGTTTCGGCTCGACAAGGTTTCTGTTTTTTCAACGGCTAAAGACTCCCATTTCAACGGGATCATTCGCGGGGTAACCATGGAAGGGAAACTGAATGTCGAGATCGAGGAGGGTGTTTTCAAAACTTTCCACCTTAAAGAGATTCAGTTGCATTATTAAAAAACAAAGCCGGAATTTTCGAATTCCGGCCCTGGTGTTTTTATAATTTTGAGGCGTTCTCGCTTAAGGTATTGATGAATTTTTGAAGCGGCCCTTTGATCATCATGCTCATCATTGGGTTAAATTTGCCTTCAAAATTCATAAAGACTTCGCTTCTACCTTCCCCAGCATCATTGATGAAAATATTCAAATTGAAAGGGAATTTTTCTGCGGTGGAACCAAGTACCACTTTTTCGGGTGCTACGGTCTCAACGATCTTTAATTTTATTTCGGGCATACCTTTAAGCTGAAATAAAAACGTATCCTGGCTGGTGGCTACGAATTTTTCCTTGCTTGAAGGCATGATTTGTTCATAATTCTCAACATTGGTAAGGAATTCGAACATTTCCTGCTGACTCTTACCAGCAGTTACTTTTGGGCTTTCTAATTTCATGCTTTTACTTTCCAGTTTGCAGGATCCTTTCTCCAGGTTCTTAAGGTTTCTGCTTCGTCTGTATTGATATAATTGGTTTTCAGGGCTGTATCCAGCAGGTTTTCATAATCGCTCAGGGTATTCAATTCCACACCGGCTTTCTGAAAATTAGTTACCGACTGGTCAAAACCGTAGGTAAAAATGGCGAACATGCCCTTTACGTTGGCGCCGGCCGCCTGAAGGGCTTCCACAGCCTTTAGGCTACTGTTGCCGGTACTTATAAGATCTTCGATCACGATCACCGTCTGGCCTTCTTCCAGGTTGCCTTCGATCTGGTTCTTACGGCCATGACCTTTTGGCTCGGGTCTTACGTAAGCGAATGGAAGGCTCAAGTATTCTGCAACCAGCATTCCTATTCCTATAGCGCCTGTAGCTACAGCAGCGATCACATCTGGTTTCCCGTAATGCTCCTCGATTTGTTTGGCGAAGTGTTCACGAACATAATTTCGGATCATAGGATATGACAGAATGATCCTGTTATCACAATAAATAGGAGAATGCCATCCGCTTGCCCAGGTAAAGGGCTGTTGCGGTTCTAATTTTATTGCTTTAATTTGCAATAAAAGTTCAGCAGTCTTTTTTGCTGTTTCTTTATTCAAAATCATAGCTGCAAATGTATAAAGTTTTTGTGAATGATATTCCCATAATAATTTCTGCAGATAAAGAAATTGGGGAGAAATATACATCTTTCCCGCTAAAGACCGTTCGGCTAAAGAAGGTTATCAAAAAGATCCTGAAAGGAGAATTGCTTTTTGTGCATTTGTATCATCCAGATGAAACCAAACACCTTAAACTTCTATTCAAGAAAATGAAGGTAATCACTGCAGCTGGTGGTTTGGTTCTGAATTCTAAAAAAGAGATCCTGTTCATTTACCGTAATCATAGATGGGACCTTCCAAAAGGGAAGACCGAAAAGAACGAGGATCTGCAAACCTGCGCCATTCGCGAGGTAGAAGAAGAAACAGGGGTTCAAGATCTGGAGATCACAAGATTTATCACCAGGACCTATCATGTTTTTCGCAGAAAAGGGAAATTAAGATTGAAGGAAACCTACTGGTACGAGATGTATACTGATTATGATGGTGAACTTACTCCTGAGCTTAGCGAGGGCATCAAAAAAGTGAAGTGGAAAAATAACGAGAAGAGCCAGAAAGCCCTTCAAAAATCCTATGCAAACATAAAAATGCTGTTCCCTGAAAAGTTCCTAGCGGGGAAGTCGGAAAATTGGGTAGCGTAAGTGCGCTTCTTCGTAGTTATCTGATTGTTTGTGCAGCCAGTCTAACTGGGCATACCAGCTGTTTCTGAAATCGGCATCCTGCCGTTTCTTATTTTCGAATTCCTTTCTAAGTTCCTCATTGTCCTCCAGCAATTTTTGAGCAATATCTTCAAAAACATAGGGTGAAAAGCCTTCTTTTTGCTGAAGTACCGTATCGAAAAAATTCCAGTTGAAGAACGAATCGGGCGCAGTGGGTTCCAGGGTTTCAATTAAATAACGCGCTCCGTCCTGGAAGGTGGTAACCATGAGGTCACCCTTTCTGAATTCTACATTTTCAACCTTTTTCGTTACGCTGGTATTACTGTGAAGGTAATGCCCTTCGTAAGCCCGGTTGCTTGTATCATAATCATCTATATGATAAACTTCCACCTCTATGATGGTATCCTGCTCCAGGGGTTCCATTTTGATCCTGTTCTTTTCAAGTCTTTCTATTACCTGCCACCATCCCTGGGGTATTAAATAAGCCCTGGGAATCTCGATTTCCTCGGTTACAACGAAGTTGTTGTAATATTCGATTTCCTTAGTGAAAGGCTGTTCCCGATCATATTTAAGGCGTTTCTGGCCGGTCACTTCACTGGTGACCATTTCACCTTCGTAGCCCTTGAATTCACGTATACTCGGGTTATTCCTATCAGCTTCAAACTTAATATTGTAATGCCTGTCTGTAAGGTATTTTCTTCGGGCCTGGTTTCTCAGGTCCTTGATAATGCTGGTTTCGGCGTCTGTGATGTCGATCATGGAACGCATAAGCTCATAAGTGCCTTCTACCCGTTGTTTATAAGGTTTCAGCATATGGGTTTCCACCATCATGCCCAGTGTGTTCCAAAGCGTGGTATAACCTGTGGAATATCTGGGGTAATCCATGAACTGAGAAAATCCCTTTTCAGGGACTTCATTAAAGACATTCACATAAGGAGTGATATCCCAGTCTTTAGCTTTTAAAGAATCCTCCAGGGCCGGCATCAATTTCTTATCCAGGTATTCACCCAGGTTTCCTCCCAGTTTGTCATGCTGGGTGAAAAGGTGGGTAAGGGTATACTGGTAATCGGCACCATTGCTTACATGGTTATCGATAAAAACATCAGGATCCAGGTGATGGAAGATCTCGTAAAATGCGAAGGCATTTTTGGTATCGGCCTTAATAAAATCCCGGTTCAGGTCGTAATTTCGGGCATTACCGCGGAAACCATATTCTGCCGGGCCATTTTGATTCGTTCTGCTAGTTGAGTTTCGATTAAGCGCACCACCAATATTGTAGATAGGAATAGTGGCGACTATTGTATTTTTAGGTGAGCTAATGGAATCACCCGCCATGTCCCTGAAAAGCATCATAGTGGCGTCTATGCCGTCGCTTTCTCCGGGGTGTATCCCGTTGTTGATAAGCAGGATGCTGTGGTTTTTTCTTATTTTCTCTAATTCGAACTCTCCGTCTGGATTGTACATCACCAGGTGAAGCGGAAGGCCGCTGTCTGTGGTTCCGAATTCCTGTATGCTGAT
Source organism: Christiangramia oceanisediminis (assembly GCF_022570735.2). Taxonomy (GTDB): domain Bacteria; phylum Bacteroidota; class Bacteroidia; order Flavobacteriales; family Flavobacteriaceae; genus Christiangramia; species Christiangramia oceanisediminis. The sequence goes on along the minus strand of NZ_JANCNS010000003.1, from coordinate 691,928 downwards.
ACTCGAAGGATATGCATCTGCGAGTTGCTGGTAAAAACTTATAACTTCTGCATAAGTACCTGTTTCTTTTCCATTAGACTTTTCAAATCTGGTCTCGAGGTCGTAGTCCTTTACAAGCCTGTACTTTGAAAAATCGCAAGATGAAAGGCAAATCAGGATACCCAGTACCAACCACAGTTTTTTCATAAAATTTTCAGAAATTGTTGGGGTAAACTTAAATAAAAACTGTCAAAGTAGCTAAAAAACACCCTGTTTAAAGCAAATATTGGTCTGGCTGTTAAAGTAAACCTAATCGATGCCGATTTTTTTCAGAACATATACTTTCCCAGTAATTTTATGGGAAATAGTTAAGTATGAAAAGGATTAGTTTATGTTTATCGATCTTCATCATCCTATTTGGAATACAGGATGTATGTGCGCAGGCCAATGAAGATTTAAGCGAAGAGAAGAAGCAGGAATGGGCAAATACGGGCCCCGATACGGTACAGACCGCTGTTGGTCGATTGATATTGCCCCCGCCCTTTGCAACCAAATCGGTAACAAAGAATAGTAAGATCGTAAAATGGCCGGATGGTGAAATGCCTAAGGCACCACAGGGATTTAAGGTGACTAAATTTGCCGAGGATCTTGAACATCCAAGGAGAACCTACGTTGGGCCAAATCAGGATATTTTTGTGGTAGAATCTAACGACGCCGGAAAAAGCGCAAATCGCATTACTATGTTCCGGGACCGCAATCAGGATGGTGTACCGGAAGAGCGATATACCTTTCTAAAGAATTTAAACCAGCCATATGGAATGTTGATCTTAAATGATTATTTCTATGTAGCGAATGTGGACGGAGTGGTAAGATTTCCTTACAAGGAGGGGCAGACCTCTATTGATGCCGATAGTGAAAAAATACTGGAACTTCCAGCCGGAGGTTATAATCATCACTGGACACGAAACCTGATCGCGGGGCCAGATGGCCAGAAATTATATGTTAGTGTAGGTAGTTCCAGCAATGTGGGAGAACATGGAATGGATAAGGAGGTTAGAAGAGCGAATATCCTCGAGATAAATCCCGATGGTAGCGGGGAGAAAGTATATGCCGCCGGTTTAAGAAACCCGGTAGGAATGGACTGGAATCCGGTCACCGGGGAATTGTGGACAGCGGTGAATGAGCGAGATAAGATAGGTAACAACCTGGTGCCCGATTATGTGACGAGTGTTAAGGAAGATGGTTGGTATGGCTGGCCATATTCTTATTACGGGAATTTAAAGGATCCAAGGTGGGAAAGCGATCCGCATCCTGAAAAAGTTGAGAACGCCATCATTCCTGATGTCTCAGTGGGGCCGCATACAGCATCGCTTGGTTTGACATTTTACACTAAAAATTCGTTTCCTGAGAAATACAGGAATGGTGCATTCGTAGGGCAACATGGGTCCTGGAACAGGGCTAATTTTTCCGGATATAAAGTAATCTTCATACCTTTCGACGAAAATGGCGATCCCCAGGAACCCGAAGATTTCCTCACCGGTTTTATCGCAAGTGATGATTCAAGCCAGGTTTATGGAAGACCGGTAGGAGTAACCACCCTGCCTGATGGTTCTCTTCTGGTAAATGATGATGATGGGAATGTGATCTGGAGAGTCGCGGCTGAAAAATAGTGCTTTGACGGAAAAAATTTGTTGTCTCTGGTTCTTACTTTTTTGTGTAAGTCTGGGGAGATCCCAGGAAATTAAAGGAATTATTGTTGAGGAGTCTGGAACTGCCATTCCCGGTGTTAGTATCCTTAACCTTAAAACCGGGTCTGGAACCACTTCTGAATCCCAGGGTGAATTTCAGATTGAAAATATAGAATTTCCGGCCCAGCTCGAATTTTCAATCCTGGGTTATCAAAACCTGGTAAGGACCTTTCGGAAACCAAATGATAGTATTACTATTACTTTGGTGAGGGAGGTAGATATGCTTTCGGAAGTCCTGCTAAGAAGTTCGAATATCAGCCAGCAAGTTAGACAAACACCGGCCGCGGTAGGTATAATTTCTTCTGAAGACCTCAAACGGAAAGATAATTTTAACCTGGTTCAGAATTTCAATTATGTGCCCGGCGTCTACGTAAACCAGGGAGCACTTAATACTAATAAGATCAATATTCGCGGAATAGGCTCCAGGTCTCAGTATAGCACCAACCGTATCAAAGCTTATTTCAACGGAATTCCAATAACCACCGCTGAAGGCGAACTAACTATCGATGATTTTGATCCAGAAACCATAGACCGTATCGAAATTTTTAAAGGCCCGGTTTCCTCGGTTTTCGGGGCTGGCCTGGGAGGAGCTATCAATTTGTATACTCCGGAATTCCGTACTGAAAGAAGGTCGGTAGAAGGTGGTTTTAGTTATGGTAGTTTCAATACAAGGAAGTATACCGCAGGCATCAGTTACGTAAAGGATAGCCTTGACCTGAATTTTCGCTATAGTAAACTGGAAAGTGACGGCTATCGTGAGAACGGCAATTATGATCGGTTAGGAATGACCACACAGGCCGGTTTTCTGAATAAAAAAGGAAATCGCTGGAATTTGTTTTATTCTCATATCAACCTTAAAGCCTATATCCCCAGTTCCCTGAATGAAGATGATTTTTTGAATGAACCTGAAAAAGCTGCCTTTTCCTGGAATCAGGCTGCCGGGTACGAATCCTATAGTCGAAACATTCTTGGCTTAAGTTACGACCAGGATCTATCTGAAAACTGGCAGAATCTGAGTTCGATATTTTATAATTCCAGGGATGGTTATGAACCCCGGCCTTTTGATATTTTGGATGAGGAACGACAATCGGTAGGATTGAGAAGCCGTTTTAATCACCAGTTAAAGCTGCTTTCGATCCCTTCTGAAATAAGTTTTGGAACCGAACTGATCTGGGAGTTCTATGATGTGTGGAATTATGAAAACCTCTATGAAGAGATAGAGGAAAGACGAAGCTTACAGGGGGATCTTATCAACTCTAATTCGCAAAACCGAAATTACCTGAACTTCTTTGCACAATTAAACCTGGACCCAACCGAAAAGTTACATATTGAGGCTGGACTTAATTTTAACTCAACTTCTTATGACCTGGAAGATAATTTTATGGAAGATGATATAGACCAGTCCGGAGATTATAGTTTCGATCCAGTGCTTTCACCTAGGTTAGGTATTAGTTATACCGCCTTTCCCGAAAAGACTTTTTACGCTTCCGTAAGTCATGGATTTTCAACCCCGAGCGTTGCCGAAACGCTCACTCCTGAAGGGCTGATCAATACCGATCTAAAAACTGAAACCGGGCTGAATTATGAAGTTGGATTCAAAGGTAGCTGGTTAGAAAGGCGCCTTTACACCGAGCTTAGCCTGTATTCCATTCAGATAAGGAACCTGCTGGTGGCAAGAAGGGTGGGTCAGGACCAGTATGTGGGTGTCAATGCCGGAAAAGCCGATCATAACGGGATCGAATTCACTTCGACCTATACCAGTTATTTTACAGGAGGCTGGCAACTCGATCTTTTTCTTAATTCAAATTTCAACTTTTTTACTTTCGACCGCTTTGTTGATCTGGGTGAGAATTACTCAGGGAATGAACTGCCAGGTGTTCCCGATTATATGATCACTCCCGGGCTGGAATTAGGCTTTAGAAATGCAAATTTAAACCTGAATTACCAGGCCTTTGGTGAAATGCCACTTAACGATGCCAATTCCAGGTATACCGATGCCTACCAGCTTTTGAACCTGCGGCTTGGATACGAAAAAGAGGTTCTATCAGGCCTTGCACTTAATCTGAATTTTGGAATCAATAATATCCTGGATGAAAATTATGCTGCCAGTGTAGTCACGAATGCAGTTGGTTTTGGAGGTTCAGATCCGCGATATTATTATCCCGGGGAACCCCGAAATTATTATGGTGGAGTAAGTTTAAGGTATGACTTCTAAAGACGGTCATCCTGTCCCGAAGCATCGGGAGTTTCAGGATCTTTTGTATACTTTCAATTTTTGGTTAGCTACAGGGAATTACTTTTTCCTTACCACATCGGGCACCATGAACTCGTAATTTCCTCCATGATGTATCACGTCGCGAACAACGGTAGAAGAAATGTGGGCCATTCCTGAACTTGAAATAAAGAAAATGCTGTCAATGCCAGACATTTTAAAATTGGTTTGCCCAATGGCTTTTTCAAATTCCAGATCCTGTCCGTTTCGGAGACCACGAAGTATAAACCGCGCGTTCCTGGATTTGCAAAAATCAACGGTTAGACCCTTATAGGTTTCTACCTTTATCTTCGGCTCGTTTTCATAGGTTTTTTTAAGAAAATGAAGTCTTTCTTCCAGGCTGAACATATATTTTTTGCTGGAATTGGTGCCAATGGCCAGGATGATCTCATCAAAAAGTGGCAGCGCCCTGTCAATAATATCGGTATGTCCTAGGGTAAGCGGATCGAAAGATCCCGGAAAAACGGCTTTTTTCATGCTGTCTGGATTCAATTAGCTCAAAAAGGTACTTATTTATTTCGACTTAAGAGCGGCCTCGATTGCGCTTCCAAATAGCTCTTGCAGGCTTATGCCGGCTTTTTCGGCCTGCTGTGGCAGGATGCTCGCCTGGCTCAATCCGGGTGTGGTGTTCATTTCTATAAAATGAGGTTCTCCATTATGAAAAATGAATTCAGAACGGGTGTAACCCTTCATCTTCAGTTTTCTATAGATCATTTTTGCAATATCCTGGACCTTTTTAGTGTCTTCTTCTGATATTCTGGCCGGGGTGATCTCCTGTGATTTACCCAAGTATTTTGCTTCATAATCAAAGAACTCGTTTTCCGAAACAATTTCGGTTACCGGAAGCGCCAGGATGTCGTCTTGATATCCAATGACTCCAACCGATACCTCGGTCCCATCAAGAAAAGATTCAATAATGATTTCACTGTCCTCTCCCAGGGCATTCTTGATGGCTGGTACTATATCATCCTCTGTTTTGGCCTTGGTCACCCCAAAACTGCTTCCGGCACGATTGGCTTTTACAAAACAGGGAAGTCCAACTTTATCAGTAATAGCCTTCAGGTCTATTTCCTCGCCTTTGTTCAGAAAATAGTTTTTGGCCGTTTTGATGCCATAAGGCTGCAGTACACTAATTAGATCTCTTTTATTGAAAGTTAAAGCTGCCTGGTAATATCCGCAACTGGTCTGGGGGATGTTCAGCAGTTCCAGGTAAGCCTGCAGCAGTCCATTCTCGCCCGGAGTACCATGGATGGTGTTGAATACACAATCGAACCGTACAAGCCTGTCATCTATAGTGACGGTAAAATCGCTTTTATTGATCGGGTAGGGGGTGTCATCCTCTGCCACGACGAACCACTCTTTTTGTAAAATATGAACCCGGTATGGTTCATAAAGTTCCCGGTCCAGGTTTTTATAGACGATATTTCCGCTATTGATGGAAATGCGATATTCACTGGAATATCCACCCATCGCGATGGCAATCTTTTTCTTCATGGGTTCAATATAAAGGCGTAAAAGTCGTTAAAAAAAATATCATTAAAAAGGGCTGATACCAAAACCGAAGGGTTTTATATCTTTGCCCATTATCATGAAACTATGGGATTTTTTCGATTTGTCTTTAGTAAGACCTTTTTAGTTCAGCTGTTGATCGCTGGTATTGTATTGATCATACTCACTTTCCTTGCCTTACAATGGCTGGATTATTCCACCAATCAGGATCAGCGCATCGAGGTGCCAGACCTTGCTAAGATGAATCTTGATCTTGTTGAGGACAGGCTGGATGAACTGGACCTGAATTACGAGATCCTTGATTCGGCTAATTTTAATCCCGATTTCCCAAGATATTCGGTAATAGACCAGGTGCCGGCGCCGGGAAAATTTGTCAAGGAAGACCGGAAGATCTATTTGACCCTTAATCCATCTGGTTATCGAAAAATTCAGATCCCGGATAACCTTATTCGAAAAACCAGGAGGCAGGTAGAGCCAACTTTGCGTTCTCTTGGATTCGAAATTGGTGAGATCACCTATAAACCCGATATCGCAGATGATGCTGTTTTGGAACTGAGACACAAAGGTGAACTGGTAAAACCAGGTTCAGAATTGATGAAAACATCGGTTATTGATCTGGTTCTAGGTGACAGCAGCGAGAGGTACAATAAACAGGAAGATAGTGTTGAGGTAGAAAATGAAAACGAGGTAGATGAGTTCTAATAAAGACCAGAGGGAAGAAATCGATGAGCAGGATGAAGATGAAAGTCTTTACGAACATCATAAATTTATCGCCGAGGTAGGGCAGAAGCCACTAAGGGTTGACAAATACCTGATGAACTTCATCGAAAATGCTACCCGAAACAAGATTCAAAAGGCTGCGAAAAGCGGCAATATCTACGTTAATAACGAGACCGTTAAACAGAATTACAAGGTAAAAGCTGGAGATGTGGTCCAGGTAATGTTTGAGCATCCACCTTATGAATACCTGCTGGTTCCGGAAGATATTCCACTGGATATCGTATACGAAGACGAAGCCTTACTGGTAGTAAATAAAAAAGCGGGAATGGTTGTTCATCCCGGTCATGGGAATTACAGCGGGACACTTATCAATGCGCTGGTGCATCATTTTGATAACCTGCCAAATAATAGCAGCGACCGGCCCGGTCTTGTTCACCGGATAGATAAAGATACCAGCGGACTCCTGGTGATCGCCAAGACCGAACAGGCGATGGCTCATCTTTCCAAGCAGTTTTTCGATAAGTCCAGCGAACGCGAATATGTGGCACTGGTTTGGGGAAATATCGAGGAAGATGAAGGAGTGATCGAAGGCAATATTGGCAGGAACCCAAAGAACCGTCTTCAAAACATAGTTTATGAAGGTGATGATGCCGAAAACGGAAAACCAGCTGTTACGCATTTCAAGGTGCTCGAGCGTTTTGGGTATGTGACCCTGGTGGCCTGTAAACTGGAAACCGGCAGGACTCACCAGATCAGGGTTCACCTCAAGCACATTGGGCATACGCTTTTTAACGACGCCCGTTATGGAGGTGACAGGATCCTAAAGGGAACCACATTTACCAAGTATAAGCAGTTCGTTGATAATTGCTTTAAGATCTTACCAAGGCAGGCCCTTCATGCGAAAACCCTGGGCTTTGAGCATCCCGATACCGGGAAATGGCTCAGTTTCGATTCAGAAATACCACAGGATATGCAGGACTGTATCGAAAAATGGCGCGGTTACGCAAAGAATCAAAAGGAATTTTTGGATTAGGGCGTGCCCCAAAATGAGATTTTGGGTCGGGCTTTCGGCAGTCGCTAACCCCGACCTTAGTCGGGGATGAGCTCCAACAATGCCTCAATCCCTCACGCATTTTCCTGAAGACAAATTTGGTTTGATCGCGGCATAAAACAGCTCTATAGACAGATAAGAAACAAGTTTCAGGGATTTTTCCATTTTTAAGCTGATAGGTTATCTTTGAAAGAAAATTAACCCAACAGACATGAAAATTGTTGTTTCACCGGCGAAAACGCTGGACTATGAATCAAAATTACCTACCACCAGAGGCACACAGCCCGAGTTCCTGGAAACTGCCGCCAAACTAAATCGCAAATTATCCAGGCAAACCAAAAAGGAACTTTCAGAATTGATGAGCATCAGCGATAAGCTGGCCGATCTTAATTATACCCGTTACCAGGAATTTGAAGAAGATCACGATAAGAAAAATTCCCGCCCGGCTATGTATGCGTTTAACGGCGATGTGTATACCGGTCTTGATGCCTATACAATTCCAACCGATAAATTAGACCGGGTTCAGGATACCCTTCGAATTTTATCCGGAATGTATGGTATATTGCGACCCCTTGACCTGATCCAGCCTTATCGCCTGGAAATGGGAACTTCGATTGGAATAGAGCGCAAAAAAGATCTGTATGCAGTCTGGCAAAAGAAGGTGACCGATTATCTTAATAATGAACTGGAAGAGGATGAGTTGTTCCTAAACCTTGCCAGCAACGAATATTTTAAAGCTGTTGATGAGAAGAAATTAAAAGTGCCGGTAATTTCCCCGGTTTTTAAGGATTTCAAGAATGGTAAGCTTAAGATCATCAGTTTCTTTGCCAAGAAGGCCCGTGGTTCTATGGTTCGTTATATCATCGACAATGATTGCAAGACCCTTGATGATGTAAAGGGCTTCGATTTTGAGGGTTATCGCTATAGCGAAGAACATACCGAAAAAGAGAATGAGCCTACGTTTATTAGGTAACAAAGCTTTAAGCTTTAAGCTGGAAATGTCACCTCGAGCACTTCGCCTTCGCTCAGCACAGGCTCTGTTGAGAGGTTGAAAGAACTTAAAAAAAGGATAAGAAGGCTACTGATTGTCACCTCGAGCGGAGTCGAGAGGTTATAAAAATAGAAGTTGTAGAGATTTGTATTTAACTGAATTTGTCTTCTCGAAAACTTTGCCCAGGCTCAGCACAGGCTCCGTCGAGAGGTCAAACAACTAAAATTAAAAACTTGGAACTTTTCCACCACAAACATCCATTTCCACCCTTTATCCCGGAGAATGCCACGAAATTGATCGTGGGCACACTTCCGCCGCCGCGTTTCACAAAACGAAAACTGCGGGAAGACGATGTGGATTTTTGTTATGGCAGTGGTGACGGACTGCTTTGGAAAGTGCTTGACCGGATTTTCGATCTCGATCTCAAATTCGAGAATACGCAGGAGGCGGTGGAGCAGCGCAAGGAATTCCTTAGATCGCGCGGACTCGGAATTTGCGATGTCGTAGAGAGCAGTCGCAGGGAAAAGGTGGATGCTTCAGATCTTGGAATGCAAAAGGTAGAGTTAAGGGATATGATAGCTATCCTCCGCAAAAATCCAAAAGTGGATACCCTGCTGTTTACTGGCGGAAATTCAAAAAATGGCCCGGAATACTTTTTTAGAAGATATCTTAAGGAACATGAGGAGGAAATTAGGATGAAGCTCATATCCAAAACATCTCCCAGGATACATCAGTTCATCCTGGATGGTAGGGCAATTAAAACGGTATCTTTGGTGGCGCCTTCCGGTGCAGCGAATATTTCAATAGGGAGTTCGCAATTATATAAAGAATTGAAAAAGAAAAACCCTGAATTCAATACGCTTGATTTCAGGGTTCTTCAGTATAAGGAATTTTTCTAGTGAATCATTGCAATTCTTTTTTTTCCTGGTCGGCTAGTGTGGTAGGTTTCACCCTGAACTTTTTACGTTTAGGCCTCAACTTACCGTAAGTTCCAATAGCGATCTTTCCTCGCTTGGTCTTTTTATCGCCTTTTCCCATATGCTATTTTTTGTTTTTTTGATCTCTAATGGTTTCTTCGTCGTAATCCACCTTATTGGTGTTTTTATCACGATCTCCAAGTCCACCTGTTAACGGATCTTCCTGATTTTTTCTTCTGTCTTTCTTTCCTTTGTGCTTATCTTCAATTGGTCCTCCCATAACTTTTGTTTTTTAAGGTTCATCTCTAAGATAACGAGTATCGCCTAAAAAAGCTGTGAAGGTCCTGTTACAATTAGGTTAAAGCTTTAACATTTTCCACAAAATCTGAAGTTTTTTCCACTCCATGCTTCTCTAAATGTTTGATAAAGGCGCTTCCAATAATGGCTCCTTTTGCATATTCGGTTGCCTGGTCAAAGGTTTCCTGGTCTTTGATCCCGAAACCAACGATCTGGGGATTCTTTAATTTCAACCCATCTATCCTTTTGAAATAATTGCGCGTTTCCTCGCCAAACCCGCTGGTTGAACCGGTCACGCTCGCGCTGCTCACCATATAGATAAACCCATCTGAAACCGAATCGATATAGCGAATACGCTCATCTGGCGTTTGAGGGGTGATCAAAAATACATTGATAAGCCCGTAGCTTTCAAAAAGCTCTTTATAGTCTTCATGGTAGACATCCACGGGAAGATCTGGAATAATGAGCCCATCTATCCCGCATTCCTGGCATTTTTTACAAAATTTCTCCACGCCGTACTGAAGCATGGGATTGAAGTAGCCCATGATGATCAATGGGATCTTTACCTTATCCCTGATGTTTTTTAATTGTGAGAACAGCTTTTCTGTGGTCATTCCGTTCTTCAAAGCCTTTGTAGAACTTTCCTGTATCGTAGGCCCATCTGCGAGAGGATCACTAAATGGAAGGCCGATCTCGATAAAGTCTACCCCGCTTTTTTCCAGGTCAACGATGATCTTTTCTGTATCGTTGATATTTGGAAAACCGGCGGTGAAATATATGGACAGGAGTTTGTGATCTTCCTGAAGTTTTTGCTTGATTCTGTTCATGTTCCTAAATCAATATTTTGTTTCTAGACCTCACAGGTTTTCAAAACCTGTGAGGTCTGTTTTCTAAATGAGTTTTCGTCACGCTGAATTTATTTAACTCCGTTGAAACTCAGATTTCAGCATGACTTGTTATAAATTGAAATACTCTATATAAGTGTTCAGATCCTTATCACCACGGCCAGAAAGATTGATGACCACGATATCATCCTTTTCAAATTTTCGGTCTTCAAAAATGGCCAGCGCATGAGAGGTTTCAATAGCCGGAATAATACCTTCCAGTTTTGCCAGTTCCAGCCCGGCTTTCATGGCGGCCTCATCGGTTATACTGATGAATTCTCCACGCCCGCTTCGGAATAAATTGGCATGCATAGGTCCCACGCCCGGGTAATCAAGCCCGGCGGAAATCGAATAAGGCTCGGTGATCTGTCCGTCTCCGGTTTGCATGAGCAGGGTTTTACTTCCGTGGATGATCCCTGTTTTACCTAATGCCGAAGTCGCCGCACTTTCACCGGAGTCGATTCCTTTTCCGGCAGCTTCTACTGCAATAATACCAACATCCGGATTGTCGAGGTAATGATAATAAGCACCGGCAGCATTACTCCCTCCTCCAACACAGGCAACAACATAATCGGGGTCCTTGCGACCTTCCTTTTCCTGGAGCTGGCTTTGTATCTCTTCCGAGATCACCGCCTGGAAACGGGCTACCATATCTGGATAAGGATGTGGTCCCACCACAGAACCTATGATATAATGCGTATCAACCGGGTTATTGATCCAGTCGCGAATCGCTTCGTTGGTGGCATCCTTCAGGGTCTTACTGCCCGATCTTGCCGGAACCACTTTGGCACCAAGCATTTTCATCCGGGCCACATTAGGAGCCTGACGATCTATATCGATCTCACCCATATAAACGATGCATTCCATTCCCATAAGGGCACAAACCGTTGCCGTTGCAACACCGTGCTGACCCGCTCCGGTTTCAGCAATGATCCGTTTCTTGCCTAATTTCTGAGCCATAAGGATCTGTCCTACCGTATTGTTAACCTTATGAGCTCCGGTATGGCAAAGATCTTCCCGTTTCAAGTATACTTTTGTTCCATACTTTTCACTAAATCTTTTAGCATAGTAGAGAGGCGTTGGCCTGCCTACATAATCTCGAAGAAGATCCTTGAATTCCTTCTGAAAACTCTCTTCTTTCATGATATCTAAATATCTTGATCGAAGTTCCTCTACATTGGGATATAACATTTCGGGAATAAAGGCGCCGCCAAATTCCCCGTAATATCCTTTTTCATCTACCTGATAGCTCATTCTATGAATTTATATGAGTTTTGAATTCCTTTAATTCTTTTAATTTTTTTAGTCCTGGTTTCAACTCGAACTTGCTGTTCACATCAATGGCGTAAAGCAAACCAGGCTTACCCATTCGGGTAAAATGATTTTTTAACTGGGAAATGGCTTTCGCATGTTCCAGGCCAATTCCTCCGCTCAGGAAAAATGGAGTGGTGGAGGAATAATCTTTCAGGATCTCCCAATCAAAATCCTTCCCCGATCCACCGCGTAATTGAGTTTTTGTATCAAACAGGAAATAATCAACAATGCCTTCAAAGGCTTTGATCTCCTGGAAATTGAATGTATCACCTACCAAAAATACCTTTATAAGTTCCGGGGCATTTTCGATCTTTTGAAGATGTACTTTTAACTCCCGGCAATATTCAGCCGATTCATCCCCGTGAAGCTGAATGGCGTTAAGTTGGTATTGGTCTACCCTCTTTAAAATGGCTTCAATTTCTTCATTTACGAAGACACCTGTTTTTTTGATCTCGGCAGCTAATTGGGGTAAATCTCCATTAAAATAACGAGGTGATTTTTCATAAAAAATAAATCCCATGTAATCTGGCTGGATCTCAGCTACCTGAATCATGTTCCCGGGTTGCTGCATTCCGCAAACCTTAAGACTTAGACCGGTGCTTTGTCCAGATGCCGGTGTAATCAGGGATTTCTCATTAACATTCTCCTGGTTCATGTTATGCGATTGATTTTAGTTCAGTAATAAATTTTTCGGCCGCCTGGCCCGGATTGGAGGTTTTCATAAAGTTTTCGCCTATAAGAAAGCCCTGGTAACCAAAAATCTTAAGTTCAGCGATGGTATTGGTATTGCTAATTCCACTTTCAGAAACCTTTACAAGCTGGTCTGGAATAAGACTGCTTAGTTTTTTTGAATTTTCAATACTGACCTCAAAACTTTTCAGGTTCCGGTTATTCACCCCAATCATATCGGTATTTACTTCCAGCGACTTTTTTAATTCCTCTTCATTATGAACTTCCAATAGTACTTCCATACCAAGGCTTTTTGCCGAATTGGCAAGATAAGTCATTTGTTGTTCTGTTAAAACAGCAGCGATCAGAAGAATGGCATCTGCTCCATAAGCCTTGGCTTCTAGAACCTGGTATTCATCGATCATGAATTCTTTTCTCAGAATCGGGATGTTAACCGAAGCCCTGGCGTATAAAAGATCTTCGAGCGATCCGCCAAAATATTTACCGTCTGTGAGTACCGAAATTCCCGAAGCACCAGCCTTTTCATAACCATATACCACATCCTGAACATTCAGGTCCTGGTTGATGACAGACTTTGAAGGTGACCTGCGCTTATGTTCGGCAATAATACCCGAGCCATTTTTTAAACTTTCAGCAAGGCTCAGGCATTTCCGCTCAAATAAGACTGAAGATTCCAGTTGTGAAACCGGGATCAGGGATTTTTTGAGTTCAATTTCTTTTGCCTTATCTGCAATGATCTTATCCAGAATATTCATATTATTTCGAATTTAAGCCTGACTTAATTCCTGAAGTTTCTTAAAACTATCCAGAGCCCTGCCAGATTTGATGGATTCTTTTGCGGCTGTAAAACCAACTTTGGGTTCCAGGTTACGCGCAGTTGCTATAGCCATCCCGGCATTGGCACAAACCACGTTCTCCTGGGCTTTGGTCCCGTTACCCTCAAGGATGTTTATCAGTATTTCTGCTGAACTTTCGATGGTTCCGCCACCAGCGATCTCCATTTCATTCAATGATTGAACCCCAAAATCTTCAGGACTCAATACCCTTTCCGATTGATTACTGATACTTTTCGTCTTCCCGGTTAATGAAATTTCATCATAACCGTCAAGGGCATGAAGGATCGTATAATTCTTATCGGTATTCTGGTAAAGATATGCATACATCCGGGCCAATTCAAGGCTAAAAACACCTACTAACTGATTCTTCGGAAAAGCCGGATTTACCATAGGCCCCAGCATATTGAAAAATGTTTTTACGGCCAGGCTTTTTCTAACCGGGCCCACGTTCTTCATGGCAGGGTGGAACAAAGGGGCGTGTAAAATACAAATATTGGATTCTTCGATACATTTCTTCAGAAAACCTTCATCATTGCTGAACTTGATTCCCAGGTATTCCATCACATTCGAACTCCCGCTAACAGAGGAAACTCCGTAATTCCCATGTTTGGCCACTTTTACGCCCGCACCGGCTGTAACAAACGAGGAGGTAGTACTGATGTTAAAAGTATCCTTACCATCTCCACCGGTACCGCAAAGATCGATGGCTTCATAACCTGAAAGGTCCACCCTGATGCATAATTCTAAAAGGGCGTCCCGGAATCCTTCCAGCTCTTCGATCGTGATGCTTCGCATCATATAAACCGTAAGAAAAGCGGCGATCTGGGTTTCGTTGTATAATCCTTCTGAAATATTGAAAATAACCTGTTTGGCTTCTTCCTTGGTAATGGTTTCGTGGCTGATGAGCCTGTTGAGCAATTCTTTCATTTGTTAGTTTTGAGGCTGGGTTTGGGCTTTTGATGTTTCTGCCTGGTCTTTAGATTCGTACTGTACCCAATTCCTGATCATTTTTTTACCGTCTGGAGTAAGAACCGATTCCGGATGAAACTGAACTCCGCGAACATCAAATTCTGAATGTCTTAGAGACATGATCTCTCCTTTTTCGTCGTAACTCGTAGCCTGCAAGTTGGTTGGCAATTCTTTCTCCACTACCCAGGAATGATATCTTCCAACTTCGAATTCTTTTTCCAGCCCCGCGAAAAGGTATTCGTCATCCACGAACTGAACCACTTTGGTTGCCACCCCATGGTATACTTCGGCAAGGTTCAGTAAGCGACCGCCAAATACTTCACCAATAGCCTGCATTCCCAGGCACACACCCAGGATGCTTTTGGTTTCTGCATATTTTTCGATTATCGGCTTTAGTAAGCCGGCCTCATCGGGTATACCCGGACCCGGTGATAAAAGAATTTTATCATAATTTTCTACTTCTTCTATTTGAAGCTGATCATTTCGTTTTACCACTACCTCACAGTCCAGTTCTTCTAAATAATGGACCAGGTTATAAACGAAGGAGTCGTAATTATCTATTACCAGTATCTTTTTCATAGCTCTCATTAAATTTCTTCAGCGATTTCCAGAGCTTTGGTCAAAGCCCCCAATTTGTTATAGACTTCCTGTAATTCATTTTCAGGTTTAGATTCCGAAACCACGCCGGCTCCCGCCTGGTAATGCAATTCATGGTTTTTGCTTACAAAAGACCTGATGATGATGGCATGGTTGAAATTGCCTTCGAAATCCATAAATCCAATGGCACCTCCATAGGCGCTTCGGTTCACGTTCTCCAGTTTTTCGATCAGTTTCAGGGCCATGGGTTTTGGAGCCCCGCTAAGGGTTCCCGCCGGGAAAGTGTCGGCCACGATCTGCGGGGTGGGAACCTGCTCGTCGATCTTTCCAGTTACTTTGCTCACCAGGTGGATCACATGGGAAAAGAACTGTATTTCCCTGTAGGTTTCAACTTTCACGTCACTTCCATTACGGCTAAGGTCATTTCGGGCCAGGTCAACCAGCATCACATGTTCTGAATTTTCCTTCTGATCGGCAGCTAGTTCCTTCGCGATTTCAGCATCTTTTTCATCGTTCCCGGTTCGTTTAAAGGTGCCGGCGATGGGGTGTATCTCGGCTCGTCCCTTATTCACTACCAGTTGAGCTTCAGGAGAACTTCCAAAGATCTTGAAATTCCCATAATCAAAATAGAACAGGTAAGGGGAAGGGTTCACATTTCGGAGCGCCCTGTAGACATTAAATTCGTCTCCCTTGAACTTTTGAGAAAACCTTCTTGAAAGAACTATTTGAAAAACGTCACCTCGATGGCAATGTTCTTTGGCCGTGCGAACAACTTCCATATATTCCTCATCGGTAAGATTGGAAATTGGGTTATCAGACCTATTAAAATTGTAGGTCGCGAAATTTTTCACCCTTAAGAGTTGTTCGATCTCCTCTAAACGGTCTTCCGACTCATAACTATGATCAAAGATGTAGGCTTCGTTCTTGAAGTGATTGATCGCAATGATATTCTGGTAAACCGCGTAATAGATATCAGGGATACTTAGATCATCACCTTTTGATTTTAGGTCTACATCCTCAAAATAGCGTACCGAATCGTAAGCTATATATCCAAAAAGGCCATTATTGATGAATTTGAAATCTGAGGAATCTGCCTGGAACTTTTTTGAAAATTCCTGGATGGCTGCTGGGATCGAGGTGGCCTTCGTCACATTTTCCTTTTGGATGCTTCCATCAGGAAAGCTTTGGATGATCTCTTCTTTCTCCAGCTTGAAAGAGGCGATAGGATTACAGCAGATGTAGGAGAAACTATTATCACTCGCATGGTAATCACTACTTTCCAACAGCAGGCTGTTAGGATATTTATCCCTTAGTTTTAGATAAATGCTCACCGGTGTGATCGTATCGGCGAGGATCTTTTTATAGCTGGTTTTTAATTTGAACATAAAACCCTGGATTTTTTGAATAAAAAAAGGCTTGTCGTGAGACAAGCCTTATATATTAAATAATTGAATGGCAGTTTAGCTCACGAATTTCGACGTAAGTTATTCCACCACCAGTTATGTGCTTTCATTGTAAACATGGCTTCAAATATAGAAACGAATTTTTTCTAAACAAACCTTTTTCTAATAAAAAATCCCGGAAGCTTGTTCCGGGATTTTAATATTTAGAATTTTAGATCGACTTCTAATTCGAAGTTGTCATAGATGGTCTTGTCTCCAAGGTTGTCAAAGAAACTTCCTGAACCGTATCTAACGTTATATTTTGAACGATCGATAGTTACTTCGGTTGTCGCTTTATTTCCATTCATTTTAAGGTCGAAGGTAATTGGGTGGGTTTCATTCTTAATCGTTAGATCTCCTACGATTCCATACACACCGTTTCCTTTAGAAGCTGCACTGGTAATTACCAGCTTCGCAGTTGGATGATTCTCTACTCCGAAGAAATCATCAGATTTAAGGTGGCCTTCCAATTTAGCTTTATTCTCTCCTGAAAGATCTGTCACCTCGATGCTGCTCATATCCATTACGAATTCACCTCCAACGATCTTATCATCTTCCATCATGATATGTCCGCTTTCCAGTTGGATGTTCCCGTAATGAGATCCGGTTACTTTTTCACCTTTCCATTTAATGGTGCTCGCGTCAACATCTACTTCTTTTTTGGTGTTGGTAAACGCTAAAGTGGTCAACACCATTACGATGGCTATTCCGCCTTTTAAAAATCTGTTTTTCATGGTTTTCATTTTTATTTAGTTATTAAATTATTTCAATTAAATCTGATTTTGCTTTTCTTACTTTGGTCAAATGCTGATTTTGATCGGCTTCACTTCTGTAGCCAACAGGGGCAATCACTGCCGTAGTTAGATTCTTTTCTTTCAATCCAAGAATCTCGTCGAATTTTTCAGCATCGAAACCTTCCATTGGGCAGGTGTCTATCTTCATGGTTGCTGCTGCAGAGAGTAAGTTTCCAAGCGCGATATAAGCCTGTTTAGCTGCCCAGTTGTTCTGTACTTCGGGAGACAATTGTAGCGTAGTGCTTTTGATCATGTCTTCCATTCCCTTAAGATCTTCCCGATCAATATTCCTTGTTTCGGCAATATTATCCAGGTAGGTATCTACATAAGCCTCATCAACCGATCTTAAATTTGCAAATACGATTAGATAAGAAGCATCTGTTATTTGAGTTTGATTCCAGGCAGCAGCTTTCAATTTTTCTCTTGTCTTGAGATCTTTAACTACAACCACTTCATAAGGCTGTAAACCATAAGAAGAGGCGCTCAACTGAATACTTTCAAGTAATGCATTAAGGTCTTCCTGGCTTAGTTCCTTATTTGGGTCGAATTTCTTGGTGGCGTATCTCCAGTTAAGATCTTCAATGTAGGTGTTTTTCTCTTTAACTTCTAAGTTCATTTAATTTAGTGTTTAGTGATATTATTTCTTTTTCATTTATTTTTTTGGCGATATCCTGTTCATGGTTCTGTACCAGGGGATCAAGTTCTTTTAAGAGATCTAAACCGTCCTGGGTGATCCTTATTTCAACTTTTCTACGATTTGATGGGCAAATAATTCTTTCGCAAAGTTTTTTGTCTACCAGTTTATCTACAAGTCTTGTGGTATTGCTCATTTTGGAAACCATTCTTTCCTGAATAGTGGAGAGGTTGGCTGGCTTTCCTTTTTGACCACGCAGAATTCTTAAAACATTGAACTGTTGACTGCTTATATCATAGGGCTTTAGAATATCTGCCAGCCTTTCGTTCAGATAATTTGCGGTAACAATTATGTTCAATACCAGCTTTTTGATCTCTGGCATATTATTGGTCTTAAGCAATTCTTCAATATTCATTTGTATAAACAACATTTGTATGTACAAATATAGGTTCAAATTTCAATTTCCGGTTTAATAATATGTTAAAATTTGAGGTGACGGGTCTCTGAAAAGCTCATACATTTATATTTACAAATCCAATTAAACTTATGATACTATGAAAGATTTAACTCAGGAAGAATGGCAGGAAAAATTAAAAAAGGATAAGAATGCCGTGATTCTGGACGTACGTACAGATGAAGAGGTAGAGGAAGGATATATCCCTAATGCCAAGATAATAGATATATATAAGGGACAGGGTTTTATTAATGAAGTAGAAAAACTCGATAAATCGAAGAATTATTATATATACTGTAGATCTGGAAAGCGTAGCTCCCAGGCCTGCACTTTACTGGATCAAATGGGGTTTAATGAGACCTATAATCTTTTAGGAGGTTTTTCTGAATGGGAGGGGGAAACCACCACTCCATAGGCTGGAGATTCAAATTTATTATATCAAATAACTGAAAGCCACATCTATAAGATGTGGCTTTTTTTTATGGAATGTTCAATTTTATGAAAAATAAATTTGCATTATATCTTACAAAACGTACATTTAACCGATCTATTAACCTTTTTTTAACCTAAAACTTAAACAAATGAAGTTAAAATCACTCAAATTATTGAGCACAGCTGTTATGTCTGCTGCTCTCTTTTTTTCCTGTAACCAGGATCAAAATCCCAATGCAATAGAGGAGGAATCTCAAATGGTCGTTCCTTCCGATTCTGATATTATTCCAGGACAGTATATTGTTGTTTTTAAGAATAATGATGAAGTAAAAGCTTTTGAATCTTACCAAAAATCCCAGGACAGGGTGAAAGCTGTGGCCAATAAATTAATGATGGATGCCGGAATTAAAGGCGAGATCCTTCATGCTTATAGTAAAACAATTAATGGGGTTACGCTTAAATTGAATCCTGCAGATGTAGAGAACCTTAGAAATAGTGATAAGGTTGCCTATGTTGAAGAAGACAGGCTTGTAATTTTCGCTCCACCTTGTGGAACTCCAAATGGAGCTCCATGTGATGGAGACGGTGGAGGAGAGGATCCAGATCCTTCCGGCCAGGAAACTCCTTATGGAATCACACGTGTAAACGGTGGCGTAAGCTATACCGGTTCTAATGTTGCTTATATCCTGGATTCTGGTGTAGACCTGGATCATCCTGATTTGAATGTAGATGCCTCAAGAGGTTTTAATGCATTTACTTCTGGAAGAGATGGAAAATCTCTTGATGATGGAAATGGTCACGGTACTCATGTTGCGGGTACGATTGCAGCTGTTAACAATACAGTAGGTGTTATTGGTGTAGCAGCAGGAGCAACCGTGGTTCCTGTAAAGGTTCTTGACAGCCGTGGTAGTGGTTCTTATTCTGGTGTGATAGCCGGTGTGGACTTTGTAGGTGCTAATGGAGCAAATGGAGATGTGGCCAATATGTCTCTTGGAGGTCCTGTTTCTCAGGCTCTTGATGATGCTGTGGTTGCAGCTGCTTCTAACGGTATTAAATTTGTTCTGGCAGCTGGGAATGAAAGCGATGACGCAAATAATCATTCTCCGGCCCGTGCAAACGGAACTAATGTATACACCATTTCTGCAATGGACAGCAATGATAACTGGGCATCTTTCTCTAACTATGGAAATCCGCCGGTAGATTACGCTGCTCCTGGAGTATCGGTTAAGTCAACCTGGAAAGATGGGAATTATAATACCATTAGTGGTACTTCAATGGCGGCACCTCATGCAGCAGGAGTTCTGCTACTAGGAAACGCTGGTACAGATGGAACCGTTAACGGTGATCCAGATGGAAATGCCGATCCTATTATCGTTCACTAATATTCTCAATTTTAATAGATCTTTAAAAGCACCTGTTTAGGTGCTTTTTTACTTTGAGATACTCAAATTGATTTTTTTACGTTAAAAACATATGCCGAAAACTTTGATTGGTTTTTTAAATTGATATATTTAAACCCGAATTGCCGCTATTTATACTATGATCATGAATAAAGCTTTTTATCTACTTGTACTGGGATTATTATGTTTTTCTATTAATTCTAATGCACAGGAATTTAGTTTTGGAATTAAAGGAGGAGCCAACTATGTAATGGGAGGTCAGATAACCGGAAATAGCTCAAACGGTCTTTACTTCGATGGAACCGTTGAGGCCGATCCTGAATTCGGTTTTCATGGGGGAGCCTTTTTTGAAGCCAGGTTTGGTAAATTTTTATTAAGACCTGAGTTTATTTACAGTGCGATGAAAACTGAATTTGGATTTCCTACCGCACCATCGCTCTATGAAGTGGATAAAATAAGTGTCCCCCTTTTAATAGGATATAATATCTGGGGGCCGATAGATATCTATGCCGGGCCAGCTTATCAGAACATTCTTGATTCTTCCCTTGAGGGAACCGAACCGCCTAACCAGGTGATCGTAGCACAAAACACCCCTCTTGCAGCTCAGGCTGGGATCAAAGCCAGTTTCGGGAGGTTTGAAATAGATTTCCGATATGACAGAACTCTAGCCTCAGAAGAATCACTCGAACTGGATATCGTTAACAGCGATTACGGGATTAACAGGGCTACTTTTGACGATACCCGTTTAAACCAGTTTTTAATCAGCCTTAGCTTTAAAATATTCGATACTGCCGCAAATCCCGGAAGGAGAAAAGGTGGTTGCTACTTCTAAAAAGAAGAATTTATATAAATTAAAAAGGGATGGTCTATTAAACCATCCCTTTTTTTGTTGGTTAGTTTTAAGAATAAGATGAAACATTTATTTCCTAGCTATGCGCTTACTCTAAAACCAAAACTTTGAATTCATAAAGTTATAGTTATTTTTTTACAATTCCTATAGAGGGAATACCCCCACATTTTACAATATTATTCGCCTGGTTCCAGAATTTCGGTGTTCTTGACCTTTTCCTTTTTTCGCTTTACAAATTCCTGGATGTCTTCGAGAATTAAATACAGGCAGGGAACTATGATCAGTATGATTGAGGTTGCAAAAACGATCCCGAAACCAAGAGAGATTGCCATAGGAATTAAGTAATAGGCCTGGCTGGAAGTTTCCAGGATGATAGGTGTTAGCCCTCCAAAAGTGGTCATAGTTGTAAGCAAAATTGGTCGGAAACGCCTGAGTCCTGCTTCATGTATGGCGTCATATACCGTGACTGTATCCTTTTTGCGTTTTTTATTCGCATAGTCGATCATGATCAATGAGTCATTCACTACCACTCCAGATAGTGCAATTACACCCATTAGACTTACAATAGATAGGTCATATCCTAAGATTATATGTCCTATTACTGCACCCACAATCCCAAACGGGATGGCGAACATGATAATAAGCGGTTGAGTGTAGCTGTTAAACGCGATGGCCAGCAAGGCATAAATGATCAGCATCGCCATGGAAAAACCGCTCCAGAGCACAGAAGTAGATTCCCGCATGTCTGCCTGGCTACCCTCAAAGGTCCAGGTGACTCCCGGGTAATCGCTCCTGAGTTTAGGTAGCACTTCGGTTTCAATAGATTCCAGTACCTGGTTAACGGCATTTGAGGGTTCCACGTCCATTCCCACATTTACAACTCGTCTTCCATCACGCCTGTTAATGCTGGTAAACGCTTCTCGCTGTTCGACTTCTACCACATCCATTAAGGGAACTTCCATGCCTTCAGGAGTTCGAATGATAAAATCTTCCAGATTCTGAATATCCCTTCGTTCTTCCAGCGGTAATTTCACACGAACCTCAATTTCATTATCTCCCCTTAATTGCCGCATGGCCAGGGCGCCAAAGAAAGCATCTCTAACCTGTTGTCCAACCTGGGTTGAAGTAAGTCCCAGGTTTCGGCCTTCCTGAAGCAGTTTAAAATCATACTGTAACTTACCTTTGTTATAATTATCGCTTACATCCCTTGTATTCTCAAAACTTTCCATAGTATTAAGAAAGCTTTGGCTGGCCTTTTCCAGCACGTTGATATCTGAATGGCTAAGATCCACGCTAATGTCCTGCTGGTAACCACCGGGACCTCTTTCGGCCTCAAAGGTTATCTGGTCTACTCCCTCGATCTCCCCGATATTATCCCTCCAGAGAGCGATGAGTTCCTTGGCGCTCATATCTCTTTGATCCGGAGGGAGCATTACGATCTCAACATCGATGAAATTCTGCCCTCGAACATTGGTTTTAATTCCCTCTGCAACCTCGTAAAGATTATGCTTATCGAACATTTCACGGGTAGATTGCGTAATATCTTCAGCAACTTTGGCAGCCTGAAGGGTAGTGGTGCCAACAGGGAGACGCACACCGGCTTCAATCTCATCTGCAGCCACCTCCGGCATCATGATCATCCCCATATGATCGCTGAAGCCGTAACCACCAACCATAAGCAATAAACCTACGGCAGCACTTAAGGTGATATACCGGTGTTTAAGGCATTTATCAAGGAAGGGGCGATAATACCTGTCGATGATAAAATTGAATTTTTTTGCAAATTTCCCCTGCCAGCTTTCCAGTTTGGCTACCCAGTTCTTCTTTTTCTTTTTTTCTGAAAGGCTCGCGAGGTGAGAAGGGAGGATAAAAAGCGCTTCCAGCAGAGAGACAGCGAGGATCACAATCACGACAACCGGTAAGGGCCACCAGAATTTTCCTGTTTCCCCGGGCATGAATAGCAATGGAACGAACGCGATGATGGTTGTAATAATACTGAAGCTAACCGGCTTGGCTACATCCTTAGTACCTTTTATGGCAGCTTTCATATAACTGTTACCCTGTTGCCTGTATTCAAAGATATTTTCTCCTACCACGATCGCATCATCAACCACGATCCCCAGTACCACCAAAAAACCGAACATGGAGATCATATTGATGCTTACACCAATCATGGGCAGGAATATTATTCCTCCAATGAATGAGATAGCCATACCCATCATTACCCAGAATGCCAGCCTGTATTCCAGGAATAACGTCAGTATAAAAAGAACTATAACAATGGCCAGTATGCCGTTCTCCGTTAGCAGGGAAAGGCGTTCGCGGTAATCTTCGGCCCTGTTACTGTCTATCCTGTAATTCACTCCCGGCGGTAACTGGAACTCATCCATGATCTTCTGGACTACCTCCGCGATTTCCAGGGGAGACTGGTTTCCAACGCGAAATATTTCGATATCTACTGAAGGGGTTTGATTAAATTTGCCATGGTACCCGGTCTCTTCAAAGCCGTCGGTTATCGCGGCAATATCGGCCAGGGTGACCTTAGCTCCTGATGAAGATGAAACTATCGTTATATTTCCAAATTCCTCGGCCCACTGTTTACGCTCCTGCATACGCAGAAGGATTTCTCCAGACTGGGTCTCGACAGCACCCGCTGGAACATCTTCACTCGAATTGGCGATAAGGTTAGCGACACTACCCAGGGTGAGATTGTATTTTCTGAGATCGTTACGGGATATTTCCACATGGGTCACAAAATCGGGGACATTTCCTATTTCAACCTGGGTGATCTCGGGATTGCTTAAAAGGCGGGTGCGTAGGCGTTCCACCAGTTTCCGAAGGGTCCAGATATCCACATTTCCATAAAGAGCGATCTGCATCACATCCTGTTGCCTGTTCTGAAGATTGACCTGTGGCTCTTCGATATCATCTGGGAAAGTACGTATGCGGCGAACGGCCTGGTCAATATCCTGGAATGCTTTCATCCTGTCTGTCCCCGCAATGAGCTCAATAACGATCTCTCCAGAGCCTTCGTTAGCCGTGGAAACGATTTCCTTGATCCCCTGAACACCCCTAATCGCTTCCTCCACCGGAAGAAGGATGCCCTGTTCAACTTCAGCGGGAGCAGCGCCTGGATAGACCACGTTCACATTCACATAATCGAGCTGGAATTGTGGAAATACTTCTTTTTGAATGGTGAACATGGTGTAAATACCTGCACCAAGCAATATGATCATCAGTAGATTCGCGGCAACCGAATTTCTTGCCATATAACCTATCGCACCTTCCTTTCTCGGTTGTTTTTTTTCTGACTTCCCCATTCCCTAATTTTTACTGATCCCCTTTTTCTCTCCTTCCAGCGAATCCATGGCTTCTGTTCGAAGCCTGATCCCTTCGGTTACCGTGCTTAGATTGGTGAGTACAACCTTGTCGTTCGCATCCAGCCCTTCTCTTATATAGGCATATTCTGAATCGGTCAATGCTATTTCCACCTGCCGTATCGAAAGCTTGCCATCCTGCATGACCCAAACCGTTTCATTCGTCCTAACAAGGTCTCTGTCCAGCCTTATCACATCCTTAATTTCTTTTGCCTGTATGTTTGCCTCCACAAAAGTACCGATCATCAGGCGAGGTATATCATCTTCAGCTTCTCTTCCCAGCGGGTCGGGTACTTTTATAAGAACCTGTGCAAGACGGGTTTGGCTGTCAAGTGCTCCAACCTGTTTATCCAGGAAACCAGTCCTGGAACTGCCTTTTGGCCATGCAGAATTATTGTTCAGGATCACTTCAGACCCTTTTTCTTCTTCCGAGTCCGGGAAATCAAGCCAGGCAAGCTTATTCACCGGGATGGCGAGATTGACCCAGTAATAATCGGTGCCTACCAGCCTGCCAAGGTTATCTCCGGGCGTCACCTGTGAGCCCAAAGTAACATTCTGGGAAAGGATGTGGGCGTCAAACGGTGCCCTGATGCTCGTTCTTGACAGGTTGATCTCGGCCTGTTCTACGGCAGCTTTTGCAGCCTGAATCCTTGCCTTAACAGCATTTAGCTGAGGTTCTCTAAGTACAAGTGATCGCTGGCGATTAGAAAGTGAATCGCCACCAACCAGCTGCAGATCCTGTTGGGCAACTTCCTGCCTTCCCATTTCCATCTCGAGATCGGTTTCTGCCTGCAGGAGTTCACTTTTTCTAAGGTCTAATTGATTTCTGAAATCGGAAGGATCTATTTGTAATAGCAAAGTTCCTTCTTCAACAAATCCACCGGGTACAAAGCGATCTGATCGTTTAATCACCTGGCCACTTACCAGGGGGCTCAACATCACGTCTTCCACGGGCTGTACCGTGCCGGTAGCCTGAATAACCGGGGTGAAATCGCCTTTTTCAATAGCAGTGACCTGAACAAGCATGGCCATTTGTTTACTGGCGCCTTCCTGTTGAGCGGTAGGTTCGGTCATAAAGACCAGGATGGTCACGGCCGCTGCTGCCAGTAAAATTCCTCCACAAATGATCAGTATCTTTTTAGTAGACATATAAAGTTCTTTAGTTAAACTGGGGTTCTTCTACTTCTTCCAATTCTAATCCACCTGCCAGTGCACGGTACAGAGATATTCTTATTTCTATTAGGTTTTGCCTGGCGGTGATGAGATCTCTCTGTAATTGCTGTTGTTCTCCTAATGCCAGGAGAACATCAAGATATTCACTAAGCCCGTTTAAAAATTCTGTTCTTAACTGCCGGATGGTCTTTTGCGATAATTCTAATCGGTCTTCCAGAATCTGGATGCGTTCTTTTTGTTTTTCTTCTCTAATCAGTGCGTCTTCAACTTCTCTAAAGGAAGTAAGTACCGTTTGACCATACTGCAACAGCACCTGTTCCTTGACGGCCTCGGTCCTGCTTACTTCAGCTTTCAATCTTCCCCCGGTAATAAGCGGTGCGAAAAGATTTCCCGAAAGTGTATAGGCCCAGTCG
Source organism: Christiangramia oceanisediminis (assembly GCF_022570735.2). Lineage (GTDB taxonomy): Bacteria > Bacteroidota > Bacteroidia > Flavobacteriales > Flavobacteriaceae > Christiangramia > Christiangramia oceanisediminis. The sequence goes on along the minus strand of NZ_JANCNS010000003.1, from coordinate 666,185 downwards.
TTAAAGATATTATTGAAATTGTTAGACCTGGCCTGTCCCTGGAGATTAAGGGATAGCCGGGGATATTTATTTCTGATGGCTACGGCCATATCACGATCGGCTGCGAGAACCAGGTTGTATGCCTGTTTTACATCGGGACGTCTTCTCACCAGTTCCAGCGGAAGGCCTGTCTGGGGTAATTCAGGAAGTCTCGGAAAACTATCGGTCTTTACCATCAGTTCGTTTTGAGCGGGTTTGGCCAGTAAAAGGGCTAACTGATTTTTTAAAATCTCGATATCGGTTTCATAGATCACCTTTTGTTCCCGGGTGTTCTGAAGCAACTGCTCCTGCCTGAGAATATCCACCGCACGAATTTGCCCCCCGGTAAATCTTGCCCTGATAAGCCTTGTGATCTCTTCATTGGTCTGGATCTGGTTTTCGGCGAGTTGCAGTTGTTGCCTGGCTGCAACTAACCGGTAATAGGTCAATGCAGTTTCTGCCGAAATACTAATAGCAGCCGCCTGATAATCATAATAACTGGCCTGCGCCCGGTATTCTTCGGCTTCAATACCCGCTCTTATCCTTCCCCATAGATCCACTTCGTAAGAGGCTGAAAGACCAATTTGGGTGTTCTCACCACCAGCGAAATCAGGTTCCGGCCGGCTGATTCCCGATCTTGCTTCAGCTGAAATATCTGGGATCAAAAAGGATTTTTCACGCTTGACTACGGCCATAGCCGCAAGAAATCCCTGCTGATTCGCGGCCAGGCTCAGGTTATTTTCAAGGCTTCGTTCAATTATGCTGTGCAAGGCTGGGTCATCAAAGCTCGTCCACCAGGTATCGGGTAAATCCCTATTTCCTGAATTTGAGAATTGCTGTGGATTCTCGATTGGTGCTTCCACATCTTCCAGTTTTGGAGCGCAGCCAACCATAAAAACAAGTATGAAAATACATATCCGCTTAGCGTAGGATATATTATTTGAAAGCCAGCCGGCTTTATCTAAAATGTTAGACCTGAGTGAAATATTCTTAAGTTTTTAAACACATAATTGTACGTTTTTTAAAGTTACAATTTATTTGGGAAGGACACCTCCGGAGCTTATAAATGAGATCGATGGTGAAATAGATCACTATCACAAACAAAAAAAACCCTGCCATCTGGCAGGGTTTATAGTTATGTGAAAAGAATGCTTAAGGCTTAACTTTCGAAAACTTAACTTCTTCTCCCTGTTTATTTAAAAGGATTACTTCATCAAATCCCATGTCTTTGAACTGCTGGAATTGTGTAGCAGCATCACCAACGACCAAATATGCCATTTTAGACTCATCAAGTAATTTGTTGGCTAATTCCTTATGTTGTTCAAGGGTCATCGAGCGAATCACATCTTCTTCTTTCTCGATGTATTTTGGATCCAGGTCATACGCGCTCATCTCCTGAAGCATCCCCAGTAAGGATCCCTGGGTTTCAAAACGACGGGCGTTAGATTTGATCAACGCGTTCTTGGTGAATTCAAGATCTTCCTGAGATATACCTTCTTTGTATTTCGAGATCTGGTCTCTGAATATCTCTACCGACTCCCCGGTTGTGTTGGTCCTTACACTTGAAGAAGCTGTAAAGGTTCCAGGTATTTTGGACCCGGAAAATCCTGAACGGGCTCCGTAAGTGTATCCTTTTTCTTCTCTCAGGATCAGGTTTACATTTCCAGAAAATGAACCACCTAACTTATAGTTCATAACTTCAGCCGGATAGAAATCCTCGCTGGTTCTTGGAAGGGCAACATAGCCTATATTGATCACCGATTGCTTCGCATTTGGAATATCAACGAAATATAAAGAAGCCTTATCCCTGTCATTTTTAACTTCAAATTCAGGCATTTTCACTTCTTTAGCTTCCCAGTTGCTTTCCATTTCTGAAATCGCAGCAAGAGCTTCCTCCTTGTTTAAATCTCCCACTACATGAAAACGACTTACTGAAGGTGAAAAATAATTATTGTAATAGTCCTTAAGATCCTGCATAGTGATAGACTTTACAGACTCCTCGGTGCCTAAAGTTGGATGCGCGAAAGGATGATCTTCTCCGTAAAGTACCTTATCGTACACATTACTTGCTATCCTGTTTGGATCTGCTTCATAACGCTTGATACTATTGATGGTGCTTGTTTTGATCCTTTCCAGTTCCTTTTCATCCCAACGAGGCTCAAGTATGATCTCTCTAACAAGATCCATCGTTGCATCGAAATTTCGCTTCAGGGTATTTCCTCTAATTACGATAGATTCATCGGTAGTATACATATTGATGCTGGCTCCCAGAAGGTCGATGGCCTCTTCCAGTTCAGCCGGTGTTTTGTTGGCGGTTCCTTCCATAAGGATGTCAGACATCAAATTGGCTACCCCGTTCTTATCAAGATTATCCAGCAGGTGACCACCTTCCAGCACAAGGCTGAAGTTAACCAATGGCAATTCATTTTGCTCGATACCGTAAACTTCAAGTCCGTTGTCCAGGTTTACGCTCCAGGATTCCGGAATGTTCAATTCTGGAGAATCTCCTATTTCGGGCTGAACAGAACGGTCAAAACTTGAAGGCGTCTTTTTGATCTCCTCGTTGGATTCTGCGACCTCTGTTTCAACATTTTCAGTGATCTCCTCTTCCACGACCTGGGCTTTTTCCGAATTTTCAGCAATAAGATCCATTTCACCTTTAGGTACGAAGCTGGTAAGCACAAATGGCTTATCCTTGATGTATTCGTTATAGACTCTCATTACGTCTTCTTTGGTCACAGCCTTGATATTCTCGATATCTTTGGAAATGAAACCGGGATCTCCGGCGAAAACATCATATTGAGCTAACTGGAAGGATTTTCCTAGTACGCTGCTTATCCCATTATAAAAATCGGTCTCTAGACCAGCCTTGATACGCTCGATATCGCGTTCAGTTACTCCTTCTTTTTCGAAAAGTTGGAAGGCTTCCTGTATTCCGGCCTCAACGCTATCCAGGTCTACACCTGAATTCGCGGTAACAAGAATTCTGAATTTACCAGCGATCTGGTTGGCACTGTTAAAAGCGTAAGGTTGAGAAGTGAGCTCTTTTTCTTCAACAAGAACCTTGTACAATGGAGCTTCCTTTCCGTCTGAAAGGATTTCCCCAAGAAAGTTAAGGGCATAGGCATCCTTGTTATATTGTTCTACTGCTGGCCATACCATGTTAAGCTGAGGCGCGGTAGCAAAATTATCTTCGTGGTAAAGGCGCTTGGACTCTTCAAGGCTTACATTCTGAACTTCAAGCGGCTCAACCTCCTGACGTTTTTTGATCTCACCGAAGTATTTTTCTACCATTTTTTTGGTTTCCTCCTCGTTGAAATCACCTGCGATTACCAGAGTTGCATTGTTAGGACCATAGAATTTATCGTAGAACTCCTTTACGTCTTCAACAGTGGCATTCTGAAGATCTTCCAGTTCCCCTATTACCTGCCAGCTATATGGATGACCTTCAGGAAAAAGATTCTTGTCTATTACCCAGCTGGTATGCCCGTAAGGGTTATTGTCTACCCTTTGGCGCTTTTCATTCTGAACGACTTCCTGCTGGTTAGCAAAGGCCGATTTGGTTACGGTATTGATCAGGTATCCCATTCGGTCAGACTCCAGCCACATGACCATTTCCAGTGCGTTTTTAGGAACTACCTCGTAGTAGATGGTTCCATCCTGCCAGGTTCCTCCATTCAGCGTTCCACCTACATCCTGTATCTTTTTAAAGAACTGGTCTTGCGGAACATTTTCCGATTCCTGGAAAAGCATATGCTCGAATAAGTGAGCAAAACCGGTACGTCCCTGTTTTTCCCTGTTAGAACCTACGCCATACTGTATGGCTACAGATACGATCGGGTCTGATTTATCCTGGTGTAGTACAACGTTAAGGCCGTTATCGAGTTCATATTTTTCATATTCGATCGATAGACCTTCTTCTGCTGAATCTTTATTTTCCTCTTTTTCATTGCAGGAAACAAAGGAGATCAGCATGAACGATAGCATGATGGCTATCGGTTTAAAACTGATGTTAGTCATAAAATGATTTTTAATTAATGTTTGCTAAAATACTTAATTGATTGCGAATGATTTGACTAAAATATTGAATTAGTGTTACAAAAAAATTTGATTTAATCATGATTCATTATTTAGATTGAAATTCATAAAAGCAGTAGGCTATTTAATTGGATTTATAATATATTGACATACAGTTCATTGTGGTTTTTTTTCTTTCTCCAATTATTAAAAGGATTTTCTATGAGAAACTTAGAAAAGATTTAAATTTATAAGCAAATATAATTTTGAAGTAATAGCATGATGAAGAATATAATATGGATACTGGCTATTCTGGTACTTTCGGTTTCCTGTAAAAATGAGGCGAAAAAGTCACAGGAACTTAGCCAGGCTGAAGAAAAAAAGCCTGAACCGGATTCTGAAAACGAGGTTGAAGTTGAACTGATTCGGGAAAAACCTTCAGATATTGATACTCCCGAAGGCATGGTTTGGGTCTCCGGTGTTGAATTTACCATGGGAGCCAGAGATGATGATCCCTACGCACATCCAAGGGAAAAACCTGCGCATGCTGTTGCGGTTGATGGTTTTTTTATAGATAAGACCGAAGTGACTAATGCCCAATTCCGCGAATTTGCAGAAGCCACCGGTTACGTGACCGTTGCTGAGCGACCTATCGACTGGGAACAAATAAAAAAGCAATTACCGCCCGGGACACCAAAACCTCACGATAGCTTGTTGCAGCCGGGTTCGCTGATTTTTAGAAAGGAACTGGAAAGCGTTAATAATCTTTATGACATCTCGCAATGGTGGGAATGGAAAACAGGAGCAAACTGGAAACAGCCACAGGGTCCCGGCAGCAGTATTAAAGGTATGGATGACTACCCGGTAGTACATGTTTCCACCGAAGATGTACAGGCCTATGCCAACTGGAAGGGTAGGGATATTCCAACCGAGGCAGAATGGGAAGCAGCGGCTCATGGAAAAATGCACGGAGGCATTTACACATGGGGTGATGAAGAAACCCCGCTGGTTGAGAATGCCAATACCTGGCAGGGAGAGTTCCCGGTTAAAAATATTCCAGAAGATGGTTATAAATATGCGGCTCCAGTAAAATCCTTTCCGCCTAACAGTTTGGGCATCTATGATATGGCCGGGAATGTATGGGAATTCACTAAAGATAATTTTGATGTGGCCTATTATCAGAATATCGCGCCGGCCGGTTTACAGGTAAATCCCCAGGGTTCACCACGATTTTTCAATCCCGAGAACCCCTATGAAAAGGAGAAAGTGATCAAGGGTGGTTCATTTTTATGTAATAAATCCTATTGCGCGAGTTACCGGGTTTCGGCTAGAATGGGAATGACCCTGGATTCCGGGTCAGACCATGTTGGATTTAGAACCGTAAAGCGAGTGAAGAAATAATTCATCCATAAGAGCCCGGTAGATTAAGCCGGGCTTTTTTATGCGATCATCCAGTTGTCTAAATTGGAGTGCTGATCTTCGGCCTGGCTGCCATCAATCGGGATTCTTACCAGGTCCTTCTTCGTATTGAGATACGAACTCAGGATACGTTCAGTATAACTGGAATTTTTTTGTGGTACCAGGTAATTGCGAAAATCTTCGGCCTCATTGAATTCCTGTGATTGATCAATAAATCCATACCCCGAATATTTTCCCTTGTTAAGGTAGATGAAAGACTTTTCTTTTTGATGTCGGCCCTTTTCAACCAGTAGGCAGGATGCATCAAATTGCGAAACATAATCGACTGCTTTTGCGACCCTTTCATTATATTCTTCCGGCTCGATCTCATTTTTACAGGCTCCGCTGCAGCTGGTAATTTTATAATGATCACAATGCTTAACCCCTGCCTGCAGGCCACAATATTTGGGACATAGATCAAATTTTTTACAGAGCAGTTCGAGGAAGTTAATCGCCTCGTCGCGGGTATAAAAACGCATCCAGCTAACCGGAGCGATCTTATTTTTGTGTAGTGCGAACTGTTCTATGCCTTTTTGGTTATGATAGGAGGTAAGGGTATACGGCCTGGAGATTTTCTTTTGTGCCTTGTTGAACTTAGGATAATGCTTCAGGATAAGTTCAGACTCTCTCAATAGAGCCAGGATCTCGCTGCCGGTAAGTTCATAATCGATGCTATAGGTGGCCTGCATCAATTTATATTTACGGTTCGATTTCTCCTGGAAGTGTGATTTGATCCTGCTTTTTATGTTCTTGGCCTTTCCAATATAAAGAGGAATACCTTCCTTATCTCTAAAAAAATAAACACCCGTGGAATTTGGCAATTTTTCGAAATCTGATTTTTTAAAATTTGGAGGCAGGTACGAAGCTGCGGTTCGTTGGTTCAGAAGTTCCGCGATCACCTCGAATTCGGGATCAAGAGACAGGCAGCGCTTAAAAAGTTCTACCGTTGCTTCCGTATCACCTTTAGCGCGGTGACGGTCCAGGTGAGGAATATTGATAGAGGTGCAAATATTTCCCAGGCTATAGGAAAAAAGACCTGGGATCAGTTTTTTGGTGAGCCTTACCGTACATAGCCTTTTTCGTTTAAAACTGAGTCCAATTTCCTCGAATTCGGCTTTAATGATATTATAATCGAAATTTACATTGTGGGCTACAAAAATACAGTCCTGGGTGATGGCTTCGATTTCTGAAGCGATCTCACTAAACGCAGGAGCATTGGCGACCATCGTATCATTGATGCCTGTAAGACTTTCAATATAAAGCGGAATTTCCTGGCTTGGGTTGACCAGTGAAGTGTATTCATCGATCACTTCCCCGTTCTGGATCACCATAATACAAATTTCGGTAATCTTGTTTCCTTTTATACCGCCACCTGTGGTCTCAATATCCGTGATCGCAAATTTGACATCTTTCATGGGGGAAAATTAGTCTTTATATGGAAAAAATCCAAACATACGGATAAAATCCATTAAAAGGCGTGCTTTGCTGAGTCGTTTTTCAAAAGCTATGCTTACGTGGTTTCCCGTAATATTCAGAAAAACGAAAAAAGCATCCCGAAGGATGCTTTTAAATACTATGTGGAAAATCCTAGTTAGCTCCCTGAGCAGCTTTTATTTGGCCACAGGCTACCGGTAGAAATGGCATTCCGTCCATTCCATGCAATACGATAGCTTTATTTTGAAGGGGAGTTAAATCTTTCGTCACATCTTCAAAGGTCATTTCATATTCAAGGTCTCCATTTTCATCGGCTTCAGGAAATGGGGTAAGTGATAAAAGTATACCGCCATAAAAGGGAGCTCCTTCAGCAACGCTAATCAATCCGTTTCCATCGGTATCTGCACTTTCTGGGGGACATTTGGAATTTCTTTTGTCTTCTACGAATCCATGAATATGTTGGGCGTGAGCACCAGGTTCAAGTCCGGAGGCCGAGATGCGCACGGTAAGGTTAGCACCGTCCAGCACCAGTTCAGCCATTCCGGAAACACCTGATCCGTTCAATTCCCCAAAATTGACGGTATAGGTTTTGGCTTTCGCTCCATTATTGGGGAGATCCTGAGGGGCAATATGTGCATTTGCCGTATTGATCTCCTCGTTTCCCATTTCTTCTTTTGAACATCCTACAATTGAAAACAATGCAATTGAGAGGATTCCGGTAAAAAATAATTTTAAAGATTTCATAATTTATGATTTTAGTTTATATAAATACTTACGGGTTACCTGGAGGTTTCGGTTTTACTTAAATAGTTAATATTCAGTTAAATAGGCTTTGTGTAAGGCTTTGCTTTCAAAGAGATTTTAAATCATCGGCGAGTAAACCATATTGATAGATTAAAGGATTTTTACTATCAGGTTTTTAGGCTGGGATTTTGTTTTTAAAATTGAGATTTCAATTTATTTTTCAAATTCTGGCAAAAAAGATGGAACTTACCTCGATTTTATAAATCATATTTATGGCTTCAGGATTTTTTGCCCTTTTAGATGATATTGCTGCTCTTATGGACGATGTTGCGACCATGGGGAAAGTTGCCGGTAAAAAGACAGCGGGTCTCCTTGGAGATGACCTGGCGGTAAATGCCGAAAAGGCTTCCGGTTTTGTTTCTTCCCGCGAGATCCCTGTTCTGTGGGCCATCACCAAGGGATCCTTTTTAAATAAGGTTATCATCCTTCCTGTCGCTTTTCTCCTTAGTGCGTTCGTTCCCTTTGCCGTTACCGTTATCCTAATACTGGGAGGTTTGTACCTGGCTTATGAAGGTGCAGAAAAGATACATGAGTACCTCTTTCCGCATAAACATCCTTCAGAAAAACCAAAACTTGAAAAAATAACCAAGGAAGAGGCTTTGGCCAGGGAAAAGGAAAAGATCAAATCGGCCATTATCACCGATTTTATCCTTTCCGTAGAAATTATTATCATCGCCCTGGGAGCGGTGAGCGATCAGCCGTTGAGCATACAAATCCCCGTGGTGAGCCTTATTGCCCTGGTTGCTACCGTAGGGGTTTATGGAATTGTGGCCCTGATCGTGAGAATGGACGAATTTGGCGCCAGGCTTATTAACCTTAACGAACGTACCAACAGCTTTTCAGATAAAGTTGGAAGATTCCTGATCAACGCACTTCCCTGGGTGATAAAAGGTCTTAGTGTGATTGGGACTATAGCTTTGATGCTGGTTTCAGGTGGAATTTTTGTGCATAATATTCACTTTATCCATGACCTGGTCCATAATTTCCCATCCATACTTGGTGAATTTCTTGTTGGACTCGTCGTGGGCTTTATTGTTCTTCCAATCGTGAACCTGCTTAAAAAAGCCTGGAAGTCGGTTTTTAAAAAGTAAGCTTATCTTTAGTCTATGAGGCTAAGGAAGAAAGACTATATTTTTGTAGGCATTCAATTTTTATTGTTTGTACTGTATTTGGTTGACCTAAGTTTCCTGAAATTGTTTTTTCCTCAATTTTTGAAAGATGCAGCCCTTGTTTTTGCAATTATGGGCGTAGTGATCACTCTTGTGGCCATGCTTCAGCTTAACCGAAATCTTTCACCATTTCCCACTCCACGACAGGGAGCAAGATTTGTAAAAACCGGTTTATTCAAATACGTGAGACACCCTATTTATGGAGGAATTCTCCTTGGACTATCTGCTTATTCGATTTATTCTGTTTCGGGCTTTCGGGTGCTAATCTGTATAAGTTTATATGCCCTTTTCTATATCAAAACCGAATATGAAGAGAAAAGGTTAGAAGAAAAATTCGAGGAATATCCTGCCTACAGGTCAGGGACTGGAAGGTTTTTTCCGAAGATAAATTGATAGAATCTATAATTATAAATATAGGCTTAATCAATTCCCAATGATTCCTTAAAATCCATGTTTTTTTTCCAGACTTTATTTAAGTTGCCATGCTCTACAAACCGAAAGCGGGAAAAAGAAAAGACGTTGGAACATGAAACGAAAGGTGCATCTTACAAGGCTAAGCCAGAACAGGGAAATCATCGAGGAAACCGAAGTAGAATTCGATATCCTTGGCGAGGAAACCTATAAACACCCGGCGAATAAAAAGGGCATGATCCCCATGAAAACTTCCTTAGGTAAATATGTACATGTGGGTACAAAAGATGGTGATTATCGCAGGTGGTATATAACCGAAAGCCTGAATGAAGAAATGCTCAATTTACCAGAAGAGAACGAAGAAGATTCCTGATCAATTTGCTGTATTATCAATGATAAGCAGGCCTACTGTTGCAATCTTTCAATAGTTAGTATCAAAACTCCAAACGGGGCCAAAAGCCTTGGCTCCCTTATTGTCTTTGGCAGCTATTCTCCAGAAGTAATTTTCATTATCCTGCACCTCCACCAGAAGTTCAGGCTCTGGGACATCTGCCTTATACAGGGATGGAGGATAGGTATTGCTTAAATAGACGTCAAAAGAGAGAGAATCTCCATCCTGATCTGCAGCGGTCCACTTTAATAATACGCCAGTTCCTTCAATAGATGAGTTATTGGATGGGCTTTCAGCGTAAGGGATCTCCGGAATCGTATTATAGGATAGGCGAGGCTCGGTGTAGAAAGATCGTGTTTCGGAATGATCACTAAGACTTCCCTGGTCATCCTTAGCCCTTACCCGCCAGAAATAAACCATGCCTTTCTCCAGTTCAAGGTCTTTAAAGGTATCGATTGTTTCCACTCTTTCATAAATTCGCTGGAAATCCTGGTCTTCTGCAACTTCCAGGACATACCTGATCGCGTCGTCTTCAGGATCTTGAGATTGCTGCCATTCAAAATTAAGCGTAGAATAAGCACAGGCTAGATCCTGTTGCGGGGATACTAAAACCGGTTTGGAAGGCGCCTTGTTTACAGGGTTCTTAATATCCTCTTCCTTATCTGTTTCTACTGCCTCATCACCAGAACAGGCGATCATCAAGAGACCAATTATAATATATGCTAATCTTGAGAATTTCATTTTTTGATCAGTTTTAGACTATGTTGATTTTCTAAATGGATCTGTAGATAATAAATACCAGGAACCAGTGCCCCTGTATTGACCATCAATTCGTTTTTATTACCTGGGCTTAGGTTTTCTGAAGCCATCAGTTGGCCGGAGGCATTGAAAATTTTAACGGGAACAGGTCTCTTAATTGTAGAGGGAATCAGGACCCTTGCTATATCAGTGACCGGGTTGGAATGGAGCCTAACGGAGTTGATGACCGCCATCAAATTCAAATTGCCTTCACACTCGTTAGCCGATTTTACTTCCACCAGATCTCCATCCTTCACAGGGATCTTAAAGTTTTCTACGTGGAAAACCCCAGCCTGCTGGCCATTCACTGTAACTTCGTAAGGACCCGTACCTTTCTTTATTGAGATGTTCATCTTGTTATCCTCGATGCTTTCAACGGCTTTTAAAGATTCACCGGCTTTTATTTCAAATTCCACACATCGCATGGTGTGAGGTTGACCTACTACCTGGACACAGGCCATATAGGTTCCTGGCGATAAGGCCTCGAAAGAAATTCCAAGTGGGAAATAATGTTCTTCGCCATTCAAATTAACCACGTAATCATGTTCTTCCTTTACGTTTATCACGAACTGGCCGTTGTTCCTGCCGGGGCAGGTTTCATCCTTTGTGGAAAATGTAAAATTATCTGCTGGTAACTCCAGTAACTTACAGCCATTCGCATCAACCTCTGCTCCGGGCTCGGTATCAGGACACCTGTCAAGGGAATCTGGGACTCCGTCCTGGTCGCCGTCGCCATTTGCATACCCAATGTAATCTTCTACGATATGATCATATCTGCTAATCGCAAGGCGAGACCAGTTGTGACCATGTTCGGTATAAATTCCCTTTCCTACCAGGTGATAAACGTTTAGAGCATCATTTTCATCGAAGAAGGAAACACTGGGATGAAGAAGTCCCTGGATCCTGAATTGATCTTCATAGTTACCGAACTGATCAAAAACCATCACCAGTTCTTCGTGGGTTACATTCAGCAGGACTTTATTATTCTTTTCAACCAGGTATGGGTAATTTTCACTATAGAAAAAGTTTTGGTCATATTGAACCTCATTTATTAATTCAAGCTCAGGGGAATAGATCCTAATGGAATAATCCTCATAAATGCTAAATATCCAGTTATTGCTAAGGATTACCTGGTTCATGAGCGACCCTCCTGTGATTACCCGGCTGTATTCATTATCTGGAGTTAGCTTATGGATCATTCCGTTGAAATTTCGGTACAAGGAAGAGCTTAAAATAAGGTTACCTTCTTTATCGATCCTATTATTATAACCAACCTCCATAAAATTATCATTATCGAAATCAAGTTGCCTTATCCATGCCTGGTTGCCGTTGAGGTAGCAGGTCACCGATTCTCTTTCGTCGTCAATTTCGTATCTATATTCATCCCCATTGCTGGCAGTGAATTTTAATCCGGGATCTTTCCAAAGGTGGAAATTTTCGTCTACTATTTCTTCGTCTTTATACTCGAGGTTCGAATTAAAACGGATCACCTTTTTGTCATAAGGAGCTTTGGAACCTCCCAGATTTAAATTGTTGGGCCCATAGAACTCCCGGCAACTCACCAGGATATCTCCTGAGTCTTCCTTCACCATGTGATAATTGTAAAATTTTGAAGTACCCTCGCCGTTATAGTGGAATTCAGCTTCCAGGCCTCCGGTTCCGAATTTCCTGATGTAAAAGTTTTCTTCAGAATTATAATCTGAACCTTCATACTTCGCGGCAATGGTAGTCCCTACCAGGTAAATACTTTGATTTATTGAATGGATGTCCTGCGGATGAAAATAGGTTTCTGTGGTCGTTTCGGTGGTTTCCTGCAGCAGGTTCAGCTCGGCATCGTAAATCTGGAGCTGACCAGACAGGGTTCTAACCAGAATTCTATTTTCATAAAGTTTCCCCATATTCCCCGTAATGCCGGTAGCTGTTCGAGTTGAAAGTAGGTCGCCACCTGTAGAATATTTTTCCAGGCTTAGTATGGGTTCACCCTGGTTCCCTGTAGGCTGAGTATTGGCCAAAACCAAAATTTCATTCTGAGGGCTAACCCTTGCGTCTAATAAATATTTGTCGTTTTCCTGATCATCGTCTTTAAAGAATTTAATTTCATTTGATTGATCAACAGATAGCAGGAAGATTCCAGGATGCCGGGATCCGGTATGGTTAAAAAAATCGCCACCTCCCACGTAGATATAATTACCATCGCTGTCTGCAAAGGAAATACTGTTTCTTTCAAATAGACTATTCTTTACTTTATCTACCTGATCTTCTTCAAGATCCAGGAGTTTTTCCCTGGTTTCCCGCTCGTTAAACCTTAGTGAATATAGGGGTTCATCATAAGTTATGGTGTCATATCGCAGACTTAAGCCCAGATAGGAGTCATTATAATCGGTTAACATGTTCAGAGGGCCCTCAACCTCATATTCAGCTGTAGCAACACCCGAAGGAGAGATCCTGAAAAGAGTTCTTTTAGCGTCCATTTGCTGGGCCTTTTGATAGGAAAGGTTGAGAAAACCTTCCGAATCAAAGAAATAATAATATTGTTTCATGTTCAGGGTGGACGTCTCCAAGGGCGTAGGCGATTGGTATTCCCATAATTTTTGCCCGGTAGGGCTATAACGAATTACGCTATAAATAGCCGCGGAGCCGCCCATATAGTTCTTCGAAATAATCCAGATATGGTCCTTCTCATCGATCAAAAGATCCATGGGATAATCATAGCTTATTCCATCCCAGGATAGCTGGTCACTCCAATTTACGTTTAGATTTTGGTCATAACTGAAAATTTTAACGTCGCTAAAGGTGAAATCCTGTTCGGTATACCCTGCTACGATCAAATTACCCCTGCTATCCATTTCAGAAAAGAAAATGGCATCCCTGCTGGTGTGATTATTATTTCCGTAGGTGACCCTATGATCGGGAACTAAGGCTTCCGGAATTTCCTGTGCTGAGCATACTAATGGAAAAAAGATCAGGCATAGGAAAATCCTGAATGGATTTGATTTCATAAAGTTATTGGCTGGTAAAGGCATCCAATATATTAAAAAAATCTTAAAATCATTTGGAAGACAGCGGCAGTAAGGTTTTTTGGATGTTATACCGAATTATGTAATTCCGGTGTTCAATGTCATCAGGAAGATCGAAGTATTACTTCCGAAATTTTCATCCCAATATTTCGGCATATTCAGATTTCAGTTTTCGGAGGTTCTCCTGTTTTCCCGGTTCCAGGTTTTTCCGGGCATACGAAGTGTGAAATTGATGCGCTTCGAGAAAATTGATCTGGATTCGAAACCATTGTTCATTTTCCAATCTGGGATTTAAGAACTGCAGCTCCCTGTAAAGCCGTTCGCTAATTGTTTTATAGCTGGAAGTTCCCAGGTAAAAAAGATCGGCATCTGCAACGATCATTTCATTTAAGTTGAGCGGTTTTTGAGGTACTTCGGTGGCCTTTATCATACCGCACACCTTTTCAATTTCCTCCTTTGTATAATCATATTTAGTTAATTCCCTGGAGGCTATCTGGCAGCCCTTCTTTTCATGATCGTTGATCTGATCCAGGAAACCAATATCGTGGAACAAACAGGCGATTTCGATAAGATGAGCATCCCGGCCTTCAACCGACTCCTTCTTTGCCAGGAATCTCGCCTGATCTATCACCATTTGGGTATGTTCGGCATTATGGTATTGCAGTTCCGGAGGAAGCTTCCTTTTCAAACGATCGATAATGATTTCAAAGATATCTTTAGACATTGGTCTTATTATTTCGGCGTACGATCCCTCCCTTAACTTCCTTAATGCTGTTCACGAAAATAAAAGCATTTGGGTCAATTTCAGAAACCGCGATCTTGATCCTGTGAATTTCCAGCCGTGTAACCACGGTCATAATGATATCGCAATCTGTATTTATATCGTAGGAACCGGGAAGAAATCCTCGCTCTCCTTTATAGACGGTGACTGCCTTATTGTAGTTGTTTACGATCTCAAATTTTATTTGTTCCGATTCCTTTGAGATTATATGGAGGGCTGTATATTCTTCAAACCCGTCAACGACATAGTCGGCAGTCTTCATGGCGGTAAAATAGACCAGGATCGAATACATTCCGGTCTCTATTCCAAAGCGCAGGGCAGCGCCTATGATCATAAGAGTATTGAGGGCAAGGATGATCTCGCCAGAGGTAAATGCCGATTTTTTTTCAGTATACTGTGCGATCACCTCAAATCCATCAATTACACCACCGCCTCGAATAACGCATCCAATGCCGAGCCCAATGAAGAAACCTCCAAAAATTGCGATGAGAACCTTATCATTAGTAAATACCGGGATATTGATAAAGTACATTCCCGCAGAAAGCAAAAGCATTGCTATTAGAGTCTGTACTCCAAAAGTTCGACTGATCTTGTGGTAACCAACTATCAGGAACGGGATATTAAAAACCAATAAAAGCAGGCTTATGTGGAAGTTACCATAACTGCTAATCAGGATAGAGAGCCCTGTAACACCACCATCCAGGAAATTATTCGGAACCATGAAACCCTGAAGCCCAACGATGGCAAGAAGAACTCCTATAAGCGTAAAAGCTATCGAGCGGAACGAAAATATTCTTAACCAGTCTATCTTTTTAGCGGAACTCATAGAAGTGGGTTTTCTTATCACATTTGGAAAAAACCTTTGCTGGTCTTTTATCCGGTTTTCTAATCGTAGCCTACACTTCAGGAGACGATTTTATACTTCAAATTTGGTGGCGATTCATCTTTATAACAGGAAAATATCTGTTATCGCGGATTGTGATCTAAGGGAATCAATAATCTTAATGCAATTATCTCCCATAAATGCCAGGATCATTAGAATTGAGCCCTATCAAAAATGTTAAGACCGAATAATAATGCATTAACAATATACTTTAAAAATTTGATTTACAATAAGAAGGGTTTTTATGCTTGCTTTATCCAGCATAAAATTCGGTAAGGAAAAGCCTTGTTGGTGAAGGAACAATAAGCTCGTGTTAGAATGATTTTACAGGCGCATCCTGAATTCTGAAATGAGTACCAGATTTTAAATAACAGGATCCTTTTTCAGGAGCAGGTATGCAGCACAGAAAACTTGCCTACCGTATCAGGCAGGACCTTTATGTTGCTTCTCATACTGCAAGGTTGAGTGTATAAAGAAATTTTAGAAGGAGGGTTTTTCTAAATAGGTGAAATTCTGGTGCTTTCCCATAGATCGGCAATAGGGCCACCTTTTTGGATTTTCTGCATCAGGGGGCGAGTAAACCTCTATCCTGTTTTATAGTAATATGCCAGCCTTAATCAGCAAAATCGACCCTACTCAACATGCTTCATAAGGCGTGGCATATTATTTTATATCAATTGAAGATCTTTCATGATAGATATCAAATGAGGATTGGTATTCGCATTGAATTCCTCCCGAAGATCTTTTAGCCTTTTCTCGATGGCACTTTTACTGCTTGGTTTGATATTCTTACTTTTCAGTTCCTGTTCTATCTGATCCTGGGTAAGCCCATTAGCCAGGAATTTTACAATATTGATCTCAAAATCATTTAAAACCAGCAAATTGTTTTGGTTCAATACCTTTTGGATGGAAGGGGAGTTATAGGTTTCACCTTTTTCCAGTTTCAGAAGGCCCTCCTTTAACTCCATTAAACCACGGCGATCCTTGCATACGTACCCGTCAATAGTACCTGAATTCCATAATTCCTTCACGGTTTGCGGATGATCTTCGATAGAATTCACCAGAACTTTTAAGTCGGGATATTCTGATTTCAAAATGGCGATCAATTCTTTCCCAGACCTGATCTTTTCTTCCCGATGATCCTCCTTAAAGGAAAGATCACAGATAAGCAGTTCAAATGGCTGCCCATCCTGTGCGGCCTTTTTCGCCAGCAGCCAGGCCTTGTCGCAGTACTGGGCATGGGCCACCTCCGGAATATTCAATTCCTTAAGTACAGACGCAACAGCGTGGTTGATACTGTCCATGTCTTCTGCTACCAATACTTTTTTAAACATGCCGGGTTACTAAATTGGGATCTGAATGAATATTTTCAAACCTCTGTCTGTTTCGGTTTCAAAAGTAAGCTTTCCTTTTATTGAAAAAATACGGTTTTCCACATTCTGTAGCCCATTGCCCGATTTCAGCTGATTTTCTGAGGTGCCAATTCCGTTGTCTGAGTACTGGATCTTCAGAAGATTTCTTTCTTCAGAAAATATGATCGCCACCAGGCTCGCCTGGCTGTGTTTGTTCATATTGATCATAATCTCCTGCAGCACCCGGTATATGATGATTTTTTTCTCTGAAGTAAGACTGTCCCATTTCACCGTGTCTTCACCGCGTAAGATAAGCCTCGTATCCTCTGAAGTAGCTGAACTTAAAGTCGAAATTAAATGAGGCAGGTAATTTTGGCCGAGAGGGATACTGCTGTTTTCCCTGGAAATATTGCGGGTTCGTTTATAGATATGTTCGAGTTTATCCATCATAGCAACCGGAGCTATTTCCTGCATACCGCTCATCACATTGTAAACGTCATTAGCCAGCTCATCATGAATTTTTTTAGAAATCCTGGTTTCTGTATCGTGGGCCTCTTTTATTTTTTCCCTTTCATGTTTTTGCCTTAGATAATAAAAACCGAATCCACCGCTTACCATCAGGAGCAATCCACCTAAGGAAAGTATGATCGTCTGGTTCTTCAATTCTTCGGTTTGCAGTTTTTGTTGCAGGGCTTTAGCATGGAGGTTATTGATCTCCCGTTGCTTTTGTTCTTCATCGTACCTTATTTTGGCAAATAGATTCTTGGCCCTTAGATTTTCAGATCGAATACTATCATTTAACCGAATATATTGCGTGGAAAGTCCCTTCGTTTTTTCGGCAGGAGAAAGATCTATCAGTTTCTGGATCGCATTGAGCTGGGCCGTTTGGCTTCCCGTATTTTTCGCGAT
Source organism: Christiangramia oceanisediminis (assembly GCF_022570735.2). Lineage (GTDB taxonomy): Bacteria > Bacteroidota > Bacteroidia > Flavobacteriales > Flavobacteriaceae > Christiangramia > Christiangramia oceanisediminis. Next base: position 648,743 of record NZ_JANCNS010000003.1, on the reverse strand, counting down.
TAACAGTAAACTGTCGGAATATTTTTTTGAAAGCTGGCTGTTCTTATCTCTGAAGTAATCTGAAAGGTGATCATAACTGGCCAGGAGCCCGTTTTCGTCGTTCTGCCTGCGCCTTATCTCCTTTGCTTTCAGTAAATCCTCAAGGACCGGTGCAGAAGGATCCTGCAGCCATTTCGTGTAAGCAAGGTTGTCCATGAATCGGGCCCGGGATTTTAAAACAGTGAGATCTGATCTTTCGAGGATGGACTCAAAAATCCTGATAGCTTCATCGAATCTTTTTTCATCCTGAAGTGCAAGCGCGATATTATTCAAATTGCTCAGGCTGTCCCGGCTGCTGGAAGCATATCTAAGTGCATTATTCCATTCTTTTGCCGCATCATCATATAAACCCTGATTTCTATAGGTGGTGGCAATGGTATTATAGATACTGCTTAAATAAACCGAATCATTTTCCTTTAAATATTCCAGGGCTTCTGTGGCCGTTTGCTGGGCGCCTGTATAATCGGTTAACTGACTTTGAGCCGAAGCCATTTCAGATGTTCTTCGTCCGGCATTAGAAGTGTCACCAATTCTTAAATAGATCTCACGTGAAGCAAAGGAATTTTTAAATTGCTTTTCATATTGATTCAGATTTCTGAATGCAGAGGCTTTTCGGTAATAGGCCTTGGCCAGGTATGCGGAGTCCTGTTGAGCCCGGGCTGTGTTAATAAGAGAATCTGAAAAATAAAGCGAACTATCATATTCTTTCAGACTCACATGATAATAGATCTTGTAATCGAGAATATCGGGAATTATAGTGTCTTTTTTAAATTTCAATTCTTTAAGAGCCTTGTTGAAATAGGAGATCTTTTCCCGAAGATCTTTGGCAGTCTTTCCTTTTTCAAACAAAATAAAAGCGGAATCTTTTCGCACCGCCTGCGCATCTTCAGAAAAAGAAGCAGAGCTTTCGCAGGCCGAAATTGAGAGCATCAGCAGGCTACAGATAAAAAACAGGGGGCGTAGATTCATAGCGCGAAAATAGGAAAAGCCGAATAAATACCAGTTTTTTAGTTTTCTTCGTATACAGTTTGTTTTATTGAATCTGATTTATTTTTGAACAGGAGGGCTTAAAATTATGTAACTTTAAGTATGGACCAAAACTACACTATTGTCATTGCTGGCGCCGGCGGTATAGCCAAAGCAGCTGGACTGATGCTGGCCGAATTAAGCCAGGTAAGTCCTAAATTACTCATACTTAACAGGGATACTGACAAGGCGAAAAGGATGGCTCAATGGATCGACAAAGGAGTTTCCAGGAAAACCCAGATCGAGTGTTTTGAATTGCCTGGAAATAGTATTAACAGTTCCCTGAAGAAAAGCCTGCGAAAAGCCGATATACTCCTGGATTGCCTTCCGGGAAGCCTCGCCCCGCAAATGGCCCGGCTGGCTAAAGATCATCATTTACATTACGCGAATCTTACAGAGTATGTTGCCGAAACAGAGGCCATCAAAAAACTGGCTGCTGATGCCGATACCGGCTTTTTGTTACAAACCGGCCTGGCTCCGGGTTATATCAATGTGCTGGGGAATCATCTTTTCCAGGTTTTCTGTAAGAAATATAATGTGAAGAAAGCCGGTTCTATGGCCCTTAAGGTGGGGGCGCTTACCAGGCATGCCGTTGCACCCCACTATTACGGGTTCACCTGGAGCCCGGTGGGAGTAGCTACAGAATATCAAAAGGATGCCGAGGTCATTCGCGATTTTAAAAAAGCTAAACTGCCGTCGCTCTCCGAGAGGGCTGAGATCATCATCGACGGAAAAACCTACGAAGAAGATCTTACTTCGGGCGGTGCAGCCGATCTGCCACAGAGCCTGAGTGGAAAACTTAGATCCCTGGATTATAAGACCCTTAGGTTTCCGGGGCATTACTCCTGGGTAGAAGAGCAACTGAAACCGATAGGGAATCAGCCGGATGCCATAGAAAAATTGCAGGAACAAATGCAGGCGATGATCCCGCATATCGAAGAAGACCAGGTGATCCTTTATGCGTCGGTGGAGGGGAAGGATGCTCAGGGAATCTTACGAAGAATAGAAATCTCTAAGAAAATTCTTCCGCAGAAGATCGGTAAGCATCAACTCCGGGCAATACAAACCACCACCGCGGCTCCGTTTCTGCAATCGGCCATGCTTCTGCTCCAGGATTCCGCCAAAGGGGTCATTCTGCAAAGCCAGATCCCCACCAAAAGCTTTTTGAACGGGCATTTTATTAAACCTATCTACGGCTCGCTGGATCTGGATTCTGTTTCCGATTAAAAAATACCTAAAGCTTCTTTCTGCAGACTCCAAGAATACCTGAAATTTTTCACTCTTATCGGGTCTTATTCGCTTTTGAGTCATTGGCGGGATAGAATGTTCATCCTTTAAATTAAAAGGCTGAGTATAAATGAAAGAAGAGCTGGTGATTACAAATGTCGCTATTATGGGAAGAAATGTTTTAAATAAAGTTTAACGAGTGTAGATCGTCTTAATTATCAGCTTCTTCCTAAATTCTGCTTTTGAAATTAAACATTAAATAACGACTATATTTTTCTTCCTTATTTCCCTTCATTAAGTAAAAGATCATTATAGCTTTTCGATACTGGATCATTGGGTTAGGTAACATGATTAACCATACAATTAGTTGCCGGGAAAGATACTAGCCATTCAACTGTAAACTTATTTTTTAATCCAGCAATATTTTATTTTATGAAAAACATGGATAATCCAGATAACCTGGCTAAATGCCCATTCAGAGGTACCCGGGTTGGTGGTGCTATTGGAACTTCACCACAACTTGACGACTGGTGGCCTAACCGGTTACAGGTAGAACTGTTACACCAGGAACCAGCAGCCGCGAACCCATTGAGAGACGAGAATTACAAGGAGGCTTTTAATAAGATCGACCTTAAGCAATTAAAAAAAGAGATCAAGGATTTACTGGTGGATTCAAAAGACTGGTGGCCGGCAGATTATAATAACTACGGCCCGCAGATGATTCGTATGGCCTGGCATTCGGCGGGAACTTACCGTATCGCTGATGGTCGTGGAGGTGCTGGCCAAGCAATGATGCGTTTTGGTCCGCTTAATTCCTGGTGGGATAATGGGAATATCGATAAATCCCGCAGGCTGCTTTGGCCTATCAAACAAAAATACGGAGCTTCCCTTTCCTGGGCAGACCTTATCGTACTTACCGGAAATTGTGCTTTGGAGATCATGAATTTCCCAACCTTCGGTTTTGGCGGTGGGCGCCGGGATGCCTGGGAACCCGATCGCAGTACTTACTGGGGACCTGAATTCTGGAATGGTAAGCCATTCAAAGAATCCAAGGTGGGTGAATACTACGACGGACATCCGGAACAAATGGTGAGCCAGACATTAAGATGGAAGGGTGAACCATCAGATCCAGATCGTGACCTGGAAAACCCGGTTGCAGCAACTCACCAGGCTTTGATTTACGTAAATCCCGAGGGTCCGGGAGGTAATGGGGAGCCAATGGATTCTGCTATGGCCATTCGGGAATCATTTAAACGTATGGCGATGAATGATGAAGAGACGGTTGCATTGGTGGCCGGTGGACATGCCTTTGGAAAAAGCCACGGAATGGTAAGCGCAGAGAAAATAGGACCTGCACCGGAAGGCGCGCCATTACAGGCTATGGGTATGGGCTGGCAAAATCCTGAAGGCACCGGATTTGGTAAGTATACCATGACAAACGGGATCGAAGGTTCCTGGACACCAGATCCTACAACCTGGGATAATAGTTACCTCATCAATCTTTTCAAATATGACTGGAAAAAGACCGAAAGTCCGGCAGGAGCTGTTCAATGGACTCCCGAGGATGCGAATGCTCCTAAAACACCCGATGCTCACGAGGAGGGAAAGATGAACGATTTGATGATGATGACATCAGATATCGCTCTAAAGGTAGATCCGGCTTATCGTGAAATTTGCGAGAAATTCCTGAACGATTTTGAATATTTTACCGATGCTTTTTCAAGAGCCTGGTATAAATTAACGCATAGAGACATGGGGCCAAAAGATCGTTACCTGGGGCCTGAAGTTCCCGAAGAAGATCTGATCTGGCAGGATCCGGTTCCAAAAAGAGATTATGATCTTATTGGGGAATCAGACATTACTGCTTTAAAACAAAAGATCCTGGACAGTGGACTTTCAGTTTCTGAATTGGTTTCAGCAGCCTGGTCTTCCGCAGCTATCTATCGTGATTCAGATAAACGGGGAGGAGCCAACGGTGCGCGTATAGCCCTGGAACCTCAAAATAATTGGGATCTGAACAGGCCAAGAGAGCTTTATAAAGTTCTGGATAGGTTAAAATCAATCAAAGATGATTTCGACGGAAATCAGTCTGGCAACAAAAAAGTTTCACTGGCAGACCTTGTGGTACTTGGAGGTTGTGCAGCGGTAGAAAAAGCAGCCAGGGATGGTGGCTTCAGCATAGAAGTTCCTTTTACTCCAGGGCGTACAGATGCCACTCCAGACCAGACCGATGTGGAAAGTTTCGACTGGCTGAAACCCGTTTCAGATGGATTTAAAAATTACCATAACGATAAAGTGGGATATCATGTGCCGCCAGAAAGGATATTCCTGGATCGCGCACAGTTGCTTACTTTAAATGCACCAGAATGGACCGTTCTAACTGCAGGTCTGCGAGTCCTGGATCAAAACTTCGATCATTCCAGCCATGGAGTTTTTACCGATCGTCCGGGAACTCTGAGCAATGATTTCTTTAAGGTACTTCTAAGCATGGATTACGAGTGGGTTCCGCAAAACGACAAGGAAATGCTGTTCGACATCAAGCATCGCGAAACCGGCGAAACCAAATATACGGCTACCCGTTGCGACCTTATTTTTGGGTCTAATGCACAGCTTCGAAATATTGCTGAGGTCTATGGTGCAGAAGATGGAAATGAGCGTTTTATAAAAGATTTTGTAAAGGCCTGGGACAAAGTGATGATGCTGGACAGGTACGATGTAAAAGACGATTAGTCTGCGAATCTAATTTTTAATTTAAAGCCCGATATCACCTGACATCGGGCTTTTTTTAACCCCGGCTTAAATTCTATAATGTGGTATTTGGAAGGCGGAGGTTTATTTCATCAATCAAAAACTCGTTAATCCATGTATTCAGAGCTTTTTGATCGAGTTTGGTACTAAAAGCGGAATCGGAGGGAACGACCGATTTTAAAAGTATGTTGAGTTTACAGGGCTTTCCAGAGGACAGGAAAAATTGGTCACCGGATTGGTCTCGCTTTAACAAAGTTTAACTCTTTTGCTTTATTATAATTGATCTTCGTCTCATTTGATATAAAATGAATCCTTTTAATCTATTTTTAGTCGAAATCAACACTTATATGTATAGGTATGTAAATTAATATCGTTCTTCAATAATATATGTGAAAGCATAAAAAATAGAACAAATTAAATTGTATTTATTTCATATAATTTGGTAGATCTACTGTAAATTATACGTTATAACGTATAATGGAAGAGTTAGCAGAATTTGTAAAATCCTGTAGGAAAGAGGTTAATCTTACCCAGGAAGAGTTTGCAGAGCGGGCAGGGGTAGCACTAACCGTTATTCGAAAGATCGAACAGAATAAAACGTACCTAAACCTTGAAAAGATAAACCAGGTCCTTAAAATGTTCGTTTACAAACTTTTACCGGTAAGCTTTAAAGAAATAGACTATCGGTAATTTAATAAAAAAGCTGGGAGTTTCAATATCCCCAGCTTTAAATAGTAAATTGAAGAAAATCAATCTTCGATGTTTTTTTTAATCTTCGTATGCCGAATCATACCCTACTGTCCATTTCGAACCAAGACTAATAGCTGGTTGCCCATTTCCACAAGGCACGTATGAATTTACACTATAATAATTATTACCATTCATCCCAGGTCCAGGAGTTACACTTAAGGTCCCGTCTTCTACAAATTCTGCACTTTCAAGAACTATTCTAAATTCTTCAGTTCCATAAGAGCCGGTAAAGCAATCATGTAAATATTTTAATTGACAACTAGTAAATAAGGTAATATAGTTTGTTCCTGCAGGCATTCTAACATTCTGGAATTCTGATATTACATCAAGCCAATAATTGCCACTACTAGATTTTTGTTGAACTGCGAAATTGAAAATAGCATCTTGGGGCATAGTTTTATCAAATGCTATCTGCACATCATTGGTAGCAGGTAGTGTGCCATCTGGAGAGCATTCTCTAGTAGGTGAATAATTCATTACGTAATTCAAGTTAAAAGAAGTGAATTGACTATTTGCAACGATTATTTCTTCCTCAGGTATTGATTCATTGGTACAGGAAATTAAAAAAGCACAAATTGCGAGGTAGGATAAGATTCTTTTCATTTTTGAAGAGTTAGGTTAAATTAATTTTTAAGCAATACATCAATATCTGCTAAGTTATTTAAGTTGTTTGTTTTAACTTCGTGAATAACCTTACTATTTATAAGTGCCAACCTTACCATTCAAAAGAGATATTTTAATTTAGAACAGTGTTTGAGGAAGTAAATTGAGGTTTAACCTTCTAATACCTTTTCATTTCAAAAAATTTTGGGATCTATCACCCAAAAGATGATAATCAGTTTTACTAAGCCAGCTAATCAATTTAAAGGATTATCGGAAGGGTATGCTTGAAAAAAAGTGGATCTCAAAGAGACCCACTTTCGAACATTGGATAGATATTAGGTTAATAGATCAGTAAAGGTATTCCAATGCTACTTCGTCATAATATCCAAAGTTTCCTGATTCCGAAGCACTAAAACATGCTAGCATAAGTGAATTGGAGTCATACCCGGTAGGAGTTCCAGGTATATGAACAGCGCCATAAGGTTCAGCATCCTCACCACTTTGTCCACAACTTTGACGGCTAAACCAGTCGGTGTGACGAAGACCTAATGTATGGCCAATTTCGTGTGTCAATACATGTTCATTTGTGGCGGTGCTGTAGTTTTCCATTCCATCGAAAATTTGGATATACTGGTACGGGTCTCCGTTGCTTGGGAATCCGGCTACACCTCCGGCACTTCCATTCTGGGTTTGATAAACAACAATGTCATAAGACTGATAATTTGTTCCAAAGGTTAAGGTGAAATTCAGACCTATACTCAAGTCGTTGTAATTTTGAATTGCGCGTTGTAATGCGGAGCGTTGCTTGGAGGTTAGACCTTGACCATATCCACCGGTATATCCTATAACATTTACTGTTCTTGGGCTACTTACCAGGTTGTAGGTACGGTACTGTTTTGAGGTGATATCGGCCGGTTGCATTTCAGCAAGAGCTTGAGGGCTCATAAGAATATCTCCTTCAATTTTAAAAACTGACTCAGTCTTTCCTTCCAGGTTTTTTTGAGTTACAACTTCAATATGCTTAGAATTGAAATTTAATGATTTAACCTTTTCACGAACCTCTTTGGTTACTTGAAGATCTTGATCTAAATCAATCTGTGTCATAGCCTCCTGGGGGGGCTCTTCAGGGGAGGACTCATTTTTCTCACAGGATGTAAATCCAATTACGGCAACCATAGCAGTTCCAAATAAATACTTTTTAATCATAATATAGTAGTTTGGGTTATTAACTGCTCAAAATTAACGGTTTAGATTGCCATAGGTATAAGGATATACCTTAGAATTATTACGGTTTTAAATTATATTAGAAATTTGGTTTTGATTAAGTTAGCTGCTTCCAATTATAAACTTTGAGTTTATTTAATCTTCAAGATTTAAAAAAAAAGGACCCTACAATTTTTTAAATTTTAAAAATTAGGGTTATGAAAAATTACTACTTCTCAATACTTCTTTTATTTTTTCTACCAGGTACGATTGTAGCTCAGGAATTGGTTTTAAATACGGAGCTAATTAGCAATAGACAAGTTTCCCGGTCATTATTCGATTCTTTAGCATTTAGGGATTTGAACTTTTTAATTGTTGGAGATGATTCCCCGAAAGAGGGCTTAAGTTATGAGTATGCAGACGATCTTTCCACTCTTGAAGCTAGTGTATATATTTCTAAAGTAAATTTTTTAGGCGTGGACTTTATAACAGCTGATGGTGATTTTTCAGCTGATTCCGGAGTGTATTTTTTTGATGATGCAGCAGGTAAGAAAGCAACTATTTCGATAAACTTTTTTGGAATTGCCAAATATTTTAGAAGATTTGATCCTTTGTTCTCGAAAAAAGATGAAATCGCGACATTAGATAAGGAACGGTCTTTTGCCAATATGAGGAGTACTCATCGCCAGGCTGAATATTTGATTCAATTATATTCAAAATACGATACCCTGGTTAGAATACTTGAAAATCAAAATGGTTTCACACAATTATCAGAATCAAAGAAGGTTAAAGAGAACCTAAAAACGCTGAAAAATGAATTTGCAAGAATTTTTTCAGACTCTATAGATAAATATAAACGGAAAGTTTCATTGCAGGAGTACCAAATTAGCGAGAAGGAGCTCAAGTTTAATCATAAATTTATCGATAAGGATGATGCTTCCATTTCCCAAAATATTGCTACTAGTTTGAAAGGTTATAGAACTAATCTCATAATTGAAGAGATTTCTAATTTAGAGAAGAAGATAGAATCTATTAGAAGCAATTTACATAAAATCGAAGAAGAAGAAAACCGCGATGTCTGGAATTCAAAACATATATTGTATGCTGGTGCATCGCCTTATTATGGAAGGGAATCAAGAAACGCATATATTCAAATCACGAATAATCCCGGATATAAATTTGAAACCGTTAGTAGAGATATCTACGGAGCTAGATTTCATACAGGTTACTTTATACAGAGTAAAAGTAAATATGTGAGCAAATTTTTTGCATTACTTTCTTTTGATTTAGGCAGGTCCACCAATTACGACGATTTATCGGTATCTACTATACAAATAAGAAACCAGATAGCAGGTAATGAAAATGTGGAGTCAATTACTGAAAAGAAAGCATATGAAGGTTCAAAGCCTTATGAATATGCCTTTAAATCAGGAGCATCTCTAGAGTTGTACTATTGGCCGTGGGATAGGGGAGGTGTTTTCACCTCAATTGGGTATGAAAATAATGATTTCGAATTGGACGAGTTAGATAATGATAAAATACCCTTTAGAATAGGTTTATTATGGGATTTTAAAAGGGCGGATAAATCTGGTAAAATCGCGATACTACAACTTTTCGCAGACCGGCCAGATTTAAATGTACACCCTAGGAATGACAAAGAAGGATTAAGATTTGGGCTTAAAGTTGGGATCCCAATAAATGTAAAAGATAAGTTATAGTTGAAATGTTAATGAAGAAACTAGTCTTCCCAACCACAAATGGTTTTTCCTAATTTCTTAGCATTTTCAAGAGTAATTTCTTTGATGTTGGATCTACAAGCATTCAAACCCCTACAAGATTTAGAAAAATGATATTTTTTACCATTCTGACTATTGCAAATGAATACATTTTTAAGTTCTGGATTAGAAACCAGATCATATCCAGAGAAATTGGTGGCAACTGATAGGAGTATAGTAAAAATGAACTTTTTCATGTCCAAAAATTCAAGCTCTAAATAAAATCTTTGATGATTTCTTCCATATTTGAGGGTAAGTCAGCATTCATAATCTTAAATCTTTTTACATTCATATTTTCGAGCCAATCTGACCAATATTTTCGAATTACTTCTTCCTCATAATCATTTTTTGGATCGGGATTAATACCTAGAACTAGGATTTCAAGATTACTTAAATCCTTATCAAGGTTAATATAGCCAAAATTATTTTCCTTATAACGATCTATCCAATTGTTAGAATTAAGGCCAACTGATCTTATATATTCGGGTGTTAAATAGGAAGTTCTATTTTCCTCTTTAATTTTGGTGTCTTTATGGAAAATATAACCGTCTGTCATAATAACTAAAACGTTTCGATAACCCTCTTCAACGCAGTAATCTTGAATGTTAGTTTTGAAGAATCTCCAGGTATCTGAGCCTATATAGTTATTATCTTCAATTGCCAAATTATAAATTTGGGTGGGATAGGTTCTATAGTTGTGATCAAAGGTTTCTAATAAATCTTTAGAGATATTATGTCTTGAAAAATTAAATTTTAATTTTTCTGAGATTTCATTTATTTCAGGATTTGAAGGTTCTGGTTCGAAAAATACCTGAATCTTTTCGTTGATCTGACGAATTTTTTTTGAATTCAAGTGATTTCTAAAGGCTCCCGCAACTGATTTGATGTAAGCTGCATCTCTTTTATAATATGCCATCGCATCGTTGGGGTATTTGTTGGGATCGATCCTATCTGATAAGTCGAGTAAGAAACTTATATTTAAGTTTTGTTCAGGCTGCCTTACCCCTGAGTCTCTGTGTACAGTCGATTGAATATCTGTTGTATTATGATTTTGTTCGTTCTGGCAGGCGACAAGTGCTAAGAAAAATATTAATGATATATGTTTAAAATTCATGAGATTTAATTTTTAGAGTAAACAAGATGTTGGAAGTCCTGTTCGGAAAGATTCATTTCTTTAAGGTGGGTTTGTGCCATTTGGTCACAGGCACTAAGAAGTTCTTCTTTTTCTTTGTTTGGTAATGCTATTTCAGTATTTATTGCCTGGAACCAGCCCTCTTTGTATTGATTATGATATAATAAGTACTCCTTAATGGGAAAAATGAATCCGTTTATTTTTGATTGGATTTCAGAAATACTACCCTGAACCTCCGTTATTTTATTTTTAAATTCATCCTTCTTGATTATTATACCTTCCTTTATTCTTTCCAGGTTTTTAATTTGCTCTTTTTTATTATTAATAAAGACCTTAATCTTATCAAGGTTTTCATGCTCCTTCATGATGAAGTCAAAAACCAGTCCCCAGATAATGTAAACCACAAATCCGGCAAAAATTATCATCCAGAATTCCGCTTGGCCAAGTGCTACTTCCAAGTTATAATCTGGTGAATTTAGAGTTCGATTAAAATCGTAGATTTTCTTTTCAATTTGATAAGCAAGCAAACCATCAAACAAAAAAGTTATTATTAATAGAGCGGCGAGTTTTAAATAGTTTACAAAGCCACTACCTTTTTGCATCATATGTATAACATATCCCAAGCCCATAAAAACAAAAGGAATTGTAATTACTAATAGTCCTTCAAGCCAACTGTCTTCAAAGGCATTATTTAAGGCATCCTTATCAAATATTGCAGCAGTCAATACATCATTCGTGAATTCCTTGAAAAAAGCGGAATATGAAGCAGATATATAAAATACCAATAGGTAAAGGGTAATAGGTAATAAAACTGCTAAACCAATATAAAATTGAGCTCTTGGTCTTTTGTCTGCTTCAACTCCATACTTTTCAGGAGCATTTTTAACATCAACTATATCATGCCTAACAGATTCAATTTTTTTGTTTAAATCAATTTCTTTTTCATCGAAAATGGAAAGGCCTGTCTCCAGCTTTTTTAACTCAGTACGCAACTTTTCCTGCTCTTCTCTATAGGGTTGTTTCAACTTCTCCTGTTCAGCATTTTGTCTGCGACATTGATCTTCGAAACTGCTAAATAAGTTTTGCAAACAGGCCTGTAGCACAATAGGTTTTCCAGACGCTTTTGTAGATGCGGCAAAACCACTTTGATAATAAGTTATTCTAATTTGCTCTCTATCAATATCAGTTTCCATAGAATCGTTTATTTCTACCGGAGCATCTTTAATTCGAAATAGGTTTTTTATAGATTCCATTTTCAGTTATTTAATTCATTTATAAGTGTTTCTTTTTTTACACCGTTTTTAACGCATTCCAGTAAATAAGCAGATAATTGTTCAACATTCTCTTCGAGAAATTCAAACTTCCTGCAGTATTTTCTTAAAGTGCTTTTTTCATCTTCAGTAATTACATTATCTGCTAGAATCATAGTAGCCAGGTCGTACAAGTATTCAATCCTAGTATTTAAATCTTTTGGAATTGTAGATGAATGATCAACTGGATTAAGGAGTAATCTATCCAACTCTTCTCTAGGGACTCCGCGGTCATCAGCAAAGGAATAAAGAGTCTTTAATTCGAGTACATCAAATTGATCATCGGTTAATGCCATTTGGTAAAGCCTTAAAAAGTGGCTTTTCAGTTCGGTTGAAATAGCGGTTTTGCTCATGGTAATACAATTAAATTAGTTAAAAAGGAATTCCACTTTTTTAGCATTGACATTCAGACCTATCCACATACGTCTTATTACCACTGCTATTTATATAATAGCAACCTCCTTCGGGCCCAATATCTAGTAGGTTTCCATTATGCGTACCGCACTCGCTTCTTAAATCATCTGAGGTATCGGATTCTCCATCAGGACTGCATGCAGCCAGTAAGATTAGACAGGGTATAAGAAAATAGGTGAGAAATTTTTTCATATAAGAGTTTACTTCCAGAACTAAATTTAACATGCCTGAAATTTAAACTCTTACGGTTTTCCGCAAATTGAAGATTATTGAAAATTTTAGATAGCTAATCCAAAAACGTACTAAATGATCTGGAGATCCTTAAGCACAGTAATTAAATGGGGATTAGTTTTGGCTTCAAAGAGTTCCCGTAATTCTTTAAGTTTTTTTTCGATGGAACTCTTGCTGTTTGGTGAGATCTTGTAATTCTTAAATACTTGATGAATTTCCTCCTGACTATATCCTTTTGAAACGTATTTTAAAAGTTCTAATTCATAATCAGATAATTCGATGACATTACTTTGTGATAGTATACCTTCTATAGAAGGCGCCAAATACTTATCGTTTATCGTTAATTTTTTAATGGCTGTTTCAAGACTTTTAAAACCATTTCTATCTTTAATAACGTAAGCGTCAGCGATCCCGGAACTCCAAACCCTTTTTACAATACTTGGATGTTCTTCTACTGTATTTATAATGATTTTTAGGTCTGGTATTTCCTTTTTTAAAAGACTTGCTAATGCTTCACCTGATTCTATTTTTTCATTTCTATGATCAGCCTTAAAGTTTAAATCACAAATTAAAAGATCAAAAGGTTTATTGTCTAAGGCAGCGCGCTTTAATTTAAGATATGCCTCATCACAATACTGAGAATGAGTAATTTTTTCTATTTCTAAATTCTGTAAAACTTCTCTAATTCCTAGGTTTACGAAGTCTTGATCTTCGGCTATAAGTACGTTGTTAAACATTTTAACTGCGAATATTGATTTGACAAGAAAATCCAGATCCTGGTTTTGATTGAAAAGTAATAGAACCGTCTATTAAATGAATACGGTTTTCCATATTTCTAAGCCCAGAGAATTTAGCATTCTTTAAATCAGTTCCCTGACCATTATCCTTATAAAGAATATTAAGATTACCCCCTGAATTCTCAAACCTAAGAGTTAAACGGGTAGCCTTGCTGTGTTTACGGAAATTCACTAGTAATTCCTGGATTACACGATAAATCACAATTTTCTTTTCCTGGTTGTAAAAGTCCCATTCGATATTTTTTAAACCAATAATAAAGACTTTAGTTGAGGACGGAACCGTACTGCTAATCATTCCTTGTAGTTCATCTGAAAAATCCGATCCAGTATGGATTAAATTGTTTTCTTTTGAAATATCACGCGTTCTATGGTATACATTGTCCAGCCTATCTATTAAAGTAGATTCTGTTACAGCTGGATCAGTCATTATTTGAAAAATATCATTAGCCAGCTCATCATGAACTTTTTTAGATAGACGGGCCTCGGTATCATGAATTTCCTTGATCTTATCTCTTTTATGTTTTTGTTGAATTAAATAATATAAGATGAAGGCAGCCAGTAACAAGAAAAATAGAATGACAGAAATGACAATTTTTTGAGTTTTCTCTTTTTCAGCTTCCAATTTGCTGGCCGCAGATTGGTGCTCCAACTTCTCTATTTCTTTTAATTTTTGTTCTTCATCAAATTTAATTTTAGCAAATAGGTTTTTGATCTTGTTTCTAGAAGTATTTATACTATCATTTAGATAAAAATATTCCTGTACATAATCCTCTTTAAGATTTTCTTTATTAAGTTGAATAATTACTTCAAGGGCTTGTAATTCCTCCAAAGGATTACCAAAAGCTTTAGCTGTATTTAGATACTGCTCCGCTATCTGTTTGGCTTTAGAAAGATTATGTTCCTGATAAATAGAACTTAAATGTTTGTAACTGCTCAAAAGGCCCTCGATATCATTCGATTTTTTTCTTTGAACTGCAATTCCTTCAAGCTCAGTAATTACATTTTCACCTGTTTTTAAATATTGATTGTAAAAATAATTATCTCTTAGGCTCCAGGTTATTCTAATAGTATCTTGAGCTTTACATAAAGCTGTTTCAAATACTTCATCAGCCTTTTTAAAGTTTTCTATTCTTCTATAATTAACTCCAATATTATTTAGAATAACCAGACTGTCATGGCGAGATTTCACATATTTCAGGGCTTTTTTATTTTCTTTTATGGATGATTCATAATCATCCAATTTTGAGCTGGTTAAAGCCAGCAGGGTATGAACGCTTGCTAAATAAATTGAATCATCCACAGCTATATAATTAAGAGCATCTGTTGCTGTTTGATGACTTCCGGTAAAATCACCAAGTCTATCCTGCGCATTTGCTAATTCTACCAGTCTTTTACCTGCTTTTACAGAATCATGAATTGATTTGTATAGACTTTGGGATCTATACATATTCTCAAGGACTTGTTCCTGTTTATTTAGATATAAGAAGGTTCTGGCTTTTCGATAATATCCTTTTGCCAAATTAGACGTGTCATTGATTGATGCAGCCTTATTTATCATCTCGTTAGAATAATATAACGAGCTATCATAAGACCTTTTAAGATCATGGTAATAAATTTGATAATCCAGGATATCATATAATAGCGTATCGCTTGCTGATTTCACCTGGTGGTTGGCAAGAGCCAAAAGGTTAAGCTTTCTATCTATGTCCTTTTCGTTTTTTGCCTTGACGAATAGTTCATAAGCATAATCGTTTCTAAACTTTTGGATATCGACTTTCTCTGCATTGGTACAGCTAACTATGATAACTAAAATAAAAGCAAATAGAGAGGTAGCTTTATTCATGTGACCAATTTATACAAAAAGCAAAAAATAAAGCCACTTTTAAAAGTGGCTTTATTGTCATCGGTACCTATTAATCATCACCAGGTGGATCTGCCGGAGGGTCAATATGCTCATCATCAGAGTCTGCATAATGAGGAGCATTTATATCTTCCTGAGCTTCTGCAAGACTATCATCTGTACAAGCGATGAATGAAATATTTGCAACCACTATTACTAGTGCTAAAATTATTTTTTTCATGATTTAATTTTTAAATGTTTGACATGGGAATACCTTTAGGGCCAAGCCCTTTTTTTACGGTATTCCGTATTATGGAAATCCGTAAACCGGATACCTTTGGGAAGTTGAAAACCAATACGGCAGCGATGAGTTACTTCCCGGTGACCCTGCAGGCCGTATTGATTAATCATAAGTGAAGAATGTTGCGCAGACCGGGTTGCATGCCCAATCGTCATTCAATCACATCGCAAATATTGGCTATGATGCCGGAATTGGCTGAGACAAGTGTGAGACAAGTGTGAGACAAAATTGTCTCTTTGTAAACCTGTTTGTGAATGAGGGGTCTAGGTATTAAATTGTACAACTGTTTGGGAGGCTAAATTTTGTTTTATGAAGGAATTTTTAGAGCAAATCTTTAATAAGGCTGAAAGGGAATCTGGGCTGAAGAGCTTAAGAGGTAGGTGTGAGTATATATCTGAAAGTTTATTGGAGAATTTCAAGTACCAGCTTTCGTATAAATCTCTTGAGCGGTATTATAAAAATGAAAGTAGCCCTAAAGGAGAAACCAAAGACATGTTGGCTAAATATTTAGGATATTCAGATTATAATGAATTCATCTTAAATAAGCATTCAGGTGATAATGAGAAAATAGAAGTCGAGAGCCATAAAGGACCCTATGCGATAAAAGGCTTTAAACAATGGATTTTGGTATCCTTAATACCTTTAATTGGTACAGCTGGATATGTAGGTTTTTTAAATGGAAGTGAAGAATGTATGGTTTGGGTAGAGGATCACTATGAACCTATAAAATGCGAGGGAGAATTGGGAGAGGTGGCCTACAGGTCATTTTTAGTGAAGAATTTTAGGCAAATTGAAGTAAGTGATACAACTACTTTCTTTAAAAATGGGGAAGTACAGGTGTGGTATGATAAATATAAAAATGATTTGTATTACTTTACGGCTCCGGGTATAAACCCGGAAAATGGAAAAACTTTAAAGCCTATAACCAATTATATGATAGATAAATATGTACTTTCTGAAAGCGAAAAATAGTATAGAGAAAGAACCACGATTTTAAATAAGAGACTGGATAAATCTTATGAAACTGTATTTTCCTGGATAAACTCTGAAGTATTTTTCTTAATCATCTGCTGGTATTTGAGGTAAGAATTTCCAAAGCTATTTGAATAATCATAATTACTAAACTGGTATTCTTCATTGACTCCAGTATCTGTATACAGATTAAACTGGCCGTATTTTGTTACGGGAATCTGGTAATTTCCTTTAAAACGTTTATCTCTTGAACCGTTCTTGTTTACTTTAGCCCAGGTATAATCAATAATTTGTGAGTCCTTCGGTACGCTTCCGGTTTCAGTAAATCTTACGTAGCTGGAATGAAGATCAAGCTCTGTAATACCGATGATGGCAAATTTTGAAGGATCGGTATACATTACAATAAAATAGGGATAAAAATAAAGATCGGCCCCATTAGCGTTTTGAAAAACCATGGCGTCCAATTTACATTTGATAAAATCTAGCGATTTAGTAGTTAACCGAACCTCACTTCTCTTCACTAAAACTCCTGCTGACGACCTGGTGGTGGCTCTGTCTTGATATTGTTCGCTGGTTACGTCCCAAATTTTGTGTGAGGTACAAAGAGAATTAAAATGCTGCCTTAATTGATCGTAACAATTTTGAAATTCTTCATCAAAATTAATATCAAGATTTACATAGCATTGTTCTATTTCCAACTTTATCCTTTTGATTGCGGCTTTTTGCGAGCTGATATCCTTCCTAATATTATCTGCGATACTTTTTATTATTAGGCCGTATAAAAAAAGGTAACTAAATACCAAATACAGCTTGGTAAGACTTAGCTTAGATTCTACTGTAGCCAAATCCTCTTTAAGTTCCGCTCTTTGTTTTCCAGCCATGATAATAGCATCCTTAATACCCTGCATATCACTACTGGTGATTTCATGAATACTAGAACTTGTGATTTCGGTTTCAGTATACGAAATGGAGTTATGGACAAAATTATTAGTATCAGGCTTAGATTTTAGGCCACCTGATAGTTTTTGTCTTTGGTAAATACCGGTGCCGGGAATCCCTGTATTAAGGTAAGTTCCGTCTTTTCCCAGGGTTACGCTGGCTCCTCGAACTCCAATAGAAGTGCTAATCCCGCTTCTGCTTAGATTTAAATGTACACCGGGAATAATTTTGATTCTTTTCCGATATCTCCAGGCCATGATTTAATTATAAGAATTTAAAGAACTAGGAATTGATAATTTTTCGTCTCAGCTTTTGAAATTCTTCTTCCGTAATTTCATTTTGCTCTCTTAAAAGTTTTAAGTTTTTAAGTTCTTCAGAGATCGAATGGGCAGAATTCTGTGCGATTTTACTTAGCTTATCGTTTTGTTCATTTTGATTTTTGAGTACTTTATTTTCATAATCATAGGAGTCATTGCTTTTCGATACCAGGGCTATAATTAATCCCAGTAAAGGACTAAGTAATAAGGATAATAAAAATGCAGCCCAAAAACCTATTTTACGATTTGAACCTATAAAGCCTACAACCAAGCTAAAAATTAACCAGAAAATAAATATTTCCATACAGGTTAATTTTTACATCCATTTTTTGCACAGGTAATCCTGGAAGAAGTATCTACCCAATGATCGGGTTTAGTTTTGGTATTAACCCCGCACCCTGTACTTCCTCCTTTTTCTCCTTTATGAACTTCACCTGTAGGTGTGTGTTTAACCGGCATAATAGTAATTTTTAAATATTTACTTGAAAATTAAATAGTTCAAGTATTACTTATTTACGGTTTCCCATAAAAAAGGTTCTTTTAATCTCCCGGCTTATGCCTGTCGGGTTTTAATTTAGGATGCTTTGGCTTATTATCTGGGGTTACCCTTCTTCTTCGGTCTGGAGTACCGTCTGGTTTTCTAGGCTTGGGTCCTGGTTTAATAGCGGTAATTGTTTCCATAAAATTGAGGAGAATAAAAATTAATTAATCTAAGTCGTATGACACGGTTTACAACAGTCTTCACAACCATTAGATTGTTTATAGGTTTTTTTAGCTTCCCTTACCGCACTATGGCAGTCTACATGCCAACCTAAATCTTTCCTGTTTTCAAAATTAGGAGGATTAGGACAGTTATTTTTTTCATGTACCTCGTGATCTCCATTAGGCTGGGCGTTTTTATTTACATAATAATATGGCATAATAGTATCTTAAAATGATTTAGAGGCAAGGTACAGACCGTAGGTAGTTTTTATTTGCGACATCCCGTAAAGGCAATAATGAAGAGCATCTTACTTTCGTAATAAATAATACCACAAATAAGCTATGGGAGATACAATTGGAGTAATCATGTTATCGTATGATATTAATAAGCTTCATACAAATGTGAAGGATGAAATGCTAAAGCTGGGATATAGTGAACGCTGGAGATATGGTAATGGACCTACCTATGAAATGCCTAATACTACCTTATGGCATGATGAAAAAAGTTCTAATCTTGCCATTAATGATTTACAAAGAGTTTGTAATCGTTTGGGAGTAAAATTAGAAAAAGCGGTAGCAGCTTTATCTAAAGAATTTTCAGGAGTTTAAAATCTAATTACAATCACTATTAAAACTCTCCAAATACTATATCCTCTTCGGCCAATTGCACCGCCAGGCTAATCTTTTCGAGTTGAGACTTCATCTTGCTTTCCTGTATATCATTCTGTATAACCGCTAATGCTTTCTCCCTGGTGACCCCTTCATTGAAACTAGTAACCCAGGTATTAGAAACCTCTTCCATAAGAGACCATTCTTTGTTTATCATTTCCTCAATGAAAATTTCACATTTTTCAATATCATTATTCTTTAGATCTATTGAAATCAAAGCATTTAGTCCCATACGTGTTCGTTCAGATTATTTTGGAAGGCTAATTTAAATCATCTGGACAAAACCCAAAATTAAATAGCCTTTGTATTCTATAATCTAATTTTTTATTGCAGAAAATATGCTTTATATGCCAAACTAAAGAATCTACCAAAGGATACCAGGACTCTGTATTTGGTAGAAAAATTCAACTTTCGTGAAACTGGGTTTGGTATAGTTAGAATCGGTATCATTAACCACGGTAGAAACCTTCACTTTGAAATCCGGTGTAATGTGAGTTTATCTACAATCAGAAAAGCCGTGCAAGATAAGGATAGAGCGATTATGTTAGAAACGGTATTATCATTAATAAGACAAGAAGGAACGAATACATTAAATTTTTTTAAAACGTCTATTACTTCGCTTTTCGTAGCTGATGATTTAATTGCAGTTGTTAAAATTCTATAATTTAAGACGGGAATAAGATATTTTAATTTTTAAAATTCTCATATTTAGTACAAATAAATGTGTAAAAACCAACACTTTAGTGTAAAAATTTATGATTATGATTTATGTAGGTTCTAGTTTGATGGAAAGAGATTGTACAATTTGTAAAAAAGAATTTAGTTTCACTCTAGCGATGCTAACGCGCAAAGCTAAATTCAAATGTCCACATTGTGACAGTTTAATATGTTTAAGTTTGGATGCGAATTCACAACATTTCGAGATCCCAATAAAAATCAATGGGGAAATAGGATGGAAAGATTTCAATTCCCGTTTAAATTAAGGCGTAAAAAAAGGGCCATGACTGCATTACAGAATTAACCCTTTTTTGTTATCTACATTTCGTTTAAAAATAAATTTAATTCACTTACAGAAATATTATAGAAAAGTTAAACTAAATGATTTAGTTTAAAAACCGCAAAATTTAGTTACTCCGTTTAGGATCATTGCTCCTAAAAAACCAACAACAATAGTCAAAACTACCGGATTAATCGAGCCAATTCCTAATGCACCAATTAAAGCCAATAGTGCTACTTCTAAGATTTTTTTCAGTTCAGCCTCTTCATCGATGAGACTTTGAATTTTATCGGCAATCCCGCAAAGGGCCTTTTTAACTCCTTTTGCAATCTTCTTCCTGCTTAACCAACTTAAAAAGCGTTTGAACGGGTTCCAGGCGCCGTAGATCGTTTTCATCCTGGAATCACTAGTCATTAATAATATTTGATCATCAAGTTCGGGTGAGTCGTCTAAATCTTCTTTATCGATCTCCCAATTGATATTACTTTCCATGTATCCAATAGGATCTTTTAGTGTTAGAACTGTTTGAAGTTGTTTTTCTAACTCATCAATGTCAAAATGCTGTTTAATTTCTTCCAGTGCTGCCATAGCTAATAGGTTTAATTGTTATTGTTTGAAAATTAGATATTTATTTAAGCGGAAGAAATACCCGTTAGAGGGTATATTTCAAAAAATATAACTGACAGGTTGAACAATGATTTTGTGTGATACTTCTATGGCTGAGAGATGAGAATCAAATTTTCGGTTTTCATTTAACCTAATCACTCCACTTAGGTTGAATGTCTTTATATTTATTTTATAAATACATTTTCTTGATGCCAGCTTAAAGACTCAACTGAAGGAAACCAGGATTCTTTATTTGGTAGAAAAATTTCTTTTTCATTGAACTGGGTTAAGGTAAAGTTAGAATCGATATCATTAACAACGGTAGATACCTTTACTTTATAATCTGCTGGAATATAAATTAATTCACGATCAAAAGCTCGGTGCAGGGTAGGGGACAGCGCAATTCCGTTAGAAACAGTATCATCATTAGATAGACTAAAAGGATGGATATGACAGGCATCGATCATTTGTATATTGATGGTCCATAA
The DNA here is from genome assembly GCF_022570735.2 of Christiangramia oceanisediminis. Lineage (GTDB taxonomy): Bacteria > Bacteroidota > Bacteroidia > Flavobacteriales > Flavobacteriaceae > Christiangramia > Christiangramia oceanisediminis. Next base: position 627,657 of record NZ_JANCNS010000003.1, on the reverse strand, counting down.
TTCTCATCCTAGAGAAGCAACTTTCACGGTTTTTTATATAGATGTTAAAATAATGGTCAAATAAATAATATATTAGCCGCAGAATCCCAACCCTACTTCCGATTCTGGATACTTAAATGTATTATATGGATAAGAAACTCAATGTGAAATTTCACATTTTTGATTTGGAATTTCAACCCTACAAAGAACAAAGTGATAAAATTGGGAGCTTCAACATTATTAAATCCTGCATCAAGTATATCAATGATGAACGCCGGAATAACCGGAGATTTGTAATTATTGATCGACACGAAAAGAGAGACAAGGCTGAATCCAGAAAACTATTTATCTCCTCAGCGGCATTTTCTTTCCCAGATAAAATGTATAAATGCAAAATTCATTTGATTAGAGACAAGTCCCCCTCTTTTATGGACAAAGATACTCTAAGCTTCGAATCAGTCGATATTTTAAAAAATAAAGAGATAGTTGAAACTACCCATTTTTATATCGATATGGATAAATTATCTCATCCAACAATATTATGTGAATATAACAGTGTTGGTCCAAAAATTTCTGATATTGAATACTATTTCAGGTATATCTCTTCTAAAAGTGTTCTTCATATTAGCAAAGCCTGCAAAGCTCAAGTTCATATGGAGAAGTCGGCAGAACAAGTAATGCATTCGCTTCAGAATATCTTCAGATTTAGATTTAGAGCAAGGCCTGAAAATTTACCCGCTTTATATAGAAATACTGAAGACGCATTTTTTTCAGAAATGCAAGCTTTGGGAAAATTAGTCGACCCAAAAACGATTCGAGTAGATTTAGGATTTAGAGATCAAGGTGGTAAGAAAGTAGTTAATGAAACCAACTATAAAATGATGACTACAACCAAAAGACTATTAAATGCAGTTACTAAGGATATAACGATTTTAGAAAACATGGAGGATTTCTATCTAGAATATGAAGATAATGATGGAGAAGATAAAAGTTACAATTTTATTAGAGGTAAGAAAAGCTTAAATTTTAAATGCCCTTTAAAAGAAGGAAAAAAAGGACAAGCTGATCCAAAAGAAATGTTTGTTTTAGCAAACAATGCATATAAGAATTATAGATCTAAAACTATAAATTCACAGAATGATTAATTTTCTATTGGATAAATATTATAAAAGGCCATTACTTTATGACTTAATATTTACTGGTGTTATATTATCAATAATTTATATATGTGAAAACAAGTTTGAAATTGAATTAAGATTAGAAGAAAATGCTAATAATCTCGGAGCAATTGGCCTTACTGTATCAGGTTTTATATTAACTTTACTTACTATACTTCTAACCGTTAAATCGAATACAATAATCAGAGGAGATAAAATTGATGAAAAAGTAAATGCTTTTCAAGTATTTCTAGCCTCTCCTTTGTATTCAAAATCGATAAGAATTTTAAAGAGTGGCGTTCTAATTTTATTATTTGTATCATTTATAACGTTAGCCCTTGCAACACTAGGTAAAAATCTTTATCAATCGTACGGTTTTTACATTAATGTAGTTTGTCTAATTTTCATACTTCTAACATTTCTGCGATGCTTTCATATAATTAATCTCATTTTAGATATGCAAAATAATAAATTAAAAAATTAGATTATGTCTTTAGACACTTACATGGCTGGTCGTAATTTTGAGAACTTACTCAGAAAGGTTTATCCTTCAAAATCAGTTCAAGCAAATAAAAGTTTATTGGAAAACGCTTTAACTATGGAGCAAGGTCATAATTTTGCAAGGCACTTAGGATCTGCAGAAAAACAATTTACTGGGGCACAAAATAAATTGATAAAAACTCTTGCAAAACTATGCACTACAAAACCTTATAATTCAGCTTCTAAATATTTCGAAGAATTAGTAGATAGGACCGAAAGATGCAATTCAGCGGTAAGTTTACATGAAATAGTTGAGAATGCTTTAAAAAAAGCTTCTTCACTGGATAACTCTGGTAGTTGGTAAATAATATTAATTCCTTCTTTTCAGGATTTAATGCTCGAAAAATCTTTAAAATGAGAGATTCAAAGCGATGGCAGATCAGGAATGTAAATAAAATCGATTTAATTAGCTATTTTGAAATTGTCACATCAGGAAGGACGACTAAGTTGTGACATTCATTAATCTTTTTTAAAATTTTCCAAACTATAGGATTTAAGCATTGTGTAAAATTAATTTATAATAGCTTTTTTTCTAATGCTATTAAGGTCAAACCTCTTAATTGAAATTTTACAACTTTCCCTTCCGTCTTTCTCAATAACAGGTTTTTATCTTTTAATTTGGTCAAATAATTATGTAGAAAATCATTTTGATTTTTTACGCCAAATTTTTTAAAGTCTTTATAATCTGAGACCCCAACAGATTCATTTTTTCCAATTTGCTTTAAAATTCCTTTAATTTCTTCACTTAGATTTAATCCATGAAAATTTTCTGAAATCAATTCTTTTAATAAACCATTACAATTATCCTCGGAAATTTCATTTTTAACAAAGTAATTTCCCATTAATTCATTGAAAACCTTTTCTCCCCAGCCATTATCCAATCCGGCCATTTGAGTTCTAACTTTCTTAACTAACCTTAAGCAAATATCATGGCAGTATTTGAAGACGAATCGGATTTCTCCATTTGATGATTCAAATAATCTAGTATATATAGACTCTGGAATTGGAGAAGATCCTTTCTCTTGCCCGGAATGAAATTTGTCTACTCTTTGATCCACCGCTCTCTTCAATGATTCGTCTGAAATTGGTTTTAAATCAATACTAGCTGAAATTCTTTGAGAAACTCTTGGGTCCTTAGTTTGAATAAGGCTATTTAAACCGGCTTGACCAATCAAAATCCACCATACATTTTCCAAAGAAAAAAGCGTATCTCTGAATGTTATTAAAGATTCGCCTAACTCATCCTCTTGTAAATTTTCAATGTTATCTAGAACAATAAAACAGCCGCTAAAGTTTAAAATAGCAACAACTTCTGAAACCATTACCTCTATGACCTCCACTAGCCCTTCATAAGTAGTATCCTTTATAGAGGACACTGATACTTGTCTACCAAAATTACCTCCATAACCCATAACTGACAGCCCAAGCGAATAACTGGCAGCAGATCGTTTGTTAATCCATTCGGAAATCTTTTTTGTCTCAGGAGGTAAAGTTGCACCAGTCATACTGCAATATACCTGGATCGACTTACAAAGAGACTGGACACATCTTTCAGCTATAAATCTAGGTTCATCATACGGATTCACTGGACAGAGTTGTCGTGCAGCAAGAAGCCTTGGACCAAATGGAGCATGACCGCTCTCTAAAAGGAACTGTTGAACATTGAAAAAACTTGTTTTGCCAACACCAGGTACTCCTGAGAGGACTAATATTCCTTCTTTATTAGAATCAATAGCGTTCAAAAATTCGATTTGTTCCTCATTTCGGCCCATCAGCAAGTCCACATCTTGCAGACTAACATTTAAAGGCTTTGTATTATAAGGATTTTCTCTAAACCCTAATCTTTCCCAAAATTCCATATAAATATGTAGAATAATCTTTTAATAAATACGGGTGATTAAAATGCCCGTTTAATAATTCGCAATATAACCCTTTAGCCTAAAATATTTGCAAAATGCTATTTTAAAAAATAAACTCGCCAAAAACGTGGCAAAAGATTTTAAAAGAAATTTTTTTTTCCGATCTATAAAATAGCTGATATCTACTTTATAATGTGTCGCAATTCGATAAAGTGTTTCAATAGTTGGATTACCTTCTGCCCTTTCAATTCTACCTATTTGATTCGCGGATCTTCCTACGATATTGCCTAGTTCCAACTGAGAGATATTTTCTTTTTTCCTTAAAGATCTTATTCTGTTCCCTATGTTGACAAGCAACTTATTTAATTCATCCTGACTCATTTTATAAAAGTTGCCATTCTCTAGAAATAAAATCAACACATATATGTGTTGAAATAGAAATTTTAATTATATTTACGTCATTAATATATTTGCGAAACTTCTTTAAGTAAAATATTAGAAGCATTCGCTTAGAGTCTCGCGTTAGAAAACTGGTAATTTTATGCAACGAGATGATAAGCAAGGATGCTCACGACCCGGGCGTGGGCTCTCTTATCGTTGCACGGTATACCAGTACCTCTGACGTGGTAAGTTGAGTTTCGCGCCCATTTTTTATGCGTTTACTTTTCTTCTCAAAGCTTTTGTTTCTTCATAGCAGAAGTCGCTTTAAAAGTATAACCCTACATATTAATAAGGCCAAGGTGGCCAGCACTTGATTAAGTGTAATCATTAATTCCTGTTTGCGGGAACAGGATAATTGGTATAACAATCCCGTGGGATGCCGGTACAATCCCTACCGTACCGGGAGTTGGGAGGGAAGCCTCATGTAGTGCTCAAGAACTCATTTGGCTGGGTATAATGGTAGGACGAGGATGCCTTTTTTTGCTCCAATTATTAATAGTTTGTTTTAGTCAACAAAAAAATCGCTTATGCTAAAAAGAAAGATGAACACTCGTTTTGACGGGTAGAAGCAACAAAGCCTTCCCTTGAGATTGGCGTCGTACAGGGAAGGCCTAAGCTTTAATAAAACTAATGTTTCATTTAACTCATGTAAAATTATGAAAAATTTTTACAGGAGGGGCATGTTAATTATCATGTTCCTACTGGCTATGGGATTACTGGTGATCCTCGCCATATCCCAGGCCCAGGCAGCAACGCCTAAAATTTGTCCCTTCCTATTACAAAAAGAAATTTCGGGAACGGTAAGCGACCAGGACGGTGAGCCATTGTTAGGCGTTACCGTACTGGTGAAGAACCGGCAGTATGGTACTACCACGAATGACCTTGGAGAATTTACAATAAATGCATCCCCGGGTGATACCCTGGTTTTCTCATCTATTGGCTATAAAACACTGGAAATACCAATAGATGGGAATAGCCAGATACGAATATTATTAGAAGAGGATATAGCCTCCCTAAACGAGATACAATTGAATGCAGGATATTACAGCGTGACGGAGCGGGAGCGCACAGGTAATATATCCAGGGTTACGGCAGAAGAAATAGAAAATCAACCGGTGCTTAACCCGCTTGCCGCCATCCAGGGAAGAATGCCCGGGGTAGAAGTAACTCAGGCCACCGGGGTCCCGGGTGGCGGCTTTGATATTAAAATAAGGGGAACCAACAGTTTACGAGCAGATGGGAATGCTCCTTTATTTATCATAGACGGGGTCCCTTACCCAACCAACCCAACGACTGACGACCGGGTTGGAAAGGCCAGCTTGCAAACCAGTCCGTTAGCCAATATTGATATTTCTACAATTTCCAGTATCGAGGTGTTAAAAGATGCTGATGCCACGGCGATATATGGTTCCCGGGGTGCGAATGGGGTGGTATTAATTACGACTAAATCAGCAAAATCTGGTGAGGCCAATTATCGCATTAACATTCAACGAGGAGTTGGTCAGGTCGCCAATAGGATGGACCTTCTTAATACGGAGCAATACCTGGCATTGAGGAGAGAAGCCTATGAGAATTCTGGAACAGAACCATCTGCCGCCGGTGCTCCGGACCTCTTAACCTGGGACCAGGAACGAGAAACGGACTGGCAGGAAGAGTTATTTGGTGGTACAGCAGAATTTACGAATATTCAATCGAGCCTTAGCGGAGGAAACAATCAAACTACCTATAGGGCCGGAGTTGGATTTAGAGAAGATGAAACGGTTTTTCCTGGAGATTTCAAGAACCGGCTCTTTTCAGGAAATATCAACCTTGATCATAGATCCAAAAACAACAAATTTTCAGCCAATTTTGCGGGTAACTACAGCGTAAACCGTAACGAGCTACCTAAAGCCGATCTTACCCTGGCGGCCTTGACACTTGCTCCCAACGCGCCAGCCTTATTTAATCCTGACGGAAGTTTGAACTGGGAGAATTCTACTTTTTCCAATCCCCTGGCTTCTTTAGAAGAACGATACCGTGGAGAAACCAATAACCTGGTGAGCAGTGCTACCCTCGGTTACAGGATATTGCCTGGCTTAAAAATAAGTTCCAGGTTTGGATATACTCATATAAATACCCGGGAAGACCAATATACACCACAGTCTGCTTTCGATCCTTCCATATCGTTTAATAGAAGGGAATCTTCTAATAACCATTCCAGGTTGCAAACCTGGATTGTGGAGCCGCAATTAGACTTTAATAAAAAATTGGGTGATTTTAATGTGTCTGCTCTTGTAGGTGCCACCGTACAGGAAACCACAAATGAGAGGCAGGTTTTAAGGGCTACGGGTTTCAATAGTGATGAACTTCTTGAGAATATCCAGGCTGCGGGTAATACCCAAATATTATTCTCTGGTAATACCGAATATAAGTACCGCGCTTTATATGGAAGGTTTCATACAGATTATAAAGATAAATACCTATTAAACCTTACCGGGAGACGTGACGGGTCCAGTAGGTTTGGCCCCGGCAGGGAATATGCATCTTTTGGTGCAGTGGGAGCCGGAAGGATCTTTTCTGCAGAGGATTTTATTGCGAAAAATCTCCCGTTTCTAAGTTTTGGGAAGCTTCGATTTAGCTATGGAACCACCGGTAGTGACCAAATTGGAGATTACCAGTTTCTAGATCTTTGGTCTGCAACTTCGGTAAGTTTCCAGGGAAGCCCGGGATTATATCCTACGCGCCTGGTAAACCGTGATTTTGGTTGGGAAACTAATAGGAAGCTGGAGGGTGGTTTGGAATTAGGCCTAATCGACGATGCCGTTTATTTGAGCGCCAGCTATTACCGCAACCGGTCTTCAAACCAGCTTATTGGTTTACCCTTACCGGGCACTACAGGTTTTACGAGCATACAGTATAATTTTCCTGCACTGGTAGAAAATAAAGGCTGGGAACTTGCCTTATCTATACAAAATATAACAGGTGAGGATTTTAGTTGGGCTACTAATTTTAATATAACTATTCCAAAGAATACGCTACTGGAGTTTGATGATATTGAGAATTCTCCATACAGCACAACTTACACCGTTGGCGAATCCTTATCGATCCAAAAAGGATATTTATTAAACGGAGTAAATCCAGAAACAGGAGTCTATGAATTTGAAGATTTAAACGAGGACGGTTTTATAGGCTTTCCGGATGATATTGTAGATCTGGTGGACCTTGATCCTGAATTTTACGGAGGATTTCAGAATAGCCTAAATTTTAAAGGCTTTGCTTTAGACTTTTTGTTCCAGTTCGTAAAGCAGCAGGGCAGGACCTACTACCAGACCTTCGGTCTGCCTGGGTTGCCCAATAACCAGCCTTTAGAGTTATTAGACCGTTGGCAGGCAGCTGGAGATAATGCTACTTTCCAGAAGGCTGAAAGTGGATTTGGATCTCCTTATTTTGCTTTTCAGCAACTTTTAAGTAGTTCTTTAACCTATACAGATGCTTCGTATGTACGTCTAAAGAATCTATCCCTCTCCTATAATTTGCCGGAGTTTGCCGGAATAAACAGTCGAATCTATTTCCAGGGACAAAATCTTTTCACAGTTACCAATTATAAAGGTTTAGATCCTGAAAATGCGGGTTCCAACCTTATTCCGCCATTACGGTTCCTAAGCCTGGGACTGGATATTAATTTTTAAATCAATTGATATGATCAACAAAAATATTCTAATAAGAATTCGCCGACACACTTTTCTTAAGGTTGTAACCGGTATTTATCTCTTTTTCACATTTGGATGTGATACCATAGAGGTAGAGGAACCTAATTTTCAATTAACCAGTACTACTGTTTTTGAAGAGGACGAGACCGCAGAAGCTGCGGTACTGGGTATTTATAGTAATATGATGTCTTCTGAAGGTTTCGTGAGCGGAAGTTTTCAAAGTCTAACTACCGTAACTGGCCTGGCAGCAGACGACCTGGTGGATTATAGTTTTAATCCAACTCAAAGGCAGTTTTTCGAAAATGCGCTGGTGCCAACAAATACTATTTTAGAGTTCAATATTTGGAATGAATCTTACCGGTACATCTACCATGCAAATGCAGTCCTGGAAGGAATTGAGGAATCCTCGAATCTCACCCCGGAAGTAGCCAAACGTTTAGAGGGAGAGACTAGGTTTTTACGCGCTTTTTGTTACTTCCATCTGGTTAACCTGTTTGGTGAGATTCCTTTAACCACGGGCACCGACTACGAACTTAATTCGAGTTTGGAGGCATCAGCGGTAGCGGACATATATCAATTAATCGGGGAAGATCTCAATGCAGCAATAGAAAGTCTACCAGAAGATTATTCTTTTGCGGGAGGCGAAAGAATTCGCCCTAATAAATGGGCTGCTCATGCTTTTTTAGCCAGGGTAGAATTATATCGTCAAAACTGGAACGCAGCAGAGCTTCACGCTTCCCAGGTTATAGATCAGTCCTTATATTCCTTACCGGAAGATCTCAATGCCGTTTTCCTGGCGAATAGCATGGAAGCCATTCTGCAATTCCGGCCAATCCTTAGGAATTTCAACACAAAGGAAGGAAGGATGTTCATCCTGAATTTCAATCCTTTTCATGTGAGTTTAAGGCCTGGTCTTGTGGAGTCTTTTGAGGCCGAAGATCTTCGTCGAAGCCAGTGGATTGGTAGCCTTACGACCAATCAAACCTATTATTATCCTTTTAAATACAAAGTTCGATTTTCTCCAACCCTTACGGAATATTCGATGGTATTTCGTTTAGCCGAGCAGTATTTAATAAGGGCTGAAGCGAGAACGATGCAGGGAGATCTTACCGGAGGATTACAGGATCTCAACACCATACGGTCCAGGGCTGGTTTATCACCCCTTGAGATATCGGACGCTGGAGAATTGCTTGATGCTATCCTTCTTGAACGAAGGCATGAATTATTCACAGAACGAGCTCATCGCTGGTATGATTTAAAAAGAACCGAGCGAGCAACTGAGGTGCTGGAGCCCCTAAAAGAGCAATGGCAAGAATCAGATGTGCTATTCCCAATTCCACAAAACGAAATAAGAAAGAATTCAAACCTAGAGCAGAATGCGGGATATTAGTTTATTTATAAATGTAGAAAAGTTCTTTAGGAATAGAAAATTTACATATTGTATAATCTTTTTGTTTTTCCTGGTTCCGAATATTCGGGGCCAGGATTCCCTACCATTGAAGCCTGATCGTTTCTATAGTATCCATACAACAGAAGGGACCTTTATGGATATAGATGTATCGCCCAGGGATAACAGTATTGTCTTTAACTTGCTGGGTAAGCTATTTTTAATGGATGCTGAGGGCGGTAACCCACAACAACTTACCTTCGGAATGCAATGGGATTCCCATCCTGTATTTTCTCCTGACGGAAGTAAGATCGCCTTTATTTCCGACAGGTCGGGTGCGGATAATTTGTATGTAATGGATCTTGACGGAAAAAATGTTAAACCAATTACTCATCATAATCAATACGAAAGTAAATCCAGTGTGGAATGGTTGACTTCGGGAAATGCCTTAAGAGATTCTGATTCCATTTATAATTTAGAAGGAGAGTTTTCTCGAAAAACACGGGGTTGGACTAAGGGTAGTATTTTGGATGACAGGGGTTACGTGATTTATGATGATTACCTCAGATCCTTTGACCTGGAAACCAATAGCATTGATACGGTAATTCGTTTAAATGGGAACAAATCTACACAAGCCGTTATCTCCAGCGATGGAAATTATTTAGCTTTTGTGAATCTAAGCACTCGAAGAGGAATGAGTAATTCAAAATATGTAATCCAAAATTACCTGAATGTGTATGATCTAAAGGGTAAAGCTCTATTATTCAAAAAGGTAATAGGGCGACACTTAGAATTCATACCGAGGTTTAGTTTTGATAAAAATAATGAGAATATAATCATTGGTTACGGTGGGAAAATTCACCGAATAAATGTTAAAAGTCAACAGGATACCATAATACCGTTTGCAGCGAATATACAAGTGGAAGCAGCGCCTTTAGTTTATAATCAAAATAGGTTATCCACAGATAGTTTGGAATTGAGGTATATGCGTTATCCTCAATTGAATAATAGCAAAAGGAAGCTCTATTTTTCAACACAGGCAAGGATTTATGAGTATGACTTTGAATCAGGGAAAAACATGCAATTGATAGATGCAGATCATGGACAGTTTTTTCCGAAGTTAATTAAGAAAGGAGAAGAAATCATTTATTCTTCCTGGGATAATAATGAGAAAGGTTTTATCTGGTGCTATAACCTTAGAAAAAAGGAGCTGGATACAATTTTAAATAAAACAGGACTATACAAACACCTCGATGTTAGTGAAGATGGAAAATATATTGCTTTTATTGAAGGTGCCCGTAATTATCAAAGGAACATGGAAAGTTTCACTGATGGCATTTTAAAAGTCCTGGACAGGGATGAGGGGAAAATAATTATGCCGTTAACTGCTCCAATTCCTTTTAGGAATCGTTTGACAATCGATGGGGAATGGATATTTCATATAGTTAAAGTTCCTGGAGGGAAACAACTTGTCAAAACCAATTTTAAAAGAACCCTTGGAGAGTAGAATAATAGCCAGGTTTGAAAATGTGGAACATGGTATTGTTTCTAAGGATTTAAAATACATGGCTTATCTACGTAAAAATATGCTCTTTTTAACCCAGCTGCATGATAAAAGTATGCCTATAGCCTCGACGGATAGTAATAGTATAAAGGTTTCCAACCTTGGAGTGTTGGATTATTCTTTTGATCCAGGTTCTGGAGATTTATTGTGGTTTAATGGAAACTATTTATTCCGTATTCATCCGAAAATGATACTTGATCAATGCAGTTCGGGCCAATGCACGGAGGAATTTTTAAATGATCAGGCTGTAAAAATCAGTGTAAACAAATCTATCCAAACGAATACAAGGGTTTTGGCGCTGGAAGGCGCCCGGCTTATCACCATGCAAGGAAGAGAGATTATAGAAGATGGTACCGTTATTATTGAAAAAGGAAGGATCAAAGAAATTGGTCACTCAGACAGTATTCTAATTCCTGAGAGCGCAAAACGGATTGATTTTTCTTGTAAAACAATTATGCCTGGTTTTATCGACTTACATGCTCACCACGATGCTCCCCCAGATGTACTTGTAGATCAATACTCTAAATTGCTCATGGACCTGGCGTTCGGTATTACCACTATAAGAGACCCGGCAGGCAAACCTCAAATGCAGGCTTACTCAGAAATGGCCCAAACGGGAAGATTAAAGTCCTCCCGATTGATTCCATTCTTTGCATTGGGTCATCCTCATTTTGAAATAAAAGATTATCAAGATGCTTTATCCTGGGTTAAAAGAGAAAAACAAAGAGGAGCTATCTTCATCAAAATTCATGATTTATGGCCAAGAAAGATTAGGCAATGGTTAATCAAGGCCGCCAGGAATGAGAATATTAATATTACCGGTCACGCCGACTTTTCTAGTTACACTACAAGCCTAGATGCTTCGGCATTTTTTGATGGTTTAACGGGAGTTGAACATGCTATTAAAATAGGCGGAATGTATGATGATTTGATTCAATTAATAGCAAAAAGCCAGACCTGGTATACAGTTGCGGGTATTTCTGAATTTGATAATCATTCCAAATTCAAAAAGTTTTTTAAATCGGGAACTAAGGATGTTGAAATATTCAAAGAATGGAATAAAGGGGAAACTTTAAAGAAATTTATTAATAACAAGGACAAAATTTCTGGAGAAGATTCCAAAGCTGCTTTATATTTAGGAAGTTCAGTAACCTTATCGAAAAGTGGAGGCAACATAGGGATTGGTTCACATACGGACACTCCTGGATTGCCTTATCATTGGGAAATATGGCAGCATGAGGAACACGGCCTTAGCAGGCACAGAGTATTGGAACTTGCCACTTTAGGCGGGGCAACTGCTATGGGATTGCAACACGACTTAGGGTCGCTTGAGAAAGGAAAGATTGCAGACCTGGTTGTACTTAACGGCAATCCACTAGAAAATATTGAGCATACAGCTAATGTCCACACCGTTATAAAAAATGGTAATCTTTATGAATCGAAAGGCTTATTTGAAGCTTATTTTCTAAAGATGGAACAGCAAAAACAAAATTCTAATAGCCAGTGAAAATAACCAGGTTCTTATCGTAGATAGCCATAAGTTTATCTTTGTGAATGGTATATTCAACTGGGCGCTTTCGATTTATTTTGGGAAGGTAAAAGCTATGTAAATATTTTCCATATTTTAAATTATAAACATCTATAGTTACCTGTTGCTGAAATTGCTTAAGACTTTGATTGTTACTCTTTATTATTGATTCTACGTAAAGTTTACTATCATTTACAAAAAGATTCTTGTTTACGCGAAGGGGCGGGCTTGAAATCGTGAGTGTTTTATCAAAGGTCGAAATATCTATTTGAGCAGTTGAAATAGTATCTATAGTTTTTCCTGCATACTGGAGTTTTAATGTATTATCAAAAACGAGGAATTCATTCCTATAATAAAGAAGATAGATGAGGTAATTATTTTTCTGAAAAAGCCGTCCATCCGTATCAAAGATTCCATCTTGTTGTTTTTTAGGATGGTATATGTTGATGGCCTTGCCGATCGAATCAATAGCAGCTAGCATATTTTGTTGCTTGTGCATATCGTAGGTTCTGAATGCAATAGTATTTGAATCTATTTGGATATAATTATCAAATCTCCATTCGAGTTCATTGGTCTCGTTTATATTCTTGTTTATAAGGTTACCTTTAATAAATATACCGTTGGAACCATCTACAAAATATGTATTGGGATATTGAATTGCTAATTTTAGCTTATCAGGGTCAAAGTTTGGAAATTGTCTCCTGTCGATATTGAAGTTTAGGTGAATTGTATCTTTTGTTTTTAGATCATACCTAAGGATATGGGCTGGTGCGCTTTTATGTCCCAGGAATATGTGATTTTCATGAACTCCGGTGAAGTAGTATCCAGTGTAACCTAAAGGTATAGTATCCTTGATCAGAAATTCAGGGGATTCAAAGTTTCGATTAAATCCCATGGGTGTTGAAAGTCGATTATAAAATGGTATGTAGAGTCCTATGATGGTAAGAACCGCTAGGAATAATACAAAAAGAATCAAAAGTATTTTAAAAGTACTTGTCATAGTGTTTGAAAAAAAGGCAGCCCTAATGGGCTGCCTTATCAATTTTACTCTACAGGGTCCCTGTATAGAATATCTGCACAGCCACTATCATAGAGCTGAGTCATCTGCCCGTTAATGTTTACGGTACAAAGTTGCGGTCCTTCAATCGGATTACAATCCACCGTGCTAAATGCCTGGCAATTTGCCGGGTTGCTTGGTAATTTGTAATAGCCGATTTGCACTGGTTCTGAAGAATGCGTTAGCATGGCTTGATCAACCATTGCTTTTGATTCTTCAGCTTGGGTCATAAGGGCCCCACCAATCGCTAAAGCTATAGCGATAATTGGTGTGATTATTTTCATTTTTTTCATAATCTTAAAATTTAATGATGCTTACTCTTTACAGGATTTTCAGCTTCTCCTACTCATTGCGCAATAAGATTTGTTTTATATTCTGAAACTTTTGAATGGGGTAGTAGATAATAGCACCAATGGCTAATAGTATAAATAGGCCATTAAAAATGAGATGCTCAGTCCATCCCAGGCTTTCTATAACACCTCCGCAAGAACAGGGAATGTAACCTGTAAAATTTAATATGGTATAGATATATGCGGTGAAGAGGGTCATGAAGAAAAGGAAACTTAAAAGAGAAATAAATCGAGTCTTCTTCCAAATGAGACCGAGGCTAATTAAGATTTCCGAAACCGGAATAACAAGAGCGACCATTTTATGATAATCACTTAAAAGGGGAGATTTTTGTAATTCCAATTGAAAATTTTCGAGGTCCATGAGTTTGCTGATCGCGGTATAAAGGAATAGCACTATGAATAGAAAGCAGCAAACCTCTATGAATCTATTTCTGGAATGAGAGCTTAACGATTTCATTGCAATTAATTTGTAGTAAATGTCTTCAAATCAATTTGCTTTTAGGGATGTACCCTTTATCAATACAGGTATTATTCAGGTCTTCTCTGTACATCGGTAGGGCGATATCCAAACTTTTCTTTGAATGATCGCGAGAAATGGGCGGCACTTACGAAGCCACATTCACGGGCAATAGTACTAACGGGTTTTTCAGTTTGAGTAAGTAGTAAGTGTGCTTTTTCGAAACGTTTTTGCTGGAGGAATTTGTAAATACTTATGTGATAATAATGCTTAAAGCCTTTCTTTAGTTTGCTTTCACTGGCATTAAATTTTTCCGCTAAAGCTTTCATTCCGGGAAATTTTTGATCCAGGGTTTGAATGAGGTGCCTTTGTAAACTTTCAATCATTTCCCGGTTTTCCTGCAGTAACATCGACCTGTTTCTGGATGGATATTTTGTCCGAATTGTATCAATACCTCTTCTGTATTTTTCCAATTTATCGTTCTTATATTCTAAATTATAAGCATTAATGAGAATCAATGAATTATTATCTGATGGATCCACAATTTCCAGTACTGCGGTTGTCTTAAGAATTAAACCTTTACCAGTAATAAAATCGATATTTAATTTTTTAGCGGGTTTTTTCCATGAATGACGTTTTTGAATACTCTTATATAGCTTTTCATATGATGAAGGTGTAAGAATACTATTCATTCTTTTAGGAGTTTGATCCATATGAATCAACTTCATGGTACTTGAGGAAATAAAGGCATTATCCAAATTTGGATGTGCAAGTATACTGATCAGATTAACTTCAGGATGACTCTTACCTCCATGCGAAATATGAAAGAGGGTGTTGAGCTCTTCGTTCATGATGTTATGGAGCATTACTAACGGAGTAAGTTCTCCTGAATTTTTAGGGTCTACCTGGAGCGTAAAATTTCCCTTACTCACTTCAATAACGAAATCGCATAATTCTTCAAGCTTATTATGATTGAACTCCCTACCCATAAAGATTTAAAGTTAAAAAACTGAATAAGGCCTTTTAAAATTGCTTAAGAAATTCAAGTGCCTTGGTTTCTGAGGTAAACCTGCGTGTAGGGACGCTAGGTTTGCTGGTTTGCAGAAATACATCCACAAGTTTCTCAGTATATAATTCTTTCACCACGAGAGCTACTGCTTTCGCAAGATAGGATCCTTCTGCTGCCAGGTAATCACGGGCTGGCTTTTCTACAATGTGAAGCTGGCGCATATCACAAAGAATAGGAAGTTCCTTTTCGTTTTGAAACCTGATCCTATCTTTGACTATCGACTCCGCGGCCTTGAGGTCAATAATAGTATTGGCTTTATATACAAAGAACAGGATTCCGTCTTCCATCCAAAATTCTGCGTATTTATTTTTGAATCCCATACCAGTACCTTCAGCGGTTCTAATTTAGGAAATTAAATAACGCTAACACATGCAATAAACAGTCAAGTAATATGCAATTAGGGTAATTTCTAGTCAATTAGCATCATTTGAGTTTAAAAAGATTTGCCTATTAGGGTCAACTACTTGCCTATTAAGTCCTATAAAATTTAAAAAATAGGCCAGGCAGAATTTCTTTTATAGCTTTTACTTCTTATTAATTGAGTAGGGAAAATGGCAAAAATTAAACACAACAATTTCCTCGACACGGTTGTCGAGGTAATGACTAATGCAAAAGATGAAGGAGCTCTTCACCTGTATGCAGAAGGAGAATCTTTTAACGGCAGACACATTCAAATTAAAGGAAAGAAATTATTTCATTTCGGGACAACAGGTTATTTAGGTCTAGAGCAAGACTTGAGATTAAAAAGGGCGGCGATTGATGCTATAGAACGCTATGGAACGCAATTCCCATTATCCAAATCTTATATTTCACATCCATTATATGAAGAGCTTGAGGAGAAGATTCGTTCAATTTATGGCCTTCCGGTAATAATAACCAAGAATAGTACACTAGGGCATATGGCCGTGATTCCATCCATTGTACAGGACGGGGATGGGATAATACTTGATCACCAGGTTCACTGGAGCGTTCAAAATGCCGTTCAACCTCTTAAATTAAGATCGGTTCCGGTAGAGATGATCAGGCATAACAGGTTAGACATGCTAGAGGATAAGATAAAGAAATTGTCAAACCGTTGTAATACGATCTGGTATATGGCTGATGGTATTTATTCTATGTATGGTGATTATGCCCCGATTCGAGAATTAATAGAACTAAGCGTTAGGTATCCTCAATTGCATATTTATTTTGATGATGTTCACGGGATGAGTTGGAAAGGAAAAAATGGTAGCGGTTATGTAATGAGTGTTCTGGAAGAATTGCCGGAGAACGCAATATTATTTGGAACCCTGAGCAAAACTTTTGGTGCCAGTGGAGCCGTAATGGTTTGTAACAACAAGAAATTACACCGTCGAATCCGAAATTTCGGAGGCCCACTTACATTCTCCGCCCAGTTAGAACCCTCGTCGGTAGGAGCTGCAATTGCATCAGCTGACATTCATTTAAGTCCTGAAATTTACGAATTGCAACAGCAACTATCGGACAGGACTTCTTATTTCAATGAGTGTTTAAAAGCTACAGAACTCCCATTAATTTCTGAAAATGACTCCCCGGTCTTTTATATAGGAACGGGTATGCCGGAAACGGGATACAACCTCGTCAACCGACTTATGGGAGAGGGGTATTACGTAAACCTTGGTATTTTTCCGGCAGTTCCTGTAAAAAATACTGGATTACGAATTACGATTTCGCGTCATAATCAAAAACAGGAAATCCTAGGCCTTACCGAAGCCGTCAATCATCATTATTATAAGGCCCTTGAAGAAACGCATACAAACCTTGAACGAGTGAGATTTGCATTTGGGATGACTAATCATACTAATATTAGCCAGACCAATAAGTTGTCCAGTCTTACCTGCGAAATTTTTACCACCATACATGATATGAAGAAGGAGGATTGGAATAAATACATGGGAAATGGAAGTATAATCGATTGGGACGGCATGGCTTTTATTGAAAAAAGTTTTACGGGAAATAGGAAGCCTGAGCATAATTATCAGTTTTATTATTTCAATATCAAGGATTCAAACAGTAAAGTGATACTTATGAGTTTGGTCACGCTCAGTCTTTGGAAGGAAGATATGCTTGCCCCTATCTCTGTAACCAGGGAAATGGAGAGGTTACGTGTAAAAGATCCTTATTATCATACCAGTCATATCCTAAGTTTGGGTTCCTTTTTAACGGAAGGAGATCATCTATATCTTGACAGAGAGTCGAAGAATTGGAAAGAGGCATTTAGTTTATTCTTGCATAAATTAGAAGAGCTGGAAAACAGGCTAAAACCTTCTACAGTTCTTTTACGGGATTTTCGAACTGATGATAACGAATTGAACGATTTCTTACACAACAAAGGATTTGTAAAAGTAGCCATGCCTGAATCCTGTGTATATGAAAATTTTACCTGGAACAGTGAGGAAGAATATGTGAGCACTTTAAGCACCAGGTCGCGTAAGCATTTTAGAAAAGAAATACAGGGTTTTAGAGATTATTTCAATATTTCGATCGATCAAAGTGTGAACATACCATTACTGGAAAAATTTTATGGTTTATATCTAGAAGTAAAGAAAAACAATCCAGGTTTAAATACGTTTAATTATCCTTTTGAATTATTTGAGAATATGAATGATTCCAAGTCATGGGAATTTATAATACTCAGGTTAAAGAAGGAAGAGAACCAGGATGAGCCTATGGTGGGGGTAATGTTTTGTTATAAAAACAGTTCCGGTGTGTATGTTCCAGATTTAATTGGCATGGACTATAAATATTCCAGGAAATACCAGGTATATCGCCAGCTGTTATATCAAACAATTATAAGAGCCAAAGGGATCAAATGCTCCAGAATTGATTTCGGATTAACCGCTGCATTTGAGAAGCGAAAAGTAGGAGCGAAGGTTATTGAAAAATGCGCATACCTACAAACAAGGGATAACTATACATTAGAGGCGCTGGACTGGCTCCGAACCGATTAGATAGTTCTTTTTTATTGCCCCAAATCTTATATTATTTAGCACTTCCTAATTTGAAAATAGCTCAACAAAGATTTTATCTGTTTTCCATTAATACTAACCGCATGTTTGAGGAAACGATGACCATATTTACTAATGAACTTAATGAACTGTTGAAGTCGGAGCAAACTCATCTTCGAAAGGCTGAAATAGGTATCAGGTTATGTAATGATGTGCTGTCTAAACTTCAATCCAATGTGGAAAAAGAAGACTTTGAAGATGTACTAACGGAGATTGATTTTTTCAAAAATATCAAGCCTTACCCAATGAGCTACCTCATTTATTTTACGGAAGTTCGAACTTGTGAATTGACCAAACCCAAGGCAGGAACTAGTTATAAAATTAGGTTTTTAGAAAAGGAGGTCAGGAAAGTAAATAAGTTTTTCTCCAGTAATAATGATTTTGTTCATTATATGGAACAGGATCACAATTACCTTGATCACCAGTTTTTTACCCGGAATAGTCGTAATGATTTTCCATTTACGCCAACTATTAATTATTATCAGTACCCCGAATTTAGCACTTCACATGATATGTTATGGGCCAAGGTACAGGCCTTATACCGTTTTATTCATTACTTAAGGGAAAGCCTCCAAAATCTGCAACCAGGAAGTGCTGCTCTTTTTTCCGATAAAAAACATAAACTGGTAGTATGGTCGGGATCCAAAACTGCTTTAGTAGAATTGATTTACGCGTTATATTCCAGCGGCGATCTCAATCATGGTACCGCAGATCTTCAAACCATTGCTTCTTCATTCGAAGACTTCTTCAATATTAAATTAGACAATATCTACAAGACTTATTCAGAGATCAAAGCTCGGAAGAAGAATAGAACCAAGTACCTAGCAGATTTAATGCATCAATTAGAGCATAAAATGGTTCGAGATGATGAGGTCTAAATAATCGAAGTTCAACCGGACTACGATTTTTTCAATTTACTAAAATCCCCAGCTAGCGTCTGAGGGTTGTAAAGTTTAAATTAAAATTATCCTATAATTTACGCGTAAATGTTGCTGTTTAACTCCCTGTTAAACTTTTCCAGGACTACGAAACTACTAGGGAAAAATCCGAGTCAATACATGCCAATTTTGTAAAACGAAAGTCAAATCAGCTGAATCCCGCTGCTTAAAAATTTAAACCCTGTGGCGGGATTCTTTAAAATCGTTTTATCATGCCAACAAGTATTATTACCACCGAAGATTTAAACAAGTTTAAGGAAGAATTATTAAAGGAGATCCGGGAAATAATTCAACAGCACGGAAAAGGTATTTCTTCCAAAAAATGGTTGAAGTCCACCGAAGTTATGAAGCTTCTACAGATCTCCCCAGGAACTTTACAAAATTTAAGGATAAATGGAACTCTGCCTTTCACTAAGGTGGGAGGCATCATTTATTATGATGCTTCTGATATCCAGGATGTTTTAGATTCAAATAAAATCCAAAATCGGCTGTCATGAATTACATCACACATCTTAACGAAGTCCTGGAGTCTTTCAGTAAAGACATGAGGTTAAATCCAAGGCATGTTAGTGTATACATGGCTTTGTTCAGGCAATGGAACAGGGAACATTTTCCCAATTGGATGACTATCAGTCGAAAGGAAATCATGCAAGTTTCCAAATTAGGATCCACTTCCACGTATCACCGAATTATAAAAGATTTGGACAGTTGGAAATATATTTCATATCGTCCTTCATTCAGGCAAAAGCCTGCAAGCAAGGTCAAGGTATTAAGAATTATTAAAAAGGGCATCCCATTAGAGAGACGGCTTTCCCCCAAAGGCAGTTCGTTAGTGGGACGCCCTCGTCCCATAGGTGAACAGCTTACCATATATAATAAACTTAAAAACATAAAAGAATTTTTAGATGAAAAAAATGAAAGTTTAAAAGAAGCTTTTCAAAAGAAAAAGCTGGATGAAAAAGAGTATCCAAATTTTTTATTGTGGCTTGATCAACATTTTCTGAATTGGGATACAGCACGTATGGATACCAAGGAAATAGTTTCCAGGTGGCTTACCGAAACCTCAAACCTTCCAACGGCGTCCCATAATGGGGACAACCAGGAAAAAAAAGAAAAGCGTTATGATCAACCCTTGTAAATTAATAGAGAATGGTGAGGAGTTTACTGTTGCCAAATTTGAAGGAGAACGTTTGGTCTATGATTTTTCACAAGTTCTACGATACCTCGAGACGAAGGGAAAGCTTTTATTCGGTTCCGGGTTTAGGATATATGAAGAGGATCTTGAAATCTTACACCGGCTAACCAATTATTTTATCAGGGACCGTGAGAAATGTGAATTATACGGTTTGAATCCTGATAAGGGCCTTTTATTAACGGGACCTGAAGGTTGTGGAAAAACCAGTTTAATGAAATTATTGCGACATCTAGTCCCGCATTATCGTTATTACGAGGTTATTCCAACCCGTAATATTGTTTTCGGTTTTAATCATATTGGATTTAAGATTATTGAAGATTACGGTAATAATGGTTCCATCTGTTTTGATGATTTGGGAGCGGAACCTGCAGGCAGGTATTACGGTCAGGATTATAATGTCCTAGGTGAAATTATGCTATCGCGCTATGACCTTTTCGTAAGCCATAAAGTTAAAACACATGCAACTACCAATTTGAATGCAGAAGAGCTGGAGAACCGGTATGGAATTAGAATTCGTAGTAGAATGCGACAGTTGTTCAACCTTGTTGCTTTCGATGCAGATAGTAAGGATAAAAGAAAGTAATTATGAGAATAGCCTTTTATAACATTCAGAACTTGTTTTTCAGGCACCAGGATTTGTTGCCTAAAAACAACAATCGCTGCGTTCTTAACTGGATCGAAGAAATGGACCAACTTATCGCGAAGGTTACCAAAAGCTCCAGTGATCTAACAAGAATTCAGGAATTATCTTTTTTACTCAAGTTTGACAAGTTTGATAAAACAAGGTACGCGATTATGAACCGTAGGGGAGGTCAATTATACCTTAAGGGGATGGACTACCCTACGATGGAAAAAGCCAGTTGGAATAATCGTTGGAATGGCTGGGTTCCGATTATAAATCATCCTATTGATCCTACTAGCATTTCGAATAAAGTACGATTGATTGCCGAGACCCAAGCGGATATACTAATGCTACATGAGATCGAAGACCGGGAAAGCTTATCGAATTTAAATCGGACTTTTTTACCTGAATACCCGGGTTCCAATTACGCTAACCTGGCATTACTACCTTCACCAGGTGTTCACGGCCTTCATCATGGATTATTATTGAAGACGGGGTGGCATATTACCAAAGTAGAATTGTTTTCAGAAGAAAAATTGGACAATGGAGATTATTTATT
Organism: Christiangramia oceanisediminis; assembly: GCF_022570735.2. Lineage (GTDB taxonomy): Bacteria > Bacteroidota > Bacteroidia > Flavobacteriales > Flavobacteriaceae > Christiangramia > Christiangramia oceanisediminis. The sequence continues at coordinate 606,240 of NZ_JANCNS010000003.1, read as the reverse complement.
CCAGGATGGTTGTGGAATCATAGAAATTATCAGCCCGGTAAATATAGCTATAACTGTAATTTCGGCTCAATTTGTTCCGGTTGAAGATCCGAAAGAAGTTACGGATGCCATTCGCATTCAACAGGTTCACCGTATAATCGAAATTTACCAGGAACTGCGATCTCGAGGTACCAGTAATATTGTGCTTTTGGGTAGTTTAATGGCATATTCTTATTGTCATTCTATATCGCCCTTATTTCAATCGACCGATCTTAAGGATGTTTGTCGGCATCCCAATTTCATTGAAGAAAGGGATAGCATCAATACTGATTACCATCGCCTCGGAGGATATGCCAAAGGAATTAACATGCGGCAAAAAAGTTATTTTATAGTATCCCCTGAGTTATACCAATTAGTAACCAGGGTTGGAATTAATCGGAAAGGTATATGGGCCGGAATGGAGCAGCAATGGAGGACATTTCGAAATCTACAAAGTCCCTGGAATCAAGCTAGCGACTATCCTGTTCTCTGGGTTGACCTTTCAATGAATAATGCATATAAGTGAAACGGATTTAATCGGTAAACTTTTGAATTGCTGCTGATCATTTCTTATCTTACTATAGTCATAACGGGGTGACTATACAGTCTGAGAATATACCCGTAGAGGAATTGGATAATGCCAGTTTTCGATCTATGGCGAATCAAGGGGAACAATGAATGTCATCATTATTGTTCCCTTTGTCTATTTAGAGATGTCTGCTAAATATTTCTTTGATCCTTCTTAAACCAATCATCAATCCACAAATAGGATCTAATAAAATGAAAATGCAGCTCACTCATACAAGTTTTTTAAAATATAAGGCCTATTGATGATTTCTTCATAAATATCACCGTATAAACCTGTTAAGCTATAAAGATCTTAAGGGGTTAATTAAGAGTCGGTTTTAGATTTGATTATATCAAAAAATTAACCGATTCACGATGAAAAATAAATATGTACACACACTTTTTTTGTCCCTAAGCTTTCTCCCGCTGATGGCTCAAATCGGCGGGATTGAAAATTCCGTTAACGATATTTCTAATACGATACGGTCAATCTTTCCAATCATTCTTGGAGTAATCTTCCTGGTGGGTTTCTTATTCAATGCCGGGCATTTCTTTGGTGAGAATGCGGATTTAAAGAAGGGGATTACCAGGGTCCTGGTGTTCGTTCTAATAGCGGGTGCCGTGGTTGGCATTTTTACTTATTTGATTGGAATAGTTGTCTAATGAAAAGGTTTAAGATCTATAGAAGTATTAGGGAACAGGCTGTGATCTTCGGATTATCTGTAAATGGTTTCGCCGTACAGATGATAGCGGTAATCGGTGGCCTGCTTATGATCATATTTTCCTTCAGCCTGTTCCTTATTTTTTTAGTGTTAAGTGCTAATATAGGCTTATATCTTTTCCTGTTACGCTTTAAAAAAATCCCGGAATTAGCATCTACTGGTAAGTTAGAAATGATTTCCAATAAAGAAATAGGCTTTAGTTCTTATGAAAATTAACCTGCAAAAATACCCCCCGGTTATTTACCAGGATAAAGATTTGATCTACCTGGCCAGCGGTAGTATCGCGATGGGATTTAAAATTTCGCTACCTGAAATTTATTCCCTCTCCGAAAAGGATTTTGAAGACTTACATAGTAATTGGGCCCGGGCTTTAAAGGGACTTCCATCTGGAACCATTGTACATAAACAAGACATTTATTTAAAAACGGCTTATGACGGTATGAAAATTCACGGGAATACCTTTTTAGCACATGCTACCAGTAATTACTTTAACCTTCGAGACTATATAGATCATCATTCTTACTTGTTTTTTACCTGGCCAGGTACAAAGAATATTACTAAAGGGTTTTCTGCCAATCCATTTATAAAGAAGGTAAGCCGATTACCAAAAGGTGAAGATCAAAAGTTACGGGCTTTTGTACAATCGGTCCGGGAAGCCATAAACTTTTTGGATAACTCAAAAACACTGTCTTTTACTAGGCTCAGGGAAGAGGAGGTATGGAATCTTACCACCGATTATTTCAATGGATTTAATAATGCGGTTTCCACCGATATGCTTTTAGGCAAAGATTTAAGTATTGGAGACCAATTATATGATATTCTGGCAATTAATAACGAAAAGAGTATTGCGGAAACGGTTAGCACCAGCAAACCCAATTCAAGATTTACATCGGACGAGATAAGTTTTCACCAGGGCTTTATTGATGATTTAGGTCTTAGTTTAAACCAAAACCATATTGTCAACCAGGTTCTGGTATTAGATGACCGTTCCCATTGGATTGGTATATTAAATAAGAAGCGCGAGGAGCTTTTAAAGAGCATTCAGTTTGGAACTCAGAATAAGATCACCCTGGAGCGTATTGAAACAATACTATCCGAGATAAATTCAGATGACCAGGCAAGGCTTGTCAGGGGGCATTTCAATATTACGTTTTGGGCCAAGGAAAATACAGAATTAGCTGGAATCAGATCTTACATCCAGGCGTCCTTAAAGGAACTCGATATTAAAGCATACCAGCCAAAGGGCTCTGCTTTACACCGGTATTTTCTGAACAGTTATTTTGGGTTTATCCAGGGCTTTTCCAGCGAAGATTACTACGTATCGGATTTAAGACATGGATTATGTTTATGGTTAAATAATACGAATTACCGGGATGATTCCAAGGGGATCATGTTTAACGATAGGCTCTTTAATATTCCAGTAATCAAAGATGTATGGGATGAAGACAAGCGACGTATTAAAGCTCGTAATTTTGCCATTTTTGCTCCAACAGGAGAAGGCAAATCTTTTTTAGCCAATAATATACTCCGCCAATTTTACGAGGTGGGTACTCGGCTGGTAATAATTGACCTGGGAGGCTCGTATTCCAAGTTTGCCAAACTTTACCCTAAGGATCATATCATTCTCCGTTACGAGCAGGGTAAAAGTCTAGGAATCAATCCATTTTATATAGAGAATCCAGATGACCTGGGCCCGGAGCGAATAGAAGATCTAACAGCTTTTTTGCTAGAGCTTTCAGCTTCGGGTCATAAGGTCGCCAAGGAGCGAGAGGTAGCCCTAAAGAAATTATTACTGGATTATTACCAAAGCACCAGCGATGATCACTCTCTGGAAAGTTTTTACGATTATTTAGGTGATCGACCTAAAAGTAGTAACCGAGCCAGATCCGATAAGTATTTCGATACGGAACATTTTCTACACATTCTATCAGAGTATGTTGGGGATGGGATCTATAGTTTTCTTTTCGAGACCAACAAGGACCAATCCTACAAACTGGAAGATAAGCGAATGATCATATTCGAACTGGATGAAGTCAAGGATAACAGGGAGATTTTATCGGTGATGTTAAAACTTATAAAGTCAGCAATTCAGCGCACCATTTGGAAAAATAGGTCGGAGCGAGGGATCATCCTATTTGATGAGTTTGCCAAGCAATTAAAATTTGAAAATGTCCTTGAAAGCGTAGAATTCTATTACCAGGCTATTAGGAAACAGAACGGGGCTATTGGTATAATCTTACAATCGATCAACCAGTTACCCGAGAATAGCACTTCAGCCAGTATACTGGAGAACACGCAGGTTATTTATAGTCTTCGTAATGAAAAGGGTTACGATGCTTTGTATAGGAGGTTGAATTTATCTACGCACGATCTGAATCAACTGAATTCCATTCGAAATAACCTGAAGGGAAACCGGAAATACACTGAAATATTTATAAAGATCGGCCAGGAGAGTAACATCTTTAGGTTAGAAGTTCCACCGGAAGTATATGCTGCTTATCTAACCGATGGAAAGGAAAGTGAAATTCTACTCGAATTATATAAAAAACATGGTTCCATGGAAGGTGCCATTCAGGATTTTGTAACCAATTATTTAAAAACTAAGCCATGAAAAAAATTATCTTATTATTCATTCTACTTACGATCTATTCAGGTAAGTCCAGTGCCCAGGGCATGCCGGTTTATGATAACACGAATTTTCTAGCCCTTGCCCAGTCGTTAATTGAATCGACCAAGCAGACTTCCGAACTTTTTAAGACTGTAAAATTCCTCAAAGAGCAAAAAGAGAGAATTGAACAGGTGAGTAACATTGTAAAACAATTGCAGGTTGTACGGGAGATAATTGATAATAACCAGCGCTTATATGAGACCGTTCAACAGGACTTACGAGAAATTCTGAATTCACCGTATATCAGGGCAGATGAGGTAGACCAAATTAGCGAGTCATTCAATAGTTTAATTGGTAATGCCTTATTAGACCTTGAATTTTCGAGGGATTTGCTTACCAGTAATTTCCTGAACATGACTGATGCGGAACGATTAGCCATTTTAGAAGCGCAGCGATTACGTTCACGTGAAATGATTCATGAGATAGAACTAAAAAAGCGTCGGTATCGAGCAATCATAGAGTTTAGGGAAATCAAGGAAAGTATTAATAACCGGGTATCTAATTACTAGGTTATGGATCTAGGCCTGGTATATATCGATGCCGTGTTTACTACGATCAAACAAACTGATCTGTCCCAGTATACCATTACAGGCATAAAAGCGCTGGCAGTATTATTATTTCTAATCAATATCATCAAGAAGTACCATGAAGGTGCTGTGGCCAGTGATGGTTATACCTGGGGATTAAACCCGGCTGATCTTATCAGAAACCTGGTAATTGTCCTGTTGGTTATTTTTTCTTCAGAGATTCTAAGCGTTTTTGATGGAATACTAGTTGGGGTAGAATCAAGATTTCGTGATACGGCTCCAGCTCTAGTGCCCTTGCAATTACAGGATGTAGAAATTGAACGTGATATGGGATTGGTAGAAGCAGGTAGTAAAGCACTGGCTATGCTATATGAATACCTGGTCACTCCTTTTTACCCGATGAAGGTCATAGCATTCATCCTGGGTATTTTTTTATGGATCATGGATCTATTTATTTACCCTTTATTTCTTGCAGAGCGCTTCTTTCTTCTCGGTTTAATGCAATTACTATTTCCGCTGGTTATTAGTCTTTCCGTATTTGAGAAATTTCGGGAGCTGGCCTATAGATTCTTCAAGTTATATGCAGCAGTTTATATGATTGTTCCAGCTTTTTTCCTGGTCAATATCTTTATCAATCAATTATATAATGCAATCAACACCGATTTCTGGCCGAACCTGGTTGGTAATTCTATAGATGGTAGTGTTTTAGCCCCGGTTATCCAACTGGGCTCCATTGGATTTATGGTTCTATTAAAATTTAAGCTATATAAACAAGCCATCGCATTCACATTTCGAATCTTCACTACTTAATAAAACTATACGCCTATGAAAAGCCCCTATTTACATATTTATAAAGTGCTTCGGTTGAACCGATTTATTGTGGTCACTGTGATCATCATTGCCTTCGGCAGTAGTTTAGTTTCTTTATTCCAGGTAAGGAAAATTCAAGAGGATCTACTGGGTAAGGCCTTTGTGGTAAGCCAAGAGGGAATGGTAATCCCATTGGAACTAGTTGAAGAAAATGAGAATCTAGAAGTTGAAGCTAAGGCTCACCTTGCACAATTCTACCGGTACTTTTATGACCTAAACACCAGTAATTATAAATCAAACCTGGAGAAAGCACTTTGGCTCGGAAATCAAAGCGTGGATGACATTTATCGTCAAAAGAAATCGGATGGGGTCTACAACCGGCTTTTACAGTATTCCCTGGTTCAGCAAATCCAAAGTATTGAAACGGAATTAGATCTTTCTAATGCACCCTATTCCTTTACTTCGGTAATCGACTTCCAGGTAAATCGGGGAAGTACGATTGATACTTACCGGCTTACGACTTCCGGAAATCTACTAAAGGTCGATAGGCAATTCCCTAGGAACCCTCACGGTCTTCTTATTACTAATTATTTCGAAAACAGTTTAAAAAAATTGGCAGATGAAACCAGATAAACGAAAACTACTAGTTATTGCAATGCTTGCGGTTATTATTGCTTTTATTATCATTTACGGGTTCATGATCAGGCAAGAGGACGCAGAAGTTCCAGAAATAAAGGAGCCAGAGGTTCCTGAATTAAGTGATGAAAAAAAGCAATATGATACCCGTTTAGAGGCGGTCGATAAGTTATCGGGAAAAAGGCCGGTAACTACCCCGGGTTTGTATGACGAAGACCTTATAAACAAATCGGGGGAGTACGATCCTTATTTACGAGAAAAACAGAAGATCGCTTTAATGGATAGTATTCTGAAATCCGGACCTGATATAGAAGATTACAAGTATGAGCAGGAGGAGTCAAGGGATCGGTCATTGCTTTCTAATCCTGTAATCGAACTCGACCAGCCTAAGTCGCTAAAACCGATTGGTCAGGGTCATGGAATATTCTTTCTCCAGCCCCAAAAGGAAGAATCAAAAGGTTTTCAAATGGGCAAACCAATTAAAGCAGAAGTGATTGGTGACCAGGTAGTTTCAAAGGATCATCGCTTAAAATTAAGGCTAGTTGAACCATTTGTTATTGAGGGTGATACCTTGAGGGAAAACTCGGTTTTTTATGCCTTCTGCAGTTTTCAGCCAAATCGGTTGTTATTAAATGTTCGCCAGGTTGGTAATAAAGCTATTTCGATGAAAGCATTTGATATTTCAGATGGTCAGGAGGGGATTTATATCGAGAATAGTTTCCGAAGCCAGGCTGCTACGGAGTTAATTGATGATGTTATCCAGGATATAAATATTTCGGGCTTACCGCAGGTAAGTGGGTTAAAAGGCATTTTTCAAAGGAATAATCGCAGTACTAAGGTTAAGGTCCTGCATCAGTATCAACTTTTATTAAAACCAGTATTATGAAATCAATTACCAGTTTTGTTTTAGGAATAATAGCTAATGTTGTTATAGCTCAAAAATCGCCTGATGTAATTTATTGCAATGATTTTCAAAATGTAGCTATTGTAATGGATACTCCTATCGCCCAGGCGGTAACAGGGTCTGAAGATTTTGTTTTTAGTTATAATCAAACTGCGGAAGATAGTTTGGGACTGCTGCAGGGGAGGCCGGGAAAAGATAGTAATTTATTGGTTAGAACCACCGATGGGGGACTCTATCATTATATTCTAAAATATAAGGATACTCTAACTCAATTTGTTCATTTCATTGATCCTGTATTCAGGATTAACTCAATTCAGACGATCAAAAACGGTGACGAGGAAAACAAAGTGAAAATCTTTTCAAAAGGGATCTCCAATTCTACTTTTATGGAGAAACTCTCCACCTATTATCTTAATCGGAATCCACATAGGATAGCTTTAAAGAGCAAGGATAAGATTAAGTTGGAAGTTCAGGGTTTATATTATTTCCAAGAAAAAGTCTATATGGTATTGAATATTCAGAATCGATCCAATATTGATTTTAGAATTAATACTTTGAATTTGACTAAGATTCATGGATTAAACCGCCGTAAGAGTTCATACCAGGAGTTGGAAATTCAAAACCTGCATCGAAAGGGTTTTCCTGTAGTGGTCCGAAGTGGTAAAAATGCTCGTTTTGTGATGGTATATCCGAAGGTCACCTTAGGCGATCATGAAACGCTTAAATTATTTCTCAACGAGAAGAATGGTGGACGCCATATAGATTTATTAATAAAGAAAATATAGGATCTAATTGTTAACCGCGTACAGATCAAAATACAAGTGTACTCTAGAAAGAGTACACTTGTAATATTTACTTCAGCGACCAGATTGAATAGCTGTTCGGAGGAACCTCTATTTTTACCCATCCGTCACTTTGGGTGACAGGCTCCCATCCGGAGTTTCCAGTAAAATCCTTAATTCTCTGGGAGTTCCAATTGGTAGATACCCAGCGTTCTTTTCTCGAGTTACTATTATTAAGATAAATAACTAATCCTGGTGCACCATTCCTGCGAGCTATATATTCATCCTGATCAGCGAATTGAATATCGGTGCTTCCTCCTGCTTTATTATTATGGATCCAGATTAGGTTATTGAGTTTATCTTTGTCCAACCATTCTTCATAGTCCTGATAGAATATCGTCGGGTATCCCTCGTGAGTTAAAATATATGCATAGGCAAGCATTTTCCCATTATATATTTCGTCTGTATCATGATTTGCTACGAATGTAACTGCCTTCATTGGTCTTCTTTTCCAGAGCATATCGTCTTGGAGTTTTGATAGGTCATTTCCTTCAAAGGCATCTCTCATTCTATAATAACAAGCGAAGTCAAATGCTGAGGCGCCGGATTGATCTACCCACCATTCTAAGGTAGCTGCATTACCGTCCCAATATTCACCGACGGCAAAGCCACCAACTTCGTTGGTCCAAGCATTTACTACACCTGGTGAGAATCCTTTTACATAATCAAATCTCCAGCCATCAAACCCCATAGTGTTTTTATAATATTTAGCTACGGAGTTGGTTTTGTTCCACAACCAATCCTGTACATATTGTTTGTCATGACATAAATCAGCAAAGCCTCCAAAAACACCTGAATCATTACTGTGGTAGTCATTTGGATGAAAATCAGTTGCTGATCTAAAGAACATGCCTGAAGCCGGGTTGTAATCTGTATAGGTTTCGGTACCACTGTATGGATTACTTTCAAGATCTCCACCACTATTATGGTTTATTACAATATCCGCTATAACACTTATATTATTATTATGGGCTGTTGAAATTAGAGATTCTAGTTCCGTTCTTGATCCAAACCGAGTTTCGGTAGATCCCATTTGATCGTACTCTCCAAAGTCATAATAATCAAATGGATCATAACCCATGGAAAAGGGGCCGTTCTGAGCTTTCGAGACAGGAGGAAGCCAGATAGCATCAATTCCTACATTATTCCAGGATGCAATCTTTGAGGTTACTGTTTCCCACCAATTTCCTCCGGCAGGAACATCCCAATAAAAAGCCTGCATCATGACCCCACTTCCAATAGATGCTTTATTGGAGTGAACTAGGTTTTCTTTGGAATCAATGGATTGTTTGGAGTAACTTGTAGGGTTTGCCACGTCGGGTTTTTCACATGAACTAACCAGGAATGTTAGTGAACATGATAATAGTAATAATTTTAAATTGTTCATATTTTATGATTTAGGGTTGTATTCAAACTATAAAAATATGTTGGTATTAAAGTTTATATAATAGGAATATTTTTAACGAAAACGTTTTAGTGTTGATAACTTCATGTTTTTTTAGGCTCTAATTTTATAATTCATCAATAATTCTTTTTGCTTCTTCATAAATTGTAATAAAATTTCTTTCGATATCTTCTTTACTATGACTTACAAATTTGTCTGGTAGACCTCTATCTAATATCTGCTTTCGAAATTTCACGAGTCTTTCTTTTCCATCTGCATATGCTACGAACTCTCCTGGTTGTAATCTAAAAAATAGGTCTGCTCTTAGTTTCGAAACCTCCTTTTTAGTTTTTGTGATTCGCGTATCAAAATTAAGATTCTGGCCTTTACTAATACTTATTACATCTTTGTTAACCAGTTCAAAGAATTGTTCATAATAGGAGGCTGTGGTTGGATCGTTAACCTTTCCGAAGAACTGGTAGGAGAGGTTACTTAAAATAGCTTTACTGGCTTTATCTCCATAGAGCAAATCGTTTTGAATTTTATCCTGCATAATATAGAGTGTAGTAATATCGTATGATCTTAAGGTGGCCGGTATTCGATGCATATTCAGGAGTCGAATCGTAGGAGCCTCTTCCATCAAAACAAAGGAGCTTTGCCTGTTCCTGATACTCATTTGTTTGATGATAGAATGCATAATGGTAGCAATAATAGGAGAGTAGGCAGATTCAAGTTTAGGATTATTTACGACACATACCACAGACGGATTAGCGGAATTATTAATATCCAGGGATACATCATTTCCAGAAAGGCAAAAGAAAATTTTACGCGTTGAAATCTTCTTAAATGCATTGGCCAAGGTTCCTTTTACTGCTGCTGTTTGTCGCTCGGAATCAACACCTGAAATAAAAGCATCGGCCATAGCTCGCGAGGTTAAGTCAGAACTAAGGAAACTGATTAGTTGATCGCCGGTCATCAATTGGTAAAGGGCTATTAGGTGAGGAAGGGTACAATATTTTGGATGGTAGGTGCGGAGTTTCCAGATCATTCCGCTAAGAATCCCTTCCACGGCATCATTGAAAAATCTTGAACTTCCCGAAGAATACTGGTCTTTTTGTTCTAATAGGTTTTCCACCAGCACCCTGGCAACCTCGTTAACGCTTTCTTCGTCGGGTAGGCAAACGGGCGCTATAGGATTAATGCGATGATAAACAGGGTCAAATGAAATAATGTAAAAAGGCAGATTAGAATGTTTAAAAAGGGGATAGGCGAGTTCTGTCAATTCAAAATTTTTATAGTCGTGAATGATTCCGCAGAATTCATGTTTAAAAAAATGTTGAATAAAGTTATATACCACGCTTTCTGTCTTTCCGCTACCTGCGGCCCCGGTAATGGATACACCTCTCCTTAGGTTATTTATTTGCAAATTTCCTGAGTCCAGGGAGAATTTGATTTTGTATTTCCCCGGAATATCTACAGTAGAATTATTTTTTATTAGAACTGAAGTTATCAATGCAATTAAAAGCAGTGGTAGCGTTATAATCATGGACTGTAATAAGTTTTCATAGGTTTGATAAAAGAGTTGAAGGAAAACCAGGCTGCAAACAAGAAGAACCTGTATTACGCCATATTTGGACCACCGCAGTAGTATAGAAAATAATGCTGCCGAGAGTGTATAGGAAAAAATAAGAGGTAAAATCATTTTGTCGTGTTTTTAATATCCAATTGAGCCTGATCGCATACCTAGTTCCAGAGCTTTCTGAACCTGTTTTACAGCGAATCGCAATTTTGTATTTGGAATGGCAGGTATAACGGATTGGGCTGATTTCATTAAAGTCATCGCCAGTTTACGTTCGGAGGTAGGTAATTTTAAGATTGCCGAATAGTACTGCTTGGGAGCGTTGATCAGGAGTTTACGAGATGAATATTTTTCCACATAATTACGTTGAAACTGGAATTGTTTATCAAATCGGCTTTCGGCCTTTTGGAAGAAGGAGTCTCGGTCAAAACCTCTTTTGGTATGTTTACCCTGGAATATAACTTCAGAGGCACGGTATTTACTACCCGGTGAAAGGCTTATGGAATTGGTTTGATCTTTTCGGCTTACGATTAAATGGATATGGGTTTGGGCTCCAGGTTTACCGATGCCGGCTTCAATAAGTTGTCCGTTAACTTTATGGGGAGCCTCCTTTTGTAGCCGGTTAATTTCCTTTTGAATATCCAGGTCAGAGCCTTTTATTTCGCCCCTGGAAAGTTTGCGAAGGTCATTTTCAAGTTTTGCGATTCGGTTCGAATAGATGGCATTTTCTCGTACCTCTTTATCGGTATTCTTAAAAGTGCGGGTATACTCAATTTTCGCATAGTATTTAATGTCGGATACCTGGATGGGTTTACCGTTAAAGTTTCGGTTAAAACTTGCAGCGTAATCCTTCATTACTTCCCTTGTATAAGATTTTAGTTTGTCCGGATCATTTTGAATATGGTGGAGTTCGCGCTGTGACGGATTAATTGTAAGGGAATAATAACGTGGTTCGGTTGTTTTAAGTTTTGCAGTGTTCGAATCGATTTCTCTAATCACTTCTTTCGAGCTGATATGATCACTAGTTTGGTTAAAGAATAATTCCCGTTGCTCTGGAAGACGATCGGTGTTTTCTTTTTCCAGGTAGTCGACGAAATCAGCTACGCTCGTTGCATATTGATCGCCTAATTTTTGAGGGCTAATTGTTATATACATGGTATTTTTTTTTGAGGTGTGCTATCTCTGAATTGGTTAGAGAAACTTTCCAGTAAGGCCTACCAAAAGGCGGTTTGACCAGTTTCATTCTATCAAGAACTTTCCTGATATCGTGGTGATCAGTATTATTGGGATGATTCTGTTCAGGTGGGCTTTGAACAGTCAAATTTTCAAATGCCTTTTCAAAAGACATGGATAGTTTTTTAGTGGAAGGGTTGGGTATACCTTCGAATAGGGCATCTAGCATTCCCTTGGTTGGTAGGGTTTGGTTGATTTCAATGTCTCGAATGATGGCTACCAGTGCATTGATACGCTTTGTGATAGCAGATTCAAGAGTTTGCATTCGCGGTCCAAGGGATTCTGAGGGTGAAATATTATTGTATTCAAAAAACTCAAGCATAAGCAGTAGGGTAGCGGACCTGGATTTTGATATCGCTTTACTAAACTTGATGAATTTTTTAGCCACAGAGGCTTTAAAACTCAGATTCTTAAAGGGTTCTTTTTTTTCAGTTTGGCTCATTTTGCGTGAAATATTTGCCTGTTTACGGGGTTTTTCAGAGGTTTTGCGTGAAAAATAATTTTTGTCTTTTCCCTTTACATAGCATTACGGATCAAATGCATTCATTTGACAGTGATTAAAAGGAAAGAATGTCTGAAACATCGCGCAGCGTGTTACCCTCTTGCTTTTCCTTTTTATACGGCTTTGCCGTATTTTTTAATTTAGATTAGTTACGCATGTTCTTCACTATGAGTATTAGACTTTAAGAGTTTTTAAATTGAAGATTTAGATAAATTTCAATAGAAGTCTATTTTCATCGATAATAATTATCGGTATAGACTAAAAAAGGGTGACTAAAAAGCCACCCTATTGAATATTGGAACAAAAAAGGTTATAGCATACCTTCATCTGCGAAGGAATAGTATTCTCCATCTGGATTTAAGATCAGGTGATCCAGGAGGTTTATATCGAAGTATTTACAGGCTGTTTTAATTTTCTGTGTGAGCATTTTATCAGCCTGGCTGGGCTTTAAATTACCGGAGGGATGATTATGTACTAAAATGACTGAGGTTGTAAGGCTTTTTAGGATTACTCCAAAAAGTATCCGCACATCTACTAAGGTACCGGCTATACCGCCAATTGAGACTTCATAAATGCCTTTTACTTTATTAGCATTATTGAGAAGTAATACTTTAAAACTTTCCTGAATTCCGATTCGATCTTTATCCCAGCTTTGGTAAATAACTTCTGAAGCCTTTTCAGCTGAAGTTATTTTCGGGGCTTCTTTCATTTTAAAATTTCCCCGGTATTTGAGTGATATTTCATTAACTTTGGTTTTCATATTCTAGATTTGAATTAATAGTTTAGGATAGAAGAGGGTGCCAAGTTGAGGAAGAGCACCCTCTTTCTTTTTTTAAGAATCTGATTCACTGGAATTAGTAGTTCCTAGCAAAAGAATCTCGTTAGCGATAACTTCAGTCACGAATCTTTTTTCACCTTGGTTTGTTTCATATGATCTGGTGCTAAGTTTACCTTCGATTGCCACTTCTTTACCGGTGGTTACAAACTTTTCAATGATTTCAGCAGTTTTCTCCCAAGCTACGATGGTATGCCATTGGGTATTCTGAACTTTTTCTCCGTTTGAATTCTTATAAAATTCATTGGTTGCCATTGAAAATGAGGCTACTTTTTTGCCGTTTTCAAGATTTTTCACTTCGGGATTATTACCCGCATTACCGATTAATTGAACTTTGTTTCTGATAGTACTCATAACATTTACTTTTATGGCCTTGAAGACCTGGTTAATAAAATTTGATTTACTTTTTATATCTGGAGCGTTTATCTTTTTTGATTTTTTTGAGTGATATGTCTCCAGGTATTTTTTCATAATGATTCTCTTTTGATTTACTTCTTATAGAGCCTTCGCTGTTATCTTTTTTGATGCTAAACATCCATACAATTTCCATTGCCGTTAGAGACGTATAAAAAGTGGAGGCATAGCCGTAATGGCTTTATGCCGTCTCCGGTATTGGAAATTGTAGTTTTGCTAGCGGAAAAAGAAAATGGCGATAATATTAGTTGGATCAAAATATATTGATTAATGAATGTGATCAGAACATTAAGGTCAATTAAACTTTAAAAAGTCTCAGGGGAATCCATTAAAAACTTGAAAAACTCGATACGAAACTTTCAGTTTTACCAGAAAATATGAAGTGGGAATATGGTTTTTTTTCAATGAGACATTGTTTTTAACCTCAATGACTTTATTATGCCTCTTTCCAGTATGTTTTCACTAGTATTAATGTTAAGTCTCATATTAACCGTTTTGAAAATTTGTATGATATTCAAGGTGATATGATCATTAATGGGAATGTTCGGACAGTTTAGTAATAGAAAATTAAATGAATCACATTTCTTATGTTAATGATAATAATCCTTCAAAATAGTAAGGGTTTTTAATTTGAGGTAGTTTAGCCGCCTAGTAGTTTAGCTCATCAAAGTTCAAGTGACTCACGATGAAAAACTACAAATTTTTAATTACCATAATTTTAGGTTTTACAACTCTTGCTTATGGACAGGACCCAAAACTTCTCCCTGAGATCATTCCTCCATCTCCTGAAGCTGCTGCATTTGCAAAGTTTGCGGAAACCCCAGTGTCACATTATACAGGTCTTCCTAATATATCGGTACCGTTTCATTCTATTGATCTAGATGGGATGAATATCCCCATTGGGCTTTCTTATCACGCACGCGGAATCAAGGTTGAAGAGATTGCTTCCAGGGTTGGGATAGGTTGGACGTTAAACGCAGGAGGAGCGGTTACCCGTCAGACACGTGGCAGTTCTGATGAGCTACCTTACTATGGTTATTTAAACCTTAATACTTATTCTAATTTTTTTACGAGTAGAAGTTCTAGAAGTAGTGCATATAATGGTTTGTTAAATTATTCTGAATATGACATGATCCCAGATAAATTCCAGGTGCAGGCTCCGGGATTATCAGCTACGTTCTTTTTTAACCAGCAGACCGGAGAGCCGTTATTAAAATCATATGATGACCTAGATATAAACTACACCTTAGAAAATGGCAAAATTGCCAAATTCATAATAAAAAACTCAAATGGATACATCTATTATTTTGGGAAATCCCAAAATGGATTGAGAGAGGCTTTTGACTACGATGATGTAACACATTCGTATTCATTTTCACAAAGTGGATCCCTTACGACAAATTCTGATGATTCATACATAGTTTATAATTCTTGGAAACTTATGGATATAGTTTCTCCTAATGGCGAATCCGTATCTTTTTCTTACAATGAAGAATATCCAATTTTTCATCGTCGTAGTTATGATAAGTTAAATATGGATACAAACCAGGCTATATGTTATTTTAACCGAGTCGAGAGCAAACAATACCAGTTGCATCAAATAGACGCCTCAAATACACGAGTTAAATTTATAAAAGGATCGGAGCGTTTGGATTTGGATGATGCTTTTCCACTTTCATCGGTAGAAGTTTACCAGGGAACCACCAATCTTATCAAATCTTTTGACCTTAATTATACCTATAGCGATTGTGAGGATGACAATAACCAGTTAGCCTACTTAAAGACAGTAGAGCCTAGGGCTGATAAACGTCTTATGTTAAATTCGGTAACCGAGAAGGGGATTAATGGTTCTATAAAGCCCTCCTATTTTTTTGAGTATAATTCAAATCCATTGCCAAACAGGTTTTCCAATTCACAGGATTACTGGGGGTACTATAACGATACCAACAATGGTCGTTTTTTGACGTTTTTTGATTATGGAACTACTGGCATAGATCGATCAGTAGATACTATAGCGTCCAGGGCTGGGATGCTTGAAAAGATCACTTATCCAACTGGAGGTTATACCGTATTCACCTATGAACATAACAAAGCCAAACCTACAGGGAATATTGAGGATCTATTTTTTAGTAATACAAATCCAGCTACTATAGAAAATAAAAATGTAGGGCTCTCTCAATTGGATAATATTGATAGAAAAATTTATTATTTAGGTAGTTATCAGAAACCATTTACAGTAAGTTCCAATATCGATGGGTCGGTTTCATCTAATATTTCCTTCGCTGATAATTCAGGATGTAGCTCCACCACCTATGGTTACGGTTGCAAATTTAGAGTTTTTATAAAACAAGGATCATTAACGGTTGCTGAACTATTTATGGGTCAGGATCAGCTTACCTTACAACCAGGTGATTACACATTTGTTGTAACTCCTCAGGGAACCCATGATCCATATAATATGAACGATGCTTTTTTGGCGAGTCTTTCTTGGACAGAAATATCTCAGGCAAGTGTATCAGAAATTCTTTACACCTCAGGAAAACGAATTAAAAGAATCGATACATATGATGCCGATCAAAGTCTAGTTTCTTTTAAAGAATATGAATATAAACGCTCCAATGGAGACTGTTCGGGAGCTGTATTGGGAATGCCGAGTTTTTATTCTATTGATCAGACAATGAGTCCGGATGGTAGTGTGGTGTTAATGCCTGATGGTGCAGTTCCAGGAAGTCCTATGAGTACTGCTCAAGGTAATTCTATTGGATATGGAATGGTTACAGAATATTTCGGGGATAAAAATAACAATGTTGGAAAAACTGAATATGAATTTAGCTTGACCAAGGACAATCAGGGCTATATGAAGTATCCCTATCATATCCCTAATGATAATGAATGGCTTAGGGGCTTACCGCTTAAGGTGCGTCAATACCGAAAAGAGTCTAATGGATCTTATTCCTTGGTAAAAGATGTGGTAAATAATTACTTGTATGCTGGGATTGTTCCGCAATCATCATTAGGTGGAGAAGGCTTAATGTTAAGTGATGAGTCACCAGAAATTCATCCTCATAATTCTGATGAAATTGGGCCTTCTTCATTATTTCTTGAATCTCGATTTAGATTCCCGTTAGCTATTTTTTATAACGCTGAGGAGTATTGGGAGCCTGATAGCGGAACCGGAATCATGTATAAAGCATTTTTCATGACTGGGGGAACAGTGGATAAAGTTTCAACTACGGAAACCAGTTATGATGGGGCAAGTAATCATGTAAAAACTACCGAATATGATTTCAATTATTCAAATCATTACCAGGTAGCCTCTGTATTGACCGATGCCAGTGATCTGGATCCGCTGATTCAGAAATTTGTTTATACCAAGGATTTAATCAATACCACACCTGCTGAGGAGGACCTACTTTTTCAAAACCGGGTTGTTCCTATTGAAATCCGGCAATACAAGGATTTAAATGGAGATAAGATTGCTCAAAGCAGTGAACTTTTATCATATGTAAAGAATACCTATAAAAGCATAGGTTTAAAGAAGGCGGAATTAGACTTTGTGTCAGTTGCGAAAGGTCCAAATGCGCTAGAACCCCGCGTGCGCTACCATAGTTACGATTCTTCTGGTAATCCTTTAGAGGTATCTAAAGAAGACGGTGCTCATATTGTTTATTTGTGGGGTTATAATGATCAACACCCCATTGCCAAGATCGAGAATGCCACTTCAACTGAGGTTATGAACCAATTATCAGGACATAGTGGTCTGGAATATTATGATGAATCTGATATGTTGCAGATCAATAATCTTCGCATGAATCTTCCCAACGCGATGGTTACCACTTACGAATATGAACCCTTAGTAGGTGTAACTAAGATCACCGATCCAAGGGCACAGGTAACTACCTATCACTATGATAATTTCAATCGTCTTGAATTCATCAAAGATCAACTAGGTAACCTCGTTCAGGAAAACCAGTACAACTACAAAAATTAATATGATGAGAAGTACATTTATATTTACGATCCTATTTATTTTTGTAGGGTTAACCGATAGTATTGCATTAAATAATAAAACGAATTCTAATGGCGTGGTCAGTCCTGTGTTACTGGCGGCCTCTGATGAGAGTTTCGAGAGCGGTCTGGGCGGTTGGACACAATCTTCGTCTGATGATATGGATTGGAGTAGGAGGAGTGGGGGCACGCCCTCAAGTTCTACCGGTCCTTCCGGAGCTTATGATGGCTCTTACTACATTTATACTGAATCCTCCAGTCCTAACTTTCCTAGTAAAACGGCAATTATTACTTCTCCTAGCTATGATGTAAGCTCTATAAGTGCCTTTACCTTTAACTACCATATGTATGGAGCAACGATTGGTTCCATCCAGTTGCAAATAAGTTCCAATGGTGGTGGTAGCTGGGGGACTATTTGGTCAAAATCAGGAAACCAGGGAACGAGCTGGCAATCTTATACTGTAAACCTTTCTAACACAACAGGATCACAGATGTTCCGTTTTGTAGCTACTACCGGTAGTAATTATACAGGAGATATTGCTTTGGATAATTTTGTATTTACCACCAGTGCAGGTTGTAATGATGCACTATCCCTGAGTAATACCGAGAATTATGTATTTACCCGAACCTATCAAAATGAGAATGGAGATGTAACAGATGCCATTGAGCAGGTCACGTATTTTGATGGTCTTGGAAGACCAAAACAACAGGTTGGCATTGGCCATGGTAATGAAGCTTGTAAAGACCTGGTGACCCATGTGGCTTATGACCAGTATGGTCGCCAGACCCGGGAATACCTTCCCTATGTGGAAACTGGAAGTTCTGGTTCTTTTAGAACTGGGGATATAGATGAAAACACTCGTAATTATTATGATGCTGCTTTCCCAGATGATTTCAATGGAGTGAGCACAGCCAACCCATTCTCGGAAAGTCAATTGGAAGCTTCCCCTCTTAGTCGACCTGAAAAACAGGCAGCTCCCGGTTATGACTGGCGATTAGGCGGGGGACATGAGGTTGAGATGGATTATCAAACGAACACTTCCAGTGAAGTACGTAACTACCAGGTGAGCCTTACGTATACTAACGGGATCTATGAACCTACCTTGTCCTCCGGAGGCTATTATGCCACTGGAGAATTATATAAAACCATTACTAAAGATGAGAACCACACCTCCGGTACGGCTCATACTACGGAAGAGTTTACGGATAAGCAAGGTAGAGTGGTGTTAAAAAGAACCTATGCTGATAGTGATAACAATGGCGATGGGGATACGACAGACTCAGGAGAGACTAATGCTAAACATGATACATACTACGTTTACGATGACTATGGTAACCTTACCTATGTATTACCACCTAAGGTGATTCATGATAGTATATCTACTACGGAAAAGAATGAATTGTGTTACCAGTACAAATACGATCGTAGAAACCGCCTGGCTGAGAAAAAGGTTCCGGGTAAAGGTTGGGAGTATATCGTATACAACAAGCTGGATCAACCTGTACTTACTCAGGATGCAAATATGAGAGGTGTAAATTCTGGAGAGCCTACTGACCAATGGTTATTTACAAAATATGATGCTTTTGGACGGGTGGCTTATACCGGTTATATAAGTAATAGTAATGGTCGATCCAATCTTCAGGGAACTTTCGACGGAGCTACTTATAATTATGAACAAAGACAAACCTCTTCAAGAAGTCTAGGAGGAACCAATGTCTATTACACCAATAACGCCAAACCTCAAACATCGATTAGTGAGATTTATACCATCAATTATTACGATTCCTATGATAATCTGAACATTGGTTTCACCATTCCTAATTCCAATTCTCTTGGAGAAACAATTATAAAAGGAATGGGAACCAAAGGGCTTGCTACGGTTACCAAAACAAGAGTTCTTGGAACCAGCCAGTGGATCACCACGGCCATGGGATATGATAGTAAAGGAAGGGTTGTCTGGACCAAAACCTATAATCCATTCCTTGGCACTACAGATATAGTTGCACATGACCTTGATTTCACAGGAACTGTATTACAGACTAAGACGACCCATCAAAAAACCGGTAAGAGTGATATTGTGACTATCGACACCTATGATTATGATCACATGAAGCGACTTAAGAAACATACCCAGACCATCAATGGTAGCACTCCTGAGATGATTACAGAAAACGATTACGATGAACTAGGTCAACTAGAGAACAAAGGAGTTGGAAATGTTGCTTCAGACAGTACCAGGTTGCAGGATATAGAATATTCTTATAATGTTAGAGGCTGGCTTAAATCTATTAATGATATTGGAAATACTGATAAATTATTTAACTTTCAATTATCTTATAATGATCCATCTTCAGGCACGCCTCTCTTTAATGGGAATATTAGTAGGGCCGACTGGAGAACGGATAACACAGACAGTAACTTGAAGTATTATAGGTATTATTATGACGATCTAAACCGAATCACTTCGGCGACTGCTCATAATTCTGCATATAATCTGAGTGGGGTGACTTATGATAAGAATGGTAATATTCAAAAGTTAAAGAGAGGGAGTTCCGGGGCTATGGATAACCTTACCTATGATTATAATAATTCAGATGTAAGCAATAGGTTGCGCCGGGTAAGCGATATTGGAAATACAAATGGGTTCGAAGATGGAACAAACACTGGCGATGATTATATGTATGATCCTAATGGCAACTTAACATCCGATGCCAATAAAGGGATAACGAATATTACTTATAATCATTTGAACCTGCCGGTAGATGTGGAGTTTAACGGCTCTTCCAGCCAGACAATTCATTACGCCTATGACGCTACCGGGGTAAAACTTCGAAAAGTAATCCCAGGTAAGACCACGGACTATGCCGGAAACTTTATCTACGAAGGCGGAACACTGCAATTCTTTAGTACTTCCGAGGGATACGTGTCTTATGACAACGGGCAGTTTAATTATGTCTACAATTACGTCGATCATCTCGGAAATGTGCGTTTAAGCTATACTGATGGTGATCACAACGGCTCGATAGATCCTGCTACGGAAATTATCCAGGAGAAAAATTATTATCCATTTGGGCTCACCCACCAAGGGTATAATGGTGGAGGCAGTAGTTATGGTAATGATGCCGCGAAACGTTATGGTTTTGGAGGGAAAGAGCTACAGGATGAAACCTTCTCTGGGAATACCTTAGACTGGTATGATGTCTCTGCCAGAAACTATGATCCTGCACTGGGTAGGTGGATGAATATTGATCCATTGGCTGAACAGATGAGAAGACACTCTCCTTATAATTATGCCTTCAATAATCCTTTATACTGGATTGATCCTGATGGAATGGCTCCTACAGACTGGTATCAAAATTTAGATAATGGAAATATTGAATGGCATGATGGTTCTGCGGAAAAAGAAGGATATGTGAACCTGGGTAAAGCTACCGATGTTGCAGTAGGAAAAGGATATTCTTTACAAGATAATGGCGTTTTCACCGACAATAATACAGGCAAAACTTATGGAAAGGGAGATGAGTTAGCTGTTGGTGCTACAGGAGTATCTATAGAATCCAACGGTAGCTTTCTAGAGGAGACACAAACATATGTTAATCATAATAAAGACCAATTACTATCTATTGCAGATGACTTACAAACAGCCGGAGACGGTATTGCAGTAACAGGTTACGGTGCTGCCGTGGTAGGATCTGCAGTAGCAGGAGTGGGAGCTGCACCAGGTGCCACAATTGCCGGTATAGGAAATGGAGTTAGTATGGCAGGTTCTCTTTTAGAGTTTGGAGTTAATTTAATAACAGCAGATTATGGCGCTGCCGCTGAAGAGGCAGGTTTTATTATTGGTGGTGAGGTTATCCATAATGCAGTTGATAGATTAATTCCAGGACCTACCCCAAACATGTCGGAAGAAGTTTCAAACGGTATAAATGTAATACGAACAAACTTAAACACTATGAAGCCGGTGGTAATCGAAAGAGGATATGAAAAAATAAAGGAGGGAAATTAACTTATGAATCTCTTATTTAGCTTTGCTGGATTATTATTTACCGCTTTCCAAATCTACTATTTAGTATCGTGGTTGAGAAAGAAAAAGAAAAGGTACAAAAGCAGAAAAATTGGTGCCACTGATATTACACCGTTCACTCAAATAATTGCAGCAATTTTATTGGGCTTAATGACAACAGTGTTCTTCCTTCTAAAAATTTTAGAAGAGTAAATAAAAAAACAATTAAAAATGGAAGCCATTAAAATTATTGTTCCTCTACTTGCAATAGCTTTTGGTTTAGTATTAAAATATACAAATCATGAACAAAACAAACGACTTAAAAAATACTGGTGGATATTTGTCTTTCTAGGTATAATAACATTTATAGTTAGACTAGCTAATCATTACCTATTTGAATAGACAGTGTTTTTTTAAATTCATCAGAAAAAGGAGAAATCTTATATGGAAAAAGGAGAGGGTTTTTAAACTAAAAGGTTGAAATCAGTGATTTTCTATTTTGCCCACTAACTTCTCCAAATACGAAACCTTATCCTTTTCGGCTTGCACCAGACGTTCGTAGAGTTTTTTGTTTTCTTCGTAGGCTTCTACCAGTTTATCCAGAGGATTAAAGGTACAATGATGGTTAATCGTAGGCCCGGCATTAATGGTGGATCCTTCGTAGTTGTTCTGAATATTATTAAATATAGCTTCCTCGCTAAAATTCTCAATGGCTTCTTTAGAAACACCCAGCGCTTAGGCCACTCGTTCCAGCTTATCATCTTCTAAGGTCTCACTTTGCTCTAGATGCGAAACACTCTGCTGTGAAATGCCCAGCTCCTCGGCGAGGGTCTCTTGCTTCATGCCGCGCAGTTCACGAATGCGGGCAATTTTACGGCCTATATGATTTGGTTTGGTTGCTGTTGTACTCATAGTCTCAAAGGTAATAATTAATATTTGCTGGTGAGATATCCGGCGAAATCATGGGTCTTCTCCAGGGTTGTTTCGATATCTATGATTAGGTTGCCATTGTAGGGTCGTATGGCGGCTTGCATTTTATCTTTAAAGTCCTTCCCGCAACTAGTCATAAGGGTAAACGGTTTTTTAGGGGACGTTTTAAAGCCTTTGTTTTTCATCAGCTTTTTAAGCTGGCGTAGGGTGGCTTCTTCAGAGTTATTAGGTTCTACGCCTAATTGAAAAACGAACTCCGAGTAATGATCCATAGCAAAGAATATATAAGCTGTACCTTCTTGTACCGGTGTCGCTAAATAGGTGAAATATACCAGTTGCCGGGGGTAAGTTACTTCCATGGTTTAAGCGATAGACTTAAATTTTACATTTTTGATCAAAGCATCTAAAGTATAAAGAATATTCTTTATCATCTTCTCCCATTTGCTGTACCTCGATCATACGTTTAAGCGGGTGCTGGTCGAGTTCCTGGTCTACCTTACCAATCAAAAAATCCAGGCTTACTTCGAGGGCATCGGCAATCTTGGCTGCCACATCAATTTCATCCTTACCTCCAAGTCGGAACATCTGGAAAATATGTCCTTTCTTAAATTTCGGTTTAAATTCTACAGACCGGTATTTGGATAGCGGCGGATTGAACATCAATGCCGGCCTGCCAATATTTTCAGAAATGATATAGGCATTCAAAGCTCCCATACTGCTGCCGATAATGGCGTTGAATTCGGTATGTGGGAATTGCTTTAATATTTCTACAGGCTGGATATGCTGATGTTTATAATTGATATCGGGAGCAAAGACTTCTCCGTATTGTTCCAGTACTTTTCCTTTTCCGGGGATGAGTTTGCTATGGAGTCCGTGAAGGTAGAATATTCATCCTGTTAATTTAGAAGTTCAGGACAAATAAAACAAGAGAAAGCGACAAAATATGTCGTTTCATTAATTGAGGTAACCGTTGTTAAAATGATTTCTTTACCATTCTTCCTTTAGGAGGTTTAGCAGTGTTTTTAATCTCAAAATCCACAATACCAAGTATCAGTTCCTCTTCGGTAATTACTTCAACTTTCCATTGGCCTTCCTTAAGGTTATTTTTATAGGTATATCCACGGAAACCACGATCACGCCCACCGGCAACTTCAAAATCAATATCATCTGTTACTTCCCATTTTCTGGTTTCAGGATTGTACCATTTCCACCTATGAAAAATGGACTTTTTTAAATCTGTAGGTGCAAAAACAGAAGTGAATACATAAACTCTTTCACCTGCCTGGTGATGAAAATTGGTGTCATGTTTACGCCAGAATATATACCATGGGTTCTTTTCGTAGGTAACAAAGTATTCGTTATTTATTTTTCGCACATTATGAGCCACCAACCCGGTATCCATAGCTAGTGGCACTGGAGGAATCAAATTGAAATAGTAAAAAACATTAATTGATATATAGATAGAAAGGATAAGACCGATGAGTTTTTTTAAACTTATCTCAGCTCTTGTGACTGGGCTTGAACTGTAAATAAACGTGATGAGTGCTAGCGTACACCCCAAACTTATCAGCCCCGAAATGATAAAAATAAAGGTATTCATTTCCTTGATCAGCGTGGGAATAATAAAGGCGAAAAAGGTAAAACTGATAAAAAAATAAACACTAAACTGAAGGTATTTGTTGGAGATCTTACTTTTAAGAAACTCGTTTGCAAATAGGAGCAGAACCAGCAGTATGAAAAAAAACAGAGTTTTTGACATCGACACACTTCTGAAAAAATAGATGACAAAAGCACTTGAAAGTGCGCCAAAGAAGAACTGTATGGCTAGTGGAAGATATTCGGAATATCGTTCGATAAAAGTACCTTCCCACCTGTTATCATCCACTGTATTATATAAATAAAGTGTTAAGGATAATAAGGTCATATGCGAGCATAGTACTACCGTATCATAAACACGATCTATTCGCCCTAAGGTGAGGGTGTCAAATATGAAACCACCCATAAAAAAAAGAATGGGAGCGTACTTTTGATTGCGAAAAACAAACCTTCCAAAAGCAGTATTTCTATATCTTACTAAAGTTCTTTTCACACTGTATTTAGTAGCGCCAAATTTAGGAAGAAAACTTCAACCGGTATTTGCTTTGACATTAATCCCAGGGAGTTTATGGAAAAGGCAGAAGCAGGATCTTATCAAATATTTCAGCGGAAAGGAATTATCTTAATTTGCTTTTGAGTCGGTGCAGATAAAAAATTTTCATTCTGGAACGTTAGAGGTTCAGCACAAATAAACCAAAAGAAGGGACAAAATAGGTCATTTTAAACTATTTTTCCAACTGCATGATTCACCGGAAAGTAGCTCAAACCAATTTGAGAATATCAATCCTGGTTTATTTTTAAACGGATTTCTCCTTTTTCCTGTTTAAGAAAAGCTTTAGATTTACGAGCATTAGTGTAAAACCCCGTTATTCCTACTGCTTCACATTATTAGATTTAAGAAGGCGATTTTCAATTGTAACCTATTTACCATCATGAAAAAGAATTTGATCCTCCTATGTTTATGTATCTTAACTATTTCCTGTAGCAAAGATGATGAAACCTATGTAAATCCTATTAATCCGCCGGCCTGGCTACTTGGTACCTGGCAAGCAGATACTTATGAGGATTCAAGAACAGGTTTTGAGATCACTGAGGATGATATTATCGTACTTTCAGGTTCGGGTGAAATAAGCCAAAAGGATCATCTGAAATCTATGCATGATTCCAGTGTTTCTATGGGTATTCTGGAAATCAATAATGAAGAACATTTCCGTTTAGAACTCAATTATCCAGAAGGAAACACGGTAATGTTTAGCTTTTCAAAAATAGATGATCAACAAATTAGCTGGTACAAAACCCTTGATGAAGTTGTGACTCTAACAAAGCAATAAAAAATAGCTTCAAAAGTGCCAGATAAAACTACTTGTTTTATCTGGTCTATCGCAGTCTTTTGTTTGCGCTATGCAGATAGCGACAAGGGCTAGCTTTTATTTTATAGCAGTTTTCGAAATTTTAATCACAGTCCACTGCTTTTAGTTCGATAGTTCCATCTTCTTTTTTAGTCATTGCATATCCATTGTCCAGCATTGGTTGAAAATCTGAACGACCATTTAAATGCCAAAGTAGATATCCATAATCACACTTTTCTAACCTTCCCTTTTCCCGTTCTATTTTTACTATTTTCTTTAGATCTTCTGAATATTCGAATGGGGAATGAATTAACAGGATCAAAGGATTAAAATCAATGTTTTCTTCCGAATATTCTTTTAATCTTTTAGCGGAAGGGAACCCATATTTTTTCGTTATTTCAATTACTCTCTCCGTGTGGATCTTGTCCATTGGGGTAATATAATTTTTCCAGATCTTTTTCTTGAGGGAATCTGACTTAACCGGGGTGAATTTCAACCTGTTTTCTCTTACCTCATTGCTTAAATTTTCAATGCTATCAGTGATCGACTTATCAAATGTTTGATAGTACAAATATTCTCTCGTAGCCTGATCATAATGGTACATGAATTTTAGTTCTTCAATTATCTCATCAATATCCTGCTCTAATAGATTATCCTTTTCAGATTGAGAATAGCTATTTAAGCTCAGTGAAAACAGTAGTGAGGTTAGTAAGATTTTCGTCATTATTAAATTGTTTTATCCAACACAATCTAATTGAAATAAGAATTATTTCATTGATTATAATTGCATCATAGAACGGGAAAATTGATTCGTAGGCCTAGCCAGAATGATGGTGAATATACCAGTTTTCTTTCTAACGGTGGAGTCTATTTAAGTATAAACTGATAGGGGGTTCCTGACTAGTTATTAAGCCAGCTATGATAACTTATATTATCCCAACCGTAAATGGAAAGTGAAACACCAGAATTTTCCTCAATATTTTCATTTGAAAAGTCCTGTAGAATTGATTCTAAATTTTCGAATTCTTCGTAATCTGTGTATTTGAAATACTTCGATGGGCGGTCAACCCAATGACCATCTGAGGCGGGAGGATAAGGTATCCGTCCCTCTCCCTCAAAGCTGAATTGCGTGAAATTTGGATTTTCAAGCAGTACTTCTAAAAAAGCCTGATAGATTTCAGTGTTATCGGTGTTCGTACCACCTACGTAGGCAAAAGAATTTTCAGGATATCGAAAAGTATCTTCAAAAAGCAAATTTGTAAAGTTACTTTCAATGCGATTTATGGAAATTTTTTCCTGGTTAATTTCAATTGAATATTTGTCAATTGTCTGGCCATTGATAAAGCTTATCTCAGTAATATTTTCTGGTAGATCTATATAAGCAGTTGCCGGGCCTAAAGCTGTTAAACAGATACCCGGATTGGAAATTTCTTTCATTCTTATCCTGAGCACATTTTTTTCTATTGACTGATCGGTAATTATAGTGTAATTAATACAGGGATATATTTCTTCTGTGATCAGTTTAAGTTTTAGATCTGGAATTTCTGAAGTATTTGAATTGTTATAAATTTCTACCGGCATAAAATTTATATCAGATTCTATGTAACCGATATCGTCTCTACTACAACCAAGGCTGATTATTGATATAAGAAGTATGATAAATCTTTCCAAGTTCTCTGTTTAGATAATAGATGAAAAATTAAACAAAAGGTTGCGTTCAAAATGTGCCTCACAATTTATCATAAAATTAGTCAGTGGAATAGTGGAGGCAGATTGTCCCGTTTTGGTTTGATTTATTTTTGAAGATACTATTTTTCAATTTTACGGTGCCAGCTATTGGTGTATGTCCTACTTTGGTCAGTTTTTTTCTTTAAACTGCGCGAAATTCTTAATTCAAATAACGGGAAATAGTATTATCTAAATCTTCAATATCTATATCTCGTTCTACAATAATTCCTTTTTCATTAATTAAAATATTTGAAGGGGTAGTTGAAATACCATATGCCTGGAAAACTTCGCCTTCCCAGCTTTCCAGATTACTTAATTGAGGCCAGGTAAGATTATCCTCTTTAATCGCATTGGTCCAATTATCTTTGATTCTATCTCTGGAAATCCCAACAATTCTAAATCCTTCCGAATGGTATTTCTCATAAATTTCCTTTAGCTTCGGATTCATCAATCTACTACCATAACAAGTAGATGACCAGAATTGAAGCAAGGTGAGACCACCGGTCAATTTTGAAATTTGTTTTATTTCACCTTTCTCATTTGGGATACTAAAATCAGGAAATTCCTTTCCTATTGAAGCGATGTTATTTTCAATATTCCTTGCTATCTTTTTACCCAAAGAACTTTGCTTTACATCATCTGTAAGGTTTTTGAAAAGCCCTTTAATTTCCTCTTTATTCAATTTCTTATTACCATGTAAGAGATAGGCACTTATAACAGCATCGGGGTGATTTTTGATAAAGGAGACTTCCTTTTCTTTAATAATTTTCTTTGATAAATTATTTGAATTGGAGTATGTGTCTTCAATTAATTCCTCAAATAAGTATTGATTGCGAGATCCTGTTATTTTCGCATTTTTAAAATCTACATTGGAAGAATTAAATGTCATTTCTGAATCTTCAATCCAAACTTCTTTAAAGTTTTTTCGGTCCCTTGAAAAGAGCATTGTGTAAACAACGGGTTCAGTCAAAATTGTTTCAAATTTGAAGCTATTATTTTTAACAAGAGCAGAATCAATATTCCCTCCATTTACGAGATCTCGAAGAAATAGATAGGTACCATCATTAATATTAGATGTTTTTCCTGATAATGAAAAATCCTTCTTTTGAGCTATAACAAGGTTGCAGCTTATCAAGCTCAAAAGCATTAAATTTTTTAAGAACATAATTAAAGTTGGTTTAGCTATAAAGCTATAAAAATTAAATTGAGCCATATGATAGAGATAATCTTAATATGTTTCAAAGCTTGTAAACCACAATTTTTGCAGTAAAAACTTTTAAGAATAGCGGATTAGTGAAGCTAATTATTCCCTTTCTAACAGGGGGGTGGTTTTATAAACTACATCGTTATGAATCTGGATTAAACGAAAAACCTCAAATTTTTCTGATTTACTTTCGGCATTTCCCTTTCTTCCAAACCTATAAAATTTAGCGCTAATCAGACTGCATAAACCGCTAAGCTATTTATAAGTCTTTCTTATCGCGAAATTTTATTCCAACCTATTTCAGAAAGGAAATGCATACAGCTCTATGGGAAGTAAAATCTAAAATCAGAATCAGGGCTTTTTATTTTTCTAAAGGAAAGAACAAAAGGAAGATGCTCCAGATATAAAAAGTAAAATAAATTTTAAATGGAGATTTAGTGGGTTAGAGTGCTAATTCGAAGTTAATTGGTCACCAGATTAGTCTCGCTTTATAAAATTTTAATATTTGGTTCTTCGTAATTAATTCTGGATTAAATTAAATCTTACCTCTTCATTTATCATAGCCTTTTTTTAATTTTCATTTATTCTTGAACCTATTACCTGCTGCTATATTTGCTTCAATAATTAAAGCGAATCATAAATATCATGCTAGTATTCATATTTTCTTCTGTCTTCATTTTGCTGATAGTCAATTTGTATTTGTACAAGATTGGCAAAGACCTGGATAGGACCTTAGAAACATTGAATGACTAAATGAAATCTTGATTCTCATAGGAATCGAAAGAATAAGGATGTTTTTAGGGGCATCCTTTTTTTATAGTGGGGTAATTTTATATAGAAAGCAATGAAAATTAGCTAGTGGAATTTAAATGACTAATCTTGAATAACAGGTTGAAAATTTAAGTTTTAAATAAAATAAAACTAACAATACTCACTTTTAAAACACCTAATTTTGAAGTATAGCATTCCCCTTCCTAGATAGCCGCTTTGCCATTCGGTATATAAGCAGGTTTAGCCCCTACCGAGGGGCTTTTCCATTTTTAATTCTTTTTTGAAATATCATTCTGAAGCAAATTATAAACCCGGTTAGGATAATCTGAAATAATCCCATCTACACCAAAGGATTTCATTCTCTTTATGGCAAGGCTATCGTTAACCGTCCACGGAATCAATTTCATATTTTTTCTCTTGACGGTGTCTACAAAAGCCTTGGTGGTAATCAGATTATACTCTGGGCTATAAATGTCTGGTACGAAAGAAAGTTGTTCAAGATTATTAGATATTCCTGGTTTATATACCAGATAAACCAGTGGCACTTTCGGGTATTTTTCATTTAAAATCTCAAGTATATTCGTGTCAAAGGATTGAATACTATACCTGTTTTCTATGTTTTTACTTTGAATAAGTTTCATCACCAATTCTACAAATTCTTCGGGTTCCGGTTGATATTCTTTATAATCGCGTGGATCTGATTTTATCTCAATATTATATCTCACTGGAGCAATTTCATTATTTCGAATATACTCTTCAACACTATCTATAACTTCCGAAAGCAAGGGTTTATAAGTTGATATTTTTTTCTGGTCGGGAAATCCCTGATCCTCTTTTAAGCCTGTTTCGAATTTTTGAATACTATCATAACTCATTTCGTAAAGATTGAACTTACGTTCATCTTTTGGCTGAATTATATTTCCATTTGGAAGCAAAACGAATTTGGAAGCCATATAGGCTTCGTGGGAAACCACTACTTTTTTATCATTCGAAATTACCACGTCCATTTCCAGTACATCTGCGCTGTCATTAATTGCCGCTATAAATCCCTGAATGGTGTTTTCGGGCATGGTTCCCCTGCTACCTCTATGGCCATGAATTTCAATTTCCTGTTCTCCGGAATAAGCTTCTGAAGCTCTTTCGTGATTTTTTTTGCAGGAAAAAACTAAGAAAAGGAAACTGAGAAGAAAGAATTTGATCATGATAGTGGTTCAGATTTTAATGGAATTTCCTATTGAGTAAGAATCAGGTGAAATATAAATGTAGGCCATTCCCAAATAATTTAAATCCTGAAGACTATTCGATTTTAGATTTTAATAATGAGTTAATCTGGGTAACATATAGGTAGCCATTAATTTAAGATCAAATGATTTTTAATTAAACACCTTCAAGAAGCCTGAAAGTACTTTTATTCCTGTAAACTTAAAACCAATTTAATTATGAAATCAAATCTCTCGATCCTCGCTCTTGCAGGATTAATTTGCTTCACTTCCTGTACCGAGGATCAGTCTGCTTTTGAAGAAACTTCAGCAGATCTTAAACTCAAAGGTATTCGTCCAGAAATGGCTCCTTTAAAAGCCTATTCTGAAACTCCATCCTTTCTTAAGATCGAACCTCAGTTCCGAAGAGTAAAGGCTTATCCTATCTTGTCTTCTGAAGATGTGCTTCCTACCACTGGAAAAAACACCGACTTCATTTATGGTTCTATGGCCGACGGTGCAGGACTATTAAGAAATCCTGACGGAACTTTTACATTGATCAATAATATCGAGGCCGATTTCTCTGTAGCCAGGATCCAGCTAGATGCAGGCTTAAAACCTATTAGCGGTGAATATATCCTTAATGCTACTGCAACCGGAAATGTAGCTCAATGTTCAGGAACCCTGGTAACCGAAGAAAATGGATTCTTTTCTCCTGTTTATCTTTCCGGTGGTGAATGGTCAATTTCCGGAAATCCAGGGAAAGTTTTCCAACTAGATCCAAACAAGGATGCTGCTAATGCCTCTACTGCTGATATCATTAACGGGATGGGTCAGTGGACTGTTGAAAATGCAGTGCCAATCGGAAGAGATGCTTATCCAGGTAAAACTGTAACCTTTATTGGAGATGACGATTCATCTGGTGATGAACCATCTGGCCAATTGGGAATGTATGTTTCAGATGCAGGAAGTTTCAACAACGGAAAACTTTATGGTCTGAAAGTGCCAGGTTTCGAAGTTGGCCAGGAAGCTGAAATGCTGGAAGGTCAATCCTATGATATGGAATTTGTGGAATTAACTGGACAAACCCTTGAAGAGCTTGAAATGGAAGCCGATGCCAAAGGTGTGATGGGCTTTACAAGACTTGAAGATATCGACTGGAGAAGAGGTTCAGCCAAAAACCAAAGAGAGATCTATTTCTGTGTGACCGGAAGAAGAGACAGCGATTTTACTGATGATGCGGCTACCATTTATGGTAGAGTTTACAAACTGGAATTAAATGAAAACGATCCTACCGCGCCAGGAAAAATCACTTGCGTACTTGACGGAGATAACCTGGAAGGGGAAGCTAAAACATTCCTAAGCCCTGATAATATCGTGGTAACCGAAAATTATGCTTATATCCAGGAGGATCCTAATTATGGCAATGATCCTAATCCTCTTAAAAATCATTTCGCACGCCTGTACCAATATGATCTTGAGACCGGCAAACTAAGAACGGTACTTGAATGTGACCAGGAACTGGCTGCATCAATGGGATATGGAACCACCGATAATACCTGGGAAATAACCGGGATGATCGATATTTCTGAAACTGTTGGAGTTAAGGATATGTTTCTTTTGATCACTCAAAACCATGGCTGGGAAGATGCTTCGTTTACAGATACCTCTACCAATGCAGCATATTCAAATGAGGGAAGCCAGTTATACGTGCTAAAAGGATTAGACAGATAAAATGAGCTTAAAAATGTTCAAAAAACAAACTATTAAGGCATGGGTATTTCCATGCCTTTTCCTATTCCTGATTTCCTGTAAAGAAAGTCAGGATACAGAATATGCTGAATTGCCTCCGGTAAAAAAACTGGAAAATTATTACCTGGATCAAATCAAAAGAAGCGTTATATACCTAGACAGTCTCCAGGCCGAAAATGAAATTGAGAGGAAAAAACACTTTTATATTCAAAGCCGCAATTCATTTAAGCAAGCAGAGGCTATTCTGGCTTTCGCTGAAAAGAAAACCTATAAGGCATTGAATGCTCCCAATATTCTCAAGGTTGAGGAGGAAGATGAAACCAACATTAAAAGCTTTGAACCTTTTGGATACCAGGTAATCGAGGAGAATCTTTTTGCAGAATCTATAGATCCTGAAGCACTTCAGAAGGCAATTTCAAGTACCAGGAACAGGATGAATTTTATTCAGCAGAATACGGAATTCAATTTTCAAAATTACCATATTCTATGGTTGATTCGCGATGAGATAATAAGGATTAGTACCCTGGGAATAACGGGATTTGATTCTCCGGTGCTGGAGCGCTCGCTTCAGGAAGCAGGAATCGTATACACCTCGATTGGTCATATTTTGGAAATTTTTAAATCTGAGTTTAAAAGGCCTGATCTATATGAATCATGGAAGACCGAAATTGAGCGAAGCATTCAAAGTTTAGACACGAATTTTAATGATTTCGATCGATACAGCTTTATAAAGGACCATACTCATATGCAGCTAGAATTATGGAAAAGGACCAGGGAAGACTGGAATGCAGATTTTCCGGTTGGTTTGCCAATCGGTATAGATGCTGAAAGCCTTTTTGAAAGGCAGACATTTAACCTGGATTATTTTACAGCTTATAACAGAAATAATCAGTTTACCGAGGCTAAGGCTGAACTTGGAAAAAGATTGTTCGAGGATTCCAGCCTTTCAAATACAAAAACGATGAGCTGTGCTACCTGTCATCAGGCTGATAAAGCTTTTACCGATGGCCTTACCAAATTTGAAGGTCAGATCAGGAATACTCCAACACTGGGTTATGCGGCTCTTCAAAAAGCATTCTTTTATGATAATCGGTCGCGAGGACTGGAGAAACAAATTGTGGCGGTTATTAACGCAGAAAATGAATTCCATTCAGACCTTGAAAAGTTTAGTGAAACCGTTGCTTCAGATTCTACTTACGTAAAAGAGTTTGATAAATTATATAAGCGAGGCGCTACACATGGGAATATCAGGAATGCTATCGCTAGTTATATCAGGGACCTTATGCCGTTTAATTCGAAATTCGATAATAATATAAATGGGATTGAGAATAGTTTGAGTAGCCAGGAGATTAAAGGCTTCAACCTATTCATGGGAAAGGCAAAATGCGCTACCTGCCATTTCGCTCCTGTTTTTAATGGAACGATCCCTCCTGAATTTCTCGATACAGAAATGGAACTGTTGGGAGTTCCAAAAGATACATCAGCTAACTCTTCAATAGATCCAGATCTGGGAAGGTATACCTTAATGAAAACAGAAAGCAGAAAATTTTTCTTCAAGACACCAACATTGAGAAATATTGCCCTTACTGCACCGTATATGCATAATGGAGTGTACACTAATTTAGAGCAGGTGATGGAGTTTTACAATAACGGAGGTGGAGCCGGCCTGGGGATTATTGAGGAATATCAAACCCTCCCTCCAGACTCTCTTGATTTAAACGAAGAGGAGATGGAAGCCATTATTGCTTTTATGGAAAGCCTTACCGACAAAAGATTTCAAAACGAAAAACCCCTGTAATCAAGGGGTTTTTAATTGGTATTTTCTAGTTGATTAAAATCTGGTCTTTTTTATTACGATTCAGCTTCGGTATTACAACAAAGCTCACAGAGTTTCACATCTCCGTATTCATTTTTTGCATGATCAATAAGCTCTTCGTAATTATCGAAATAACCTAGTTTAAATCGAGCCTTTTTTTCTGGAAGTAATTCGCAATCCTTGGTATGGATCTTCTGAAACCCAAGACGCTGCTTTTTCTCAAGATAAAAACAGTACACTTTTTCAGTATTAAATAATGGTAAAGATAGTACTTTAAAAAAGAATTTCTGAATGGTCACTCTAACGGTTTATTTAAAGGTAAAAGAGTATCATCGAAAATGTGTTTAGAGAATATTATGGATCAACTGCTAAAGAAAACTCAGTATTAAATTTTTATTTTTTACATCATTTTAGCACTCTAAGGCTGCTAGCATTTTTTAAAAATTCACTGTACCAAATCCCACTGCTTTTAATACTGCGTTTTTGGGTTTTGTAATCGATATAGACTAAACCGAATCTTGGTTTGTAACCTTCCGCCCACTCAAAATTATCGGTAAAACTCCACACAAAATATCCCCTGACATTTACACCTTCTTTTTTTGCTCTAAGTACTTCCTGTAAGTGTTTTTTGATGAATTTTTTTCGATTGGTATCATTTACATTTCCATCAGTTAAATGGTCAGGAAAGGCTGCTCCATTTTCAGTCACTATCAATTCCTTAGATTGGTCATAATTCCCGAATTTTCGAAGTATTTCATAAATCGAAGGAGGATAAACTTCCCAGCCCATTTGTGTTGTAGGTACTTTTCGTTTTTCGGCCTTCACATTAGTAGCTTTGATGAATGGAACGAACCAGGACTTTTTAATGATCTCACGGGTATAATTCTGTATTCCTATAAAATCAAAATCGAATTTCAGTAATTCCTCATCACCCTTATGCTTATACTTATCAATTTTCTTCAGAAATGGAAGTTCCATGGTTGGGTATCCCATTCCCAGGCTTGGCTCAATAAACAGACGATTTACCAGGGCATCGACTCTTATTGCCGCGTTTTCATCTTTTTTATTTTTTCGGTAAGGTTCTATCAGGGTAGATGAAAAGGTAGTACCTATCCGGGAATCGCGGATTATTCTTTTGAGTATTCTGCCTCCAATACTTTGACACAAGGCTGCATGATGAACTGCTGGCAAAAAGTTCTTTATTCCTTTCTTTCCTGGCGCATGTAAACCAAGGAAATATCCCGCTCCGGTAAATACCAGAGGTTCATTAAGTACCATCCAGTGTTTTACTCTATCTCCAAATTTCTGAGCGCAAACCGTTACATATTCGCTAAACCATTCAAGAATTTTCCTGTTTGTCCAGCCTCCTTTTTCCTCAAGGATGTTAGGTAGATCCCAGTGATATAGCGTTATCCAGGGTTCAACTCCGTTTACAAGGCAACAATCTATAACCTTGTTGTAAAAATCAATACCAGCCTGATTAATAGTTCCAGTCCCTGCAGGGATGATCCTTGACCACGAAACTGAAAACCTGAAATTCGGAATATTCATTTCAGCCATGAGTTTGATATCTTCCTCATATCGATGATAGAAATCACAGGCTACTTCAGCATTTTGATTTTGATAAATCCTGCCTTTTTTTGTTGAAAAAACATCCCAAATGGAAAGTCCTTTCCCATCGGCTATGGGACTTCCCTCTGTTTGAAAAGCAGCAGTTGACACACCCCAATGAAAATCCTTTCCAAAATCATCTTTTACAAAGCTATTTGCAGACTTATAGCTACTATATTTTAAATACATCTAGACTGTCTTCAAAAGTTTTTCCTGCATTTGGGTTTCTCTGGAATAATTTCGTTGAAAATCGGTAAGAAGATTTTCTATAATTTCAGCTGTTCTATCAGGGTAATTCATTTCTAATATTTCATGATTGTTGAGCCAGTTATGAATTACCTCAATATTCTTGCTTTTAAAATTTTGAATTACTGGCACTCCTATCTTCTTAAGAGCTGCCGCATTGCAATGTTGCTCGAATTGATTCTTCATAGGGATCACTAGTAATTTTTTCCGAAGGAACAGGGCTTCAGCCGGAGTTTCAAAACCTGCACCACATATAATTCCGGTACAGGATGCAAAGCTTTTAAGAAAAGTCTCATTATTTACGGGGTGAATATGAATATTGCCGATTGAATATTGCTGAGAATTATGTTTGGAAAATACCTCCCATTGAACCTGGGGAAATGTATTAAGTATTTTAATAATGCGTTCATCTGAATAGGCCGGCAGGTAAACCGTATAATGACCTTTATTTGTTGTTTCCAGGTCACGGATTTGCTTTCTGATTACCGGAGTAAATATATGCTGATTGAATTCCTCGAAATGAAAACCAAATTTTACCGTTGCCGGGGCGTAATTTTTCAGGATCCATTTACCCATCCAATCATTTTTTTCTGGTAATGGAACCGATTTATCCAGCACTGCAGATTGATGACTTAAAGCAAAACAGGGCTTATTCTTTAAAAATGCGGCCCAGGCCGAAATTGGTTCAAAATCATTAATCACCAGATCGTACTGTTCAACAGGCAGATCTTTTATCTCGTTGTAAACCGACTTCAAATGATTTTTACGGTAGGTCTGCCAGATATTAACCCCTCCCTTTTTTCCAAAGATGAAACTGAGTCCCTTCAGGCGATAGGTTACTTCATAAGGCAGCTCAATATCTGCCTGTATCCCACTAATAAGTATATCTACTTCAGCATAATTCTTCAGAATGGGTATGATGTCGATTGCTCTACACAGGTGGCCATTGCCAGTTCCCTGAATGGCGTAAAGAATCTTAAGATTTTTAAAACTGGCCATTATCTGGACTTTTTTGAAGGTTGAATTCCTTCATCAGATTTTCAAATAGAATAGTAGAGTTAAGCTTTGGTTCTTCCTCCCAATTTCGCTTCATTTTAAAAGTTTCATTAGCTATTTGGTCTTCAGAAAACTTATAAATAGACCATTCTCCATCGCTGTATTCCAGTGCGGTTAGATTTTCCACCCAGTCTCCAGAATTCAGGTATTTTACCGATCCTTCATTATTTGAAATGGTTTTGATTTCGGGATGGTGAATATGGCCACAAACCACATAATCATATTGGTTATCTATAGCAATATCGGCTGCAACCTGTTCAAAATCATTTATGAATTTGACAGCAGATTTAACCCCGTTTTTGATCCTTTTTGAGAACGATATTTTTCCCTGTCCTATTTTTTCAGACAGATGATTTACAAGTCGGTTCAATACGATGAGAAGGTCATAACCTTTTCCTCCCAATTTGGCCACCCATTTGGAATGTTTCATGGTCACATCAAAGACATCTCCATGAAAGAACCAGGCTTTTTTACCATCAAGATTCAATACAAGCTTGTTGACTATTTTCAAGGATCCCATTTGAAAGCCAACAAATTTCCTAAGCATTTCATCATGGTTCCCGGTGATGTAATAAACATCTACGTCCTTTGTTAAATAACCGGTGATATGTTTAATGATTTTCATGTGGCTCTCTGGCCAGTATCGTTTATTGAATTGCCACATATCAATAATATCACCGTTTAGAATTACAATTTTAGGTTTGATTGTTCTAAGGTAAAACAGTAGTTCTTGAGCATGACAGCCGTAGGTGCCCAAATGGATATCTGAAAGTACTAGAACTTCAACTTCACGTTTTTTCATATATAATGGGGGATAGGTTAGCTATTAGGCTTCTTCGGGGAGATTTCTCTTTCTGAAAATTGGGTGATAGAATTTTAGAAAGCCTTGTTTTCCATAGAATGCACAGAAAGTGTACCTTTAAATGATCGATCTTCTCTTGGAAAGAAATTCGGAACTTAGGCATGTTATTCAGGCTTAAAGTTATTATGTTTTAACAGACTTAAAAGTCTAATTATTAGGTATATAAATCTATGAATATTATATTAAGCTAATGTCAATCAAGCTTTATTAATCCTTTATAAGTGAGGCTTAAATATTTTGAAATTGTTAATGAGGTGGATCAAAATGGGATTTTAATTTTTTGATCTATGTAAGAGATTTAATGATTGAAACTTAATTCGTTATTAGCTGATAAATGTTGATAAAAAGGAATCGTATAATTCGGAGTTAGAATTCTTTATTCATTTAGTCCTTTTCATTTGATTTCCTCCAATCATCTTGAAAATTTTATCTTCTTTCGAACAATTAAGGTGTTTTGTTTTGACATCAAAGATTGATCAAATTCGATATTATTTTACCTCCAGAATTTACTGCATAAATACCGACATTTTCATCAATCCATAAGCCATTGATGCTTTCATTGGTTTCATATTCGAATGAATAGAAACCTCCATTCACACTATATATTCTTCCAGGGTTAATAGTAGATCCGGTTGCAAAATACATAGTTGTTCCTCTAAAAAATTTCAGGTCGTTAATTGAACCAAAACCTTCTAAAACTTTGGTCCACTTTTCTCCGTTATAAAAAAGTAAATTCCCCCCTGAACCCCCGGCGTAAAGATTTTTATTATTAAATCCCTCTATGGAAGATAAAAAGCTTCCTTCAAATTCAGAGTTCTCTAACATGTTTATCCACTCTGCACCATTTGTATGAAAAATAAAATCTTTTTCGCCGCTATAGGCAACTACATATAAATTTCCATAATTGTCACCCCAGGCATCCTGAAAATGAACCTCTTTCTCTAAGATTTTTACTAATTCCCCACTTCTGTACAAATAAAAACCGTTGCTAGCACTTAAATAAATTTTATTTTGTATGATACTGACATTAGTGAAATTGGTGTTTTCAAAAGTCCTAATAGTCCAACGGTCACCGTTAAAAATAAATAGTCTACCTCCAGATCCTACTGCATAGATTTCATTACATGACTTGCCTTCCACGTCCCGAATTATAATTTCACCCTCGTAATTTTCCTTAATGATCCATTGTTCATTTTCTTTGGATGATATAACTGCTTTATTAAGTTCATTTCTATGCCCACCAACTACATATAAACAACCGTCAAAACCCCATATATCGGATAATGGGCTTTCAATTTGTTTTTCAACAGTCCATTCATCCCTCAAAGCCGGTTTTCTTTCAGGAGAATTTTCAAAATCGTCGGAACAGCTTAGGCATAATAAAGCTAGGAGGATAATATGTTTTTTCATGGTTTCTTTATGGACTATTGCAATTTTATAGACTTTATTTATTATTCATGTTAATTCAATATGAATTTTAAGTTTTATGAGTTAAGTATTGATGCGCCAGATATAAAAAGTAAAATTGGCTTTGAATCCGCAATCCAAAACTTGATTATCGGTTTAAAGTATTTCAATTTTAAAAGCGGCAGCTTAAAAAATGGAATAGCAAGAGGATAACACGCTGCGCGATGTTATGGTTTGTAAAGCATTGAAAAACAAGGGTGTTTGTTTCTGGTGTTTTTCGGATTTGCGTCAAATGGCCTCGAAAGCCGCATTTTTACGTTGATTTTTGCGACAAATCCAATTTGACCGATCTGATTTCACAAATAGAATTAAAATCCAACAAAATATATGTCTTTAAAAATTTCCTTTGAAAAAAGTTCTATACGGCCAAATACTACCAAACATCATCAAATTTAATTATACATTTTTCATTTGCAGAAAAACGAATTTTAAGCTAAATTTTTGAACGATTTTGACCTGAGGCAAAGACTTGTTTGGTTTAGGTCAAAAAGTTTCAGAATCATCGTTTAAATCGCTTTTAGAAGGTGTTTTATCTAAGTTGGAATATGTAGGATAGTCGGGTTCAAAATTTTATAAATCAAAAAAATAACAGCCTTCCTGTTTGGTGGTTTATAATGTTTATCCTGTTTATTAATGTTTATATTAGATACCAGCGCTTGTTCATTTTTGGGATGGTATGAGTCCAGTGCTTGTCCATTAATGGAATTCTGTGAGTACACCACTTGTTCAAATTTGGGAATGTGTGGTATCAAAAAATGATATAGTTCAGTTCATAAAATATATATCGATTTGTAGTGATTTTGGATTCTCAAATAAGATCAAATGAAACCAAATTTAATTGTAAATGGGGTTTTTATTTTTACTTCGGTTTCCTTTTGTCACCTTCCTCTATTTTTCATTGGGTAAGTATAGCTTAAGGGAATTTGCAAACCTATTTAATATCCTTGAAAAGGAATACTCATTTCAAAATCAAGTTATGATTGAAAAGCTCTTTGGGATGTTTACTACTAATTAGAAAACCAGGGAAACCTGTGCACCTCGATCCTGGATATTATCTATCTGTATCTTACCACCGTGAAGGGTCATAATTTGTCGGGATAAACTAAGACCAATTCCGCTTCCTTGTTTTTTAGTAGTGAAAAATGGAACAAAGATCTGGTCTTTAATCTCATGAGGAATTCCCGGACCATTGTCTACCACCGCAATCATTTTCCTCCCATTTGATTTATGAACGGCTTTGATAAGAACCTGAGGTTCTTCCTCATTTTGACATGCTTCTATAGCATTGAGAATAAGGTTAATCAAAACCTGTTCGAGCAAATAGGAATCTGCTTCAATTTCCATCTTCTCATCAACAACTTCAAAACGCAGGGTATCTTTTCGTAAAGAATTAGATGAACGCATGAGTTGCTCGATGTCTATAAACAGATCTTTTAAAAGAATGGTCTCCTTATTAAGGCTAGTTACTTTGTTCAGGCTTCGATAGGTTTTGGCAAATTTCATCAAGCCATCACTCCGCTTTTCAATGCTGCCCAGGCCGGCGTTCAGGTCTTCCAGATCAAGTTCGAGGAGTGAATCATTCATATTTTTCTGTACCGATGATTTCAAAGTATTGGCGAGCGAAGAAATAGGCGCAATAGAATTCATGATCTCATGTGTCATTACGCTCAATAATTTCTTCCAGGCTTCCGATTCCGTTTTATTGATCGTATCATCAATATTATGAACTACGATAAGCTTACAGGATTGACTCTCAACCTTAAAAATGCTGTGCGAAGCAATAACTTTAATATTTTCGTTACGAATTTTAAGGTCGAGGTTTGCCGGTTTTATAAAATAGTTGTCAAATAATACCTGGTAGGTTTCAGGTTTTCGGGATTTTACAAATTTGACGTTCTTAAATTCCGGAACATCCATCAATTGCTGGAACGCCTCATTGACCCATAGCGTTTCACCAGAATCCAGGTCGTAAGCGAGTATCCCGATATCGATCATCTCCAGGATTTTTTGAAGATAGAGGTACTGCACTTCCCGTTCAGAATTTATTTCACGTACGGTCTTGTTCACCGTATTGAAACCGGTATATAGCCGGCTAATATCTTCTGTTTTATTTTCAGTTAAATAATTTCTAGAGAAATCACGGTATTTTACAGCTTCAAAAAAATCATCGATGACCTCGAAGCGTTTACTGAAATATCTAAAAAAGTTATAGATCACCATAACGAAAACCAATAGACCTATGAAGAATCCTACCCAATTTTGCTGGATGAAAAACCAGGACATGGCAAGCGAAATGATCGCCAGAACAATCGCTCGTATCGTGATTGCGATATGATAACTCTTAAAGGTCATATTTATCAAGCCTTCTGTATAGTGCAGCGCGGGTGATACCAAGCTCTTTAGCCGATTTTGAGATGTTTCCCTTATTCTTATCGATCACCTTCAGAATGGTGTTTTTTTCCACCGTTTCCAGACGCAAATCGTCCAGTTCCTGTTTGTCAGGTGCCGATTCGATTGCAGAAAAGGATAGATCTTTATCAGCCAGAATAGTGTTTTCAGACATGATCACAGCCCGTTCAACGATATACTGAAGCTCCCGAACGTTACCTGGAAACGGATGCTTTTTCAGCTTTTCAAGAAAGCTTTTTTCAGTCTTAAACGGTCCTTTTGAATATTTATTAGCATAGAAATCAAGGAAATGACGGGTGAGTAATGTAATATCAGTTCCCCTTGCCCTAAGTGGGGGAATTACGATATCGACCGTATTGATTCGGTAAATCAAATCCTTTCGAAATTTGGATTCATCAGAGAGTTCCGAGATCTTTAGGTTGGTCGCGCAGATCAGTCTGATATCCACCGGAATAGCCACATTCGATCCTAAAGGTGTGATGGTCCTGTTTTGTAAAACAGTAAGCAATCTCGCTTGCTGCCTGAGACTGATGTTCCCGATCTCGTCCAGGAAAAGCGTTCCTCCATTAGCAGTTTCAAACCTTCCTTTGCGATCTTCCCTCGCATCTGTAAAAGCTCCTTTTTTATAACCGAATAGTTCACTTTCAAATAAAGTAGACGTAAGTGCGCCAACATCAACTTTTACAAAGGGTTTGTTCTTGCGTTCTGAATTTTCATGAATCGCCTTGGCTACGAGGTCTTTACCAGTACCATTTTCACCCAGGATAAGCACGTTCGCATCAGTGGGTGCCACTTTTTCAATCTTGGTGAAAACATTCCTAATCTCCTCACTTTCACCAATGATACGGTTATTTCCAGCTTTTGCCTTTATTTTAGTTCCGGGCTCTTTCTTTTTCCGAATCATTTCAGTGACGGACTCAATCACTTTTTCATTCTTCCAGGGTTTGATTATAAAATCGGAAGCACCTTCTTTTAGAGAGCGAATTGCCAATTCGATATCTCCGTAGGCCGTGATCAGGATCACATCAGTTCCTGGACTGAGTTCTTTGATCCTATTTAACCAGAAG
This sequence comes from Christiangramia oceanisediminis, assembly GCF_022570735.2. Classification (GTDB taxonomy): domain Bacteria; phylum Bacteroidota; class Bacteroidia; order Flavobacteriales; family Flavobacteriaceae; genus Christiangramia; species Christiangramia oceanisediminis. Next base: position 563,524 of record NZ_JANCNS010000003.1, on the reverse strand, counting down.
ATGCCTTCATTGCCAGTATTAACGAGGCCGTTAAAATTCATATCCAGGATTACCAGGTCGAATTTATTATCCGAAAAAATAGCATGCAGATTGGCCGGTTTTTTTTCAACAGCGATTTCTGCTACGTGAGACTTCAATAATAATCTCATTGCAATAAGCACATCGGGATCGTCGTCGATCACTAGAATTTTAGCATCTCTTAACTGCATGAGACAATATTACAATTTATTCAAGGCTTGATGAATTTTCCTGGCCCGAAAAAAATCCCGGGTTAAAATTGTTTTAAAATCGAACAGGAAGTGTCACGAAACCGAACACTTTTATTTGGTGAAATAATTTTAAAGAACTGGTAGCCAAGTAATTAACACTTTGGCACCAATTTGACTTGTATTCGAGTGAAATTGAACATGTATGGATATACCATTAGAAAAGAAAAGATTTACACCTAAAAAAATCGCAATGATTGCTGGAACTGCAATAATAGGGATTTTAATTCTCTATGTCATTCTTTCCTCAACAGGCAATTCAAAATTGAATATAGAAAAAGAACGTATCACAATTAACGAAGTTAAGGCTGGTAACTTCCAGGAGGATATCCCGGTGAATGGGGTGGTACTACCAATCAAAACCATTTATCTCGATGCTATGGAGGGAGGTAGGGTTGAAGAACGGTTTGTAGAAGACGGTGCTATGATGAAAAAGGGCGAGGCAATCATTCGCTTATCAAATACCGATCTGGAATTGAGTCTTGTAAACCAGGAAACACAGGTTTATAATCTTCTTACCCAGATTCAGCGTACTCAAAATGCTTCCAGACAAAACACCATTAACAGGCTTAATCAATTAACAGACGTTAAAAACAGCCTGAAAGAAGCGAAAAGAGAATTTGAACTCAATTCTAAACTTTATGAAAAAGGGGCGATTGGAAGACAGGACTATGAAGAATCCAAAAACAATTTTGATTACCAAAAAGAGCGTTTAGAGCTAACAGAGCGAGTCTTAGTTCAGGATTCGGTCTCTAGTAAAACTGAAACCATGCAGGCACGGGAATCTTATCAACGTACCAGAAAAGCCCTTGAGCTCATGCGGAAAAAGGTAGAAGATTTAGTTGTGAAAGCTCCGGTTGACGGACAACTAACGGCTTTGGATGCTGAAATTGGTCAGTCAAAATCTAAAGGAGAGCGGTTGGGCCAGATCGATGTGATTAGCTCCTACAAAATTCAGGCTGAAATTGATGAACACTATATTTCAAGAATCTTTAACGGGCAGATTGGAACTTTTACTTTCAACGGAAAAGACTATCAACTGGAGATTAAAAAAGTGTATACCCAGGTATCAAACGGCCGCTTCAAAGTAGATATGCATTTTGTTGATGGCGTTCCAGAAAATATCAGAAGGGGGCAAAGTCTTCAGATCAAGCTAGCTTTAAGCCAGGAAAAAAAAGCCACCCTGGTTGCCAAAGGCGGATTCTTTCAGCAAACCGGTGGAAACTGGATTTTTAAGATTTCTGAAGATGGTGATGTGGCTTATAAAACACCTATTAGCCTGGGAAGCCAGAACACCGAATACTACGAGGTTCTGGAAGGCCTGGAGCCAGGAGACAGAGTGATCACCTCTAGTTATTCTAATTTTGGAGACGTGGACGAACTGGTAATCAATAATTAAACATCAATTAAAAACGGACAAAATATTTAAAAAATGATCAAAATCACTGACCTGGAAAAATATTACAAGACAGAAGAGGTTCAAACCATAGCGCTTAACAAGCTATCCTTTGAAGTAAAAGAGGGTGAATTTGCTGCGATTATGGGGCCTTCTGGATGTGGGAAATCAACGCTTCTGAATATTCTTGGAATGCTCGACGACCCTGATGGCGGAAGCTATCTTTTTAACGGTATTGAGGTAGCCGGTTACAATGAGCGGCAGAGAGCAAAATTGAGAAAACATAATATAGGCTTCGTTTTTCAGAGTTTCAATCTTATTGATGAGCTTTCTGTTTTTGAAAATGTAGAGCTTCCACTGATCTATACAGGGGTAAAACCTGCCGAACGCAAAGAACGGGTTCATGAAGTGCTGGAAAAAATGCAGATTATGCATCGTAGAAAACACTTTCCGCAGCAATTATCGGGAGGTCAGCAACAGCGGGTAGCCGTTGCCAGGGCAGTAGTTAACAATCCTAAGATCATTCTTGCCGATGAGCCAACCGGAAATCTGGACAGCAGCAATGGAAACGAAGTTATGGATCTTTTAACCGAGCTTAATGAAGCCGGAACTACTATAATCATGGTTACTCACAGTGAACATGATGCTAAATTCAGTCATCGAATCATCAGGATGCTGGATGGGCAGAAAGTCACTGAAAATGTGCTTGTGTAATAGGTCATCATCAATCAAAAAACAAACAGGATGTTCAGAAATTATATCAAAATTGCATTCAGAAATATTAGAAAGAACAAGCTATACAGTTTTATAAATATTGGTGGCTTGTCATTAGGTCTTACCGCCTGTATCCTAATCATGTTCTATGTTTCTCATGAACATAGCTTTGACAAATTTCATGAAGATTCAGATGACATTTATACGCTTCGTGCAAAAGCTTTATTTGGTGGGGACACTATTTTTGTTCAGAATTTCAGTGCAGCTACGGGGCAAATGGTTCAGGAGAATTCAGCCTTTGTTGATGATAATATCAGGATTTTTCAGGAGTACAAGCCTTTGATCATCAAAAGGACAGGCCTTGAACCGAAAAGTTTTTCTGAAGAAGGTTTTTTCTATACCGACCCAAATTACTTCAATTTTTTCTCTTTTTCGCTCCTTAAGGGTAATCCTGAAACTGCGTTAAAAGAGCCTTTCAGTTTGTTGATTTCCGAAGAAATGGCCAACAAGTATTTCGGAGATGAAAATCCAATCGGCGAGATTCTCCAGGTTGAAAAAGACAGTATTTATAACTACACGGTAAAGGGTGTTATCGCTGAAACCCCATCCAATTCAAGCATTCAGCATAAATTTGTCGCATCTGTTTCTAGTCTTCAGAAAACTAAGGGAAATGACGGTTTATTCAATTCGCCAATCGTTCGCGGAGGTGCTTTTAAAACCTATTTTAAAATTAATGATGCTACCCAGATTGAGAAAATTGCTGAAACCACGAACAGGCTGAGCAAAGAAGGAAATAGTGAATCTAAAGATCTTTTTTTCCTTTATCCCTTTACCGAAACTCATTTAAAATTTTCAAGGAATGCAGGTATCGGTTACCTGGACGTATTCCCGCTTATTGCCGGACTTATACTTCTGCTGGCGCTCATAAATTATATGAGTCTTACAACGGCAAGAGCCTCCTACCGATCTAAAGAAATTGGCATTCGCAAGGTAAATGGCGCAAGCCGAAAGGAGATCGCTTTCCAGTTTTATATTGAGTCTACGCTTTTTATCAGCCTTTCATTTTTGCTTGCTGGTATATTGAGCTTCCTTCTTAAAGATTTCTTTTTCAATCTGCTGGATATCAATATTGATACTGCATTTTTTCTCAATCAAAATTTCATATTGACGCTTGCCTTGATTTTTATGGTAAGTATTCTTATTGCAGGAATGTACCCTGCTATGGTCATGGCATCTTTTAATCCAATAGAAAACTTCAAAAAGAAAACTAGGAATGACCTTGGGGGAGGCCTGGTTCGGAAAGTCTGTACTACCCTCCAATTTATTATTGCCGTTATTCTCATCATAGGCGGTATTACTATCCGGGAGCAAATGAGTCATCTTCAAAATATTGATACCGGTCTTAACCGATCTGATATTTTGATGATTTCTCTGGAAAAAAGTATGGGAAATAATATCCCCGCTTTTCGAAAAGAAGTTGAAAAGCTACCTGCTGTAAAGGGGACTTCTATTTCGGGTTACCCTTTATACGGTGGTTATGATATGTTCTACGCATCTTCAGAAAATGGTGAGCCGATGGCCTTACCATTTATAAGTATTGATAAAAATTTCTTTGATGTTCTGGAGCTAAAGTGGAAGTTGCCACCCGAAGATCCTTTTTTGCCCGAGCAACCCAAAAAACTGGTTATCAATGAAACGGCTATCGAAAAATTTAAACTAAAAAATGATCCTCGTGGTCAGAATATTGAAATGGCCGGGGCTCAATTTGAAGTTGTGGGAGTGGTAAATGATTTTCATTATTCCTCTTTAGATTCTCCTATCAATTCCCTGGCGATGATGGTTTCAAAAAGCAACTCCAGTATTAATAAATTCAATTCAGGAAGTCTTTATGTAAAATACCAAAAAACTTCATCCCTGCCCGCCTTGATCAAAAGTATTGAAAGTAGCTACGTAAAATTTGATGCTGAAAAGGAATTCAGTTATCAGTTTATGGACGATGCCTTCAACGAAATGTTTAAATCTGAACAACGGCTGGCTCATATCTTCAACATCTTTGTGGTGTTAACGATCATCATTGCAGGCCTTGGATTACTGGGACTGGCGACCTTTTCAGCACAAAAACGCATCAAAGAGATTGGCATAAGAAAAACCCTTGGTGCAAGTGTCTTCCAGATCACTTCGAGTCTTTCCCTGGACTTCTTAAAGATCGTATTGTTTGCTATTATTATCGCAATCCCAATAGCCTGGCTTCTGGCTCGAAACTGGCTGGAAAATTTTGTATACAGAATTGACCTGAATATCTGGATATTTTTAATGGCGAGTTTTGCAACTATGTTCGTAGCTGTCCTAACGGTAAGCTTTCAGGCTTTTCGAGCTGCAACATCTAATCCTGTAAAATCCTTAAGAACCGAATAATCATGATAAAGCATTATATCAAAATCGCCTGGAGAAGTATTTGGAATGCCAAGTCGTATACGTTGATTAATATTTTAGGGCTGGCAGCAGGATTGGCAAGTTTTATCCTTGTCTTATCCTATCTGAATTATGAACTGAGCTATGACACATGGTCTCCAGAATTAGAAAAGGTCTACCGCGTTTCAATGAAGCAGAAAGAGGATCTTTTTGAGGCAACGCCAGCGCCATTGGCTTCATTTCTGGCAGAGAATTACCCAAAGGTAGAGGTGGCAACATCGTTGCAGGGGGCTGGAGACTATGAAGTTCCAATTAGTGCCGGGAATGAAACATTATATCACAATGGTTTTACATCTTCGGATTCATTGTTTCTAAAGGTTTTCCCTTACAAATTAGAACAGGGAGATAGAAATACAGCATTAAATAATCCTAATAGTGCCATTATCAGCACCGAGCTGGCTAAAAAACTTTTTGGTAATAAGGATCCCATGGGTCGTACAGTTACGATTTTCAATATGCTGGAAGCAGTGATTACCGGGGTTATGAAAATGCCAGATACTCCTTCCCATCGCAAAGTGCACCTGGTAATGCGCGACCCTAATGAATCTCAGAATTTTTTCTGGAATAATTACTCTTATGAGAGCTACATTAAATTGAAGGTTCCGGTAACGAAAGAAGTACTTGAGGGGGATATTAATCGAATTTTCAAGGAGCGCAGGCTTAAGGTTGAAAATTGGCAGGATGAAGATTTAGCCAGTGGCAATCACCCTGTTTTATATGTGGACGCCGTGCCTGACATACAAAATTTCCCAACATATGGGAATGGGAGTATTAAGACCGTGACGGTACTCTTTATTCTGGCAATGTTGCTTTTAATCATTGGTGCTATCAATTTCAGCAATCTAAGTGTCGCTAAATCTCTTGGTAAAACCAAAGAAATCGGGGTTCGAAAAGTTCTGGGTTCGGGAAACTGGAATTTATTCTGGCAATTTATGTGGGAAGCTATTTTGCAATGCAGCATCAGTATTGTAATTGCTATAGGGTTAGTGATTGCGATCCTTCCATATGTAAATAACAGCTTTGGGTTAGGGCTTCAAATCCACTCTAACCTTGAATTTTTATTCCAGATTGGATTATGTTTAATAGCAGTCATTCTTATTTCTGGATTTTTCCCATCTTTTTTACTGTCGCGATTTAAGCTATTAAAAATTCTAAGTGGGGGCACGTTCAGCGGGAATAAAGGTTTATGGCTAAGAAACCTATTGGTTATTTTTCAATTTACCGTCACCTGTTTTTTTATTATTAGCATTTCAGTCATCGATAAGCAGCTTAATTATCTTCAAACTAAAGATAAAGGTTTTTCTGAAGAGCAGTTAATAAGCATTCGTTCGAGTCAGGATACACGCGAGAAAAATTTCGAAAAAGTTCGCCAGCAATTGCTCGAGATCCCCGGTGTTAAATCGGTGTCTAAAACTACAAATGTGCCGGGCGATATTCTTGCCGATTCTTCAACCGTGAATTTTAGATTAAATGGGACCGATTATAGGATGAATTCGGTTAAAGTTAGTTCAGGTTATTTTGAAACACTCGATTCGCCGATTATCAGTGGTAGAAATTTTCGTGATTCGGGAATGGATCAGCATACTAAGACCGCGATTATTAACGCAACAGCAGCTAAAATTTTCGGATTACAGGAGCCAATAGGGGAGACCATATACTATTCGAATTGTTTGGAGAAACCTATAAAAATAGTAGGGATTGTTAGGGATTTTAATGTGTTGGGTTATGAAACCAGGGTTCAGCCCGCTGTTTTTACCATTAATAACGAAGCCTGTATGTACCAATCTGGTGGTGCCATTCTGGCGAGATTGGAAGCCGAAGATCCAATGTCTACCATTCAAAAAATAGATCAGCTTTGGAAGGAATTGGAACCAGGAAGTCCTATTCGGTATTCATTTTTAGATGAAAACTTCCAACGAAAGTTTGCGTCCTATTACAGGATTCAGAAAGTGATTGGCTTCTTTGGAATGATTGCTATCGTGATTTCGCTTATGGGGCTTTTTGCACTTACAACTTTTGCCCTGAAAAATCGAATTAAAGAAATTGGAATTCGAAAAGTACTAGGTGCTGAAGTTCCCAATATCGTTAGCCTTGTAAGCAAAGACTTTCTCTTGCTGGTACTGGTGGCCGTCCTAATTTCGATTCCCATCGGGTGGTACGCAATGAACAAATGGCTGGAAAATTTTGCGTATCAAACCACTTTAAACTGGTGGATATTCCTGGCTTCGGGCGGTCTGGTTCTACTTATAGCTTTTCTTACCGTTAGTTTAAAGACCACTCAGGCTGCCATGAAAAATCCGGTAAAAAGTCTCAAAACAGAATAAAATTCATCAAAAATCAATCATCATGATCAGTAACTATTTAAAAACCGGTTGGCGAAATATCATAAAGAACAGAGGCACTTTTATGGTCAATATTATAGGTCTGGCCCTGGGAATCGCCTCAGTTATAATGATCATGTTATATGTTTCCAGCGAACTGAGCTATGATCGATTTAACAAAAAGGCAGACCGGATCGCTCGAGTTGTTTTCAGGGCTAATATCAATGGTGAGGAAATGAATGAGGCTGTAGTTATGGCACCTGTTGCTCAAACCCTGGAGAATGACATTCCGGAAGTAACCGATGCAACCAGGCTGGCCAAATCTCACAATAACAGGTTAGAATATAATGGCACTTATTACGGCCAAAGTAACCTGGGATATGTAGATCCAAATTTTTTCCAGGTGTTTACCTTGCCTATTATCAATGGAGATCAAGGAACTCCACTTGATAAACCTAATACGGTGGTAATCTCTGAAACCCTGGCCAAAAATATCTTTGGCAGTGCTGACCCGGTGGGAAAAGTGATCAGGGTGACTAATCGGGATGAAAGTTATACAGTTACTGCGGTAATGCAAGATATTCCTGAAAATTCTCATTTTCACTTCGATATCCTGGCGTCCACTCTGGGCTATGTCAATGCGAAAAAAACTACCTGGATGCAGTCTGATTTTTTCACTTATCTGGTTCTAAAGGAAGATGCTGATATAGCCGAAGTGGAAGCAAAATTACCGGCAATCACCAGGAAATACATGGGGCCACAGATGATCGACGCAATTGGGATGTCTTATGAAGAATTCCAGAAAGATAATGACCTAGGACTTTTTCTTCAACCCTTGACCGATATTCACCTGCATTCTGATTTTTCTGATGCCACCACTCTGGAACAGGGCGGAGATATTAAATACATTTACATTTTTAGTATCGTGGCCATTTTTATGCTGGTCATAGCCTGCATCAATTTTATGAATCTTGCCACTGCTTCTGCTTCAAAGCGATCAAAAGAAGTGGGAATTCGAAAGGTACTAGGTTCGAATAAAAAGCAGCTCATCTACCAGTTTTTGGCCGAGGCATTCATTTCAGCTCTACTGGCTTCAGTTCTGGCCATAGTGATCTTTGCAATATCATTGCCGGGCTTTAATCAATTGGCAGGAAAAAACATTGAATTTTATTCTCTTCTTAAACCTGTTTATGTTTTATGCTTAATTGGATTGATCTTTTTGATCACGGTCCTGGCTGGCGGGTATCCGGCGTTTTACCTTTCTTCCTTTAATCCGCTACATGCGTTGAAATCCAAATTTTCCGGGAGCGGAAAGAATTCCGGTATTCGCAGCGGCCTGGTAGTTTTTCAATTTGTTATTTCCGCAGGACTTATACTCGCCACACTCGTGGTGAAGGAGCAGATGAGTTATATTCAAAATAAAGACCTGGGTTACGAAAAAGACCAACTGCTCGTAGTTCATAATACCTACTTACTTGAAAATAATGAGGATAATTTTATACAGGAGATCAAAAATAATCCACGAGTCGAGAATTTAACTCATTCCGCTTATGTGCCTGCCGGAGAAAGCTACAATGAAGCTGGTGGAATTTTTCTTAAAGGAGAGTTTTTGCGCCGCATGTATTTCTACAATGTTGATGAAAATTATATCCCAACCATGGGTATGGAATTGCTGGCGGGGCGTAATTTTTCAAAAGATTACGGAAATGAAAGCAATAATGTGATCATCAATGAAAAAGCTGCCGAGGCACTTGGATTTGGACAAAGTGCTATTGGTAAGACATTTCAGCGTGATACCCATGAAGGTCTGCAAGACCTTCATGTAATTGGCATTATTAAGGATTTTAACTGGAAATCCCTACATAAGGAAATCGATCCTTTAATTCTGAAAATGAATCCTCATGGGGGTATAATAATCAAGTCTAAAACGGCAGATATGTCTGGAATCATTGAGGTTCTAAATTCAGATTGGAATAGTTATAATCCTAAAGAAGCTTTGAATTACAGTATTCTGGATGATTCCTTTAATCATACTTATTTGAAAGAGCAGAAAATGGGAACTATCCTAACGCTGTTTGCTATTCTTACCATTATTGTTGCCTGTCTCGGATTATTCGGACTGGTAACCTTTACTGCGCAACAACGCTTTAAGGAAATCGGGATCAGGAAAGTTCTGGGATCTTCAGCATCACAAATCGTGGCCTTGCTTTCCAAAGATTTCATCAAACTGGTAGGAATTTCATTTTTGATCGCTTTCCCGCTGAGCTATTATCTGATGAATAAATGGCTCCAGGATTTTGCCTTCAGAATTGAAATCAAATGGTGGTTATTCCTGCTAGCTGCGACCATCACCCTGGGAACCGCATTTTTAACCATAGGCATTAAAAGTTTTAAAGCGGCAAACATGAACCCCGTAAAAAGTCTCAAAATCGAATAAATCTACACTATGAAGAATATACTTTTAATCCAGGAGAAATTTATGGTCGCTTTAATTTTAAGCCTTATCATTTTTAATTTAGGCCATGCACAGTCTGAAACCGTAAAGCTTTCTCGCTTTTCAGAAGTAACGATCAGCCCTTATATAGAAGTTATTTTTAAACAAGCTCACGAAGAATCTGTGGTGATTGAAAATTCTCAGGTAGCTCGTGAAAAGATCAATATTGAAAATGATGGGAAAGAGCTGCATATCTTCCTCGAAGACGCAAAAATTGTAGGAAAAGAAAAGGAAGTTGAAGTGAACGGGCATGAGATGAAGCGGCCGATCTATAAAGGTACCGAAGTGCGAATTACGGTGAATTACAAGGATCTGGAGGAAGTGGAAATACGAAGCGAGGAACGAATTCAGTTTAAAGACCCGATAACTTCAGCAATTTTTAACCTGGATATTTATGGTTCTCCCAAAGTTTATTTTGAAAATATTACAGCAGAAGAATTTAAAGTGGCCCTTTACGGCGAAAGTTACCTGGAAGTTAAAGGCGGAAAAGTAGGTCTCCAACGCTATCGCTGCTATGGAAGCAGCGAAGTGAACACACTTGATCTGGAATCTAATGAAACAAAAATAGCTGCTTACGGGAGTAACCATGTGGTGGTTAATGTTTCAGAAGAACTGAAGGTAACGGCATTTGGAGAAGCAAGTATCGAATATAAAGGCGATGCGAAACTCAAAAATGGATTAAAGATAGGAGAAACAGTTATTCAGAAAATAGATTAGTCATCCTGAAAAGTACATCATGTTAAAAAATTTCATCAAAATATCCTGGCGGAGAATTAAAACCGATAAAACATTTTCTTTCATCAATATCTTGGGCTTGTCTATTGGTCTGGCCATCACCATGCTGCTTTTCCTTTTTGTAATAAAGGAACGGAGCTTTGATCAAATGTATACCAATAAAGAGCGTATCTACCGGGTACTATTCAACACAGATGAACATCGCAACAACGAGATATGGGCTACAGTCCCGGCGGCGTTAAAACCAGCGGTGGATCAGGGAGTTCCGGAAGTTCAGAAATCAGCCAGGCTTTGGGATCATGACTTCGGAAAAACAGCTTCCATTCAGGTGGATAATGAAAATTTTACCGAATCGAAGCTTTACTATGCCGATCCTGAATTTTTTGAAATTTTTCAGCTGGATTTTGTATACGGAAATGCAAAAGATCAGCTGGACAGGCCAAATACTGTAGTAATATCTGAATCTACTTCACTCAAATATTTTGGCGATATAAATCCAATTGGTAAGACCATAAGTATCGATAATGACAGTAAAATGGAAATTACCGGAGTTTATGAAGATTTTCCAGCAAATTCCAGTCTTGATGGAACTATAATAGGTTCTTTTAAATCGATTGGATTTTACAAGGAACCGAGTTGGAGCAATGCCAGTTTTGAAACTTACTTTTTACTGAATAAGGATGCGAGGGCTGATGCTGTAATTTCAAAAATGCAAAAACTGGTAGATGCAAATGTTGAAAAAGAAGATCAGTGGTATACACTTAATTTACAGCCGCTGGAAAATATGCATTTGTATTCATCAAATATCAAGAGTGCCTATACCTCCAAATTGGGAAGTATTGAGGAGGTTCGAAATTTCAGCCTACTGGCGGTTATGATCTTATTGATCGCCTGTATTAATTATATGAATCTCGCAACAGCAAGATCTCAGAAAAGCACTAAAGATGTGGGCATCAACAAAACATTAGGGGCCTCATCAAATGTTCTTATTGCCAGGTTTTTTACAGAAACGGCTTTTGTAACGCTGCTTGCGATCATTGTAGCCCTTCTGTTTACTTTTTTGAGTCTGCCTTTTTTTGAAAAGATTATAGGCAGTAGTCTGTCCCTGAACTATATGCTCTCGTACCGGTTTCTTCTAGCTATTCTGGCTATTTGGTTCCTTACAACCCTGATCGCCGGTTCCTTTCCTGCCTTACATCTTTCCAGGTTTTCTCCAATGGAAGTGATGCGTTCGGGTAGGGATAGGGAAAGCTTTACCGCATTTTTAAGAAAGGGGCTGGTGATCGTACAATTTTCAGCTTCGGTGATATTAATCATTGCTACCGTAGTAATCTACAATCAGCTGGAATTTATTCGGAATAAGAATTTGGGTTACAATGCTGAAAATACGATGGCAATTTCTATTAGGGCCATCAAATCTAATTCTGAAAAAGAAACATTGATCAAGCAGTTCGAAAATCTCCCGGAAGTTTCCTCGGTAACGATGGCTCAGGGCTATCCGGGAATTTCGGTTAGTGGGAGGTCTCTATATAAAAATATGAACTCGGATGAATCGATCTCTTTGAAAACCAATAGGGCACAGGGTGGTATCGTGGAAACGCTTCAGCTTAATTTATTAGCAGGAAAAGACCTTCCTGGGCAAAAGCAGGAATCCGATTCAATCGTAGATGTGCTGTTGAATAAAAATGCTGTAGATTTTCTTGGAATTACTCCGCAGGAGGCGATTGGAAAAAATATTATCGCGAATCTAGGACCGAATGCTTATGTGATTGGAGTGGTGGATGATTTTAATTTTTCTTCCCTGCGATCACCAATCGGTGCTTATGCGTTTAATAATGGTTTCGAACCGCTTCGTTATATGCTGGTTCGTTTTAATAGCAGTGAACTACCTCAAACTCTTGAAAAATTTAAAGGAACCTTTGGGAAGGTCGCTCCTACCGTCGCTTTCGATTATACTTTTTTAGATGCTCATGTGGAAAAAATGTATGCGGGTGAAAGGAGAACGGCAAGGGCAGCTCTTACTTTCGCCGGACTCGCCATTTTTATAGCCTGTCTTGGCTTATTTGGACTTGCCGCCTTTATGGCGGAACAACGCACCAAGGAAATTGGCGTTCGAAAAGTTCTAGGTGCAAGTGTGAGCAATATTACAGGCTTACTTTCTAAAGACTTTATCAAGTTGGTGATGATTGCATTGGTAATTGCATTTCCTCTCGCTTACTGGATGGCTCGAAGGTGGCTTCAGGAATTTGCCTATCGAATTGATATTGGCTGGCAGGTTTTTGCCATTGCTGGTACAACGGCAATTTTAATAGCTCTAGTCACCGTAAGTTTTCAGGCGGTCAAGGCTGCAATTTCAAACCCTATAAACTCTTTAAAGAACGAATAAATCATGCTGAAATTAGAACATATCTATAAATGGGTTTCTTCTGGTGGAAGAAGAATTTTTCTGCTAAATGATCTCAATCTGGAAGTAAGGGAAGGTGAATTCTTATCTATCATGGGGCCTTCTGGTTCCGGGAAATCTACCTTGCTAAATGTCATCGCAATGCTTGATGACTTTCAGGAAGGTAACTATTATTTTGAAGAAGAAGCCATACATGAACTAAAGGCTAAAAAAAGAACCGAAATTTTCAATCAGAATATCGGTTTCATTTTCCAGGCTTATCACTTGCTGGACGATCTAACGGTTTATGAAAATATTGAAACTCCGCTACTGTATAAAAAGGTAAAAAGTTCAGAACGAAAGGCTTTGGTAGCTGATATCCTTGACCGTTTTAATATAGTTGGGAAAAAGGATCTTTTTCCACATCAATTGAGCGGTGGTCAACAACAACTTGTGGGTATTGCTCGTGCTCTTATCATTAAACCAAAACTGATCTTAGCTGATGAACCTACTGGAAATCTCAATTCAAAGCAAAGTGACGAGATCATGCAGCTTTTTCATGATCTTAATAAGGAAGGAGTTACCATCATCCAGGCTACTCACTCTGAAAGTAACGTCACATACGGTTCACGTACCATTCATCTCTTAGACGGAAGTATCCAAAAATCCTAAAATTACAATTTTGAAAAAATTCATCATTCTTTTTCTATTCATCACAACATCCCTTACTGCGCAAAATTCGACGAATTCAGAGCTTTCTCTGGAAGAATGTATCCAGATAGCGATTGATAATAATATCGCTTATCAACGATCTGAACTCCAGTTTGAAAGCGAAGAATTAAATTTCAAGGGGACCAGGTCACAGGTTTTACCATCGATTAACGGGGGGTATAGTTATGCCATGAACAAAGGTAGGAGCATTGACCCATATACCAATGACGTGATTGACCAACAATTCAGTTTCAGCAATGCCAGCCTAAGATTAAATGCCCGGCTATTTAATGGGTTTGAACTGCGCAACAGCATCCGGCGGGATCGTTTTAAAATGAAGGCCGCCGAAGCAGAAAAGGAAGCGGCTAAGCAGCAATTGATTCTGGATGTGACACTCGCTTATTTCCAGGTGCTGAATAGCGAAGATCTCCTTCAACTTACGAATATCAGGTTGCAAGCCACAGAAAACCAGATGAACCGGATTGCTCATTTAGCCGAAGAGGGCTCGGGTAATCCTGCAGATTTTACGGATATTCAAGGACAGTTCTCAAATGATCAGTCGGCAGTTGTCGCAGCAGAAAACCAATTAAAGCAGGCAAAACTTGACCTGGCCCAGTTATTAAATACCAGGTTAGAAATAGAAGTAAAAGAATTTCAGGTGTTGCCTGAAATTAAACCTTACCAGCTTTCTGCGGAAGAGGTTTATGAGGAATCACTGGAAAATCTAGAAGTTTTTGAAGGTCAGCGTTTACGATTACAGGCGGCGGAAGAAGATGTATCTGTAGCCAGATCGCTTTTTGCTCCTGAAATTTCCCTGTTCGCACAGATGAATACCAATTATTCAAGCCTGGCTAGCCTCTTGAACGAGACCGGCTCACAGGTTGTAGAAACCGGTCAGTTCATCAATATCAACGGTGTTAGTTATGCAGTTCAGGTGAATCAAACTCAATTTTCTCAACAGGAAATTCCTTATTTCAATCAGCTGAATAACAACCTTAGCTCGGTTGCAGGAATAAGTGTAAATATTCCTATTTTAAATGGTTTCCAGGCTAAAAGAGAGGTTTCATTAAAAAAGATCGGCCAGGAGGATGCCCGGCTGGCTTTAGAAAACACCAGGAATGAATATTTCCAGGCCATTAAACAGGCGCATAACGATATGAAGGCCGCTTATAAAGATTATTTTTTTCTGAAGGACCAGGTTACTGCCTATCAAGAGTCTTATCGTGTCAATGAAATTAGGTTTCAAAATGGTGTGTCTAATATGGTGGAATATATCATTAGCAAAAATAACCTGGATCGCGCAAGAGTTAACTTAGCCAACGCTAAATATGAATTTCTTATCAGAACCAAGATTTTGGATTATTACCGTGGAATTATTTAATTCTGAAGCAATATGCATTAGCTAGGCTTTTTGGCGCTAACATTTACTCTAAATTCCAAACATTGACCTTAATAAATTTTAAAAAATATTAGTCAATAAGCATTTATCTCAAACAACGGGTGTTTCTGGGAGGTCTGGGATATCAAGGGTCAGAATTATGAAAGTTTAGAAATGTCCATTCAGGCCAAAAAGCCTATGGACAAGCCTTAAAGTTAAACCCGAAAAATCTCGCTCTAACTAAGAAGATCCAGCGTATAAAAGATAATCTGTGACGAACTTTTGAATTCTGAAAGCAAAAATATATTGGAAAAATCCTATCCAGAATACAATTACGCTGGCTATGGAGTCTGGAATTACAAGTATCCTTTTTTAAAATCCCAGCCAAGATTAATGGAAAGGCGTTGAGCTATTTTAGGATCAAACTCGGTGATGGTTAGATTTATGGATCAGGATAAATGCATTATTATTCTCAGCAATAACAACAAGTTTAATTCCGATACTTTTGGGGATCAGGAAACCTTAAAAGAGGTTTTGATCAGGGAGATAGGGGAAACCAGTTGCTAACCATATTTACACGGAAAAAGAAAAATTGAATTATTTTCTCTTTTTATACAAGTGCGAAGAAAAAAGGCGTATGTTTGTCCTGTTCAAGATAGAACACATTTTTTTAATGGTAAGGTATTTTTTAGTAATAAGTTAAAGAGATTACCCTTCTTTCCTTTTTTATTTCATCATCACTTTATTTTTTTAAGAGTTCAATAATGCATCCGAAAACCGGGTCGTTAGTTAATCGATCTAATTGAACAATATTTATTTTTAACTTATAATTTATTATGATGCAAGAAGGCACAGTAAAATTTTTTAACAACTCAAAAGGATTTGGGTTTATTACTTCAAACGAATCAGGCGAAGATATTTTTGTACATTCCACTGGTTTAATTGATGACATCCGAGAAGATGACAAAGTTCAGTATATCACCGAACAAGGAAAAAAAGGCTTAAATGCTGTTAAGGTTGAAGTTGTTTACTAATTTGTAACAATTTTTTACATAAAATCTGAATTAAAGATTGCCTAACCAGGCAATCTTTTTTTTTGTAGTTGTTCCATTGATTTTAAAAAGCCAGGCATCATGGCGTTTCTTCACAAGGTCTGGGTATTCTGGAAAAAGTGTAATTTTAGTAACCAGAAAAGAATTCGGTAAGGTGATAAGGTATCACTTAAAAAAACAGGAAGAATTGTATGACCTGCCTTCGCATATTAATTTGGACCATAAGGTGAGGATTTATTAAAAGTCAAATTAGACAGATGAAGTTCAAGGCTAAAAAAGGTACTTTATTTCTTGCTATAACCTTTGGGTTAACCGGCTTGTTTTTGGTTTTTATCTCTTATCGAATCTTCTCAGAGAGTTCATTTAACTATGAATTTTTCCCTTCTGATCTGGTGCTGATTTTAGTTCTAATTCTGCTCTTTTGGATATTAATGTCCACTAAATATGAATTGTCTGATAAATACTTGTTTTATCAAAGTGGACCAATAAAGGGTAAAATCGAAATAGATAAAATCAGGGAAATAATCGTCGGAAAAAGTCTCTGGGCAGGACTGAAACCCGCTTTAGCCACAAAAGGACTGATCATTAAATACAATAAATATGATGAAATTTATATCAGCCCTGAGTCCAACGAATTATTTGTTCAAAAAATAAAAGAGATCAATCCAGGAATAAATATAATCGAGGAAAATAAGTAAAACGCCAGTTACCTAAGGCTCATAACTCGGATAGGGGATAGATAGTAAAAATTTGCTATTTTAGGTACGAATATAAAACACCAGGCCAACAGGCATCTACTACCTCTAATTACGATAACCGAAACAGTAGTATTTATTTAAATAATTCGAACTTCAGTTATTTTCTCATACTAAGATTGAATTATTTCTATTCGTCATCCACTAATCCAATCTTATAAATTTTTCCGGTATTTCCAGCGGGGCCAAGCATCTCTGATACCGCTAGATAGATCTCGCCTTCCAGATCCTGGCCAAAACCTTTTAAATAATATCCTATATCTTCTGTTGTACTTTTAAAATCCAACTCTTCAAAATCCCACAATCCTGGACCCGAAGGGTTTGCGAAGAAAACTTCACCGGTAGGCTCAAAATCTTTTGAAAATGACCCGAACACGTATTGGCCACTCAATTCCGGGATTGATCCTCTATATACATATCCTCCAATTATGGTTACTGTAGAACCTCCAGCAGGATTATTAGCATTGTTCATTTCTATTACAGGATCTATTAGTTCATTTCCCAAATTATCTGTATTGGGACAGTCATCCAAGACATTTTCATTATCGGAAGCATCGAAACAATGAGTTCCTTCTTTTACGTTCCAGCCATAATTTCCGCCATTTTCGACTACACTTATTTCTTCATATAAATTCTGCCCGGCATCCCCTACAAATAAACGTCTGTCACCTCCCATATCGAAGGAAAACCGGAATGGATTTCTAAAGCCATAGGCATAAATTTCATCCAGCCCATCGGAACCTACAAAGGGGTTATCACCAGGAATACTATACGGGACTCCACCATCTATATCTATTCTGAGGATATTACCTAAAAGATTGGCTTCAACATCCTGGCCATTTCCTCCTTCATTCACTTCATACCAGTCTTCTACATGTCCTGGGGCTACATCATTAGAAGATCCTCCATCACCAATGGAAATATATAAATAGTTGTCAGGACCAAAAGCAATAGTACCTCCCTCATGGTTCCCTTGTGGTTGGTCTATTTCTAAAATTATTTTTTCTGAACCAGCCATCACCGTGTTTGGATCGGTACCTGAGACCTGAAATTCCGATATTCTGCTTATGTTATTCCACATTTCTCCCGGTGCGGGCCCTCCGGCATTCGGGGGAGCTGTGTAATAAACATATAAGAGGCCATTAGAACTATAGTTTGGATGAAAGGCAAGACCTAATAAGCCTCTTTCATCATAGTTCGCATTTAAAGAGATCATCCGTGAACTGACATCGAGGAAAGGATCTACTAGCAACGTTCCGGAGTCATCTATTATCCATATTTTTCCGACCTAATCTATTACGTATAAATTACCGGAATTATCGGGCGAGGGAACAAGGCCCACAGGTGAAACCATATTCTCAGCAATTAATATTAAATCGATAGACTGGTTTACTTCGTCCGGTGGAGAGTTGTCATCATCATCTGAGCATCCAGAAATTCCAAGCGCAATGCATATTAAAAAGAAATATACAGGATTTACAAGGCTGCCTCCAGAATTCCTTAAGATTGAAATTTTAGATTTTTTCATAACGACATCAATTTTCAGAATTGAAACAACGAGGGGAGGCTTCCTTAATTTACTAATATCTTATCTGAAGTGCAGTATTTTGCAAAATAATTCTTACAATTTTAACAGGTTTACATAGCAATATTTACTGCTTGCATTAAATTTTAAGGATGAAATCAGAACAAATAGATGATAATTTAAAGTTTCTCGGTTATTTTTAATAAATGTTCAGTATTAGCACTAATTATATGAGAGTATTTTTTATTTTTTTGTAATTTTGATAATTATTCAATTCTAAAAGTTTATTGAAGCATAAACTTTACTTATTTATACCTCCCCCCGCTAATTATGTCCCACAACCTTCTCTAACCTATGGCTGGTTATGATTCAAGAAGTGTGTTAATTAAAAAGCAGGATTATGAACAGAAAAACATTTATTCAAAAAACAACAATGGGACTTATGTTAAGTATCCCTGCAGTTACGATGATTGGATGTTCAGGATCTGATGACAATGGAAATTCAGTACCAGACCCTGACCCAGAACCAGTAGCAAAAGATTGTGTCGAAAATGGAACTAGTACAACGGTAAGTTCAGCCCAGAGCCACACCCACAGTCTAACAGTTTCTAAAGAAGATGTTTCCGCAGGTGCGACCAAGACTTATGATCTGGGTCAATCAGCAGATCATATACATCAGGTCACCCTTAATGACACTGATTTTCAAGCCTTAAAGGATAATCCGGGCAGTACTATTTCAAAGGTTTCCACAACCGATAGTGGACACAGTCATAATATTACTATCGCATGCGCATGACAACTTTTAAATCTGATTAGAAATCCCTTTTTGCTTGATGTAAAGAGGGATTTTTAGTTTTTTGGAAGTGATACACTTATTAATCGAAGTTAGGTTTATCACAGTTGAATTAAGCTACCTGTATCCACATTCTGGCAGAGTTGTTGTAAATTTCCCCCGGTAAAATAACCAGTGGAAAATTTAAGTGAGCTATGAAAGTAAGTATTTGGTCAGATGTTAGATGTCCTTTTTGTTATATAGGAAAAAAGAAATTTGAAGACGCCCTGGAAAAGTTTTCAAATAAAGACAAAGTAGAAATCGTTTGGAAAAGCTTTCAACTCGATCCATCCTTAAAAACCGATCCCCATACCTCAATGCTGGAGTATTTCGTAAAGGCTAAAGGTGTAAGTGAAGAGCAAGCCCTGCAGATGTTCAGCGGAGCTACAAAGATGGCTGAGGAAGCAGGTATTTCAATGAATATTCAAAAAGGGATCTTAGCGAATTCTTTTAATGCGCATCGCCTTATTCAATTTGCTAAAACCAGGGACTTAGGGAATGAGATCAAGGAAGCTCTCTTTAAAGTTCATTTTGAAGAAGGGAAGAATATTGATGACATCTCCGTTCTCTCAGAGGTTGCTACGTCTATAGGCCTGGATGCTGAAGAGGTTAAGCAGGTTTTAAATTCAGATGCCTATGCATATGAAGTGAAACAGGACGAGATGGAGGCTCGAAATATTGGTGTGCGAGGAGTTCCATTCTTTGTATTTGATGATAAATATGCAATTTCCGGAGCCCAGCCAGTTGAAGCCTTTCTTCAGACTTTAGAAACAGTCTGGGAGGAAAATAAATCTGAGCTTAAGAGCTCCGAAGGGGATTCGTGTTCCAGTGAGGGAAATTGTGATTAAGAAAACCCTTGATTTAATTAAACTATTATTGCTTAACTAGCTTTTTTTCTTAGAATCCTTTTTAGAAGCCTGGGCATCCAGCTTTTCCCTTAGAGCTTTCATATCATCACTGATCTTACGGTCAACGATCTTTGCATAATGCTGTGTTGTTCGAAGATCCTGGTGCCCCAGCATTTTGCTTACCGACTCGATCGGCACCCCATTCGTCAATGTTACTGTAGTTGCGAAGGTGTGCCGGGCCAGGTGAGTGGTGAGCGGTTTTTTGATGCCGCACAGGCCTGCGATCTCCTTTAAGAAAGCATTGGATTTCTGGTTGCTCAATACGGGTAAAACATAATTTCCGTTCTTCACTTCGGGGTGATCTTTATAACGTTCCAGAATTTCTTCCGCAACAGGCAGGAGTGGGATGCTGCTCAGGGATTTTGTTTTGCTCCTTTTGATTCTTATCCATTTACCGCCATCGATCCCGGTCGTGATGTCAGCATCGGAAAGTTTTTTGACATCAGAATAGGCCAGTCCGGTATAACAACTAAAAACGAACATGTCCCTGACTAATTTAAGCCGATCCAGGTGCAAGTCCTTTTCGATCAATTTGTCGATTTCTTCCTGGGTAAGGAATTCGCGTTCCACGGTTTCAAACTGCACCTTGTAATTATAGAAGGGATCCCGGTCCATCCACTGGTTGGCCAAAGCAATGCGAATAATCTTTTTAAAATTGTTCACATACTTCAATGCCGAGTTATGATTACATTCCCTTTTGGTCTTTAGAAAATATTCGAATTTGGTAATGAACTGGTGGTTAATCTCATTCATCGGGTAATCCTCAGCCTTATATTCCTCGTTGATGAACTGCTCAACATGATTATAACAGGTCCAGTAGCGCTTGGCGGTGCTCTTAGAGATACTTTTCCCGGAAAGGCGATCCATTTGTTCATTATGCTCCTTAAATACCTTCAGAGTCATTTTTGGCTTCCTTTTCTTTTCACCTTTTAAATGAGCGATCATTTCGGCAGCGGTAATAGGTTGGTCATTATCTGAAAGTACCTGGTGAATTTTATTCAGTTTATGTCGAAGGTTATTGATATGGGTATTGATCTCTTTCTCATTAGGATTGTTACCCATGACTTTCTGCAATTTAACGTTCCAGTATTCCGGCTGTATTCTTCGGGAAATACTATATTCTTTTCTTTTTCCGTCAACGGTAAGTCTTAAATAAATAGGGGCTAGCCCACGTTTATTCTTCTTTTTTTCAAGGATGTGAAAGTGGATGTGAAAATCGGTTCTCATAGCTTTTCAAATTTTAGGTCTCGCTTGGTCTCGCAAAGTACCTAAAAAGAGCATATGATTTTAAATTTTAACTTAGCTTAAAGAATTGAAAAACAAGTGTTTGTGAGTTTATCGAGACCCTTTTTTTGGTCTCGCACTAGGTCACCGTATTGGTCTCGCTAAATGTGCAATTATTTGATATTAAACGATATCATTAAAAATGAAAAACCCCGTAAATCCTGGGATTTCGGGGTTTTTGATTGAGTTTGGTACTCAAAAAGTGGAGTCGGAGGGGTTCGAACCCTCGTCCAAACAAGCAATTCAGCTGCTTTCTACACGTTTAGTTTTCACTTGGTTGTCGATGCAAAGCCGGCCGAAAACCACCAACTTTACACGTATCCTCGCTTAAGTTTCGCAACCGCATCAAGGCCCTGCGGTCACTATATTTACTTTATCGGTGCCTCTGTTGTGGACGCCGTAAATCAGGGCTTCCACGAGACATCTTGGCTCCCGACCTTGTCGGGACTAAGCAAAACCTACTATGATTCGGTTACGCAGCCAAGGCGTAGTTATTCTCGCCGTTTAAAAAAGTGTGAAATATGAGATTTAAGAGCTATATCCCAGCGCTCTACGTGCTTACAACTCAATTAGACTCGCTGTCAAAACCAAGTCGACCCCAATATGTAAAGAACTTCTCGAAGTACGAGTTACGAAGTTAGAATTTCGAACAATTCGTACTTCGTACTTCTGCCTTCTAATTTCAATGTGGGCGTTTCCACTTCGCTTTCGCTCCGTGGCCGGGCTATTCGCTTCAATCTTTTTATTTTGTCAGCTCAGCCCTTCGGCTTTCTCTCAGGATAAACTCCGTCGGGAGCCAAAATAAAAAGGATTTCCGCTGCTATCCCTAACGCGAATGAGAAAGATTAAAATCGTCAGATTTTAACCAGTTCGAATTCGTCCTGAACTCGTTTCAGGACCTTTAGAGATGCTGAATCTCCCGAATTATCGGGACAGAATGACCATTTCATTAAATCAAAGAAATCCGATCATAGATTACGATCGGGCCAGCAAAGATACAGATTTAAATTTATATCTTTGAGACTCTTCAATTAGTACAAAAGCTATACCAGAAATGATAAAATTTGCCCTGATCAAAGAACGAAAAACTCCGCCTGATCGGCGCGTGGTTTTCTCTCCTTTAATGCTTAAAAAAGTAGTGGAACGCTTCCCGGAAGCCTCCTTCAAGGTTGAAAGTTCTGATATCAGGATCTTTAGCGATGATGAATATCGTGAGGCAGGTTTTGAAGTTTCCGATGATATCAGCGATTGCGATGTGCTTCTAGGAGTAAAAGAAGTACCTATCCCTAATTTGATACCTGACAAAAAGTACTTTTTCTTCTCTCATACCATCAAAAAGCAGCCTTATAACCGTGACCTGCTTCGCGAGATCCTGTCACGAAACATCGAACTATACGATCACGAAGTGATTATCAGTGCGGATCAGGCAAGATTGATAGGTTTCGGTCGTTATGCCGGGCTGGTAGGAGCTTATAATGGTATTCGTGCGATCGGTATTAAGGAGAACAGATTCCGTTTGCCAAAAGCCGAAGACCTGCCAGACCTTGCCGCTATGTTAGAAGAACTGGATGCGATCGAAATACCTGGCTACAAATTCGTATTGACCGGAAGTGGAAAGGTGGCTCATGGAGCCCGTGAGATCCTCGAACATTTAAAGGTCAAACAGGTGGAACCAGAAACTTACCTGGTCAACGAATTCGACCAGCCTGTGTTCTGCCATATAGACGTGCTGGATTATGCAAAACGTAAAGACGGCGCTGAAGGTAGCCGAAAGGAATTTTATAAGGTTCCTGAAAACTATGAGTCAGATTTCATGAAATTTGCCAAGACCAGCGATGTTTTTATAGCCGGTCATTTTTATGGAGAGGGCGCACCCGTTTTCTATTCAAAAGAAGATGTTCGTCACAAGGATTTCCGAATAAAATATGTGGCCGATATCTCCTGTGATATCGCCGGACCTGTGGCTACAACCATAAGACCTTCTACTATCGCCGAGCCTTTTTATGGTTATGACCGGAAATCTGGAGCGGAGGCAGATTTTATGGATCCTAAAGCTATTGCCATTATGGCGGTAGATAACCTGCCCTGCGAACTGCCTAAAGATGCCAGCGAAGGATTTGGAGAAATGTTCCTGGAACATGTGATCCCAGCCTTTTTCAATGATGATAAAGACGGGATCCTTGGCAGGGCATGTATGACAAAAAATGGAAAATTAACCCCGCTATATTCCTATTTACAGGATTTCGTAGACGGAAAAAATAATAAAAATGAAAACTAGTTCTCTTTTTATAATCAGTGCGCTGTTGCTGTTAAGCTTTACGGTAGGTGCGCAAACCCAGGTGATGACCTATAATATCAAGTATGCTAACGAAAATGACGGCGAGAACAGCTGGTCAAAG
Organism: Christiangramia oceanisediminis; assembly: GCF_022570735.2. Classification (GTDB taxonomy): domain Bacteria; phylum Bacteroidota; class Bacteroidia; order Flavobacteriales; family Flavobacteriaceae; genus Christiangramia; species Christiangramia oceanisediminis. The sequence continues at coordinate 539,899 of NZ_JANCNS010000003.1, read as the reverse complement.
CGTAAAGACTGGATCACCAGTCAGATCGCGTTTTACGAGGCAGATGTTCTTGGAGTTCAGGAGGCTGTAAAATCCCAGCTGGAATATTTTTTAGAAGAGCTTGATCAATATGCGGTAATCGGTGAAGCCAGGGATGGTCGCGATAAAGGGGAATTCAGCGCGCTCCTCTACAAAAAAGATAAATTCGAGGTTCTTAATGAAGATACTTTCTGGCTTTCTGAAACACCTTCCGAAGTAAGCAGAGGATGGGATGCCGACTTTAACCGGGTTTGTACTTATGCCCTTTTCGAAAATAAAGAAACCGGTGAGCAATTCTGGGTCTTCAATACTCATTTTGATCATGTTGGGACCAAAGCCCGAAGTGAAAGCTCAAAACTGATCATTTCGAAGATCAAAGAACTGAACCAGGATAACCTTCCAGTGCTTTTAATGGGTGATTTTAACCTGGAACCAGATACGAAAGAGATCAGGATGATCTCAGAATTTCTGTCCGACTCAAAAATGAAAGCCGATCTAACTTTTGGTCCTGAAGGTACCTACAATGGTTATAACTTCAGCCAGGCGGTAAACCGTCGTATCGATTATATTTTCAGCAATGAGAAAGTAATGGTGAACAAGTATGCTGTTTTAAGCGATTCCAAAGACCTTAGGTATCCTTCAGATCATTTGCCGGTAATGGTGGAGGTGGAATTTTCAGAAGAGTAAGAACGGAAATACTCAATTCCGAAAATAAAAAGGATTCCAAGACTGTAGGCCAGAAGATCCCAAAAAGAAAAACTGCTACCCAGGATTATAAAAAAGATTTCAGGTAACTGATATTGAAGGACCTTCACAATATTGATGAGTTGGAAGAATTCCACCGCGAAGGATATGATCAATACCGATGCTAATCCCTTGAGGATCGCAATCCTGGAGATCCACATTAGAAAACAATAAATCATTATCACCACGAGGAAATCTCCAAGATAGGGCCGTACAAAATCATCGGAAACATATATAGCGATAAGCACCTCGATTATAAAGAGCAACAGAAATCCTGTGAAATAGTAAAGCCTTCGATTTCTTTTTAATTCGGTCATCAATATGAATTAGGGAGGTAGCTGCTGCTACCTCCGTTTATACCTTTTTACCTAATAGTTACCCCAGTCTATCTTCCTGGAAACATACATCACTCCCGCCAGTATCAAGAATAATCCAATGCTGCCTACCAGCAGGGCGTAACTTTCCAGTTGAATGATGATATAAATAAATGAATAAAGAGCTAATAATGAAAGCCCGATGAAAATGGGGAATTTCCATCCATTTAGTATACTTTTTGAATACAGGCTGATCATAAGAATGACCGAGGTTCCTGCAATCAAATAAGCTTTTAAGAAGCTGCTGTGTTCCGAAATTGATATCAAGAGGGTGTAGAACATGATCAGTCCTAAACCAATCATTAGATACTGAAACGGGTGAATGGGGATCTTGCTAAGCGTTTGTATCAGGAAGAATAGCAAAAAGGTAAGCCCGATAACCAGGTAGCCATATTTTGTGGCTCGTTCACTTTTCTGGTATTCATCTACAGGTATCATAAAATTCACCCCGAATCCAAATTTTGTTAGATCTGGTAAGCTCTCGCTAAATGATTGAGGAAATGGCCTGTTGATATCCAGGATACTCCACTTCGCGTTAAAACCACTTTCGGTAATCTTATCTTCATTATAGGGCAGGAAATCACCTGTAAAACTGCTGGTCTTCCAGTCTGAAGTTATCTGCGCCCTGGTGGCTTTCCCGATCGGGACAAATGAAATTTCTGAACTTCCGTTCATGGAGATCTCCATGTTGAATTCGAATTGTTGTTGCTTGCTAAGGTCAGAACTTTCAATCGGTTCGCTTTCCATAAGGTATAGATCATTGCCGGCTACATTTAGTTTGTTCTGCTCCTGGTATTTAGAGGAAAAAGCGTAGGTTGAATTGGATAGATCGATATTTATCTGTTCATTCACTCCTTTTAAATTCGAAGTTTTTAAAACGAACCTGGCCTTAGGCCAAAGTATATTTTCAGGCAGGATCCCTTCGGTATCAAGGGATGCTATTGAAAAGTTTCCGCTTATCTCAGTTTTGCTCTTATAGACGGCCGTCTGGTAAATACCACGCTTTTTAATTTCTGGATCAATGTTGGATCCAATGTTCAGAAGTTCCGGGAACAGGTAGAGGTATTTGATCTCTTCTACGGTTTCTGTAGTGACTTCGTTGAGAGAATTGGTTATTTGTTTTTCACGAAAACTGCGAAATGGGATCTTTAAAATTGGCCCATAGATAGTTACTGCTTCTCCCCATTTGTCATTAATCTCTGAGACTACCGATTTTTGCCGATCAGCCCGTTCGGTGATCAGTTCTTCCACCATTAAAAGCGGAATCAAAAGTACCAGTGTGAGGATGCCTACGATGAACATACGGGCAGTGATGGAATTCTTGAGCCAGGTAAGAAATTTAAATCCGCCTGGATAATTAGATGATTGGTTGTCCATTTTTTGATTTTTAGGATGAATGAAAAATGATTCGATCAGGCAGGAGCATGATCCATTTCTTTAATCTGTTCTTTGTATTGTGATGGCAGGAACATCAATTTTAGAAGCCAGTCCAGGTTGATCTCCCTGGAGATCTTATAGAAAAATATCAGCAGAAAAAGCGGCGAAAAGCTTCTGAAATTCAAGGTCTTCCTTACCTTTTTAGGACAAATGAGAACCTGGGTCTCGATCAATAACCGATACCTTAAAAAGCCCAGGTTTGATCGATATTGCTTATAGAGTTCACGAGAAAATTCACCAAAACTAAGATGCTGTTCGAGGTGATTTTGTCGCATGCTTTCGAATTGGCTAAAACCGATGGGAAGATCCTTTAAATGCATTTTTTCACCAACCTTAGAGAACACCTCAAAAACTTCCTGTTTTTCAGATAAAGTGAGTTTGCGCTCCAGGATCTCGTAAGATCGAATGGAATAGTCAATAAGCATGAACAGGACATCCCGGAAGGCCCAGTCGGGTATGTTTCTACCACGGTTTTTCTCGACCGAATTATGAATGCAGTTGATGTTTTCAATCGCCTTTTCTGCATCTTCTTTTGAAGAGAATACGATCTTCCTGGCATAGGAAACGGTTGAAAATAATCTTCCCAAAGGATCTTTTGGAAGCCGGCCGGTGTAGAATAACCAGTCTACCGCATTGTTTAGTGCAAATTCGGCAGAGGCACCGGCGAAAATGAAAAGAATGGTATCGCTCTTTCCCCAGATATCTCTTACGATAGATCCTTTTTTAACAAAATACTCCATGGGCTTTATTTTTAACTTCCTGCAAAAGGAGTTCCAAAAACACCTACGGCCAGTTCAGCCCAGATCATTAAGAATAGGCCTATTATCACTATACAGGCGATGATCCTGCTTCGGTTGGTTTTAAGTTTACTAATGGCATAATTAATTCCCAGGCCTGTCAAAAAGAGTAGGGCTCCCATGATCACAAAATCGGAGGTGGACCAGTCTACCTCGTTTGAAAATTGCATCCCAATAAAAGGGATCAGCAGAATGGTCGCAACAACCACCAGGATAATAGTTAAATTTCTTGTTTTCATAATTCATCTTGTTTTAAAGTACTTTGAAAAACAAAGTAAGTGGATAAAAAAATATGTATTCAGGTTTAGGTTTGATTTATTATTTCAGTTCATTTCTCGTATTTAATAGTTTTTCCAGGGCATCCAGGTGTTCCTGGAATGCTTTCCGACCTTTCTCGGTGGCAATATACCTGGTATTGGGTTTTCGGTCTATAAATGATTTTTCCACTTTGATATATTTCTGTTTTTCCAGCGCCTTGGTATGGCTCGCAACATTTCCGTCGGTGGCACCCAATAACTCTTTCAAAGTTTTAAAATCAACATGATCGTTCACCACCAGGACGCTCATGATCCCAAGACGGATCCTGTGGTCAAAAGCCTTGTTTATATTGCTTATGATATTCTTCATTCAGCCGTTTTCCTGTCATATTTATTATGCATCCAGATGCCGTAAATAATATGAAAGACTCCAAACCCGATTGCCCAGAAATAAATTCCGAAGCCTATGAATTGGGTTGCAATAAGCCCCAATATCACATTTGCATAACCCAGGCTTTTCAGGTCTGCAAAGGTATATTTACTTCCGTGAATAAGGGCAAGTCCGTAAAAGATTAGCATGGAAGGAGCAATAAGACCAATAAGACCGTATTGCAACAGCACCAGGCAAAAGATTCCGCCTGCCACCAAAGGAGCAAAAAAGTTGATCAGCAATCTTTTGCTGGTGTGGTCCCAGATCTTCTGGTCGTTCCTTCTGGCTTTCCGGGTCGTGAGGAATATGGCGGTGCCTATGGCCAGTAAAAGAACCGCGACAGCAATAAGGATCAACTGTTGTATTATTTCGGGATTGATGCCATTTGATAATCGGGCACTAAAATCCTGGGTATATACTGAATCCCGTCCTGCCAGGACCAATTTTGCCAGGATCGCCCCGGCGATCGCATAACATCCCGCGAAGACACCGGCTAAGCCGCTCAAGGAAATGAACCTGGAGGAGCGGTTCATCATGCTCCTGATCTCGCTAAGGTCTTTAAGATACTTTTCGTTTTCCATTATAAAGTACTTTGAAAAACAAAGTAAATGCTTTTATTTTAATTGAAGAAATAAAATTGATCAAAAAAAAATAGCCCCGCATGGCGAGGCTAATAATTGATAGAAAACTGGTTACCTGATTATTTGGCAACCCATAATGGTGTTTTCAGGGTTCTGTCAAAGAGTTCATCGGTAACCGATCCAACCAGGAGGGAAGAGAAAACATTTCCTCCAATATCCCCCACAATGAGCAGGTCTACCCCGGCTTTTTCACTTTCCAGTGCCAGTCTTTCGGCTACACTGCTATCCCGGCCGCGAATAATTTTCGTATCCAGATTACCAAGCCGGTAGCGTTTCAGGAACTTATCAAATTTCTCCCGGGTGTGCTTTTCGATCTTGGGTACCATTTCTTCCTTATCCAGGTAAGGCGTGAACTGTACCGGAACGCTATAAATGTGTACAGCAGTGACATGCGCGCTGGTTTTCTTTCTCAGTAATTCGGCTCGCTCAAAAACCCGAACAGTCTCTTTGGAAAAGTCGGTTCCTCCCCAGATTTGATCGAGTTTGGTTTGCGCCTGTTCCGGGATGGAAAGGATGTCACACTTCAACAGGCGAATAAGCTTGTCTGAAATCACTCCTGTTCCCTTGGTTTTAGATTTATTCCCTACGATGACCAGGTTGATCGAATATTTCTGCACGATATAGTTCATCAGCGATTCGGTATAGGGATCTTCAGAGATCAATACCTGGCTGGGAACATCGGCAGTGAACAATTCTGAAACCTTATCATCGAGTTCTTCGCTGATGAGTTGTTCCAGGTTCAGATCCTTCAACTGATCCTTGAACAGGTCAGAAATTTCATATTTCTTGATATTATGTACAAAATAGACCTTCTCTGGAGCAAACTTTTCGGCAAGAAAGGAAGCATACCTGATGAGGTGGTCATCCATTTCGGTAAGGTCAAGAGCTACCAGTATTTTTCTTGTTTTATCCATTACTATCGGTTTTATCGGCTGTTTTAATATTTCTTTTTTTGACGATATCTGAAACTATTTCTTCATAGTTCTCCATTTGTTTCTGGGATTTTTTCTCTTCCAGTTTGCGCAGGTCTTCACTCAATCCTTTGTATAAAGAATAACACATGATAAGGAGGATGATGGCAAACGGAAGACCGGTGACGATGGTGGCCGTTTGGAGGGCCTGTAATCCACCTCCCAGCAGCAGCACTGCAGCTACGGTACCTTCGGTAACCGCCCAGAATATACGCTGACTAACCGGTGCGTCTATCTTCCCTCCGGAAGTTAAACTATCTATTACCAGCGATCCGGAATCAGAAGAGGTGATAAAGAATCCGGCGATCAGTAGTACAGCGACGACATTAATCACCATAGAGAGTGGATAGTCCTGGAAGAATACGAATAGGGCTGTTGCGATATCATCGTTCACGGCCTGGTTCAATACTTCGTTTCCATTCATGATCTCTTCTATCGCAACGCTTCCGAAGGCTGACATCCAGAAAAAGGTCACCAGCGAAGGTACGAGTAGCACACCCAGGATGAACTCCCTGATGGTTCTTCCTTTGGAGATCCTGGCGATGAACATCCCCACAAAAGGAGACCATCCAATCCACCAGCCCCAGTAAAAGACGGTCCAGTCATTCTGCCAGTTGCCATTGGTATAGGTTTCACTCCAGGTGGAGATTTCAAGAAAATTGAAAAGGTAACTCCCGGTGTTTTCCACAAAAGACCTGAAAATAAAAATGGTGGGTCCTAAAATAAGCGCGAGGACTAGCAAAACCACCGCGATTCGCATATTCCATTCGCTAAGTACTTTTACTCCCTTATCCACACCCAATACCACCGAGGCGGTGGCGATGGCCGTGATAATCGCGATGATCACGATCTGCGCGGTGACATCTGATGGTAATCCAAATACATGGTCGAGTCCTGAAGCGATCTGCTGCACCCCGAAACCCAGCGAAGTGGCCAGTCCGAAAAGGGTCGCCAGTACTGCGAAAATATCAATGACGTCACCAATCTTTCCATAGATACGATCACCCAGGAAGGGGTAAAAGATCGAGCGTATCGTAAGCGGAAGTCCGCGGGTATAGGTAAAATAGCTCAGGGACAGTCCCACCAGGGCGTAAACAGCCCATGCATGGAATCCCCAGTGTAAAAATGTAAAGTTCATGGCTTCCTGTGCCGCTGCAGCTGAACCTGCTTCAGCGGTTGGCGGAGCATTAAAGTGCATGACCGGTTCTCCCACTCCAAAGAAAAGCAAACCAATTCCCATACCTGCACTAAAAAGCATGGCAAACCAGGAAAGCGTCTTGAACTCGGGTTTGGCATTCTGCCCCCCGATCCTCAGTTTTCCAAAGCGGCCCAGGGCCAGGTAAATAAGGAAAACAAAAAAGAGGTTGATACAAAGAATAAAGAACCAGTCGGCATTTTCTGCCACGCCGTTCTGAAGTTCTTCGAAGAAGCTTTCGGCCTGTTCCTTAAAAATAAGGGTTAGAGCAATACTTGCGATGATAAAAATTGAAGAAGTAAAAAAAACAGGCCCGTTGACCTCTAATCCAAAAATGGATTTCTTTTCGTCACTTCTTGTTACTTTTTCTGCCATAAAATGTGTCTTTCGGTTTAAAAATAATAGCCAATATTAATATTGAATCTGGCTTCCCATTTCGCATCGGGATTGCCTTCAGCGAAATCGTCTACGAAATTGCCGCCTAGCCAGGACTGGTTATACCCGGCCGCGTAATCTACGTAAGTGTATATTTGACCGGCTGTAATGAGCACGCCGGTAACGTTCATAAAACTATCTTCAAAGCTTGTCACTTTTTTATCCATATACCCGAAGTCATTATAGAATTCGAGATTGGATATAGGGCCAAGGCTTACAGGTATGCTTTTTGAAACAGCCAACGTATAGATATTGAAATCTGAAGCTACGGAATAGGGTGCCCCGTAAGCTCCCATTTGAATGATTTCATTCGATTCCCTCTCGGCATTTTCAGGATCATGATCTATTGTCATGCCCTGCAATTTAAGGTTCCAGTCATTCACAAAAAATTCGTAATGCAGGGCGATACCGCTATGGTGGCCAGTTCTTCTGGTGTCCAGGTTGTAGATGCCTCCATATTGCGCCGATGCACCAATTCTTTGTTGAAATTGTTCCCCGGTCTTGTAGATAAGCTTTCCGTTGAACTGGTTTACTTCTTTATTTCTTCCAACTATATCGTACGAATACCGGGAAGGACTGGCTTCAGAAGTATTTCCGAAGATCTGCTCTTCAGCATTCTTATAAAATGCAAGGTCATATTCAAAATGCTCTCCTTTATGCACGTATTTCACACCCATATCGTGGTCGTCTTCCAGTCCCATATAATAGGTAAGGTTAAAAAACCAGTTATGAGAATTATACTGTTGTATGCCGAAGGGAACCTGGCTAAGGCCAATTTGAACCTCTCTTTTTTCATCGAATCGGTATCCCATCCAGGCCTGCTTTAGAAAACTACCACCGAAGGCATCCGAATAAAAGCGATATTCTGCATCCACGTAAAGATCGGCATAGCTTCCTTTTACATTGATCCGGAACATATCATAGCCAAAATCACCTCCACGGTCTTTTTGACCTTCTTTCCAGGAAGATAGGTTGTAATTGAACCTGAGGGCACCACCGAGATCCAGTTTGGGTTTTTCTTCCTGGCCCAGAACCGGACTCATGAATGCCGGAAGAACGATCAAAATGATCAATTTCCGGCTTAATTCGGTAATATGTTTGTTCCTTTCTAACAAACTTTGGTTTAAACAATTCTAAAAATAGTAGCCAATATTGATATTGAACCGTGCTTCCCACTTGGCATCAGGGTCTCCAGTAGAAAAATCGTCTACATAATCTCCTCCCAGCCACGAATGGTTATAGCCGGCCGCGTAATCTACAAAACAAAAAATTGGTCCTGAACTGAACAGGAATCCAACCACGTTCATGATCGAATCATCAAAGCCCGAATTTCGTTTCCTCATATACCCGAAATCGTTGTACACCTCTATATGTTTTACCAGTTTGGTATTAATATCAAGGATTCGGGAGATCCCTATATTGTAGATCTCAAATTCGGTCGCGACCTCATATGGAGCGCCAAAAGCTCCCATCATGATAGATTGCCTGGATTCTCCCTCGGCATTCTCGGGGCTGAATGAAGCGGTAAGTGCTTGAGCCTTAATAAGCCAGTCTTCGGTCTTATACTCATAATGCGCCGCCAGGGCATATCGATCTCCTGTATTCCTGGTATCCAGGTTGTAGATCCCTCCATACTGTGCCGAAAGCCCAAAATTATGGGCTGGATTCTTGAGTGGTTTATAGATAACCTTTCCGTTGAACTGGTGAATCTCTTTATTGCGTCCCACAATATCATAGGCATACCTGTTGGAAGTATGTTCAGAAATATCAGCAAAGATCTCCTCTTCTGCATTCTTGAAATAGCCAAAATGGTATTCCAGTCTTTCAGCGGTATGCGTAAATGTGACTCCCATATCGTAATCATCCTCAAGTCCTACATAGTAGGGAAGGTTAAAGAAAAAATTATGCGAATTATAGCGTTCGATCCCAAAAGGTACTTTTGCAAGGCCAAATTCGATGAGGTTCTTTTCATCGAAATTATAGCCTACCACACCTTCTTTCAGGAAATCCCCGCCAAACACATCGGCATAAAGCCTGTATTCAGCCCGGGCGAACAGGCCCTGGTAGGTGCCGCTAACATTGAGGCGGAAGAGATCATATCCAAAATCGCCACCTCGATCTTTCTGGCCTTCTTTCCAGGAAGAAAGATTATAGTTAAAGCGTATGGCACCACCTATATCCAGCGTAGGTTTTTCATCATCCTGGGCGCTGAGCACAGGATTTAAAAATATAAAAATAAAACAGCCAACAACGGCCAGTTTGGGACAGGCGAAGTTTAGAAAATCACTGTGCATTTATGAGAGGTGTCGGTTAAATTTTGAATTTAAACCGAATTTTCCTCTTTAATCCTAAGCGTTACGAACTTTGGGAAATATTTTAGATTTCGTTCACTGTTTTTCTGATTTTTACCAGATTGCTAAGCAAACCTTCCAAATGGGAAAGATCGAGCATATTCGCCCCGTCACTTTTGGCGTTTGCAGGATCAAAATGCGTTTCGAGGAATAGGCCGTCTACTTTGTTCACAACTCCAGCCCTGGCAATGGTTTCGATCATATCTGGTCTTCCGCCTGTCACTCCGCTGCTTTGGTTAGGCTGCTGAAGCGAATGCGTGACATCCAAAACGGTTGGTGCAAACTCACGCATGGTTGGAATTCCGCGGAAATCAACAATAAGGTCCTGGTAGCCGAACATGGTTCCACGATCGGTGACCATTACCTGTTCGTTATTGCAGTCGGTCACCTTGGTCACGGCATGTTTCATGCTTTCCGGGCTCATGAACTGGCCTTTTTTAAGGTTGATGACACGGCCGGTTTCGGCGGCAGCGACAACCAGGTCGGTTTGTCTAACCAGGAAGGCAGGGATCTGCAATACATCTACATATTCTGCGGCGAGTTGCGCATCGCTGATCTCGTGTATATCGGTAATGGTAGGTATTTCAAAGGTTTCGGAAACCTTGCGAAGGATCTTCAGCGCTTTTTCATCTCCAATACCTGTAAAGCTATCGATACGGCTTCGGTTGGCCTTTTTGAAGGAGCCCTTGAAAACGTATGGGATTTCCAGCTTATCGGTAATGCTCACCACTTTTTCGGCAATTCTAAGGGCCATTTCTTCGCCTTCTATGGCACAGGGTCCAGATAGTAAAAAGAAGTTTCCAGAATTGGTATGCTTGAGATTCTTGATTTTGCGTAGATCCATCTTATTCTATTTTGGAACAAAGATAATCGAATTAATTCCGCATTGCAATGAGCACAGAAATTGGGTATAATGAGTTTTATAAATCTAATTTTCAGTAAATTAGAGTCTTCAACTAAAATCAGCCAAAATGAAAATTTATGAATTCCTCATTCCCCAATTGCAGCAAGAAGTAGCGCTTACCGAGAAATTCCTGAAAAGGATTCCGGAAGATAAGATGGATTACAAACCACATGAGAAATCGATGACGATCAGGCAGATCGCCAACCACCTTGCCGAGATCCCATCCTGGATCACCGGGACAATGGAAGCCGGGAATATGGATGTAAAAGGCTACAAACCTCTTGAACATGGCACTGTGGACGAGATCGTAAAAGAATTGAAGAACAATACGGCCGAAGCAGAGAAAGCTTTAAAGAAAGCGGATGATGAATTCGAGCGTATGTGGAGAATGACCAATGATGGGGAGATCCTGTTCGAAATGCCAAAATTCAATGTTCTGCAGTCTATGGTAATGGGGCAGTTCCCGCACCACAGGGCGCAACTCGGCGTTTATTTCCGGTTATTGGATATCTCGGTTCCGGCCACTTACGGGCCTTCAGCAGATGAACAATAAATATGTTCATGGTTACTTTCAGATATCTTCTTTTAGGCCTAGCTTTTATTCTTTTATACAGTGCTAATGCCCAGCAATCAAGGGCCCGTGACCTTGGAATCCCCTTTGATGGAGAGCCGGGACCTCTTAATTCGATTACCGATGTAAAAGGGGTGGAAGTAGGTCATAGTACGATCATTTGGGGAGAAGGTGAGAATGTGGTGGGTAAAGGGCCGGTGAGAACGGGAGTTACGGCAATTTTTCCGAGGGGTAAGAAGTTTAGTCCGGTTTATGCTAACTGGGATAGTCTTAATGGTAACGGAGAAATGACGGGTACTACCTGGATCACAGAATCTGGTTTCCTGGAAACCCCTATTATGATCACCAATACCAATAGCGTTGGAGTGGTTAGAGACGCCGTATTGAAATGGTATGTGGATACGGGCTGGTACGGTGAAGACAACTGGTGGTACACATATCCCGTAGTGGCCGAGACATATGACGGATTTTTAAATGATATCTATGGATTTCATGTAAAAGAAGAGCATGTACTGGAAGCAATAGGAAATGCCTCAACAGGTATTGTTCCAGAAGGGAATGTTGGGGGAGGCACTGGCATGATGGCCCTGGGTTTTAAAGGTGGGATAGGTTCGGCTTCCCGGCAGTTCTTTCTTCAGGATAGCTTATACACCTTAGGAGTGCTGGTTCAGGCAAATTTTGGTTCCAAAAGCAATCTGCATATAGCCGGGGTACCCGTAGGTATGCAATTACAGGATACACTAAATTACGAACTGAAGGCCCCGGCCAATCTTCAAAGAAAAGAAGGAGATGGTTCTGTTATCGTAGTGGTTGCAACAGATGCTCCGCTACTTCCACATCAGTTAAAAAGGCTGGCTCAACGGGTTCCATTGGGGTTAGCGCTGGTAGGTGGAAAGGGCTATAATGGTTCGGGAGATATCTTTATCGCGTTTTCTACTGCCAATCAAAATGCTTTCAATAGAAATGACCTGGCACAGGTGGAAGTGATCCCAAACGAGTTTATTGATGTTCTTTTTGAATCCACCATTCAGGCCGTGGAAGAATCGGTTATCAATGCCATGGTTGCCGCGGAGACCATGACCGGAATTAACGGCAATAAGGCTTATGCTATTCCGCATGAAAGCATCACTAAACTGATGAAGGAATATAAGCGTTATGAAAATCCTGAAACAAGAGCCTATGCTCCTAATTACTCTGGAGAGTTGATTGGATCTTACCAGCTTCAACCAGAAGGTCAATTTAAAATTAGATTGCTGAACAAAAAGTTAGTGGCTATTTTTCCCTGGCGTTCAGGATTTTCTAATCTGATGGAAGTTTCCAGGGATGTTTTTGAAGTTGAGGGGGAACCCTTTCAATTAACTTTTCAACGTAATGAGAACAATAAGGTTGAAAGGGTGATCATTGGATCTAATGGGCAGGAATTTACGGCCAAAAAAGTGAAATAGCTTTATAGGATTTCTATTTATGATAAATAATAGGCTTAAAACATTCTGAAAATCAGCTTTTTAAATTCTTTTTAAACAATGATGAAATAGCGAAAAATAGCTGTACATTTGCAGCCTCAAAAAAAGGCTATATGACAGCTATTAGAAATATCGCGATTATCGCACACGTTGACCACGGAAAGACTACCCTGGTTGACAAAATAATGCACCACTGTGAACTCTTCCGTGACAACGAATCTACAGGAGAACTGATCCTGGATAACAATGATCTGGAAAGAGAACGCGGAATTACCATTACCTCCAAGAACGTTTCGGTTACTTATAAGGATACGAAGATCAATATCATCGATACTCCTGGTCACGCCGATTTTGGTGGGGAGGTTGAGCGTGTACTTAACATGGCAGACGGTGTACTTCTATTAGTTGATGCTTTTGAAGGGCCTATGCCACAGACTCGTTTTGTATTGCAAAAGGCAATCGATCTTGGATTGAAGCCGTGTGTGGTTGTGAACAAGGTAGATAAAGAGAACTGTACCCCGGATGAGGTACATGAAAAGGTTTTTGATTTGATGTTCGAACTGGGTGCCGAAGAATGGCAGCTGGATTTCCCAACCGTATATGGTTCGGCCAAGAATAACTGGATGAGCCTGGACTGGCAGCATCAAACCAACAATATCGAGCCATTGCTTGATATGGTTATTGAACATATTCCTGCTCCAAAAGTAGATACCGCTGGGACTCCTCAAATGCTGATCACCTCATTAGACTTCTCATCTTTCACAGGGCGTATCGCCATTGGAAGATTACAGAGAGGAACCTTGAAGGAAAATCAGCAGGTTTCTTTGGTAAAGCGTGACGGCTCTATCAAGAAAACTAAGATCAAAGAGGTTCATACTTTCGAAGGTCTTGGACGTAGAAAGGTTGACCATGTACAGGCGGGAGATATTTGTGCGCTAGTTGGACTGGAAGGTTTCGAGATTGGGGATACTGTTGCCGATTTTGAAAATCCGGAAGGATTAAAGACCATCCGTATCGATGAGCCAACCATGAGTATGCTGTTCACGATCAACGATTCTCCATTCTTCGGAAAGGACGGAAAGTTCGTGACCTCAAGACATATCAAGGAAAGACTTTATAAAGAACTGGAAAAGAACCTTGCGCTTCGTGTCGAGGAGACTGATAGTGCCGATAAATTCATGGTTTATGGTAGAGGGGTACTTCACCTTTCGGTATTGATCGAAACTATGAGACGTGAAGGTTACGAACTTCAGATTGGTCAGCCGCAAGTAATTATCAAGGAAATTGATGGTGTAAAATGCGAGCCTGTTGAAGAATTGACCATTGACCTTCCTGAAGATGTTTCAGGAAAGGCGGTTGAAATGGTGACCATGAGAAAAGGGGAGATGCTGAGCATGGAAGCCAAGGGTGACCGAATGAACATACAGTTCATCATTCCATCAAGGGGAATTATCGGGTTAAGAAACCAGCTGTTAACCGCGACTGCCGGTGAAGCGATCATGGCTCACCGTTACAAGGAATACCAGCCGTTAAAAGGTGGAATTCCGGAGCGCCAGAACGGTTCACTGGTCTCTATGGAAAAAGGAAAGGCAATTCCTTATTCTATCGATAAGCTTCAGGACAGAGGAAAGTTCTTCGTGGATCCGGGAGAAGAGATCTATGAAGGTCAGGTAATTGGGGAGAATTCACGCCAGGATGATATGGTGGTAAACATCACTAAAACCAAAAAACTTTCTAACGTACGTTCTTCAGGAGCCGATGATAAAGCGAAGATCGTTCCTGCGATCAAGTTCTCTCTGGAAGAGGCACTGGAATATATTCAGAAAGATGAGTATGTAGAAGTGACTCCAAATCATTTAAGATTGAGAAAGATCCTTTTAACAGAGAACGAGCGTAAAAGATCAAAAGCGATCTAATTTGCAATTCGTTTAGAAACTCAAATTAGAGATCTTAAGGACGAAATAAAACTATATGAAAAGCCTGCCGCTAAGGCGGGCTTTTTTATTAATAAACATATTATGACGGAAATATTTGGAATAACGATCACCGAATGGATAGGTTACCTCGCCTCATTTTTTGTGTTGCTTTCTTTCCTGATGAGAAATATTGTGACCCTGCGGTATGTGAACAGCATTGGCTGTCTTTTCTTCGTTGCTTACGGAGTATTGCTTGATTCCTGGCCGGTGATCATCACCAATGTCGCCATTGTTTGTGTGAATTTCTACTACCTGTTCATCAATAAGAAGAAGCCTGAAACCGCTTAAAGGATTTATTTTATGAATTTATTTCTGGCAGCGATCGCAGCGCCCAGTATGCCGGAGTCATTCCGGAGTTTTGCAGGCATAAGTTCAGTGTCTACATCGAGGTATTTCTCGAATTGATCCCAGTCATTCGAAATTCCGCCACCAACCAGGATCAGATCTGGATTAAGGATGGTGTGAACATAATTTAGAAAGATATTGAATCGGTAGGCCCAGTCTTTATAGCTAAGATTCTCTTCTGTTTTAATCGATGACGCAGCCCATTCCTCGATCTTCTGATATTCTTTATACGGGATCTGGCCCAGTTCAAAATTGGGGATCAGTTCCCCGTTCAAATAGGCTCCGCTGCCTAATCCGGTGCCAACGGTGATCATCAGGATAAATCCCTTACGATCTTTTCCAGCGCCAAATTCAATTTCGGCCAGTCCGGCAGCGTCGGCATCGTTGATCACGGTAAATTCAAGTCCGGTAGATTTTTCAAATAGCGCATCTACATCTACATCTATCCATTTTCGGCTTAAATTACCCGGGTGTTTACAAATCCCTTTTTTTACAATGGTAGGGAAACCACAACCCACCTCACCTTTAAAATTGAAATCATCTACCATTTGAGTCACTGCCCTGGCTATCACTTCCGGGTCCCGGGATTCGGGAGTAGGGATGCTGTGAGTTTCTGTCTTTAACTTTCCAGTTTCAACATCTACAATAGCCCCTTTAAGACTGGAGCCGCCTATGTCTATTCCTAATATTTCCATTTGCCAGATTGACCGTGATACAAGTTATCAAAAATGAACTTCTTCGAAAAGGTTTTTAGGGAATGTTTGGGTTTCCTCTTGGTGAAATTCTGTTATGAATGACAGGCCTGATTGAGTTGTTTCGGCAAGTTTGTGATGCTGAATCTATTTTCGCATCTAATGTTTAAATCTGAAATTTTATCGTGATCTAAGTCATTTCGAAGGAGCAAAGCGACTGAGAAATCTACTCCGCAATCTTTCAGATCTCTCCCTTCGGTCGAGATGACAAAATAGAATATTGTGTCAAACGGCATGGCGAGAATTTCAACGAATGCTTCTATTCAATTTTCGTCATTCTGAATTTATTTCAGCATCTCAATTAATATCTTTAAGAGACCCTGAAACAAGTTCAGGGTGACGGCCTTTTTCATGTCACTGTGAGGTAGCGTGGCAGTCTATTCCTAGAAGTTTTTGTGATTTTACAGAGAGAATGCTTCGTCGTTTTTCTCTTTGCAATGATGTTCAGCAAAGTCACTGCTAGCGAAGCGTGGCAGTCTCTATGAAGTTCAATAGATTTTACACCGATTTCTGTACCACCTCAAAAACCCGTTGTCCATCACACTTCAATGTCTTTGAAGGATATTTCAGCAGCAAGGCATAATCGTGAGTTGCCATCAAAATGGTGTTCCCGTTGCGGCTTATTTCCTGCAAAACTTCCATCACTTCAACCGAAGTTTGTGGATCCAGGTTTCCCGTAGGTTCATCGGCAAGTATCAATTCGGGATCGTTCAATAGGGCCCTGGCAATAGCAACCCGTTGCTGTTCCCCTCCCGAAAGCTGGTACGGAAATTTAAAACCCTTGGTATTCATCCCCACTTTCTTAAGAACTTCGTCGATCTTATGCTCAATGGCCGTTTTGTCTTTCCAGCCCGTGGCTTTAAGAACAAAAAGAAGGTTTTCCTTCACGTTCCTGTCTGTAAGTAATTTGAAGTCCTGGAAGACCACACCCAGTTTCCGGCGAAGAAAAGGAATATCCTTTTCCTTAAGAGTTCTAAGGTTATAATCAACGATATGGCCTTCTCCTTCGGTAAGCGGGAGATCCCCGTAAAGGGTTTTCATAAAACTACTTTTCCCGGTCCCGGTCTTCCCGATGAGATATACAAAGTCACCTTTATTCACGGTAACGTCTACATCAGATAAAATCAGGGCTTCGCGTTGATAGATCGCCGCATTTTTAAGTTCCAGGACAGTTTCAGACATGGGTTTCTAACGTTGATTCGGGTTGTAAAATTATTTTCAAATATACATTTTTCAAAAGGCCAGCAGTCACTTTTTTTTTAGTTAACATAATTATAGAAGTTAATGGGCGTTATAGAAGCAAGCTTTAAATTATCTTTGAACACCAAATCAAAACCCTTATAAATGACACTTAAAAGAGCTTTTCTGCTAGTCGTTTTTATATCTTCCTCATTTTCTGCTATTTGTCAGCAAACTGCCGTATATACTCATGACCTGGCCGATTTTAATCGGGCCCTGGAATTATATAATAATGAGCAGTACCTGGCCGCCCAGAACCTTTTTGACGAGGTTAAAGATGAAACAACCGATGAAAAGATAAAAGGTGATGCAGCCTATTATATCGCCAATGCAGCTGTGCGTTTGAACCAGCCAGGGGCAGACAGATTGATGGAAGAATTTGTAACCCGTTATCCAACCAGTACCAAGACCAATTCGGCTTATTTAGATGTGGCTGATTATTATTTCAATACCGGGAAATATGCGTTGTCAAGACGCTGGTATGACAGGGTAGACGAAAAGGCGATGAGCAGGAAAGACAGGGAGCGCTTTTATTTCAATAACGGTTATGCCTATTTCAGGTCTAACCAGTTCGAAGAAGCGCAAACCTATTTGAACAGGGTGAGGGATTCAAAGGAGTATGGTGCCCAGGCCAAGTATTACCTTGGTTATATTGCTTATGAAGGTGACGATTATGAAGAGGCCAACCAATATTTCGAAGAAGTAAAAGGAAACGAGCGGTATACCGAAGATCTTTCCTATTTCCAGGCCGATATGAACTTCAAATTAGGGAATTTTGAAAAAGCCATCGAACAGGGACTGGAACAATTGCCAAATGCCAACAGGCAGGAAATTCCGCAGTTGAACAAGATCATAGGGGAAAGTTATTTCAATCTTGGGCAGTATGAAGAGGCTATTCCCTATCTGAAGGGATATAACGGGCTTGGCGGAAAATGGAACAATACCGATTATTACCAGCTTGGATACGCCTATTACAAACAGGGCAATTATGAAGCCGCGATCAACGAATTCAACAAGATCATAGACGGGAATAACGCGATTGCGCAGAATGCCTATTATCATTTAGCACAATCCTACCTGGAATCCAACCAGAAACAACAGGCGCTTAATGCCTTTAAGAATGCCAGCGAGATGGAATTCGATGCGAAGATTCAGAAAGATGCAATGCTCAATTATGCCAAGCTCAGTTATGAGATAGGGAACTCGTATGAAAGCCCTTCACAGGTTTTGATCACCTATCTGAACAAATATCCGGATACCGAGAACAGGCAGGAAATAGAATCTTTATTGATAGACTCGTTTATCACTTCCAAAAACTACGAGGAAGCCATGAGGCTGTTAGAAAATAACAGGAATTTCAGCGACAAGCAGGCTTATCAAAAAGTGGCTTATTTCTATGGCCTTGAATTGTTTGAGGAAGGAGATTATTATGGAGCGATCGAGAATTTCGACAAGGCTTTAAAGGAGCCAAGAGACCAGGCCATCACGGCAAAGGCAACATTCTGGAAGGCTGAAAGCGAATACAATGTGAACCGCCTGGATGATGCCATCCTGGGTTACCGCGAATTCAAGGGGATGAGCGCAGCCAGGAATACTGATGAATACCAGGACCTGGATTATAATATTGGATATGCCTATTTCAAAAAGAACGATTATTCACAGGCTGTAAATTATTTTAAATCTTATGTAGACAGTCCCAATGCCGACGGAGCAAGGAAGAACGATGCGCTTTTAAGGCTTGGAGATACCTACTACGTGACCAGCCAGTACTGGCCGGCGATGGAAGCTTACCAAAAAGCCATCGATAACGGCGTGAGCAATGCCGATTATGCCGCATTTCAGAAAGCGATTAGCTACGGATTCGTGCAAAGAAATGAGACCAAGATTGAAGAGCTTAATTCTTTCATCAATCGCTATCCGCGTTCCTCGTACCGTGATGATGCGATGTATGAATTAGGGAATACTTACGTGGCCGTGAATAATACTTCACAGGCGATCCAGTCTTATAACAGGCTGATCAGGGATGTACCGCAAAGTGCGCTGGTTCCGAAGGCTATGTTAAGACAGGGTTTGATCTATTACAACCAGAATGAAGGTAACAAGGCACTGGAAAAATTCAGAAAAGTAGTTGCTGAATACCCGAACACTCCCGAAGCAAAACAGGCGGTTTCTACAGCGAGAAATGTGTATGTAGACCTTGGGCGTACCGATGAATATGCCAGCTGGGTTCGCAATATCGACTTTGTGGAAGTTAGTGATGCCGACCTGGACAATACTACCTATGAGGCTGCCGAAAACCAGTATATCAATAATAATACTCAAAAGGCGATCGCCAATTTTGAAAAATATGTACAGAGCTTCCCTAACGGGATCCACTCGATCAATGCCAACTTTTACCTCGCCCAGTTATACTACCGCGAAGGCCAGGTTGAAAAATCCATTCCGCATTACAAATATGTGACCTCGAGACCAAAGAATGAATTTACCGAGCAGTCCCTGACCAGGCTTTCGGAGATTTATCTTGAGAAAAAGGATTATGCCAGCGCCCTTCCATTATTAGAGAAACTGGAAAAACAGGCCGATAATCAGCAGAATGTCGCCTTTGCACAGCAAAACCTGATGAAATCTTATTACGAGACAGGTGATTATGCAAAGGCCAATGCCTATGCTGAAAAAGTGCTGAATAATTCAGGAGCAGATGGCGCAGCGAAGAATGATGCCCGCATCATGGTAGCCAGGGCTGCGATTGAATCGGGTAATGAATCAAAAGCGCGTTCAGCCTATAAGGAAGTTCAGAAGTCAGCCACCGGCGAGCTCGCTGCAGAAGCTCTTTATTATGATGCCTATTTCAAGTATAAAGATGGAAATTATGAAGCTTCCAATGCGGCAGTACAGATCCTGGCGAAAGACTTCTCCGGTTACAAACGCTGGGGAGCCAAAGGCCTGGTGTTGATGGCAAGAAATTTCTATGCTCTTAAGGATGCTTACCAGGCAACTTATATCCTGGAAAATGTGATCAATAATTTCCAGAAGTATCCGGAGATCGTCCAGGAAGCTAAGACTGAACTCTCAAGGATCAAGGCCCAGGAAGCAAAGACCAACTCTTCCGTAGAAACCAATAACTAAACTTAATCTAATAGACCTACTGCTATATGCATTTTAAAGCGATCAAGAAAAATCTGTTCTTTAGTATGTTCATGTTCTGTGGATTCCTGTATGCGCAGGATCCTATAGGAAGTGAGACCGTGACCGTGGTGAAGCCCTATACGCCTTCAGTGAGCGATGCCAACAAGATCAGGGAAACCCCCAGCAGGAATGATTCTGTGAGTTTGCAAAAGAAGCCCGTTCAGTATTCCATATTTTCGGTTCCGGTTGCTTCCACTTTTACTCCTGCCAAAGGAAGAGCCACCACTGTGGAGAGGGTTAGGCCTCCAAAGGTGTATGATAATTATGCCACGCTTGGCTTCGGAAATTACTCCAATGTCCTGGCCGAATTCTACTCGAACCTTGAAATAGACCGTTCCAGCAATTTTGGTATCTCTTTAAATCATAATTCATCCCAGGGCGGCATTGAAGATGTGATCCTGGAAAATAAATTTTATGATACTGAACTGAACCTGAACTATAATACGCGAAACAGGGATCTTTCCTGGATCGCCGAAGTTGGGGGAGAACACCAGCTTTTTAACTGGTATGGTTTGCCGGAGTTCAATTCGAATTCAGATGCTGAATTGCTTAGCCTGGACTCCCAGCAAAACTATTATTCGGTTTACCTGGGAAGTGAGATCGAACTATATGATTCATTCTTCGACAGCGCGAATGCTCAATTCAGGCATTCTGGCGATGCTTATGGAACTGCTGAAAATCATTTTAATGCAGAAGGGATCTTCGAGATCGAGATAGCTGAAGAACTCATCACTACTGCAGTTGGTGCTGATATCGTGAACGGGAAGTTTGACGAAGCCTACGACGGCGGAGCGGGTTACGATTATACTTTTATGAATTTCAATATTAAACCAAGCTTACTGATACTTAGAGATGATCTTAGCATTAACCTTGGGGTGAATTTCGTGTATGGGATGGATGTTGAAGCCAGTGATAATTCGTTCTATATCTACCCGGCCGTAACAGCCAGTTACAGGCTTGCAGGTGATTATTTTACCGCTTATGCCGGACTTGATGGAGATCTGCAGCAGAACACTTATTACAATTTCTACCAGGAAAACCCGTATGTATCACCTACGCTTACTATCAGGCCAACCGATAATGAGTACAAGGGGTACCTGGGAGCTAAGGGAAAACTTTCCAATGCCATATCATATAATGTTAGAGGAAGTTACCAGTCACAGTTCAATAAGGCCCTTTTTAAAAGGAATTATGATGCCTCAACCCTGGAGGGTGAAGCCTATACCTACGGAAACAGTTTCGAGGTGGTATATGATGACGTGAAGACCCTTTCATTTTACGGAGAATTAAATGTTGATGTGAATACTAACTTTAGATTAGGCATTAACGGAGAGTTCTTTAATTATAATACCGATGTACAGGCTTCAGCCTGGAACCTACCTACGATGAAAGCCAGCCTGAATGCCGATTACCAGATCACTGAAAAATGGTATGCCGGAGCAAACCTGTTCTACGTTGGGGAGCGCAAAGATGAGGTTAGATCGATAAGCCTGGTATTTGACGAACCGGTTGCGACAGTTGATAGTTATTTTGATGTGAATACCCACGTTGGTTATCGCTTTAACGATCGCCTTTCGGCTTTTGTGAAAGGAGCGAACTTACTGAATAACGATTACCAGAGATGGCTGGACTATGATGTGCAGGGAATACAGGTTCTGGCAGGAGCCACTTATAAATTCGATTGGAATTAATTTTTAGATCGTATTAAATAGATAAGCCCTCCAGTTGGAGGGCTTTTTTTATGGGTATGTTTTAAAAGATTAAGGTGTTTTTTTAGCTATTTCAGAGACCTTAAGAATTTTGTTTTTAGAAACTACTGCCTGGATAGATTCGAGATTTTCAATATTTTCCATCGGGTTTTCTGTGAGTATAAGTAGGTCTGCAATTCTACCTTTATCTACCCTTACATAGGAGTTTTGCAGGTCAAAGAATCTTGGACCATTCCTGATCGAGGTGAGCAATGCTTCCTGTGTTGTTAGGCCTGCTTCCACCAGTGCATTAAGTTCCTGGTGTAAGGATTCACCTGGGTAAACGTAAGAATTGTAAGGCCCGCAATCTGAACCTGCCAGGATCTTTATTCCGGAATCGTGCATAGGTTCGATCATTTTCTGAAAAACATCCTCAGTAAAATCCCGCATACTGGAGCCTGATTCTTTTGCCCTTTTGGCAGACATTATCCTGCCCTGGTAGGTTTCCTGAATCCCCGGCCCTATTAATTCAAGTAATTCATCCTGGCTGTGATCTGCATCGGCCAGTTCCTTCAGTACTTTTCCAATATGGAGTGTGGGCGTAACATAAAAGTCGGCCTGTGCCAGTTCATCGAAAACGACCTTGGCAACAGAATCATTATAAGTCCTGGCGAGTGGAATGATCATGGAATAGCCAGACTTTTCCTTTTCAATACTGTCTTTTTTGGCTGAAGCGGCTTTCATGACATAATACAGGTGCTCGGTTCCATCCAATCCAAACTTTACGGCTTCGGTCACATCTGCAGACATAGGCATATGCCCCGTAACTTTCAGGTTCCTTTTTTCAGCTTCCCTGATGATTTCATAATACATTTCCCGGCTAATACTTCCGTCGTAGATTTTGACAAAATCTGCATTCATGCTTTCCAGGGAATCCAGGGCCATCTGAACATCATTTTCAGAAGTTACAGGAATGGATCCGGGCCAGGCTGGGTTTTCACCGTCCAGTTTAGGACCTGAAGAAAAAATTCGCGGTCCGGAAAGTTCCCCGTTTTTGATTTGATCTTTCCATTTAAATACTTCTTCGCTAATATCCCCACCCGCATCGCGAACGGTGGTAACACCATATTTCAGAAATAGAGGTAATAGATCCTTGTTTTCAGATGCAAGGCTATCGCCTCCTCTAAAGTGAACATGATTATCCCAAAGGCCTGGCATTACGAAACCGCCCTGGGCATCATAGGTTTTATTTGCTTTAAAATCGTCCCTGTCACGCATGGTTTTTACGGCCACAATGGTATCATTCCGGATGGCGACAAATCTGTTTGCCCATTTTTTGTTCTCCTCTATGTCGAGTACCGTGGCATTTGTAATTAAAAGATCCACCTGTTCAGGATCGCTATTACAGGAGATCAAAGAAATTAAAAACAGGATAAAAATTCTTTTCATAGCTATGTTTTTCTGGATTCAGGAATATTACCTTAAGATTAATTCAGTTTAATGGAATTTTCACAGGCAATTTACATAAATGTGGCTAATCTTGTACAAATCACTATTTTTAGGCAAATTTTAAAAAAAATGAAGAAAATATTATCCCTGCTCCTTTTCAGCAGTATCCTGATAGGATGTGGTTCTCAAAAGGAAGAAGCCGATCTTTTAGTTTTTAATGCCACTGTTTATACCGTGGACAATGACTTTAGCATAGCCCAGGCATTTGCTGTTCAGGATGGCAAGTTCCTTGAAATAGGTTCTGTTGAATCGCTTCGGGAAAAATTCGAATTTACCGAGGAGATCGACGCTGAAGGAAATGCTGTTTATCCAGGGCTTATCGATGCCCACGCTCATTTCTACGGACTTGGGATGCAACAACAGCGTGTAGATGTTACCGGTACCCAAAGCTTCGAGGAAGTAGTGACGAAAGTGGTGGAATTTCAGCAAAAAAATGGAGTCGATTTCATCGTTGGACGGGGGTGGGACCAGAACGACTGGGAGATCAAGGAATTCCCGGTAAAGGATACGCTGGATCGCCTTTTTCCTGATACACCGGTAGCGCTAACCCGAATTGACGGTCATGCCATGCTGGTAAACCAGGCTGCCCTTGATGCCGCCGGAATTACTACTGAAACTGAATTTGATGGAGGAGATATCGAACAGAAGGATGGAAAGCTTACGGGGATCCTGGTAGACAACCCAATGATGCTGATTGAAAGGATCACAGAAGATGTAAATGTGGATGTGCAGGCTGAAGCTTTGAGAGATGCCCAGGAGATCTGTTTTAGTTACGGACTTACAACGGTCGACGATGCCGGACTGGACAGAACGGTTATCGAATTAATAGACAGCCTGAACAATAATGGTGACCTGAAGATCAGGCTGTACGCCATGGTGAGCAATACCAGGGAAAACCTTGATTACTACCTGGAAAAAGGACCATACAAGACAGACAGGCTGAATGTTCGTTCGGTCAAGTTCTATGGAGATGGAGCTCTTGGTTCCCGAGGTGCAGCCTTAAAAGAAGAATATACTGATAGAAAGAACCATTTTGGAGCCTTGCTTTCGCCGGTTTCAGAATTCAAAGCCACGGCAGAGCGCATTGCGAAATCTGAATTCCAGATGAACACTCATGCCATTGGTGACTCAGCCAATTACCTGGTCCTGAAAACCTATGATTCCCTGATAGGAAATTCAGAAGATAGAAGATGGAGAGTAGAGCATTCACAGGTGATCGCTCCGGAAGATTTTGATTATTTCAGCAAGAATATTATTCCTTCCGTTCAGCCAACCCATGCGACAAGCGATATGTACTGGGCTGAAGACAGGCTGGGTGAGGAACGTATCAAAGGCGCCTATGCGTTCAAAAAATTGCTTGACCAGGCAGAGATCGTGGCCCTGGGAACCGATTTCCCCGTAGAACAGGTGAACCCTTTCCTTACATTTTACGCGGCTGTGGACCGCCAGGATACCGAAAATTACCCGGAAGGCGGATTCATGAGAGAACAGGCTCTTAGCAGGGAGGAAACTTTAAAAGGAATGACCATCTGGGCGGCATATTCCAACTTCGAGGAAAACGAAAAAGGAAGTATAGAGCCCGGTAAATTTGCCGATTTTGTGATCCTTGATAGGGATATCATGGAGGTAGATATCGATAGCGTTCCAGATACCAAAGTGCTTCACACTTTTGTAGGTGGAGAGCAGGTCTATAAAGATTAAACTGGGTATCTTTGCATTTCAATAAAAATTAATAAAATGAACGACGGATTATATGCCAAATTCCATACTTCAAAAGGGGAGATCCTTGTAGAACTGGAATACGAAAAAACTCCTGGAACGGTGGGTAACTTTGTTGGTCTTGCCGAAGGGAAAATTGAGAACGATGCGAAAGCTAAGGGAGAGCCTTATTACGACGGGATCAAATTTCACCGAGTAATTCCTGATTTTATGATACAGGGAGGTGATCCGCAAGGCACCGGTGCCGGTGGTCCCGGGTATAATTTTGATGATGAGATTCATCCAGATCTAAAACATGATGCTCCTGGAAAACTTTCCATGGCCAATGCCGGTCCTGGAACTAACGGAAGTCAGTTCTTTATCACTCATGTGGAGACACCATGGCTGGATGGAAAACATACGGTCTTTGGAAATGTAGTTGAAGGCCAGGATGTGGTAGATAAGATCCAGCAGGGCGATCAAATCGAAAAGCTGGAGATCATCCGCGAAGGTGAAGCTGCAGAAAACTTCGAGGCTAAAAAAGCTTTTGAAGAATTCAATGCTGAAAAGGCAAAAAGAGAAGCTGAAGCTAAGGAAAGAGCAGAAGCAGAACTGGATAAACTGGCCGCCGGTTTTGAAAAGACCGACAGCGGACTGCGATATAAGATCATTCAAAAGGGAGATGGGAAAAAGGCTGAAAAAGGAAACAGCGTATCGGTTCATTACAAAGGTCAGCTGGCCGACGGGACCGTTTTCGATTCGTCCTATAAAAGAAATAAACCTCTGGAATTCCCAATTGGAGTAGGGCATGTGATCCCGGGTTGGGATGAAGGGATCCAGCTTTTACAGGTTGGAGATAAGGCGCGTATGGTAATTCCATCTCACCTTGCATACGGCGAGCGTGGCGCCGGAGGGGTGATACCGCCAAATGCAGTACTTATCTTCGATGTAGAATTGATGGATGTAAAGTAAAGTCATGAAAAAACCATAAATTAGAAACGTCCTGTAATACAGGGCGTTTTTTTATTTTCTTAACTATGACTTCAGAAGAACTAGATAAAATTAGATACCCAATAGGAAAATTCGAATTTCCTGATAATGTAACTGATTTCCAGGTTGAGCAATGGATCGATATTCTGGAAGAATTTCCAGGCAAACTCAACCGGCTTGTACGGCCATTAAGCTCGGTGCAGTTAAATACTCCATACAGGCTGCAGGGCTGGACCATCAGGCAACTGGTTCATCATATTGCAGATAGTCATACCAATGCCTTGTTACGATTTAAATGGACCTTAACCGAAAAGACTCCAACGATAAAAGCCTATGATCAAAATGCTTTTGCCCTGCTCGATGATAGCATCTGGGCTCCTGCAGAGCTTTCTCTGGACTTTCTAATGACGCTTCATGCTAAATGGGTCTTTCTCCTGGACCGGCTGGACCGGCCAAGCCTCGAGAAAGAGTTCCTGCATCCTGAAACCCGCGAAAAGGTAAAATTGATCTGGCTTCTGGGACATTATGCCTGGCATAGTCGGCATCATTATGCCCACATTGAAAATATATTAATTAAAAAAGGCTGGATTTGATCCAGCCTTTTTTAATTTATTTTTTTAGCTCCGGTTGAGGAGTCATTCTTAAATATGGTTTTAGTGTTTTATAACCTTTCGGGAACATTTTATCGGCATCCTCATTGCTCACCGATGGGCTAATCACTACCTCGTCACCATGCTTCCAGTTTGCCGGGGTCGCCACCTTGTTATAAGCGGTTAGTTGAAGTGAATCGATCACCCTCAGGATCTCGTCAAAATTCCTGCCGGTGCTGGCAGGGTAGGTGATCATAAGCTTGATGGACTTATCTGGCCCAATAACGAATACCGATCGTACCGTTAAGGTGTCATCGGCTTTTGGATGTATCATTCCGTACAGGTTGGAAACCTTTCGGTCCTCATCGGCGATAATGGGGAAATTCACGGTGGTGTTCTGGGTCTCGTTGATGTCTTTGATCCAATCCTTATGAGATTCGACTCCATCTACGCTAAGTGCCAGGACCTTGGCATCCCGTTTATCAAATTCCTTCTTATAATTTGCCACTGTTCCCAGCTCTGTGGTACATACCGGTGTATAGTCGGCCGGATGTGAAAATAACACGCCCCAGCTGTCTCCCAGATATTCGTAAAAATTGATCTTTCCTTCAGAGGTTTCCGCGTCGAAGTTGGGTGCCTTGTCTCCTAATTTTAACTCGCTCATAATCAATTGTTTTTTTGAAATTAGTAATAAACCTATTAAATCTATAGGAAAATAAATATAACCAAAAATGAAGCTTTAAAATCTAAGTTTAGGTTAAATTATTCTTTCCATTTAATGTTACAACCTATACTTGGCTTTTGCTGGGGGGAAACGGGCCTGTTGTTTAATATCGCATCCATGGCTTCCCGGAGGTCTCTTCCGCTGGGGTGAATGCCATTGCCGGGCCGGCTATCGTCCATCTGGCCCCGGTATACGAGTTTAAGATCTCCATCGAAAAGATAAAAATCCGGGGTGCAGGCCGCCTGGTAAGCCTTTGCTACTTCCTGGGTTCCGTCAAATAAGTACGGAAAGGAATACTGATGCTTTGCAGCGACTTCTTTCATTCTTTCCGGGCTATCCTGGGGATAGTTCACAATATCGTTACTACTAATGGCCGCCGAGCCAAATCCAAGTTCACGATAGTCGTTAGCAAGTCTTACGATCTCCTCGTTCACATGCTTTACGAATGGGCAGTGGTTACAGACGAACATGATTAGCGTTCCTCTTTCGCCTTTGATCTCATCCAGGCTTATAAGATGATCGGTGATGGTGTCCATCAGTTTGAAGTCGGGTGCCTTAGTCCCGAGATCCATCATATTTGAAGCAGTTCGTGCCATCTTTTTCTTAAAATTAAGTATAATGTCGCAATTAATAAGGATTATTCTCTAATTTGAGCTTCTTATTTTAAGCTTATGGAAGAGATCGACTGGAATCATTTTGAAAAGGTAGAAATGCGTGTAGGAACCATCATTGCGGCAGAACCTCTGGCCGAAGCAAAAAAGCCGGCTTTTAAACTTGAGATCGACTTTGGAGATGAAATAGGCAAGAAGCAATCATCTGCCCAGATCACGAGAAGATATACCCATGAAGAACTAGCAGGAAGACAGGTAATTGCAGTGATCAATTTTCCGGTAAAAAGGATCGCGGGATTCAAAAGCGAATGCCTGGTTCTTGGTGTGGTTGGAGAGGATAATGACGTAGTATTATTAAGTCCCGATCAAAAGGTAGAAAACGGATTACGTATTAGTTAATTATTTTCGTTCCTTGAATTTACGGTGTTCATCCAATAATTTTCTAATGTTGTCATTGCTTCCGTAGAGCACCATGATGTCATCTTTATATAGAACAGTATCTGCCTTTGCCACTCCCTGTACCGTTTTCCGGTCTTTTTCGGCTCCCATTTCATTGGTGTCGCCTTCAACACTCATTATTGCAAGGATGATTATATCGAACTCCTCATTAATAGCCAGCTCCTCGATGGTCTTGTCGTGGTATTCTTCCGGAATTTCAGTTTCGACTATGCTGTAATTACTATCAAGTTCAAAACTGTCTACGACTCCTTCCAGGTTTAATTTTTTCGCCCATCTTTCCGCAGCCTCCGCTTCAGGATGTATGACCTCGTTGATGCCCATCGCTTCCAGAACCGTTTTCTGCAGGGGATCTACCACCCGGTCAATAAGGTGCTTCACTTTCTTTTTCTTCATAAGGGCAGCCACCAGGATGTTGGCACCGGTATCTTCCCCTATTGCTATGATCACCGTATCTGCATCATTCAGGGGGAGATTTTCCACAGCATCGGGATCGGTTGCATCCAGGTTGATGGTATGCGTTAGTTTATCTTTAAGCGCATCGATACGGCTCATTTGGAGATCAACTCCTATCACTTCGTTTCCCATTTCGGAAAGTTTTTCAGCCAGAGCTGCTCCAAATTTTCCAAGTCCTATAATAATGTATTTCATAATTAATTGATTAGGATCTCATCCTGCGGATATCGATAATTCAAATGTCGTACCCGCCTCAGGATTGCGATCATGATGGTTAACATGCTCACCCTGCCTATAAACATACTGAAAATTAGCACCAGTTTGGAAGGGGCAGAAAGGGAGGCGGTTATTCCCGTGGTCAATCCTACCGTTCCGTAAGCTGAAAATGCCTCGAACGTAATGCTTTGTAAACTCATGTTCCTGTCAAAATAAGCAATAAGAAATATAGACAAACCTATAATGAGCATGGAAAGAGAGATAATGGCGAAAGCACGCCTGTTGGTCGCTTCAGAAATTTCCCGTTTAAAAACCTCGATCCTGTTCTTTCCCTGTGCGAGGCTAATAAAATTTAGAGTTGCAACCGCAATGGTACTGGTTTTGATCCCTCCTCCGGTTGAAACGGGAGAGGCCCCTATCCACATAAGCAGGATAATGAGCATAATGGTGCTAAAGTTCAGGGCACCGGTGTCTACGGTGTTGAATCCAGCTGTCCTGGGAGTCGTAGCACTAAAAAAGGAGGTGATCATTTTACCGTACCAGTTATGCTCAGCCAGGGTATTGTTATATTCCAGGAAATAGAATCCAAGACTTCCGCTAATTATCAGGATGCCGGTAGTAACAATTACGATACGGGTGTTCAGGTTGATGACCCAGGGAGAATGAATGGATCTTCGTTTTTTATTGAATTTAATGATATTGTTCCTCACCAGGTAGACCACATATTTATACAGGTTCAGCAGAATGGGAAAACCTATTCCCCCAAGAATGAACAGGACAGCGATCGTGAGATGTAACGGATAATTAAAACGGAAAGCAGGTTCATAAAGGCTGTTTTCCAGGGTGGAAAATCCGGCATTACAAAATCCGCTTACCGCATGAAAAATGGAAAAGAACAACTTGTCGCCAATTTCGGGGATAACATCTTTTTTTATACTGAAGAAAATCAAAGCGAAGCCTATCAATTCGGTGATGGCTGTTATAAAAACAATCTTTTTCAGCACGCTAATCACCTCGCCAATTTTTTCAGAATTTGTTACGTCCTTTAGCATGATCTGGTTTTCATAGGAAGTCTTTCCCCTGAAGAAATAACTGAAATAACTCGCGAAGGTCATTATTCCAAGACCGCCAAGCTGCATCAATACCAGGATGATGCTTTGACCGAACATGGTGAAATAGGAACCGGTGTCTACCACGATTAGGCCGGTCACACAAACCGCACTGGTTGCCGTAAAAAGCGCATCGAGTAAAGTGATACTCTCTGTGGAAGCGGTAGGCAGCATTAAAAGCCCGGTACCCATGAATATCATGGAGAGGAAACTGAAAATGAACAACTGGGCCGGGTTGAAAAGCGTGCGATCCAAGTTAAAATCATAACTGGCAAGTTCACGAATAAAAAACAGGAGTCCGGCCAGGTGAGCGAAACCTCGTTCTCCTGCCAGTTCCAGAACTGGTAGAAGATTATTGATGGCGGTGTCGTATCTCAGGTAGAATATTGCGGCTGCTATCCCAAAAGCTACATCGAGATTGCGCACCTTAAGCTGGAAGAGCTTCTGGAATCCAAAATATCTTACCAGGATGGAGACCGCAGCAATTGCAAGGCCAAACCTGTAGAAATCATTTAGCCAGAATTCTGCATTTTCAGGATGCCGGAACCCCAGGTCATAGAGGGAGAGCAAAACAAGAAGGAAACTAAACAGGAGCGAAGAGGTACTTAGATACCTTAAAAAACGCTCATTTTGTATCCATGATCTGAATCCTGAAAATTTCACCTAAATATTTTTAGCACTGCATGGCGAAGGGCCAAAAAAAATCCGGACAACCAAAGTTTCCGGATTTTTTCGTAGCAGCGTTTTGGTCTTATACAAAGTTATCCAAAATTGCCGCCAGACTGCTAAAATTACCTTAAACTATTGCTAAGGCTTACATTTCATTACCAAAAAATATGGCATTCATCAATAATTTATTAGTTCCATACCAGAATGCACGGAAATTTGTATTATCGGTAAACATGATCACCTCACCACGTCCAAGACTGGAGTGTTTAAAAGGTACCGTACTGGCGATGGAGTCAAGATTTGGCTTGCTAATATACCCGCTTAACAATGGTTTTTCGGTATACTGAATTGGGTTGTTGTAGCTTTGCTCATCGGCTTCTACAAAAAGCGTGGTGTTCCTGAACATCGCGATCTTGTCATCCTGGTACCCGAAAGCAATTGGGTGACTTCGATCCAGTTTGGCTTCGAAGATCGCACCACCAATTACCTGCGCACCTCTAAAATCTCCGCGCTCCCCAAAACTCACGTTTTTAGCGTTTACCTCGGTTTCCCTGGTTTTGAATTTGATAAAGTCGTTCTTCTTTAGCCAAGTAACTGCATTTCTGTAGCCAATAATAGTTCCACCTTCGCGTGTCCATTCCATCAGTTTTTTGGTGAGCCCACCGTCCAGTCCGCCGCCCCAGGAATTAGGTACGATAATGTCTGTATACTTACTAAGATCGGTTCTGTTAAGGTCGCGGATGTCCAGCTTGGTGATCTTCATATCATAGCGCTGGTCGAACAGGTGCCAGATCTCCCCGGCGTCATAAGAGGTGATGGATTCTCCTACAAGGAGCGCCACCTTTTGTGGTTCTACAGCACGAAACTGGTTGCTTCCCAGGTTAATGCCGCCCGTCATCCCTGTACTTATGGCGGTTATTTTCACCGCGCTCTCCTGCGAAATTTCTGAAAGGAACTGGTGAAGTTCAGACTGTGATAATTCCTGGTTCTGAACCGGTATCATGATGGTTCCGTGCCCATAGCTTGTATTGTCCAGTGTGAATTCTTCCATGGCTACCTTTGCACGAAGCCCTTTTTCCAGGATCTTATTCAAAGCTTTTGGAGCATAATAATCGCTCCAGCTCATTAAGTAGGCATATTCACTTTCCCCTGGAGCCGGCGGTACCGGTTTTTGAAGCTCTTCTATTTTGTTTCCGGCATTCTTAAGGGAAACATCTTCTGAAAAGTCAAGGTTAAAAGCCAACGGGAAGGTCCAGGCAGAAATATCGTAAAAAAGGCTATCCTGGAATTCTGTTCTTCTTTCGAACATGGCCTTGACCAGCCTGTGCTGTCTTTGATTTTTAGGCACGATATAAGCCGATCCTCTTTCGAAGCTTTTCCCGTTTTCTGAAAAGCCATCCTTAACTTCATGTACTTCTATCTGGTGTCTTTTAAGGATTTCTGCAAGCTTATATGCTTTTACGGGATCTTTAGAGCTTCCGAAGGCGTATGCGCCATTTTCGGCAGATTCCCTGGCGTTTTTAAAGAAATTGCGCTGGTAGTTCAGCAATTCGGTTCTCATGTTCTGCGCTGCTTCCAACGTAGAAAGCGCCGCGGTGAATTGATTGCGAATGGTGAACGGGAAGGTGAGTATCCCGTTATCGGTTTCCTGGGCATGACCCCTTGAGCTTCCCTGCTCGAAAAGGATTCCTACACTTCCGTTGATATCAGGAAAGGTAGAACCTTTTCCGTAGTAGAAATCATCGTAGTTCTCTTCGGTATAATAAAGTGAACCCAGTTCATCAAAAGCCCTGGCATGGTAAGTCCCTATTTCCTTAGTAAGGTCCTGGTTCTTTTGTGGAGTGAGCGGATGTGTTCTTGAAGGAATTCCAGGCTGGAAGAAAAAGGTGGAATTCGATCCCATTTCGTGATGATCGGTCAGGATATTTGGATACCATTTATGAAAAGTGGCAATTCTCGCCTGTGATTCGGGTAACTGAACTGGCAACCAGTCGCGGTTCATATCGAACCAGTAATGATTGGTCCTTCCTCCAGGCCAGATCTCGTTGTATTCCCGGTCCTGTGGATCGGGATTGATGTTCTTGCTTTTATTTGTATTTGCCCAGTATGCAAAACGCTGCAGCCCATCCGGGTTAAAAGAGGGATCCAGAAGGATCACCGTATTATCAAGTGTTTCTTCGATCTCCTCGCCCTGAGCAGCGGCCAGGTAATAGGTATATAATAGCGAAGCGTTGGAACCACTTGGCTCATTCCCGTGTATGGAAAAACCCTGATTGATCACCACTGGCATCTCTTCGGTATTTAAGGAACCCGAATTCTGTTCTACCAGGGCGACGTGATTTTTTCGTATCTCTTCAAGGTTGTTGAGGTTTTCTTCTGATGATATGGTAAGCAATACCAGGGGTCTTCCTTCATAGGTGAAGCCTCTGTTCTCGATCTGTATCCTAGGAGATACCTCGGCCAGCTTGTTCATATAGGTTAAAAGTCGGTCATGGCTTACGTGCCATTCTCCTGGTACAAAACCTATAACTTCCTGAGGTGTTGGGACTTCAGGATTGTAGGTTACATCATCGGGTAAATAATAATCCAGGCTTATGTCATCTTGCTGTGCCTGGAGCAAACTGATAAAAAAAAGGAAAAGTAAACTGCTAATCTTTCGCATGAGTAGAATTGATTTTAAGTGGCCCTAATATAAAAAAAACCGTCCTGATATGGGACGGTTAATTTTTAGTGATGCTTTGTAAGTTTATATATCGTCGAAACTTACATCTGTAAATTTTTCGGCGGTCGAGGTTTTTGGAGTCATGTCCTCCTCGCTATTATCATCATGTTCTTTTTTGAAATCCTTTTGATGGCGTTCGCTGATCACTTCCTCACCTTTTTCGTCGATGATATAGTTGGTCATCTCTTCAAGGATCTCTCTAAAACCTTCAAAATCTTCCTTATATAAATAGATCTTGTGTTTCTTGTAGTAGAAAGAACCATCATCATTGGTAAACTTCTTGCTTTCGGTAATCGTGAGGTAATAATCGTTGGCGCGAGTAGACCTTACATCGAAAAAATAAGTTCTTCTTCCCGCTCTTAAAACTTTAGAGAATATTTCTTCTTTCTCCATCATTCCCTTGTCGCTCATAAGTTAGATTCTTTAATGGTTTGTTATTGTCGTGCTCAAAAATCTAAAAAATTTTAACATCTAACAAAATATTTTCACATTTCTTTTTCATTTAATTGTTTTGCATAGAGCTCTTTGTAATAACCATCTGTATTGAGCAGTTGCTGGTGAGTGCCTTCCTGGACTATACGGCCATCTTCCAGGATAATGACCTTATCGGCATTTTTAGCCGAGGAAATTCGGTGGCTAACAATAATGGTAGTCTTGTTCTTTGTGATCTTGAACAGGTTGTTCAGGATTTCTTCTTCGGTTTCGGTATCTACTGCAGAAAGGCAATCGTCGAAAAGCAATATTTCCGGATCGTGGATAATTGCCCGTGCAATGGAAACCCGCTGTTTCTGTCCGCCTGAAAGGGTGATACCTCGCTCTCCAAGAACGGTTTCATAACCTTTGCTGAAGCCTTCGATGTTGCGGTGGACCGAAGCATTCTTAGCTGCCTGGATAATTTCCTCATCACTGGCATCGGTCTTTCCGAATTTGATGTTATTCTTGATCGAATCGCTGAAGAGGAAGGCATCCTGGGGGACATATCCAATACTGTCACGTAAACTCTCCAGGTTGAGTTCATGGATCTTACGACCATCTATCAGGATCTCGCCTTTATCAATATCGTAGAGGCGACCAATCAATTCCAGGATGGTAGATTTCCCGGAACCGGTTTTCCCTATAATGGCCAGGGTTTCTCCTTTTTTTACCGAGAAGCTTACATTCTTTAAAGCGGTGATATTAGTGTCGTCGTAGGTGAAGCTCACATTTTTGAACTCAATGCTTCCGTTAACGGTATCGGGCTCGGTTTTAGGATTGGTGATCTCGGGATCTTCCCCAAGGAATTCGTTGATACGCTCCTGGGAGGCATCAGCCTGTTGCACTAACGAAGTCACCCATCCAATGGAGGCAACCGGCCAGGTAAGCATGTTCACATATAATATGAACTCCACCAGCACATCTATATTTTCTATCTGGCCAGAAATGATCTGTCTTCCGCCCACATAGATCACGATAATATTACTGATCCCGATCAAAAGTACCATTAGCGGAAAGAAAAAAGCCTGCACCTTTACCAGGTCTATGTTCTTATCGCGACTTCCGTTGGAAAGGTCGGTGAAATTGGTATTGGTCTGCGGCTCCAGTCCATAGGATTTGATCACAGCGATCCCGCTAAAACTTTCCTGGGTGAAAGTGTTCAGTTTGGAAAGATACTGTTGAACTATTGTGCTTCTTTTGTGGATGGCTACACTTAGTTTATAGATCGAAAACGCCAGAATTGGCAGAGGGATCACCGTGTACAGGGTCAACATGGGTGCCGCCTGTATCATAAAGATTAATACCACCACGGTAGAGGTAAAGGTGGTTACGCTGTACATAATGGCCGGCCCCAGATATAATCGCACCTTTGAAACGTCTTCGCTTATCCGGTTCATCAGGTCACCGGTTCGGTTTTTCTTATAGAAGTTAAGAGAGAGTTCCTGGTAATGCTGGTAAACTTCGTTCTTAAGATCGTATTCCATATGCCGGGAAACCACGATAAAGGTTTGCCGCATCAGGAAAGTAAGAAAAGCTGAAATCAGGGTCGTACCTATGATGAGCAGGATATTATAGGCCAGTTCGCTTTTTACCTCAGAAATTTCGGTTATCGTGCCATTCACATATTCCTCGATCACTACCGTGCTTTGCCCTATTAAAGGGATGTAGTAGATCGCAAATATTCGGGCAGCAATGGTGATAAATAAACCTATCAATAACTTCCATTTATATTTATAGAAGTATTTATTGAGGTGGCGAAGATTTTTCATTCAAAAAGGCATCTATATTGAGGAAAGTGTAATTTAACACGTTTTGAAACCCTCTAAATTAAAATATTATTATTTTTGCACTGGATTTTTTGACATATCCAGAATCCGTAAAAATTAAAAAATCAACAAACTATGCAAGTTGACGTTCTAAATGCAAATGAACTAAAAAAGTCTGCTCCGGTATTCGGACAGTTGTCGTTTGACGATCATGAACAAATCGTTTTTTGCAACGACAAAGATACAGGATTAAAGGCAATTATCGGTATTCACAATACGGTTTTAGGGCCTGCTCTGGGAGGTACCAGAATGTGGAACTATACCAGTGAATGGGAGGCCGTGAACGATGTGTTGCGCCTTTCCAGAGGGATGACCTTTAAAAGTGCAATTACAGGACTCAACCTTGGTGGAGGTAAAGCAGTAATTATTGGTGATGCCAAGAAAGATAAGACTCCAGAACTAATGAAGCGTTTTGGTGAATTTGTTCATTCGCTTAGTGGAAAATATATCACGGCAGAGGATGTGGGAATGGAAACTTCAGATATGGACATCGTTCGTGAAGTAACTCCTTTCGTAACCGGGATCTCTGAATCTAAAGGAGGTGCAGGAAATCCTTCTCCAATTACCGCTTACGGGGTATTTATGGGGATCAAGGCGTCTGCCAAGTTCAAATACGGAAGCGATGACCTGGAAGGGAAGAAAGTTCTTGTTCAGGGAATTGGACATGTTGGAGAAACTCTTGTGGAATACCTGGTTGGTGACGGTGCTGAGGTTTTTATCACAGATATCAACGAGGAGAGACTGGAAGAGGTGAGCAAAAAGTACGGCGCTTATATCTTTACAGATGGTGACATTTACAGTGCAGATGTAGATATCTATGCTCCTTGTGCTCTTGGTGCTACCATCAACGACAATACTATTGAAAGATTAAAGGTGGATATCATTGCGGGAGCAGCCAACAACCAGCTTGCCGATGAGGTTTCTCATGGTAAGATCCTTCAGAAGAAAGGGATCGTATATGCCCCGGACTTCCTGATCAATGCAGGAGGGATCATTAACGTATATGCTGAGCTGGAGAACTACGACAGACAGGAGATCATGAGAAAGACCGAAAATATTTATAACACTACCCTGAAGATCCTTCAAAAGGCATCTCAGGATGAAATTACTACTCATTTCGCCGCGCTTAAAATTGCAAAACAGCGAATTGAAGACAGAAAAAAACAGAATTTGAATTAGTCAGTTCTAATTTATTGATATTTTTGCAGGGCGAAAGTAAACTTACTTTTCGCCCTTTTTTTAAACCTAAAGTTCTTTTAAAATGTTGACAAGAAGACATATCAGGGTAAAAGTAATGCAGTCTTTGTATGCTTTTAATCAAAGTGAAAATGATAAACTTGTGACCGAAGAGAAGTTCCTGCTTAAAAGTATGCAGGAAATGTACGACCTGTTTCTTCTTCAAATTAGCCTGATCACTGAAATAAGAGAACACGCCGACAATTACCTGGAAAAATCTCAGAAAAAACACCTTGCAACCAGCGAGGAAAAAGATCCAAACCGAAAATTTGTAGACAATAAGATCTTCGAGATCCTTAATGAAAACGAAAGTATCCAGAATGCACTGGAAACACATAAAATAAATCACTGGAAACAGGATGATGAGTATGTGGCTATTATCTGGAATGAAATCAGGAACAGTCACCTGTATGATGATTACATGCAAACCCGTGATGGCAGTTTCAAGGATGATAAGGATTTTATCATAGAGATCTTCAAGGAGATCATCGCACCTAATGAAAAACTATACGAATACCTGGAAGATAAGAAGCTTACCTGGGTAGACGACCTGCCACTCGTAAATACCGCGCTGCTGAAATTCCTTCAAAAACTAAAGGAGAATACCGGCAAGACCAAGAAGTTGACCGAGCTATTCAAAAATGAAGAGGATAAGGAATTCGCGTTGAAATTGTTCAGAAAGACCTATTTGAACGACGAGGAACTTTCGGAAGAAATGTTAGGCAAAACTCCCAACTGGGATAAAGATCGTATCGCCGAGGTAGATATGGTACTTATCAAAATGGCGATCTGCGAATTTCTTTATTTCAGCAGTATCCCGGTTAAGGTGACTATCAATGAATACCTTGAAATAGCCAAGGAATACAGCACTCCCAAGAGTAGCATATTCATCAACGGGGTACTGGACAAGCTTTCAAGGGAATACAAGGTTGAAGACAAGTTAAATAAAACCGGAAGAGGCCTAATGTAGTAAAGAAATTTTATTATTTTTATCGATCAAAATTTAACAAATAACTTCACCATGAAAAAAGCAATTTTAATGTTTGCGGCAGTAGGAGCCATGCTCTTCACCGGATGTAAAGATAACGCCTCAGATAAGGTAAAGGCTGAAAATGTGGAAACCGCTGCAGAGCGTGACTCACAGGAGACTGTGTATCCTGAGATCACTTTCGAAGAAACCGAATTCGATTTTGGTAACATCGCTAAGGGAACTAACGTGGAGCACGTATTTAAGTTCACCAACACTGGTAATGCTCCTTTGGTAATCACCAATGCTTCCAGTTCATGTGGATGTACTGTTCCAACCTATCCTAAGAATGAAACTATCGCTCCTGGAGAAACCGGAGAAATGTTAGTGAAATTCAACGGGTCTGGAAATGGTCAGGTAACCAAAACAGTTACTGTAACTGCAAACACTGAGGCTGGAAAAGAACAAATAAAAATCAAGGCTTTCGTAGAGGCAGAAGCTACTGAAAACGCCAGCTAATAGCATATATGGATCAATTAACGCAGTTTGCACCGATTATTTTAATGTTTGTGGTGGTGTATTTTTTTATGATACGCCCGCAAATGAAAAAAGCTAAACAGGAAAGAAATTTTGCCTCCGAATTGAAAAAGGGAGACCGTATCGTTACCAAGAGCGGGATGCATGGCAAGATTGTAGATTTCAGCGAAAAGAATAACTCGGTGATCATAGAAACCGGAGCTGGTAAAATCACTTTTGATCGTTCGTCTATTTCAATGGACCTTACTCAAAAGTTAAATGAACCTGCGAAGGATAAGAAATAAGAATAGAAATATCTTTAAATAAAAAAAGCGGCTTATTTCTAAGCCGCTTTTTTAGTTAACAGTTTTTGTATTTATCATGAAGTCCTATTCCAGACTTGATCATTGGAGTGATCTTTTCGATTCTTTTCACCTTTGTGGGTTCGCGCCTGGCTTCACTAATATAATTGGCATATTCCCGCTGTTTGCCCGGACTCAATTCTTTATAGGCCGATTTTAGATCTGAATCTTTTTCAAGAGCCTCCTTCAGTTCACCAGGGATCACCAGTTTTTTATGGGTAGCTGGCCTAATCACCTTTCCTTCTTTTTGGTTCTGTATAGCCTCCTTTACGTAGGGCAGTAAAACCGAAGTTTTTATCTCGTCGTCTTTTTCAAAACGTATCTGGCGTAAGGCTTTTGTTTTACCTTCCTGTGCGTTCATAAGGAGGGCGGTATTTTCCTTTAAAAGCGCTCCATTGAAGAACCAGAGACCGCAATGATTTTTAAAGGCTCCAAGTCCTATAACATTCTTTCCGTTGAGAGTGTAGACCGGTGCTCCCCATTTGATCTCCTGCACCAATTCGGTGGATAGCAGCATCTCATGGAGCAGCCTTAATTGTTCCTCCCATTTGGGATGACGTTCTAGATAATCTTCTAGGCTTTTAACAGGCATACCCCTAAAATATTAATTTTCCTGGTATTTAAGAGCTGTTAGTTCTGATAATTTAACGATGACCTCCGCGGCTTTTTGCATGCTCTCCACTGGAACATATTCATATTTACCGTGGAAGTTATGTCCGCCGGCGAAGATATTGGGGCAGGGCAGTCCCATATAACTTAATTGTGCGCCATCGGTTCCGCCTCGAATTGGTTTGATGATGGGCTCCACGCCCACTTCTTCCATTGCGTGTTTAGCCAGTTCCACGATATGCATCACAGGTTCCACCTTTTCACGCATATTGGAGTACTGGTCCTTGATCTCAATGCTCATGCAATCCCTTTCATACTGAGAACAAATATCATTTACCAGGTCTTTCATCATTTGCTTCCTTGCCTCGAAGTGTTCCTTGTCGTGGTCCCTGATTATATATTCAAGCACGGTTTCTTCAACATCTCCATTAATGCTGCTCAGGTGAAAGAAGCCCTGCCGGCCTTCGGTATGTTCTGGTGTTTCCAGTCGGGGAAGAGAATTAATATAGTCCTGGGCGATATACATGCTGTTCACCATCTTGTCTTTGGCATATCCCGGGTGTACACTCTTACCCTTCACTTTTACAATAGCCTGTGCAGCATTGAAGTTCTCATATTCGAGCTCTCCAATCTGGCTTCCATCCATGGTATAGGCCCATTCCGCACCGAACTTCTGAACGTCGAATTTATGAGCTCCGCGTCCTATCTCCTCGTCTGGAGTAAAACAGATCCTGATAGTTCCATGTGGGATCTCCGGGTTGTCCACCAGGTATTGCATGGCCGTCATGATCTCGGTGATCCCGGCCTTGTCATCGGCTCCCAATAAGGTGGTCCCGTCTGTAGTTATAAGCGTTTGTCCTTTGTATTGTAAGAGGTCTTCAAAATAATCAGGTGAAAGTACAATGTCCTTTTCCTTATTCAGCACAATATCATTTCCGTCATAATCCTCTATGATCTGCGGATTCACATTAGTCCCGGTGAAATCTGGTGTCGTGTCAAAGTGAGAAATAAAGCCTATAGTAGGCACCTTGTGACTAACGTTGGCAGGAAGTGTGGCCATCACATAAGCATGCTCATCGATGCTCACATCCTGCAGACCTATTTCCTTAAGTTCTTCAACTAATTTATTTGCGAGATTCCACTGCTTGGGAGTACTCGGGGTAGCGTCGCTTTTAGGATCACTTTGAGTGTCGATCTTTACATAACTTAAAAATCGATCAATAATATGTTGTTTATTGGTCATCGTGGGGAAGATTTGCATCAAAAGTACATATATAGCCTACTCCCTCCAAGATTTTAAGGCTTCAACAACTAAATTTTATTAGTTTTTTAAGGAGGACTGTTTCTGGAATTTATAGCGAGAGCAAATGTTTTATTGCCGGGTACAGATTTCTTCCTAAATCATCCTATTTTTGCAGAAATCAATCCACTATGTATAAATCTTTAATCAGACCTGCTTTATTTCGCTTTGATCCTGAAAAAGTTCATTATTTCACTTTTGATTTTCTGAAGAAATTCTGCAGCATACCTGGAGCCGAAGGTTTTTTAAGAAAAAAGTTTCTTATAGAGGATAAACGACTGGAACGGGAGGTTTTTGGTTTGAAATTCAAGAACCCTGTGGGTCTTGCCGCCGGTTTTGATAAAGATGCAAAATTATATAAAGAGCTTTCCTCGCTAGGTTTCGGTTTTATTGAAGTAGGGACGGTGACTCCCAAACCGCAACCGGGCAACGAAAAACAAAGGTTGTTTCGATTGCCTGAAGATTCTGCCATTATAAACCGGATGGGCTTTAACAATGAAGGAGTAGAGAGCATGGTGGAACGACTGAAGAAGAACACCAATGTTCTTATAGGTGGAAATATCGGGAAGAATAAGGTTACACCCAATGAGAACGCGGTAGATGATTATGTCTATAGCTTTAACGCGCTGTTTGACTATGTGGATTATTTCGTGGTGAACGTAAGCTCTCCCAACACACCCAATTTAAGAGAACTGCAGGACAAGGAGCCCTTAAAAAAACTACTGAATACACTGCAGCAAGAAAATAACCGGAGAGATCCCTCGAAACCTATTTTGCTGAAGATCGCTCCAGATCTAACTGATGATCAGCTGCTGGATATTATCGAGATCGTTCAGGATACGAAGATCGCCGGGGTGATCGCTACCAACACTACCATTTCGCGGGAAGGGCTGCAATCTGCAAACAAACAGGAAATGGGGGGACTTAGTGGAAAGCCACTTACAAAACGAGCAACCGAGGTGATCCGGTTTCTTTCTGAAAAAAGTGGGAAAGCCTTCCCTATCATTGGAGTAGGAGGGATACATACGGCGCAGGACGCGATCGAAAAACTGGAGGCGGGTGCCAGCCTGGTACAACTCTATACCGGTTTTATCTACGAGGGTCCTGCACTTATAAAAGAGATCAATAAAGCTATCCTGAAAAAAATGAAGAATTGATCGAGTATACTAAGTACTCAATACATAGTACTCAGTATTCATCATAATTAAAATTCCGAATTAAGGAATTTGCACTCGAGGGCTGGTTTAACCGAAATAAAATTTCATATCAGCAATAATTGTTTAATCTTTTTAAAATTTCTGTAAAATACTATCTTTGGCAGTATGGGGAAAGTTAAACTGATCGAATGTCCCAGGGATGCCATGCAGGGGATCCGGGATTTTATTCCTACCAACGAAAAGGTTCAATACATCCAATCATTGTTGAGATGTGGTTTTGATACCATCGACTTTGGAAGCTTTGTTTCCCCGAAGGCTATTCCTCAAATGAAAGATACTGCCGAGGTGCTTGGGAAGCTCGACCTTTCCACGACTCGCAGTAAACTGCTGGCTATCGTTGCGAATGTGAGGGGCGCACAGGATGCTTCCCAGTTTAAGGAGATCGATTACCTGGGCTATCCATTTTCGATTTCTGAAAATTTCCAGATGCGTAATACTCATAAAACCATAGCCGAATCGGTTGAGGTTTTACAGGAGATCCTGAACATTGCAGATCAGTCTGGAAAAGAAGTGGTGGCTTATCTAAGCATGGGATTTGGCAATCCATACGGTGACCCATGGAATGTGGAGATCGTTGGCGAGTGGACCGAGAAACTTTCAGCAATGGGTGTGAAGATACTTTCCTTGTCAGATACCATAGGATCTTCCACCCCTGAT
Source organism: Christiangramia oceanisediminis (assembly GCF_022570735.2). Lineage (GTDB taxonomy): Bacteria > Bacteroidota > Bacteroidia > Flavobacteriales > Flavobacteriaceae > Christiangramia > Christiangramia oceanisediminis. Next base: position 497,211 of record NZ_JANCNS010000003.1, on the reverse strand, counting down.
ATTATTGATTACCTGTTCTCCAACTTGATCCCGGAATATCCTGAGATCGAGTTTGGTGCTCATTTACATACCGTGCCTTCCAGGTGGCATGAAAAGATCGATGCAGCCTATAAGGCTGGATGCAGGAGGTTTGATGGAGCTATCCAGGGTTTTGGAGGATGCCCCATGGCCAAGGATGAGCTAACCGGGAACATGCCTTCAGAAAAGATGCTTTCTTACTTTACTTCGGCCAGGGCCGAGACCAATATCAAAATGACGAGTTTTGAGTCGGCTTATAATGAAGCTTCAAAGATCTTCAACGCCTACCATTAATACTCTTTATCGCTTTTTACTTCTCGATTAATAAAAATTATTTAAAATTAATCTAAATAAAATTGCCGTGTCCAAAAGTGGGCTTTATATTTGCTGGCGAAAATTATTTTAAACCAGTCTAAATAAATAAAATGAAAAGACAGCTTTTCGCAATAGTTCTTGGAGGCTTAAGCCTGGCTTCCTGTTCTTCAGATGATGATACCATTATCACAGATCCAGAAATTGATGTACCTGCTAATTACAGTTTTGAAAGGAATGACAATAATACCGTAAGCTATAGCGGACAAACTACAAGATTGGAAATGACCTCGGAAATCCTTGGCCATTTCAAGGATTTTGATAACGCCACCGAGGATATGCTTAAGAATATGTTCGCCAACGAGAACAACCCATTCTCTGAAGCTGCCCTTAACGAATCTTCAAAAAGCGTAAAATCAAAGGTTGCTGCATCTAACCTTTATTTCTCAACCAATACGGTAGAGAGCAACGAGATCAGAGCCGATTTTGATTCCTATATTTCTGCGCAGATGAATGAGGTAAAGGCTGCTAGAAACCAGGTTGCTGCACCCGGAGTAGCAGGACAGATCGCCGATGGTGATGCTATTCGATACGTAAACGTAGAGGGACTTGAAATGGACCAGGCCTTCGCCAAGGGTCTTATTGGAGCTCTTGTTGTAGATCAAATGTTGAATAACTACCTGGTAGAGGCAGTTCTTGATGCAGGTGAAAACCGCGCTAACAATGAAGCCGGTATCACCGAGGAAGGAAAGTCCTATACAACCATGGAGCACAAATGGGATGAGGCATACGGTTATCTTTACGGGGATCCATCAATTCCTTCAGAAAATCCTAATGCAGCCCTACAGGACAATAGCGACAATCTGCTATTTAAATATCTTGGGAGAGTAGACGGCGATGAAGATTTTGCAGGAATTGCAGACGAGATCTTCGAGGCTTTTAAAACCGGTCGTGCTGCGATCGTTGCCGGTGATTATGAGTTAAGAGATCAGCAGGTAGATATCATTCAGGAGAATGTTTCCAAGATTGTTGGTATTCGCGCAGTTTATTACCTGCAGGCTGGAAAAGCAGCCCTGGCCGAAGGTCAATATGGTCCTGCTTTCCATGACCTTTCAGAAGGATACGGGTTTATCTACAGCCTTAGGTTTACTCATAATCCAGAAACCGGAGCGCCTTACGTGAGCAAAGCCAGCGTGGATAATTACTTAGAACAAATATTAGACGGAAATGGTTTCTGGGAGGTAACTCCGGAAACCCTGGATGCTATTTCAGAAGAGATAGCCACCGCCTTTGGTTTTACAGTAAACGAGGCATTATAAAACCTAATTAGCCGGGGCCCTTGAGCTCCGGCTTTCAAATTTTTGCATATGAAAAGGATTTCAGGATTATTAATGATCTTATTGCTAAGCTTCAACGCCTGTTCTACAGATGATTCAGGTGAAGGGTCTGGAGAGAAGGAAACCGATTCTTTTGACCGCGGAGCCATGCTTACTCACTGGGCAGACAATATCATAGTGCCTTCTTTTGAAGCTTTTCAGGCCAGTTCTCAAAGCCTGGAAAACGCAACCGAAGCATACGTGAATGATCCTTCGGCCGGTACGCTATCAGCACTTAAACAACAATACAGGGATTCTTACCTGCAGTTTCAGACAGTTTCTATGTTTGAGATTGGAAAGGCAGAGCAGCTGGGATATCGCAGGTACCTGAATACCTATCCTACGAATACTTCGGCTATTGAATCAAAGATCGAAAGCGGCTCGTATAACCTTGAATTGCCTTCGTCTTTTGCCGAGCAGGGTTTTCCTGCCATGGATTATTTGCTGTACGGTTTAGGTTCTTCTGAAGAAACCATTCAGGCCTTTACTGCCGGTGAAAATGCCGAAACTTACAGGGCTTATCTTCTTGATGTTGCAAAACGCATCAATTCCCTTACTGCGGAAGTGACCACTGCATGGCAGGGTGATTTCAGGGATCAGTTCGTTGAAAACACCAGTTCCTCTGCTACCGGGTCAGTAGACCGTTTTAGCAATGATTATGTGATGTATTTCGAAAAATTCCTGAGATCAGGTAAAATTGGTTATCCTGCCGGTGCCTTTACAGGTTCACCTTCTCCTGAAAATGCCGAGGCAGTTTACGCGGGAGACCTTTCAAAGGAGTTGTATATCAAGGCTTTTGAAGCATTCCAGGATTTTTACTTTGGAAGAAATTTCAATAGCAGCGGAAATGGTCCCAGCTACAAGCAGTACCTCGAATACCTGGATAGTATGAAAGACGGTGCCGATCTAAGCGTGCTTATTGAAGACCGCTTCCAGGCAATCGAAAGTCAAAGTGAACAACTGGACGACAATTTCAAATCCCAGGTTCAAAACAATAATACTACCATGCTTGCGGCTTTCGATGAGCTTCAGAAAGCGGTTGTGCTGCTAAAGGTAGACATGATGCAGGCACTATCCATCAGTGTGGATTACGTGGATTCAGACGGAGATTAGTTTGTAGTTCATGAGCTTTTCAACAAAATCATACCTTAATAAAACGATAGAAGCCGCCCCTTTGGCGGTTTTTCGTTTGTTTTTTGGGATCATGATGTTCGCCAGCATCATTAGGTTCTGGTTGAACGGATGGATAGAAAAGCTATATATTACTCCAAAATTCTTCTTTTCGTATTACGGATTTGAATGGGTGAAGCCGCTTGGCGATTTCACCTATTTGCTTTTTGTAGTATGTGGGATCGCGGCCCTGATGGTCGCAGCCGGATATAAGTACAGGTTTGGGATAATTTTGTTCTTCCTAAGTTTTACGTATATCGAGTTGATGGATAAAACCACCTATCTCAATCACTATTATTTTATAAGCATCCTGAGTTTTTTAATGATCTTCCTGCCAGCAAACCGGTATTTTTCGGTGGATGCGGCCAGGGATCAGGAGATCCGGTTTCAGTATATTCCCCGCTGGTGCGTGGATTCGATAAAATTGCTGTTGGGAATCGTGTATTTCTACGCAGGCCTGGCAAAGATCAATTCAGACTGGCTATTGCGTGCGATGCCTTTGAAGATATGGTTGCCTTCAAAATACGACCTTCCATTCCTGGGAGACCTGATGCAACAGGAGTGGGTTCATTATGCCTTTAGCTGGAGCGGGATGTTGTACGACCTGTTTATTCCCTTTCTTTTGCTTTGGAAGCGAACCCGGTTAATGGCATTTATCATGGTGATCATTTTCCATGTGCTTACCAGGGTTTTATTTCCAATTGGGATGTTCCCTTATATCATGATCGTAAGTGCCCTTATCTTTTTTGATCCTTCGGTTCATCGCCGTATCCTTGCTTTTATCGCCAGTCTATTTCGTATTAATTTGGATCAATTCGATACGGGAAGAAGCCTGGTCTATACTAACCTAAAAAGGAAAACGCTCCTGTCGGTAGTTTCCATCTTTTTTGTGATCCAGCTGCTTCTGCCGTGGAGATACCTGTTGTATCCCGATGAATTGTTCTGGACCGAAGAAGGCTTTCGTTTCTCCTGGCGCGTAATGCTAATGGAAAAGGCCGGATATGCACAATTTAAAATAGTGGATGGAGAGACCGGGAAGCGCTTCTATGTGGATAATTCAGATTTTTTAACTCCTTTCCAGGAAAAGCAGATGGCCTTTCAACCCGATTTTATCTTGGAATACGCACATTTCCTGGCGGAACACTTCCGCAAGGATGGCCATCAAAATATCGAGGTCTACGTGGATAATTACGTGGCCCTGAATGGCAGGAATAGTCAGCCATACCTGGATCCCGATGTTAATTTGATTAATTTCGCCGATTCGTTCGAACACAAAACTTTCATTTTACCCTTCAATGATGAGATTAAAGGTCTTTAGTTTACTTCTAATTACAGGCTTGCTTGCCCAGGCTCAGAACAACTTAAGCGGCCGGGTGGTTTCTGCAGAGACCGGGGAACCCATTGCAAATGCAGAAGTATGGAATAAAACCCTTTCCCAGGTCGCGGTAGCCAATTTGAACGGGGAGTTTGAAATGAGCGATATTCCTGGTGGAACTTATGATTTTGCGATCTTTAGTTATGAGTATGCCATCCAGGAGCGGTCTATCACTATTGAAGATAATATCGAAATGACCTTTGAACTGGCTCCACTTGCTGAAAGTCTAAGCGAGGTCATGATCACCAACCGTAGAGAACAATTATTTGCTTTGAGAAAGCTTAGGCAGGTAGAAGGGACGGCCATTTATGCAGGTAAAAAGACCGAAGTGGTCCTGATGGATAAAGTGGTTGGCAACCTGGCTTCCAACAATGCCCGGCAGATCTACAACCAGGTGGTTGGTTTGAACATTTATGATAATGGGGATGCCGGTCTACAACTGAACATTGGAGGACGCGGGCTGGATCCAAATAGGACCCAGAACTTCAATACCCGGCAAAATGGATATGATATCTCGGCCGATGTACTTGGGTATCCTGAAAGTTATTACACCCCGCCACCCGAAGCACTGGAAGAGATACAGGTAATTCGTGGGGCGGCTTCGCTGCAATATGGTACTCAGTTTGGCGGGCTTATTAATTTTAAGTTCAAGGAACCGGTGCCAGATAAGAAGATCGAGCTGGTTTCCAGGCAGTCGGTTGGATCTTATGATATGTTCACTAGTTTCAATAGTCTAGGCGGGACGCTGGGCAAATTCAGTTATTATACCTATTATAATTATAAAACAGGGGATAACTTCAGGCCAAATTCTGAATATGATTCACATAACGCCTACGCGCACATAGGTTATAAGTTTAATGACCATACCAATATTAGCCTTGAGTATACTTTCCTGGATTACCTCGCACAGCAACCGGGCGGTCTTACCGATGAACAGTTCTATGAGAATCCTGATTTCAGCAATCGTCCAAGGAACTGGTTTGATGTGAACTGGAATTTGTATGCGCTTAAATTTGAACATGCTTTCTCTAAGAAAACCGATTTCAGTTTTAACCTGTTTGGCCTGGATGCCAGCAGGAAGGCAGTTGGTTTCAGGGTAGACAGGGTAGACCAGGCAGATAACCTGGATAGTCCAAGGGAGCTGCTGGTAGATGATTTTTCCAACTGGGGAGCGGAAACGCGTTTACTTACGCGATACGATCTTTTTGATGAGGAATCAGTTCTTTTGCTGGGTGCCAAATATTATGATGCAGATAATTATCAGAGGCAGGGGCCGGGATCGGCCAGTATGGGACCCGATTTCAGTTTTGCTGATGATCAATATCCTAATTATCCAAGACAGTCTGAGTTCCGTTTTCCTAACGAAAATATCGCTGTATTTGGAGAAAACATTTTTAACATTACCAATAACTTTTCGGTGACCCCTGGTTTCAGGCTGGAGTATATCAAGACCAGGTCTGTTGGGGCTTATAAGAATATCGTTCTGGACCTGGCAGGAAATCCGCTTTTGAATGAAACGATTGAAGATGATCGTGACTACTCAAGGAATTTTGTGCTACTGGGCCTAGGGAGCAGCTACAACCTGAATGCAACCAATGAGCTATACGCGAATTTTTCACAGAATTACCGGTCGGTGACCTTTAACGATATACGCGTGATCAATCCAAACCTTGTGATCGATCCCGATATTACCGATGAGGAAGGATTTACCACAGATCTTGGTTTGCGTGGAAGGCTTCAGAATAAGGTCTCATACGACCTTAGTATTTTTGGATTAAAATATAATGACCGGATTGGACAGGTAGAGAGATCTACAGACAGGGATATCTTTCAATACCGTTCCAATATTGGGGATGCATTCATCTTTGGTTTGGAAACCTTTATAGACTGGAATTTGAAGAATACCTTTTTTGACTTTTCTGAAGATAAAAGGCTCAACCTGTTCGTGAACGCTGCTTTTACCGAGTCGGAATATGTGCGATCCAATGAGATCAACGTAGAAGGGAACAAAGTAGAATTCATCCCGGCGGTTAACCTGAAAACGGGGATCAATTTTGGATATAAGAATTTCCTGGGCGGATTACAGTATACCTACTTATCTGAACAGTATACCGATGCTACCAATGCTCCACAGGACAGGAATGATGATATCAGCGGAATTAAAGGAACAATTCCGGCCTATGGTATTTTGGATCTTTCGGCATCTTACAGTTATGGAAAATTCAGGCTGGAGGCCGGGATCAATAATTTACTGGACAATACTTATTTTACCCGTAGGGCAACAGGGTATCCAGGTCCGGGGATCATTCCGGCGCAACCAGTAACCTGGTATACTACGCTTCAGCTTAAGCTCTAGCCTGGGGAGCCCAGTGATTACAAAGCATTCCTGGTGCTGCCTTTTGCGGGTTCGCGCAGGTTGGATTGTTATATCTGGCGCAATTCGAGCAATTAGGTTCATTTTTGAGCTCAGCCTTCATTTTAAAACTATCACAGGTGTGTTGAACGGTAACCGAAGTTTCATGCTTAAGGCAGTAACCTTCCTTGTATTTTTCACAGTTCAAACAGGTATTTCCTAGTCGTATACTCATGATCTTGATTTATTTTGTTATTCGAGTCTTTAAATTACTGCGAGATCAACTAAGAAACAATATAAATTACTGTACCTCAGTATTAATAGGCTTTTCGAGCAAGTTTATCGCCTATAAGTTTATTTATTGATTCTTAAGGTTTTTCATTTCCAGTTTTCTCATATATAAATCTTATATTTGCACGCAATTAAATTCTTAATTGCTATGACCGCACACGATTCAAAAATTCTAGGAGACGGATTAACTTATGATGATGTACTGCTAGTGCCAGCTTATTCTGAGGTTCTTCCAAGACAGGTAAGTATTCAATCCAAATTCACCCGAAATATTCCAATTAATGTTCCTATCGTTTCAGCTGCGATGGATACTGTAACCGAATCCCGTATGGCGATCGCCATGGCCAGGGAAGGGGGTATAGGAGTGCTTCATAAGAACATGAGCATTGAGCAGCAGGCACTGAAGGTTAGAAAGGTGAAGCGTGCTGAAAGCGGCATGATCATAGACCCGGTTACCCTTCAGATCTCTGCTAAGGTGCGTGATGCCAAGGAGTCTATGCGCGAACATAGCATTGGAGGAATTCCTATTGTTGATGAAGATGGGAAATTGTTAGGCATTGTGACCAACCGTGATCTCAGGTTCGAAAAAAACCTGAATCGTCCAATTAGTGAGGTCATGACCTCAGAAAACCTGGTTACGGTTTCTGAAGGTACTTCACTTGATGATGCCGAAGATATTCTTCAGGAAAATAAGATCGAAAAGCTCCCAGTGGTCAATTCAGATAACAAACTGGTTGGACTTATCACTTTTCGTGATATTACCAAGCTTACCCAGAAGCCTATGGCCAATAAGGATAGCTTTGGAAGACTTCGGGTTGCTGCTGCGGTGGGTGTTACAGCCGATGCGACCGATAGAGTAGAGGCTCTGGTAAATGCAGGTGTAGATGCCGTGATTATCGATACCGCTCATGGTCACACTAAAGGCGTGGTCTATGTTCTAAAAGAAGTAAAAAAGAAATTTCCAGACCTGGAAGTAGTAGTGGGAAATATCGCTACCGGAGATGCGGCCAGATACTTAGTTGAAGCGGGAGCAGATGCTGTTAAGGTGGGAATTGGTCCAGGTTCTATTTGTACCACCAGGGTGGTTGCGGGAGTTGGATTTCCACAATTCTCGGCAGTATTAGAGGTAGCCGCTGCGATAAAAGGAAGCGGAGTACCAGTGATCGCAGATGGTGGAATTCGATATACCGGTGATATTCCAAAAGCCATAGCGGCCGGAGCCGACTGTGTGATGCTGGGATCCTTACTTGCCGGAACCAAGGAATCTCCTGGCGAAACTATCATTTACGAAGGAAGAAAATTCAAGTCTTACCGCGGAATGGGTTCTGTAGAGGCTATGGAAAAAGGATCAAAAGATCGATATTTCCAGGATGTGGAAGACGATATTAAAAAACTGGTTCCGGAAGGGATCGTAGGGCGTGTGCCTTATAAAGGAGACCTGGAAGAAAGCATTCACCAGTTTGTTGGAGGCTTAAAGGCAGGAATGGGTTATTGTGGAGCCAAGGATATCGAAACCCTCAAAGAAACCGGGAAGTTCGTTAGAATAACAGCTGCTGGTGTTCATGAAAGTCATCCACATGATGTAACTATTACAAAGGAATCACCTAATTACAGCAGGTAGATTAAAACCATAAAAAAAGCCCCTCGAAAAGGGGCTTTTTTTATGCGGTCTAACCAGTTTAATTCTGGTTTTCGACCGTGTTCTCTGTAGCTGGTTTTGGATCTTTTGGTTCGATTCCCATTTTCTCCATTACTGCCAGGGTGATATCATCTTCAACTCGGGAAAATGCCAGTCCGCTTGAGCTGGCGTGGAAGATCTGGGTGAATCCGCCTTCGGCGATCACCTGTTTCATGGCCGCATCGATCTTTTCATAAAGTGGTCCCGTAAGTTCGTTTCTTTTCATTTGCATCATTACAGATGCCTTCTGGCGGAAGCCTTTGATCTGGTTTTCCAGTTGGATAATAGTGTCTTCCTTGGCTTTTTTTACATCTTCGGAAAGTCCTTCACTGGTGTCCTGGTAATCTTTTACCCTGCCTTCATAGTCTTTGATCGTTGCTTGCAGATCTGCCTGCAGTTCTTTGTTGTATTGTTCCATCCCTGCATTTACTTCAGTATTTTCAGGCATTTGTGAAAGTATATATTCAGCATCGATGGTTCCGATTCTGGACTGGGCATTCGCACTAATAGCGATAATGAAAAATAGAATTCCTAAGCTTAATCGTTTCATTTTAAAAAGTTTTTCGCAAATATAATAGCCTGCGCAAAATATTTCCAGATTTTTCTTTTTAATTGAGATTAACTATCCAGAACGCTTTTTCCATTTTCAACGAATGCTTTAAAATCTGTCATATACTTCTTAGATTGTTTTTTGAAGGCTCCAGGCATGAACCAGCCGAAGAGCTTCATAAAACCATTGAAGCGAAATTCATTTTCAGAAATCCAGCGGGTGTTATTATCGGGAGTTTCCAGAAAGCGATTGCGCTGAAAATTATAAACTCCCTTAGCTTCATAAGTCGCTGTATATTCTACTGGGAGATTATTGGTTAGGACCGTTTCGGTCATTTCGATCTCGCGTTTTCCCATTTTATACTTCAGCAGGTTCTGCGATCCTTCCTTACCCAGGTTCCCGTTTATGGGTTTCATAAAAATAAAACCCTCCTGCCAGTGCTTTAGGCTCGAGGGGTCTGAAAATTTAGCTATAACTTCATTGCGGGGCTTATTGATAATGATTTCCTGTTCGTATTTCATATCCTTGCGATTAGCTGCGAATTAAAGATACTACAGAAATAAATTAAGCTGATCAATAATAATTTAAATCTGCTGTTTTCGTTATCTCTTAAGCTTGCAGAACCTTAAGTAATTCTTATTTTTGCGCGGATATGAAAAGGGTGACCTTTATGGCATTTAAATTGTAAGATGCTAAAAAAACCGATTTTGAAAAATACGATTAACGGAATAGTCTTTGGTGCTCTTTGCTTATCGCTGGTGAGTTGCGATTATTTTAAACAAAGCGATGACCGGAAGGTCGTGGTTAGGGTGAACGACTCCTATCTTTACGAAGATGATATCAGGTCGCTCATCAACGAAAATACTACTTCTGAAGACAGTGCTATAATCGTTTCTAATTATATCACCCGCTGGGCCACACAGCAACTGTTAATAGATCGGGCAGAATTAAACCTCTCTGAAACCCAGCAGGAAGAATTCAATGATCTGGTAGCCAATTACCGGAATGAGCTATATACAAATGCCTATACCGATGCGTTGATTTCCCGTGATCTGGATACTTCATTGAATAAAGAAGAAATCAACGGTTATTATGAGGAGAATAAGGATAATTTCATTTTAAATGAAGACCTGGTTAAGATCAGGTATATCAATTTGCCAAAGAACGCCAACAACCTCGAAGATATAGAGAAGCTTTTCAGGAGATTCAATAAGGAAGACCAGCAAAACTTACTTGATATGTCTCTTCAATTCAGGAATTTTTCCATGAACGATTCCGTTTGGGTAAAGACCAAGACCGTTTATGATAAAATTGCTCCCCTGTCTGTAGAAGACAGGGCCAGGCTGCTTAAAAAAGATAATTTTATGGAATTGCAGGATTCACTAAATGTGTATCTTGTGTACGTAAATGATGTCTTGGAAAGGAATGAGCAGGCACCGTTGGAGTATGCATCTCCAGCTATTCGGGAAATTTTGCTGAATAAACGCAAACAGGCGTTGATCAAGGAACTAGAAAAAGATATTACTAAAGATGCAATTAAAAATAATGAATTTGAAATATACAATTAAATCGATTGTAGCCGGGATGCTTCTGTTAGGAAGTGTAAATTATGTGACCGCTCAGGAAGTGATCGTAACCGATAGTACATCTATTCAAACCGAAGCCGAAGTCAGGGCAAAGGAAGAAGGAAAGCAGGGGAGCCAGCGTACGAAAGTAGACGGCATCGCGGCCGTGGTTGGAGATTATATCATTCTCGATAGCGATATAGACCTTATGTATAAGGATATGCAAAGCCAGGGAATGTCTACCGCCGAGGTGACCGACTGCAACCTCGCAGGTTCACTGATGGAAAATAAACTTTATGCGCATCATGCTATCCAGGATAGTATTATTATCCCTGATTCGCAGATTAACGGGATGATAGATCAGCAATTACAGGGTTTCATTCAGCAGGTTGGGTCTGTAGACAAAGTACTCGAATATTATAATAAGGATACGGAAGAGGAACTTCGTGAAGAGCTTTTCCGAATCAATAAACAGCGACAGCTTGCCCAGCAAATGCAGCAGAGGATCATTGACGAGATCGAGGTTACTCCGGAAGAGGTAAGACAGTATTTCCTAAATATGGAAGAAAAGCCTATGTTCGGGACTGAAGTGGAACTTTCACAGATCGTAATCGAGCCGGAAGTTCCAGAGTCTGAAAGACAGAAAGTGATCGACAGGCTGAATGAATTCCGTGCCGATATCATTGATAATGGTGCCAGTTTTGCGACCAAGGCAGTACTTTATTCAGATGATGAGGTTACAGGTCGGGACGGAGGAAGAATTACCCTTACGCGTAAAGACCCGTTCGTAAAGGAATTCAAGGATGTGGCTTTTAGCCTCCAGGAAGGTGAAATTAGTGAGCCTTTCGAAACCGAATTTGGTTATCATATTATCCAGATCGACAAGATAAGGGGGCAAACTGTAGACCTGAGACATATCCTGCTAATCCCTGATGTGACGAATGCTTCAGTAGAAGCGGCAAGAACCGAGATCGATTCAGTAAGAAGCAAAATAGTAAGGGGAGACCTTGATTTTGCAGATGCTGCAAGAGAAGTTTCAGACGAAGAGGAAACTAAGAATGATGGTGGTAGATTGATCAATCCAAGAACCGGTGATACCAGATTTGAATTGACGAAAGTAGATCCCGATCTTTTCAAACAGGTAGAAGGTTTGGAAGAAGGAGAAGTTTCCTTAATTTTAACTCAGCAAACCCGAATTGGAAAACCTCAGTTCAAGATTATCAAGGTTACCAAAAAGATACCTGAACATACGGCCGATTATTCAACCGATTTTCAGAAGATCAAACAGCTTGCGCTGAGAGATAAGCAACTAGAAGCTATTGAAGAATGGCAAAGGGAGAAGATCTCTGATACGTATATAAAGGTAAATGGTAAATATCGCGAATGCGATTATTCCAGCGATTGGGTTAAAAATTAAAAAGAAACTATGTCTGACGTTGCCCTGGTAGAAAAACTGGTTGAGAAACATCGGGATCTGAAGCGTGAAATCGCAAAGGTGATCGTAGGCCAGGATGAAGTGATAGAACAAATCTTACTTTCTATCTTTTCCGGAGGGCATTCCCTTTTGATAGGGGTACCTGGTCTTGCCAAGACCTTAATGGTAAATACCATTGCAAAGGCATTGGGACTTAATTTTAAGAGAATCCAGTTTACTCCAGATCTTATGCCCAGCGATATACTGGGAGCCGAGATTCTGGATGAGAACAGGAAATTCAAATTTATAAAAGGCCCTATTTTTACCAACATACTTTTGGCGGACGAGATCAACCGTACGCCACCAAAAACACAGGCTGCCTTGCTGGAGGCCATGCAGGAGCGAGCGGTTACGGTAGCAGGTCATCACTACAAACTGGACCTGCCTTATTTTGTGCTGGCAACCCAGAACCCGATCGAGCAGGAGGGAACCTACCCCTTGCCGGAAGCGCAATTAGACCGGTTTATGTTTGCGATCAACCTGGATTATCCCAGTTTTGAGGAAGAGGTAGATGTGGTGAAAACCACAACGACTGATGAGTTCCAGGAAGTAAATCCATTATTCAATGCTCGGGAAATATCAGATATCCAGCATGTGATTCGCAGGATTCCTGTTCCAGACAATGTGGTGGAATACGCGGTTAGACTTGTTGGAAAAACGCGTCCACTTAACGGAGCTCCAGATCTTATCAGGAATTATGTAGACTGGGGTGCAGGCCCTCGAGCTTCACAGAACCTGATCCTGGCAGCCAAGACCCATGCTGCTGTTAATGGTAAGTTCTCTCCAGATATTGAAGATGTCCAGGCAGTTGCCTTCGGAATCCTGAGACATCGTATCATCAAGAATTATAAAGCGGAAGCTGAAGGTATTACCGAAGAAGAGATCATTAAAAAACTCTTTTAATCTTTCAGTCTGCTGAATTTTTAGATAATTCATATTCAGTCTAAAAAGACATTTCCTTTATTTTCTGATCTTAACTTTGACAAATTCTCAATTTTGCACCTCAAAATTGATTTTTACTGAATTTTTAATGCCTAAAATTATAATTTCAGAAATTATTTATACTAATTTTTGAGATTCGCTTCCAATTTTCAAAATCGATAGGAAATCCTTATTTTTGCAAGACTTTTTTAGAATTAAAAAACAAACAGAATATGGCATACGATATTGATATGATCAAAAAGGTGTATAGCCACATGGCCGACAGAGTGAATAAAGCTCGCAAGGTTGTGGGTAAGCCTTTGACACTTTCAGAAAAGATCCTTTACTCGCATTTATGGGATGGTGAAGCTACTGAAGCTTACACCAGGGGAAAGGATTACGTTGAATTCTCACCAGACAGGATTGCCTGCCAGGATGCGACCGCGCAGATGGCATTATTGCAATTTATGCAGGCCGGTAAGAAGAAAGTTGCAGTACCAACCACTGTTCACTGTGATCACCTGATCCAGGCGAAAATGGGTGCGGCTATCGACCTTCAATCGGCAAATAAAACCAGTAGTGAGGTTTTCGATTTTCTGGAATCAGTATCTAACAAATATGGAATTGGTTTTTGGAAACCAGGTGCAGGTATTATCCACCAGGTTGTTCTTGAAAACTATGCTTTCCCGGGAGGAATGATGATTGGTACCGATTCTCACACCGTTAACGCGGGTGGACTTGGAATGGTTGCCATTGGTGTAGGTGGAGCTGATGCGGTAGACGTGATGGCCGGTATGCCATGGGAGCTTAAATTCCCAAAATTAATAGGAGTGAAATTAACCGGTAAACTTTCCGGATGGACGGCTCCTAAAGATGTGATCTTAAAAGTCGCAGGTATCCTTACCGTGAAAGGTGGTACCGGTGCAATTATTGAATATTTTGGAGAAGGAGCACGCAGCATGTCCTGTACCGGTAAAGGAACTATCTGTAATATGGGAGCTGAAGTGGGTGCAACTACTTCAACTTTTGGTTACGATGATTCCATGGAGCGTTACCTTCGTGCAACAAACCGGGCTGATGTGGGTGATGCTGCAAATGAAGTTCGTGAGCACCTTACCGGTGATGATGAGGTATATGCAAATCCAGAGCAGTATTTCGACCAGGTGATCGAGATCAACCTTTCAGAATTAAAACCTCACCTTAACGGGCCGTTTACTCCAGACCTTGCCACTCCAATTTCTGAAATGGGAGCAAAAGCAAAGGAGCACGACTGGCCAATCAACGTAGACTGGGGTCTGATTGGTTCCTGTACCAACTCTTCTTATGAAGATTTGACAAGAGCCGCTTCTATTGCAAAACAGGCAGTAGATAAAAAAGTGAAAGCAAAATCTGATTTTGGTATTAACCCGGGATCAGAACAAATTAGATTTACAGCAGAAAGAGACGGATTGCTTCAGATCTTTGAAGATCTGGACGCAACTATCTTTACGAATGCCTGTGGACCATGTATTGGCCAGTGGGATCGTTCAGACAGGAAAGGTGACGAAAAGAATACCATCGTTCACTCCTTTAACCGTAACTTCTCTAAAAGAGCAGATGGTAACCCAAATACCCATGCATTTGTAGGTTCTCCTGAAATGGTAGCAGCTATTGCCATCTCAGGTCGTCTGGATTTCGACCCAACCCGTGATAAATTGATCAACGAGGATGGAGAAGAGGTGATGCTAGACGAACCACAGGGAATAGAACTTCCAACAAAAGGATTCGCTGTTGAAGATGCGGGTTATGTGGAGCCAAAAGAAGATGGAAGTGATGTTGAAGTGAAAGTAGCTGAAGACAGCGAAAGACTTCAGTTATTGACTCCTTTCGAACCATGGGATGGTAAAAACCTTACAGGAGCAAAATTACTTATCAAGGCTCACGGAAAGTGTACCACAGACCATATTTCAATGGCAGGACCATGGTTACGATACAGAGGTCACCTGGACAATATTTCCAACAACTGTTTGATCGGGGCGGTGAACGCCTTCAATATGAAGACTAACTTCGTTAAGAACCAGTTAACCGGAGAGTATGACGGAGTACCTGCTGTACAGAGAGAATATAAGAAAGAAGGAATTCCAACTGTTGTGGTAGGAGATCATAACTATGGTGAAGGTTCTTCAAGGGAGCATGCGGCCATGGAGCCAAGACATCTTGGAGTAAAGGTGGTATTGGTGAAATCATTTGCCCGTATTCACGAGACCAACCTGAAAAAACAGGGAATGTTAGGTCTTACCTTTGCGAATGAGGACGATTATGATCTGATCCAGGAAGACGATACTTTTAACTTCGTTGATCTGGAATATTTTGCTCCAGACAAGCCGTTGACGATCGAGATCGTTCATGCAGATGGCAGCAAAGATACCATTAAGGCAAACCATACCTATAACGCTCCGCAGATCGAGTGGTATAAGCACGGCTCAGCTCTTAACCTTATCAAGAAGCAAAATGCAGCATAAATAAAAGCAGCATATTAACTATTGAAAAAACCTCAGAATTATTTCTGGGGTTTTTTTGTTCCTGATGGAAGGTTCCTGTTTTAAGTAATTATTTTTTGAATAAGTTAGCCCGAATTTAATCTTCCTGTAAATAATCTTCGATACGTTCCTTTTGACGTAAAAGAAGATCTATAATTTTTCTGGATGCATCAGGTGTGTAAAGCGCCTCATAATATAAGTGTAAATTATGTCGCTCAAAGCTTTGTAATGCTCTCCAGTCTTTATTCAGGAAAAGATATCTCATAAAAAAACTTCCACGCACGGAGCTGGAAATTATATATAAAAGTGGTTTTTCTGCTTCCGTGCAATTATCATTTCGTACCTTATGTATACTTTGAGTAAGTTCCGTTCGTATTTTCTTTCTTACCTCCAACCGCTCATTACAAACGGACTTCCGGGAATCACCAGCCTGGTTCAATAATTTATAACGGCTCATAATCTTATCATTACAGGCCTCTAACCGGTACAAACGAGTCAACAATAAATAAGGAGTTACCATGTGATGACAATTTGGTAAGATTTAAAAGTAATCCTTAAATAAGAGGCTGTCTGTGATATTATACTATTAAAAATTATAAGGATATCTGGGAATATTATTTTTAATTATAAAGTGTTCTTAAAAAAATGGGATGTCCGTTATTTGAATAAAAAGCAGGAGTACATGAAAAATAGGGTTGAAATAGGGAAAAGAATTAAGAGATTAAGACTGGAAAATGATTTCTCCCAAACCCATATTGCGAAAATATTATTCATCTCCCAGGCTGCATATTCCCTTATCGAAAATTCCCAGAACGGGATCGTCTCAGAACATATTATAAAATTAAGCCGGTTATACGGGGTTTCCACCGATTATATCCTCACTGGCGATAAAAGTATAATTAGAATAGGAAGAGATACAGGATTTGTTCCTATGCTCAGGACATCTAATCATCGCCACTTATTAGCTGCAATAGAAGATGATTCCATAATAGATATTAAAGACTGGTTCAAGTTGCCAGATTTTGATCCTTCGAAGGATCAGACCTTGTTTAAAATGGAAACCGAAGGTATGGCCCCGGTAATATTCCCGGGTGACGTTCTAATATGCCACCTGCAGTCTAATTTAGATAAGGTTCTGGACGGTTCAGCCGTGGTGGTGATCACGGTTCAGGGAATTCTGGTAAAAAGATTAAAGAATGCGAAGAATGCGGATTATTTCCTCTTTGAAAATGATAATGAGACCTTCGGGTTACCGGAAAGGATCATGAAGAAAGACATTAAAAAACTTTTGATGATAAGGGGCAAGATCAACCATGTTCTAATCTCAGGCCAGAATACTGCTGAAAAGAGTAAAATGCAGAAACTGGAAGAAAGCATTGAAGTCCTTAAAAAAGAGCTTTTCGAAATGAACCGGAAACTGGCCTCTTTAACTGGCAGTAACAATTCATAAAAAGACTTGAGACTGCTAGGATTTTTTTATTTCTTTACTGCCAAGAATTAGAAAGATGAAGTTGTTCAAAAACCAGTGGACTAATATTATCATGATCGTGATCATCCTGGCCATGATCATTCCCCAAACCAGAAAACCCATACAGATATTTGTAAATAAACTTATCTCCTTCGCCCCTTCGGTAAATGATGAAGAAGACAGGGAGAAAATAGCCAGTTATAACTGGGTGCTTGAAGACAAAAGAAAGAAGCGTATTGAATTTTCAGAATTTGAAGACGAGGTGGTCATCGTTAATTTCTGGGCAACCTGGTGCGCTCCCTGTATCGCGGAAATGCCAAGTTTCCAGGAATTATACCAGGATTACGGAGATAAGGCAACTTTCCTGTTCATTTCTGGGGAACAGCATGAGACCACCGATAATTTCATGAAGAGGAAGCGATATGATCTTCCGTCCTATAAAATGCTTACCAAGGCACCCGCACCAATGGATGGCAGAACCTTACCCACTACCTATGTGTTATCTAAAGATGGAAGTATCGTGGTTGATAAGGTTGGTGCTGCCGACTGGAATAGCGACAGCTTCAGGAAAACCCTGGATAAGTTACTTGCTGAGTAACTAGATCTTTTTGAAAAAGGATTTCATGAACTGGGGATGGAACAAGGATTTCATGATTTTGATATCTTCAGAGAACCGGGTTTCTTCATCGAGAAACCTGAAAATATCCTGAATTGAATTACGGGTGTATAATTTCATGAAAAGGTCTTCTCCCAGGTCGTTTCTTTTAAGCAGCACATGGAGAAAGATAGCATCATATTTACGGAATCTTTTGTTCAGGAGCCTGTAGGATGGTTTATGGCCACTCTTGATGTTTTCAATAAGCTGATCGATTTTCTTTTCGGAGTTTTTAAAGGAATAGCCTGACGAAGCCTTCACCCATCCGCCTCCCGTACCTATTTTAGTAATATAATCTGAATTCTGTTCCTCGAAAGGAAAATCGGTCATGGGAATGTTGCCGGATTCGGTTCCCAGTATCCTGTAATCCTGAATTTTGAGTACCTGCTTCAGGTATTTCTCCAGTTGTTTGTCATAGACATCTTCTTCGGTTAGAAAAGGAGTGAAAAAAGTATATTCAACCAAAGCTTTTTTTGGGCTTAGAGGAAGTACATAGGTAAAACAGGTAGCATTCTTATAGCCGATCCTGAAATCCATCATGGTGAACATTGAAGGATCAAAATGTTCTTTTTCGGTCTCTATCATCCAGCCTTTAAAATGCTGGTGGATCATGCTGTATTTTTTATGTTCCATGTAACCGGGATCTGGCCTGCTATCAAAAAAATGGGTTGCGGTATAACTTCCATTTTTGCCTATAGCGGTTCGGGTTACCGGGTCAATCTTTTCGACTTCATCCTCAATAAAAATGAACTCTTCTTTAAGCTGAAGTTGTTTTTTGATCGCTTCATTAAAATCGATGGAGCTCAGCATTTTATAGGAATATTCACCTAGATCGGTGATCTTTTCTATTTCAGAAGAAAATAAACCAGCCTTTTTCCAGGAATGTATGGTCAAATCATCCCAATTCCCTTTACCCTTTTCCCAGTAACACCAGGTTTTGTCTTCTATAGATTTCGATAAAGGATCTATTATGGCGATCTTTTTCCCTTTGAAAAAAATATCCTGAGAAATACGGGAGGCAAGCTGAAGTCCAGCCAGACCACCACCCACGATAACGTAGTAATAATCTGGCGTGATCATCTAAATTTGTAGGGTCTTTTATTTTTTAAAATATTTGAAAGGTACAAAAAGCATCCCGAAACATTCACCATCATCTTTCCCCAAATGCTTGTGATGCATTTTATGAGCTCTTCTTATACCTTTGGCGTATTTGTTATTTGCATTTCTGAACAACTTGAAACGCTGGTGAATAAATATATCATGAACGGTAAAATAGGTAATTCCGTAGGCCAGTATTCCAAACCCAATGGGTAAAAGTCCCTGCCAGATTTTATCATAGAATAAAAAACAGCCTATACTTACAAGGGCATAAAAAACGAAGAAAAGGTCGTTCCTTTCCCACCAGCTACTGTGCTTTTTATGATGATGATCTTTATGGAGACTCCACAAAAATCCATGCATCACATATTTATGTGTAAACCATGCCATTCCCTCCATTACTATGAAAGTGCCGAGAAAAATAGCGATCCATAAGAAAATATTCATCAATATTATTTTTTAAATAAGGTTTAGCCTGTAAGAGATATACGATTTAGCGAGTAATCCGGCTTTTTCATAATTAGGAACTCGAATTCTTCTTTTTCGAATCTCTAACGAAGGCACCTTTTTTAATTTATGTAGTAGTCTTCTATAATAAATATAAGCAGTGTAAACTCCAAATTTAGCCTCTACAGGTAAATGTGCAATACCATTAAGACCTTTTTGAAAATCTTCTTCGATTTCATTAATTATCTTCTCCTTATTAATTTCATTAAGTTCAGAAAGATCCACATTCGGAAAATAACTGCGGCTCAAATCCTCATAATCGGCTTTAAGGTCCCTTAGAAAATTGACCTTCTGAAAAGCCGATCCCAGGCTCATGGCAGAATCTTTTAAAAGTTCATATTTTCGCTCATCACCTTTGACGAATACTTTAAGACACATAAGTCCAACCACATCTGCACTGCCGTAAATATACTGCCGGTATTCTTCCATACTAAGGTAATCGCTCTTATGCAGGTCCAGCCTCATACTGGCCATAAAGGCATCATACAAATCTTTTTGAATTCCATACTTGTGGACGGTTTCCTGGTAGGCGTTCAATATGGGATTCAGGGATATTTTTGATTCAATCGCTTTGTGAAGATCTTGTTCAAAGTCGTTAAAAAGTCTTTCCTTATCATAATCATGGAAGGTATCAACGATCTCATCGGCAAATCTCACGAAACCGTAGATGTTATAGATATCCTGTCTAATGGAAGGAGCAAGCATTTTTGTAGCCAGGGAAAATGAGGTGCTGTAAGAATTGGTTACGGTCTTACTGCAAGACCTGGACACGATGTCAAAGAGGGCTTTCATATCAATTTTTTTCATTTTTTTCAATTAGTCCGGCGACCAGTTTTCCTGAAATCAGGGAGGGGGGGACACCGGGACCGGGCACGGTTAACTGCCCTGTAAAGTAAAGTTGGTTAACTTTTTTACTTCTTAACTTTGGTCTTAAGAACGCGGTTTGGAAGAGCGTATTGGCCATTCCATAAGCATTTCCTTTATACGAATTGTATGCTTCCTTAAAGTCCTTTACACAGAAGGATTCTTTAAATATAACATTACTTTTTATTTCCTGTCCGGTAATTCTCTCAAAACGATCGAGGATAATATTAAAATAACGTTCACGGATCTCGGGTGTGTCTTCAAGATCGGGGGCAAGAGGGATAAGAAAAATACCCGCTTCTTTTCCGCTGGGAGCGCAGGTTTCATCGGTTACCGATGGAAAACTTGCGTAGAATAATGGGTCTTCAGGCCAGCCGGGTTCATCATATATGTTCTTCGCATGTTTCTCAAAGTTACTGTCGAAAAACAAGGTATGATGCGAGACCTTATCCAATTTCTTGTCGAAGCCAACATAAAATAACAGGGAGGAAGGAGCAAAGGTTTTTTTGCTCCAGTAAGATTCAGAATACTGCCTTTTATCCTTATCGAGCAATTGTTCAGAATGATGATAGTCTGCCCCGGTGAGCACCATATCTGAATAATGAGGTTTGCCATTAACCTGTATCCCTATTGCTTTGTCTCTTTCGGTAATTATTTTTTCAACATTTGAATTTAAGTGGAAAACGACACCTAATGATTCAGCCAAATCCTTTATTCCTTCAATGACTTTGTACATGCCACCTTTTGGATGCCAGGTCCCCAATCCAAAATCGGCATAATTCATAAAGCTGTAGAACGCAGGTGTGTCACTGGGTTTCGCGCCCAGGAACAACACGGGAAATTCAAGGATCTGTCTGAGCTTATTGCTCCTGAAATCCTTTCTTACGTCTGCGCTTATATTGGAGAAAAATCTTGATAACCGGGTAGTAGTTGCAGGAGTGATGAGTTCCAGGGGGGAAATGCCCGGCCTGTAAACAAGATCTTTGATGGCGATATCGTAATTATCTTTTGCTTTGCTGATAAAGGCTTCCAGCTTTTTGGAGCTGCCAGCCTCCTCTTTTTCGAAGTTATTGTAGATTTCATTAAGAGAGCCCGGGATCAGGATAGAATCATCCTTGCCA
Organism: Christiangramia oceanisediminis; assembly: GCF_022570735.2. Lineage (GTDB taxonomy): Bacteria > Bacteroidota > Bacteroidia > Flavobacteriales > Flavobacteriaceae > Christiangramia > Christiangramia oceanisediminis. The sequence continues at coordinate 475,896 of NZ_JANCNS010000003.1, read as the reverse complement.
AAATAAACCTGGTAGGCTGGGTCGAGTTTATCAAGTTGGTAATAATCTGATGTTTTCCTGTTGAAATCTGCAAAAAACTTTTCGAAAACATCAGGCATCCAGTACCAGGTAGGACCTATGTCGAAGGTAAAGCCTTCTTTTTTAAGTTGCCGTGCCCTGCCGCCAACAGTGCTGTTCTTTTCGAATACTTCCACATCATATCCAGCTTTCGAAAGATAACAGGATGCTGCAAGGGATGAGAATCCGGAGCCTATAATAGAAATTCGTTTAGTCATTAAAGCTTACAGGGTATTGATAAATTCGGTAATGGAGCTATATATTTTGATGTGTTCAGAGAGATTTTCCGGATTTAATTCTTTGGTTTTTTGCCCAAATAATAATAATTCCCTGGGTTTATCTCTGCACACTTTTCCTTCGAACTCTTTAACAAATTCGTGTACATCAGTATTCACAGGACTTACAGTAAGGTAGCTCATAAATTTGATGTTCTCGTGGAAATCAAGAAGGTAATCTATATTGTCCATAGGTAAACTATGCCCCAGATAGATCACTTTTCTTCCAGCTGCCAGTAATTCATAATTCAGATAGAGAATTCCTATGTCATGTATCTCGTTTTCCGGTAGGAACAGGACATAGATTTGATCGTCATCACTGGTTAGATTGGTGAATTTTAGTTCAGCAATGTTCAGGTAGATCTTTTGTCGTATCAATTCAGTGATATAATGCTCATGAATTGGTTTTATAGTGTCTGTTTGCCATAAGATCCCTATTTCTTCAAGGAGAGGAAGGAATACATCATAAAAAACTTCCCGGAAGGTTTTGGTCTTCCTAAGCTGATTGTAGGTTTCAAGAAACAGGTGATCGTCAAAGTTCATCATGGCCAGCTTTAAAGCGTTGAGCGCCCTGTTTTCCTCGCTTGCTGAAGCCGAAATTCTTCTTACCAGTTTATTGATCTCTTCTTCATTCATTTTGGATATCCTTGAGATTTTATATCCATGTGAATTCAGAAAGGAGATATTTAGAAGTTTTTGTAGGTTTTCCCCATTATAGAGCCGAATATTGGTATCGGTGCGTTCCGGGTCCAAAATATCGTAGCGTTTCTCCCAGATTCGGATAGTATGGGCCTTGATTCCGGTTAAATGCTCCAGATCTTTTATGCTAAAGGTTTGTTTGATATGTTCCATTCTTTCATATAAAGCTTAAACAAATCTAAACAATACCGTGCATAAAATCCATTATTGATTTGTTAAATTGTTTAACTAAGTAGTTAAAAAACTAAACAATTGTAAAATGCAAAAGATGATAGTGTTGATATTCAGGGAGATATCAAAGTGGAGAAAAAGAATAAAAAAGAAATTTTATGGAAAAAAGTGCCCGAGGCGGGAGTCGAACCCGCACGCCCTAATGGACACATGGCCCTCAACCATGCCTGTCTACCAGTTCCAGCACCCGGGCGACAAAATTACCGGGTTAGTCCGGTAGATATCTATTGTAAAGAAGAAAATAGTGATTTCTGGAATAAAGTTCCAGCTCACTTTGTGATCTGGCTGGGGCTTCCTTCGACTACGCTCAGGACATGCTTCTCGCCCTTCCAGCTCACTTTGTGATCTGGCTGGGGCTTCCTTCGACTACGCTCAGGACATGCTTCTCGCCCTTCCAGCTCACTTTGTGATCTGGCTGGGGCTCGAACCCAGGACCCTCTCCTTAAAAGGGAGATGCTCTACCAACTGAGCTACCAGATCTAAAACCATTAAATTATGAACTTTCCTGTGATCTGGCTGGGGCTTCCCTCGACTTAGCTCGGGACATGCTTCTCACCCTTCCAGCTCACTTTGTGATCTGGCTGGGGCTTCCTTCGACTACGCTCAGGACATGCTTCTCGCCCTTCCAGCTCACTTTGTGATCTGGCTGGGGCTCGAACCCAGGACCCTCTCCTTAAAAGGGAGATGCTCTACCAACTGAGCTACCAGATCAATAAAAAAACATCCGTCTTTTTGCGAATGCGGGTGCAAATATACACTCATTAATTTATTTTTCAAGCCTTATTTGCTATAATTTTATCATAGTTTTGCCTTTGACTCAATATAAGCAAGTTATAGGATGAGAATTTTTTTAATCGGATATATGGGTTCCGGGAAATCCTTTATTGGAAAGCGACTCGCGGAAAGAATCGAACAAAAATTTATAGATTTTGATGAGGAAATCGAAAAAATCGAAAATCTGAGTATTTCAGAGATTTTTCAGCAAAAAGGTGAGATCTACTTCAGGAAACTCGAAAGAAAAGTTCTCGAGCAGGTTTTGAGCCAGGAACAGAATGCCGTGATTTCTTTAGGAGGCGGTACACCCTGTTATGGAGATAATATGGAATTGATTCGAGAGGCGAATGACGCCGTATCTTTTTATTTGAAATTATCTGTGCAGCAGCTTACCGAAAGACTTTTTTCTGAAAAAGATGAACGTCCGGTAATTAAGCATCTTCAAAATAAAGAAGAGCTCGAAGAGTTCATTCGGAAACATCTTTTTGAAAGAGGCTTTTACTATAACCAGGCAGACCATGTCATCGATTGCGGAGGCAAAGATTCAGAAGAACTGATCACAGAAATTACAAATCGCTTAAGATAGTTCTACCCGTTCGTTATTTTCTTCCAGTATTACTTTCACCGTTTCGCTTAGAGATGTGGAGAGTGATATGCCTTTAAAATCGGCTTTTACAGGGTATTTCTTGTGATTGCGATCTACCAGGACGGCCGTTTTGAACTGTTTTAAAGGAACATTCAAAAAGTGCCTTACTCCATAGATTAAGGTAGTTCCGGAATTTAGTACATCATCTACCAGGATGACCGATCTACCCTTGTATTCTTCTGAAGTTAGCGATGTTTTGATCTCGTTTAAAGGCTGTTTCTTATCGATCTCTACTTTACACAGTGAAATTTTTAACGGAGAAATAGAAATGAGCTCTGTTTCTATCTTTTTCGCAAGTTCATAACCATTCCTGGCAATCCCGGCAAGAATGATTTCCTTTTCGTTCATATTGCTTTCATAGATCTGGTACGCGATACGACGAACTTTATGCTTTATTTGTTCCTGGTTTAGAATAGGAAGCTTTTCCATCTTTATTTTTTTGTGAATTTAAAAAACAATTCGTTGCCCTGTCTAGGGGGGATCGAATTATAGCAGGGTTCCAAGATATCAATTTTAAAATGCTCACTAAAATACGTTAAATATTCCTGTTTACTGCCGCCAAACGGAGGCCCGTTTTGAGTAAGTTCAAAGTTAAATAACAGGCCGGCAATTCTACCTCCGGGTCTGAGCAGATCTGCCGACTTTCGGGCATAGGCCGGACGCATTTTTACAGGGATCGCGCAAAAGAAGGTTTGTTCAAGTATGAGGTCGAACTTTCGATCCATTTCAAAAAAGTCGGCTTCAATTAGCTGCTCCTCGGGAAATTCAGGTAATCTCTTTTTCAGATTCTGAAGTGGTTCCCGCGCGATATCGCAAACAAATACATTTTTGAAACCCGACTTAAAAAGATATTCGGCTTCATAAGAATTACCAGAACCAGGAATTAGAATCTCAAGGTCTTTGTTTTTAAGCTGGTCTGCATATTCTTTGATAGGGGTAGAAAGGTATCCAATATCCCAGCCGGTATTTTTATTCCTGTAGCGTTTAGACCAGTATTCCTTATTCACTATCCTTATCCTTGTTTAAATTTTCATTAGGCTTGTCGCTAGCATTATCGAACCACTCATCTATATCTCTTCTGTCTTTCTTGGTAGGGCGTCCCGTGCCTTTTTTGCGATAATAATCCTTTGAGTACTTAAGCAGGTCCTGGGCTTCGAATGCTTCTTTGGGGGTAAGGTCTGTAATGTAAATATTAACCAGTTTGGCACCAACCCTGCTTTTCGGAATGTCAAGGATCTCGAGCTCATAATTGATCTGGTTCTTTCGCACTTTTAGTTTATCTCCGGGAAATACTTCTTTGGAGGGTTTCAGGATCTCATCTTCTAGCCTTACTTTACCCTGTTTGCAGGCATTAGTTGCCAGGCTACGCGTTTTGAAATACCTCACACACCACAGAAATTTGTCAACTCTCATAATTTGAAGGCTAAATAGGCGTTCATAATTAAGCAAAAATACAAGATTATTGTATCTTGCGCCTCCAAAATAAAACTTCGATGAGATTAAACAAAATATGGGTGTTAGGCCTTTCAGTTTTCCTTGTTTTTTCATGCAATAATAATGATGATGATGGTGTGGAAACGATTCCACCGAGAGACAGGGGAGAGGTGGCGATCGAGAATGACCAGGAGCTAATCGAATATATGTCAACTCATTTTTATAACTATGAGGATTTCGAGAATCCTGCTGAAAATTTTGACTATGTGGTGAGATTTGATACCATCGCTGGTGAAAATTCAGATAAGACTCCAATTATAGAATCTGAAGACCTGATCACCAAGACTGTAAATTATCAGGGAGTAGACCAGCAGCTGTATATTCTTAAGGTTAGGGAAGGCGAAGGGCCCGCTCCAAGGAGTACCGATTCGGTTTTTACTGCCTTATTGGGTGAAAATTTAAAGGGTGCGGTATTTCAGAATAATATTAAAACTCCAACCTGGTTTAATTTATCGGGTTACCAGATCAAAGGTTCTAATGGCGTTGTACAAAGAGGAGGAGGGACTATTAAAGGTTTCCAGGAAGGATTTGTAGAATTTAGAGCTTCCACCGGTTACGAGGTTCTTCCCGATAATACTACAAAATGGAATAATGATTTTGGTGTAGGAGCCATATTCATGCCTTCAGGTTTGGCTTATTTTAGCGAATCGCGACCTAATATTCCCCAATATTCTCCAATTATTTTTAGTCTCAACCTGTACCTGGTTAATGTAGCCGATCATGATGGGGACGGGATTCCTTCTTATATGGAAGACCTCAACGGAGATGGCGATGCATTTAATGATGATACCGATGGGGATGGCCTGAGCAATCACTCTGATGCCGATGATGATGGCGACGGAACTCCAACCAGGGAAGAGATCGAGATCCTTGAGGATGGTACGATCATCTTCACCGATTCCAATAACGACGGAACCCCGGATTACCTGGATCCTGATGTTTTTAAATAAGCAGATAATTTATACGAAATAAAAAAATCCCCGGAACTCCGGGGATTTTTTTTGCAATAACTTTTGCTATTATTTTCCGCCTATGGACTGAAGATCATCGATGCAGGCCTGGTCCAATTGGGGTATCCCGCTGCCTTCCAGCACATCAAAAACTCCCGTTCCAAATTCGATTGATGCTTTCATAAGACAACCGTCAATTCTGCAGTGTCCCTGGTTCTCCGGGTCCTGGTGGTCTGAGACCGGGGCCGTACCCAGGTCTACTAATCCAAATAAATGTCCTAATTCATGGTTCAGGGTTGCGGCTTCAATGGTTGCACGGCTCGGAGATCTTGGCCTGCTGGCAAAAGTCTGAATGGTTCCCTGGTAGATCACCATGGAAGTATTCCTGAAGGCAGAGCCCAGAACAAATTTGTCGTTTTCATCCTTTTCATTGCTTCCATCTGCAAAATAGATCCAAACCGCAATTTCGTCACCGGCATTATAGGCCGTTCGTTCCTGTTTTTCGATCTCAACGATTTCTTCAATAGAGAATGGAGCTTTACCTGAAGATGCCACACTGCGGAGACTGATATTGATGCCGTCTGGCTTGTAAACCCGCTGTTCCAGAAAGGTCTGGAACTTGCTTATGGCTTCGTTAGTAGGCTTGCTGCCTTCCACATAGACCATCTCTATATTAAGCGAGGTGAACTTAACATCGCTCAGCAGATCTTCAGCTGAAGAACCCAGAGATTTTAGGTTGGCAGATCGGTCAATGCCGTCTGATGGTCCATCGCTTTCCCGGGTACACGAAATTGCCAGCGAAAGGCCTGTTAGCAGTAGAACTAGTCTTATTAAATGTTTCATGTTGTAAGTTCGCATTCCATCAAAAATAGGAAAATTTGCGGGTTAGTAAGGTTTTAATACTGCCAGGTAATCGTAATGGCTTCCTTTTTTAACGATCTCACAGCTAAACTTATTTTCACTTGCACGCTTTTTAAGCAGCTTTTCATCAATATAAAGCCAGTCGAATTCTTCCGATCGCTCATTCTTGTAGCTCATGCTGAATTTTAGCTCACCGTAATAATGATTTCCTTCTGGAACTTCATCGTCAAATAAAAAGATAAGGTCTGAAGAGTCCATAAGGATCTGTCCGGTCTCGTTTAATATAGACCTTGCATGGGTGAAAAAGCCTTGAAGATTCTCCAGTTTGCCAATAATGCCGCTACCGTTCATCAGCATCAGGATCGTGTCGAACCTTTCATCCTTCAGCTGAAAGAAATCCTGGTTGCTGGTATTTTTCACTCCTCTTTTTCGGGCGATCTCTATGGCAGCTTCTGAAGTATCGATCGCGAGGCAATCCAATTTTAATTCATCCTGAAGGTACAGGCTGTGGCTTCCTGCTCCGCATCCCACGTCCAGAACCTTTCCGAAGCAAAGTTCCAGGGCGGTTTTTTCAATTTCGGGCATTTCGTCAAAATCCCTGAAAAGGTATGATATAGGGATGACGTCATCTTCAAAATCGGGGGAGTGTACCTCGATATCGGTTTCGTCCTTATTTTCAAAATAGGCCCTGATGGCCGTGCCGAATATATCCTTATTTTTGCCCAATGGAAGAATTCCTTAAAAAGTTACCTGAAAAGGCCAAAGATAAGAAGAAGGAGAATAAGAAGTTCTTTTCAAAGCTTCGGAAAAAACCTCCTAAGAACCTGGATTCGCTGATGCAGGATTTGCATGAAGAGGAATTTTCCAGGACCGATTGCCTGGAATGTGCCAATTGCTGTAAAACTACCGGGCCGCTATTTACCCAGAAAGATGTGGAAAGGTTGAGCAAACACTTCAGGATGAAACCAGGAGATTTCATCGACACCTATCTTCGGGTTGATGAAGATAATGACCTTGTTTTACAGCAGGTGCCGTGCCCGTTCCTTGGAGCCGATAATTATTGTTCAGTCTACGACAAAAGGCCTAAGGCATGCCGGGAATACCCGCATACAGACAGGAAGGACTTTCATAAAATATCGAATATCACCATCAAGAATACCGCTATTTGTCCGGCTGCCTATAATATCGTGGAGGAAATGAAAAAGCGGTTAGGCTGATTCCCTGCGATTTCTTCCGAAGATAAAATATACAATACTACCCAGCAATGGAGCTATTAGGATGACGATCAACCACAATAGTTTTTCGGTCATACTGAAGTCTTTTTGAAACAGGTCAATGATCACCCAGATCACGAAAGCTATTCCCAGAAATACCAGGAAGACTATGAACGACATCATTAAATTATCCATTAGTACAGCAGGTATTTATTCCTGGTTTCGGCATACTTAGCCAAACCATCTTTCCAGGAAGCTTTGATTTCCTCAGGATTCATCCCGGATTCGATCTGTTCCTGTAATTTTTTGGTGCCTGCCAGTTTAGTGAAAAAGGAATTGAAGAATTCATCTTTTTTGGAGGTGTTCTGGTAAGCCTCGATAAGCCATTCGAGGTTCAGGGAATTGAGTTCTTCAGTATTTGTGAGGTTGCGGCCATAGCATTTTTTACCCAGGTGTTTCGGGCTGGTGGCCCCTGCTTTGGATTCAGGTGTATAGCTGTAATCAAAATATTCCTGGTCAAGGTAGGGCGATCCAAATACCTGGAACTGGTGATCGGTTCCGCGTCCGGCATTCACATTGGTGCCTTCAAAAAAACAAAGGCTTGGATACAGGTTGATAGACTGGTCGTTTGGAAGATTTGGCGAAGGTTTTACTGCCAGGCTGTAGGCTTTTGAATGATCATAATTCTCCATTTGTATCACCTGTAATTCACATTGCTGGCCATCTTTAAGCCAGCCTTCACCATTGATCATTCGGGCATACTCGGCGATCGTCATCCCATGCACCACAGGAACAGGGTGCATACCTACAAAGCTTGTAAATTCCTTTTCCAGGATTGGTCCGTCTATATAACTTCCGTTCGGGTTTGGGCGGTCCAGCACCATTAGGGGAATATTGTTTTCGGCGCAGGCTTCCATAATATAATGAAGGGTGGAAATATAGGTATAGAATCGCGCTCCTACATCCTGAATGTCAAAAACAAGAATGTCCAGGTCTTTCAATACTTCAGAAGATGGTTTTTTATTGTCACCATAAAGGGAAAAAACAGGCAGGCCGGTTTTGGTGTCTACCCCGTCTTTTATCTTTTCCCCGGCATCGGCCGTTCCACGAAATCCATGTTCCGGCGCAAAAACCTTTTTGATTTGTATATTCCTGCCGAGCAGGGAATCGACCAGGTGAGTGTAGGTATTATTGCCGGTTTTTATGATGGAAGTTTGATTGCCCACAAAGCCCACTTTTTTTCCTTTTAATTGCGGCAGGTAATCTTCAGTTCGATTCGCGCCAAGAATAATTTCTGCTGAAGTGTCCTGTGAAACCTCAGAATTGATGCTAAGGTCTGAGGCCTTTTCCTTCTGAGCGTTTCCGCAGGCAAGAATTCCGATAAAAAGGAATAAAAATGTACTTTTGAACAAGCTTTTAATCATAGGATATTGAATTTCGAATATTTCGTCGTAAAGCGCCTGATAAGCGCAAAAAAATATAAAAGTAGTATATCTGCCCCTATAATAAAAATAGCCATTACGGCTATAGCGATAGGGGTGATCATGATGCTGGTATCCTTTGCTACAGGCCTGGGGCTGCAGGAAAAGATCCGGGATAAGATCTCGGCATTTAATGGCCATATCAATATTTCCAGCTACGATAATAATAGTTCCAAAGTGTCTCTGATCCCGGTCTCAAAAAACCAGGATTTTTATCCCGAATTCAATACTGTGGAAGGCATCGAGCATGTACAGGCGGTGGCTACCAAATTTGCGGTTATCAGGACCGAAACCGATTTTGAGGGAATTATCGTAAAGGGAGTGGGGCCGGAGTACCGCTGGGAATACCTGGAAGAATACCTGGTGAAGGGAGAGCTGCCCGATTATTCCGGAAATCTTAATGATGAGGTGTTGATTTCAGATTACCTGGCCAGGCGATTGGACCTTGAGGTTGGAGACCGTATGAACACTTTTTTTCTGAGGGAAGACAGCGAACGACCTGTGCAGCGCGGATTTTTGATCACGGGGATCTATGATTCCGGGTTCCAGGAATTCGATGAGTTGTATATCCTGGCAGATCTAAGGCATATCCAGCGGATCAACAGGTGGGAGGATGGTGAAGTAGGGAATTTTGAGGTATTCATTTCCAATTTTGATGAACTGGATAAAAAGGGTAACGAGGTTTACGAGAATACTGGTTCCTTCCTCGACACCCAAACCATCAGCCAGAAATACTATTCTATATTCGAGTGGCTTTCGCTGTTCGATTTCAATATTGCCCTGATCCTTGGGATCATGATCCTTGTGGCGGGTATTAATATGATAACGGCCCTGCTGGTACTCATCCTGGAACGTACCCAGATGATCGGTATCCTGAAGGCTCTTGGGGCGAATGACTGGAGCATTCGCAAGGTTTTTCTTTATAATGCCGCGTACCTAATATTGCTGGGGCTGTTCTGGGGTAATCTTATCGGGATAGGTTTGCTGGCGGTGCAGAAGTACTTCAAGTTGATCCCTTTAGACCCGCGCACCTATTACGTGAATGAAGTGCCAATTTACCTGAACTGGGATTATATATTTTTTGTAAATATGGGAACACTGCTTCTTTGTATGCTTATGTTGCTCATCCCCTCGGTGATCATCTCCAGGATATCTCCGGTAAAAGCCATAAAGTTCGACTAAAAGCCGGACTTTCAATTATCGAAACCGAAACTTGGGTTAAGCCTTCAGGTTTTTTTACATTTGCATCCTTAAAATTTGAAAATGGAATACGCTGAAAATATACTTGGCACTATTGGGAATACTCCTCTTGTGAAAATGAATAAGCTCGTGGAGGAAATTGACGCTTTGGTGCTTGCAAAATATGAAACCTTTAATCCGGGAAATTCTGTTAAGGACCGTATGGCCCTAAAAATGGTTGAGGAAGCTGAAGAAAAAGGCCTTCTGAAACCAGGCGGAACCATCATTGAAGGAACTTCAGGTAACACGGGAATGGGGCTTGCGCTGGTAGCTATCGTAAAAGGCTATAAGATGGTATGCGTGATGAGCGACAAGCAAAGCAAGGAAAAAATGGATATTCTGAAGGCCGTGGGCAGCGAGGTGATCGTTTGTCCTACCGATGTGGCGCCAGAAGATCCACGCTCGTATTATTCCACGTCCAGAAGACTGGCTGAAGAAACTCCGAATTCGTGGTATGTGAACCAGTACGACAACCTGGCCAATACAAAGGCGCATTATGAGACTACCGGGCCTGAGATCTGGAAACAAACCGACGGGAAAATCACTCACTTTGTGGTAGGCGTAGGAACCGGGGGAACCATTTCAGGAGTTGGACGCTATTTAAAAGAGCAGAATCCGGATATCAAGGTATGGGGAATCGATACTTATGGTTCGGTTTTTAAGAAATATCATGAAACCGGTATTTTTGATGAGAACGAGATCTATCCATACGTGACCGAAGGAATTGGGGAAGATATACTTCCTAAAAATGTTGATTTCAGCGTAATTGATGGTTTTACCAAGGTAACCGATAAGGATGCGGCGGTTTATACTCAAAAACTGGCAAAAGAAGAAGGTTTCTTTTTGGGGAACAGCGCCGGTGCTGCTGCCAAAGGACTGCTTCAGTTAAAAGAACACTTCACCAAGGATGATGTGGTGGTGGTACTTTTCCATGACCACGGAAGCCGGTATGTAGGTAAAATGTACAATGACGAATGGATGAAGAAAATGGGCTATATAGAATAGCTTTTTCAATACGAATATGGAAAGACCTCGCCTTTAAGCGAGGTTTTTTTATGCTAAGAAAAAACTAAAGGCTAAAAAATAATTTCTGAATACTCCGAAATAGGCTATTTTCAGGGCATAAACTTCAAATTATGAAAAAACTCTGCTACTTCTTTCTAAGTATATTTTTAATTTCCTGCAGTTCCACAAGTTCTACTCTTGATACCAGCAGTAACCAAACTCCTGAAGATCCAAGATTCAGTTACCTGGCACTTGGAGATTCCTATACGATTGGTGAGAGCGTGGTGGAGACTGAACGCTGGCCGGTACAATTAGCTGAGCAGCTTCGAGCCAGGGGCTATAAGGTGGCTCCACCCAAGATCATCGCCAAAACAGGATGGACAACAAGGGATCTTCTGGATGGGATCGAAAGGGAGCTGGACGTTCAACGAGATTATGACCTTGTATCTATTTTAATTGGTGTTAATAATCAATACCAGAATCGGCCACTTTCCGAATATGAAGAAGAGCTTAGAACAGTTTTCAGAAAGGCGATCAATCATTCGAAAACCATGGAAAAAGGTGTTTTTGCGGTAAGTATTCCCGATTACGGTTATACACCGTTCGGGCTTCGGGATCAGGAGGATATCAGTGCCGAAATAGACCGATTCAATGAAGTTTTTAGAAGGGTGGCGGAAGAATTTGAGGTTGAATTCTTTAATATTACTCCAATTTCAAGACAGGGGCTTGAAAACCCCGATTTGATCGCCAGTGATGATCTTCATCCAAGCGGACTTATGTACTCATCCTGGGTTGATCAATTCGTGAATCAGGTTGCTGAAAAATTACCCCAGTAAATTTTTTAACGCATTAAAATTCAGAAGTTTAATTCGCTACATTTGATGTGTGCGAGAGGAACTGCTATATCATATCTGGAAATTTCAGAAGTTCGAACGTGATGGCCTGAAGACCCATGACGGGGAAGCCGTGAAAATTTTCGATCCGGGTAAACTGAATGGATTATCCGGTCCTGATTTTTTTAATGCCAGGATCCAAATTGGAGAACAGCTCTGGGCCGGTAATGTTGAAATTCATATTCGGTCCTCACAGTGGTACGAGCATTCCCATGAAGTCGATTCGAATTATGATAATGTGATACTTCACGTGGTGTGGGTTCATGATGCCGAAATTTACCGCGAAAATGGAACGGTAATTCCGTGCCTGGTGCTGAAAGACCTGGTAGATCCTGAAGTTCTGCAAACCTACCGCGAGCTTCTGGAAGTTCGGCATCAAAAAATCAACTGTGAAAATGAATTTGGATATTTCAGTGATTTTAGTCTAGATCACTGGCTGGAGCGGCTATATTTCCAAAGGCTCGAGCGGAAATCAGAACAGATCGAAAAAATTTTTATCTCAACTGGAAATGACTGGGAAGCAAGCCTGTTTATCCTGCTTTTTAGAAGTTTTGGATTGAAGGTCAATTCAGAATCATTTGGAAAGATCGCTGAGAGCATAGATTTTAATATAGTAAGAAAGTTAAAGGGGAATTTGTTCGCACTGGAAGCTCTTTTCCTGGGGCAGGCGGGTTTGATAAATTCAGTTGAAAACTACGGCCGGGAATTAGAAATGGAATATTCGTATTTACAGCATAAATATTCGCTTTCCAGGGAAACCATTCCTACTCCTCAATTTTTCAGGTTGAGGCCAGATAACTTCCCAACGATAAGGCTGGCCCAATTGGCTGCACTTTTTTCGAATAGGTCGGCTTTGTTTGATGAAGTTATTAAGGCTTCCGATGAGAAAGATATAAAGGAGCTTTTCCAAATTAGGATTTCAGAATACTGGTGTGGCCATTATAACTTCGGGAAAACTCATAAAATCCGTACAAAGTCCCTAACTGATTCCTTCCTGGATCTGATCCTGATCAATTGCCTGGTCCCGGTAAAATATTCCTACCATAAAAAGATGGGAAGCGAAGATCAATTCTGTTCCAATTTAATGATGGAGATAAAGGCTGAAAGGAATTCTGTGGTAGACCTCTTTAACGGATTAAGGCCGAAAACCGCCACGAATGCAATGGAATCCCAGGCTTTGCTACAACTAAAGAAAGAATATTGCGAAAAGAACCGGTGTCTTGAATGCGAATTGGGTGCTTCTTTATTGAAAAGAAAACCAAAATACCATTAGATTTGTATTCGAAATGACTCAGTTCGTATCAAATATCAGGTATTTTTTCGAAAAGCACGGCTTCTATGTGTCTTCCAGGATGGCCGATAAACTGGGGATGCGCGCCAAAAATGTAAGGCTTTTCTTTATTTATGCTTCCTTTTTTACCATGGGGGCTGGCTTTATCATCTACCTGATCCTTGCCTTCTGGTTAAAGCTTAAGGATCTCATCTATACCAAGCGTACCTCGGTCTTTGATCTATAACAGGCTGGTAATTAACCCATCCTCTTTAACATCTTCATTATCCTGTTTTTCACGATTTCAGAAAATTGGGAACCATGGCAACCGCTTTAAAAGCCTGCCGTTATGCCGTCTTCATTTGTTTTTTTAACTCCCAAAAGTTTGATTTAGCCTATTTTTTTAGCATATTCACCGGCTGAAAATTTAACTTTTAATTAATAACCCAAATTCTATATGAGAAAGTATTTGCTTTCATTGTTATTTTCATTTTCAATTTTTGGATTATTTGCACAGGAACTAAGTGTAGAAGCCAAAATAGGGAATCCTTCCAAGGTAATTAATAATGGATTTATCGAATTAGAGGTAGAAGGCGGGACTCCGCCATACCAGTATAAATGGTCTAATCAATCTACAAGTCTTGAATCCAACAGGGCAGAAGGTCTTACCGAAGGTATTCCTTACGATGTTACGGTAACAGATAGTGAAGGTAATTCGGTTTCAAAGACTTTCAAGGTAGATGCAGAGGCGATAACCGAGCATTTCAACGGGACTTTCGCTCCAATCGTTTCAGCTATGGGATCGGTACTTTTCTGGGATCCATTTACGGCGATCGGGATTTATGATCCGGTGGTTTATGCCGATGTGAAAAGAATAGCCGCACCAGAATGGGATCCTACGGAACAATCGAAATTCGTTTTGACGGAATGGCTGGTTGAAGAAGGAGAGCACGTGAACGAAGGAGATCCTGTTGCCGTAGTTTCCAAAAATGGAAGAGATATTACGGTAAATGCGAACGCCAGTGGTTCGCTGAATCATTTCCTCGATGAAGGTGAAGTTGTTTACGATTCAGAAAATAAAGAAGATGTAATTGAACAGGGAGCTCAGTATTTTGCAAGTATCGAATATGATGAGCCTGTAGCTTTGCTACACCCTAACGGTGATCCGCAGATGAAGAATATTCCATTTATCGTGGTTTGGCTGGTACTTGGAGCTTTGTTCTTTACCTTAAGACTTGGTTTTATCAATATTAGAGGTTTTAAGCATTCATTAGATCTTGCAAAAGGTAAGTATGACGATCCGAATGCTCCTGGACAGGTAACCCACTTCCAGGCCCTTGCTACTGCGGTATCTGGTACCGTAGGACTTGGTAATATTGCTGGTGTGGCCGTGGCGATCTCTCTTGGAGGAGCAGGTGCAACCATGTGGATGATCCTTGCAGGTCTTCTTGGGATGTCTTCTAAATTCGTGGAATGTACCCTTGGGGTAAAATATAGATTTATCAATTCTGAAGGTCGTGTTTTTGGTGGGCCTATGAACTACCTGAGATATGGTCTTGAAAAAAGAGGAAAAAGAGGTCTTGGTAAATTCCTTGCCGCTTTCTTCGCGATCCTGGCCATTGGAGCTTCTTTTGGAGGTGGAAATATGTTCCAGGCTAACCAGTCGTTTTCTATTCTTGCGGGAGAATTCCCAATGTTAGAAGGAAACGGGTTTATCTTTGGTGTGGTGGTTGCCATCCTTGTTGGTATCGTGATCATTGGAGGTATTAGCAGTATCGCTAGAGTAACCGGAAAGATCGTTCCGGTAATGGCTGCTGTTTATGTAGTTGGAGCTCTTGTAGTAATTGGAGTGAACTTTGAAAATATCGGGCCTGCCTTTGCAGCGATCTGGGACGGAGCATTCAGTCCTAGTGCTATCAAAGGTGGTGTGATTGGGGTATTGATCGTTGGATTCCAGCGTGCCGCATTCTCGAACGAGGCTGGTGTGGGATCGGCTGCGATCGCTCACTCGGCTGCGAAAACCAATAACCCTCCATCTGAAGGATTTGTTGCTCTTTTGGAGCCATTCATCGATACGGTGGTGGTTTGTACGCTTACTGCATTGGTATTGATCTTTACAGGAATGCATGAGGTTGAAGGCGTTGGTGGAGTTGAGCTTACATCTTCGGCTTTTGGAAGTGTGATCTCCTGGTTCCCTTACGTACTGGCAACCGCGGTGTTCCTTTTCGCGTTCTCAACCATGATCTCATGGTCTTATTACGGAATGCGTGCTTGGACTTACCTTTTCGGAAAAAGCAAAAAGAACGAGATCCTTTACAAGGTGTTGTTCCTAATTTTCGTTGTGGTTGGAGCCTCAGTAAGTCTTGGAGCCGTACTGGACTTCTCAGATATGATGATCCTTGCGATGTCTTTCCCAAACATTATTGGTCTTTATATCATGATTGGTGAAGTTAGTGACGACCTTAAGGAGTACTCTCATAAACTGAAGTCTGGCCAGTTGTTCAAAAAAGCTCAAAAAGCTCAGGCGAAAGCGTCTTAGTTTTTTCTGAAATATGAAATTCTTAAAATCCCATTTTGCACTTTCCAGAAGTCAGCAGAATGGGATTTTTCTTTTGGTCCTATTGATCATCATCTTCCAGGTTGCGATCTTTTCCTATGATCATTTTATTCCTAATCCTCCAGGTGCTGAAACCGATCCTGAAGTAGAGGCCATGTTGAAAAGCCTGGATTCAATAAGATCTTCTGAAGATACCAGGAAAGATACCGTCTATCCGTTCAACCCCAATTTTATAACCGACTTTAAAGGCTACCAGCTTGGGCTGAAAGTGGAAGAGATCGATCGTCTGCTGGCTTATCGAGCCGAAGGAAAATGGGTGAATTCAAAAGAGGATTTTCAGAAAGTAACAGGCGTTTCAGATAGCCTGCTAAATGTGATTGCACCATCATTTCGATTTCCGGAATGGACTCAAAACGTCAGGCAGCAAAATATAGCAACTCGTGCCGAAGTTACCGCTATCCCAGTAGCCGATCTTAATGCAGCTACGGCTGAAGACCTGGTCATAGTTCGGGGGGTTGGAGAAGTGCTTTCCCAGCGTATCGTCAAATACAGAAAAAGCATAGGGGGTTTTTTGGATGTAAGTCAGTTAAAAGATGTCTACGGTCTAAGTGATGAAACCATCGGGAATATACAAAAGCATTTCGGTATCATATCAAAACCTGATGTAAGCCTAAAGAATATCAATACCATCAGGGAGAATGAATTGGCTGAATTGCCTTATTTTAACGAGACGTTAGCCCGAAAAGTGATCAACTTCAGGAATTTGCATGAAGGTATTCGCAGTTTTGAAGAATTAGCACAAATCGACGGTTTTCCTTCCGATAAAATCGATAGAATTAAATTATATTTGGGCTTAAACTAATTTTTGGGAATATTCCGCTCCCAAATTTCAGAATATGTAATTAGGAAACTGGCCTTCGGCCTAAACTCGAAAAAGAAATGAGCAATAGATATTTTACAGAGGAACACGAACTTTTCAGGAAGAGTTTTAAAGAATTTCTTCAGAAAGAGGTGGTGCCTCATATAGATAAATGGGAAGAAACAGGAACCATCGAGCGCTTCATCTGGGAGAAATTCGGTGAAATGGGCTATTTCGGTCTTAACCAGCCAGAGGAATATGGCGGAATGGGGCTGGACCTCTTTTATACCGTGATCTTCCTGGAGGAACTTCA
Organism: Christiangramia oceanisediminis; assembly: GCF_022570735.2. GTDB lineage: Bacteria > Bacteroidota > Bacteroidia > Flavobacteriales > Flavobacteriaceae > Christiangramia > Christiangramia oceanisediminis. Next base: position 459,078 of record NZ_JANCNS010000003.1, on the reverse strand, counting down.
GAAGATAGATTCTGGAGGCTTCGCTGCGGCAATGTGGGCCCATGCTTACCTGGCCATGACACATTTAAAGGCAGAGGCCAGTCATGAGTTAAAGGAGTCATATCTTACTCCGGCCATAGAAGGTGAAAAAATAGGATGCCTGTGTATTTCAGAACCTTTTGGAGGCTCTGATGTTGCGGGAATGCGTACTACAGCGATCAAAAAAGGCGATAAATATATCCTGAACGGTTCAAAAACCTTTATCACCAACGGAGTTTACGCCGATTTTTACGTGGTAGCTGCTAAAACCGATCCTGAAAAAGGCAACAAAGGAATGAGCATTCTGCTTGTAGACAAAAAATTTGAGGGTATCAACGCTACCAAACTGAATAAGCTTGGATGGAGGGCCTCAGATACTGCTGAACTTGCCTTTGATAATGTTGAGGTTCCGGCAAATTACCTGCTTGGAGAAGAAGGAAAAGGCTTTAGTTATATCATGGAACATTTCGCGATGGAGAGGCTTATCATGGGGATCAATGCCCATGCCCGGTCTGAATATGCCCTGGATTATGCATTAGGATACATGAAAGAACGCGAGGCTTTTGGAAAAACATTGGATAAGTTCCAGGCCTTAAGACATTCTGTAGCCGAAATGGCCAGCGAAATAGAGGTGATCAAGGAATTCAATTATTCGGTAGCCCAGAGACTGAATGATGGAGAATATGTAGTAAAGGAAGCCAGTATGTCCAAGCTGCTAGGTACAAAGATCGCAGATGAGGTGATCTATAAATGCCTTCAGATGCTGGGAGGTTACGGTTATATGGAAGATTATCCAATGGCCAGGCTTTTCCGCGACAGCAGACTGGGACCAATTGGTGGTGGAACTTCAGAAATCCTGAAAGAGATCATTGCCAAAATGGTGATCGATCAAAAAGAATATAAACCGGCTACGGTCAAATAATCGAAATATGTAATTATCCCGGCTTTAGGCCGGGATTTTTTATTTCAGGCTTTCGTAAAATGTTTCCCTTATCCGGGGACCGGTGATAAAAGTATCCTTCATCTCTTCGTCGGTATAAAATTCGCTGGTAAGACTGGAATCTGAAATGATCTCCTCCTTTGATTTACCCATCCGCATCGCATTCTGAATGTTACTGCGTATCCCTTCCATCATTTTCAGGTAGTTTTTATAATCTTCATAGGAAGCAACACTTCCGTGCCCCGGGATTATTCTGGTGTTTTCATTTATTATGGAAAGACCGGTTCTCGCAGCCTCAATATCGCCGTCTACCGAGCCGCCACTGTTAAGGTCTATATAAGGAAACCGGCCGTTGAAGAAAGTGTCGCCGGTGTGCAGCACATTGCTCTGCGGAAAATAGATAAGGGCATCTCCATCGGTATGTGCATTATGAACATGCACCACCATAATATCATTTTCATTAAGGTGCAGGTTGACCTCTTCATTAAAAGTGATTACGGGAAGCATCCCGGTACCAGAAATTTCTTTATTGTCCTTAATTCGCTTTCGAACATTTTCGTGTGCGAAAATGAGGGCTCCCTGTTCCTTGAAATTTTCATTGCCACCGGTATGGTCACCGTGATGATGCGTATTAACCAGGTAGGTGACTGGCTGTTCGCTGATGGTCTTTAATTTTTGAATGATCTTTTCTGAAAGGGGAGCAAATTGATCGTCTATCATAAAGATGCCGTCATCACCGGTAAGAATACCAATATTTCCCCCCGCGCCTGTGAGCATATATACGTTCTTGTTTACCGGAGTGATCTCGATCTGGACATCATCAAAATTCTGAAAGGCATATATAGGAGGAAGGCAAAACAGGAGGAGGGACAGAAAGCTAAAGTGTCTTTTCATTTAATGATTGGTTTAGTTCATTAAATTACAGAAAATTATGATGTCAAGATGTGAAATTGAATTTTTGAAATAAATATTGGCAGGTAAATTAATTGGAGTATATTTGCACCCGATTCCAAAAGAAAGGAGGTGATGACACTATGTTAATTATACCAGTTAAAGACGGAGAAAATATAGATAGAGCTCTTAAGCGTTTCAAGCGTAAGTTCGACAAGACCGGAACTATGCGTCAGCTAAGAGATCGTCAGCATTTTACTAAGCCTTCTGTAGAAAGAAGAGCCCAGATCCAAAAGGCAGAGTACATTCAGCATCTTAGAGACGCAGAAGATATCTAGTCTACCGGATCGTAAAATCTGAACAGATATTCAAAACTGTTGATAGACCAAAGTTTCTTAACTTTGTTTATCAACAGTTTTTTTATGCCCTTTTCTGCCTTCCTGGATTATCTTCAGCTCGAAAAGAATTATTCAGAGCATACTATCACGGCCTACAGGGCCGACCTGCTTTCTTTTCAGGAATTCCTGCAATCTCAATTTGGCCAGGATGATTCAAAAAACGTTAATTATTCCCAGATACGCAGCTGGATCGTACAGCTTTCAGAAGATGGTATTTCCAATAGAAGTATCAACAGGAAGATCTCTTCTTTAAAGACCTATTACAAATTCCTATTAAAAATAGGCGAAATAGAGGTGAGTCCGCTGGTAAAACACCGGGCATTGAAAACTGCCAAAAAAGTGCAGGTGCCTTTTTCACAGGTTGAAGTTAGCCAGGTGCTTGAAAATATCGATACCAGTGATTTTGAAGGAATTCGGGATCGATTCATGGTAGAGCTTTTTTATTCCACCGGGATCCGGCGTGCAGAGCTCATTGAAATCAAACTCGGGGATCTGGATATAGAAAATTCCAACCTCAAGGTTTTGGGTAAACGAAATAAAGAGCGTTATATACCTTTGTTGGGTTCCATTAAGCAAACTGCCCACAGGTATTTTACTGAAAGAATGGCTATTGCTGGGGATAGCGATAATGAACATCTTTTTCTTACTTCAAGGGGAGATAAACTATATGAAAGTCTTGTTTATAGAATTATAAATAATTATTTTAGTGAGGTGTCTGGCAAACTGAAGAAGAGTCCGCATATATTGCGGCATTCGTTTGCCACTCATTTATTGAACCAGGGTGCTAACCTAAACGCGGTAAAAGAACTCCTGGGTCACGCCAGCCTGGCGGCGACACAGGTCTACACTCACAATAGTATCGCAGAATTGAGCAAAATCCATAAGCAGGCTCATCCCCGGAACAATAAAAAATAACTGAAGCTTTTTGTTTAATTAAATCATTACTTGATATGAAAGTAAATCTGCAGTCCGTAAACTTCAATGCCGATCAAAAATTGATTGACTTCACTCAGAAAAAATTAGATAAATTAGAAACTTACTTTGATAAGATCATTTATGCTGATGTCTATTTCAAAGTGCAAAACACAAGCGGAAAGGAAAATAAGATAACTGAAATTTTATTGAGTATCCCCGGTGGAGACCTGATGGTAAAGAAAACATGCAATAAGTTTGAGGCATGTGTAGATGAATGTGTTAATTCACTGCAGAGACAACTCATAAAAAGAAAAGAAAAAATGAGCGCCCATGTCTAGCGTAAATTTTTAAAAATTATTTTTTGATAAAGGAATAATTTATATACATTTGCAGTCCGTTAGAAATAGCGGACTTTTTTATGCGGAAAAAACGCTGAAAAAGTAGGGCTAAAGGCCGATGTAGCTCAGCTGGCTAGAGCAGCTGATTTGTAATCAGCAGGTCGTGGGTTCGAGTCCCTCCATCGGCTCTGAAATAGTGAAAAGAACGCGCAGCGGGATTGATTTTCAGATTAATTTCAGAAAAGCAATAAAGGGACGAGAAGTTTATCCCGAGCGGCAGTCGAGGGAAGTCCCTCCATCGGCTCTAGAAAGTTTGAAATGCTGAAGTTTGAATGAAGAGAATTCAATTTTATTTTCCTGTTCATCAGGAGGTTGAATTTTTTTCGATTTAAATTTTAAAAATGCCTTGGATGCTGGTTGAAATTTGCTTTAATTTGCAGCCGTTTTAAAATCCAATAGGGCGAAATTGCTTCAGCAATGGTTCTATGAAATAGTGGAAATTTAATTGGGGAGATACTCAAGCGGCCAACGAGGACAGACTGTAAATCTGTTGTCTTTCGACTTCGCAGGTTCGAATCCTGCTCTCCCCACAAAAATGATTCAAAATTAAAAGATTTAAGATTCAGGATTAATCTTGAATAAAGGATCTTGAATATTGAATCGAATGCGGGAGTAGCTCAGTTGGTAGAGCGTCAGCCTTCCAAGCTGAATGTCGCCGGTTCGAACCCGGTCTCCCGCTCTAAGCATTTTTGGAGTTTGTTTTATAAATAGACTTCATTGCTAAATAAAACCGAATCAGGAAATCCCCGGTCAAAGTCAAGAACGAAATTTAAAGGTTTTCCAGACTTTTATATTTCGATACTGTTTTATAGCTTATCAAGAATGAGTTATTTCGGCATGGGTATGTGAATCCTGATTATTTCCGTAAGCCAGTTATGGTTTATGGATTTAGCTGTTTGAATCAGCTGGTTTATTGAGGCCGACGTAGCTCAGGGGTAGAGCGTTTCCTTGGTAAGGAAGAGGTCACGGGTTCAATTCCCGTCGTTGGCTCTAGTTTTGTATAAAATTGAACACTAATATATAACTAAGATTAAATAAGTATTAATTATGGCAAAGGAAACTTATGATCGTTCCAAACCGCACCTAAATATTGGTACAATTGGACACGTAGATCACGGAAAAACTACATTAACTGCTGCTATTACTAAGGTAATGGCTGATGCTGGATATTCAGAGGCTAGTGCGTTTGATCAAATTGACAACGCTCCGGAAGAAAAAGAAAGAGGTATTACAATTAACTCTTCACACGTTGAATATTCAACTGCGAACCGTCACTATGCTCACGTTGACTGTCCTGGTCACGCCGATTACGTTAAGAACATGGTAACTGGTGCTGCTCAGATGGACGGTGCTATTCTTGTTGTTGCTGCGACTGATGGACCTATGCCACAAACTCGTGAGCACATCCTTCTTGGACGCCAGGTAGGTATTCCAAGAATCGTTGTATTCTTAAATAAAGTAGACCTTGTTGATGATGAGGAGCTTCTTGAGCTAGTTGAGATGGAAGTTAGGGATCTTCTTTCTTTCTACGAGTATGATGGTGATAACGGTCCTGTAATTTCAGGTTCTGCACTTGGAGCTCTAGAAGGTGATGAGAAATGGTCTAAGACTGTTCTTGATCTTATGGAAGCTGTAGATTCTTGGATTGAACTTCCACAGCGTGATGTAGATAAGCCTTTCTTGATGCCTATCGAGGATGTATTCTCTATTACTGGTCGTGGTACTGTTGCAACTGGACGTATCGAAACTGGTGTTGCTAACACTGGAGATCCTGTAGAGATCATCGGTATGGGAGCTGGAAAACTTACTTCAACTATTACTGGAGTTGAGATGTTCCGTAAGATTCTTGATAGAGGAGAAGCTGGAGATAACGTAGGTATCCTTCTAAGAGGTATCGAGAAAACTCAGATCTCTAGAGGTATGGTAATCACCAAGCCAGGATCTGTAACTCCTCACGCTAAATTCAAAGCAGAGGTTTATATCCTTAAGAAAGAAGAAGGTGGACGTCACACTCCATTCCATAACAACTACCGTCCTCAGTTCTACGTACGTACAACTGACGTAACTGGAACTATCAACCTTCCAGAAGGAGTTGAAATGGTAATGCCAGGTGATAACCTTACTATTACAGTGGAGCTTATTCAGCCAATCGCAATGAACGTTGGTCTACGTTTCGCTATCCGTGAAGGTGGTAGAACTGTAGGTGCTGGTCAGGTTACTGAGATTCTAGACTAAGAATCAAACTTATATAAAAAGGTATCCCGTGACAAGCGGGATGCCTTCCCTTATATTTACGGGTTTAGCTCAGTTGGTAGAGCACTGGTCTCCAAAACCAGGTGTCGGGAGTTCGAGCCTCTCAACCCGTGCAAATATTTTTTTGGAAAATGGCAGGAATTGTTAATTACATATCAGAATCATATAACGAGTTAAAAAACCACGTTACTTGGCCAACCTGGACGGAGGCTCAAAAATTAACAGTGCTTGTTGCTGTATTTTCGATTATTTTCTCATTAGCCATTTGGGGTGTTGATACGGTCTTTAGCGAGGCAATCGAGCAGTACTTCGTGTGGGTAAAATCTTAATTTAACGATAATGGCAGAAGCAAAGGATAAAAAGTGGTATGTGGTTCGTGCCGTTAGCGGACAGGAGAATAAAGTCAAGGACTATATAGAGAAAGAAATTGCTCATCAGGGTCTTGAAGACTTTGTGGAGCAGGTTCTTGTGCCTACTGAAAAAGTAATTCAGATTCGAAATGGCAAGAAGGTGAACAAAGAAAGAGTTTACTTTCCAGGTTATGTGATGATCCAGGCTAATATTGGTGGTGAAATCCCTCATATTATTAAAGGTATCAATGGAGTGATTGGATTCTTAGGCGAGACCAAGGGAGGTGATCCGGTACCACTTAGAAAATCTGAAGTGAATCGTATGCTTGGAAAAGTAGATGAGCTTTCGGTTAAATCTGATAATGTTGCAATTCCATTCACTATTGGAGAAACTATTAAAGTAATTGACGGACCGTTCAATGGCTTTAACGGAACTGTAGAAAAGATCAATGAAGAAAAGCGTAAGCTGGAAGTGATGGTGAAGATCTTCGGAAGGAAGACTCCGCTTGAGCTAAGCTATATGCAAGTAGAAAAGGTATAAAATAACTGTTACATATTTTTTGATAGTTTTTTTAGCTTCCACTCAATAAACTATCACTCAAAAATTTGAAAAATGGCAAAAGAAGTAAGTAAAGTTGTAAAACTACAAGTTCGCGGAGGTGCTGCTAACCCATCACCACCAGTTGGACCTGCTTTGGGTGCTGCCGGGGTAAATATCATGGAATTCTGTAAGCAATTCAATGGTAGGACTCAGGACAAGCAAGGAAAGGTACTGCCAGTTGTGATTACTGTTTATTCAGATAAGTCTTTTGATTTTGTGATCAAGACTCCACCTGCAGCAGTACAATTGATGGAAGCAGCTAAAACTAAAAAGGGTTCAGGTGAGCCTAACAGAAAGAAAGTAGCAAGTGTTTCTTGGGATCAGATTAAAACAATTGCAGAAGACAAGATGCAGGATCTTAATGCATTTACAATTGAATCTGCAATGAAAATGGTTGCCGGAACAGCTCGTTCGATGGGAATAACTGTAAAGGGTGATGCACCGTTTTAATCCAAAAAGAAATTAGAAAATGGCAAAATTAACTAAAAAGCAAAAAGAAGCTCAGTCTAAGATCGAGAATGGGAAGACCTATACGGTTGCTGAGGCTTCTGCTTTGATAAAAGAAGTTTCCAACGAAAACTTTGACGCTTCTGTAGATCTTGCAGTTCGTTTGAACGTAGATCCAAGAAAAGCCAACCAGATGGTTAGAGGTGTGGTGACACTTCCTCATGGAACTGGTAAGGATGTTAAGGTTTTGGCGCTTGTGACTCCAGATAAGGAGCAGGAAGCTAAAGATGCTGGTGCAGATTACGTTGGATTAGACGAATATCTTGAAAAGATCAAAGGAGGCTGGACAGATGTTGATGTGATTATCACTATGCCTAGCGTTATGGGTAAACTTGGACCACTAGGACGTGTTCTTGGACCAAGAGGTTTGATGCCTAACCCAAAGACCGGTACGGTAACTATGGATATCGCTAAAGCGGTTTCTGATGTAAAGGCTGGTAAGATCGACTTCAAGGTTGACAAAACAGGAATTGTACATGCTGCAATCGGGAAAGCGTCTTTCGATGCTGAAAAGATCGCAGGTAATGCAAGAGAATTATTAACTACGCTGGTAAAATTGAAGCCTCAGGCAGCGAAAGGTGTATATATGAAGAGTATTCATATGTCTACCACCATGAGCCCGAGTGTAGCAATAGATACTAAAAGGTTTACTGAGCAATAATTTAAGGTTATGACAAGAGAAGAAAAATCACAAGTTATAGAAGATTTAACTGCCCAGTTAGCCGAATTTCAAACTATCTATTTGGCTGACATCTCTGGCCTGGACGCTGGAGCGACTTCTAACTTACGTAGGGCTTGTTTTAAAGCCGATGTTAAGTTATCGGTAGTTAAAAATACATTGCTTGCTAAAGCTATGGAAGCGACAGATAAAGATTTCGCTGATCTTCCATCAGTTTTAAAGGGCAATACCTCAATCATGCTTTCTGAAACCGGAAATGCTCCGGCTAAGGTGATCAAGGAATTCAGAAAAAAGTCAGAAAAACCACTACTTAAAGGTGCTTTTGTAGAAGAAGCCGTATATGTTGGTGATGACTATCTTGATACCCTTGTTAACATCAAGTCTAAAGAAGAAGTTATTGGAGATATCGTTGGATTGCTTCAATCTCCTGCTAAGAATGTTGTTTCTGCACTTAAATCAGGTGGTGGAAAACTGGCAGGAATCCTTAAGACTCTTTCAGAAAAAGAGGGATAATATAGTACGCACTTTTTAACAAATATAAATTAAAGAACTTTTTAAAAACGATAGAAAATGGCAGATTTAAAAGATTTCGCAGAACAATTGGTTAACTTGACCGTAAAAGAAGTAAACGAGTTAGCTGATATTTTAAAAGAAGAATATGGTATCGAGCCTGCTGCTGCTGCAGTAGCTGTTGCTGGTGGTGCTGCCGCTGGTGGTGAGGAAGCTGAAGAACAAACTGAATTCGACGTAATCCTTACTGCTCCAGGTGGATCTAAACTAGCTGTAGTTAAACTTGTAAAAGAACTTACAGGTCTTGGACTTAAAGATGCTAAAGAACTAGTTGACGGTGCTCCAAAACCAGTTAAGGAAGGAGTTGCTAAAGACGAAGCTGAAGCTCTTAAAAAGCAATTAGAAGAAGCAGGAGCTGAGGTTGAGCTTAAATAAGCTTGACGAAAGCAATATTATTTAGGTTTAGGCCTCAGGATACGCTCCTGAAGGTCTAAACCCTTTTGCGTATATAGAGCCTAAGTTCTAGAAAACGCAGTTTTTTATATATAAAATTTAATCCCGTCCATTGATGTTAGCAAAGCAAACTGAAAGATTGAGTTTCTCTTCTGTTAAGAATAAGCCTGCTTATCCGGACTTTCTGGATCTGCAGATTAAGTCTTTTCAGGACTTCTTTCAATTAGAGACAAAATCAGAAGAGCGGGGAAATGAAGGTCTTTACAACACCTTCCTAGAAAACTTCCCCATTACGGACACCCGTAATCAATTTGTACTAGAATTCTTAGATTATTTTGTGGACCCGCCAAGATATTCCATCCAGGAGTGTATCGAACGCGGATTGACCTACAGTGTACCGCTTAAGGCTAGACTTAAGTTATACTGTACCGACCCTGAACACGAAGATTTTGAAACCATCGTACAGGACGTATACTTGGGAACAATCCCTTATATGACACCTAGTGGAACTTTCTGCATCAACGGTGCCGAGCGAGTTGTAGTATCTCAGCTACACCGTTCACCGGGGGTTTTCTTTGGACAGTCTTTCCATGCTAATGGAACCAAATTATACTCAGCCCGTGTAATTCCTTTCAAGGGATCATGGATTGAATTTGCGACCGATATCAACAGTGTAATGTACGCTTATATCGATCGTAAGAAAAAATTACCTGTTACCACGCTATTCCGTGCCATTGGATATGAGCGTGATAAGGATATTCTGGAGATCTTCGACCTTGCTGAAGAAGTGAAGGTTTCCAAATCTGGACTTAAAAAAGTTCTTGGGCGCAAACTAGCTGCCCGTGTATTGAACACCTGGTATGAGGATTTCGTAGATGAAGATACTGGAGAGGTTGTTTCAATCGAACGTAACGAGATCGTATTGGATCGTGATACAGAGCTCGAAAAAGAGCATATCGAAGAGATCCTTGAAACCGGAACAAAAACTATCCTTCTACACAAAGAGGATAATCAAACCGGTGACTATGCGATCATTCACAATACGCTTCAAAAAGATCCTACCAACTCTGAAAAAGAAGCGGTAGAACATATCTATCGTCAGCTTCGTAATGCTGAACCGCCAGATGAGGAAACTGCTCGTGGAATTATCGACAAGCTTTTCTTCTCAGATCAGCGTTACAGCCTTGGTGAAGTAGGGCGATACAGAATGAACAAAAAACTTGGTCTTGATGTGGAGATGGATAAGCAGGTGCTTACCAAGCTGGACATCATTACCATTGTTAAATACTTGATCGAACTTATCAACTCGAAGGCTGAGATCGATGATATTGATCACCTTTCTAACCGTCGTGTTAGAACTGTAGGTGAGCAGTTGTCTCAGCAGTTTGGTGTTGGACTTGCACGTATGGCAAGAACCATTCGTGAGAGAATGAACGTTAGGGATAACGAGGTATTTACTCCTATCGACTTGATTAACGCGAAGACACTTTCTTCTGTTATCAACTCGTTCTTTGGTACCAACCAGTTATCTCAGTTCATGGACCAGACCAACCCACTTGCAGAGATCACGCACAAGCGTAGACTTTCAGCATTAGGGCCAGGTGGTCTTTCCAGAGAAAGAGCAGGATTCGAGGTACGTGACGTTCACTATACGCACTATGGAAGATTATGTCCTATTGAAACACCTGAAGGTCCGAACATTGGTCTTATTTCTTCACTTTCGGTTTATGCTAAAGTGAACGGAATGGGATTCATTGAAACGCCATATCGTACTGTTTCTGATGGTAAGATCAATATTTCAGAAGAGCCTATATACCTTAGCGCGGAAGAAGAAGAAGGTAAGAAAATCGCTCAGGCCAACATTCCTTTAAAGGATGATGGTACTATTGAGAGCGACCGTGTAATTGCGCGTATGGAAGGTGACTTCCCGGTAGTTGACCCAAAAGAGGTTCATTATACCGATGTTGCTCCTAACCAGATCTCTTCTATTTCGGCTTCATTGATTCCATTCCTGGAGCATGATGATGCGAACCGTGCACTGATGGGATCAAACATGATGCGTCAGGCAGTACCACTTCTAAGAGCTGATTCTCCTATCGTTGGAACAGGTCTTGAAAGACAGGTAGCTACAGATTCTCGTGTATTGATCAATGCTGAAGGAGAGGGAGAAGTAGAATATGTAGACGCGAACAAGATCGTAATCAAATACGATCGTACCGATGAGGAAAGAATGGTAAGTTTTGATGATGATTCAAAAACTTACGACCTTATCAAATTCCGTAAGACTAACCAGGGTACCTGTATCAACCTGAAACCTATCGTAAGAGTAGGTGACAGGGTAACCAAAGGTCAGGTTCTTTGCCAGGGTTATGCCACCGAAGCCGGTGAGCTTGCCCTTGGTAGAAACATGAAGGTTGCCTTCATGCCTTGGAAAGGTTACAACTTTGAGGATGCGATCGTGATATCAGAAAAAGTGGTGAGAGATGATATTTTCACCTCTATCCATATTGACGAATACTCTCTGGAGGTAAGAGATACCAAGCTAGGTAATGAAGAATTGACCAATGATATTCCAAACGTTTCTGAAGAGGCTACTAAAGACCTTGATGAGCACGGAATGATTCGAGTTGGTGCTGAAGTGAAGCCTGGTGATATCCTTATTGGTAAGATCACTCCTAAAGGAGAAAGTGATCCTACTCCTGAAGAGAAACTGCTTCGCGCGATCTTTGGTGACAAAGCCGGAGATGTTAAGGATGCTTCTTTGAAAGCTTCTCCGTCATTAAGCGGTGTTGTGATCGATAAGAAATTGTTCGCAAGAGCGATCAAAGACAAGCGTAAGAGAGCACAGGATAAAGAAGATGTTGCAGCACTTGAGAAGAAGTATGATGCGAAATTCGCGCTTCTGAAATCTCAGCTGGTAGAGAAACTATTCGCTATCATTGGTGGTAAGACAGCTCAGGGAGTTTCTAACGACCTTGGAGAAGAAGTTCTTCCAAAAGGTAAGAAGTACACCTTGAAAATGTTGAATGCTGTAGACGATTATACTCACTTAACAAGTGGTACCTGGACTACAGATGATCACCTAAATGAGCTGGTAGCAGATCTTATCCATAATTACAAGATCAAAGAAAACGATCTTCAGGGTAACCTGAGGAGAGAGAAATTCACCATTTCTGTTGGAGATGAGCTTCCATCAGGAATTCTTAAACTGGCTAAGGTTTACATCGCTAAGAAACGTAAACTGAAGGTTGGTGATAAGATGGCAGGACGTCACGGTAACAAAGGTATTGTTGCCAGGATCGTTCGTCAGGAAGATATGCCATTCCTTGAAGATGGAACACCTGTTGATATCGTGTTGAACCCGCTTGGGGTACCATCACGTATGAACATTGGTCAGATCTATGAAACTGTTCTTGGATGGGCTGGTCAAAAACTTGGTAAGAAATACGCGACTCCAATTTTCGATGGTGCAACTATCGATGAGATCAACGAGCTTACCGATGAGGCCGGAATCCCAAGATTTGGTCACACGCATCTTTATGATGGTGGAACCGGTGAAAGATTTGACCAGCGTGCAACAGTAGGTGTGATCTACATGTTGAAACTAGGACATATGATCGACGATAAGATGCACGCGCGTTCTATCGGTCCTTACTCGCTTATTACTCAGCAGCCGCTTGGTGGTAAGGCACAGTTTGGTGGTCAGAGATTTGGAGAAATGGAGGTTTGGGCTCTTGAAGCTTATGGTGCATCCAGCACGCTTAGAGAGATCCTTACTGTGAAGTCTGATGATGTTATTGGTAGAGCCAAGACTTACGAGTCTATCGTAAAAGGTGAACCAATGCCAGAACCAGGATTGCCAGAATCTTTCAATGTATTGATGCATGAATTGAAAGGTCTAGGATTGGATATTAAATTAGAAGAATAAAAAAATAGTTTGCAGTATTCAGTAAGCAGTTCGCAGTGACTGTTTACTGAATACTCAATACTGAATACTATTAGTATGGCTAGAAATAATGATAAAAATACAGTACAGAGGTTCAACCAGATCTCTATAGGTTTAGCTTCTCCCGAGTCTATCCTCGCGGAATCTCGTGGTGAAGTCCTAAAGCCGGAAACGATCAACTACCGTACGCACAAACCAGAGCGTGACGGATTGTTCTGCGAGCGTATTTTTGGTCCTGTTAAGGATTACGAATGTGCCTGTGGTAAATACAAGAGAATCCGATACAAAGGGATCGTTTGCGATAGATGTGGAGTAGAGGTTACCGAGAAGAAGGTGCGTAGAGATCGCGTTGGTCATATCAACCTTGTTGTACCTGTAGCTCATATCTGGTATTTCCGCTCTTTGCCTAACAAAATTGGTTATTTGTTAGGGCTTCCTTCCAAGAAACTGGACATGATCATTTACTACGAAAGATATGTAGTGATCCAGCCAGGTATCGCGAAGGATGAAGATGGAAAACCACTAAAGAAAATGGATTTCCTTACGGAAGAAGAATATCTGAATATTTTAGATGAACTTCCTCAGGAGAATCTATATCTGGAAGACAGTGACCCAAATAAGTTTATCGCGAAAATGGGTGCTGAATGTCTTATCGAGATCCTTAAAAGAATCGATCTTGATGAGCTTTCTTATGAATTAAGACATAAAGCGAATAACGAAACTTCCAAACAACGTAAGACCGAAGCGCTTAAGCGTCTTCAGGTGGTGGAAGCTTTCCGTGATGCGAACAATAACAGGGAGAACAATCCTGAATGGATGATCATGAAGGTGGTACCGGTAATTCCACCGGAACTTAGACCTCTTGTGCCTCTCGATGGTGGTCGTTTCGCGACTTCAGATTTGAACGATCTTTACCGTCGTGTAATTATTCGCAACAACCGTTTGAAGAGATTAATGGAGATCAAAGCTCCTGAAGTGATCTTACGTAACGAAAAACGTATGCTTCAGGAATCTGTAGATTCATTATTCGATAATACAAGAAAATCATCAGCAGTAAAAACTGACTCTAACCGTCCGCTTAAATCACTTTCAGATTCATTGAAAGGGAAGCAGGGACGTTTCCGTCAGAACCTGCTTGGTAAGCGTGTTGATTATTCTGCACGTTCGGTGATCGTTGTAGGACCAGAATTGAAGATGTTCGAATGTGGTCTTCCAAAGAACATGGCAGCTGAACTTTACAAGCCTTTTATCATCAGAAAACTGATCGAAAGAGGTATCGTAAAAACAGTGAAATCTGCCAAGAAGATTATCGATAAAAAAGAACCTGTAGTTTGGGATATACTGGAAAACGTTCTTAAGGGACATCCGGTATTATTGAACCGTGCTCCTACGCTTCACCGTCTGGGTATCCAGGCATTCCAGCCTAAACTTATTGAAGGAAAAGCAATTCAGCTTCACCCACTTGCGTGTACTGCATTCAACGCCGATTTTGATGGTGACCAGATGGCGGTTCACTTACCACTTGGGCCAGAAGCTATTTTGGAAGCTCAGCTATTAATGCTAGCTTCTCATAACATTCTGAACCCTGCAAACGGTTCTCCAATTACAGTACCTTCTCAGGATATGGTACTTGGTCTTTACTACATGACCAAGCACAAGAAATCTACTGATGAAGAGCCGGTAAAAGGAGAAGGTTTAACTTTCTATTCTGCGGAAGAGCTTGTAATTGCTTACAACCAGAAGCGAGTAGACCTGAATGCAGGAATCAAGATCAGAACTAAAGATTTCAACGATAAAGGAGAACTGGTTTACCAGATCATCGATACAACTGTTGGTAGAGTGCTGTTCAACGAAGCAGTGCCTGAAAAAGCAGGATATATCAATGAGGTACTAACCAAAAAATCCCTTCGTGAGATCATTGGTAAGATCCTGAAAATTACAAGTGTACCTGAAACTTCTGAGTTCCTTGACGAGATCAAGCAACTAGGTTACGGATTCGCATTCCGTGGTGGTCTTTCTTTCAGCTTAGGTGATATTATCATCCCTGAAGAGAAGCAAGCCATGATCGATGAAGCTAACGAGCAGGTTGAAGGTATCATTGGTAACTATAACATGGGTCTTATTACCAATAACGAACGTTATAACCAGGTAATTGATATCTGGACTTCAACTAACGCGGGTCTAACCGAATTGGCTATGAAGCGAATTCGCGAGGATAAGCAAGGATTCAACTCGGTATATATGATGCTTGATTCCGGGGCGCGTGGTTCGAAAGAACAGATTCGTCAGCTTACCGGTATGCGTGGTTTGATGGCCAAGCCGAAGAAATCTAACTCTGGTGGAGGTGAAATTATCGAAAACCCGATTCTTTCTAACTTTAAGGAAGGTCTTTCGATTCTTGAATACTTTATCTCTACTCACGGTGCTCGTAAAGGTCTTGCCGATACCGCACTTAAAACGGCCGATGCTGGTTATCTAACCCGTCGTCTGGTAGATGTTTCCCAGGATGTGATCGTAAATGAAGATGACTGTGGAACATTAAGAGGTGTAGAAGTTAGACCACTTAAGAAGAATGAAGAGATCGTGGAATCATTAGGTGAAAGAATCCTTGGACGTATTTCCCTTAATGATGTTGTGAACCCTTCAACTGACGAATTGATCGTTGGTGCTAATGAAGAGATCACCGAAGAGATCGTGGCAATGATCGACGAAGCTCCTATCGAAAGCGTTGAAGTTCGTTCTCCATTAACATGTGAGGCTAAGAAAGGTATCTGTATCAAGTGTTATGGTCGTAACCTGGCAACGAACAAGATCGTTCAAACAGGTGAGGCTGTTGGTGTTGTAGCAGCTCAGTCTATTGGTGAGCCTGGTACACAGCTTACACTACGTACGTTCCACGTGGGAGGTATTGCAGGTAACATTTCAGAAGAAAATAAACTTGAAGCTAAATTCGACGGTATTGCAGAGATCGAAGATCTTAAAGTTGTTAAAGGTGAAGCCCCTGATGGTGGAACTGCAGACATCGTGATCTCTCGTACTGCTGAACTTAAGATCAAGGATAAGAAAACAGGTGTTGTACTAAGTAATAACAATATTCCTTACGGTGCACAGATCAATATTAATGATGGTGCTACGGTAAGTAAGGGAGACGTGATTTGTACCTGGGATCCATATAACGGTGTGATCATTTCTGAATTCGCCGGTAAGATCAAGTACGAAAACGTTGAACAGGGTGTTACTTATCAGGTTGAGATCGATGAGCAGACAGGATTCCAGGAAAAAGTAATTTCTGAATCTCGTAACAAGAAATTGATCCCAACGCTTCATATCCTAGGTAAGAAAGACGAAGTAATTCGTTCTTATAACCTTCCGGTTGGAGCTCACCTGATGGTAGACAACGAAGAGAAGATCGGAGTTGGTAAGATTCTGGTTAAGATCCCACGTAAATCTTCTAAAGCAGGGGATATTACAGGTGGTCTTCCAAGGGTAACCGAGCTTTTCGAAGCACGTAACCCATCTAACCCGGCTGTTGTATCTGAGATCGATGGTGTTGTTTCTTTTGGTAAGATCAAAAGAGGTAACCGTGAGATCATTGTTGAGTCAAAACTAGGAGAGGTTAAGAAGTATCTTGTTAAGCTTTCTAACCAGATCCTTGTTCAGGAGAATGACTACGTGAGAGCTGGTATGCCACTTTCTGATGGTTCTATCACTCCAGAGGATATCCTTAATATCAAAGGGCCAAATGCTGTACAGCAGTATCTTGTGAACGAAGTTCAGGAAGTATACCGTTTACAGGGTGTGAAGATCAATGACAAGCACTTCGAGGTTGTTGTTAGACAGATGATGCGTAAAGTTAGGATCGTTGATCCAGGTGATACTATCTTCCTGGAGAACCAGCTTGTCCATAAAGATGACTTCATCGAGGAGAACAATAAGTTGTTCGGCATGAAGGTGATCGAGGATGCAGGGGACTCTGATAGATTGAAACCAGGTCAGATCATCACTCCAAGAGAACTTAGAGATGAGAACTCTATTCTTAGAAGAGAAGATAAGAACCTTGCTACTGCTAGAGACGTGATCACGGCAACTGCTAATCCGGTACTTCAGGGAATTACCAGAGCTTCACTACAGACCAAGTCATTTATCTCGGCTGCTTCCTTCCAGGAAACTACCAAGGTATTGAACGAGGCTGCGGTAAGCGGTAAGATCGATGAGCTTGAAGGATTGAAGGAAAATGTAATTGTAGGACACAGAATTCCTGCAGGTACAGGTATGAGAAAATACGATAGCATTATTGTTGGTTCTAAAGAAGAATTCGACGAAATGCTCGAGAGAAAGCAGGAAGTTAATTATAACTAATTCCTGATAATAAAAATGGAAAAAAGGCCTTGCTCAAGCAGGGCCTTTTTTTATTTATAACGATATTTGAGATATGAAGGATTACTTTAAAGAATTGCTGGAATATTCCCATTTCTATAACCTGGAGATCATTAAGAAATTCAACGATGGGGATCTTCATTTTATGGTTCCGGAACGAGCTGTTTCCTTGTTATCGCATACCTTAAACGCACAGAAGATCTGGAACGACCGCATCAACGGTAAGAAAGATAGCGTCCAGGTATGGAAGAATTTTGAAAAAGACCAATTGGAATCTGCCGAAAATGAAAATTATGAGGAAACCTTAGGTATTCTGGAACGTGAGGAACTGGATCGAGTAGTTAGTTTCAGCAACTCAAAAGGGGAGAGCTACCAGAATTCGGTAAAAGACATTCTTTTTCACATTGTAAATCACTCTACCTATCATCGCGGACAGATCGCCACTGAATTAAGAAAGCAGGGTCTTGAACCGGTAGTTTCTGATTTTGTGTATTACAAGCTGAAAAAATAATAGTTCTGAAATAATAATATTAAATTGGATAAAATTTGAAATATGAGCGAAGAGAAAAAAAATAAAGCCGGAAAGATCAATATAGAACTGGATGAGTCGGTAGCAGAAGGAACCTATTCCAATCTTGCAATTATCAATCACTCCGTATCAGAATTCGTGGTAGATTTTGTGAATATCATGCCGGGGAGACCTAAAAGCAAGGTGAAATCAAGGATCATTCTAACTCCGCAACATGCCAAACGTTTGTTGAAAGCTCTAGGCGATAACATCCATAAATTCGAGCAGGCCCACGGAGAGATCAGGGATTATGATAAGGCGCCAATGCCTTTGAATTTCGGCCCTACAGGACAGGCTTAGAACTATCTTAAACAAATAATAATAAAATTTCATCCCGATTTTATCGGGATGTTTTATTTTAGGTGACTTCTAATTCCTTAAACCTGCGATGAAACTAGAATTAAAAAAATACGTGCTGGAATTAAAGCACACCTTCACTATTTCAAGAGAATCTCACGATACCCAGGATACGCTCATCGCATGTTTGAGCCTGGAAGGCCATACAGGTTTTGGTGAATCAACATCGAATCCTTACTACAAGGTCACCTTCGAAAGTATGAAGGCCGAGATTGAAGCGATTAGAACGGATATTGAAAATTTTGATTTGCAGGATCCTTCGGAATTTCATCTTTTTCTGAAGGAAAAGGGTTTGTCAAATTTCAGTATTTGTGCGCTGGATCTGGCTGCTCATGACCTCTTCGGAAAACTGAAAGGCAAGCCATTATATGAAATTTGGGGAACTTCATCTGAAAAATATCCGATTACTAACTTCACTATTGGTCTTGATTCGGTTGAAAAGATGGTAGAAAAGATGAAGGAGCAAGCCTGGCCTATTTACAAAATTAAACTGGGAACCAACGATGACTTGAAGATCGTGCAGGAACTCAGAAAACACACGAATTCGGTTTTCAGAGTGGATGCCAACTGTGCCTGGGAACCAGAAAAGGCGATAGAACTTTGCAGGGAACTTAAACGTTTAGGTGTAGAATTTATAGAACAACCTCTGCATGCAGATAACTGGGAAGGCATGAAACTCCTGAAAAAGGAGGCTGTTCTGCCTTTGATTGCAGACGAAAGCTGTATTGTGGAAGAAGATGTGGAAAAATGTGCCGGCTATTTCGATGGGATCAATATTAAGTTAACCAAGTGTGGTGGGCTTACTCCGGCCTTAAGAGTGATCAAAAAGGCTAAGGAATTGGGTCTAAAAGTAATGGTAGGTTGTATGACCGAATCTACGGTTGGTATCTCCGCGATAGCCCAGTTGTTGCCACAGCTTGATTATGTAGATATGGATGGAGCCATGCTTTTAAAGGGCGATATTGCCGAAGGCGTACAAATTTTGCCAGATGCTACAGTGATATTTCCTCAAAAGAATGGTTCAGGTGTGAAACTGCTATAATGAATCATTACTTAAAAAGATCACCAAATTCAAGGCTTGTGACAGCGGAGGAGGAGTTTCTGTATTTTGGAGGAACTTCCTATCTGGGACTGCAATCTGATAGCGAATTCCAGGACCTTTTAATTCAAAATATTCGAATATTGGGCACCAACTGGGGCGCATCCAGGAAATCTAATATCAGGTTGTGTGTATTTGAAGAATTTGAAGATTACCTGGCCCAAAAAGCCGGTGCCGAATCCTGCCTTTGCGTATCTTCTGGTTATATGGCGGGGCAGATGTTAAAGCGACATTTTAGCGAACAGGATTACCAAATGTTCTGTGCGCCACATACACATCCTGCCATTATTCATGAAAAGAGCAGGCTTTTTCAGAATTATGAGGATCTCAGCAGCTCGCTGGTTGACCATTTAAATTCAACTAATGAGCAAAAAGTCGTCTTGTTCCTGGATACCATTGATTTTTCAGGAATTAATTTTCCCCATTTCGAATCCCTTCAGAAGCTGCCTCTTGAAAATGTAATTCTTGTAGCAGATGACTCCCATGGTTTTGGTTTGATAGGCGAAGATGGATACGGCAGCTATTCGATGTTAAGAGAGTTAAATGCAAAGGAATTAATTGTTTGTGGGTCTTTAGGTAAGGCCCTGGCTACTCCAAGCGGAGCGATCCTTGGACGCAAAAGCAGGATCGAACAACTCAACGAAATGGAGTTCTTTGCCGGTGGCAGCCCTCCCTCTCCAGCAGCATTAAAAACACTTATGGAAGCAGAAGCGCTTATCAAAGTTAAAAAAGCTAGGCTTCTACATAATATTGAGATCTTTATAGAGAATTGCACGCAAGATTTCGAATTGGTCAAAATAGCAGGTCACCCGGTATTCGGTTATGATAACGAAAAGCTAACCGATTATCTTTTAGACAGGAAGATCATAACTACTAATTTCAGGTATCCTGCACCAAGTTCTCCACTTGTAAGCAAAATAGTTCTGAACGCTCAACACTCCACCGATGATATTCTTGAACTGACCGCTGCGATCAACTCCTACTTTAAATCTATTTAGCCAGACCGTATTTTTTGAAATAGATTTTCGCAGCCTTCATGACCCTTGGAGCCATGATTAATGTGGAGATCATGGTAGGGATCGCCATTAACGCAAAGAAACCGTCAATAAGGTTAAGGATGAAACTCAACGAGGTTGTGGCACCTACAATAATGCTAAGGATGTAGACCCAGTTGTAATAGCGTTTATTTTCAGCACCGATCAGGAACGAAAGGCATTTGGTTCCGTAATAAGAATAGGAAAACAGGGAAGAAATGCTAAATGCCAGGATACAGAGTAAGAGTAAATAATTACCCACATATGGAATAGCCTGATCAAATGCTGCGGCTGTAAGGCTTACTCCATTCACATCTGTACTCTGCCATACCCCGGTCACCAAAATCGCCATAGCAGTAAGTGTACACACTACCAGGGTGTCTATTGCGGGGCCGAGCATAGCTATCAAACCTTCCCGAACAGGCTCCGATGTCTTGCTGGCTCCATGTGCCATTGTTGCGGTTCCTATACCAGCTTCATTTGAGAAAGCTCCACGTCTTATTCCCAGGAGGATCAGTCCGCCCAGAACCCCTCCCAAAAGCGGATCTCCTTTATAATTATTGGCCGCAAAAGCATCGGTGAATATCATTCCGAAATATTGAAAGACCACGTCATAATTCACAAAAAGGATGACCAGCACTGAAAAGAAGTACAGTGCTACCATCGCTGGAACCAATTTGGAAACCGTTTTACTTATTCGGTCCAGGCCGCCAATGATTACAATAGTCGTAATTAATGTCAGGGCAATTCCGATGATCAGGTTACTTGTAAAACCTGTTTGGATGTCATTAGGCTCCAGTAAGATATAATTGATCGCCTGGGTAAGCTGGTTTACATTGAAAACAGGCAAAGCACCCACCAGCCCGGCAATAGCAAAAAATGCCGCGAGCGGTTTCCATTTTCGGCCAAGGCCCTCCACGATAAAATACATGACCCCTCCCTGAATCTTACCTTCGGTATCCCTGCCGCGGTACATCACAGCCAGCGTATTGGTAAAGAATTTTGTAGCCATTCCCACGACCGCGCTCACCCAAAGCCAGAAAATTGCACCGGGGCCACCAAGGGCTATAGCTACAGCCACTCCAGCGATATTACCCATACCAACCGTAGAGGAAAGAGCAGTGGAAAGAGCCTGGAAATGATTAATATCACCCGGATCATCAGGGTTGTTATACTTACCCCGAAGCACCTCTATTGAATGTCCTAAATATCTAAAAGGAAGAAACCTGGAATAGATGAGAAGGTAGATTCCTCCACCAATTAGAAGTAAAACAAGAGGGAATCCCCACACGGCCGAGGCGAACTCGGCAATGAATTGATCGATCTGGGCCATAGAAAAACTTTGTCCCGAAAATAGTAAATTTTGTGGGTGTATCTATTGAATTAAAATGTCTTTTGAAATTTCATCATCCTGAACTTGTTTCAATACAAGTTTAATAAATCCCTATTTTCAATGAATCTTTAGAATTCTGATGTAAAATGGAATTTGATCGTTGGATATTTCTGCTGGGTCATCTGAAGCGAAAACTGAGAATCAGCAAGGAAAACCAATTGTCCCGATTTGTCTTTGGCCAGGAACTTCGATTTAACCCTTTTGAAATCCTGGAATTCTTCATTCTTAGGATCTTCCGGCTCAACCCAGGTCGCTTTGTGCACATTCAGGTTCTCATAGGTACATTTAGCACCATATTCGTGCTCTAATCGGTATTGTATTACCTCAAACTGAAGTGCTCCCACCGTTCCTATGATCTTCCTGCCGTTCATCTCCAGGGTGAAAAGCTGGGCTACCCCCTCGTCCATCAACTGGTCTATCCCTTTTTCCAGTTGCTTGGATTTCATAGGATCGGCATTATTGATATAACGGAAGTGTTCTGGTGAAAAGCTTGGAATCCCTTTGTACATCAAATTTTCTCCCTCGGTGAGGGTGTCTCCGATCTTAAAATTACCGGTGTCATGCAAACCTACTATGTCACCCGGATAAGAAACATCTACTATTTCCTTTTTCTCGGCAAAAAATGCGTTTGGAGAGGAGAATTTCAGTTTTTTATTATGTCTTACGTGCAGGTAATTGGTATTCCTTTCGAATTTTCCTGAAACGATCTTGACAAAAGCCAGTCGGTCGCGATGCTTCGGGTCCATGTTCGCGTGTATCTTGAATACAAAACCGGTAAAATCTTTTTCTTCAGGTTTTACCAGTCTTACGTCGCTTTCCTTTGGTCGCGGTGGAGGAGCGATACTGATAAAACAATCTAATAGTTCCCTTACCCCGAAGTTATTAAGAGCCGACCCGAAAAAGACCGGTTGCAATCTACCTTCCAGGTAAGCATCCCTGTCAAATTCTGGATAAACACCCTGGGCCAGTTCCAGTTCTTCTCTAAGGTCATTGGCATGTTTGCTGCCAATAAGCTCGTCGAGTTCCTTTGATTCCAGATCGCTAATTTCAACGGTTTCTTCAATATCACGTCGTGGATCACCGGTGAAGAGATTTACATTCTTCTCCCAGATGTTATAGATCCCCTTGAAGTCGTAACCCATCCCAATTGGGAAGCTTAGCGGAGTTACGGTAAGATTCAGTTTTTGTTCGATCTCGTCCAGAAGTTCAAAGGCGTCTTTTCCTTCCCTATCCAGCTTGTTGATAAAAACGATCATTGGGATATTTCGCATCCGGCAAACTTCAACAAGTTTTTCCGTTTGTTCCTCAACCCCTTTGGCAACATCTATTACAACGATCACGCTATCTACGGCGGTAAGCGTTCGAAAGGTATCTTCAGCAAAATCCTTATGTCCAGGGGTATCCAGGATGTTGATCTTGATATCCTTGTATTCAAAGGCCAGGACCGAAGTTGCTACGGAAATTCCTCTTTGACGTTCGATCTCCATAAAGTCACTGGTAGCACCTTTCTTAATCTTATTCGATTTTACGGCGCCAGCTTCCTGGATCGCTCCTCCAAAAAGGAGCAGTTTTTCTGTTAGTGTGGTTTTACCTGCATCTGGATGCGATACGATTCCAAATGTTCTTCTTTTGTTGATCTCTTTAAGATGCTGCTTCATAGCTGATCGAATTGGAGCGCAAAAATACTATTATTTTAAGGAATTTCCTTTTGGAATTTAACCGCATTTTGATCGTATCGGTATTTGATTTCGACTTAATTACTAGGCTTTTTCGATTAATTGTGGGATATTTAATAGTGCTTATATCCTGACAATGGTTTTTCCCCTACAAAACCTGAAACTTTTACTAACGGGCTTTTTCATAATTTGCTCTTTGGGTGATCTATTTTCCCAGAAGAACGAGATGATCTCCAAAGGTTCCTACGCAATAAATATGGGCGTTATTCCACAAACACCAGAGAATGCGCTTAAACCTTATGGACTTATCTATGAACTCTTGAAAAATCATCCGGTAGAGATCAAATGGATCATCAGGCCCGATAAGAAAAAAGATGGAGTTGACTTTAGGTTAGGGGAAGAGGACTTTCGTGCTGGTTCATTTGTGATCCCTGTTTCTTATATGAGTCCCGAAGTGGAAAAGGAGATTCAAAAGTGGGAGGAAAAAGGGGTCGTAGGGCAGAAACTACAGGAAGATCAAATGCTCCCTCTTTTCACTGAATTATCGGTGGCACCAAAATGGACCTTAGATAAACAAAATGGGGCAATTGCACTGGCATATTTCAAACTGGCTGGTATTCCAGATTCGGCCCATGGCGGGTCTAATATCAATAATTGGAAAGAACCATCTGAATTGGGAGTTTGTGATGATCTTTTTATTATGCCACATGCCGAGCCTACCTTTGAAACTCATAAAAACCTTTATTTCTGGAACCGGGAATATAAAGGTGCCATATGGGCCGGATGTCATGCGGGGAGTCAGCTTGAGAACCTTTACGGTCGGGTAGATTTCAATGGTAAATCACAATTGATACAACTCAATTTTCTTTCGGCTGGTGCAGCAGGAGCGAGGACTACTGGTTTAGTTCCTTATTACGATCACAGGTTTGCCACGCCGCCATATACGCATCAATTAGCCTCAGACCCCGTGTCTCAATATCTGGGTAAAAGCGACATGGCCCTTATCAATGGTTCTGAACGGATCTATTATCCTAAAAAGGCAAATGAATGGCGCGCAGGAGCCCGGCAGATCATTATCGATCAATCGGCCCCCGACATTCCTGATGTTTCCAATGGGCCGGGCTGTGTCCTGATCTATGGGCATGGTTTTGATGATCCAAAGAATGGATTGGTGATGTACCAGGCTTCCCATGATTTTTCCGGAGAAGCTCCTTCCAATATCGCAGCCATAAGGGCCTTTTTTAACTGGAGTTTTTACGCAACCGAGGTAAAAAGAAAAGAGAACATCATACAGTTCGAGAGCAAGGATGGCGGAAAGATTTTTGCTGCGCGTATTGGTGATGACCTGGCCAAAATGTTAACCCAGGATCCCATTCTATTCGATCTCGATAAGGCAGAAATTAAACCAAAGGCAGCCGCTCAACTGGATGAGATCGTGGCCTATATGGAAGAATATCCCGAATTGCTTATCGATATCAGGTCCCATACCGATAGCCGTGCAGATGATGCCTATAACCTGGATCTTTCCAGGAAACGGGTAGAGGTCACACAGGATTACCTAGTCAAAAGCGGTGTGAGTGCCTATCGGATCTCCGGAAGGGGTTATGGAGAGACCGAATTGACCAATGATTGCAGGAACGGCGTTCCCTGCCCGGAAGCTGAACATGAGAAAAACCGAAGATCAGAATTCATACTTTCCATTAACTGTGAGGTTTATACAGGAAATCTAAAACTTTAGGAATTGCTTAATCAGGCTGGTTGTGAAAAAGTAGTCCGATTTTGTACATTTGGCTTTCAAACAAAAAAATGGCGCAAGAAAAAGTAATACTGGTAAACGAAAAGGATGAGCAGATAGGTTTGATGGAAAAGATCGAAGCTCACGAAAAGGCATTGCTTCACAGGGCATTTTCAGTATTCGTTTTTAATGACAGGAACGAACTGATGATTCAGCAAAGGGCCTTATCCAAGTATCATAGCCCTGGCCTATGGACCAATACCTGTTGCAGTCATCAGCGCGAAGGAGAATCTAATATTGAAGCGGGTAAACGAAGGCTCATGGAAGAAATGGGGTTTACTACAGATCTAAAAGATACTATTTCATTTATATATAAGGCTCCTTTCGACAATGGCCTGACCGAACATGAATATGATCACATTTTGGTTGGAAATTTTGAAGGAGAACCCAATTTAAATCCTGATGAAGTAGCAGCATGGAAATGGGTAGATATGGAGGAATTAAAGGCCGACATGAAGAAAAATCCACAAATCTATACCGAATGGTTTAAGATCATTTTCGATAAATATTATTCACATATTCAGTAATGAGGATCACCGTACACAGAAAAGCTCATTTCAATGCTGCCCACCGGCTTTTTCGCAAGGAATGGACCGATGAAAAAAACCTGGAGGTATTTGGCAAATGCAGCAATCCCAATTATCACGGGCATAATTATGAACTGATCGTATCTGTGACCGGCCAGCCAGATCCTGAGACCGGTTTTGTGATGGACCTTAAAATTTTGAAGGATTTGATTTATGAAGAGGTGGAAGAAGCCTTTGATCATAAAAACCTGAATTTGGAGGTTGAAGAATTCAAAGACCTTAATCCAACTGCCGAAAATATAGCGGTGGTGATCTGGAATAAACTTCGTTCCAAAATCAAGTCTTCTCACGACCTGGAAGTTACGCTTTATGAAACGCCGCGAAATTTTGTTAGTTATAAAGGTGAATAGATGAAACTGGGAGATAAAATACCAACTTTAACATTGAAGGACCAGGACGGGCGTGAAGTAGACCTTAGAAGAAAGGCTGAAGGAAACAGCCTGGTCGTGTTTTTCTATCCGAAAGATTTTACTCCGGGTTGTACCAAGGAGGCCTGCAGTTTCAGGGATAGTTATGAAGAATTCAGGGACCTGGGAGCTGAAGTAATAGGTATCAGTTCAGACTCTGAAGATTCACACTCTAATTTTAGCAAAAGATATAACCTGCCTTATCCCATATTGAGTGATAGGGATAAAAAGGCAAGAAATGCGTTTAATGTTAAGCCCAGTCTTTTGGGTTTATTACCGGGAAGGGAGACTTTTATCTTCAATGATAAAGCAGAACTCATTCATAAATTTAATAGTATGAGTGCAGGAAAGCATATTCCCGAGGCACTCGCAGTGCTTAAAAGAAATCAATAATTTCATTTAAAAACAATTTCATATCGAAAAATAGTTTAAATTCGCAGCCGAAATTTATTTAAGATGGCGAGTAAAAGATTATTGAAGAAGGATGTGAATTATGTGTTTGGCGATATTATAGATGCCGCATATATCCATCAAATGGCTAATCCAAAAGAAGATCCGGCAAAATCGGAAGCTATCGTGGATGAAGCTATTGAAAATTACGACGAGATCATCACTAAGATCAACAAGCGTGATGTAGAGAATAAAAAGAAGCATTTCAATGAAATTCAGGTTGAACTTGAGGCGAAAGCCAGAGACCTGGTTCAGAAGCTGAATGCTCTCTAGTAAGTTGCCGATGTAGCTCAGCTGGCTAGAGCAGCTGATTTGTAATCAGCAGGTCGTGGGTTCGAGTCCCTCCATCGGCTCTCAATAAAAGCCTCTTCGAAAGAAGGGGCTTTTTTGTTCATATCACCTGGGACGAGAAGTTTATCCTGAGCGTAGTCGAAGGGAGTCCCTCCATCGGCTCTCAATAAAAAGCCTCTTCGAAAGAAGGGGCTTTTTTTGTTCGTATCACCTGGGACGAGAACCTGCCTGCCATTACCGCCAGGTAGGCAGGGCCTGTCCTGAGCGCAGTCGAAGGGAGAACCGCGATTGATCAATTTATTGATTATTCTGACAGTTAGGTGTCAATTCTTGCCAGGATCTTCGGGGGATCACTTAAATTTCCGGGCCCATGTAAAATACCGAGTTGTGTTCAGGTCAAGCCAAAAAAAAAGAGCCCAAAGGCTCCTTTAAATTTTTGAAGAAATTGAATTACGAATTAGTCTCTTCTTCTGCTTCCTCCTGTATTTTCTCTTCCAGCTTTTCCTCTTTTCTTCGCTCCTTTAAATAGTCTTTCAATTGTTTTCCGTATTTAGACTTTTTTACATTCGGAGAAAGGGAAGTATAAATGGTATCCAGGTACTTAATGTTGGCATCGAAAACTTCAGAAAGCGCCAGGTAAGGAGCTATTTCCAGGTCCTTATTATTGATGGCGTAATTAACCGTGAAAAGATATTTTCTTCTTAGGAGGCTATTGTATTTCTTATCGATCTCTATCAGTTTTTCCTCGTTCTCTTCCTTTTCGGCTTCAAAACTTTCCTTTATCAAATCGAGGTTCTGATCGTTAAAACGGCTCATCATTTTGCGGTATTCTGCTAATTTTTCCTGGTTGGCAGAACCCGTAATTTTTGCGTTGGTTTCGAATTTTTCGAGGCTTGTGTTTATAGTGATCTGTCCTTTATCTGCGAAAAAATCGATTCGATCATCAAATTTACTATTGTCTACCTTATCCAAATAAAGATACATCATTTGCGGACTCTCAAGATAGGTTTCCAGGCTAAAGACGGGGTCTCCATCTACTTCCATGGAATCTACATTGATAAGCATCGTATCTTCCACCTTCTGGAGGTATAAGGTTCCTTTTTTTAATCCCTTGATCTCTCCACTTACCACAAGATTGCTTTCTTTTTCTGAACAGGCAGTAAACCCGATCAAAATCACTAAAAGAACAGCTAGTTTTTTCATTTTATATACACAGATTTTTTGGAGCGCAAATATCTTATATTTTTCCGGTTAATGCTAACTCCCGGCGGCGATTTGCATCAAAATTGTACACAGGATGGCGCCGTAGGTTCCCACTACATATCCAAATACTGCAAGGAGCACGCCAACTGTTGCCAAAGAAGGGTGAAAGGCTGCAGCTACTACAGGAGCAGAAGCTGCTCCACCTACATTCGCCTGGCTTCCTACCGCCAAAAAGAAATATGGAGCCTTGATAAGTTTAGCAGTGACCAGCAATACGATCACATGGATGAGAATCCATATAAGACCTATCCCCAGTAGACCAGGATTCTCAAAGATCTTGCCCAGGTCCATTTTCATCCCGATGGTTGCAACCAGGATGTAAATAAAGATACTTCCTATTTTACTGGCTCCCGCACCTTCGTATGTTTTGAACCTCGTAAAGGAAAGTGTGATCCCAATAGCGGTTGCAATGGTAATCATCCAGAAGAATTGTGAGGAAAAAGATGATAAGGCACTTTTTGAATCACTGAAAACCTCAAAATTGGCTAAAAGATATTCAGACATTCCATCTGCTCCCCAGTGAGCAATTCCAACAGCACCAAACGCAAGGGCAAGCATGATCATAAAATCCGGTAGTGTTGGAATACGAGTTACGCTTTCGGCATAACTGCTAACTTTCACCTTTAGTTTTTCAATCGCAGAATTATCGGCCCTGAGCCAGCTGTCTATACTTTCGTTTTTGCCTATTCCCATCAGGATTACGGCCATCCATATGTTAGCGACAACAATATCTACAAGCACCATTCCGCCGTATAATTCCGGGTTGTATTCATAGATCTCCAGCATGGCCGCCTGGTTAGCACCTCCACCAATCCAGCTACCAGCGATCGTGGAAAGTCCACGCCAAATGGCATCTGGTCCTACACCGCCAAGGGTTTCAGGTGAGATCACAGACATGATCAAAATGGCGATAGGACCACCCAGTACAATGCCTATGGTTCCAGCAAAGAACATAATAAGGGCTTTTGGCCCCAGGTTAAAAATTGCTTTCAGGTCTATGCTAAGAGTCATCAGCACCAGGGCAGCGGGTAATAAATAGCGGCTGGCTACAAAATATAATTGTGAAGTTTCATCATCTATCCAGCCAAGAGAGTTGAAAACGGCAGGAATCATATAACACATCAATAGTGCAGGAACTACCGAATAGAATTTCTTCCAGAAACCTTCTTTTTTAGAGGAGGTATAAAAAACAAAGCCAAGGGCTAGCATCAACAAACCAAAGACGATCGCGTCGTTGGTGAAATAGGGAGTGTTTTCCATAAGATCTGACTAGATTGGCCGGCAAAATACAATTTTTATTAAATCTTTCCAGCCAGTCTCAGATTGTTATATCTTCAGGATTTCAACAATACTTCTGGCTACTCCATCTTCTTTCCCCGAATGGGTTACCATGTGAGCGACTTCCATTACTTCAGGTTTTGCATTACCAACTGCCACCCCCATGCCTACTCCTTTAAGCATTTCTAAATCATTGTAATTATCACCAAAGGCCAGGCTTTGTGAGAGCGGTATGTTAAAATGATTATTGAGCAAATGTTCCACTGCGGTGAGTTTCGAGATGGACCGTGGAGCTATTTCCAGATAAGTTGGTTTTGACCGGTAGAGGTGAAGCTCGTTGGGATGATTTTCGCTAAGAAAACTTACGATCTCGTCTATCTTGAATTCTTCTCCCATAGCCATGATCTTATGGGCACCTTTTTCTTCCTTCTGCCATTTATCGATAACCTGTTTATTTGGCTGAATTTCAGGTTGAACCTTGGTGTTACTGATCTCCCTGCTCGCCCAAAAATCATGTTTTGGGACATACCACTCGTCATTATGATAAAGGCTTAAATGAACTTCTAATTCCCTGTTGAAATTTGCCAGATTATCGAGAATATTTAAGGGAATCTCTGTAGAGCTCACCGGCTTATCATCTACCAGGATAAGACCACCGTTATAGCTTATAAGCGGCTGGTCCTCGATATCCATTTTTGCCTGTAGATGTCTCATCGCGGCAGGCATCCTTGAAGAAATGAGGATAAACGGAACAGTGCCATTTAATTTTTTTACGGTTTCGATAGTAAAAGGTGAAAGTTCCCGGTCATGATTTAACAGGGTTCCATCTATATCTGAAAAAATGATCTTAAACATTAATCTTCCTTATTTTTAGATTTCGGGTGTCTTTTTGCCTCTTTTAAAGCCTTGCTCAGCATCCATTCGATCTGCCCATTGGTGCTCCTGAATTCATCAGAAGCCCATTTCTCAATGGCCTTGAGCATCTCTTCGTCGACTCTTAATGCGAATGCTTTCTTTTTAGACATGATTTATTCAAGTTCTTTTACGAATTTGGTGATAACCGGAACCAGTTCTGGATGTAAAGCCTGGTTAGGTTCGTTATAGGATTTGGTATTTACCAGCCTGTCTTGAGATTCGATCTTCCTGAAAATATGGTTCATTTTATCTAATAGGACCAGTTCGGCCTCCGGATTAGCTTCCTTTAGTAGTTCTGCTTCCTTTTCGGCTACCTGGATATCAAAGGTTCCATTGATGATTAGAATGGGAATTTCCAGTTTGGATATTTCTTCGGCAGGATCATATTGTATCCAGCTTTTCATATAAGGCTGAACGGAAGGTCTAAGCACAAATTCAACATTCTGGTAGTTTTCGGTCTGGCCATTTTCCATCAGTTCATCAAAACCTGCACGAACTTTTTCGCCCATTGCGGGATTTGTATTCGCGACCTGTTCTACGATCACATCATCTATAGGCCTGCCAGCGCCTGCCAGCGAGATAAAGGCATCTACATTTTCACCTGCGGCCAGCATCCCGATAAGT
Source organism: Christiangramia oceanisediminis (assembly GCF_022570735.2). Classification (GTDB taxonomy): domain Bacteria; phylum Bacteroidota; class Bacteroidia; order Flavobacteriales; family Flavobacteriaceae; genus Christiangramia; species Christiangramia oceanisediminis. The sequence continues at coordinate 428,105 of NZ_JANCNS010000003.1, read as the reverse complement.
GAACCTTCACTATGCCCGGCGAGTACGAGGTTTTCAAAGCGGTCATCGTTCTTGAAATATTCGATGATGGAATTTACATCGGTAACAAAATCATCAAATCTGAGGTCCTTTTCCTTGATCTGTAGCTCGGTCATCTTGAATATTCGCTTGTCGAACCTAAAGCTGGCAATACCTTTATCAGCTAACTCTCTTGCTAATTTCTTCATCCCGTCATTGTTCATCATAGGCTGGTTTCCATCCCTGTCTGTAGGGCCAGATCCCTGGATGAAAACAACGAGGCTCTTTGCTTTTTCTTCGGAAGGGGTGGTGAGCGTACCTTCAGTGAACTGGTCGATCTTTAGATCTTCCTCTATGTAATTTGCCTGCCCTATTCCCATTTGGAGAGTCAGAAAAAGGACGATGCTTAAAATTATGTTTTTCATAATACCTTATATTTTTCCTGTAGCGTTCTAAGATTCGTTTGGCTTCTTCAGGTTTATTAGTGCCTATTAAAAATTTTCGTTTGTCTTTGGTAATGATCTGAATTCCCATGTTTCCGGAAACATTATAGGCCCTGGCTTTTCCAATTCCTCGAACTCCCCAACCTCCAAATTCCTGGATGGGTAAGTACTGCCTGACAAAACAGTCATCAATTTCATTCCATTTAAAATGCTTTCTGAAGAACCTTAGCGGAACGAATTCTGCCGAAACGCCTGTTGAGTCTATCCTCGTCCTTAACCGAAGCTGCCAGAAAAGCATGATGATCAGGGAGATGAGGAAGAAACCGAAAAATTCCCAGATTTGAATTTCTAATCCTTTATTGTATTTCAAAAACGGAATACTGGTTACCAGTAGGCCACTTCCCAAAATAAGGAAAAGCCACCATTGTCGAAAAGCCTGTTCTTCCTGAAAAACCCTCATATATTTAATGGTTAAGTGTACCGGTATTTACAACCGGGGTGGCATCTCTGTCACCACAAAGTACAACCATCAGGTTGCTAACCATCGCTGCTCTTCTTTCAGGGTCCAGGTCTACCAGTTCTTTTCTGCTCAATTCCTCAAGAGCCATTTCAACCATGCTCACTGCTCCCTCCACAATTTTATGCCTTGCCGCTACAATAGCCGTTGCCTGTTGCCTCTTTAGCATGGCGCTGGCAATTTCATTCGCGTAGGCCAGGTAACCAATACGAGCCTCCAGAACCTCGATCCCGGCTATTTCAAGACGTTCCTCCAATTCTTTTTCCAGTGCGTTGCTCACCTCGTTCATGCTCGATCGAAGTGTAATGTCTTCATCTAGCCCCTCGTCTGCAAAATTATCATAAGGATAGAGACTGGCAAGCTTACGTACAGCAGCATCAGTTTGAACCACTACAAAATTTTCAAAATTGTCAACATCGAACGAAGCCTTAAAAGTATTGTGAACCCTCCATACCAGGATAGTGCTGATCATTACCGGGTTTCCTAATTTGTCATTTACCTTCAAACGTTCACTGTCGAAGTTGCGGGCCCTCAGGGAAATCTTCTTTTTGGTGTAGAATGGATTCACCCAAAAAAGTCCGTTTTTCTTTACGGTTCCTTTATAATCACCAAAGAGTAGTAGAACCCTTGATTCGTTGGGGTTTACAAGGATCAGGCTGGGAAGAATAAAAATCGCAATAAATAAGGTAATCCCCCAGAGCGGGTTACCCGTGTTCACAAAGCCTACAATCGAGCCGATGAGAAGAAGAAAGAAAACGGCCAGCATTACATAGCCATTCGAACCCTCAATAGTTTTTTCCTGTGTCATGATTGAAATTGTTATGATATTAAAATGATATTATAAATGTATTAAATTAAAAATGAAATTGATGCAGCCTTAACATTAAATTTTATCGACTTGGTTATATTTGCCAAAAATTATCAAGAATGAGAACATTTTTATTTAGCGTTATCCTGATTTTTAACCTTGGAATAATCCAGGCTGCAGATGCCGACTGGGGAAAAACAGGTCACCGTGCTACCGCCGAAATAGCCGAAAACAATTTGAACAAAAAAGCCCAGGAGGCCATAGAGGATATTCTTGAGGGAAGAAGCCTTGCCTTTGTGGCCAATTATGCCGATGATATTAAAAGTGATCCGGATTACCGCAAATACGGGCCCTGGCATTATGTGAACATACATCCCGATTCAAAGGAGTATATTGATGAAGAGGCCAGTGAAGATGGGGACCTGGTACAGGCTATCAGGAAGTGTGTAGAGGTTTTGAAAGATAAAAATGCAACCAGGGCTGAAAAACAGTTTCACCTGAAAATGCTGGTTCATTTTGTTGGTGATCTTCACCAGCCATTTCATGTAGGTCACGCCTCAGATAAAGGTGGAAATGATATACAGGTGAGGTGGTTTAACGACGGGTCTAATATCCACCGCGTATGGGATAGTGAAATGATCAACTTTTACCAGATGAGTTATACCGAACTTGCCATCAACACTAAAGATCTTTCCAAGGCAGAAAAAAAATCGGTACAATCAGGAAAACTGCTGGACTGGGTATACGAATCCAGGAAAATGGCCGAAGAATTATATGCCGGAGTGGATAATGGTGATAAACTTGGGTATTCCTATATGTACGAGCATATGCCAACGGTTCTTAACCAGCTTCAAAAAGGAGGTCTTAGGCTTGCAAAGATCCTAAACGATATCTATTCCTAGACAATCTTCCTGAAGGTCAGGTTTATTCTGGGGTTTACGGTTTTAGCTGTCTTTGGCAGGCTGTGTTTCCAGAATTCCTGGGTGGTTCCGCTCATGATCAAAAGGCTGCCATGTTGCAGCCTTATTTTATATCCCGCCGTGAGATCTTTTTTATGTTTCAGTTTAAAGAAACGTTCAGCACCCAGGCTAACCGAGGCGATCACGGGGTTTGGTCCCAGTTCTTTTTCATCATCGGCGTGCCAACCCATGCTATCTTTGCCGTCCCGGTATAAATTCACCAGGCATACGTTAAAATCGGTTCTGGCGATTTTCTCGCATTCTTGCTTCAGCTTAATTATAAATCCTGGAAATGGTTTTGGTTTCATGGTTAATCCGGAATAGGTGTAATCCAGGCCGCTTTCCCCGAAAAAAGCGGTGAGCCTGGGCTGTAATACCTCTTTTCCAAATAGTTTGATGGTATCCTGGCTCCATTCAGTTTCATGGAGAAGCCTATGCAAAAGTGTATCTGCTTCGACTTCAGGAATGAATGCGGAGTAGTAGCTTAGTGAAGCGTCCTTTAAAGAGATGTCTGTGTTTTCCAAAAACTTATAAATTTAAATAGAACCACGCCCACCATATCAGTAAAAACTGCAACGGGATCCTCGCTACAAGAATCCATTTCGGCACTCCGGCACCTGCTTTTTCAGAACTCAGCATATAAAAATGAACCAGCAGGAATACCAGCAGCATCAGGATGATTCCGTAGATCGCCAGGTCTTTGGTTTCAGGGAAACAAAGAGCAATTCCAAGCACAATTTCGGCCAGGCCGCTTAAATAAACCAATAGCTTGTGGCTGGGAAGATAACGAGGCATGATTCTCATATACATTTTTGGCTTCAGAAAATGAAAAACACCTGCAACGATATACATAAGTGCCATTAAATAAAGGTGCCATGGAAAATTGAGCATAATTATCATTTTGGCTGAAGATACTATTAAATAAAATTCTATGAAATATTCACTGTTTAAGGGCTTTTTCAATAATAAATCTTGCGTAAGTCCTTTGAATAGAGTAATTTTCACACGCCTAAATCTAATTGCTAACCTAATCTACCTTTGAAAAAAAGTCATTTTTTTCTACTGATTGCCTGTATTTTAATATGGGATGTTTCGTTTTCTCAGAGTCCTGATGAAGTGAGTCGGGATAGCTTAAAGTCTTTTTTGTCAAGTATCAATAAATATGTGGGTGAATACCATTATGACCTTGCTATAGAAGACTTTCCAGACCTGATTAATTTATCTAAAGAAGCCAATGACCCGTATTATACCTCTAAGGCTTATAACGGCTTAGGCCATGTCTACCTTGATCTTAAGGACACCTCCAGGGCAAGAATAAATTATAAACTCGGTTTGGAATACGGTTTAAAAGCCGATAATGATACGCTTCTGCTGGATTCTTATAACAACCTGGGGAACATTTATTCAGAACTGGAAGAATTCAGGGAAAAGGGTATAGATTACTATAATATGGTCATTGACCTGGCAGATAAGATCAACGATCCATTTAGTAAAATAGCTCCTAAATCAAACATAGGCTGGACTTACATGGACATGGGGCAATACGAAAAAGCATTTCCATACATCAGTGAGTCACTTACCTTGCTGGATAAGCATAAATTAGCTTATTCTGAAAAATATCAGTTAAATTATTATTATTCTCAAATATATCAGCTGCACGGGAGGTATTACGACCATAAAAAGCAATACGATACCGCTACTTACTACTTCAACCGGTCTATAGACCTTGCAGAAAAAGATACGCTCATTCTTCCTGCTGCGGAAGCCTATCATGCCTATTCTGAAATGCTTCAGAATAAAGGTGATTATAAAAAAGCGCTTGAAGCTCACCAACGATACAGCGAGCTGAACAACAAGATTTATGAGAATGAAAAACTGATGCAAATGGAGATCGCTAACGCGAGATTCAATGTAAATGAATACCGAAAGAACCTTGAGATCGCTGAAAGGGAACAAAGATTGCAAAATGAGATCATCAATAAATCCAAGGAAAAAGTGATCGTGATGGTCTTATCCTCACTGGGGCTGGTCTTTATCCTGGTATTTCTGCATAAGGTGAACCGGGATCGTAGAAACCTGATAGGTGAACTTAAGAAGAAGAACCGTCAATATAAGGAGGCTAAAGATGAGGCTGAGCGGTTATCCCTGCTCAAAACGCGTTTCTTTAGCACGGTAAGCCATGAAATACGAACTCCGCTATACGGAGTGATTGGCCTTACCAGTTTACTGCTTGAAGATAAAAGCCTTGGAAAGCATAAAGCAGACCTGAAATCCCTGAAATTTTCAGCAGATTATCTCCTGGCCCTTATCAATGATGTGCTGCAAATGAATAAAATGGAGTCTAACGATGTGAAACTGGAGAACGTTTCGTTTAGCCTACGGGAGCTAATGAATAGTATCACCAACAGTTTTGAGTTTACAAGACTTCAAAATAAGAACCAAATACACCTGCATATAGATGAAGAAATACCTAATTACCTCATTGGCGATTCTGTAAGGCTGTCCCAGGTTTTAATGAACCTCGTAGGGAACGCCATGAAGTTCACCGAAAGAGGAGATATTAATATTACAGCGAAGCAGTTAGGTTCAGAAAATAACAGGTCGTTCATCTATTTCGAGGTAAAGGATAACGGGCCGGGAATACCCAAGAGCAAAAGAAGAGTGATCTTTGAAGAGTTTTCCCAGCTCAACAATTCAAATTATAATTACCAGGGAACAGGGCTTGGTCTACCTATTGTCAAACGCCTGTTGAGGTTGTTTGGATCTAGAATTGAACTGCATAGTGTGGAGGGTGAAGGCTCAACCTTCAGTTTTAAGATCATGTTCAGGATCGATACTTCAAGGAAGGAAGAAGACGAGCTAATCCAGGAAAGCTTCTCAGATGTTCATCCATCTAAAAAGATCCTGATCGTGGATGATAACCGCATCAACCAGGTAGTTACACAGCGAATCCTTACCAAAAAAGAATTCGAGTGTAAGGTCGCCGGAAACGGAACGGAAGCAATAGAAATGGTTAAAGCTGAAGATTTCGATCTTATTCTAATGGATGTCAACATGCCTGGTATTTCAGGACTGGAAGCTTCCAGGGAGATCAGGAAATTCAATGCTACAATTCCAATTCTTGCCCTTACCGCCGTTGAGGTAGATGAAATTCGCGAAGAGATCATTACCGCCGGGATGAGCGGAATCATCGTTAAACCTTACGACGTACAGAAATTCTACCAGATCGTATACAAACATTTAAGCCTGCAGAATCTATCTGAAAGGGTGTAGGTCTATTTATTAACCGGTTTAGAATTTTCCGGCACCCGGAAAGATTCTTCTCCAGGTTCAAAAAATCGGATATTAGAGATGCTTGCTTCTCCCAGTTTTTCTCCAAGGCCTTCAGCCTGGCTCCAGTTGTGAAAACTCCACTTTGTAGCGAATGCTACTCCGTCTACCATTTTATAATCTGAATAAACGATCGCATGAGGATTTTTTTCAGCTTCATCCTGATCCTTGGAAAAAGTAACTATATAAGCCGCTGCTTTCAGTCTGCTGGTTTCCGGATCCTGGTATACCACATACCAGTCGTCTGGTGAGTCCCCGATAGAAGATTCAAAACTAAGCCTGGCAGCATCATATTCCAGACTGTCCAGTATCTGTTTTTTAGGTTGATCCCAAACTGTCCCGGGATCGGTAAGTTTGAATGGCATGGCGAAAAAGTACTGCCAGGTGAAAATGTCAAATCTGGCCCCGTTATCCGAAGCGGTATCTGGTGTGATAAAAACCTGGTCACCATCATAAATAACAGAAGCTCCATTGCTTTTATCCAGTCTAACCTTAGTAGAATTGGTAAGCATACTTACTTCTCCGTCAAGCCGCGTCTCACCGCCAAAAATCAGTTCAATATTGAATGCCACGGCCTCATTTGTCATAAAAGCGGTTTTATTATGTGCCTCCTCAATATTTTCAGAAAAGGATAGGGCAGGAGGTGGACCTGCACCGTCACCTATACCGTTGTCTGGTTCTACAGGCATGGGTTTTTCAGTATTTTGATCCTTACAGCTTATGATAACCAGGATACACAGAATAGATAGAAGTCGTTTCATAGGTGAATTTTGTTTAAATGTACAAAAGCTTTTTTTACCCCATAAAAAAAGCCGCTTTCAAAAAAGCGGCTTTTTAGGTTCATTCAATTTAACTTATTTCACCATTTCAAAACTTCTTTTGATGAAGGCGGTAAGTTCTTCACCTTTCAAAAGGTTTTGAGAAAGCCTGGCAAGATCAAGTGATTGCTTGATCAAACGTTGCTGCTTTTTCTCAGTTTTGGTGTTTAGAATGGTATTGATCAATTCGTGGTTGGTGTTCACCACGAGATTGTACATTTCAGGCATATTGCCCATACCAAACATACCACCACCACCGGTTTGCTGCATTTCCTTCATTCTTCTCATGAACTCAGGCTGGGTGATGATAAGCGGAGCAGCATTGCTGTCCATGGCTTCCATTTGAATGGTATATTTCTCTGCAGGAATTACCTTTTCAAAATCTCCTTTCAGCTTCTCTTTTTCTTCGTCGGAAAGTTTAGAGATCTTCTCATCATCCTTTTTGATGAGGTTGTCTACATGATCTGAATCTACACGAACGAAAGAGATCTTTTCTTTTGAATTTTCCAGCTTCTGAAGCAGGTGAGAAACAATCGGAGAATCCAGAAGCAGTACTTTATATCCCTTATCCTTGGCAGCTTCGATGTAGCTATGCTGCTCATCCTGGTTAGAAGCATAAAGGATTACCAGGTTACCATCCTTATCGGTCTGGTTTTCCTTGATCTTTTCTTCCAGTTCCGAATAGGTGAAATATTCACCATCGGTAGTTGGGTATAGCGCGAACTTATCAGCTTTTTCGAAGAATTTATCTTCAGTAAGCATTCCGTATTCGATCACGATCTTGATATCGTCCCATTTCTTCTCAAAATCTTCCCTGTTATTGTTGAAAAGACTTTTCAGTTTATCGGCGACCTTACGGGTAATATAGCTGGAGATCTTTTTCACCGCACCATCGGCCTGCAGGTAAGACCTTGATACATTCAGTGGAATATCAGGTGAATCGATCACACCACGCAGCATGGTAAGGAATTCAGGTACAATACCTTCCACATTATCGGTAACAAAAACCTGGTTTTGATATAACTGAATCTTATCTTTCTGGATGTTCATATCTTTAGACATCCTTGGGAAATAAAGAATCCCGGTAAGATTGAATGGATAATCAACATTCAGGTGAATATGGAATAACGGATCCTCGAACTGCATTGGATACAATTCGCGATAGAACTCGTTATAATCCTTTTCTTCCAGGTCGGCTGGCTGTTTGGTCCAGGCCGGCTCTGGATTATTAATGATATTATCTACCGTTTTGGTTTCAGGTTTTGCATCTTCCTTGGCATCATCTGGTAGCGGTAAAGTTTCTTCACGCGTTCCGAACTTGATCGGGATAGGCATGAACTTATTGTACTTCACCAGTAATTCCTGTATCCTGTTCTCTTCCAGGAATTCCTTGTCATCTTCATTAATATGCAGGATGATCTCGGTACCATGTTCTTTCTTTTCGGCTTCCTCCAGTACGAATTCGGTAGTTCCTTTACAAACCCAGTGTGCTGCTGGTTCATCTTTATGAGATTTGGTTAGGATCTCTACTTTGTTCGCTACCATAAAGGCAGAGTAGAAACCAAGACCAAAATGACCAATAATACCACTGTCTTTTGCAGAGTCCTTATACTTGGCAAGGAACTCCTCGGCGCCAGAGAAGGCTACTTCGTTGATGTATTTTTCAACTTCTTCTTTGGTCATCCCAATACCCTGGTCTATCACATGCAGGGTTCCATTGTCTTTATCGATCTTAACCTCGATTACGGGATTCCCATATTCTACATTAGCCTCTCCCAGGCGGGCAAGGTGTTTTAATTTTAGGGTTGCGTCTGTCGCGTTAGAAATTAGCTCTCTCAAAAAGATCTCGTGATCACTGTACAGGAACTTTTTGATGAGCGGAAAAATGTTTTCTACAGATACATTTATTTTTCCGGTTGCCATATGTTGAATTTTTAATTTTTGTTTTTCATTTAGGTTTTGTCAAAAAAAGTACCATTGGCAATTCGCTGTCAAACTGACACTTCTGTAATTAAATTGGCAGACTATCGTCTAAAGGTCCAGAGGCCCAATTAGGCGTTCTAAAACATTTAACAATATTTTGTTTAATTATTTAGATAGAAAATTAAACAAAGTCGTAAATTTGATAAAAATAAGAAAGCAAGAAATGGCAAAGTCGACAGGAAATAGTAAAGTGAAAAAGAAGCCAAACGCAGATATGCTTATTGCAACTTATATGGATTATGTTCTTGAGAACGAACACACGCCAAGAAGTGTATATAAATTTGCTAAGGATAACGAGATGACCGAGGCAGATTTTTATAAGTTCTTCGGAAGTTTTGAAGGATTGCGAAAAGCGATCTGGGATAAGTTCTTTGAAAATAGCCTGAGTGTCATGGAGAAATCCAAGGAATATGCAGGATTTTCGAATCGTGAAAAATTACTCACCTTTTTCTACACTTTTTTTGAAGTGCTAACCGCGAATAGAAGTTATGTTCTTTATACACTGAATGAAAGCGAAAGCACGATTAAAAATTTGGAAGAACTGAAAAATCTTCGGAAAAAGATCAAGATTTTTTCGAAAGGATTGATCCAGGATGGAAATAGGGATAAAACGCTGAAATTATTCCAGCAAAGCGAAATGATATTTTCTGAAGGAGTATGGGTGCAATTCCTGTTCCTTCTGAAATTCTGGATGGATGACAATTCAGCCGGATTTGAAAGTACAGATGTGGCTATAGAGAAATCAGTGAACACGGTATTTGATGTTTTCGATAACACCCCGCTGGAACGTGTGGTAGACTTCGGAAAATTTATATGGAAAGAGAGAATGGCGTAAGCCGAAGGAGAATTGAATGAAGACAATAGATAAAATACCAACGGGAAAGATTGGCAGAACCAGTAAACTGGTTCAAACCGGTGTGAAAATAGGCGGAAATTACCTTAAATATTACGGTAAAAAAGCCTTTAATCCGGAGCTTACCCGTGATGAACTGGATGAAGAAAACGCTACTGATATCTATGATGGATTAAAGAGCTTGAAGGGTAGTGCTCTAAAAATGGCACAAATGCTTTCTATGGAGAAAAATTTGTTGCCGGGAGCCTACGTAGAGAAATTCAGCCTCGCACAATTTAGCGTTCCGCCTTTATCTGCTCCTTTGGTAAGAAAGACATTTAAAAAATATCAGGGAGCCTATCCCGAAGAATTATATGATACGTTTGCAACCCAATCGGTCAATGCTGCCAGCATCGGACAGGTGCATAAAGCTACAAAAGATGGGAAAAAACTTGCTGTGAAAATCCAATATCCGGGGGTTGCAGATAGTATCAGTTCAGACCTTGCCATGGTAAAACCAATTGCGCTCAGAATGTTCAATTTGCAGGCAAAGGATTCTGAAAAGTATTTTCAGGAAGTTGAAGGAAAATTACTGGAAGAGACAGATTATGTTTTGGAAGTAAAACAAAGCAAACAAATTTCAGAAGCCTGTGCACATATTCCGAATTTGAGGTTTCCTAAATATTATGAGAAACTTTCCAGTGAGCGTATCATTACCATGGATTGGATGGATGGTCTTCACCTTAGTGAATTTGCTAAGCAGAATGAAGATCAGGAGCTGGCAAATAAAATAGGGCAGGCACTTTGGGACTTTTATATGTTCCAGATCCATGAATTGCGTGAAGTACATGCCGATCCTCATCCAGGTAATTTCCTGGTAGATAAAGATAATAACCTGATAGCCATCGATTTTGGCTGTATCAAGAAGATACCTAAAGACTTTTATGAGCCATATTTTTCTTTGGTGAATAAGGAAAATTTGAATGACGATGCTGTTTTTAAACAGCGATTGATAGAACTGGAGATACTTCATAAAGAAGATTCCAAGAAGGAAGAGAAATTCTTCAAAGAAATGTTCTATGAGATGTTTGAAATGTTCTCAACTCCTTTCCAGTCAGAAGCATTCGATTTTACGGATGAAGACTTCTGGAAACACTTAACCCAGTTAAGTGAGCGGTATTCCAAAGACCCCGAGTTGAGAAAGATGAATGGAAATAGAGGTAGCAGACACTTCCTCTATATGAGCAGAACCTTTTTTGGCCTTTACAATCTATTGCATGACCTACAAGCGAAAGTACAAATAAGTAAGTTTAGGGATTATTCTAATGGTTGATTTATTGGTTAGGTTGTTGGAAAGCGTGGCCGTACCCTAAAGCGGTTCACGCTTTCTCTATTAAAAAACCCGGCAGTGATGCCGGGTTTTTTGTTCTTTTAAAATGATTGGAATTCTTAGTTTCCGAAGTTTTCTTCTGCCGGAACTTTTATTTCGTTCTTTTCCTTGTTTTTCACATACTGCTCCAGCCATTGATCCTGTTCCCATAAAACATGCAGAACAGATTCCTTGGCGCTGTAACCATGACTTTCCTTAGGTAACATTACTAAACGAGCGGTCGCACCTAATCCTTTAAGCGCATTGAAATAACGCTCACTTTGCATAGGATAGGTTCCCGAGTTATTGTCGGCTTCACCATGTATTAGTAATAACGGGGTTTTCATTTTATCGGCATGCATAAATGGCGACATGGTATAATAAACTTCCGGTGCTTCCCAGTAGTTGCGTTCCTCGCTCTGGAATCCGAATGGTGTAAGCGTACGGTTGTATGCACCACTTCTTGCGATTCCGGCTGCAAATAGATTGGAATGAGACAGCAGGTTGGCTGTCATAAAAGCTCCATAGCTATGTCCGCCAACCGCTACACGATCGGTATCTACATACCCCTTTTCGTCAACCGCATCGATGGCTGCCTTCGCATTGGCAACCAGCTGCTTTCTAAAACTGTCATTAGGCTCTTCGTCACCTTCTCCAACGATCGGGAATGCAGCATCATCCAGCACCACATATCCGCGGTTTACCCAATAGATAGGGGAGCCGTAATATGGATAAGTGAAATCATTTGGGTTGGACGTGTTTTGAGATGCAGAGTTCTTGTCTTTATATTCTCTTGGATATGCCCACATGAGCATCGGCAATTCCTTAGGGTCCTTCTTATCGTAACCCGCCGGAAGGTATAGAGTCGCATTCAGCTCCAGGCCGTCATCTCTCTTATAAGTAATAACTTCTTTGGAAACATTTTCGAGAGCCTTGAACGGGTTCTCAAATGAGGTGATCTGGGTTAATTTGTTTTTAGAATCGATATCCCTGATATAATAATTTGGATATTCCACGGAAGATTCGATACGTACCAGAATTTCACCCTTGTCCATATCTATGGCTTCAACCAGGCTTTCCTTTTTATCGGTATACTTCGATTCATATAGTCTCTCAGTATCACCATCTTCCAAGTCGATCTTGTCTACGAATGGGAATTGACCTTTTTCGGTAAATCCATCTCCCAGTAAAAAGGCCTCGTCACCGTCAAGGGCAAGTACCTGTTTTCCGTATTCGTTCTTTTTGGTAACAAAGCTTCCCGGGTCACCATAAACATCCTGGTAGTTTCGGTCGAAAAGGATCTTTGGTTCTTCAGATGCATCTGATGGATCAAAAACATAAGTTTTCGTATTTCGGGTGTTCCACCAGTAATCCATCGCTATAGCGGTATCGTTATCCCCCCACATGATGCCGCGACCGCGGTTCTTTACCTTCAGAATAGATTTACCCTCACCTTTAAAAGGAGCTTCCAGCTGGAAAAATTCGTCACGGTACTCTGCTTCGTTTTCAGGATCTCCTCCATCCAGGGCTTTCACATAAACCAGGCTGGCTGGTTTATCGTCTCGCCAGTCAAAATCTCTCTTTCCTTCACGTTCGGCCATAAAGCCTTTTGGGAGATCTTCGATCAAAGGAACATCGTTGATCATGCTCACTAGATTTCCTTGCTTGTCGTAAACATTGGTTTCAGAAGGGAACCTGTAATAAGGTACCAGGTATGAAAATGGTTTTTTTACATGCGTGATCATTACATATTCTCCATCAGGAGAAAAGGAGATATCACTGTACATTTTAGGTCCCATCCATTTTGAAGTGCTTCCGTCCAGGTTTACTTTAACCAGTTCAGATCGGGCTAATTGCTCAAAATTATATTCATCATTTGGGTTCTTTAAAAGATCCTGGTAGGTTCTGTTTTGGGCCTCCTTACCATCACTAACCGAAATTGTTGGTCCAGATGGAACCGAAGTTTCAGTGTCGATCAAAGCTTTACGATCCTCAGGAAGCATGGTAACAAGTAACCCGGAATTATCGCGGAACCAGTTTACCGTGCTTCTCATATTGGCGTTGATGGTTCCGTTGGAAAGTTTTCTAGCCTTAGCGGCTTTAACATCCATTACCCATAGCTCCACACCTTTATCGGTTGTATGTGTAAAGGCCATCATAGATTCATCTGGAGACCAGCTGAAGTTGGTGAGTCGCGGAGAATCAGGTAGTCCGCTAACAGATTTTGGTTCCTTCCCGTCAACTGCCTTTACCTTGAGATCATTGTAATATCTCGCCCGGCTGTTGATATTGGTCACCGGGTTGATTCGAAGACCACCCAGTCGCATTTCCTCCTCGCTTAATTCAGCAATACTTTTAAACTGATCCCTGTACATAAAGATCATATTTTCACCCTTACTGTCTATAATTGTAGAGGGGGCTAATGGAACATCTACCAGGTCCAGGATTTCTTTAGGTGGTTTCTGGTAGTCCAGGTTCTCCTGGGCAGTCGCTGCAGATAAGAACAGCAAGGCACCAGAAAGGCAAAAAAGAATTCGTTTCATAATTCAGGTTTTAAGTTGAATATTTTTTAAGGGGTAAATTGAAGGAATGTTAATGTTTGGTATATTGCACCCCAATTTTTTTTCATTTCGCTAAATTTAATAAGAATTAGCTTTAAAAACATAATATTTATCCATGTATCAAACTAAAATTGCAGGATTAGGAAAATATGTTCCTGAAAATGTCGTCACGAATGATGATCTGTCTAAAATGATGGATACCAATGATGAGTGGATCACTGAACGTACCGGGATCAAGGAGCGCAGGCATATAAAAAAAGGAGATGGCAATACAACAGCCACGATGGGGGTTAAGGCTGCCAGGATCGCACTGGAACGTTCAGGGATCAATAAGGATGAAATAGACCTGATCGTTTTTGCAACCTTAAGTCCCGATTATTATTTCCCGGGATGCGGGGTACAGGTTCAGGAAATGCTTGATATTAAAACCTGTCCGGCGCTGGATGTACGTAACCAGTGCAGTGGATTTATCTATGCCATTTCTGTGGCCGACCAGTTCATAAAAACCGGAATGTATAAGAACATCCTGGTTATTGGAAGTGAGAATCACAGTGGAGGATTAGATTTTACGACCAGAGGACGGTCTGTTTCGGTTATTTTTGGGGATGGTGCAGGAGCTGCGGTTCTAACCCGAAGCGATCATAACGGGCAGGGAATTCTTTCTACGCATTTACATTCTGAAGGGAAACATGCCCTTGAACTTTCCTTGAAGGGACCGAGTACCAATTACTGGGTGCCGGAGATCATCGCCGATAATCCACAGGGGGATGATATTCCTTATTATCCATATATGAATGGCCAATTCGTATTCAAGAATGCGGTTCAGCGATTTTCTGAAGTCATCAATGAAGGTTTAGAGGCGAATGGATTGGAGGTAAGCGATATCGACATGCTTATTCCACACCAGGCGAATCTTAGGATCTCTCAATTCATTCAGCAGAAATTCAGGCTAAAGGATGAGCAGGTCTATAACAATATTCAGCGTTACGGGAATACCACCGCAGCTTCTATCCCAATTGCACTTACTGAGGCCTGGGAAGAAGGAAAAATAGACAATGAAGATGTAGTTGTACTGGCTGCCTTTGGTAGTGGTTTTACCTGGGGAAGTGCAATAATCAAATGGTAACCGAAACTTTTTTAGCGGGTCCCAAAATATTTGTATAGATCATATATTCCAAAAAGAACAAAGCCAATTGCCAGAACATAACTGAAGGTTTCAGTATCTGGTGATTGGCTGTTTTGATACAACCTGTAACTACCATAGCCAATAAACAGGATGCCAAGGATCAGGTTCCATTTATTCCTTTCGGGCCTTTGATCAACCTCTTCGTTATTCATCCTTATAATCTTTTGGAAAAGTAGATCTAGCGATCTTTAGAGCTTCATCATAACGTTCTTTGGATACAAAGAGTTGAACCTGTCCCGGAAGACCTCCGCCAAAACCTGCTCGCAAACCGGCTTCAAATTCATTACGAATTCTGGATTCGATACCCTTTTCGGTAAATAATTCCTGAAGATATTGTACGTTGGTTTCGGGCCCCGTATAGACATTTCTATAAGCTCCTTCTTCACTCATAATTATTGCTTTTATTCTAAAATACGAATAACAAAAGAGTGTCAGGTTACTTTTAAACCGAAATTAACGTTCTAGGCGTTATAAAATTTACTGTCCCAGATGTCGGTGCTGAAATTTTTGCCCATCTTAAATCCATAAAAAATGGCCAGACCGGCGAACCATTTAAAAATGAAGAAAAAAATCATAAAGAATTCTGTAGTAGATTGATTCTTTGTAAACAGGCCTTCAGGTACCACGAGTGCGGTGATGAAACTTACCAGCAATAATAGAATAATGAAGTTTTCCAGTGTCTTGAACGGCCACATCATTAATTTTCGCAATGGATGCAGGTCCTTTCCCCACTTATGGATGAGGTAGTAATAATCGTTCCCAATAGGAGCGAACAGCAAAGGGTCATCGGCGTTTTCAAGTTTAAAGAGCTTGGCCGGCGCCACGATTTTGAAACCTTTTAACTGGGTTTCATGCCGCTTTTCTAATTCCTTTATTCTTATTAGAGCTTCATAGGGAATTTCAGCCTTGAAGAATTTCGAGTCCAGGAACCTAAGCCTATAGTCAACACAAATTTTATAGATCTGGTCTATATGGAAAATTCGATCGCTTTCCAGAATGTCGGGGTTAAACTGGTTATTTTCAACCGGGCTCCCACTGGATAATTTTTCGAGGATCTCTTCATCCTTTTTAGCATCCTTCCGGAAAATTCTATATACTTCTCCAAGGATATCTTCCTCGGTCGTGGTTTTGTTTCTAATTTTAAGGAGTTGGTGCTCTAAATCAAGGCGGGGAATTCTCAGCTTCATTTTCTTTCTCTTTAGCATCACTAAATTTAGGTAATTAAGCTTAGAATTACAATTCATGTTAGATAAGATAAATCTTAATTGGTTTATAATTTCCGCCGGAAGCTGTTAATTCTAAGCCAATTAATAAAAAAATATTTTTGTTTAAGCATTAAACGATTAATTTAAACAAAAATTAAAATCAATGTTATGAAAAATGTTAAAATTTTATCCGTTTTTATCTGCTTCTTTATAGGTGGATTAATGGCTGTAGGACAAAACGACTCAAATGATATAGTCGAAAATGCCATGATGTCTAAAGATCATTCTACCCTGGTAGCTGCAGTTAAGGCAGCCGACCTGGTGGACGTGCTTAAAAGTGATGGTCCCTTTACGGTCTTTGCGCCGGTGAACTCCGGTTTTGAAGCCCTGCCTGATGGAACGGTGGAATCACTTCTGAAAAAAGAGAATCAAAAACAGTTACAGGCAGTACTCACCTACCACGTGGTATCTGGCGATCTTAAAGCCTCAGATGTGGTAAGTGCCATCAAGAAGGGAAATGGAACCGCAACTCTTACCACCGTGCATGGAAGTCAGCTTAAAGCCACCCTGGACGGAGATAAGGTGAAGATCACTGATACTGCCGGAAATACAGCCACCGTGGTTGCAGCAGATATCGATTCTTCTAACGGGGTAATTCACGCAATAGATACAGTGCTACTCCCAACGAAATAATTTAAAAATACTTTAAATTAAAGCGGCCAAATGGCCGCTTTTTGCGTTAAATAAAAGTCAAATGCGGCAGAGCTCTTTTAAATTTGCTGTATTCCATTTATTTTTCTTTAAACTGAAATTAAAAGCTATGAAACATTTTACAACTGGAATTTTAATGGTCTTGCTTAGCAGTATTCTTTTTTCCTGCGGATCCGGAGGACCCAGTGCAAAAGATGATGCCAGAAAACTGAAGGCCTATGATTCTTATGCATTTTTACCAAATAAAGATACTATTATAAGCCGCGATCTCGATAACGATGCGATCCAGGGAATAATTGTTGAAACCATCCAGGCCAACATGCAGGATGAAGGCTATGTACTTGATAAACGACAGCCCGATGTGCTGGTTCATGCTCACGTGATGTTCGACGAAATGCATACCGTGAATGCCAACCCGGTTTATACCAATTATCCCTATTATCGTCCCGGATTCTATGTTGGGCCGTATTATGAGGATAATATCTATGAAAATTATTTTACCGTTCAGCGTATCGACGGGCCAAGAGTTTCCCAGGTTCCCTATAAGCAGCGAACCATAGTGATCGACTTTATAGACAGGAGAACGAGTCAGATATTATGGAGAGGAGCGATTGATGAGCAAATCGCAACCAGGAGGATGGAACGGGAGATCAGGGATTATGTAGACGAGATCTTTAAAGATTTTCCTTAAAATTGAAGCAAAAAAAACCGGATTTTAAATCCGGTTTTTTTATTTGGGCTCTTAAATACCTCTATCTCAACTCAGCCTGTAATTCCTTTTCGAATCTATGCTGAAGTTTTTTCATCATTTTATCTACCTGCTTATCGGTAAGAGTTTTATTCTCGTCCTGGAACAGGAAGCTTACCGCGTAGCTCTTCTTGCCTTCCGGTAGGTTCTTGCCTTCGTAAACATCGAAAAGGTTCACTTCCTTTAAAAGTTTCTTTTCGGTTTGTCTCGCGATCTCCTCGATCTGGCTGTAAGTAACCGAATCATCCAGAAGCAGCGCAAAATCTCTTCTCATGCTCGGATATTTTGGAATACTGGTAAAACTGGTCTTCTGAGTTTTGGCGGTTTCCAGTAAGGCATCCCAGTTGAAATCGGCGTACAGGACTTCCTGTTCGATATCAAATTTCTTTAAAATGCCTTTTTTAACCACTCCGAACTCAACCAACCGGTCTTTCTTTGTGTTGATCTGAAGGCCATCTGAGAAAATATCAGATTTAACTTCCCTGGTCTTTAGATTCTGAATTCCGAGCTTTTCGAAAATAGCATTGATCACTCCTTTCAGGTAAAAGAAATTCCCGGCCGCCGCCTGATTGTTCCAGCTTTCAGAATTCCTGTCCCCGGTCACGAACACCGAAAGATGTTTGTTTTCTTCCCTGCCGCTAACATAAGAATGATAGGTTTTTCCGAATTCGAAGATCTTTAGTCGATCTCTTTTTCGGTTGATGTTATAACTGATATTTTCCAGTCCCGAAAACAGCAGGCTTTGTCTTAACACGGAAAGCTCCTTGCTTAGCGGGTTCAGCATTTCTACCTGGTATTCCTTTTTGATCGCCTCAGAGATATCATGGTATGCTGCCGAAGTCAGGGAATTAGACATGGTCTCGTAAAAACCCTGCCCGGTAAGCTGAGATGCGATTAGGTTCTGAATCTTGAAATCTTCAAATTTTGAAGAATTCGCAACCGAAAGGCTTAATTTATCTCCAAACTTGACGTTATTATAACCATAGACCCTCAGGATCTCTTCGATGACATCAGATTCGCGCTGTACATCCACGCGATAAGAAGGGATGGTTAAGCCCATTCCGGTTTCAGTCACATTATTGACCCTGATCTCCAGCGAAGCAAGAATCGACTTGATGGTTTCTTCCTCAAGGTTTTCACCAATAAGTTTATTTACCTTTTCAAAGGTCAGGAATACCTGGAAATCCTCTATTTTTTTGAAATACAGGTCATCAATATCGCTGGTGATTTCGGCATCTGCGATCTCCTTGATCAAAAGTGCCGCACGTTTTAGTGCATATTCAACGGCATTGGGATCTATCCCTCTTTCAAATCTGAAAGAAGCATCGGTGCTCAAGCCATGTCTTTTTGCGGTTTTTCGAACACTAACCGGGTTAAAGTAAGCGCTTTCCAGGAATACCTGTGTGGTATTTTCGGTTACCCCGCTTCCAATTCCACCAAAAACTCCTGCGATACAAAGAGGTTTTTCGGCATCACAGATCATAAGGTCTTCTTCGTGAAGCTCTCTTTCTACTTCATCCAGGGTAGTGAATTTAGTACCTGTTTCTAAGGTCTTCACCTGTATCTCGTTCCCGGAAATTTTTCCTGCATCGAAGGCGTGTAGTGGCTGGCCAAGTTCATGCATCACATAGTTGGTGGCATCTACTACATTATTTTTAGGAGTGATACCTATGGCCTTAAGCCTGTTCTTTAACCAGTTTGGTGATTGCTTTACCTTGACTTCTGAAAGTGTTACACCACAATACCTGGGTGCCAGGTTAGAATCCTCTACTTTGATCTGAATTCTAAGGCTTCGGTTATCAACATGAAAGCTGCTTACAGAAGGAGTGATCAATTCAAGGTGTTTTCCCTGTTGCTGGTAACCTGCTTTCAAATCCCTCGCAACTCCCCAGTGGCTCATAGCATCGGCGCGATTAGGCGTAAGCCCAATTTCAAAGACCTCGTCATTCTCTACCTCGAAAATTTCAGCAACAGGTTTTCCTGGTTCCAGTTCGTTGTCCAGTACCATGATCCCCTCATGACTTTGGCCAAGTCCCAGTTCTTTTTCAGAGCAGATCATTCCATAACTGGATTCACCGCGTATCTTGCCTTTTTTGATCTCCCAGGCTTCCCCTTTTTCGTCATACAGGATGGTACCTATAGTTGCAACGGGCACCTTCTGACCAGCGCCTATATTCGGCGCTCCGCAAACGATCTGAACTTCTTCGCCATTACCAATATTCACCTTTGTTAGCTGTAATTTATCGGCATTAGGATGTTTGTCACAGCTCAAAACGTGACCAACAACAATACCCTCCAATCCTCCTTTAATACTTTGGAAGCTGGTTACTCCTTCTACTTCTAAACCGAGGTCGGTTAAAAGTTCTCCTGTATGTTCAGCATTTTCGGGTAGCTTGATAAATTGTTTAAGCCAGTTGTAAGAAATTTTCATCAGAAATCTTTTTCAGGCTGCAAAGATAGTATTACCAAATTTTTTAGCATAATAATATGCTTACTTTGAAATGAAAGACATAAAAAAAGGGAAGTAATTATACTTCCCATTATATTGGTTCGGTCTTGATCAAGCTTTCTTTTTAAAAGTCATGGAGGCCACAGGCTTCTTTCCGTCTGTATTGGAAAGATCATAAATATCCCACGACAAATCCCCCGAGGCTTTATCGATCACATGTTTTACCTTTTGCTGATCACCATCCTCCTCGTAATGTTCGATCACGATCACTTCATTGGTAGAATTTTTTTCAACCTTTATGGTGGAGGGTTCGATCCCAAGCATAGGATTGCTGGCCCAGGCCATTTCGTAATGTTCATCTACGGCATTATAAGCTATGATTCGTGTGCCAACAAATTCACCATTATTATTTTTAAAGACGCCAGACAAAATGGTATTGTTCTCGTTAGCATGAAATACCATGGTTCCTTCCCTCTGAAGCATCTTTTCTCCATTCTCATAGCCATAATTAGATACCTCCCAGCTACCCTCCAGAAATTCGAAGACCGATCCTGCTCCTTCAAGAATTGCCAGTTTGGTCTTTGAGGCTTCCAGCATTTGTGCCTTTTCTTCCACATCTTCCATGGTAGCAGAAAGGTCGATGGCTTTTTTGTAATGTTCCCTGGCTTTTTCTTCCTCGCCTTTCTGCATCAAAAGATCGGCATAAGAATCATATGGATTCGCCTGATTGGGATATTCATCTATCTGGGCAAGAAATACTCTCTCTGCCGCTGCCAGATCTCCTTCATCCATAATTCGGTATCCAAGCACGTTAAGAGGTTCTGTTAGAAAGGTATACTCATCTCCCCTGGCCGGACTGTTATTGTAATCACTTAAAGCTTTTTCGATGCCGTTATTTTTATAATCCTGGTAAAGTTTTTCGGGCAGATCGGGATTGTTTTGGGCAGGACTGTAGACCATTCCCAGTAAAAAGGCAAGACTAAATAATAAGGAGGTGATTTTATTCGATTTCATAACTCTAATATTTAAGATTAACATTTATTCCATTCTTTTTCACGGGGGGTGAATTTTCCGAAATAGAGAAAAGCGGGTAGGGGGGCTTAAATAAAGGTTGAGAATCGGTCTTTTAAAGATAAGGAAAAATGACCAAAAAATCTTCGGAAAAATAAAATGGGGCCGCAGCCCCATTTTAAACAGAATGAATATTAACCCTAAATTATTCTTCTTGGCATGAAATCTCTGGTGTAATTCCTAATAGTTCCTCACCACGTTCTGCAGTCCAGTCACCAACGCCATTCCCGCCAGTAAACTCTATTTGTACAGTTACTTCTTCACAAGCATCTACATCTCCTACCCATCTGGTTACATTGGCATTTGAATTAATAACACTTTGATGGGTTGAATTTTCGTTTAGAACATTACTTTCTTTAACTAAAATAGTCGTACCATTAGTTAAGCCTCCCTGAATAACAATTGGTCCCGCTTCCTCTGCGGTAAAAGAGATGTTTAAAACCCTTGTTTCATCACAGGTAAGGTCTGCTGTCATCTCATTTGTACAATCGCTACAGGAGCTTACTATTATACTGTCCTCAGTCCATTTTGATTCTCCAGCCACCATGTACCTGATATCATAAGTCCCAATTTCAAAAGTATATTCAAAACAGGCTTGTGTATCGCCCTTTCCTCTGAAAAGTTCCTCATAATAATCTTCTTCAATTTCCTCTGTTTCAGGATTATCACCCATCACCTTTACATCGATCAGAACCTGACTTTCTTTATTATTTCGTCCGGCAGTGGCTTGAGGAAAGCTAAGGCAGAATTCGGTTACCTCTCCTGCGCAGGTTTCATTGGGACTAAATAAAACTGGAACATCATTTTCCTCTTCTTCCTGAGTTTGAGGATTATTACCGCCCCTCGCATCAGCGCTAATGATCTCTTCACCAGAATCAATCGATTCCACACTACATCCTGACAGGCCCACAACAAGGGCCATTAAATAAATTATTTTTTTCATAATTGGTTAGTATTTAAAAAATTAGGAACCTGAAGGTACAGATATAAGGGAAATCCTGTACTTTTTGTCAGAATTTTTCGATGTAAGGCTAAAATTGATCGCCAAAAGACATATTTAGCTGGTTTTCAGTTGGTTGCTAGCTTATATAGTTCCAGATGGTCTTATTCTTTACTAAGCGGGCGTAAGCGTTCTTAATACTGCGGTTTTGCTCGAGTTCAAGGTTTGGATCTTTCTTCAATAGTTGGGAAGCATAGTGGCGGGCTGTAGACAGGATACTGTTGTCCTTGACAATATCAGCGATCTTAAGATTAAGTACCCCGCTTTGCTGGGTGCCCATCAAATCTCCCGGGCCTCTTAATTTAAGATCCACCTCTGCGATCTCGAAGCCGTCGTTGGTAGCGGTCATGGTTTCCAGCCTGGTTTTGCTGTCGGCAGAAAGTTTATGTCCCGTCATGAGGATACAATAACTTTGTTCAGCTCCACGGCCAACCCTTCCTCTTAGCTGGTGCAGTTGAGACAGTCCAAAGCGTTCGGCGCTTTCTATGATCATCACACTGGCGTTAGGTACATTTACTCCAACTTCGATTACGGTGGTCGCAACCATGATCTGTGTCTCCCTTTTCAGGAACCGGTCCATTTCATAATCTTTATCAGCCGGTTTCATTTGACCGTGAACGATGGAGATCTGGAATTCCGGGAATTCTCTTGCAATGCTTTCATAACCATCCATCAGGTCTTTATAATCCATTTTTTCAGATTCCTGGATTAGCGGATAAACCACATAGACCTGCCGGCCTTTTTCGATTTCATCTCGTATAAATCTGAAAACCTTCAGCCTGTTGCTGTCATACCGGTGGACAGTTTTGATAGGTTTTCGCCCAGGCGGCAATTCATCGATCACCGAAATGTCCAGGTCGCCATAAAGGCTCATGGCCAGGGTCCGCGGGATTGGAGTCGCTGTCATGACCAGCACATGTGGCGGGATCTGGTTTTTTTTCCAGAGTTTGGCACGTTGAGCCACGCCAAACCTGTGCTGCTCATCGATGATCGCCAGCCCCAGGTTTTTGAACTGAACCTTATCTTCGAGCAGGGCGTGAGTGCCGATTAGAATATCGATCTCACCGTTCTCCAGTTTTTCGTGGATCTCCTTTCTTTCCGAAGTTTTGGTGGAACCGGTTAACAAGCGAATTTCGATGTTCAGGTCTGAACATAATTCAGCCAGGCCATTATAATGCTGGATGGAAAGTATTTCGGTAGGGGCCATCAGGCATGCCTGGAAACCGTTATCCAGCGCGATGAGCATAGACATTAATCCCACGATGGTTTTCCCGGAGCCCACATCTCCCTGTAACAGCCGGTTCATATGAGCGCCGGTTCCCATATCGCTTCGAATTTCCTTGATCACCCGTTTTTGGGCGTTCGTCAGTTCAAAAGGCAAATGATTTTCATAAAAACCGGAGAAATGATCCCCGATTTGTTCAAAATTGAAGCCCTTGATCTTCTGCTTATGCAGCATATTCTTCCTCAGCAATTGAAGCTGAATGAAAAACAGCTCTTCAAATTTCAGCCGGAACTGTGCTTTTGCGAGCAATTCCTGGCTTTTTGGAAAATGTATATTGAACAGGGCTTCCGATTTGGCAATGAGCTTCAGTTCCTGGATCAGGTCAGAATTAAGGCTTTCTGAAAATTTGAGCCCGGTTTGCTGCAATACCTCCTGCATCAGTTTCATAATCACCCGATTGGTGATCCCTTTTTTCAGAAGCATCTCGGTAGAGGGATACACTGGCTGCATCGCAGTTCTTAGATTGCGTTTATAGTCGGCAACCAGTTCCATCTCAGGATGCGGCATGCTGAAAACACCATTATACCAGTTCGTTTTTCCGAAGATGACGTAAGGAGTATTCAGTTTAAGGTTTTCGCGGATCCATTTCTGGCCCCTGAACCATACCAGCTTTATTCTTCCGGTATCGTCTACAAAATCGGCTACCAGTCTTTTTCCCCGTTTTTGCTCGACCATTTTCATATGGACGATCTTTCCAACGATCTGTACTTCTGATGTGTTTCTTTGAAGCTGGGAAATCTTGTAAAACCCGGTTTTATCGATGTAGCGGTTAGGAAAGAAATTGATCAGATCTCTGTACGTTTCAATGCCGAGTTCCTTTTTAAGAAGGTCGGCCCTGTTTGGACCAACGCCTTTTAGATACTCAATGGGAGTTTGCAGCAGGTTCTGGATCATAAAAACGAAGATATTAAAACGCTCCGATTTTTGGATATTCCTGTTTCAGATTCGGGCAATAACGAGGAAAATTTATGTAATAAAGCCTCTATTTTGTAATTTGCAGAAGATATTCTCCAGGACTACATGCAAAAAATCATAACTTTTCTGTTCCTTTTTATTTTCTCGATCTCCCAGGCACAGAACAAATCTTCCCAGATAAATTCGATCGATTTTAAGCATGTGAAAGCACATGTCACCATTCATCCTGAACAGAAAACGGTATCCGGAAAGGTGAGTTATGAGTTTGATGTCCTGCAGGGCACAGATAGCCTTTTTATCAACGGGCGAAATATGGATTTTAGCGAGGTTTCCCTGAATGGAAATCAGGTTGACTTTAGCAGGGAGGAGACCGGCATCTATATTTTGCATGATTTCAGGATAGCTAAAGCCGAAAAACTCGAATTAAATTATTCAGTAAAACCGCAAACTGGGATGTATTTCATCAACTGGGAATATCCGGAAGTGGAGGCATCGAAAAAGCAGGTCTGGACCCAGGGACAGGGAAAATTCACCTCTACCTGGTTTCCCACCTTCGATGATCTCAGGGAGAAAGCAGAGTTCGACCTGAGTTTTGATTTTCCGGTAGGTTTTGAGGTCGTGTCTAATGGCAAACTTCAGAATACCACGAAACTTGGAGATTCGCTGGTGCGCTGGCAGTTCGATATGGATAAGCCCATGAGCAGCTACCTGCTGGCCCTGGCAGCGGGAAAATTTCAGAAAAAAGAACTGAAGTCTTCCACAGGCGATGAGATTCAGCTTTTCTTTAAACCTGAAGATTCGGCCAAAGTCGAACCAACCTACCGGCATACGGTTCAAATATTTGACTTTTTCGAAAAGGAAACCGGGGTGCCCTATCCGTGGCAGAATTATAAGCAGATCCCGGTACAGGATTTTCTCTATGCAGGAATGGAAAATACGGCCACCACCATTTTTTCCAACAATTTAATGACCGATTCCATAGGATTCAAAGACCGCAATTATGTGAATGTAAATGCCCATGAGCTGGCCCATCAATGGTTCGGTAACCTGGTAACCGCCGAAAATGGAAAACATCACTGGCTGCATGAAGGATTTGCAACTTATTATGCCCTGCTGGCAGAAAGGGAGATCTTTGGGGAGGATTATTATTACTTCAGGTTATACGAAACAGCCGAGCAGTTGAAAGCCCTGAGCGATAGGGGGAAAGGGGAATCCCTGTTAAAACCTGATGCAAGTTCACTTACTTTTTACCAAAAAGGAGCCTGGGCACTTCATATCTTAAAGGAAAGAATAGGGGACGAGGCATTCAGGAAAGGGGTGAAGAATTACCTGCAGCAATATAGTTTTCAAAATGTGAGTACCGAGAATCTTATTTCAGAAATGGAAATGGCTTCAGGGATGGACCTTTCTCTTTTTGTAAAGGACTGGCTGGAGCAATCGGCATTTAAAGCTGAAGAAGCTTTGGAATCCCTTAAAAAGTCTGAATTCATGAACCAGTACCTGCAGCTGGCGGCCTTAAGAGAAACCCCGCTTGACCAGAAAGCTGAATATCTTGGATCGGCCCTCAGTTTCCCGGTAAATGATTATATGGGTCAGGAAGCCGTGAACCAGTTGTCTGGAAACAAAAGTGTGCAGGCTCTTGAACTCTATAAAAAGGCATTTGAAACCGGTAATATCTTTGTGCGGCAGGCTATCGCGATCAGTATGAGGGAAATTCCGAAAAATTTAAAAGCGGAGTATGAAAGTTTGCTGAACGATGAGTCTTATTTAACCCAGGAAGCTGCACTTTTTAGTCTGTGGAGCCAGTTTCCGGAAGACCGCTCAAAATATCTCGAGCAAACCAAAGGGCGTGTCGGGTTCTTTGAAAAGAACATCAGGATGTTATGGTTGACCTTGAGCCTGGTTACCCCAGAATTTGAGCCAGACGCAACCTCGCAATATTATGATGAACTTGCTGGCTACACCCTGGAATGGAATCCATTTCAGATCAGGGAAAATGCCTTTGGTTATTTATACCAGATCGCTGCACTTGATGAAAACAGCCTGGAAAGCCTGGTAATGGGAACTCAGCATCATACTTATAGTTTCAGGAACTATTGCAGGCAATTGTTAAAAAAACTGCTCACCGAAGAAAGTTTCCGCCAGGAATTGAACGATTTACTGCAAACCATGAGCGAAGAAGATACAAGATATCTGCGTTCACAAATCTCAGGATGATATGCGGGCACTGGTAATTTCTGGAGGAGGAAGTAAGGGCGCCTTTGCAGGTGGTGTGGCTCAGTATCTCATCGAGGAGCTGGGAAGGGATTATGACCTGTATATCGGTACTTCAACCGGGAGTCTTTTAATGCCTCATATGGCACTCAATAAGGCAGAGAAAGTGAGAAAGGTTTTTACTTCGGTAAACCAGGGGAGCATTTTCAGTCTGCGTCCTTTTTTCATCAAGCGCCAGCATGGACATGAGACCATTAGCATCAACCACTTCAACGTATTGCGCAATTTTATGAGAGGACATAAAACCTTTGGCGATAGTCTTAACCTCAAGAAGCTTTTGGAAAAGACGTTTACGCGGGAGGAGTTCGAAAAACTAAAGGCCGGTCCCAAGGAATTGATAGTGACCGTTTCGAATATTTCACTTAATGAAGTAGAATACAAATCGATAAACGACTACGATTACAAGGACTTTATTGAATGGATCTGGATCTCCTGTAATTACACGCCTTTCATGAGCCTGGTGAAGAAAAATGGCTGCGAATATGCCGATGGTGGCCTGGGTTCTATGGTGCCCATTGAAGAGGCCATCAATCGTGGTGCTACAGAGGTAGACGCTATAGTGCTGCAAACCGAAGTGACCTATTTTAACAGGATGCCTTCTAAAAATGTATTTTCCTTAATCACCAACCTGTTCTCTTTTATGCTGAACCGTATAGAGAATCAGAATATCAAGATAGGGAAATTCGCAGCTGCTAATCATGATGCAATTCTAAATTTCTATTATACTCCCAGTGTTTTAACGACCAATTCCCTTATTTTTAATGAAGACAAAATGACCGAGTGGTGGGAATCTGGATTTGAATTTGCCAAATATCGAAATGAAGAAATAAACGAAATTTAAACCTTAATGCGTGCATTGGTAATATCTGGAGGGGGAAGTAAAGGCGCTTTCGCCGGCGGCGTGGCCCAATACCTTATTCAGGAGAAAAAGAGAAATTACGACCTGTTCCTGGGGACTTCCACCGGGAGTCTTTTAATCCCGCATCTGGCGGCTGGAAAGATACAGAAGGTATATGATATTTATACCAATGTCACCCAGCGAAAGATCTTCAGCGTTAATCCATTCGTGGTGAAAAAGAAGGATGGCAGGGAATATGTGACCATCAATTACTTCAACACGGTCTGGCAGTTCATCAGGTCCCGCCGTACTTTTGGAGAAAGTAAAGCGCTAAAAAGGAATATTAGAAAAAGCTTTTCCCGGGAGGATTTCGTAGAACTTAAAGGGAAGGTGAAAGATGTAGTGGTGACCGTATCTAATCTTTCCAAGAACCGGGTAGAATACAAATCTATCCACGATTTCGAATACGACGATTTTTGTGACTGGATCTGGATTAGTTGTAATTATATCCCGTTTATGAGCCTTGCTCAGAAGGATGGCTGTGAATATGCCGATGGCGGACTTGGTTGTGTAGTACCCATCCGAGAGGCGATCAAGAGAGGTGCCACCGAAGTTGATGCGATCATCCTCGAGGCCGAGAATATGGAGTATAATAAGATTCTCGGAAAAAACCCATTTTCCCTGATGGTAAATCTTTTCGGTTTTCTACTTGACCAGGTGGAATATCACGATATCGTGGAAGGCAAATTAGCTGCCATGAATAAAAAGGTGAAGCTGAATATCTATTATACTCCTACCAAGCTCACTGAAAATTCACTGGTATTCAATAAAAAAGCCATGACACAGTGGTGGCAGGAAGGTTACGAATATGCCGAAAATAAAGAAAGGGAAAAGAAGTCTGAAAGATCCTGGTTTAGGTTAGGTTTCTAACTTCTTTTTTGATGAAAGAAAGTGCTGCGCTGGAAGGAGGTTCCTTTTCCATCAAATTCTTAAGTACCACTTCTCTATATTGATCGGTGTTGCCAAGTTCTTTTTTAGCTGAAGCATTTCTTAGCAGATTTATGGTGGCATTCTTTGCCGTTTTTACATAATCCCAGCAATCGGTGCTCACGTATATCTGTTGCGCAAGGTTATGCTCGAATTCCTGCTCGATAGTTGCAATTAGTAAGCTGGCATACTGAACCGGGTCTTCAGAAGTAGGCTTAACCCTGAATAAAAGGTTTCCTGGAGAAATCCTTTCAAGAAATAAGGTGAGTCTCTCATATGCCTGGAGCCTGATTGGAAGAGAGGTTTTTTGGTTTTCCCTCATTAAGTGGAACCTCCTTCGGCCTTCCTCACTTTTAAAATAAGAGCTGAAAAAGTAAAAGCTCACCAGGCCAACTATAACGGCAGGGAGGATTGCATAGATGAGGTCCAGAATTTCTGTTTGGTTCATGAAAGATCTGTTTTCAGGATTTCAAAGTTAAATGAAATAGTGAAGTATACAAGCTTCTTCCTGTTATGGCGATCTCAAAATTTCACCAGCCGGTAATCTTCATTTTGTAACTGCACCAGGGCTGTCATGGCCGATAGGGCAAATTTCACAGGCTTACTGGCCTTTTCTTTGGTGACTTTGTGATGGGCGGCACTTTGCCCGCATAGGATTATTTGCACTCCTTTTTCAGCAAGGGCCTTTATGAGCGGCAGGTTTGGGTTAGCTTTTGTATTCGGGAATTTTTCGGCATAGAACTCATCTTCCAGCACGTCAAAAACGGCGTTCCCGTGTAAAACCAGGGCTACTTCCATATTTTTAGGATCAACTCCCGCTTTTTCGTGCATGTTTAGAAAACGTGCTGCCGTTTCGATGAGCCTGTTTGGTTGTTCAGGGTCAAAACTTCGGTCTATGTCCAGTACCATTTTAAGTTTTGAGCTGGTATAGGTTTTAAAACCGGGGCTTGGAACCGTGAAGGTTTTTCCATATTCGGGTATCACGTTTCCAGTGCCGTATTCCTGGGAACAGGCGATACCGGTTATTAGCAGGCTACAAAGCAGTAAGGTGTTTTTCATAGTTTCAGCAAAAAGTTTGAAAAAGCTAAAGATATTAAAATAGAAAAAGCCGAATTGGATATCCCGTGCCTGTTCAAAAAACGGCCGGGTTTGGGTTTATTTTTTTGAGCATTTTGGTTACCTTTCAGCATTTAAAAACGGAGAAAATTTGGAAGCTTATTTAGCGGAATTGAATGATGCACAGAGGGCTCCGGTGCTGCAAAAAGACGGGCCCATGATCGTAATTGCCGGCGCTGGGTCGGGAAAAACCAGGGTGCTTACCTACAGGATCGCCTACCTGATGAACCAGGGAGTTGATGCCTTCAATATTCTATCACTTACATTTACCAATAAGGCTGCACGGGAAATGAAGCAGCGTATCTCGAAGATCGTTGGCAGTTCAGAAGCGAAGAATCTCTGGATGGGTACCTTTCATTCGGTTTTTGCCAAGATCCTAAGGTTCGAGGCCGATAAGCTGGGATACCCTTCCAATTTTACCATTTACGATACCCAGGATTCTCATAGCGTGATCCGTGCAATCATTAAGGATATGAGGCTGGATAAAGATGTTTACAAGTATAAACAGGTATATAATCGAATTTCGTCCTACAAGAACAGCCTGATCACGGTAAAAGCCTATTTTCAGAATCCTGAATTGATGGAGGCCGATGCGATGTCTAAGAAACCGCGTTTGGGCGACATTTATAAAGAATATGTAGATCGCTGCTTTAAGGCGGGCGCGATGGACTTTGATGACCTTCTTCTGAAAACGAATGAATTGCTGAACCGTTTTCCGGAAGTATTGCACAAATATCAAAGCAGGTTCAAATATATCCTCGTGGATGAGTACCAGGATACCAACCATTCACAGTACCTTATCGTTAGAGCCTTGTCTGATAAATTTCAGAACATTTGCGTGGTGGGCGATGATGCCCAGAGTATCTATGCCTTTCGCGGGGCGAATATCAATAATATCCTGAATTTCCAGAAAGATTATGATAATGTACAGATGTACAGGCTGGAGCAGAATTATCGCTCTACCAAGAATATCGTTAACGCCGCGAATTCCATTATCGATAAGAATAAGACCAAGCTGGAGAAGGTGGTTTGGACGGCGAATGATGATGGACCAAAGATCATTGTTAACAGGTTGCTTACCGATGGTGAGGAAGGGCGTTATGTTGCCAGTTCTATTTTTGAGAACAAAATGCAGAATCAGCTGAATAACGGTGACTTTGCCATTTTGTACCGAACCAACGCACAAAGTAGGGCGATGGAAGATGCCCTAAGAAAAAAGGATATTCCTTACAGGATATATGGAGGACTTTCCTTTTATCAAAGAAAAGAGATCAAGGATGTGCTGGCCTATCTAAGGTTGATCCTGAATCCCAAGGATGAGGAAGCTTTGAAACGGGTGATCAATTATCCCTCACGCGGGATTGGGCAAACTACGATGGATCGCCTGGCAGTTGCAGCCAACCAGAGAGGTATCTCCATTTTTGAAATTATTGAAAGCCTTGGCCAGGTCGATCTGAAGATCAATCGCGGTACTCAAACCAAGCTGGAAAATTTCGTGAACATGATCAAAAGCTTCGCGATCATGAACGAGACCAGCGATGCTTTTCAACTGGCTGAAACCGTAACCCGTAAGACCGGTCTGGTTCAGGAACTAAAAAAAGATGGAACTCCGGAAGGAATAGCCCGAATTGAAAATATCGAAGAATTATTGAACGGGATCAGGGATTTCGTGGAAGGCCAGAAAGAACTGGCAGATGCTAGCGGTTCACTTTCAGAATTCCTGGAAGACGTAGCCCTTGCAACCGATCTGGATAAAGATACCGGCGATGACGACCGGGTAGCATTGATGACCATTCACCTGGCTAAAGGACTCGAATTCCCTTACGTTTATATCGTTGGAATGGAAGAAGATCTGTTCCCTTCTGCCATGAGCATGAATACCCGTAGCGAACTGGAGGAAGAGAGAAGGCTATTCTATGTTGCGCTTACGCGCGCCGAGAAACAGGCTTACCTAACTTATACCTTATCCAGATATCGCTGGGGGAAACTGGTGGATGCAGAGCCAAGCCGATTTATTGAAGAGATCGATGACCAATACCTCGATATGATGGTTCCGCAGGACGATTATAAATATAAACCGCTTATTGACACCGATATCTTCGGGGATGAGGTGGATAAAAGTAAATTGAGGAGAAGTAAACCTAAAAATGGAACACCACCGCCGTCTCATAAACCTTCGGAAGAGCAGCTTAGAAAACTTCGGAAGCTGAAACCGGCAGGTCCGGAGCCGGAAAAAGCAAGAAATAACATTGAACTTACTGAAGGTAATGAAGTGGAGCATATGAGGTTTGGTAAAGGAAAGGTCTTGAAGATCGAAGGCATAGGCCAGGATAAGAAAGCTGAAATAGATTTCGAGGAAGGCGGAATAAAAAAACTCCTCCTTAGATTCGCTAAATTAAAGGTTCTTACCTAGAATAGTGCAGTTAAACTTCTGTTATAGAAAGCCGCCAAAAGCGGCTTTCTTTTTACCTTGAAAGGAAAAAATGATTCGAGAAGGAAGTAAGGTAAAATGGAACTGGGGAAATGGTACTGCAACCGGAAAGGTTATTTCAACCTATACAGAAAAGGTGACCAAAACCATCGATGGCAATGAGGTTACCCGTGAGGGAGAAGAGGGAGATAAAGCCCTGTATATTGAGCAGGAAGACGGGAGCAAGGTATTAAAATCTGAGAGCGAAGTAGAGAAGGTAAATGAATAATTCGGTTCCTGATTTTAGAGTACGACATCTTAATTTCTAATTTATTTAAAAAACCAACCCATTATGGCAGCTGAATTATTAAGAATTTATGACGAAAATCCTGCTCCGAAACATATCAATAAAGTAGTAGAGGTCCTTAAAAAAGGAGGGCTTATCATCTATCCTACTGATACTATCTATGGCCTTGGGTGTGATATCACGAACGTGGCCGCCCTTGAAAAGATAGCTCAATTAAAGAACGTAAAGCTGGAAAAGGCAAACTTCTCCTTTGTATGCGAAGACCTGAGCAACCTTTCAGATTACGTGAAACAGATCGATACAGCCACTTTCAAAATTTTGAAGCGCTGTTTGCCCGGTCCTTATACTTTTATTCTGCCCGGAGGTAATAACCTTCCTAATGTCTTTAAAAAGAAAAAGACGGTTGGGATCAGGGTTCCAGACAACAATATTTGCCGTGCTATTGTAAGTGGCCTTGGTAATCCAATAGTTTCCACCTCGATTCGCGATGAAGATGAGGTGCTGGAATACAGCACAGATCCGGAGCTGATCAAAGAAAAATGGGGTAACCTGGTAGATCTGGTGATAGATGGCGGTTACGGAGACAATATTCCTTCAACAGTGATAGATCTTACCACTCCCGAACCAGAGATCATTCGTGAAGGCAAAGGAAGCGTGGATATCTTGTAGAAGAATTCAAAAACTAACAGGAAGGATCTGGATAATGATCCAAGTTGAAACTTCCTTTTATAAAAAAAGCCCTGCAGTTGCAGGGCTTTTTAATTTATGTCTTTAGAAAAAATCTTACTCCTGGTTAGAAGTAGCTTTTTCCATTCCGTCTTCGATCATGCTGTAGAACTGGTCAAGTTTTGGAAGTACCACGATTCTGGTTCTTCTGTTCTTAGCTCTACCTTCAGCAGTTTCGTTAGTAGCAACTGGCACATAGTAACTTCTACCTGCAGCAGTCATTCTAGCTGGTTCTACACCAAATTCTTCCTGAAGAACTCTTACAACAGAAGTTGCACGTTTTACAGATAGATCCCAGTTGTCTTCGAACATGTTAGTGCTGATTGGCTTGTCATCGGTATGACCTTCAACCATAAACTCGATGTTTGGCTTGTTCTTAACTACAGTAGCAACTTTACCAAGTACTTCTTTCGCACGTGGGGTAATGTTGTAACGTCCACTGTCAAATAAAAGCTTATCTGAAATAGATACGTAAACCACACCTTTCTCAACGTTGATTTCGATATCCTCGTCGCTCATGTTTCCTAGAGCTCCTTTAAGACTTGTTACAAGGGCAAGAGTTACAGAATCTTTCTTGTTAATTGCATCCTGCATAGAACGGATTGCAAGATCTTTTTCTTTGATGCTTTCTAGTGAACGCTCAAGGTTTTCAGCTTCTTTCTTTGAAAGGGTCGCAAGATCTCCAACGTTGTTCAATAAAGCAGCATTGGTGTTGTTCAATCTTGAGATTTCAGAATTCATTCTCTCTTTTTCATCGAGACAGGAATTCAACTTAACGGTAGCTGTATTTAATTGATCCTGAGTTTCTCTTTGCTTTGCTTCCAGTTCATTGTATTTTTTCTGTGAAACACATGAAGAAAGCAAAATGGCAGCCGTTGCCGACAAAAGCATGATTTTTTTCATAACTCGTTTCTTATAAATTTTAAATTGTTAGATGCGCCAAAAATATCAAAAAAATAATAAGAGGGAAAGCTATTTTAACAAATCATTCAGGATTTATTTTTTTAGTTCACTAAATTTATTTTTATGCTGGATAAAATGCTCGTAAACTATGGAGTTTATGAGGTTGTAATCCCTGTAAAACCGGGATTTTTTTCTCTTTTTATGTATGTGGAAAAACTTGCGATAAAAACTGCCATGGGCTCTCAGAATTGCAAAAAAGTGATTCCATTTTCCTTCGGTAAGGAACTTGACCCCGGCTATCCCATCTAATACCATTCGCATTAAAATGATGAAATAGACTTTTGGACTCTCAATATTCTTCAAAAGAAGGTAGAGGCTATTCCTGAAATTAAGGTAAGTCTTCATAGGGTTCATATTGGCCAGCGTTGCTCCTCCTACATGATAAATCCTGGATCTTCCTGCAAATTTTATTCGGTACCCCATGTTCTGAAGCCTCCAGCAAAGATCGATCTCTTCCTGATGAGCAAAGAAATCCTCGTCCAGTCCTTCTGCTTCCCTGAAAGCCGATTTTCTTATAGCCAGGCAGGCGCCGCTTGCCCAGAAAATATACGCATCTTCATTGTACTGCCCATGATCCTTTTCCAGCTCCTGGAAAATTCGGCCTCTACAAAACGGATATCCGTAAGCATCGATAAAACCTCCTGCCGCACCGGCATATTCAAAATGATCTTTTTTCTTATAATCAAGGATCTTGGGTTGAACTACTGCTGTTTGTGGTTCTTTTTCAAAAATTTGAAGAATAGGTCCAAGCCAGCCAGGGCTAACTTCCACATCAGAATTCAATAAAATAAAGATATCTTCGTCCAAATCTCTGAGCGCCTGGTTGTAACCGCCCGCATAACCGGCATTAGATGAGTTCTGAATGATTCTGATCTCGGGGAATTCGGCTTTCAGAAACTTAACTGAACCGTCTGTTGAGGCATTATCTGCAACATAGATAGTTGCTTCTTCAGAATTTTGGATCACAGATGGTAAGAACTGCCTGAGCAATTCCTTTCCATTCCAGTTCAAAATGACGACGGCTGTTCTCATTGTTGCTTGTATTGAGGAAGTTCTTTTAGAAAGATATAGGTTTCATTTTCATAATCGAGTTTGCAGAAAAAATGCTGAAGGCCGTTCGTGACCATTAAGAATTCGGCCTGTAAACTCATGTTATAGCGCGCGATCTGGTCAAAGGTGTCCTGTGTGATCTTCACAGATGGTGCCTTGCATTCCACGACGATCTTGATTTTTCCGTCAGGTTCAAAAACCACGATGTCATAACGTTTGGTTAATCCTGCCAGTTTGAGCTGCTTTTCAACATTTATAAGGCTGTAAGGGTATTTTTTTTCTTCCTTTAAGAACTTAACGCAATGTTGCCTCACCCATTCTTCCGGAGTGAGAATGATAAATTTTTTCCTTAGATCGTCAAAAACGGCTATTTTATTTTGACTATTTTTGAACCGAAACGAATACGAAGGAAAATTCAGTTTTTGCATAGGCCAAAAGTAATAAAGTTTATTGCAGGCCTCCAATTAATGTTTTTCTCAAAAAAAGCCATATAGATCCAATATGGATGAAGCCAGGAAGATTGTAAGTGATATTCAAAAAGGAGATATAAAACCCATTTATTTCCTAATGGGGGAGGAACCCTATTATATAGACCGGATTTCGGAATATATCTCGGAAAACATTTTAAGCGAGGAGGAACAGGGTTTTAACCAGATGGTGATCTATGGAAGAGACACCACGGTAGATGATATCGTGAGCAATGCCAAACGCTTTCCCATGATGGCAGAGCGCCAGGTGGTCATCGTAAAAGAGGCCCAGGACCTTTCCCGTACCATTGAAAATCTCACTTCTTATGCTGAAAATCCGCAACCAACAACGGTGCTGGTGGTTTGCTATAAGTACAAGAAACTGGATAAACGAAAAAAACTGATCAAGGCCATCATGAAAAATGGGCTCGTGTTCGAAAGTAAGCGGCTTTATGAGAACCAGGTAGGAGACTGGATCATGAAGAATATGAAATCCCGCGGATACAGTATTTCCCCAAAAGCATCCCAGATGCTGGTTGAATTCCTGGGTACCGATCTTGGCAAGATCGATAATGAACTTACCAAGCTACAGCTCATTTGTCCTAAAGGCAGTACGATAGATCCTGAAACCATTGAGCAGAATATCGGGATAAGCAAGGATTTCAATAATTTTGAGCTAAGAAATGCCATAGGTGAGAGAGATACGGTTAAGGCCCACCGAATCGCAAATTATTTCGCACAGAATCCAAAGGATAACCCGCTTGTCATGACGACCTCGCTTTTATTCTCCTATTTTTCACAGATCCTGCAATATCATGGATTACCAGATAAATCCAAGGGTAGCGTGGCCAAACAATTAAAGATCAGTCCGTACTTTGTCAAAGATTACGTGGTGGCCGCAAGAAATTATCCTATAAAAAAAGTTAGCCAGGCGATCAGCCTGATCCATGAAACCGATGTCAAAGGAAAAGGAGTGGGTGCCGGTAATGTCCCGGATGGTGATCTTTTAAAGGAACTGTTGGTAAAAATAATGAATTAGGGATGAGCACGATTTCTTCCTGGATTGGAGCCGCAAGGCTAAGAACGCTGCCGCTATCCATTTCGGGTATTTTGGTAGGTAGCAGTATAGCCTGGAGGGAAGGCTTCTTCGATATCGCTATTTTTAGTCTTGCGTTGGGAACAACACTTGGTTTACAGATCTTATCGAATTTTGCCAACGACTATGGCGATGGTGTTAAAGGGACCGATAATGATGAACGCTTAGGCCCTTCAAGGGCTATTCAAAGCGGGCTCATCACTCAAAAAGATATGCTGGCAGCCATCGTTATAACAGCTGTTACTACATTGTTGTTAGCAGTTTTGCTTATCTACGCTTCATTTGGAGAAGAAAATATACTGGAGGCACTGTTCTTCTTTTTCCTGGGAATTGGTGCCATCATTGCGGCCATGAAATATACCATGGGTGATTCGGCTTATGGATACAGGGGCTTAGGGGATATTTTTGTTTTTATTTTCTTCGGGCTGGTTGCTGTTTATGGATCATACTACCTGTACAGCCATGAACATCATTTAATAAGCCTTTTTCCAGCGGTCTCCATAGGATTGCTTAGCGTTGCGGTTCTAAACCTGAATAATCTCAGGGACCGGATTTCAGATGAAAAATCAGGAAAGATGACCCTGGTCGTAAAAATGGGAGAAAACCGGGCCAAGGACTATCATTATACGCTAATTCTTGGGGCATTGTTCTGCCTCGTGGTCTATTCAGTAATTACCTCGAGCGACCTTAACGATTTCCTGTACTTGCTGGCTTTTATTCCGCTTATCTTTCACCTTCACAGGGTAGTTAATAACCAGGATCCCAAATTGCTGGACCCGGAATTGAAGGTTGTTGCCTTATCTACCTTTGGAATTGCGCTTCTTTTCACCGTGGGGCTTCTCTGGTAAAAAATCTCAGATTAACAAAATTATATAGGTTTTCGCTGAATGGTTTTTATTCTAATTTCTATTTTTATAGAGAACCGAAAAAATTAGACGATGAAAATTACTTTTTACGGGCAAAATAGCCTGGCCATTAAAATTGGTGATATCGATATTATTGTGGATCCATTCATCACCGGGAACGATCTGAGCAAAGATAAAGTGGATATCATGGACCTAAAAGCCGATTATATTCTGCTTACGCACGCTCACCAGGATCATATCCTGGACGCCGAAGCGATTGCTAAAAATACCGGCGCCATGATTGTTAGTAATTTTGAGATCGCTAACTATTATGAGGATAAAGGTTTTGAAGTGCACCCGATGAACCATGGTGGAAGCTGGGATTTTGAATTCGGAAACCTGAAATACGTGAATGCCATCCATACCAGTTCCTTTCCAGATGGAAGTTATGGTGGCCAACCAGGTGGGTTCGTGATAGAAGGCGAACATAAGAACCTTTATATAGCCGGGGATACCGCACTTACCATGGATATGAAGCTGATCCCGATGCAAACCAAACTTGATCTTGCCGTTTTGCCAATTGGAGATAACTTTACGATGGGTGTGGATGATGCTATTGTTGCCAGTGACTTTATCGAATGTGACAAGATCCTGGGTTGCCATTACGATACTTTTGGATATATCGAGATCGATCATGAAGAGGCCAAGCGCAAATTTTATGAAAAAGGAAAAGATTTGATGTTGCTGGAAATCGGCGAATCCATCGAATTGTAAAATGATCTTTTCATCATTGGATTATTAGGTACCTGATTTAGATAGTTGGAAACTGAGTAGAGCTTTTTGTGAGGAAGTTGATGAATAACTCTAAAATTTCCGGAATGAGATAAGTTTGGAATAAATCGATTAAGGAGGGGAAGTCTTCCTGGAAATAGCGATTGGTTCCTGTTACGAGATCGAATCTCAATTGATATTTTCAAATGATCTTGGATTTATTACTGAAGTTGATCTTGAAAATCTACAATCCAAATTATTAAGTTTGGAAGCAGAATAACCAATACGCTCTAATAATCCTACAATCCAAAAATTCAAATGACCGCCAGTTACAAAAAATACATACTCAAATTCAAACGCCCCAGTGGAACTTCCCGGGGCGTTCTTACTGAAAAAGAAACCTGGTTGATACGAATAAGCGATGGAAACCGGGAAGGTTTTGGAGAATGCGGAATTCTTAGAAGTCTTAGTTATGACGATCAGCCGGGCTATGAAGATCAACTGAAATGGGTATGTGAAAATATTCACCTGGGGAAAGATCAACTTTGGGAAAGGCTCCGTGAATTTCCAAGTATTCAGTTTGGAATTGAAATGGCTTTTAAAAGCCTGGAAGCCGAGGATCCCTTCCTGTTATTTCCTTCAGAATTTACTGCCGGGAAAGACTCTATTCCTATCAATGGGCTGGTCTGGATGGGAGATAAGGAGTTTATGAAAGAACAGATTACCCAGAAAATCGAGTCTGGTTTCAAGTGTATCAAATTAAAGATTGGTGCCATCGATTTTGACACAGAAGTTCAACTTCTTAGATCGATCAGGGATCATTTTTCAGCAGAAGAGATCGAACTTCGGGTAGATGCCAATGGAGCGTTCAGGCCGGAGGAGGCACTTTCAAAACTGGAAAGGCTGGCTAAATTACAAATTCACAGTATCGAGCAGCCTATAAAACAGGGGCAGGTAAATGAAATGGCCGAACTCTGCCGAAAAACACCGTTACCAATTGCGCTTGACGAAGAACTTATAGGGGTTTTGACTGTAACAGAAAAAGCCGAACTTATACAAACTATAAAGCCTCAATATGCTATTTTTAAACCCAGCCTTATTGGCGGGATAAAAGGCACTACCGAGTGGTTGGAGAGCTGTAATAAAAATAGGGTAGACTGGTGGATAACGAGTGCCCTGGAAAGCAATATTGGCCTTAATGCGATCGCGCAATGGACCTATACATTGAATTCAAGCATGCCACAGGGTTTAGGAACTGGTAGTTTGTATACCAATAATATAACAAGCCCACTGGAGGTTAAGAACGGAACTATTCAATATAACCCAGCAAAGAACTGGGAATTTAAATTTTAGAACATATGTTTATTAGTCAGGTTTACAGGTTTAAATATGATTTTTGGAGATATATCATTGGAACCCTTGTAGTCATCGCGGGAATCGTATTAGGGCAATTTCCGTTCCTGATTGCTCTCTTTCTGGAAAAAGGAGCTGAAACTCTAAGTATGAGTGAGTCTGAAATGATGACAGCCTTAGATTCAAATTATTTCCTGTTTTATATGTTACTACCCTTTGCTGTGGGTCTTGCCGTCCTTCTTTTTCTGGTTCCCAAACTACATGGCCAGCCCATTACGGCACTAACAACAGCAAGGAAGAAGATAGACTGGGGTCGTTTCTGGTTCGCTTTTGGTCTACTCGCCGTATTCATTATTCTAACAACCGCCGGAGATTATTGGGCAAATCCCGAAGATTATCTGTACAATTTTCAACTGGTGCCCTTCCTTATCTTATGTGTGGTAGCCATTCTTTTTGTTCCGCTGCAGACCAGTTTTGAAGAATATTTTTTCCGCGCATATCTCATGCAGGGTTTTGGAACCCTTGCCGGAAACAGGTGGGTTCCGCTTTTGGTGACTTCCCTGATCTTTGGAGGCCTGCATTTTCTGAATCCTGAGGTGACCAAACTCGGTAATATTATTATGATACATTATATCGGTACAGGCTTTTTCCTGGGAATCATGACCCTGATGGATGAAGGGATCGAGCTGGCCCTGGGTTTTCACGCAGCGAACAATCTTTTAACAGCGCTCATCGTAACTGCCGACTGGACTGCGTTCCAAACCCATTCCATTTTTAAGGATGTCTCTGAACCGTCTTTAGGCTGGGACGTTTTGATCCCGGTTCTGGTCATCTATCCCTTGTTCCTGTTCATCATGGCCAGGAAATATGGATGGTCTAACTGGAAAAACAAGATCTTTGGAAAGGTTGAAAAACCAATGCCTGTTGAGGCTTCTGAATTTTAAGTTTTTTAAACCCGGATTCAGCGCCTGGCAGAATTTCAGAAATTTTGGATAATTCCTATTTCCTAAAACTTTAACAACAAAGTTTATCATTTCGTAGCAATTTGTTAACTTTAAGTAAGATGGGATTTATCAATTTAGCTTAAGATGGCAGAAAAGTATAAAGTACCTGAAACACATCCAGATTTCAGGTTAAACAGGTTACATTTTTCAAATAGCGAATTGAAGCAGGTTGCTTACAGTTTGATAAAGGAGGGAGAGCCTTTTGAAGAACAAATAGGCAGCTTCCTGCTGGACTGGCTGCGGCCAACTTCCTATATCGAGGTTCATACCTCGGGTTCCACCGGTAAGCCCAAAAAGATCAGGCTAAAAAAAGAGCATATGGTAAATTCGGCCATGGCAACCGCGCGCTTTTTTGATCTTCCGCCAGGCACCACGGCACTTCTTTGCTTGCCGGTAGATTATATCGCCGGTAAAATGATGCTTGTGAGAGCTATGTTCTGTGGTTGGCACCTGGATACGGTACCGCCATCCTCAAATCCTCTGGACCAGGTTTTTAAGGTCTATGATTTTTCTGCAATGACTCCCTTTCAGCTTGATAATTCGATCGCACGGCTTCACCTGGTTAAAAAACTGATCATTGGTGGAGGAACAGTCTCTCCTCGTTTGGTGAAAATGATCGCAGATGTTGATTGTAAGATCTTCGAAACCTACGGAATGACCGAAACCTGTAGCCATGTTGCGGCAAAACGTCTCAATTCCAAAAAGAAAAAGAAAAACGGGGAGCGACCTTTCAAATTACTACCAAATATCACGATCTCCCAGGACGAAAGAGGTTGTCTTATCATCAAGGCTCCCAACCTGCATGATGAAGAGATCGTTACCAATGACGTGGTTGAGATCCTTACTTATAAAAAATTCAGGTGGAAAGGCCGATACGATAATGTGATCAATTCCGGGGGTATTAAGATTTATCCTGAAGAGATCGAAAAAAAGCTGAATAAAAAGCTGGATCGCCGGTTTTTTGTCACCTCTATGCCAGATGACGCGCTTGGGGAACAACTGGTCCTGTTTGTTGAAGATGATTTTTCTGAAGACACCATTGCCGAACTTCACCAAACCATCAGGGAAATGAAAACCCTTGGTAAATATGAAAAACCCAAAAAGATCTATCTAATCGAGAAATTCGAGGAGACGCCAAACGGTAAGATACATAGAGAGAACACCTTGAAAAGCAAGGTTTCATAATTTCGGAATGATCAGGCCCAGTATTCTCATAGCATTCATATCCCTTTTATTCGTGAAAAGCATTTTTGATTTTAATAGTGAAACCGATCTTTCCAGGTGGAAGATTGTAGAAGACCAGGTTATGGGCGGCGTTTCCACGGGAAAATTCTATCTCAACGATGAAGGTCATGCTGTCTTTACAGGAAGTGTTTCCCTGGAAAATAACGGAGGTTTTGTTTCTGTGGATTACGATATGCCAAAAACGGAAATAGGCGAATATAAATTTGTAGCCATTCGGTTGAAAGGTGATGGCAAGAATTATCAGTTACGCGTGAAAAATGATGACCAGGTTTATTATTCCTATAACTACGAATTTAGAACCTCGGGTGAATGGGAAGAGGTGCAAATTCCTCTTAGTAAAATGTCACCAACCTACCGCGGGCGAAGTTTGGACAAACCTGATTTTAATCATTCCCACCTGGACCAGTTAACTTTCCTTATCGGAAATAAGAAAAATGAAGATTTCCGACTTCTTATTGATAAGATCGAATTGAAATAATTTTCTCATCTTAGTTGTCCTAATCTACACACCTATTTATGAAAAGGATATTCTTCGCAGTTTTTATGCTGTTTTCTATGTTGGCAAATTCTCAGGTTCTTGCCGAAAGAGAACGTTCCAAATTGATTGATGAGATATTGAAGGAGCGCTTTAATAATGTTCTGCCGTCACTCATGGACAGGACAGAGATAGATATGTGGGTGATCATTTCACGGGAATATAACGAAGACCCTGTTTTAAAGACCATGTTACCATCCACATGGCTAAATGCGAGGAGACGTACTATTCTTGTTTTTAACAGGGAAAATGATTCTATTGAAAAACTGGCTATCGCTCGTTACAATATCGGCGATAATATTCAGTCTGCCTGGAACAAGGAGGAGCAGCCAGATCAATGGCAGGCCCTGGTAGATATGATATCTGAAAGAGACCCGGAAAGGATAGGCCTGAATTTTTCTGAACATTACGGAATTGCCGATGGCCTGGTAAAGACCGATCATGATGAGTTCATGCAGGTTTTACCTGAAAAATATAAAGAAAGAATTGTTTCTGCTGAAGATCTTGCTGTGGGCTGGATCGAAACCCGAACCTTCAGGGAAATGGTGCTCTACAGTCAGCTTGTTGAGATCACTCGTGACATTATTGCCGAAGCCTTTAGTACTGAAGTGATTCAGCCCGGGGTTACCACCACAGATGATGTGGTTTGGTGGATGCGCCAGAAGGTGACCGATATGGGCCTGGAAACCTGGTTCCATCCTACCGTGGATATTCAGCGAAGTGACGAGGCCCTGGTTGACCATATTACCGCCTTTTCTGATGAAAAAGGCAATAAGGTCATCATGCCAGGTGACCTGATTCATTGTGATTTCGGGATCACCTATTTAAGGCTGAATACCGACTGCCAGCAAATGGCCTATGTGCTCAAGGAAGGTGAAACCAGCGCACCGGAATTCCTTCAGCAGGCATTTAAAAAAGGAAATCAATTACAGGATATACTTACTTCAAATTTTGAGACCGGAAAAACCGGGAATGAAATTTTGAAAAAGAGTCTCGAGGAAGCCAAAGCTGAAGGTTTAAAACCATCCATATACACCCATCCGCTTGGTTTGTATGGACATTCTGCCGGGCCAACCATTGGAATGTGGGACCAGCAGGGAGGTGTTCCGGGTTCCGGGGATTACAAACTTTTTGAAAATACTGTCTACGCGATCGAACTGAATAC
Source organism: Christiangramia oceanisediminis (assembly GCF_022570735.2). Taxonomy (GTDB): domain Bacteria; phylum Bacteroidota; class Bacteroidia; order Flavobacteriales; family Flavobacteriaceae; genus Christiangramia; species Christiangramia oceanisediminis. The sequence goes on along the minus strand of NZ_JANCNS010000003.1, from coordinate 384,766 downwards.
CGAAGTGGAGGTTCCCGAATGGGGCAAGGATATCCGGATCATGCTGGAAGAAGCGGGTTACTGGGGAGAGGAAGGATTTCGCTATGTGAATAAGAGACAAACCGATCTTATGCTAATTCCTTCGGAAGAAGCTCAAAACTAATTAAAGCTCAAATCGGGCCTAATATCCCATCTTCATTATATAGTCTGCGGAATGTTTTCCGGAGCCATAAAAGATGAAGAAAATGGTAAATGCCATTACTACAAGCGCTAGAATCAGGTTGGAAACATTCATGATTCCTACGAAATTGATCATGATCGCACCTAAAAGGATTGGGATCTGTGCTATCAGAGCCCATCTGGTAAGGAGTCCGAATGCGATAAGGATTCCACCTACCAGGTGAGCCGGTGCCACATAATGTATCACCAGCATGACCCCGCCATAACCTTTAAGCGGATCGATCAACTCTACAAGGGTTTCAGTCTGAGAAATGAACTGCAGGCCTTTAATAAAAAAGAATACTCCCAGTGCAATTCTCAACACATCCAGCCAGTAGTATGTATGTGCATTGGCCCATTTATTAAGAGATTTTACACTTAACATAACGGGTTGATTTATTTACTTAAGTTACTGAAAATTATTGTTTTAAGTAAATATACCAGTTACCAATTCAGGCTGGCCAAAATAAAAAAACCGGTTGATGGAATAAGCAACCGGTTTAGATAAAAGATAATTTCTATTCTTAAATGAAGCTGTTTTCTATATAGAACTCCAGGTCGTTAACTCTGATCTCTTTGGGATCTTTAACGTCCGCTTCAAGAATCTTCCAGTCCGAGGTGGCATTCAACCTGGTCTCCTGGTCGTTAATAAACACATCCACGGGCATTTTGAAATCAGTCACATCTGCTTTCCAGCGATATTCGATATTTCCATCTTTCTTTTGAAATTGAAGTTCTGGTAATGCAGCATGTCTTAAATACTGGTCAAATACAGGTTGCAGATCCACCTTTGTTGCTTTATTGAAGAAATCTTCAGTGTCTTGAGTGGTAATGGTTTTATGTTTGAAGGTTTTGGTATAATCTCTTAACGTGTTCCACCATAATTCATCGTCATCGTAAATACTGCGGATCATATTAAGCAAATTCGCACCTTTAAAATACATATCGCCCGAGCCTTCAGAATTGACTCCGTAATCCCCGATGATGCTGCTCCTGTTGCCAAGGTTCCTCCTGGTGCCTTTCAGGTATTCCTGGGCATCCTTTTTTCCCCAGTTGCATTCGATATGTATGGCTTCGGTATAAGAAGTAAAGCCTTCCTGAATCCACATATCGGCAATATCCTTCGCGGTGATCGAGTTTCCATACCATTCGTGTCCGGATTCATGCACGATGATGTAATCCCACCTCAAACCGATCCCTGTTCCTGAAAGATCATTACCGAGATAACCATTTACATATTTATTTCCGTAAGCCACGGCGCTTTGATGTTCCATCCCCAGGTATGGGGTTTCAATAAGTTTGAAACCGTCTTCCTTGAAAGGATAGGGACCCATTTTTTCATAAAAGCATTCCATCATTCCCTGTACCTGTTCGAACTGCTCTTTTGCTTTTTCCAGGTTATAGGGCAACACATAATAATCCAGGTCCAGATCCTTATAGGTATCAGAAAAGTGAGTGTAGTTGCCGATATTAATCATAATATTATAATTATTGATCGGGTTGACCACTTTCCATCTCCATTCGGTAAATCCATTGCCAAGATCGGTCTTACCGGTAAATCTGCCATTCGAAACGTTCATAAGACCGTTTGGTGCAGCGATATCGATCTGGGCAGCTTCAGGTTCATCGCTTTGATGATCCTTGTTAGGATACCATAAACTCGCACCGGTTCCCTGAACGGCCACTCCTATCCATGGATTTCCATCATCATCCTGATCCCAGACGAATCCGCCATCCCAGGGCGCATTTTCAGCTTCAATAGGATTTCCATGGTAATAGAATTCAATAGAATCTGTAATCGACTTCTTTAGTGGAGTTTCGAATTGAACGAAAACAGCATTGAATTTGCGCTTATAATCAAGCTTTTTACCTTGATGCATAATGGAGTCTATTTCCATGTTTTCAAAAAGGTCCAGCTGCATTACCGGCAGTTCTTCTTCCACCTGGAAAGTAATGACGTTGGAACCGGAAATGAATTTACGTTCCGGCTCCACCTTTAATTTTAAGTGGTATTTTTTAACGTCAAAATTCGTGCGTTCAGGTCTTAAGGAACCTCTCAATGAATCTGCTTCGGTATATTCAGAATGATTGGAACCCACCACCTGCGCCTGCATAGTTACGATTGAAAGAATCGCGAACAGGCTAAAAATTAATCTTTTCATAAATAGATCAGGTTTGAATCACACCAAGGTTAAAATCCTTTTCGATAGGCGCATGGTTCGCAGCCTCAATTCCCATGGAGATCCATTTACGGGTATCCATAGGATCTATGATCGCGTCTGTCCATAACCTGGCTGCCGCGTAATAGGCCGAGGTTTGTTCGTCATATTTGGCTTTCAGCTTTTCGAAGACTTCTTTCTCTTTTTCTTCATCAACCTTTTCACCCTTTTTCTCCATGGCCGCAGTTTCGATCTGAGCAAGTACTTTTGCAGCCTGGGTGCCGCCCATTACTGCAAGTTCGGCACTAGGCCAGGCAGCAATCAGTCGGGGATCATAAGCCTTTCCGCACATTGCGTAATTCCCGGCTCCATAAGAATTTCCAAGAATGATCGTGAATTTAGGAACTACCGAATTGCTTACTGCATTGACCATTTTCGCACCATCTTTAATGATTCCGCCATGTTCACTTTTACTGCCCACCATAAACCCGGTAACATCCTGAAGGAATACAAGCGGAATTTTTTTCTGGTTACAGTTCGCGATGAATCTGGTAGCTTTATCGGCAGAATCGGAGTAGATCACCCCGCCAAACTGCATTTCTCCTTTCTTGGTCTTGACGATCTTTCGCTGGTTGGCCACGATTCCTACTGCCCAGCCGTCGATCCTGGCGTAACCGGTGATGATGGTCTGGCCGTAACCTTCCTTATATTCTTCAAATTCTGAGTCATCAACAAGCCTGTTGATGATCTCATGCATGTCATACTGGTCGCTTCGTTTTTTTGGCAGGATGCCGTAGATCTCTTCTGGATCTAGTTTTGGTTTTTTTGGTTTGGAATGGTTGAAGCCTGCCTTGTCAAAATCACCCATCTTATCCATGATATTCCTGATTCGGGTCAGCGCATCCTTATCGTCTTTCGCTTTATAATCGGTAACACCGCTAATTTCACTATGAGTGGTAGCGCCACCAAGCGTTTCATTGTCTATACTTTCACCAATCGCGGCTTTTACCAGGTAACTTCCAGCCAGGAAGATACTTCCGGTCTTTTCAACGATCAGCGCTTCATCGCTCATGATGGGGAGATAGGCTCCACCAGCGACACAGCTTCCCATAACAGCAGCGATCTGGGTAATTCCCATGCTGCTCATCACTGCATTGTTTCTGAAAATCCTTCCAAAATGTTCCTTATCAGGGAAGATCTCATCCTGCATAGGTAGATAAACCCCGGCACTGTCTACGAGGTAGATGATCGGCAGCCTGTTCTCGATAGCGATCTCCTGTGCACGCAGGTTCTTTTTTCCTGTGATGGGGAACCATGCCCCGGCTTTTACCGTAGCATCATTGGCTACCACGATACACTGCTTGCCAGAAACATATCCAATCTTCACCACCACACCTCCGCTTGGACAGCCTCCATGTTCCTTATACATGCCGTCACCCGCAAAAGCACCAATTTCAATAGCTCTGGACTCGTCATCAAGCAGAAAATCGATTCGTTCCCGGGCAGTCATTTTTCCCTTTGAATGGTGTTTTTCGATTCTTTTCTCGCCTCCACCTAATTTGATCTTTGCAAGTTTATGCTTTAAATCAGAAACTAATAGTTTATTGTGGTCTTCATTTTTATTGAAGTTGATATCCATTTATTTGAAGTTTTTTTCAAAATTCTAAATTTTCTGACGGAATTCCTTCCGAAATATTCAGTATTCTAAAGAATTTTTGTGAATTTTAATTTATCATAAGCATTGGCTAAAATACAAAAACAGAAGAACTCTGCAGTTTCGAGTCGAGTCATTAAAATAGCCGATATTTGTATAAAGCATGGAATATGGGAATGAATAAGAATACTATTTTTAGCTGGGCTTCCTTTTTGATGTTCCTGGTTGGTACTGCCCTGGTTTTACTGGGGGTATTGAAGTATAAAGAATACGCCATCGGTTTTTCAACGACCGGGATCGGGTTCTTTTTTATTTCCTGGGTTTTCAATGCTTTAAAAGGTCGCGTTTAATGAGTACCGAAAAGCAAAGACGGGAACAATTGGTTAAACACCTTAATGGTGGAATGGCCTTTCAGAGCATTGACAATTTCGTGGATAATCTGAATTTGGAACAGGTAGGGACCAGGCCTGATGACCTGCCCTATTCATTTTACGAAATATTCTACCATATGCATTTTGCCCAGAAGGATATTCTGGACTATTGTTTTTCTGAAAAGTATACTGAACATAAATGGCCAGACGATTACTGGCCCGACAGCCAGGAACCGGAATCTGAAGAGTCCTGGGAGGAGCTTAAATCTGAATATTTTCAGGATCGGGAAAAACTTCAGGATTACATTCTCGATCTGGAAAACGACATAGATAAGCCGGTAAAAAATTCAGAAAAGCACAGCCTGTTTCGGGAAATTCTTCTAATAATTGAACACAATGCCTATCATACAGGTCAGTTGCTGGTAATTCAAAGATTATTAGGAGCATACTAAGCCTGAATTTTCTGAAAATTTCAGGATATTTGCGTGTTCAAAAATGAATAGAATTTTAATTTAAAATATATGTCAGACGATAAGAAAGTGATTTTTTCGATGTCTGGGGTAACCAAGACGTTTCCCCGGGCAAACACACCTGTACTGAAGAATATATACCTGAGTTTCTTTTACGGTGCCAAGATCGGTATCCTTGGATTGAACGGTTCAGGTAAATCAACCCTTTTACGAATCATTGCCGGAAAGGATCAGAATTACCAGGGAGATGTTGTTTTTTCTCCTAATTACAGTGTGGGAATGCTGGAGCAGGAGCCGGAGCTGGATGAGGACAAGACCGTTCTTGAAGTTGTGAAGGAAGGAGTTGCGGAAACGGTAGCTATTCTTGATGAGTACAACAAGATCAATGATATGTTCGGTTTACCTGAAGTTTATGAGGATGCAGATAAGATGCAAAAGCTTATGGACAAACAGGCCGAGCTTCAGGACAAGATCGATGCTTCTAATGCCTGGGAACTGGATACCAAGCTGGATATCGCTATGGATGCTTTGAGAACTCCAGATCCGGACAAGAAAATTTCGATTCTATCCGGTGGGGAAAGAAGAAGGGTAGCGCTTTGCAGATTGTTATTACAGGAACCGGATGTTCTACTGCTGGATGAGCCTACCAACCACCTGGATGCAGAATCGGTTCACTGGCTCGAGCATCACCTTCAGCAATATAAAGGAACGGTGATCGCGGTTACTCACGACCGTTATTTCCTTGATAATGTTGCCGGATGGATCCTGGAACTGGATAGGGGAGAAGGAATCCCATGGAAAGGAAACTATTCTTCATGGCTGGATCAGAAATCGAAAAGACTTGCACAGGAACAAAAACAGGCGAGCAAGCGTCAGAAGACACTGGAGCGCGAGCTGGAGTGGGCGAGAATGAATCCGAAGGGGAGACAGAGCAAGCAAAAGGCAAGGCTTAAGAACTATGACAAATTATTGAGCCAGGACCAGAAACAAATGGACGAAAAACTGGAGATCTATATTCCAAACGGTCCACGTCTTGGTACTAATGTGATCGAAGCTAAAGGCGTAAGCAAGGCTTTTGGTGATAAATTGCTGTATGAAGATCTAAATTTCAACCTTCCGCAGGCCGGAATTGTTGGGATCATTGGACCAAACGGTGCCGGTAAGACCACGATCTTCAAAATGATCATGGGCGAAGAAGAGCCAGATAAAGGTAGCTTTGAAGTAGGAGAGACCGCTAAGATCGCCTATGTAGATCAAAGCCATTCCAATATCGATCCTGAGAAAACGATCTGGCAGAATTTCAGCGATGAGCAGGAATTGATCATGATGGGTGGCCGCCAGGTGAATTCAAGAGCTTACCTAAGCCGATTCAATTTCAGCGGAAGCGAACAGAATAAGAAAGTAAATATGCTTTCTGGTGGGGAAAGAAACCGTTTGCACCTCGCCATGACCCTGAAGGAAGAAGGAAACGTGCTATTGCTGGATGAGCCAACGAACGACCTTGATGTTAATACCTTAAGGGCGCTTGAAGAAGGATTGGAGAATTTTGCGGGTTGTGCCGTGGTGATCTCTCACGACCGTTGGTTCCTGGACAGGATCTGTACACATATCCTCGCATTTGAAGGCGATTCCCAGGTTTATTTCTTTGAAGGAAGTTTCTCAGATTACGAAGAAAATAAGAAAAAACGATTGGGCGGAGATATCATGCCTAAGCGTATCAAGTATAAGAAGCTGGTTAGATAATAACCTGTTTTTCGATCATGATTATAACAAAAAGGAGCTGAATTTTTTTTCAGCTCCTTTTTTTATTGGTTAAATACCTCATTTATTTTTTCGGCATCGGGCCGCGAAGGTGAATGATCAATCCGTCCAGGAAGTTCCTCAGGAACTGGTCTCCGCATTCCATATACTTTTCGTGCCCCTCTTTTCGGAATATGGCGCCAAGCTCGCTTTTCGAAACATTAAAATCTACCAGTTTGCATATTTCTACGATATCGTCATTAGTGAGTTTGTGAGCCACTCTTAGTTTTTTAAAAATGTCATTATTGGTAAGTGCCATATCAGGAAGTTTTTTGAAGTTCGAATTGTGAGGCTAATTGGGTCGCTTTTTCTATGTCATCCTCATTTTTGATGACCTCTTTTGCGTCATTCAGTAGTTTACCGGCTTCTTTGCGAAGATATTTTGAATAACGGGTGTCTTCGCTTTGTTGACTTTCCAGGTAATAGAACATCAGCAATAATTTTTGAACCAGGATAATATCATGCTTACAATAAGTTCTAATGGATGCCATGATATTATATAAAAGGTCCTCAAAGTCTATAGTATTCATCTTTATATAAACCTTCTCATCTCTCATGATCAGGCTTTGGTCTTTCTTGCGCATTCGCAGCGCCAGCAATTCTGTAAGGTAATCAATACCATTGATGGCTGTTCCAGGGTCATTGATCCCGGGTGACATGGCCTTTACGATGATCTCCGTGATCTGCTTGAAGGCGAGTGTGTAATTATCGGCTACCAGTTCCTCTCTTGAAAAATTGAAATTGGTAAGGATTGCTTTAACGGTTTCTTCCTCCAGTTCCTTATTGCATCGAAACAATGGGATACCGTTGAGAACAAAAATACCCTTGACTGGTAAAATATGAATCTTCAGGTCTTCCTTTTCACAAAGGTCTACCAGGTTGGTAAAAGAGATGTTCTGAAGGTACCCGCTTTTTTTACTGTGATATTCTTTCCAGTCTTCTGTCTCCGGGAAATCTGATCGTTGTTTTTCCTCTGTATCAATTAATTGAGTAAGTCGGCTTTTGGCTGTTTCAAAAATATTCTGAAGGATGTTGCTGATCTGGATACTCTGGGAAATATTATGGATGAAATAAATGAACGCATAAATACTCACTACAGTTTGAAGTATTCCCAGAAGCACCGCGAATCCTGGCGTTTGATATTTATTCCCGGTAGGCTGAATAGCAAAAAGAATGAAAATGCAATAAAGTATGGTAAAAAGATAAATACCCAGGATAAACTGGTGCCTGCGGTCACTAATCAGCCCCGGCAGTAGTCTTGGTGAAAAATTACTGGATGCCTGGCTCAGTAAAAGCATCACCATGGAAAAACTGAAGACAACCATGGAGATCAACCCGGTAATTAGCGAGCTTAGGATGGTCATTGCTGTATCGCCATTGTTTACGACCAGGACAGGAATATGATCGAGTAAATACCTAGAAACACCCTTGTTTTCAAGCCATAACATGAAAAAGGCAAAATTGAAACCCAGAAACGCAAGTAAGGTAGGATAAAAGGCAATTTTGCTTTCAAGTACATTAAAAAAGGAAATAGTTCGATTATAAAGCTGTTTCATAGGTGTAGCGTAAGCAATTTTAAAGTTAAGCAATCTTCCATAAGCGCACTCAATTTAGTATATATTTAGCTTTTATGACAATATGACGCGGTATAATAGAGATAAACGGCCACATTGACATGTTTTAATCGATGGTATTCGAATTGCTATAGAGTAAATGAAATTAATTGATTAATAACCTAAAAAACATAAAGCCATGAGTCTAATTAAAAGAAATGAAACAAATTGGTTGCCTTCAGTTTTCGATGATATGTTCAGAACTGACTGGCTTGGAGGAACTACTAATGTAAACAGCATTGGAACCAGCATTCCGGCGGTAAATATTAAAGAGAGCGATGATAGCTTCGAAGTTGAAGTTGCCGCTCCTGGAAAAGCCAAGGAAGATTTCAATATTGAACTGGATAACGATGTTCTAACCATTTCCTCTGAAACCAAAAAAGAAGATGAAACTTCTTCAGAGAATGGAAGATTCACCAGAAAAGAGTTTAGCTACAGCACATTTAAACGTGCCTTTAGCCTGCCAGAATCGGTAGATAGCTCTAAGATTTCAGCATCTTATAACAATGGAGTGTTGATAATCAGTCTTCCAAAGAAGGAAGAAGCCAAAGTACAGGCTAAGCGAATGATCGAGATCGCATAAGCGAAATTTGATTAGTTAAGGAAAGCGCCCATTAGGCGCTTTTTTTTATTGACTTAAAAGGATCCAGCGATTGCCTGCACTTTGAATAGTGAAAACCTGGTTTGGTTTTATGCTAAGAACCTTTTGATTGGTTCGGGGATCAAAGAGATCATCAGCGCCCTGAAAAATGAGGTTTTTTTCTGATGTTCCGGGCCAGTTGATTAATCGGATAATTCTTCCCTTATTTGAGGCCGAAGGCGGGATGACCAGGCCTGACACCTGGTTGTTGATACGAAGGCTTCCAACCTCGTTGGTTATTACGAAATCTCCTGTTGCACTGGTCGTGGAGGAATAATTTTGAAAACCTGCATTTGACCATGAGACCTGCCCCGTCCCGTTGATCATCATAACCTGACCTTCGGTCCCGCGGCTGGTGGGCAAGACATATTCTGTTTCGGGGCTCGTGCCTATTCCCAGTCTCCCGGCGAAATAACCGGCATATACATTACTGTTCGCATCACCAGTTGCGATACTATAGATGCCATAAATATTACCAACTCCCTGTATGGTTCCAATTTCAGAATAGATCCCGTAATTATTGCTTTTCGCTCCAAAGGTCCGGCCCACACGGTTAAAAAAGCCATAAATGTCGTTGGTTCCGGTATTCTGATAAGTTTCATTAAAAATCCCGTAATGGATTCCTGTGCCTGCACCACCCACATTTGTTTTGATACCATACTTGGTGCCGTTGGTTGCACTACGGTTATCATTAATAATTCCATAGGTAGTAAGGTTATCAACTGCAGAATTTGCGTTATCTACTTCCAGACCTTTTTTCAGAGCTAGATCTTTCCCATTCTGAATGGCGACCTGTAGCCTGGAAGTGATCTGGTCGGTTCCAATTCCCACACTGGCATCTCTGTAGATCAATTCGGTAAGATTATTCGGGCTGGCGGTGGTTCCCGGTTTGTAAAAGTTGGATGCCGATGCGTCTGAAAGCATGGGATTCCATTTTACTTCGGAAGCGTGCCAGTAATAAAAACCGGAATTGAAACCGGGAAGATTCTTATTCAGAAAAACCAGCATCCCATGCTGTTCCGGTCCCGGATTGGTAATCGGGAATTTATCGATTCGAGGAATTAGAATCCCATCAATATTGGCTGGTTCGATCGTACTGGTAGCCTTAATATCAAGTTGGGCTTTCGGCTCAGAAGTTCCAATTCCTACCTGTGCAAACATACTGGTAAAGGCCAGGAGGCCTAATAAAAAGCAAAAATTTTTCATGGACAAACAAGATTAGTTTGTCATTTTAAGAAATGTCTAACTGTCTTAGGATGAAATAAATATAGGTAAAATTTAAATAGGATAAGCTTCTTAAGCCATTTCCTTCATTTTATCCTGTAATACCTTGATCTCATCCCTTAACCTGGCAGCCTGCATAAAGTCCAGTTCCTTGGCGGCTGCTTCCATTGCCTTGCGTTTCTCACGAACCTTTTTTTCCATTTGCGGCTTGGTGAGGTATTCAGCTTCTTCTTCAGCAGCTTTGAGATCCGGACGTTTTTCGTGATCGTAGATATCAAGCTTTTGCTTGACAAGCGCACTATCAAATTTCTTGTTCAGCGCGGTAGGAGTGATGTTGTTGTCTTTGTTGTATGCGATCTGCTTTTCGCGACGATATTCAGTTTCATCGATGGTCTTTTGCATACTATCCGTAATCTTATCGGCATATAGAATGGCCTTTCCGTTCACGTGCCTGGCGGCCCTTCCAACTGTCTGGGTAAGGGAACGGTTACTTCTAAGAAATCCTTCTTTGTCGGCATCGATGATCGCTACAAGGGAAACTTCAGGAAGATCCAGCCCCTCCCTAAGAAGGTTAACACCCACGAGGACATCAAACAATCCTTTCCTTAAATCCTGCATAATTTCCACGCGCTCCAGGGTATCGATATCTGAATGGATATAGCGGCATCGCACATCAATTCTGGTTAAATATTTAGTCAGCTCCTCGGCCATTCGCTTGGTCAGGGTGGTCACCAGGATTCGTTCATCTTTTTCAACCCTGGTCTGGATTTCCTCGATAAGGTCATCGATCTGGTTCAGGCTGGGTCGAACTTCAATAACTGGGTCCAGCAAGCCGGTAGGCCTGATCACCTGTTCCACATAGATTCCTTCACTTTTCTGAAGTTCATAATCGGCCGGGGTGGCGCTCACATAAATGACCTGATTTTGAAGCGCCTCGAATTCTTCAAATTTTAAGGGCCTGTTATCCATCGCGGCAGGAAGTCTGAAACCATAATCTACCAGGGTTTCTTTCCTGGAGCGGTCACCGCCGTACATGGCATGGACCTGCGGAATGGTAACGTGGCTCTCGTCCACAACCATGAGGTAATCATCCGGAAAATAATCTAAAAGGCAGAATGGCCTGGTTCCCGGTTTCCTTCCATCAAGGTATCTCGAATAGTTCTCGATCCCTGAACAATACCCAAGTTCCCGGATCATCTCCAGGTCAAAATTGGTACGTTCATCCAGTCGTTTTGCCTCCAGTGTTTTGCCAATATCCTGGAAATAACTAACCTGTTTTACCAGGTCATCCTGGATTTCGCGAATGGCGTTCTGCAAGACATCGGGTGAGGTAACGAACATGTTGGCCGGGTAAATATTCAGGCGGTCATATTTTTCAATAATATCATTCGTGCCGGGATCGAATGCCTCGATCTCTTCGATCTCATCTCCAAAGAAATGAACCCGGAAGGCATTATCGGCATAACTCGGGAAAATATCCACCGTATCTCCTTTGATTCTGAAATTACCGTGCGTGAATTCTGCTTCAGTTCTTGAATACAGACTTTGAACCAGGGAATGCAGGAACTTGGTTCTGGAAATTTCCATGTCCCGTTCGATGGAAACCACATTTTTCCTGAACTCCACCGGGTTCCCAATACCGTACAAACAGGAAACCGAAGCTACCACGATCACATCCCTTCTTCCGCTTAAAAGAGAAGAAGTGGTGCTTAGTCGTAACTTTTCGATCTCTTCGTTAATGGATAGATCTTTTTCAATATAGGTTCCGGAAGTAGGGATAAAAGCCTCCGGCTGGTAATAATCGTAATAACTCACAAAATATTCCACGGCATTCTCCGGGAAGAATTGCTTGAATTCCGAATAAAGCTGGGCAGCAAGGGTTTTATTATGGGCAAGAACGAGGGTAGGTTTTTGAACCTCTTCAATCACATTTGCCACGGTAAAGGTTTTACCCGATCCGGTCACCCCTAGCAGCGTTTGATAGCGTTCATCCTTATTAAGACCCGTGACCAGTTGCTCGATCGCCTTTGGCTGGTCTCCAGTTGGTTTATAATCTGATTTTATATTGAATTTCATGCAGGTAACTTCTTTTTCATAGCCTCACGAAATTAAGCAATTATCAGGCCTAAATCAATTTTTAAAGGTTTTCATCGAATCAGGCTAAAATGGCCGGTGACTTCCTGCCTGTTTCGAAGACTTAAGCGAAACCAGTAATCATCAGAGGGCATTTCCTGGCCATTGAAAGTCCCGTCCCAGCCTTTTTCTGAAACATGAAGTTTTTTCAGTAATTTTCCATAGCGGTCAAAGATCGAAACGAAGTTGGCGGCAGCTGGTTCATCGATCCCCCTGATCTGCCAGAAATCATTGATACCATCATTGTTCGGAGTAAAGAAATTATCGTAGCCAATAATGGCAATTTCGGTGCTGATGATGGCACAGCCATTTTTATCCCGGATATACAGGGTTTGAAAACCAGAACTAATATTTCGAAATTCGGTTTCCTCCTGGTAAGGACCATCTATATTTCCAATTGAATATTCGTAGTTTCCCGAATTCTGAAGGTTGATGCTAATCGAGTTATTATTGGAATTCACTACAGGTTGTACCAGGTCGAAATCCTGAAGTTGCGGCGGAATGTTGAGGTTAAGACTAATCTCCGAAATATTATAACAATTGGGAAAACCTTTTTCCCAGACGCGTGCGTAGATCGTCTCACCTTCTGAACTAAGATTTGCAGGAAGCGGATTGATATTATCCCGGGCCTGATTGGGTTCCAAGAAATAGGCAATTTCAAATTGGTTGGGATCCAGCCCGTTTAAGATTTCAGAATCGATATCTGAAAACCTGAAATTTTCAGCTCCATCAAAATCAAGGTCGCATTGGGCAAAATCGTATTCGGGAGTAATGACCGGGCCATCCTCTATGATCAGTTCGAAATCGGTAATTTCAGCACAACCGGTTAGATCGTTTTCAACTCGTGCGTAAATTGTTTTTACGGGTTCATTGCTTAAGTAGGAACCCTGTATAGGCTGAATATTATCAGTGGCGTCGGCCAGGTTCGTGTGAAAACTCAAAGTGGTGTTTACCTGGCTGGTAATTTCGGATTCCTGGACTGAAAGATCGAAACTAGCCTGTCCCGATGCATTACAGGTTGAGAGGTCTCCGGGTTTTTCGATCTCGGGGCCTTCAGGAAATGGAGTTCCGTTGTCAGTGACATCTCCAGTCCAGTTGAGTTCGAACGGGCCATCCCCAATAGGGCGGTCTATCACGATGAAATAGGTTTCGCCAGGCAACACATCCAGCGGCTTGATGAAATTATTCCCGTTAGCACCCGGACCTTCGCTGGTATCGGTTTCTCCGGGTCGCATCCCGGTTAAGTTGGTTGTGGCACCGGAAGCCAGCGGATTGGTAGTCGAGCACCTGATGGATTGCCCTAAATTCCCACAACTTGCATTCGGCCCGAAAATGAAAAAATCATAATCTACTTCCAGATTGGAACTTACCGGTTTCAGATCAAAACCCAGTGTTCCCGCCTTGGTGATCTCAATATAAAGCCACAGGCTGTTATTTTCACGGCTGGAACAGGAATTTAACTCAGAGATTTCCTGGACACCAGCTCCATTCGCATTGCTGGAGATCGATCCGTCACCGCATATTTGTATAGCTCCTGAACAATCGCTGGATTGAGCATGCGATATGGAACAGGCAAAAAGAAATAGAAAAAAGCTTAATATTCTCATGGGTTGAGATCAGGAAGTCCTAAGATATTAAAGATCTCTTTTCTTCAGAAGTGCCAGTGAAAGATAAACGAAAATGGCGATCCATGCGATCACGATCAACAGCTGGTACCAGTGAATTCCGTAGTCTTTATCCAAAGCTTCCCCAATTTGGGTGGCCGCAGCCTGAACCGCATTCAGTCTTGAAAAGGGTTCTACAATAAGGTTGCTTATGGCCTGTAAAGGAAAGAACTGCATGATATCTGAAGCGGTATCAGTGCCCTTAAAGATCTTGAATTTCAGGATAGCATGAAGAATATTTTCGAAAATATACCAGACTACCAGGAAACCCAATGCAAATGCCGAACGCTTGACCAGGATTCCCAGGAACATACAGAATGCGAAAAATCCTGTGAGTTTCACAAAATAGGCGAGCAGGTATTCAAGGTCGCTGGTGACGATGGAGAATTCGGTAAAGTCGGAAAAAGAATAGCCCAATATCAGCGATACTATGAACAGGAATAAAGTCGAAATTCCTGCGAAAACCAGCACCGTAATGAATTTGGAAAGGATAAATTCCTTTTTGCTCATGCCGTCTATCAGGTTTTGCTTGATCGTTCTATTGCTGTATTCATTAGACATCATGGAGACGATCACGATGGCCAGGAACAATTTCAGAAGCGCTGCGATATATGAGTTAAAATGCCAGATATATGGGAAATTGAAGATCCCCTGATCGGCCACCCTGAACTCGATCTGGCCTATATTGAATTCGATAGAGGCAATAAGCGCAATAAAGGTGATCAGGATAAAATAGGTGATAATCAGGATTCGAGCCGATCGGCTATACCTGAGCTTTAGATATTCTATATTGAGTAGTCGTAACATTAATTCTGGGAGATTTGGTTAGTTAACTGAAGGAATTGCTCTTCCAGGCTTTCTTTACGTTTGATTAGGTATGAAAGAGAGAGGCCCTTTTCGAATAAATAAGAATTGATCTCTTCTGCATTCATAGGTTCGGTGAGGAAGGCTGTGATAAGGCCTTCGGTAAAATTGATCTTGCCAATTTTAGGATGATCTTTAAGAAGGCGTTGTAATTTCTCCATATCAGGTGCCTTCACCTCAAAGAATCCATGGCTGCTTACGATCTCATCTACAGGGCCGCTGTATAATTTCTTGCCTTTACGAATAATTACCACATGAGAACAAACCTTTTCCACCTCGTCCAGGAGGTGAGAGGCCAGCAAAATGGTAGTTCCTCCCGCTGCAATATTCCTGATAATTACCCTGATCTGGTGAATTCCCTGCGGATCGAGTCCGTTGGTAGGCTCGTCCAGGATCAGGATCTCGGGATCGTTGAGCAGGGCCGAGGCAATAGCAAGTCGCTGTTTCATTCCCAGTGAAAAGGTGCTGAATTTACTGTCTTTTCTGTCAAGTAAACCAACGATCTCCAGCTTCTCGTGAATCTTTTTTTCATCTGTACCCTTGATCTTACATACCAGTGCCAGGTTCTGGACAGCGGTCATATAAGGATAAAAATTGGGGTGCTCGATGATCGCCCCTACTTTTTTGAGAGCTTCATGAGTAGAAAGGCCGCCATCAAACCACCTGAATTCGCCGGATGTTTTGTTGACCACATTCAGGACCATTCCCAAAGTAGTGGATTTTCCGCTACCATTAGGTCCAAGAATCCCGTAGACATTGCCTTTTTCAATACTAAAGCTTAGATCATCAACGGCAGTGAGTTTGCCAAATCTTTTTGTGAGGTTGTTTAAACTTAAAATCGTTTCCAAGATGGTTGGTTGTTTAAAAGTACGACGTCTAAAATAGGATTTTGTTACAGGAATCGCTATAATAGACTTATTTTTGAGTAAAACGAGGAATTTTTATGGAAGAAAAACTGATGTCTAAAAAAAAACCGGCCTTTCCCGTTAATGACCGGTTTAGTCGATATCTGGGAAAATATAACCGAAATACAAAGATCCCCGTTTTCTATGATGACCTTTTGAGGTTTTCCGGTTCTATAGTTGTCTATGATCAGCATGATGAGGATACCTTCTGGGTGCGTTGTTATTATCCCGATCATGAACGGGTTGAAATGGATAAAAGCCTGAAAATGGTCTACACGATTTTACATTCCGATGGTAGTGATGATTCCCTGGACTGGCTGAATGTAGACGCGATCGATTACTGTACTTTCGGAAATTCGAAACCTTTCCGCATCAAGATCCGGAACATTCTTAATGATAGTTTTACTTACTTCTATGTGAAGAAGGCCGATGCTTCCAGGCTTTACGGGCTGGAATTCGAACACCTGCTTTCCCCGCATCGTATCAATTTCCTGGTTTATAAGGATACATTGATCGAAGAGCATATTGCAGGAATTCCCGGCGATGTTTTTATTGATGATCATTTGCCGGAATGTGATCTGCGCGCTCAAACCCAGATCGCAAAACAGTTCGTGAAGTTCAATGAACGCTGCACCGTTCGGCTTTTAGGAGATATGCGCTCTTATAATTACGTGGTTATTCCAACCCACGATTTTGATCACGTGGAATACCAGATCAGGGCGATCGATTTCGACCAGCAGTGCTTTGAAGGAAACCTGAAGGTTTACCGGCCACAATTTTTCAAGGAAAATTATAAAATGGTTAAGCTGGTTTCAGAAAAACTGGAAGAATCCTCAATTGAGCAATATCGAAAAGAGGAGCGTTCCCTTTTGGCAAAAAGGATGATCAATACCAAAAGCCGGTATAAAGAGCTAATACGTTGTATGATCAACGATCATGTTTCTACCAAGGAAAATGTCAAACAGTTAAGAAACGAACTCTACCACTTTTCAAAGGATATGAAATTCAAGCGAGCCAGTACCATGGGGCAGATCCTTCGAACAGCGCTGGATTTTGTGAAGCGAAACTATGAAAATGTGAATATGCAGCGAATGCTGGATAAGTTGTAGGTCTATCTAGCTGTAAGTTATAAGCCTTAAGTTTTCAGTCTTAAGTGAAATAGATTGTATTTAATTAGTAGCTGGTGATTTCTTTGCTTCCCAAGAGATGACCAGTATTCCAAAAAAATCTTGAATTTTTTGCAAATAGCTATTATCCGGTGGCATAGAGTATAGATGGTACAGTCTGTAGCTTAAAGCTTATCGCTGATTACATAATGCTCAAACAAATAAATTCCTTGCTGCGCTCGGAATGACTGTAACTCGCAGAAGCTTTATACTCAAGCCAAAGATTTCCTTTTACTAGTCCAAATTTTTCAACTTTCCACTTTCAACTAAATAACTTTTAGCTTAAAGCTTATCGCTGATTACATAATGCTCAAACAAAAAGATTACTCGCTGCGCTCGGAATGACTGTAACTCGCAGAAGCTTTATACTCAAGCCTAAGATTTCCTTTTACTAGTCCAAATTTTTCAACTTTCCACTCCCAACTAAATAACTTTAAGTTTAAAGATTATCGCTAATTACATAATGCTCAAAAAAGAGCTACTTCGCTTTGCTCGGAATGACCTTCTAAGTCCTCAGCGCTAGGTATACAGTCTACAATATACAGTCTACAGCTTAGAGCTTGCCGCTTAAAGCTTTCTACTTTTTTTCCTCCTTATTAAAATAAACCAGGTAGTAATACATCTGCTTTTCCTCGTCCCAGCCTTTTTCTACGAACTTGTCGGCCGACTCGGCATTCACGAAATCCATCTTGATCTGGATATTGGTGTCCAGGGTGATCACGTTCTTGATCTTTTTCCGCGCATCGGTCACCGCTTTGTTGGCGATCGGAAAATTGGTAAGATCTTCAACTTTGTATTTCGGAGCCTTTTCAGTTTTGTAATTCTGAAATTCCGGGATCAGGTCTGGATTGTCGATAACCGAATTGATATAATTACTTTCCTCAAAATCATCATTTTTAGCGAAGTAATCCATGCTTCGGTTCATGAACAAAACTTCCTGCTTCTTGTCTTCCGCAGGAAGAACCACATCCTTGGCGAAATTCTTGGCGAAATTCAGGTAATTCTTGGTAAAGTAATTTTCATCTGCGAGTACATCCACTCCCAGGAAGTTTTCCAGCCAGTACTTGGTATCGTACCTGTTAGAATCTACTGAAAGGATCTTATAACCTTCAGCCCTGTTCTTATTAAAGATGATAGCTCCCTTGTCCAGTTTGTTCAGGTTAACGCCTTGCTCAACGATCATTTCCAGGTTGCTTCCTTTTTGCTCAAATTGTAGGAAATCATGCTTCAATTCAGATTTAAAGACCCCAATTGCCGGCACCTTTTCGTTATCTATCTGCATATTCTCAAAATAGACCACGTAAACCTCCCCGCTTTTGATATGCGGATGACTGGACTGCTCATATAATAAGGTCGCGATCTTTTTTGAGTATTCGTGGGTGTTATAAGGATCGTCGAATATGAAATTCGACAAATTGTAAAGCTCGTTGAATTCTACATCGTTCTCATGAGAAAAACGATAATAAGATTCTTCCTTTTCACGGAAAGACTTCAGGAAATATTCCTTGATCAAAGGTTTGATCTCATCGTTCAGCTGAAAAGTTGAACCTGACAAAAAGATATTCTCACCACGGCTTTTATTACCAACACGGTGAATGGAAAGCGATTCTATTTGAGCATTAAAAAGGTTGATCATAGCAGACTAAAATTTGGGCTAAATAAAGTTGAAAAATACCAATTTTGAAAGCGGTATTTGAAAGAAAAAAACAGAAAAATCAGTGTGGATTAATTCCAGTTTTCGTCAAAAGAAAAGTCATCATAACCGTCTTCGTCGAATCCTTCATCATAGTCACCATTCAACATTCCCTCGTCTTCGCCGGTGAATTCCTTTTCAGGAGCATTTTCAGGGATTTGCCCATGAACATACATCAGGTTTGGGTAATCACGACCTTCCTCAACCTCGGCGATCTGTCCCAGTTCCACGAAGAACGTCCACATTTTAAGAAAATCGTATACGTAGATCAATTTTGTCTGAGATTCAGAAAGGATGCTGTCGAGACTGGTTTCGTTCATCAGCTTAATGCTGGTGTCATGCCCGCTCATGTCGAACTGGTGGATCTCTTCACCCTGGTTCCAGTCCTCGTCACTGATATAAAACGAGGCCATCTCGGTCCCATCAAAACCAAAGGATTGAACGATCGTATTGTGAAGATCTTCAAGTGTGCTTTCCTGGAGTAATTCCACATCTCTGAATACGTCTTCTTCTGCATCGAGAATTACTCTGAATCTATAAACCATAATTAAAATTTTTACGGGCCAAAGTTACGATTTTTTAATCTTCTCAGGGGCATTGCGGGCTTCCATTAACAGGTAGAACTGATATCCAAAAAGCAGGGAAGCGATGACCAGGTGCAATGGCTGGGATAGAAACGGAAAATCAAAATTATACATGGCAACCCCGGTTGCTACTTCCAGCAGGATGAGAAACACCACGATATTGATCTTTTTACGGTTAAGACCCAGGTTTCGGTTGAGCCAGAACAGGTAAAGGTTCAGTAATAGTACTAAAATAGAGAAGGAGCGGTGAATATAAAATGTGATATCTGGATCATTCAGCCAGAGTTCTTCTGCATTATACCCAAGGCTTCGAATTTGTTCGTCCACGAATTGCCTTACCTGTGTTCCCAACACGACCTGTATTAAAGTTAAAATGACAGCAAACCCCAATAAATTCTGAAACTTTTTGGTTTTATATTTATTGTTTTCAGCTTCTGAAGAGATCTGTAACAGGTAAATGAGAACAGCCACGATCACCAGGGCCATTACCATATGAATGGTGATTCGTGCTGGCGCCAGGACCGAATAGACCACGGTGGCGCCAAGCCAGGCCTGGAATCCCATCATCAGGACACTTAGCCAGGATAAGATGGTAATTCGTCTTTTCTTTTTCCATTTTCTGAAGGATAGAAATGCCATAATCAAAACGGCAAAACCGGCCAGGGCTCCAAAAAGTCGGTTGATGTATTCCACCCAGGTGTGGGTAGGATTGAAAATGGCGTAGTCGTGCTTTTCGTAATTCTGCCAGTTTTCCGGCTTATAGGTTTCCGCAGAGGTAAAATCGGATGCTGCCACTTTCAAACTTTCATCAACGATGATAACCTGACCCTTTTTATAATCGCGGTTTGGCTGAAATTGCAATTCTGAAACTTCCGTAGGCGGAATATAATAACCAAAACATTTAGGCCAGTCCGGACATCCCATTCCTGAGCCGGTCATTCTCACCACGGCTCCGGCGATGATCACCAGGTAGACCAGGATAAGCGAGATCTTTACAAATTTTCTGTACATGGTTTTTCAGTTATTCCTGTGGAACTTTCAATCCAAGGTCTTTTCCTTTTTTCAGCATATAGTCTCTCGCGGGCTCATACTGGTTCGGGATCTCTCCTTCCAGGATGGCTTCTTTAATGGCATCCTTGATGATTCCAACTTCCCGGCTTGGTTTGATCCCGAAAGTGGTCATGATCTCCTCTCCACTAACCGGAGGCTGGAAATTCCTGATATGGTCACGTTCTTCAACCTCTTCGATCTTTTCCCGGACCTTCTTGAAATTACTGTGATATTTTTTAAAACGCTTCGGGTTTTTGGTCGTGATATCTGCCTCACACAGGATCATCAGGTCTTCGATATGATCCCCGGCATCAAATACCAGCCTTCTCACGGCCGAATCGGTCACATTATCATCAACAATGGCAATTGGCCTTGAGCTCAACAATACCATCTTCTGAACGAACTTCATCTTGTCATTCAATGGCAGTCTTAACCTTTTGAATAGTTTAAAGACCATTTTGGCTCCCACGAATTCATGGCCATGAAAGGTCCAGCCTATCTTTTTATGGAATTTCTTGGTAGGCGCCTTTCCAATATCATGAAGCAGGGCAGCCCATCGAAGCCACAGATCATTGGTATTTTCTGAAATATTATCCACAACTTCCAGGGTATGCCAGAAATTATCCTTGTGTTTTTGCCCGTCCTTTTCATCGATTCCCTGAAGAGCGGTGAGTTCCGGAAGGATCTTTTTCAGAAGACCGGTTTTGAACAATAAAGCAAGGCCTTTTGAAGGTTTATCACTTAGAAGGATCTTATTGAGTTCATCCAGGATGCGCTCTTTCGAAATGATCTTTATTCGGTCTTTATTCCGCTTGATCGCTTTCAGTGATTCAGCTTCGATCATAAAATTGAGCTGAGAGGCAAACCTGATGGCTCGGTACATTCTTAAGGGATCGTCTGAATACGTAATATCCGGATCCAGGGGAGTTCTAATTATCCTCTGTTTAAGGTCGTCGTAACCATTGAATGGATCGAGGAGGTCTCCAAATCCATCTTTGTTCAGTTTTAATGCGAGTGCATTGATGGTAAAATCCCGGCGATTCTGGTCATCTTCCAGGCTGCCATCTTCCACGATAGGTTTACGGCTGTCGCTTCGGTAGCTTTCCATTCGGGCGCCCACGAACTCGATCTCATGATCTTCGGAACGCAACATAGCGGTGCCGAAATTCTTAAAAACCTGCACCTTGGGTTTATCCGGGAGCAGTTCTGAAACTTTTTTAGCCAGTTCGATGCCGCTGCCAATGGCAACAATATCGATATCCTTGGGTTCTCCGCGTTCCAGGATGTGATCACGTACAAATCCGCCAATTACATAGGCATCCACAGAAAGCGCTTCCGCAGCTTCTGAAATTACTCTGAATATTTTATGATCTAAAGCTTTGCTGTAATTGTGGTATTTCGGCATCTTCTATTTGCGTATCACTTTCACCTTTCCGTCATTGCTCAGCTTGATAATTGCTGAGGGTTTTGGTGATTTTTTTGAACGCTGCAAATTTACTACATAGTCAACACCTTTTAAAATTTCCGGGGTGATTTGATCGAAGGATTGAGGAGTGGGTTGACCGCTGATGTTGGCCGAGGTGGAAACCAATGGGCGCCTCATTTTCTTCACCAGTTCTGAACAAAATGTGTCCCGCACCACCCGTATGCCCAGGGAATCATCTTCGCTAACCAGGTTCTCGGCGATCCGGATAGGTTTGTCGTAAATGATGGTGGTGGGTTTTTTGGCATATTTCAGGATGTCATAGGCCATCTCCGGAACTTCTTCAACATATTGTTCCAGCATTTTGAAATTAGAGACGAGGCAGATGAGGGCCTTTGATTCTTCTCTTTTTTTAAGCTGGTATATTTTATCTATAGCATCGGCATTGGTGGCATCACAGCCAATTCCCCAAACCGTATCTGTAGGGTAAAGGATGATACCTCCCTTTTTCATGACCTCGAGGCAGTTTCGTATTTCCTGATCAATTTTTTCCATAAAGCACTTTTTTATATTCGGCCAGGGTTTGTTCAGCCATTTTCCTGCTGCTGAAGTTTTCGATCAATATTTTATAAGATCGTTCGGTGAACTTTTCCTGAAGAATTTTATCCTGGGACAAAGCTATCAATTTATTGGCTAAAACAGAGTCTTCATGCGGATTGCTTAACATCCCGTTTTCCCCATCTGTGATAATTTCAGGGATTCCCCCCACGTTGGTGCTAACTACAGGAACCTTAAAATAAAAAGATTCGTATAGGAACTGCGGCAGGCCTTCGCTTTGAGAAGTAACCAGGGAAATATCAAATTGGGGAATGAGACCGGAAGCATTTTCGAGCTCGTTAAAAAAATGAATATTGTCTTCCAGGTTCAGTCTTTTCACCAGATTTAGAATATCGGGAGTGTATTTAGTGAACTGTCCTATCTGTATAAAATGATAGTTTTTAAGTCCGTGAACATTTACAACCTCATGAGCGCATTTAACAAAAGTTGCCAGATCTTTTGACCTCCAGTGGTTGGCGATATTACCTATAATTATATCGTCTTCAAAAATGCCTGATCTTTTGCGGATATCAATATCATTTCGCTGTTTTAAAGTATCTATATTGGTGCCGTGATAAATGCGGATAAGTTTAGAATGATCTGTGATCGATTTTTTGCAGTTTTCAAGGGTTTGATCAGAAACACAAAAGATTTTTGCAATTTTGGGATGATTGTACTTATGAAGTGTTCGCTTCCTGTTCTTGATAAAATAAGAAGTTTTTTTACTGAAAATTAATGGCGGTAATTTACTTAATTTTGATGCCATAACCGCAAGGGTTAGGGCAGTGGTGTCGTGAATATGAACCAGGTCAATTTCGTATTTTTCACACATGAAAACTATTCTGGAAACATAGTTTAGACTAAGTTTATGAAGCATTGGAACGGTATGCATATTCAGGTTCCCATTCTTTAACCTATGATGTAATGCGGAGTTTTTGGGACACAGAATAAGATGCTGGTCGTTGGTGCCTTCCAGGTTATGAGTCGCCAGGTTTAAAATATGATTTTCCCCGCCTCCCCAGTCCTTTGTGGCTGAAAGGTGTAAGATTCGGTATTTATCGGTCAATATCGTCTATTTATAAGAAGCTCAAATTTAAAACTCTCAAGAAGTTAAGGATAATTATATTTGCAAAAATTAAGTTGGGAATGAATATTTTACATATTTCTGGAGCCAGGTCATGGGGAGGGAGCGAACAGCAGTTATTGTATTTAATGAATGAGTTACCAAAATACAATGTCTCGCAGAAATTACTTTGTTATAAAGACACCCCGCTTCATATGGGCTGCAGCCAAATTTCTGAAAATGTCATTGCCATACCCTATCTAAAGCCCACTTCATCTGAATATCGACAAAAACTAAAGTCGGTAATAGATGAAAATCAAATAGATATTATTCATATACACACTAATGATGCTCTCACGGGATATATACTAACAGACTTGTTTTACAATCTCAAAACAAGAACCATTCTTTCCAGGAAAAGTGTTAGATCATCACATAGTATCTTGAGCAGGTTAAAATATAATTACAGGAATATTGACGGTATCATTTGCGTTTCAAAATATGTAGAAAAGCATTTTTCCCGGATTTTGACGGAAAAAAATAGGGGGAAAACCATAGTTGTTCACGATAGTGTTAAGGAAAACGAGGAAAAGCCAACTAAGTCATTTAATATCCGTGAGAAATATAATTTAAGCGAGGATTGTTTTTTAATCGGAAATATCGCAAATCATACTAAAGCTAAGGACCATCCACTTCTTATCAAGACCCTGAAAGAACTTGTTAAGGTCAGGAAGTTAGAAAACATTAAACTTATTCAAATAGGGCAGTTCACTGCATTGACCGAAGAATTGAAATCATTGGTACAAAAAAACGGTTTAGAAGACTATATTATTTATACAGATTTTGTGAAAGATGCATCAGAACTGATGGATCAATTTGACGTTTTTTTGATGACTTCTAAGCGCGAGGGTGGTCCATCATCTGTGATCGAAGCCTTTTCAAAAAAAGTACCTGTTGTTTCTACCAGGGTAGGAGTAGTAGAGGAGGCTATTGAAGATGGAGTTAACGGGTTTTCTTCGCCTGTAAATGATTTCCATCAATTAGCTCAAAAATTGATCGCCTTAAAGGAAAATAATAGCCTCAGGGAGCAATTTAAACAGAAATCTTATGATCGTTTTATTTCAGATTTTACGGCAGATAAACTCGGAAAGGAAACCTTTATGGCCTATGAATCGCTTATAAAAAGCGGATCTATAAAAAGTTTTCAAAAGAATTAAAAATTTTTGATGAATTACCGAATTAACGAGCAAAGCATTTTTTCAGAAAGTGAAATTAAAGATCTAATTCATCGGTTTTCAAATTCCGGTTCCAGTCTGCATAAAGGCCGCAATGAAATAAAGATCTTTAGACTAAATGATCGGGACATAAATGTCAAAGCCTTCAGAATACCTAATTTGGTCAATAAATTTGCTTACCGGTTTATTAGGAAATCAAAAGCACAGAGATCTTTCGAATACGCCAATAAACTGTTGAAGCGTGGGATTAATACTCCTTTCCCAATAGCTTATGTTGAACATAAGACAAACTTTGCATTTTTAGAAAGTTACTATATAAGCGAACATCTGGAAGTTGATTTAACGTACCGGGATCTGGTAAAAAATAATAACTTGCCAGATTACGAAAGGATACTTCGGGAATTCACCGCTTTTACTTTTGAACTTCATGAGAAGGAGATCGAATTTTTAGATCATTCTCCAGGAAATACTTTAATACGAAAAGAAAACGGAAAATATCAATTTTTCCTGGTTGATCTTAATCGGATGAATTTTAAAGCACTTTCTTTCGAGGAACGAATGAAGAATTTCTCAAGATTGACTCCTCAAAAGAAAATGGTTCGAATGATGGCCAATGAATATGCCCGTTTGGCAGATAAAACGGAGGAAGAAGTTTTTCAGAAAATGTGGTTCTATACAGAACAATTCCAGGAAAAGATCCGAAGGAAGAAAAAGCTAAAAAGCATTCTGAAAAATAAAAAATAACAGGTTTAAGAAGCCAGCCTAAAAGGTTTATTATATAAAAGACTTATATGTTTCAGCATTACATACTTACACGATTCAATCTTAGAGCGAAAGACTGGACGACCACCAAGAACAATGAAACCGTTTTGACCGAAGAATGGCTGGAGGAGCGCTTTGATCTGTTCGAAAATTATTGCTTCAGTTCGGTGAAAAATCAAAAAAACCAGAACTTCAAGTGGCTCGTGTTCTTCGATGTAAATACGCCTGAGATCTATAAGAAGAAGGTGGAAGCCTTTCAAGAATCATATAAGAACTTCCTTCCATTTTTTATCGATGGGATGGATAATTTTCTGCCGGAGATCAAAAAGAATATTCAGAAACTTGATTCCGAAGATTATATAATCACTTCGAGGCTGGATAACGATGACTGTATCCATGAGAATTACATACAGGCAATTCAGGACCGTTTCGATAAACAGGATCACCAGGCACTGGATATCATAGACGGTTATACCCTGGAAACAGGAAATAAATACCGACTGGGACGTCTGTTGAAATTAAATAATCCCTTTATAAGCCTTATCGAGAAAAAAGGAGATTTTAAAACGGTGTGGTTTCGGGATCGTCACGGTTCCTGGAAATACGAAAAGAATATGACCCGGATCAAGAATGAAAGACTTTGGTTAAGCATCATTCATTCGAAAAATAAGGTCAATGAATTTTCAGGATATGGGAATGTAGATCCTGAAAAATTATATGAATTTCATATTTCAGAAAATAAATTAAACGAGATCTTGAAGAACCTGGAATCGGTGAATTCGTGGATGCTTACCAGTATGACGAACCAGGTGAATTTTACCTTCAAACGATATTTCAAGGAATTAAAAGCAAACCTTGGGCTTTATAATAAGTGATTCGTAGTTCCGAAATTCAGGATTTTGACCTTTTCCTTTTTATTTCCTTAGGCTCCAGGCCTCATCATAGGTCTTAAGGGTCCAGTAACCTAATTGTTTCCTGATCTTATATTTTCGAATCAGGTTCAGGGGTTTATTCTCCAGGTGAGATTTGTCTTCGTGAAGAAATCTTATGGTATTATCTATTACTCTTTTGCTGGAATTTCCATCTTCATAAGGATGAGAAAATTTGGCAAATTTGTCAATTTCCTGGATAAGTTCACCCGGACTTTCCAATGCGCGATCAAAAGCCGGTTCGATTTCAGAAACCTGGCCGATATCTATTAAATAGTGGCCGGGCATGTTATTGTTAAAGGTAACTACTGGTTTTCGCTGAAGCAGGAACTCGATGATGGCTGAAGTCGTGTCAGAAAACATGATATCAGCCTGTTTAAATAGTGGGATCAGATTGGTGGTATCATGGAATTCGAAATTTTCATTTTCAAGCTCCCGGAATTTTTGTTTTACCGAATCATCAAGTTTTGGATGTAGGGTGGCCAGGAATTTATATTTCCCGGTTTTAGAAAGCCTTTCGATCTCGCTAACAACTTCATCGATTAAAGCCAGGCTGTAGTACCTGGTAAAGGTGGAGGAAATAAGGATAACCGGCTTATCGTTTTTGGTTGGCTTCAAAGGAAACAGGGGATCCATTTTGGACCAGCCGGTCTCTATGACTTCAAAGCTTTTATACTTTTGCTGCTGTACTTTAAAAGGACCGGTGCTGGAAGGGCCCTGTGTACAGTAAAGGTCGAAAAATCCGCGAATGGTAAACTGGTCGGTTCCCTTGCGCTTATTCGCCGGAAAGCCGTGAAATACCTGGACTTTGAGTCCTGGTAAGAAATCGGGAACGGTATCGGTTGCGGTTAAAACAATATGAGGATCATAAGAGATCGCATCTTCAATCCTATTTATCAGATCGCCGTTTTCCGGAAAAAGTTTTTTTGGCTTTTCCAGTCCCGAAAACCACTTTACTTCATAACCTCTTTTTAAAATCTCCTCCTGTAAGGGTTTGCCGATAGGTATCGCATAATCGTGATTTATATAGATCAGGAAACGATATTTCATTTCGAATTGATTTTTAAAAAACTTTGAAGTTGGCTCGAGACCAGGTCTGGTTTAAAAGCATTATATAATTGCTTCCAGCTTTTTTTCAATTGCTTTTGAGATCTGTCCTGAAACATTTGTTCCTCAAAATCCCTGAGATGTACCGAAACATTTCGCCTGCCGTCGTCATAAATATTCCAGTTCTCTTTTTTAAGAGGTGGAGAAAATATCGCAAAAGTCGGGATATTCAGTGCTTTGGCCATATTTACAGATCCGCCTTCGTTACCGATCAATGCATCGCAATGGTAGGTTATGGCAAGAAACTCTCTGAGGCTTTTTCCGTAGATGTCAAGATGGATCTTCTCCTGGGTGGCAGGGTGACACAGGTTATACAATTTTTCAACCAGATGCCTTTGGGAAGGAATATAATTGAAAAGAAGATTCGCCGGGGCTGTTTCTATAATTTCATCGAGCAATTTAGCCAGGTAGGGAAGTGGATAGGTTTTCTTTTCTGAACTACCCAGTGCTCCTATCATAAAAAGGTTTTGTGAAAGATCTATCCCTGAATTTTCCAGTTTTTTTCTGGCAGCTTTGATCTCGTTTTCCTCGAGATAAATTTTTGGTTTTATCTCCCTGGGAAGATTATCTGATAGCGGAGAAATAAGCCGCAATCTTTTCTCGATGGCTGCTCCGGCTGTGGTATGTGCCTCGATTTCCCTGCTGAAGACATGAGTACATAAGGGGCGGGTATAACTTTTGCTGTAGGCTATCCTGAATTTAGCTCCGGAAAGCCCTGTGATTAAGGCTGTTTGTAGATTGCAATAAACGTCTATCACTGCATAATACTGCTCCTTCTTCGCGTTTTTGATCAGTGTTCTTAATCCCTGACCTTTTTCAGGCATAATAAACCTGTCGATATAGGGATTGTTCTGAACAACCGGGTAGGTATGGCTATAGATCATGTAATGCAATTCGGCCTCGGGAAATTCCTTCCGCAGGGCTTCAAAGAGGATTGAGGATGTAAGCACATCCCCAATCATTTTCATTTGTATTACAAGTATCTTCAAATTCTGGTTCTAAACTGCCACGTTATATTCACGTAGGGCATCATTCAGGGAAGTTTTCTTATTGGTGCTTTCCTTGCGTTTCCCAATGATAAGTGCACATGGCACCTGGTATTCACCTGCAGGGAATTTCTTGGTGTAACTTCCAGGGATCACGACCGATCTTGCCGGAACATATCCTTTGAATTCCTTTGGTTCATCTCCGGTTACATCGATGATCTTGGTAGAACCGGTAAGCACCACATTGGCTCCAAGCACGGCCTCCTTTTCGATTCTGATTCCTTCCACCACGATACTTCTTGACCCTAGGAATGCGTTATCTTCTACGATCACCGGTGCAGCCTGAAGCGGTTCCAGTACCCCTCCAATTCCTACTCCACCACTCAGGTGAACATTTTTACCGATTTGAGCACAGCTTCCAACCGTGGCCCAGGTATCTACCATCGTGCCTTCATCAACATAGGCACCTATGTTCACATAGCTCGGCATCATGATGACTCCGGAAGAAATAAAGGCTCCATGTCTTGCCACAGCGTTAGGCACCACACGAATTCCTTTTTCTTTATATCCGTTTTTCAACGGAATTTTATCGTGGTATTCGAAAATTCCGGCTTCCAGGGTTTCCATTTTCTGAATTGGGAAATAAAGCACCACGGCTTTCTTTACCCATTCGTTTACCTGCCAGCCATCTTTGGTAGGTTCAGCTACGCGGAGCTCACCTTTGTCCAGAAGGTCAACTACCTTTCTAATTGTATCAGTCGTATCAGTGTTTTTCAGGAGGTCCCGGTTTTCCCAGGCCTCTTCGATTTTCGCTTTTAACTGCTGCATTTTTCAAATTTTTTCCAAATATAACAGCTCTGGGCCAATATTTATGGACAAACGAATATAAACCTTACCTTTGCCTAAATTTTTGAAATGGCGAGAATCCTGGCCCTTGATTATGGTACCAAACGCACCGGAATAGCGGTTACCGATGAGCTCAAGCTGATCGCATCGGGACTTACCACGGTGAATACTCCCGAACTGATGAAATTTCTGGAAAACTATTTTCAGCATGAAAAAGTAGAGCGGGTGTTAGTTGGAGAGCCGAAGAGGATGGATGACAGCCCTTCAGAAAGCGAAGTTCATATTCAGCAATTCCTGAAAGATTTTTCTGAAAAGTTTCCCGAAATGCCCCTGGAACGAGTAGATGAGCGGTTTACCAGTAAAATGGCCGTACAATCTATGATCGACAGCGGACTAAAAAAGAAGAAACGCCGGAACAAGGCTTTAGTAGACGAGATAAGCGCGACGATCATATTGCAAACCTGGCTGTATGACTAAGGTTTAAAGTTTAAGGTTTAAAAGATGAATAGGGATTTAAAAACGAGATCGAAACTGTTTGCTCATGACTGTGTGAAAATTGCCCTATCTCTTCCTCAAACTTATTTAGGAAATCACGTTCGAAACCAACTTGTTCGGAGTTCTACATCGGTGGCTGCAAATTATAGAGCTGCCCAATTGGGACAAAGTAAACGATCTTTCATAGCCAAACTAAGTATAGTTATTGAAGAAGCTGATGAATGTGTTTTTTGGATGGAATTCCTGATAGATGAAGGATTGCTAAGCAGGGAAACCTGTGCGGTGGTTTTAAAAGAGGCGGGAGAATTGACCGCCATTTTTGTTACCTCTAGAAAAACAGCAGAAAAAACAGATAACAGAGGTTAAACCTTTGACATTTAACGATAAACATTTGAAATGATTTTACCAATAGTAGCATACGGAGACCCGGTATTGAAGAAGAAAGCGAAAGAGATCGATCAGGATTATCCAAAACTGGATGAATTGATCGATAATATGTGGGATACGATGTATAATGCCTACGGGGTAGGTTTAGCAGCTCCGCAAATTGGCCTGCCAATCAGGTTGTTTTTGATAGATCCGGCACCATTTGCCGAGGATGAGGAACTGGATGAGGCTGAAAAGGAACAGTTAAAGAATATGCGTATGGTTTTTATCAATCCGCAGATCATCGAGGAAGAAGGAGAGGAATGGGCATTCAGTGAAGGCTGCTTAAGTATTCCCGATATTCGGGAGGATGTATTCCGCCAGCCAGATATCACCATCGAGTACCAGGATGAGAATTTCGAGAAGCACACTAAAACCTTCAGCGGACTCGCCGCAAGGGTGATTCAACATGAATACGATCATATCGAAGGTATTTTGTTCACCGATAAGCTTTCCAGCCTAAAGAAAAGACTGATCAAGGGGAAACTGGCAAATATTTCAAAAGGTAAGATCAACGTTGATTATCGCATGCGATTTCCGAATATGAAAAAAGCGCGATAAGTTCTTTGATATTTGCAATTTGGAAAGGATATTTGCCAACCAAAATTTAAAAAGATATTATGGGGTTAGATAAAATTCTTGCTATTTCAGGAAAACCGGGTCTTTATGAACTTACTGCTCAAACAAGGGGTGGTTTTATTGCCAAATCATTGCTGGATGGTAAGAAGATGGCTGTGAATATGCGTCATAATGTGAGTATCCTTAGCGAGATCGCTATTTATACCTACACTGAAGAAGTGCCATTGGGCGAGGTTTTTGAAAAGATGAAGGAAAAGGAGAATGGCGGACAGGCCCTTAGTCATAAGGCCTCGAAGAACGATCTTGAAGCTTATTTTTCTGATGTACTTCCTGAATATGACGAGGACAGGGTTTATGGAAGCGATATCAAGAAAGTGATCCAGTGGTATAACATCCTGATCGAATACGGAATGACCGATTTTTCGAAAGAAGAAAAGACAGAAGAAAATAAGGACGAGGAGGAATAGGCCTTCTCAAGATTATAAATAAGAACCGGAATTTTCGAATTCCGGTTTTTTTTGTGTCAATCAGTAAAAACCTGAATTGTCACCTCGAGCGGAGTCGAGAGGTCAAAATTCTTTTTTCGTACTTGGTCCTTCCAACCTCGTACTTCCGAATTCCCCAGATTTCTCAGTCGTTCCTCCTTCGAAATGACTTTTCCGGAATATTATCATTTATTGTCACCTCGAGCGGAGTCGAGAGGTCAAACTTCTTCCTTCCCACTTCGTACCTCAAACCCCGTTCTTCTAATTTAACCAGAATTCTCAGTCGTTCCTCATTCGAAATGATTTATTCTGGCAATCACTGTCACCTCGAGCGGAGTCGAGAGGTCAAACTTTTTTCGCACTTGGTCCTTCCAACCTCGTACTTCTAACCTCGTACTTCTAACTTCGCCAGCTTTCTCAGTCTTTCCTCCTTCGAAATGACTTATTCTGGCAATCACTGTCACCTCGAGCGGAGTCGAGAGGTCAAACTTTTTTTCGCACTTGGTCCTTCCAACCTCGTACTTCTAACCTCGTACTTCCGAATTCCCCAGATTTCTCAGTCGTTCCTCCATCGAAATGGCTTTTCCAGAATATTCTCAATCATTGTCACCTCGAGCGGAGTCGAGAGGTCAAACTTTTTTCCCACTTCGTCCTTCCCACCTCTAACTTCTAACTTCGCCTATAATTTCAATCCAAACACAAAGGCTTCTTCACGTCTTCCGCCAAAATCCGAAACAAAATAATCCAGTCTTAAAAACCGGTATTTTCCAAAACCCAGGTTGTCTATACCTACGGAATATTCGGAGTAAGGTGATTGCCCATCTATCGCCAACCTGTGAGCGCCAAGGATTAAGTTGAAATTCAGTTTATTGATCAGTGGTAGTTTACCCAATGCCCAACCCTGGAAATTATGTTCCGCATGAAACTCGGCGTAATTTTCATTGGTGCTGAATTTATAATAAGGCATCAGGTTGAATTTGCCTACATAACTTCCAAAACCAAGACGGGTCTGGTTACCGTTAAAATGCTGGTAATCTACCAGGCTGATGTCTTCTGAATTCGAAAATAAGGCGCCGTTGATCAGGTAACTGAATTCTCCCTTATTGCCCAATTTCAGGTCCTGCCTCGCCTGGGCTTTGAGCAGGTCAAAATTGTACCTAGACTCACTGCCTGCCATTCCTTTCTGCCAGCCTATTTTTAGCTTTGGATATTTCGATTCGCTCACCTCGTATCGGCCATCGGGATAGCTCATGTATTTCTGGGCGAAAGTGATATCAGCATACAAATTGAATTTCAGTAGCGAATGTTCCTCAAAAGGGATACTGCCATAGTTGGTAGGTTGGAGCGGATTGTTACTGGTGTACCTGCGCTCGTCCCAGTCGATGAACACATGATCGGTATTGTTGATAAGCGGCTTCCGTTGTTCCCATGCCAGGTTACCGAACAATCGCACTCCGGGGAAAAAATCCTTTCCATAAGCGATCGAAGCGAACCTCTTTTCATAGAGTTTCATGTAGTTTCGCTCAAAGAAAATGGTGGTGATGCTATTCAGCAGCGGGGCGATAGGATCTGTAGCATTGATCTGATCGGTTTCGATCCCTCCTGAAATTCGGAGATAGGGATCGGTAATATTATTGAATTTCTTTTCAAAACCTCCGCTCATCCTGAAACGGTCTTCAGCCAGCCCATAATCGATATCTGAATAAATGCGCCAGTAATTCTGCTGATATTCCCCTGTGCGCTGGGTGAAACTAACCCGAACATCGGTATTCCAGCCCTGGACCGTATTATAGCCCACCCCCATGATTGGCGCGCTGATGCTGAAAGTTTGATTTCTCCAAGAATTGGAATAGGAATAACCAAAAAACGCATCGGTTATTCCAAATTTGTTGTTCACCGCATCTACCGAATCCTGGTACACCTTGCTATTCCTGATTTCCTGGATGCTATCCTTACGTATATAATCTTCGGTCTCCTCGTTGGTAAGCGGAACCGGCCTTTCCTTTTCCCAATAAACCGAATCCATTTGGTTGGCGTCTTCTGAAAAGCTCAATATCTCCCTTCCGAAGCTATTTTTGGTAAACTGAGGGTTAAAATCATAGTTGCTGTAAACAGCTGTAAAACGGCCATCACCCCCGAAGCCAAAGATCTTAAAGCTGAAGTCGACACTCTGGGAGATCTGTATATACAGCTCGTTTTCTTCAGAATATTTATAGGTCTGTCTAAAAACCAGTACCTCGATAGGCGGAACCTGAACGGCCTGACCAGTGGTGGTTAGCTCTATCCCGTATATTTGCCATAGGTCTTCCACGATATAAATATGGCCTGAGAATACCCGGTCCTGGTCACGTTTAGGGACAACCTTTATCTTATTGATCATGTTTCCGCGGTCATCGAAAAAAGTGCCTTCCAGCTCATAACGGTAATAGTTAAAAGCGTACTCGGCAATAGGGGAAATGATCTCGCTATTGATCTCCAGGGTGTTTTCGTAAAATGAAAAATAAGCTTCCTGGGCCGAATTGAGACTAAAACCATTATCGTCACCGCTAACTTTCGAGGCGATAATAGTTTCCCTGAAATCGTCTGGTTTCTGAAAGGCGATCTTCGAGATGGTCTCGCTCAAATAAACGATCCCGCTTCGTGTGGAATCGAGTCCGCCGCCAAGATCACCAATTTCCTGTCCCAGGATCCTTTCAGGGGCATTTTTGATTCTCCATAAGCCCCTTGAATAAAAATCGGCGGTAAAAGATTGAAGTTTTTTGGCATTCGCTCTTCTGTTTTCGATGGCTTGCCGAATGATACGATTTGCCGGGTTTTCATCTGAACTGATAGTAACCTCGTCGAGGCTTGTGCTTTCAGGAACCAGGCTAATATTCTTTTCAAAAGGCAGCCTGTTAATACTTACAGGCTGCTTCAGGGTTTTATAACCCAAGAATTTATAGACCAGGATATAATCTCCGGTCTCATTGATCTTTAGTTCGTATCTACCTTCCTCATTAGTGGTGGTGCCAGTAGTGCCAGATTCGGTATAAATATTTACGTAGGGGAGTGGCTCGCCTTTCTCATCGGTCACCACGCCTTTTACCTGTCCGTGAATGATGGAAAAAGTCAAAAACAAAAGAAGGAGAAGGAAATTTTTGATCATGTTTCCATTTCTAGACTATTCCGGAAGTTTATTTGTATTCTTTCTGGATTCGGTCCAGTCGACGTTTGTTTTCGCGATCCTTGATGGTTTCCCGCTTGTCGTATACCTTTTTACCTTTGGCGAGAGCGATCTGTAGTTTAGCCAGCCCGCGGTCATTGATGAACAATCTTAAAGGAATGATCGTTAATCCTGAATTCTGAACTTCCTTTTCCAGTTTTCTTAATTCCCTTCGCTGCAGCAATAACTTGCGTTCGCTTTTAGGATTATGATTGAAGTGGGTGGCATGTGAATATTCCTCAACATGCATATTAATGACGAAAAGCTCGTGGTTATTGAACTCGCAAAAGCTTTCGGCGATACTGGCCTTTCCTTCACGAATGGCTTTGATCTCGGTTCCAGCAAGCTTGATGCCCGCGGTATATTTATCCAGAAATTCGTAATTGAACTTAGCTTTACGGTTCTTGATGTTGATCGTATTCTTCATATATCCACAAAAATACAAGCTTTGAGGAAATAACATGCTAAAGCCAAATTAAAATTGAACGGCCATTTCTCCACGAAATAGTATCTTTGTGCGCCGTAAAAATCTTTAAAAACCATGAAGAGAATATCGATACTTTTATTAGTTGTGCTATTTGTTTCCTGTGGTGAGTCTTCAAAAGAACTTACTGCCGATGAGATCGTGAACACGGCCATTGAGAGAGCCGGAGGTGAGCGTTACAACAATGCGCAGATCGATTTTAGTTTCAGAAAAAAGGAGTATACCAGCAAACGTGAAGGCGGTAAATTTCGCCTGGAACGCAGAATGATTGATAGTCTGGGCAATTCTATTACGGATATTCTTGAAAACAATGGCTTTGAGCGGTATATGAACGACACGGTGGTTCAGGTGCCAGATAGTCTACAGGTGGCCTATAGTAATTCGGTGAATTCGGTTCATTATTTTGTGCAATTGCCTTTTGGATTAAATGCACCGGCGGCCAGAAAGGAACTGGTAGGAAAAGACAGCATAGGTTCAAGGGAATATTACGAGATCAGGGTAACTTTTTCTGAAAATGGTGGTGGAACCGATCATGAAGATGAATACATGTACTGGATCGATACAAAATCTTTTGAAGTAGATTACCTGGCCTATAATTTTGAGACCGATGGAGGAGGAATTCGGTTTCGCAGAGCCTTTAATCCACGCATCATAAAAGGAATCCGGTTCGTGGACTACGAAAACTATAAATACGAAGATCTTTCCACTCCATTGAATGAACTGGATAACCTATTTGAGAAAAAGGAACTGGAATTGCTTTCCATGATAGAAACCAGGGATGTGGAAGTTGAACTGGGTTCCTGATCCCTATTAATAATTATTGAAATAGAGAACTTCGCTGGTTTTAGTTCCGTCGGGCAGAACATGAACGATAAATAAACCACCATTTTCACTATCGTCAAGATTCTCATATTTCTTTTCCCCCAGGATCGCGTTCACGAATTGAGGAGTGGTGTTACTGTGGCCAACTATCAGTACCTTTTTTCCTGAAGTTTTATCCTGGAATTCCTCGTTATAATACTTTTCCGGGTCGTAAATGATGGTTTCCAGTTTGTTTTTTTCAGCAAGAGGCTGGGCTGTTTGCTTGGTTCGGTTATAGTCTGTGCTGTAAACGATATCGAAATCAACATCTTTCAGGATAGTTGCCCAGCTTTCGGCTCTTTTTCGCCCGGCTTCGGTTAGCTCGGGATCACGGTTGGTCGAATCGGTTCGATCCTTTTCTGCATGTCTTATCAAATAATAGGTTGTGATGGGTGTTTCCTGCATATCGTTTTTCTTTTCTTCGGAACAGCTGGTTAGTAAGATTATAAAAGGCAGTAGTAGCAGGATAGGCTTCATAAGCGTGATTTAGTTTTGCTGAAGTTATTAATTTTTGCTGAAATTATCTGAAGTTGATCTCCAATAAGAGGAACTGGTTCAATTGCCTGTCGTAGGAATTAAAGTTATTATCAGAAACCAGGATTAAAGTTTTATTCCCGTTTTCCAGTTCCGGACCAAAGCTCATTCCTTCTATATTGTCTATGATGCCCTCTGTTAGTGACTCTTTAAACTTTTTGAAATTGAAGACCAGTTCTTTCTCAGCTTTCTGGTATTTTCCATCCTTCAGGCTATGCATGTCTAACGTATTGCTGGCTTCAGAACCATCTACCGCGAAGATCTTTACGGTATTCCCATGAGAGCTATAGCCCGCGGCATAGGCTCTTTCCAGGATCAGGAATTTGTTTTCTTCGTATTCGATCAGTTCGGTTAACCCGTTGATAGCAAAATAATTGATGGGCAGTTTTGGAATTCCGTCCAGTTTGTACGCAAACTGTTTTACCGCTTCTCCTGTTTGCTTATCGAATTTTGTGACCCTGATATGAGAGCGGGTAGGATATAATTTCGGTTTGGGGCCATCCTGGGTTAAGGGCAATTCTGTAGCTACCCAGTACCCGGTGCCGTCGTAGCTTTCTGATAGACCTTCAAAGACCCCGTTATTCCTTGGTTTCTGAGTGCCTTCTGCTTTGAAATAATCGGGTAGGGAATAGGTCATTTTGATATTTCCGTCCTGGGAAACCTGGTAAATACCCGGATCTTTGGAGTCGTTGATCATACCTTCGCTGGTTAGCATGAAATTTCCGGAGGCTGAATCATACCGAATTGCTTCGAGGTCCAGCACATTGTGTTTTCCCAGCCCGGCCCGGCTCACTTCCAAAACTTCAGTTATTTCGATATTTTCAATCTTAGCATGCTGAAGATCGATTTTGGCAGTGTAGATACGCGGATTTCCGGCGTCATCGCAAACCAGGTAATAGCTTCCGTTAGAATAATCTATCCCAGATAAACCTCCAACACGAGTATCCTGGAAGTCTGTTTCGGCAGGCAGCACGTACTCATCCAGGAAAGTTATTTCTATTTCATTATTGTGAACCTTTCGGCTCACTGCACAGCTGCTTAAAATTAAGGTGATCAGGCAGGCAATCAGGATCTTTTTCATGGGTTCTTATTGAATTGAGGGCAAAAATAACAAATGCTTAAGAGAATTATAGCAGTTCATTAGCAGAGCCTGGCAAATGATATGGTTAAGTTTGAAGTATTAACACCTAAAACCAATATTATGAATGAAGATCAGTTAGAAGGAAAGTGGAAACAAATCAGAGGTGAGTTCAAACAAAAGTATGGTGAAGTTACCGATGATGATGTAACTTATTCCGAAGGAAAATTTGACGAAATGCTTGGTCGTATGCAGGAAAAAACCGGGAAGACCAAGGAAGAACTGAAGAGAGAAATTGATTCCTGGTAATCTTCTGAAAATAAAAAAAGCGGTAGAATTTTCTACCGCTTTTTTTATGACTGATAATTAATTTTCGCTTAGCTGTTCCTGGTTTCTGAAGACCAGTTGCTCATCGAATTCATCCAGCAGGATAATGCTTTCTGTACTGATGTTTCCTGCAAGGATCTCTTTGGAAAGCTTATTAAGCACTTCTTTCTGAACCACTCGCTTCACAGGCCGTGCGCCATATTGAGGGTCAAAACCTTTGCTTGCAAGGTAGCCGATAGCTTCTTCTGTGGCGTCAAGTACGATATGTTGTTTAGCCAGCATCTTTTTAACACCTTTTAGCTGAAGACCTACGATCTTGCGAATATCTGCTTTAGTAAGCGGACTGAACATCACGATATCATCAATCCGGTTCAGGAATTCCGGCCTCACACTCTGCTTCAGTAAACCAAGAACCTCGGTTTTGGCTGTTTCCATGGCTGTATCCAGATCCTTGATATTCTCAAATTTCTCCTGGATAATATGGCTTCCCATGTTAGAGGTCATGATGATAATGGTATTCTTGAAATCGGCAACACGACCTTTGTTATCGGTTAACCTTCCTTCATCCAAAACCTGTAACAGGATGTTGAACGTGTCTGGATGTGCTTTTTCGATCTCATCGAGCAATACTACCGAATAAGGTTTTCTTCTTACCGCTTCGGTCAATTGCCCGCCTTCATCATAACCTACGTATCCCGGAGGCGCTCCTACCAGTCTGCTCACCGAATGCCTTTCCTGGTATTCGCTCATATCGATACGGGTCATGGCTGCTTCATCATCGAAGAGGTATTCTGCCAGAGCTTTGGCTAGCTCGGTTTTACCAACTCCCGTAGTTCCAAGGAACAGGAAGGAACCAATTGGCCTGTTCTGGTCCTGTAATCCGGCCCGGCTTCTTCGTATGGAATCACTCACCGCGACTATCGCCTCGTCCTGTCCAACCACTCGTTTATGAAGGTCATCTTCCAGTTTCAACAATTTCTCCCGTTCGCTTTGCAGCATTTTGGTAACCGGGATACCGGTCCATTTTGCCACTACTTCGGCGATATCTTCATTAGTCACCTCTTCCTGGATAAGTGATTTTTCATTCTGATTTTCGGCAACCTTTTCCTGAAGATTTTCCAGTTTTTCCTGGGCTTCCTTGATCTTTCCGTAACGAATCTCGGCAACCTTACCGTAATCTCCCTCACGTTCGGCTCTTTCGGCTTCCAGCCTGTAATTTTCGATCTCCGATTTTAATGTTTGGATATTGTCTACAATCTCCTTTTCACTCATCCATCTTGCATGAAGGTCATTTCGTTCTTCCTTCAGGTTGGCGAGGTCTGCACGAAGCGATTTCAGTTTAGCTTCATCCTTTTCACGCTTAATTGCTTCTATCTCGATCTCCAGCTGCATGATCTTACGATCCAGTACGTCCAGTTCTTCTGGTTTGGAGTTGATCTCCATTCGTAATTTTGAGGCAGCTTCATCCATCAGGTCTATCGCCTTATCGGGAAGGAACCGGTTGGTGATATAACGCTGCGATAATTCCACCGCAGCAATGATCGCCTCATCCCTGATCCTTACTTTGTGATGTGTCTCATATTTTTCCTTAATCCCTCGAAGTATGGAAATAGCACTTTCCACATCTGGTTCTTCAACATTTACTTTCTGGAACCGTCTTTCAAGTGCTTTGTCTTTTTCAAAATATTTCTGGTATTCGTCCAGCGTGGTCGCACCAATAGCTCTTAATTCACCACGGGCCAGCGCAGGCTTCAGGATATTGGCGGCATCCATGGCTCCCTGTCCGCCCCCGGCGCCAACCAGGGTATGGATCTCGTCGATAAAGAGGACAATATTTCCATCGCTGGAAGTAACCTCCTTTATGACCGCCTTTAATCGTTCCTCGAATTCTCCTTTATATTTCGCGCCGGCGATCAATGCTCCCATATCCAGTGAATAGATTCTTTTGTCTTTAAGGTTCTCCGGTACGTCACCATCTACGATTCGATGGGCAAGGCCCTCGGCTATCGCTGTTTTACCGGTTCCGGGTTCTCCAACAAGCATAGGGTTGTTCTTGGTTCTCCTGGAAAGGATCTGCAATATTCTACGAATCTCTTCATCCCGGCCAATTACCGGGTCCAATTTACCTTCTTCAGCCAGCTGGTTAAGATTACGGGCGTATTTGTCAAGTGAATTATAGGTTTCTTCCGCGCTTTGAGAAGTAACCCGGTCTCCCTGTCTTAGCTCTTCTATGGCTGCTTTTAGTCCTTTTTCGGTTGCTCCCTGGTCTTTTAGGATCTGGGCTACCTTGCTGCTGGATTTGAAAATAGCCAGGATGAGGTGTTCTATTGATACATATTCATCGTTCATCTTCTTGGCGATGGAAGATGCTTCATTTACGGTCTTTCCAGATTCACGGGATAACATGATATCGCCACCGCTAACCTTGGGAAAGCTTTCAAGGCTTTTATCCAGGATCTGGTTGAAAAGATTTACGTTTATGTTCAGTTTTTTCAGCAGGAAAGGAGTTACGTTTTCGTCTACCATGCTTATGGCTTTGAAAATGTGTTCATTCTCGATCTGCTGATGGCCCATCTCCTGAGCAAGCTGTTGCGCCTGCTGGATGGCCTCCTGTGATTTTATTGTAAAATTATTAAAGTTCATTTAAGCTGTTTTTTGATTTTTCTATGGCAATACATATACCATTCAGAATAAATGTCAAAATGACGCTTTTTAATAAAAAATACAAGACAAAACGACAGTTTAGTTGAAAAGCATCAAAAATTCGGGGAGATTTTTCGTTCTATAAATTTACTTAGATTTATTTTTGCGGAAAACTATGTTATGGGAATTTTTGATAAAATATTCGGTTCAGAGGAGAAGGGAAGCAGCAAGGAGAAACGGGAGATTCCATGGATCGCACTAAATTCCATGGAACAGCTCGATCAGATCGAAAAGAATTCGGAAGAGAAGACAATAGCGATCCTGAAACATTCTACCCGGTGCGGCATTAGCCGTATGGTTTTAAAGATGTTTGAATCAGACTATAAAATGGATCCTTCAGAAGCAGTGGAGCTTTATTACCTGGATCTGATCGCTTACCGCGACATATCGAATGAAATTGCCGAAAGGTTTGGTGTTAAACACGAGAGCCCGCAATTGATCGTCATCAAGAACAGGGAAGTGGTGCATCATTCTTCTCACCAGGCGATATCAGCAAATAAATTGGCTGATTTCGTAGCCTAGATTTAGTTCGATCATTATAGGTGTTTTTACGTATTTTTTGATAATCGATTTACAATTATTGCTTTAACTAGCTGATTTACAGTTGGTGTGTCTATCTTTATGGTTCAAAATAGAGATATGAAAAAGCAGATAGAAAGGTCGGGTGCATTTCAGGATTATATTGCCGAGGCTGTTAAGGTTGGTAACTCCATGTATATATCGGGACAGGTTAGTCTGGATGAACAGGGAAACCTGGTTGGTGAGAATGATATGAAGGCGCAGGTAGATAAAGCCTATAGTAATATTGCTGAACTACTGAAAAAATTTGACCTTTCCATGGACAATATTGTAGACGAGACCTGGTTCGTCACCAATGTGAAGCATACCATGGAGAATATCGATGAACTATTTGAAGTTAGGCGTAAGCACTACGGAAAATTTCCGGAAGTAGCCAATACTTTAATTGAGGTAAAGTCTCTGGTAATGCCAGGTCTTATGATCGAGATCAAGTGTATAGCGCATGCTGAATAAATAAAAAAAGCCCCGCTTCTGGCGGGGCTTTTTGCTGGCTGAAATTTTCAGCTTATTTTTTCTTCGGCTGGTAAACCGGAAGTAATTTACTTCTAACTTCTCCAAAACCAATTCGTGAATTACCATTCTGGCAAAAACCTCTCATGATCACGGTGTCATTATCTTCAATGAACTTTCGTTCAGAACCGTCTTTTAGTTTGATAGGTTTGCTACCACTCCAGGTAAGCTCAAGCATGGAACCGAAAGAATCTTCAGAAGATCCTGAGATGGTTCCTGAAGCCATCATGTCCCCGGAATTTACCGGGCAACCATTCACAGTATGGTGAGCCAATTGCTGACTCATGTTCCAGTAAAGGTATTTGAAGTTCGATTTAGAAAGCGATTGTTCCTCGCCGCCTTCAGGCTGAAGGAAAACCTCCAGGTTAATATCAAAACTCTTATCTCCTTTGTATTGTAAATAAGGTAGTAGCTCTTTTTCCGGTTTTGGACTGGCTGTTCTGAATGGTTCCAAAGCATCCATGGTTACGATCCATGGTGAGATGGAAGATGCAAAGTTCTTCGCGAGGAACGGGCCTAATGGCACATATTCCCACTTCTGAATATCTCTTGCACTCCAGTCATTGAACAGTACCATTCCGAAGATATAGTCTTCAGCTTCATCAACAGGAATTGGTTCTCCCAGGTGATTCGCATCGGTAGTGATAAATGCCATTTCCAATTCGAAATCCACTCTCTGAGACGGACCAAAAACAGGCGCGTCTGACTCGGCAGGTTTGGTTTGTCCCTGGGGACGATGAACCGGGATACCAGAAGGAATTATGGAAGAACTTCTTCCATGGTAACCTACCGGGATATGAAGCCAGTTAGGCAACAAAGCGTTATCCGGATCGCGGAACATGGAGCCGATGTTCGTGGCATGTTCCTTTGAGGAATAGAAATCGGTGTAATCACCTACCTGTACCGGCATTTGCATTTCGATCTCATCCAGGGTAAAAAGAACCCTGTTTCGGTGATCTTCGTTATCCTTTAATTTGGTGTTTTTGGCGTCAAAAATATCGGCTATCCTGTTTCGAACCAGGCGCCAGGTCTTTTTTCCGTCAGATATAAAGTCGTTTAAAGTGTCTTGTAGAAAAATATCGTCGGTTAGCGGAATCCCTTCGAAATAACCTAATTGGTGCAGGGCGCCAAGGTCTATGGCGTAGTCTCCAATCCTGGTTCCTATGGTGATCACGTCATCCCGGGTTAGGAATACCCCGAAAGGAATATTTTGAATGGGAAAATCGGTATCGCCAGGGATTTCCAGCCAGGTTTTTCTGCTAGGATCATTAGCGGTAATAGACATAAAAAATGTTGGTTTTTTGTTAAAATCTAGTTGACTCAAATATATTATTTTCCTGTAATTAACCGAATGTATTTGTTACTTTTACCGAATATTTAACTAAACATTTATAATGCAACGAGACACCCAACTTTTTGATTTAATAGCAGAAGAAAAAGAGCGACAGTTAAACGGATTGGAACTTATTGCGAGTGAAAACTTTGTGAGTGATGCAGTGCTTGAAGCTGCAGGTTCTGTACTCACCAATAAATATGCTGAAGGTTATCCCGGAAAGAGATATTATGGTGGTTGTGAAGTAGTAGACAAGGTTGAGGAGCTGGCCATTGAAAGATTGAAAGAGCTTTTCAATGCGGAATATGCCAATGTTCAGCCGCATTCCGGTTCCCAGGCAAATACGGCGGTTTTCCATACCTGCCTGAAGCCGGGAGATAAATTCCTTGGTTTTGATCTTTCTCATGGTGGCCATCTTACACATGGTTCACCGGTAAACTTTTCAGGAAAACTTTACAATCCTGTGTTTTACGGGGTTGATAAGGAAACCGGATTGATCGATTATGATGCAGTGGCTGAAATCGCTGAAAAGGAAAAACCAAAAATGATCATCGCGGGTGCTTCGGCTTACTCCAGAGAAATCGATTATAAAAGATTCAGAGAGATCGCAGACAGTGTTGGCGCCATTTTACTTGCCGATATTGCTCATCCTGCTGGTTTGATCGCCAAAGGATTGATCAGCGACCCTGTGCCACATTGCCATATAGTTACTTCCACTACGCATAAGACCCTGCGTGGACCAAGAGGTGGAATTATCCTGATGGGGAAAGATTTCGATAACCCCTTCGGTGAAAAACTGAAGAACGGGAATTTGAAGAAAATGTCGGCCATGCTGAATTCAGGTATCTTCCCTGGAAACCAGGGCGGACCTTTAGAGCATATAATCGCAGCTAAGGCAATCGCTTTTGGTGAAGCTCTTACCGATGAGTTCCTTCATTATATGGTAAGGGTGAAAAAGAATGCTGAAAAGATGGCGAAAGCTTTTGTTGACAAAGGATATAATATCATTTCCGGCGGAACCGATAATCATATGATGTTGATCGACCTTCGAAACAAGAACGTTTCAGGAAAAGATGCTGAAGAGGCTCTTGGTAAAGCCGATATCACGGTGAACAAGAACATGGTTCCTTTTGACGATAAGTCACCTTTTGTTACTTCCGGAATTAGAATTGGAACTCCAGCGGTGACAACCCGGGGACTTGAAGAAAAAGACATGGCAAAGATCGTTGAACTGATAGATCGTGTGATCACGAATATCGATAACGAAGATGAGTTA
Organism: Christiangramia oceanisediminis; assembly: GCF_022570735.2. Classification (GTDB taxonomy): domain Bacteria; phylum Bacteroidota; class Bacteroidia; order Flavobacteriales; family Flavobacteriaceae; genus Christiangramia; species Christiangramia oceanisediminis. The sequence continues at coordinate 340,758 of NZ_JANCNS010000003.1, read as the reverse complement.
AAAGCCGTGAAAAAAGAAGTAAATAGCATGATGCACGGGCTTCCGCTTTTTAAAGCCTAATTAGCTTACCTATAAATTCAAAAGCCATTCTTTCGGGAATGGCTTTTTTTTATAACCATGCGATCATACCGCAAATTACCAGTAAACTTAGTGCTGGAAGAGTTTGCCTGAACGTATCACCTATTTTAATATGCATGGCGATCGCTCCTAGCATCATGATGCCCATGCCAATGGCTGCAGGCATTACTAGTTCTTCGATCCAGATCCCGGCAAGCAGCATGATGGCCAGGGTACATTTGATAAAACCTACAGCATAAACAAGCTTTTCGGGCAATCCATAGGCCTTAAACTCTTCTTTCATATTTCCCGCGCTACCTCCACGATAGGTAGTATTCTTATTGAACCTTAACAACCACACGTTCAAAATTCCCAGTCCCACAATGAGAAGCAGGACGATCCTTAGTATTTCCATAATCAATTTTTGATCTAAGATAAGTAATGTTTAATCAAATAGTAAAAAGATTAAACAAAGTTTATGAGAAAGTCCTAAGATTAACTTAAGCAGGTAAGGATAGAGGTGGTTCGTTCTATTGCAGAAATACTTTTTTAAGCTCTTCAGAGATACGGCTGGGTTTTTTAGTGCTGGCATTCAGAAGACACCAGGTGGTTTTGGCCTGAACCAGCAATTCATCGGTTTCCGAATTTTTAATGATCACATGTCTTATTGATGTAACGTGCGTTGTCTCACCTACATAGGTTTGGAGAACAAGTTCATCCTTTAAAAAGGCTTCTTTTTTGTAGTCTATCTCATGACGAACAACTACCCAGATCACTTCAGCCTTTTGTTCTTCAGATGCTCTAACTTCCCAGTGCTCTTCGGCTATATCCTGAACCCATTGCAGGTATTGCACATTATTTACATGCTTTTGTTTATCGAGGTGCTTTTCCTCTACGGTCAGTTTTTTCTCGTAGATATCGGGATTGACTTCCATTATTTTTCCACGATTTTAACTTCGAAGATCTTATCCCAGTTCTTTCCGGTTACATAAAGTTTATCGGTATCTGGATTGTAAGCAATGCCATTTAGAACATCCAGCTTGTCATGTTGGGTCACCTGTTTGTTTAGGTCCTTAAAATTGATGAGGCCCTCGATGGCTCCATTTTCAGGATTGATGATTGCGACGCTGGGATAAGTATAGGTGTTGGCATAGATCTTCCCGTTCACCCATTCCAGTTCATTGAACTTGGTCGCCACCGATTTATGGGTTGTAGGCTGGATATAATCGGTTTCTGCCAGGGTTTCCGGATCCAGGATCCAGATCCTTTCGGTTCCGTCACTTTTAAATATCTGTTCACCGTTATTGCAAAGTCCCCAGCCTTCCTCGCTCTGGTTATATCCAAAGGTCCCCGTTTTCTCAAAGGTATCCAGGTTGTAAATAAAACCTTCACCTTCTTTCCAGGTAAGGAGAAAGAGCCTGTTGTTCAAAATGGTTAGACCCTCTGCAAAATACTGGTCGTCCAGTTCTACCTCCTTCAAAACATCACCAGATTTGAGGTCTACTTTTCGCAATTTGGATTTGCCATACTGGCCAATGCTTTCATACAGGGTCCCTTCGTGAAACTCCAGTCCCTGAGTATATGAGGAAATATCGTGCGGGTAGGAATTCACGATTTCGTAGGTATACAGTTTTGGGGCTTCGGTATTCAGGATCTGAATATTCTTCGACAAGGTATCGGAGGTATTCTCATAAAAAATGATCGCGCGGAGATTCTGGTTGCCTAATCGTACATTCTGAAGATTCAGGTTGTAATCGGTACTCCTGGCGGTTTTCAAAAACTGCTCTCCAAGATAAAAACTAACCGAATCGATCTGTTTATTTTTCTCATTCAGGATGGAGGCTTTCAATTCATCGTTGAGCTTGAATTTTGATTTATTCTGATCGATCTGAAGAGAAAAATCAGATTTTTTATTCCCGTTATTACTTCCGCAGGAAAAAATCAAAAAACTTAATATAAAGACTAACAGTGAGTTAAATTTAAACATGTTAAAAAGGCTTGAAAACAGGGACTAAATTAACCAATTCACATCAAAAAAAGCTTGTCAAAATATACAAAGATTGTATATTTGCACCGGCAAGTCCCACACAACCAGCTCCTGCTGAATCCCCCAGGGCGGGAACGCAGCAAGGGTAGGCGGTCGTAGCGGTGTGATGTGGGTCGCTTGCCATTTTTTGTTTCTACTAAGTCCTAAATTTATTGCATATTTGTGCGATATGAAAAAAGGGGAATCTTCACAAAAAGTAGTACTTATCACTGGCGCATCATCCGGGATAGGAAAATCTGTCGCCAATTTCCTTAGCAAGAAAGACTTTAAAGTTTACGGTACCAGCCGAAAGGCGGCTAATACTTCAGAGAATTTTGAATTTATCCAGCTGGATGTGACCAACGAGGAGAGCATAAAACATGCTGTAGATCACATTCTGAAAATTGAAGGAAAGATCGATATTCTTATCAATAACGCCGGAGTTGGAATTACAGGGCCCATTGAAGAAACTCCTGAAATCGAGATCAAAAAAGCTTTCGAGACCAATTATTTTGGTCCGCTTAATATGATCAAACATGTAGTGCCTTCGATGAGGGAACAAAAGACGGGTTTGATCATCAATATCACCTCTATTGCCGGATATATGGGATTACCGTATCGCGGAATCTATTCGGCAACGAAAGGAGCCCTGGAGATCACTGCCGAAGCCTATCGAATGGAGCTCAGGCAATTCGGAATAAAAATGACCAACGTGGCACCGGGAGACTTTGCAACCAATATCGCTTCTGGACGTTATCACGCGCCGGTAAAAAAAGGTTCGCCTTATGAAGTGGTTTACGGTAATACCCTTAAACTGATGGATGAACATGTGGATTCCGGGCAGGACCCAGAGCTCATGGCCAGGGAGATCTATAAGATCATCAATACCGCAGAACCCAATGTACATTATAAAGTAGGAGAGCGACTTCAAAAATTTTCAGTTAAATTGAAGAATCTTTTACCTGATAAACTTTATGAAAAAATGCTGATGAAGCATTATAAACTCTAATTTGAATTCAAATTTTATAAACACACGACTATGAAATTTTTTATTGATACTGCAAATCTAGACCAGATCAAGGAAGCTCGGGATCTGGGAGTACTGGATGGGGTTACAACCAACCCATCACTAATGGCAAAAGAAGGGATCACCGGGAAGGATAATATCTTTAAACATTATAAAAAGATTTGTGACCTGGTAGATGGTGATGTAAGCGCCGAGGTGATCGCAACCGATCTTGACGAAATTATTAAGGAAGGTGAGGAGCTTGCCGAACTTCACGAACAAATCGTGGTTAAAGTACCTATGATCAAGGATGGAGTAAAAGCTTTGAAATATTTCAGCGACCATGGCATCAGGACGAACTGTACTTTGGTGTTTTCAGCTGGACAGGCACTGCTAGCCGCTAAAGCTGGTGCTACTTACGTCTCTCCGTTCATTGGAAGACTGGATGATATTTCAACCAACGGATTGGATCTTATCGCCGATATCAGGCTTATCTATGATAATTATGGATTTGAGACCGAGATCCTTGCTGCTTCTGTAAGACATACCATGCATGTTTTGGAATGTGCAAAACTTGGAGCCGATGTGATGACGGGGCCTCTTTCTTCAATAGAAGGACTGCTGAAACATCCATTGACCGATATTGGACTTGAAAAATTCCTTGAAGATCACCGAAAAGGAAATAGCTAATAGCTATAGAAATCATTAAAAAAAAGCTGCCTTAGGGCAGCTTTTTTTATTGGTTTAAGAATTCCAGAATTTCATTTTCGAATTCGTTGCTGCCAAACTGAATATCCCCACGGATGATGGTTCCTTCCGGGTCAACGAACAATACTTTATTCAGGTATTTTTTATAGGTCTCTTTGGTCGCTTTTCTTTTAGCGATCTGGTATTCATGGCTTTTGTCGTATCCAAAGGTTTCCAGGGTGCGCAACCATTCATTGCGCTCACCAAGGTCAATATTTACGCCAACATAATCCAGTTCAGGATATTTTTGCTTTAAATCCTCGATTATGGCATGCTGCCACCTGTGGTGAGCTGGATTATATATAGACCAAGCATAAGTAATCGAAGGCTTATTGATCACCTCGCCATATTTAATCAAATATCCCTCGGGATTTAAAACCGTTACATCCTTTAAGGTGTTACCGGTAAAGTAATCACTTTGAATAATAGCGAGGTTTCTTATTTCATCGATATTTACATAATTCACCTCCTCCAGTAACTGAATTACCGAATCGATTCGTTTTTTATTTTCTGCCATGGTAATGGCCTGTGTAGATAACCTGCTTATAAATTCATTTTTAAGTGCAGAAATTTCGGTAAGAGAATCCATTAATTGTATCCTTTTCTGGATATTGGAAAAGCTGTTTAAATTGAAGCACCTTCTCGAATCTTCATGATGTAGGGCACAATGCTCTATTGATTTAGTCCTTAAATAGTCGTCTATCAGGTTTGTGTAAACGTAATAGTCCTGGAGTCTTTCGTCATTAAAATTGATCTCGTCCCTGTAATCATGAAAATCTTCTGGAATTTTTTCGGCAAATTCAGTGTAATACTTTTTGATGAGGAAACTGTAACGTTCTCTTAGGTCGTAAAATTCATAGTTAATCACAGTCTTTGCGATCTCAAGGAAATCTTCAGAAAATTCATTCTTTTCTTTTAATTTCTCCAGTTTGGATAACCTGGTTCTCCTAATAGAATCGCTTACCTGGGCAAATTTCTGAGGTTCAATCTTATGATAAGTAAGAATGAGGTCGTTATTCTTTTGATTATTGAGAAACATATCCAGGAGGAAATTGCTTTTTTCGGCACCCTCTCCGCTGAAATTTAACGATTGATCAAAAGCAAGGGTATTAAGCCAAATGACGATGCTATCCCCTGGTTCCATATACATTACCTGGCTTTCAGGCGGATGCCTAAAGGTGTATATTCCCGCCTGGAGATCCTGAAAATTCTTTCCAAACTGGTTGTCCCTGTTCAGGAACAGTGTGTCTATGATCTTATTTTCTTTGGAAATGACAACATAATCAGTTTCAGGATTATTGATCTGTCCACCAACGAAAATGGTTGATGGTTGCGGTTCATTTTGACAGCCTGTGAGTATCAATGCACAGCATAGAATATAATACAGGTTTTTCATTGAAGATACGTGGGCAATTTAGACATTTCGGAAGTCTCTTTAGTTAGCAAAAGTAACTTCTGTTAAAAGCCGGCTATGTTAACCCAGAGTTAAATAGAATATTTAAAACGTTAATCTTTCTTAGTAAGGCTTATAATAATTACTTTTGCAAAAAATTAATAAGAATAGTTTATGCTTTCAGTATCAAACCTTTCTGTACAATTTGGGAAACGAGTTTTGTTCGATGAGGTGAACACCACTTTTACTCAGGGGAATTGCTATGGAATAATCGGTGCCAACGGTGCCGGAAAATCTACTTTTTTAAAGATCCTTTCTGGAAAATCTGAGCCAACTTCAGGGCATGTTCACCTGGAACCGGGCAAGCGAATGTCGGTGCTTGAGCAAAATCATAACCTTTATGATGACTATCCGGTACTGGAAACCGTAATGCGTGGAAATAAACCGCTTTTTGATATCAAGACCGAGATCGATGCGCTTTATGCCGATTATTCCGATGAAAATGCAGAGCGCATCGGGGAACTCCAGGTAAAATTCGAGGAGATGGATGGATGGAATGCTGAAAGCAATGCCGCTTCCATGTTATCAAATCTTGGAATAAAGGAAGATCTTCATTATTCCTATATGAAAGACCTGGATGGAAAGCAGAAGGTACGTGTTTTATTAGCTCAGGCTTTATTTGGAAGTCCGGATGTGTTGATCATGGATGAGCCTACTAACGACCTGGATTATGAGACTATTGGCTGGTTGGAGAATTTCCTGGCGAACTATGATAATACGGTGATCGTGGTGTCTCACGACCGTCACTTCCTGGATGCGGTTTGTACTCATATTAGTGATATCGACTTCGGAAAGATCACTCACTTCAGCGGTAACTATACCTTTTGGTACGAATCTTCTCAATTAGCTGCAAGGCAAAGAGCACAGCAGAATAAAAAAGCTGAAGAGAAGAAGAAAGAACTTCAGGAATTTATCCAGCGATTCAGCGCCAACGTTGCAAAAAGCAAGCAGGCCACTTCGAGAAAGAAAATGATCGATAAGCTGAATATCGATGAGATCAAACCTTCCAGCCGAAGATATCCCGCGATCATTTTTGAAAGGGAGCGTGAGGCAGGAGACCAGATCTTGAATATTGAAGGCCTGGAAGCCAGCCTTGAAGGAGAAACCCTTTTTAAGGATATCGATATCAACCTGGCAAAAGGAGATAAAGTAGTGGTCTTTTCTAAAGACTCGAGAGCTACAACCGCTTTTTACGAGATCATCAACGGGAAGGAACAACCCGTAAGCGGAAAATATTCCTGGGGTGTGACCACGTCCCAATCGTATCTTCCGGCAGATAATTCAGATTATTTTGATAATGATCTTACCCTGGTTGACTGGTTAAGGCAATGGGCTAAGACCGAGGAGGAAAGAGAAGAGGTCTACATTCGCGGCTTTCTTGGGAAAATGCTTTTCAGTGGAGAAGAAGCTTTAAAAACCTGTAGGGTATTGTCCGGAGGCGAGAAGGTGCGTTGTATGTTAAGTAGGATGATGATGTTAAGAGCCAACGTTGTGATGCTGGATGAACCAACGAATCACCTGGATCTTGAATCGATCACTGCTTTCAACAACTCATTAAAGAATTTTAAAGGAACCGTTCTATTTACTACCCATGATCACGAGTTTGCTCAAACAGTAGCCAACCGTGTTATAGAATTAACGCCAAATGGTGTGATAGATCGTTACCTGAGCTTCGATGAATATATGAGCGATAAAAAGATCAGGGAACAGCGTGATAAAATGTATGCTGTAAAAGTATAAGTAAAAGAAATATCCAATACTAATAAGAAAGTCCGGGCAATACAGTCCGGACTTTTTTTCGATCAATAAAAAAGCTCCCGATTTTCGGGAGCTTTTTCTGGCTATTACAAAACAAATTTTTAAAAGATTCCGCCGCCGCCTGAATCATCGTTATCACGGCTTTTTCTTTTAAATGCTCTGCCTTTTCCACCTCCGAATCTGTAAGAAAACCCGAGGTATACGGTTTGGGTTTCACCTTTGAATCGTCCAACCTGTGAGAAAGGTCGTCCATCGGTTACCCTGAACTCCTGGGTATCGAAAACATCATTGAAGTTTAAGCTTACGGTCGCATTCTTATCTTTAAGGAAAGAATAGCGGGCTCCAAGGTTCATAAAATAGAAGTCATCTATATCAAGCTGAAGGTCTTTGGTTTTGCTTCGGTACAACCCGAATAACGAAAAGCTTAGATTTTCAGTGGCATTGAAATTATGGCTGGTCCTGAAGGTGTAGGCTTCGTTATCCACCTCGATAAATTCGGTTCCTGCCACTCCTTTCAGAGTCTGACCGTATAATTCAAGACTGGTATTGGTGCTCCACCAGCTAGTGATCTTATAGTTGGTTGAAAATTCAATTCCGTAGGAATCATTATTTTCAAAATTCTGGAAAGTTAGCAATAACGATCCCGGTTCGTTAGGCACCTCAGTAAACACCTGGTTGATCTGGTCCATAGTTCTTCTAAAGAAAACCCCGGCAGTAACGCTTCCCTTTTTCTTGAAATTACGGGTATAATTCAATTCCAGGGAATTGGTGAACTGGGGATCCAGCTCAGGGTTACCCGCTACCGTAAGCCTTGGAGAGGCTACCTCCCGAATAGGGTTAACCTGGTTAAAACCTGGCCTGTCCACTCTACGGCTATAGCTTAACTGGTAGGTGTTCTTTTCACTGGCATTATAACTAAGGAATGCTGATGGATATAAAGTGATATAATCATCACGATATACTTCTTCGTCGTTGAATATTGCCTCTACCTGGTAATTTTCCAGTCTTGCACCAAGCTGATAGGACCATTTGTCAAAGTTTTGACCAAAGGTGGTATAGAAACTGAAAATATCCCGGTCATACTGGTAAGTGGCGTCTGAAAATAAGGGATTGGAGGTGTCATAATCATTATCGGTATCCAGCAATCTGGCCTCAATACCCAGTTCGAGTTTTGTCCTTTCACTTAGAGGGTTGATATAATCGATATTTGCAGTAAGGTTTCTCCTGTTCTCTTCTACCAGTTCTTCGTAAGGAGTAAAGTCCTGGTTGTTCTCTCCAAAACTTACGATGGTTTTTTCTTCCCCCATAAAATTATTGAAATCGAATTCGGCCTGGATATTATGGCCGTCTTTTTCGAATTTATGATCGTAAAGGAAATTGTAAGTTGAGTTCAGGTTGTCCATATTAAGCTCCAGCAACTGGGTAAAACTATCTGAAGGCTCTTCCAGGTTATCAAAACTTATAAAACCTATAGGTCCGCCTATATATTTGTTTTGATTGGTATAAACCGAAATCGTGTTCCGGTCATTCAGATAAAAATCTGTTCCAAACTTATAAAGGTAGTTGTTGCGCTGGTTGTTGATGCTGAATTCCTGCCTGGCATCCTGGGCGGGAAGAAGGATCTGTCCGCCGTTTTCATTGTCGCCAAGGTTCGTACCCAGGTTTGAATAAAAATTGAATTTCCCCTCCCGGTAATTCATATCTACCGTACCGTTAAATCGGGTATTGATACCCTGGGTGGTCCCTGTGCTGAGATTTCCGTTAAATCCTTCGTTGGAATTCTTATGCAGCACGATATTAATGATCCCGCTCATTCCTTCCGGATTATATTTAGCTGAAGGGTTTGTGATCAATTCAATACTTTTTATGGAGGTGGAAGGGATCTGCCTTAATAACTGGGCAGGATCCATATTAGTGGGTTTTCCGTCAACTAGGATACGAACGTTTGAGTTTCCTCTCAACGAAATGTTGCCGTCCTGGTCTACGTTTACCGAAGGTATGTTCACCATGATCTCTGAAGCGCTTGCCCCGGTCGTCATCAGGTCTTTCCCAACATTGATCACCTTTCGGTCCACGCGTTGCTCAATGGTGGTACGCTCGGCCACGACCACAGTTTCGTCCAGCATCGCCACATCGGGCTCCAGTTCTATAATGCCAAGTTTGAGCTCGGAATTGTTCTTTTCCAGGCTGATCTCCTGGCTGAAGGTCTTATACCCGATAAACTGAATTTTGACTACATATTTTCCGGACTTTAATCCTGTAACAAGGAAGCTCCCGTTTTCATCGGTAGTAACACCGGTAACCAGTTCACCATTCAGGTCGTTAATGATAACGGTGGCATAGGGCACAGGTTCTTTAAGATCACGATCCAGTACTGTTCCCGTGATCTGGCCAACCGGATCGTTAAAGCCTAAACAAAGAGATGATGCTAATAAGCAAAGAATTAATGATAGATGTTTCATTTTTTGATTGATTTTGATGGATGATTAAGATGTTATGCAAAATACCTTGTATTGCATAGTTAATGATGCCAGGAAGTCCAAATAAATGGGCTCCTACTATAAAAGACGACATAAAAATTCTTTTGTTACACCTAAATCAAAAAAAAGCCTGCATTTTAAATATGCAGGCTTGGCAAAACCACCTTTATTAACACTAACCATCAAAAAAAATTAATAGGATGGTTTTGCAAGGCCCGGACCTCAACCTAAAGACTGGAAGAAAAGCTAATTGTTACACCTAATTTTAATTAAATTTGAAATATGAAGAAGAAAACACTTGTGATCGGTGCCTCACTGAACCCCGCCAGATATTCGAATATTGCCATTAAGAGACTGGTTCAGTATGATCAGCCTACTGTTGCTTTAGGTCTTAGAGAAGGAGAGGTAGCCGGCGTACAGATCGAAACAGAAATGGTTGACTATGGGGATATACATACCATAAGTCTATACCTGAATGCAAAAAGACAAAGGGATTATTATGACTATATCGTATCGCTAGATCCGGAGCGGATCATTTTTAATCCAGGGACCGAAAACCCCGAACTTTACAGGCTTCTGCGTGAAAATGACATTTTTTACGAACATGCGTGTACCTTAGTCATGCTTTCTTCTCAACAATATTAGGCCAAGAAAGGTTAGGAGACCGTTAAGGATTAGTATAAAAAATCCAAATTCAAAACCAAACCACATCAGGCTATTAATGCTGATAATATAGGATAGAACCGGAGCAGCTATCGCTACTAGGGGCACTAGTTTGTCCTTTACTTTCCATTTGGTGAATAATCCAAAGGAATAAAGTCCCAGCAGTGGCCCATAGGTATACCCGGCGAACTGAAACAGTTTGTTGATAACGCTCTTATCAGCGATCGCATATTTGAAAGCCAGCATTACCAGGATAAGTATCACCGAAATGGCGATGTGAATTTGTTTCCTGATCTTCACCTGTTTTTCTTCGGAATATTTCTTTTCTATTTCCAGGATGTCAATGCTAAAGGAAGTGGTTAGGGCTGTTAGAGCCGAGTCGGCACTGGAATAGGCTGCCGCGATCAACCCCAGAATAAAGAAAATGGCCACGGCTATTCCAAGTTCGCCACTGGCCGCAATTGCCGGGAACAGGTCGTCCCGTACTTCGGTAACTCCATTGAGGTCTGCATAATCGGTCAATAGAACTCCAAGGGCCAGGAATAAAAAATTGACAAAAACCAGCACGATGGTGAACCAGAACATGTTCTTTTGCGCATCTTTGAGGCTGCGGCAGGTGAGGTTCTTCTGCATCATATCCTGGTCCAGCCCGGTCATTACAATAGCTATAAATGCACCGGAAAGGAATTGCTTTACGAAATGATCCTTGCTTTTCCAGTCTTCAAAAAAGAACATTTTGGAGTTTTCGCTTTCAGCAAGATAATTCATAAGATTTCCAAGCGAAAGGCCAAGGTCTTCAGAAATGAAATAGATGGTGATTCCTAGGGCAAGTAGCATGAAAAAGGTCTGAAGCGTATCTGTCCAAACAATGGTCTTGATCCCGCTTTTAAAGGTATATAGCCAGATGAGGAGTATGGTTAGTGAAACTGTTACATAATACGGGACTCCCATCGAATCGAATACGATAAGCTGTAAAACGTTTGCCACCAGGAATAACCTGAAACTGGAGCCCACCACTCTCGATAATAGGAAAAATGAAGCTCCGGTCTTATAAGATGAATTTCCGAAGCGACTGTCCAGGTAGGTGTAAATGGAAGTCAGGTTCATCCTGTAATAAAGAGGCAACAAAACCTGTGCGATCACCGCATAGCCTACTGTATATCCCAAAACCACCTGGAAATAACTGAAGGAATCAGATTCCACCGTGCCGGGGATCGAAATAAAAGTGATTCCGCTCAGGGAAGCGCCAATCATTCCAAATGCAACAAGGTACCAGGGAGCCTGTTTGTTAGCCTGAAAAAACTCGGCATTACTGCCACCTTTGCCGGTTAAATAAGAGATAAGGATGAGTACGCCAAAGTAGGCTGCGATAAGAATGAGGATTTGGTAAGGTTGCATGCAAAAAATTTACGCGGGGCAATTTACAAATTAAGGCTTAAGTAAACTCATCCATCAAAAAAATCATAAATTCGCGTATGGATTTTTCTTCAAAATTACTGGAGCAGGCAGTAGACGAAATGTCGCAATTACCGGGCATTGGGAAGCGAACCGCGCTCAGGCTGGTGTTGCATCTATTAAAACAACCGGCCGAGCAAACAGACCAGCTTGCAAAGGCCCTTCAGAACCTTCGGAAAAACATAAAGCTTTGTAAGAATTGTTTCAATATCAGTGATCACGAGCTGTGTGAGATCTGTTCAAATCCATCCAGGGTTTCAGAACTGGTTTGCGTCGTGGAGGATATCCGGGACGTCATGGCTATTGAAAATACGGGGCAGTACCGCGGTCATTACCATGTGCTGGGAGGGAAGATTAGTCCAATGGATGGAATTGGCCCCTCACAGCTTACCATAAAACCTCTTGTGGAAAAGGTAAAGCAGGGAAAGATCGAGGAAATCATTTTTGCGCTGAGCAGTACTTTGGAAGGGGACACAACCAATTTCTATATTTTCAAACAACTGGAAGGTACCGGGATCAAGACTTCAACCATCGCCAGGGGAATTTCTGTAGGCGACGAACTGGAATATGCCGATGAGGTAACGCTGGGCCGAAGTATCACCAACCGGGTGCCCTTTGAATCTTCCATGAAAGGATAGAGGGTCGCCAAAAATTTAAAATCCGTGAAACTTTTTAGATTCCAGTCCGTAAATCGTAATTTTAGCGGAAATATTTTCCGGATATCCCGGTATTGAATTTTCAGTAAATCTTAATTTTATTGATTTTTTAATATTCAACATGCGTATTTTTAATTAAATTCGCAACGCTAATAAATAAAATCACATCTCATTTAAAGATATGGCAAAATTTGAATTAAAACTGCCCAAGATGGGTGAAAGTGTTGCAGAAGCAACCATTACAAATTGGCTAAAGGAAGTAGGGGATACCATAGAAATGGATGAGCCCGTACTTGAGATCGCTACAGATAAAGTAGACAGCGAGGTTCCCAGTGAAGTAGACGGAAAGCTCGTGGAAAAACTATTTGAGAATGATGATGTGGTAAAAGTAGGCGAGACGATCGCGATCATAGAGATCGAAGGAGAGGTTGATACTGATGATAGCGATGAGGGTGAAGACGAGCAACCTGAGGAAGCCCGCCAGGTAGAGGAAAGCCTTGAGGTGGCTAAAGAAACGGCTTCAGCTGAAAGCGAGGATTATTCCGATTCTTCCAGGTTCTATTCGCCATTGGTTAGAAATATCGCTAAGGAAGAAGGCATTTCCCTTGAAGAGCTGGAGAAGGTTGAAGGTACTGGAAAAGACGGCCGTGTAACCAAAAATGATATACTATCTTATGTTGAGAACAGGGGTGATCAAAAGCAGCAACCTGCTTCAAAAGCTTCAGGCAAATCGATCGACACAGGAAAACTCGAGAAGGAAGTAGCTCAAAAGCCGCAGCCGGTGGTTTCAGGAGAAGATGAGATCATAGAAATGAGCCGAATGGGTAAAATGATCGCTCATCATATGGTAAATAGCGTTCAGACCTCTGCTCATGTTCAGTCGTTCATCGAGGTGGATGTGACCAATATCTGGAACTGGAGAAACAAACATAAGGCCGATTTTCAGAAGAGAGAAGGAGAGAAGCTTACTTTTACTCCAATCTTTATGGAAGCCGTTGCCAAGGCGATACGCGATTTCCCGATGATCAACATCTCGGTGAACGAGGACGCGACCAAGGTGATCAAAAAGAAAAATATCAACCTGGGAATGGCCGCGGCTCTACCAGATGGAAACCTGATCGTTCCGGTGATCAAGAATGCAGACAGGCTTAATATTGTAGGAATGGCCAAGGCGGTGAACGACCTTGCCAACCGTGCCAGACAGAATAAACTGAAACCAGACGAGATACAGGGAGGAACCTATACCGTAACCAATGTAGGTACTTTTGGAAGCATCATGGGAACTCCAATTATCAATCAGCCGCAGGTTGGAATTCTTGCTCTTGGAGCGATTCGTAAAATGCCGGCGGTGATCGAAACACCTGATGGTGATTTTATTGGCATTCGTTATAAAATGATCCTTTCTCACAGTTACGATCACAGGGTTGTGAATGGAGCTCTTGGAGGACAGTTTGTTCAGCGAGTAGCTCAGTACCTTGAGAATTTTGATAAGGATAGAGAGATTTAATATTCTGAATTATATTTAGAGAAAAGCCGCCAGCAGTGCGGCTTTTTTTATTTAGCTTTATCCTGTTTTGATAGAAAGTTCCCGGCTAAAATGCGGATACTATTAATTGGCCTTTTAAATTATTCTAACTTTGCACAAATTTTAAAAAATGGACCTCAAGCTTACCAAACCGATTTGTTTTTTTGACCTGGAAACCACTGGTACCAATATCACCAACGATCGTATCGTGGAAATCGCTATTCTTAAGGTTTTCCCTAACGGAAATAAAGAAAGTCATACCTGGCTGGTCAATCCCGAGCAGGATATTCCGGCTGAAGTGGTGGCCATACATGGAATTTCCAACGAAAAAGTAGCTAATGAACCAACTTTCAAGGAACTGGCTTCAAAGGTCCATGATCTAATCAAGGGCTGCGACCTCGCAGGTTATAATTCAAACAGGTTCGATATTCCCCTCCTCGTTGAAGAATTGCTCAGGGCGGGGATCGATTTCGAGATGAAGAACGTGGTGGCTGTTGATGTTCAAACCATCTTTCATAAAAAGGAACAGCGTACCCTTTCTGCGGCCTATCAGTTCTACTGCGGAAAAAACCTGGACGATGCCCATAGTGCAGAAGCCGATACAGAGGCTACTTATGAAGTTCTAAAATCGCAGTTGGACAGGTATGAAGACCTGGAGAACGATATGAAATGGCTGGCTAACTTTAGTTCCCGAAAAAAAGCGGCCGATTTCGCCGGATTCATTGCCTTCGATAAAAAAGGGAAGGAGGTCTTTACGTTTGGAAAATACAGGGGTAAGCAGGTTGAAAAAGTGCTTGAAGAAGAGCCGGGCTACTTCGGCTGGATACAGAATGCCGATTTTCCATTGTATACCAAAAAGGTTTTAACTGCTATTAAGCTTCGTAAACTAAACAATAAACTTTCGTAAATGAAGATCATTTGTGTTGGCCGAAATTATACTGAGCATATAGAGGAATTAAAGAACGAACGGCCAGATGAACCAGTGCTTTTTCAAAAACCAGATACCTCTATTCTTCTTAAAAAACAACCCTTTTTTATACCTGATTTTTCCAATGATATTCATTACGAGGTGGAGGTGCTGGTCAAGATCAAAAAGATCGGGAAACATATTCAGCCTAAATTCGCACATAAGTATTATGATGAAATAGGTCTGGGCATAGATTTTACCGCGAGGGATCTTCAGCAAAAATTAAAGGAAAAAGGACTGCCATGGGAAAAAGCCAAGGCTTTTGACGGTGCAGCGGTCATTGGGAATAAATGGATAGATAAAACCGAATTAGGGGATATTAATGATTTAAATTTCAGGCTGGAGCGTAATGAAGAAGTAGTTCAGGACAGTAATACCTCTTATATGCTTTGGAAAATTGATGAATTAATTGCTTATATTTCGACATATTTCACCTTGAAGATTGGTGATATCATATTTACCGGTACTCCTGCCGGGGTGGGGAAGGTTGAGCCTGAAGACAGGCTGACAGGTTATCTTGAAGATAAAAAAATGTTTTCCATCAAAGTAAAATAGATCAATGAGTAACTACAACCTAGAGGAAGTTAAAGAAATGGCAGGCGGGGATGAAGAATTCATGCTTGTAGTAGTGCAAACTTTCCTTGAAGAAATTCCACCAGACGTAGCTGCGATGAACGAGGCTATTGGAAATGATAATCCTTCACTGGCCTACCAGTATGCCCATAAAATGAAGCCGAATCTTCAACTTTTTGGCCTGAACCTGATGGAGCAGATCAGGGTGATAGAAGCCTGGTCTAAACACGGAAAACGCAAGGATGAGGTGCCGGAAGCGGCTGAGAAGATCACTCATAAAGTAGATATGGCCGCTGAAGAGTTGCGCAACGATTTTAGCCTGTAATCATGAATGCAGAGATCATCACCATTGGAGATGAGATCCTTATTGGCCAGATCGTAGATACGAATTCGGTTTTTATCTCACGGGAACTGAATAAAATTGGGGTTAGCGTTCACCAGATCACTTCCATACAGGATGAACGAGAGCATATACTTCAAACATTAAAAGAAGCTGCAGATCGTGTTGATATTGTAATTATCACGGGTGGGCTGGGGCCTACCAAGGATGATATTACCAAAAAATGCCTTTGTGAATTCTTTGATGATTCACTCGTGAGAAATGAGGAGGTGCTGGCGCATATCGAGGAGCTTTTCAAAAAATATATAGATACTCCAATTTCTGATCTCAACAGGGACCAGGCTTTACTTCCATCAAAAGCTTCGGTTCTTCATAATAAATATGGAACAGCGCCCGGGATGTGGTTCGCTACAGGCGAAAAAGTAGTGGTTTCCCTGCCTGGTGTACCGTACGAAATGAAAGAGTTGATCAGTTCTGAAGTTGTTCCGCGTTTGATGGATAGATTTTCCAGGCCTGTGATCCTGCACAAGACTTTGATTACCTACGGACTTGGAGAAAGTGCGCTGGCTCAGAAGATCGAGGTCTGGGAAGATGAATTACCCGGAAATATCAGGCTGGCCTATCTTCCAAATCTGGGGAAGGTTCGGTTAAGACTAACTGCCAGGGGAATCGATGAAGATGAGCTGAAAAAGGGTGTCGATGAACAGGTCTCAAGGCTTCATGAAATAATCGGGGAATACATACATGCTTATGAAGACGACGACCCGGTAGAGGTGGTTATAAGCAAATTGCTTACGGCCAATGGCTGGACACTTTCCACGGCCGAGAGCTGCACGGGTGGCCGGTTAGCCGTGGAGTTTACCCGGGCACCCGGTTCTTCTGCCAGTTTCAAGGGGAGCGTTGTAAGTTATGCAACCGAGGCCAAGATCGATCTTCTTGGGATTCCCGAGACGCTCATCGCAGAAAAATCGTTGGTAAGTGCCGAAGTAGCCGAAGCTATGGCGCTGGCGGCCGTGGAAAAGTTCAAAACCGAATTTTCTATAGCCACAACCGGTAATGCCGGCCCTTCCAAGGGAGATAGCGATGCAGATTTAGGAACGGTTTTTATAGCCATCGCAACCCCCGATGGAGTAAGCTCCCAGGAATTCAATTTTGGGAATCACAGGGAAAAGGTGATAGGAAAAGCAGTGAATAAGGCCATGGAAATGATAAAGACGGCTATTCTTAATCATATCGCTAAAAATAAAGCTTAAGAATTGAATTTTTTGAGATCTGCGAGGCTTGGTTAATAAAGGTCTCACGCCAGAAAACTTTCCTTGAAATATTTTTTTTGAATTTGTTGTCTGTTAGGTAAAAAAATCGTTAATTTGCAGCCTGTTTTGAAATAACGAGAAAAGTATAGAGCAATGTCAAGAGTTTGTGAACTTACCGGGAAAAGAGCTATGGTTGGGAATAATGTATCTCACGCCATGAATAAGACTAAGCGTAAATTTAACGCTAACCTTGTTAAAAAGCGTTTTTACATTCCTGAAGAAGACAGATGGATCACTCTTAAAGTGAGCACTTCTGCACTAAAAGATATTAATAAAAAAGGCATTTCTGCCGTAATTAAGGAAGCCAGGCAAAAAGGATTTCTTAAAAAATAATCCTTAACCTTAAAAATATTTCACAATGGCAAAGAAAGGAAACAGAGTTCAGGTAATTCTAGAATGCACAGAACATAAGTCATCTGGTCAACCAGGTACTTCAAGATATATTACTACAAAAAACAAAAAAAATACACCGGATAGAATGGAGTTGAAAAAATTCAACCCTATTCTTAAGAAAATGACGGTGCATAAAGAAATTAAATAATTTGAGTCATGGCAAAGAAATCAGTAGCATCTATTCAAACAGGATCAAAAAGATTAACCAAAGCGATAAAAATGGTTAAATCTGAAAAAACCGGTGCCTATACTTTCGTAGAACAGATCATGGCTCCGGAAGACGTTAACGACTTTTTGAAGAGTAAATAAGCCTTCACAAACGATATTAGATATCAGTAAAGAGCCGTTCAGATTTAATCTGGACGGCTTTTTCTTTTTATGTATATTTATGCCGCATTTCGAGAGGCTCTTTGCCTCCTTTTGTTATTAAACCTGCCAATTACAAATGAGTTTATTTAAAAAGATATTTTCAAAAGAGAAAAAGGAGAACCTGGATAAGGGGCTGGAAAAGTCCAAGACCAGTTTTTTCGATAAGATGAGCAAGGCCGTCGCCGGGAAGTCCAAGGTAGACGATGAGGTGCTGGACGACCTGGAAGAGGTGCTTGTAAGCAGTGATGTGGGTGTTAAGACCACTGTAAAGATCATAAACCGAATCGAGGAGCGAGTAGCAAGGGATAAATACCTTGGTACCGACGAACTCAATAAAATACTACGCGAAGAGATCGCAGCCCTGCTTTCAGAAACCGAAAAGGGGGAATATGCAGAACTGGATATCCCGGAAGATAAAAGGCCGTATGTGATCATGGTAGTGGGTGTGAATGGAGTAGGAAAAACAACCACCATTGGAAAGCTTGCTCACCAGTTTAAGAGTCAGGGTAAAAAGGTAGTTTTAGGTGCTGCAGATACTTTCCGTGCAGCAGCGATAGACCAGCTCCAGATCTGGGCAGATCGCACCGATGTGCCTATCATTAAACAGAAAATGGGAAGCGATCCTGCTTCCGTGGCCTTTGATACGATTCAGCATGCCGTAAAAACAGATGCCGACGTGGTGCTTATAGACACAGCCGGTAGGCTTCATAACAAGGTGAACCTGATGAACGAGCTTTCCAAAGTGAAGCGAGTGATGCAGAAAACCGTTGCCGAGGCTCCCCATGAAGTATTGCTGGTTCTCGATGGGTCAACCGGGCAGAATGCCTTTGAGCAGGCCAAGCAATTCACCGCAGCGACCGAAGTGACCTCGCTGGCAGTTACCAAACTAGATGGTACGGCTAAGGGTGGCGTGGTTATTGGCATCAGTGACCAGTTTCAAATTCCTGTAAAATATATTGGAGTAGGAGAAGGAGTGGAAGATCTACAGGTATTCAACAAATATGAATTCGTAGACTCATTCTTTAAATAATATTATGAAAAAATACCTTCTTCTCCTGGCAATGCTCGCAATTGCGAGTTGTAAAAATGATAGTTCTGAATCTGAAAATATTCAAAGTGAGGTAGATTCCGTTGCGACCGATAGCGTCGAGGAAATGGAGTTTAAGGTTTTGGATTCCAGGTTTATTGACCAGGATGAAATGTGGAAACCTTTTGAAGACGATCTGGCCGATTTCTCTCCTGAAGTTTATGAAGAAGTAAAGGCCCTGGTTTTTGAAAAAAGCATTCCTGAAATTCAGAAATCTATCGATCAGGGAAAACTTAGCTACGAAGAAGTCGCGCTTTTCTATTTAATGCGTATCAAAGAATACGACAGGGATAATGAATTTTCACTGAACTCTGTTATCTCGCTCAATCCAAACCTGATTGAAGAAGCCCGTAAAAAGGACCAGATGAAAGACAGGCTTTCCAATAAGCATCCAATCTACGGTATCCCTGTGCTTTTAAAAGATAATATCAACACTCAAGCTTTGCCAACCACAGCTGGTGCTGTGGCTCTTGAAGACAATCTAACCCGCGATGCCTTTATCGTTAAACAGCTGAAGGATAATGGGGCTTTGATTCTCGGGAAAGCCAACCTGAGTGAGTGGGCCTATTTCTTTTGCGGGGATTGCCCAAGCGGGTACTCAGCCGTTGGAGGTCAGACGCTGAACCCTTACGGAAGAAAGATCCACGATACAGGTGGTTCCAGTTCGGGTAGTGGAGTAGCCGTTTCAGCAAACCTGGCGCCAGTAGCAGTAGGTTCTGAAACTTCCGGATCTATACTTTCACCTTCCAGCGCAAATTCGGTAGTAGGCTTAAAACCAACCATCGGTTTGCTAAGTCGTGGCGGGATCGTTCCCATTTCCAGCACCCTGGATACCCCGGGACCTATGACCAAATTTGTGGTGGATAACGCGATACTTCTGTCAGCCATGACCGGAAAGGATCCTAAGGATCCTTCTTCCAGCCTGGTTCCGGAGGATAAGCCTAGAAATTATTATGAAGGTCTTGAAGGTTCCGATCTTAAAGGAAAAAGATTTGGCGCCATCAAAAGCCTTATGGAAGACACTTTATATGTAAGGGCGGTAAACGATTTGAAGAATGCCGGTGCAGAGATTGTGGAATTCGAAGCCGAAGATATCGATTTGCCAAATTTCATTCGATTGCTTAACCTGGATATGAAAAAAGATCTGCCGGAGTATTTTCAGAATTACGGCGGTGAATCGAACTTCAGAAATGTTCAGGATGTGGTTGACTATAATCTTAAGGATTCGGTTGCTCGTGCACCCTACGGTCAGGCTTTATTCCTTGGGATTATCGAGGATTCTGCCACAGCTGAAGAATTTGCGGCGATCAAGGATACCCTTAGGCGAAATGGAACCCGTTTCTTCGAGGTTCCAATGAAGCAACATAAGCTGGATGCAGTTTTATCGGTCAATAATTATCACGCAGGTTATGCAGCGGTCGCAAAATATCCTGCCATAACAGTACCGATGGGTTATACCAGTGAAAACCGGCCAAAAGGTCTTACGATCATAGGAAAACCTTTTAGCGAACAGGAGCTGTTAAAATGGGCTTATGCCTATGAATTAACTACAGAACGCAGAAAAACCCCGGCTGACTATAATGAGTAAAGTTTCCCAACGTTACCTTGTGATCATTTCGAAGATCATCTTCTTTTATAGTATTTTTTACGTAGTGATGAAGGTGGCAGCGATCTTCCAGGGAGCATGGGCTATTCCGAATCTGATCCTGGCCGTTCCATATTTGATCTTCGCCATCGTGGGTGGGATCCTGCTAAAGAGGAACTCCTACCACTGGGCCTATGTGATCGCCGGAGCGATTTTGATCAGTATTGTGAGATATTACGAACAGGAGTGGATGCTGCAGCTTCATAATTATTTTCAATAATGCTACCACAAATTCCAGGAAAAAGTTATCCTAATGAAGTTTGCCTGAATGGTGAATGGATGAAGCCTGAAGAGGCTCAGATCTCGGTTTTTGACCGTGGCTTTATGCTGGGTGACGCGCTGTATGAAGTCATTCCGTTTTATGACGGAAAGGTCTTCGCTTTGGAGGAACATTTAGACCGACTTAAATACAGCCTATCACAGATCAGGTTCGATTTTGAAGTGAAAAAACTGGTGCCATTCATTCTGCAGGCAGTGGAGCGCAGTTCTTATGCTGAAGAAGATGCTGCGGTTTATTTACAACTAAGCCGCGGAACAGCCCCAAGAACACATTTCTTTCCGCAGTCTTCTGAACCTAATTTCCTGGTTTATTCCTTTCCGGTTAAACTGAAGGATTTTGAACAGAGAAGCTGGCGATTGCTATTGGCGGAAGACATTCGCTGGCATCGCTGCGATATCAAAACCACTTCCTACCTGGCCAATACCATGTTGAATGATGAATCACATCGCCTGGGCCTTGATGAAACCCTGTTATTTCGGGATGGAAAGATTACTGAAGGTTCGCATTCCACGGCTTTTTTTGTGAAGGATAATGTGATCTACACCCATCCGGAAGGTCCCGAAATTCTTTCAGGAATTACGAGAAAGATCGTGATAGATCTATGCAGGGAACTCAGTTTGGATATCAGGGAAGAGTCATACAGATTAGAGGATTTTGAAAATCTGGATGAAGTTTTTCTTACCGGAACGACTACCCAGGTCATGATGATCACAGATATCTTTTTTGAAGGGAGCAAGATCTTTTCCCGTCCTGAAGCAGGTCCAGTTACCCAAAAACTTCAAAAGGCCTTTAAAGAGAAAACCCGAAACTGCCAGGCCTAATCTATTACCTTATATTTTTCCAGGATCGGTTTTACTTTTTGCATTGGCAAGGCTTCGATCGTTCTGCCTTGAAACCCGGTCATATCTTCAGCCATAAACAATGAATTCAGGATAGCTTCTTCGGTGGCTTCGATAGCCGCCATAAAGATGGGAGACATCAGGTCATTGGGAACTACTTTTTGTTCCAGCAGATCTTTCTCAATTCTATATGGGATTCGGTTCTCTTTCGCAGTTGAAAAGGCGATCACATAATCTCCGCTTCCATTGGAGGCGATCCCACCGGTTCGTCCTAACCCGAGTAGTGCTCGTTTAGCCAGTCTTTTTAAATTTCGCGAATTCAGAGGAGCATCGGTAGCGACCACGATCATACAGGAACCATCGGCACTATCTAAAATGCGATCCCTGAAACTGAATTTTCCGATTTCCTCTCCAACCGGAGCGCCGTCTATCGTAAGGTTTCCACCGAAATTGGTCTGTACCAGCACCCCAATCCTGTAGCCGCCCAGGCTTTCAGGAAGTTTGCGGGACGAGGTGCCAATTCCGCCTTTAAATCCGAAGCAAATGGTCCCGGTTCCGGCGCCAACATTGCCTTCCGTTACATTTGAACTTGCAGAATTGATGGCCGAAATCACGTTTTCTGTTTGTACATGCTGGCCACGAATATCGTTCAGATAACCATCATTGGTTTCACCAACAATGGCATTTACCGATCTTACATCTTCGTTTCCGGGCAGTCCAAGGCTGTATTTGATCAGCGCGTCCATGGCGGTAGCCACATTTAAAGTGTTGGTAAGGATGATAGGAGTTTCAATATTCCCAAGTTCTTCTACCTGTGTGCTGCCGGCCAGTTTTCCGAAGCCATTCCCCACATAAACCGCCGCCGGAACTTTCTTCTGAAAGATATTCCCGTCATGCGGCAAGATCGCGGTAACTCCTGTACGAATACTGTCTCCTTCGATAAGCGTGGTATGTCCCACCTTTACACCTTCCACATCGGTGATCGAATTCCTGGCTCCGGTGGGAAGAACGCCAATTTCGATTCCAAGATCCCGGCTTCGTTGCTGGGCGAAAAGGCTGATGTTTATGAACAAAATGATTAAGACGAGTAGTTTTTGTTTCATGGATCTGGCTTGTTTCAGAAAGTGAAGATACAAAACTGCAACTTTGTGAACCTGGCTATTTTAAGTCTTCATACTTAGCGTTCTGCAATTCAGATTTTAGATTGTATCTTTGCACCCGCCAAAAAGACCTCGCAAGTTTCAAAAACCTGTAAGGTCTGGGTGGTGTCAAAATGGAATAAGATGAGAACGAAGTCAAGAAAGAAGAACAGGATCAACGTGGTCACCCTTGGATGCAGTAAGAATGTGTACGATTCTGAAGTGCTGATGGGGCAGTTGAAAGCCAATAACAAGGATGTTGTTCACGAGCAGGAAGGAAATATCGTGGTGATCAATACCTGTGGATTTATCGATAATGCCAAGGAGCAGTCGGTGAATACGATTTTGGACTTTGTTCAGAAGAAGGAAGAAGGAGAAGTGGACAAGGTTTTTGTTACCGGGTGTTTGAGCGAACGCTATAAGCCCGATCTTCAGAAGGAAATTCCGAATGTAGACCAGTATTTTGGGACTACCGAATTGCCCGGGTTACTTGCTGCTTTGGAGGCCGATTATAAGCATGAGCTGATAGGCGAGCGACTAACCACAACTCCTAAGAACTATGCCTATTTAAAGATCGCCGAAGGTTGCGACCGGCCTTGTTCTTTTTGTGCCATCCCGCTTATGCGTGGAGGCCATCGTTCCACTCCTATAGAAAACCTGGTAATGGAAGCTGAAAAGCTTGCCGCTAATGGGGTGAAGGAATTGATCCTGATCGCCCAGGATCTCACTTATTACGGGCTGGATCTTTACAAAAAAAGAAAACTGGCCGAATTGCTGGAAAACCTGGTAAAGGTGGAAGGTATCGAATGGATACGCCTTCATTACGCATTCCCAACCGGTTTCCCGATGGATGTGCTTGAGGTGATGAAACGCGAACCTAAGATCTGTAATTACCTGGATATTCCGCTTCAGCATATATCTGATGATCTGCTTAAATCGATGCGCCGTGGAACCACCCATGAAAAGACGACCAAACTTCTGAAGGAATTCAGAAAAAGGGTGCCTGAAATGGCAATTCGAACCACTCTTATCGTGGGTTATCCCGGGGAGACCGAAGAACATTTCCAGGAATTGAAAGATTGGGTTAAGGAAATGCGTTTTGAGCGACTGGGATGTTTCACTTATTCCCATGAAGAGAATACACATGCTTATAACCTGGAGGATAATGTGCCTCAGGAGGTGAAGCAGGAAAGAGCGAATGAGATCATGGAAATCCAGTCTCAGATCTCGTGGGAGCTGAACCAGCAAAAGATCGGCGAGGTCTTTAAGGTGGTGATCGATCGTAAGGAAGGTAATTATTTCGTGGGTAGAACCGAATACGATTCGCCCGATGTGGATAACGAGGTATTGATTGACGCGACATCGGTTTATCTTAAGACTGGCGATTACTATGAGGTTAAAATCACCGATGCGGCCGATTTCGACCTTTACGGAGAGCCTTTGAATGTCACTTCAGAAAAGCCGAAACGAAAGGAATTGAAGATCAGGCAATCGTAATCTTATCTTCCAGGTAAACCGACTGTACCTTATTCAAGATTTCCACACCTTCTTTTAAAGGTCGCTGAAAAGCTTTTCTGCCCATAATAAGTCCTGCGCCACCGGCTCGTTTATTGATAACGGCGGTGCGAACCGCCTCTTTTTCGTCGGACTCTCCTTTGGAACCACCACCTGAATTAATGAGTCCTATTTTTCCCATATAACAATTCGCAACCTGGTATCGACACAGGTCTATTGGATGATCGGTACTAAGCTGTTTATACATTTCGTCGTCATACTTGCCAAAATCGATGTTCTGGTATCCGAAATTGTTGGTTGGTAATTTTTGTTTGATCACGTCGGCTTTAATGGTGACACCTAAATGATTCGCCTGTCCGGTAAGGTCGGCTGAGGAATGATAATCTTTTCCATCTTTCTTAAAATCCGAATTCCGCGTATAACACCATAAAATAGTAGCCATTCCCAGTTCGTGGGCTTCTTCAAAAGCTCTTGCGATCTCAACGATCTGCCTGTTGCTTTCTTCTGAACCAAAATAAATGGTCGCTCCAATGGCTACAGCTCCCAGGTTCCAGGCTTCCTTAACGGTTCCATATGGAATCTGGTCGTATTTATTGGGATAGGTCAGTAGCTCGTTATGGTTGATCTTCACCACAAAAGGAATTTTATGAGCGAAACGCCTGGCATGTCTTGCAAGTACACCAAATGTGGAGGCAACCCCATTGCAACCAGCTTCGATGGCCAGGTTAATGATATTTTCAGGATCAAAATAATCCTGGTTCTTGTAGAATGAAAATGCAGCTGAATGTTCAATTCCCTGGTCGATGGGTAGGATATTCAAAAATCCGGTGCCGCCAAGGTTACCGTGCCCGTATAACTGGGCAAGGCTTCGCAGGCTTTGCGGATTTCGGTCGCTGTCGATAAAAGTTTCAACCGTGCCTGGTCCCGGCGCCTGAATTCTGTCTGCTGGTATCTTGTCGCATGTATGTTCCAGGTAATAAGCTGCGTCGTCGCCTAAAATGTCTTCGATCTCTTTTAAATTTTTCATGACTGGTTGTTTTAGATTCCGAAGGGGAAGGTTTCGGGGGTTAACTTTCCTTCGGGTTTGTATTTTAATGGATGTAATCCCTGAGTTTGGTCCAGGTATATAAAGGCATCATATCTTTCGGGTATTTCAGAAGGGACATAATTAGATCGTTCATTATCGGGATCATAAACTACCCCAACGGCCCTGTGACCAATTTTATCTTCGAAAGCTTCGGTAATTCGAGGATGTTCATCGAAGATCATCAGTTTATTATGGCTATCCATATTGTGTAGTTTATGCTCGAAACTCCCCGGAATAGCTTCCGGAAGTTCCATTTCCTGCATGGGTGCGCCCCAGGATTTTCCGGCGATCACCGAGCCTGCATAGGATCCAAAACCCACCAGCACGGTATTCCTGGTACCTTTTTCTCTTCTTACCAGCTCTCCCAGGTTAAAGAGTCCGTGGTTGGCCATATCGGTGGCCCGGGCATCGCCAATATGGGTATTATGCGCCCAGACGATCACTTTGGAATCGTCTCCGTGATAATCTAAAAGTTTGTCGAGGGTTTCCATCATATGCCTGTCACGTACATTCCAGGAGTTCTGAGTAAAGTCAGACATCGCCTTATAGTATCTTTCAGCGTTCGCCATGACCAGCGCATTCATTTCAGCATTTAGATCGGCTTCCAGGGCATGATCATAATTATGAGAACGCTGTCTTACCTTTTTCAGAAGTTCAATTACCTGATCCTGACAGCCGGGTTTGGCCTTGTTGAAAATAGATCCGTAAGAATCTCTTTCCTTATAAGGCTGGAAGCACATCATGGCATTTTTTGCAATTTCTGCCGTTTCTGGATCTTCGTTTTCAAGATAACTTACGATGAGCTCCATACTTTCCCATAAGCTATAGACATCCAAACCATAAAAACCAACCATTTCAGATGCCGGCCGTTCCTGGTTATGTGATTTCAGCCAATTGGCGAATGCCGCAATTTCCCAGTTAGCCCACATCCAGGTTGGCCATCTTTTGAATTCCTCGAGTACACTCTGAATCTCCTGTTCATCACCGTTCTTGATCCATTTGTTGATGTTGAAACAATCCGGCCAGTCGCCTTCCACGGCTATGAAATCAAAGCCTTTCTCCTTAATAAGGCGCTTGGAAATTTCTGCGCGCCAGGTGTAATATTCATGGGTGCCATGGCTGGCTTCACCAAGGAGGACAAACCGGGAATCGCCGATGCGCTCCATCAATGGCTCAAGGTCATGGCTATTGCCCAGTTTATGGATATATTTTGAAATGTCTTTTTCTTGATCAGAAAAGCTCATCAATGTAATTATTGGTTAGGTATCTGAAAATAAGATATTTGAAGACCAATAAAGATTCTTCAATTATAAAATAATGATAAAACTGCTCAGGAATATTTCCAGAAGATCACCTGCGAGAAGGCCGTCCAGAGACAGGCTTCCAGGCCTGCATATTTCAGGGCGCTGTTAACCCAGGTGTTGCAGGTTCTAAAGGCATGGAAGGAAGATCTTGAGGCGAAAAAAAGGTCATCTTGAGTATAGCTGAAGTCTAGCGGAACCGGAGTTCCATTTTTATCGGTTTCAAAATGTTTTAAGATATATTCTGAAAGCTTCCGGTACTGGACCTCGCTTAGGCTAAGCTGAATGTGATTTCGTTTCTCCGGGAAATCCATCCTGGTAACATGGATCGCTGAAGGTGTATTCAGAAACAGGCTGGTTGCAGCAGTTGTGAGTTGCAGATCGTCCCATTGCGGAGTGGTTCTGTAAAACTCCAGGTCACCCCAGCCAAAGGCATAGTAAGCAGTTTCACCTGGAACAGGAAATCTGGATTCTGGAATCGTTTCCTGCCAGTTCAGAATTTTGTTGCTAACGGGTAGGACGATATCGGTATGAGTGCCATTCTGGATGAGGTAGATCTTGATTTTCCCATTTTCAGCATTTGATCCGCTATTCACCGGTATAATTGCACCAATCAAATTTAGCAACAGGTAAATCACTGCCGGGGTCAGAACAAGTAAAAACAGATTTTTAAGAAACCGAAAAAATTGTTGCATCCTTCCTGGTTTTAGGCATTCTCGGATTTTAGCTTTTTGCGCTTCCTGTAGTCTATATATACATAGATCCCGTAAATAAGTATGCCACCTCCACCAATCCAGTAAAGTCCGTTTTTCAGGGTATCGGTATCCTGTCCAAAATAGGCGATCGCAAAAGAGAGAGGAACAATTCCGGTAAGCGTGGCAAGGATGAATTTCCGGTATGTCATGCTCAGCATTCCTGCAATAATACTTATGGCGTCATTCGAAAGAAATGGAGAAATTCTGAAAATGGCGATCGTCCAGAATCCGTATTCTGAGATCCAGCGCTCGGCTTTTTTGTTTTTGGATTTTCCCATTACTTTTTCGAGATGATCTTCTCCCAGCCACTTTCCAAGGTAAAATGCGATACTGGAAGCACAGAACACGCCGGCGATCGAAATAAAAGCTCCTCCCCAGAAGCCATATGCCAGCACCGCGACGATCATGGGTAACCAGGATGGGAATACCACCAGGAAGATCTGCAGGATCATGATCAGGATGATGGCGATTGGTCCCCAAACTCCGAAATCCTTAAAATAGGCACTGATCCTTTCCTCGTCTTCACTCCAGAGAATATCCCAGGTATGGTCTATAAATTCTTTGAAAGGCGGGTGGAAAAAATAGATCGCTAATAACCCAAGGATAATACTTCCGGTAAGTATATATGATGCTTTTTCAGACAAAAGGATTTGATTTACTGGTCATTTCAGGTTTGGATAAGATAGAAAAAAGGCGGAACTACCTGTTCCGCCTTTGCCTTAAAACTTTTATAAAATTTGTATTATTCCTCTGGATTAAGCAGTATGGGTTCTCCAAACCCAAGCTGATCCAGCTTGTCTAATTGTGTTTCGGCATCTCCAACGATCAGGAAATACATCCTTTCGGGATTCACATATTGCCTGGCCAGTTCCTGTATCTGCATCACGCTCAAATCCTCAACCAGCTTTTCCCTTTGTTTGATATAATCATAATCATACCCAAAATCGCTGATCTCCTGAAGCATGTTAAGCTTGGCGCCAAGGGTTTCAAATCTCCTGGCGTTGCTTTTTATCATATAACTTTGGGTAACTTCAAGATCTGAAGGCTTAAAGCTTTGGGGATAATTCCTGAGGATATTCCTAATAAGTTCAGTTGCTTCATAAGTGATATTGGTTCGCACGCCGCTGCTTATTTGAAACGGACCAATATAATTTCGCTGGGTGAACCTCGATCGTATCCCGTAGGTGTATCCTTTGTTCTCCCTTAGTTCCTGGGTTAGCTGGGAAGCAAAACTTCCACCACCAAGTCGATAATTCATGACCTCGGCCGGATAAAAATCCTCATCGGTCGCCGATAGGGCAGGGGCTCCAAAGCTGATTATAGATTGCTTGGCGCCTGGAACATCATAGAAATAAATCTTTGATTGTTCGGGTAACTCAGGATTTGAAAATTCTGGAAAATCGATGTTCTTTGGAGGCCAGTTCGCAGAGATCCCCCGAACCGGTTTCAAAGCTGTATCTTTTTCAATGGCGCCAACTACCAGGAAGGAGGCTGCAAGCGGCGAGAGGTTTTCCTCGTAAAAATTCTTCAGGTCGTTAAGACTGATATTGGTTACAGATTCGGTTGTTCCCAGCAGATTGTATGAAAGTATGCTGTCTTCCCCGTAGATTAGTTTGTTGAATTCGTTAGAGGCAATCTGTAGCGGGTCACCTTTTTGCTCCTGAAGCCTGCTTAAGATCTGTTGTTTCGCCAGTTTAAATTCTTCTTCATCCCAGCGAGGTTGCAGCAAAATTTCCTTAACCAGCTCAAGGGTCTGTTCGTAATTTTTGGCAAGCGTATTTCCGCTGATAGTGATCTTTTCCTCTTCGGAATTTACATAGATCGAGGCGCCAAGCATTTCGATAGCTTCTTCAAGTTCGGCGGCAGTTTTGTTAGCCGTTCCCTTGGTCATCATTTCAGCCAGTAAATTGGAGATACCGGCCTGATCCGGTTTTTCGAGTAACTGGCCACCTTTTATGTCCAGGCTGAAGCGAACCAGCGGAACCTCCTTATTAGTAATTCCCATTACTTTCATTCCTGAAGGCAAATTCTGCTCCCAGATATCGGGAACCCTGGTTTCAGGCTTTCCGTGGTAAGGCGGTTCTATGCTTCGGTCGAAACTGGAAGGAGTTTTTTCATAGCTGGCCTGCTGGCTGGGATCGAAATCTTCTTCAGCGCCTTCAACGATCTTTTCCTCGACCACTTCGGCTTTTTCTGAATCCTCCAAAGCAAGTTCAGGAGATCCTTTCGGAACAAAACTGGTAGCAACATAATTTTTATCCTGGACATATTTTCGGAAAACGTTCATTACGTCCTGCTGTGAAACCGACAGTAAATTTTGCACTTCCTTGTTCAGGTTGTTAGGATCGCCCGTATAGATCTCGTATTGAGCAAGCTGATAGCCTTTTCCAAAAACGCTGGAGATCTGGTTGTAAAAATCGGTTTCCAGCCCGGCCTTGATTCGCTCAAGGTCTTTCTGCGGAATTCCATTCTGCGCAAATTCTGAAAACACTTCGTTGATGGCCTGCTGAACCTGGTCGAGATCTACATTTTCGTAGGCTCTTACCTGCAACATCAGCTGGCCGGCCAGTTCCGATTCATAATCGAACATACTGATCCTTCCGCTCAATTTTTCCTCTTCTACCAGCTTCTTGTAAAGTGGCGCATTCTTTCCATCTGCAAGGTAGCTCGCAAGGATCTGAAGAGCATACGAATCCGGATGATTGGTATAAACCGAAGGCCAGGTAAGCGTTAATTCAGGCAACTTGGCAAAATTATCCTCGTGGTATAGCTTTTTGGTCTTTTCAAGGCTAACCATTTGTTTTTCCAGTTTCTCTACTTCGGGACCTCTTGGGATCTCATCAAAATATTTGTGAACCCAGTCCCGTGCCTGTTCCGGATCAAAATCTCCCGAAATGGTAAGGATCACGTTGTTGGGTGTATACCATTTATTGTAGAATTCCTTTACGTCCTCCAGGCTTGCATTCTGAAGATCTTCCAGGCTGCCAATCACCTGCCAGCTGTAAGGGTGTCCTTCGGGATACAAGTTGCGGTCTATCACGTACATGTCGTGACCATAAGGACGGTTATCTACGCCCTGCCTTTTTTCATTTTTCACTACCTGTTTTTCCTTGGCCAGTACGGGTTCAGTCACCGTATTGATAAAGTAGCCCAGTTTGTCAGCTTCGGCCCAAAGCATCTTTTCCAATGCGTCGTTAGGCACAGTTTGATAATAATTGGTACGGTCACGGCTGGTAGATCCATTTGCACCGGAACCACCGATTCGGGCACTCATCTTGTCCAGTCCGCCTTTCCCGAGGTTTTCAGATTCCAGGAAAAGCAAATGCTCGAATAAATGCGCAAATCCGGTACGGCCTTCTTTTTCGCGGGCAGATCCTACATGGGCGGTAAGGGCTACAGCCACTACGGGATCGGAATGGTCTTCGTGCATGATCACCTTCAACCCGTTCTCCAGCTGGAAGCTTTCAAATTCTACCGAATAGGTGTCGGACTTTTCCTGCGCCTGGATTAGCTGCGAAAAAGTCAAAAACAGAATACTAAATATTGATAATTGAAATTTCATTTTTTTAATATTAAAGGTCGGCAACTGAATTATTGGTCAGGAACAGCGCGTTTACGAAGAACAGTTTTCCGTTCTGCCAGAAAGCCCTGAACAATGGATTATCTACCATATAGATCACGCTTCCCTGCCCCATAGGCACTTCGCCAAAAACCAGCGAATTATTGAGGTTTTTCACCGCTTCGCTTCCTGCGAAACCAGAAACTACTTCTGGTTCTTTGATATAAGCAACATTATATCCGTTTTCCAGGAAGGAATAACTGTCACTGCTCAATTTCAGTGTAAAATATTCATCATCATAGCCGAAGCCCATTGGATGCGTGTTATCAACCTGGGTGCGAATGATGCTCCCGGTGATAAGATTTTTGATGCTTTCGCGTTCACGCTCGGCATAAGGAACCAGGTTAGTTTTGGTGGCGGTACTGTCTTTTTCGGCTTTTTTATTCTCTTCGATCCCAAATCCTTCCTTGCCGGCAAGGCTGCCAACCGCATTTCCAATCGGGATCAGTTTTCCACCGTTTTTAACCCATTCAGTGATCTTTTTCGTGGTTTCTTCTGTAAGAAAACCTGAATACCAGCCCGAAGGCATGATGATGGTGTTGAATTCGCTAAGGTCGATTCGGTTGAAATAATCGGTGTCCAGCGGTACAACCGGATAATTCAATTCCTGCTCAAAAAAGTACCAAACCTCACCAAAACTAAGCGATGAAACCTCATCGCCTCTAAGAACGCCAATTTTACTTTTATTGATGATCTTAATGCTGGAAGAGCCAAAATCAGGCCCGCTTCCCGCAAAACTGGTATTTGCTGTGGTAAGCTGTCTTTCGTATTCCTTGGCGATCTCGATGACCTTTTGGTCAAAATCACTCATTTGCCTGTTGTCGCTTTTGGTGATCACCAGGCTGCCTCTTTCGAATTCCTGATCATTGCTTTCGAACGGAACTTCACTGAATCGAACCTTGATATCGTTCTTTAGGAGTGCAGCAAGGAATTCAGCATCCTGCATACTGTTCCATTTGGAGATATAACCGGCTCCCGATGGATTGGCCACATTTTGAATACTGGAATTTAATGCTTCTCCTGAAGCTTCGATAAGTCTTTTGCTGCCAATTCCGTTGAGGCCATAAGCATACGGAAGGCTCCAGGCGGTGATATCATAAGTGAGGGAATCTGAAAGTTTTGTTTTGGGTTCGAATAAGACCTTCACCATTTTGCCTTTTGGCTGGTTGGTAGAAACCACCAGCGTATTTTGATCGGTAGTTAATGTACCATCTCCATTATCCTTAAAACTGTGGCCGCTAATTCGGTTGTTATTATTTGAATAGGCATACCTGATTTCGTGCCTGTCTAATAATTCAGTTAAGGCGCGAAGGCGGTCTGGATTGCCCTGCAGGGCGTAACTGCGATAATTAAAATCACCGTCCTTAAAGTAATTTTTAAATTCATTATTCAGCTCGGCGATATTGTTGGCCGCAACTTCTACGGTCGAGATTCCGGTGGTGAAATGATGTTCAACACGGTCTTTAAGGGTGAGTACATAACCTTCGTCGGTTTGAATTCCCAGCCCAGCTCTCCCATGACCGGCCTGCTCGTAGGTCATCCCGATCGCTCCCATATAAGTTGGATAGGTATCGCCATAACTTGGATACAGAAGGTCAAATCGTTCTCCCGTGAAGTACAGCCAGCCTTCCTTATCGAAATATCTGGCGTGATTTTTCCCAATGCGGGTCTGGAAATCGCGCTGGAATGGAGAGATCACTTCGTGAAAAGGTTCCGCAGCCGGCGCGAAATAATAAGGTTCATTGATTCCCTGCTCATGAAAATCCACATGAATGTGTGGAAGCCACTGGTTGTAGATCTTCAGCCGCTGGCGGGTTTCAACCTGTGTAGCCCAGGCCCAGTCGCGGTTCAGGTCAAAAAGATAGTGATTTGGTCTTCCACCCGGCCATGGCTCATGATGTTCTGCAGCTTCCTGAAGTGTTGAATATGGTTCGGCCTTCACCTGGTTATACCAGTTGGCATACCGGTCACGGCCATCAGGGTTGATACATGGATCAATAATGACCACAGTATTTTGAAGCCAGTCGGTTTTTTCAGTGATCAGATGATAAAGTGTCTTCATGGATGCTTCGGTACTCGAGGCTTCATTTCCATGAACATTATAACTCAGCCATACGATGGCAACTTCAGAATTTCCCGAACCGTCGCCTATTCCGGCATTTTTTAAATGATTTTTCCTGATCTGTTCCAGGTTGTTCAGGTTAGTTTCAGAAGATATTACCGCATAGGTCAGTGGCCGACGTTCATTGGTCTTTCCGTAGGTATGGTATTCCACCATGCTGGAATTTTCAGCAACATGATTGAAATAATCCACCACATCGGCATGGCGGGAAAACTGGGAGCCCAGTTCGTAACCCAGGAATTCTGAAGGGGTTTGTAAATTTTGAGAAACTAGTAGCTGTAAACTGAAAAAGAATACACTTAGGGAGCTGAAGATATATTTCATTTAAACTAATATTTTTTAAAAGCCGAGTAAAGATAGTACCTAGCCCGGAATTAACTAAAATTTAGTTAATAAAATCCCTATCTTCGATATCTTTGCAAACTCAAGAAAAGCTTATGCCAACCGATTGTATTTCGTATCCCGAAACCAATTATTTCACAAATCTTATCCTGGATTATCTTTCGCAGAAAAAGAAACTGAAAGAACTTTATGGTCATTTTCCTGAGCTTCAGAATTTTGAAAAACAAATTGCTGAAAAAGAATCCTCATTTGATCACGCGATTCGTAAGGACCTGGTAAAGGTGCTGAAAAAGCAATATTCCGGCATTGAAACTTCAGATAAAACACAGGATAATATCAGGCTATTAGGTGAGAAGAATAGTTTCACCGTGGTAACCGGGCATCAATTGAACCTGTTTACCGGCCCTCTGTATTTCCTTTATAAGATCGTTTCAACGATCAATCTCACCGAGAAATTAAAGCAAAAATATCCCGATCAGCATTTCGTTCCCATTTACTGGATGGCTACCGAGGATCATGATTTTGAGGAGATCAATTTTTTTAATCTCAACGGAAAAAAGTTCAAATGGAATAACGCCGATCCGCGTGCCGGAAAAACAGCCGTTGGTTATTTGTCAACGGAAGGCCTGGACGAGGTTTTCCAGTTATTTTCTGCCGAGATCGGTGATGGTGAGAACGGCAAATTCCTGAAAACACTTTTCCGAAAGGGTTACCTGGAACATGACAATCTAAGCGATGCTACCCGGTATATAGCCGATAAGCTGTTCGGGGAATATGGGCTGGTGATCGTGGATGGCGAGGATGCCGACCTGAAAAAGCATTTTATTCCTTACGCCAAAAACGAATTGCTTGAGAAACGATCTTTTGAAAAAACAACTTCGGCAGTTGAGAAACTGAACGAGCTGGGTTACAATGTGCAGGTAAACCCTCGGGAGATCAACCTGTTCTATTTGAATGAGGAGATCAGGGAGCGGATCATCGAAAAGGAAGGAAAGTTCTTTGTAAACGAAACGGAAATAAGCTGGACCAGGGATGAATTGCTGAAGGAACTCGAGGAACATCCGGAACGATTCAGCCCCAATGTCATGCTGAGACCGCTTTACGAAGAAGTGATTCTTCCAAACCTGTGCTATATAGGTGGAGGCGGGGAGCTTGCTTACTGGCTTGAGCTGAAGGATTATTTCGAAGCTGAAAATGTGACATTTCCCATGCTGTTATTGCGGAATTCAGCTTTACTGCAAAGCGGTAAACAGAGTGGGAAGAGAAAAAGACTCAATATCTCAATTCCTGAACTATTCCTGAAGCAACATGAACTGATCAATAGAAAAGTCAGAAAAATATCAAATATCGACATCGATTTCTCTCCGCAAAAGCAACACCTGGTAGACCAATTTCAGCATCTATATGATCTTGCAGAACAAACAGATAAATCTTTTATCGGCGCTGTAAAGGCCCAGGAAGTAAAACAGCTGAAAGGTCTCGACAATCTTGAAAAGCGTCTTTTAAAAGCTCAAAAACGTAAATTAAAAGATGAGGTGGAGCGTATCGCCGAGCTTCAGAATGGTTTGTTCCCTAACAAAAGTCTTCAGGAAAGACAAACCAATTTCTCCGAATTCTACGTTGAATACGGGCCGGAATTGATCGAAGAATTAATGAATAACCTGGATCCACTGGAGTCTAATTTTAAAATAATCACCTTTGGAAAAGAATAGAATGCATACCATAGATATGGACCTGGTAGAAATGACGCTGGACGTCATGAAGTATACCATAGACCGTATCTCGAATGTCACCCCAGAACTGGGATCTCCCAGGAAAGAAGAGGAATTACTGCGAATCGTAGGAGAGACGATCACTCCCGAGGGAATAGGAGGGGAGAACGCTTTTCAGTTATTTAGAGATGTGCTGGTTAAGGCAACGGTTCCTATCGATCATCCACGACACTTGGCTTTTGTACCGGCAGCTCCTACACGGGCCGCGATCATGTTCGATTTGGTGACTTCGGCTTCCAGTATACATGGTGCTTACTGGATGGAAGGTGCTGGAGGAATATTCTGCGAGAACCAGGCTATGAAATGGCTGGTTTCGCTTACGAAATTACCGGAAACCGCCTTTGGGGTGTTCACAAGTGGTGGTACGGCTGCCAACCTTTCTGCGCTCGTTGCCGCACGTCAAGTCTGGCGGGAAAAGGATAGCTCCATGGAAAAGGAGCGCGCCCTGTTGTTGACCTCAAATGGTGCTCATAGCTCCATAAAATCCATGGCGAAGGTGATGGATGCCGATGTAGGCATGGTGGAAAGTGATGAAGAATTCCTTTCTGGTGAAGCCCTTCGATCGGCTATCGATAATTTGAACGAGAAGGACCGCAAAAGATTGTTCGCGGTAGTGGCTACCGGAGGAACTACCAATGCCGGGATCATCGATGATCTAAAAGGAGTTGCCGAAATCTGTGAAAAGGAAGAGATATGGTTGCACGTAGATTGTGCTTATGGCGGAGGTGCGCTTGCAGCGAATTCGGTAAGGCATCTATTCGACGGAATTGAAAAAGCTGATAGTATTACTATCGACCCTCATAAATGGCTTTTCTCGCCCTATGATTGCGGAGCGGTGATCTATAAGGATCTCGAACTGGCAAAAAATGCCCACTCTCAAAAAGGGGCTTACCTGGAAATTTTCAAGGATGAAGGTGCGCAAGGCTTCAATCCTGCCGATTACCAGATACAGCTTACCAGGAGACTAAGAGGGCTTCCACTTTGGTTTTCACTGGCTATGCATGGAACCAATAAATACAGGGAAGCCATCGAAAGAGGGATCGAACTGGCGAATATTGCAGCTAAAAAGGTTCAGGAACATGAGAGCCTGGAACTGGTTCGTCCGGCAAGTCTTTCGGTATTGCTGTTCAAAAGAAAGGGGTGGAAAGCTGAAGATTATCGCGACTGGACCTATAAGAATCACAGGGAAGGATTTGCACTGGTAACGCCATCTTCGTGGAAGGGAGAAAGCGTCATCAGGTTCTGCTTTATCAATCCCGATACTACTGAAAAGGATATCGATGATATCCTGGCAACCCTGGATTAGAGAATCAACGATGCAGTATTCGAGCAAACTGCCTTTTTTGTGAGCCCTGGTACAGGTTCGCTCCTGTTTTTAGAATCCGCGAACTATAATTACTCCATATCAGGCCATTTTTGAATGAGGACTTTGAATTCGTATATTTGGGTATAACCCGCTAAGGATCGGGTATTTAACTAACCAATTATACTTATTATGAAAAAAGTGATCTTATTGCTGGCCGTTCTGGTCTATGGAGTTAACATGAATGCCCAATCTGCAAAGAGCAGCATCGAGGCGAATTCTAAAGCCATGCAGGAAGCCATGGAAAATGGGGATGCGGAGAAATTTGGAAGTTTTTTTGCTGAAGATGCCATATTCAAACCTTCCGGGCATGAAGTCATTAAAGGTCGTCAAGGGATAGTTTCAGCCCATAAACCTATGGCCGATTCGGATATGAAGCTGGAGATCAAGACTGATGAGGTCCTGGACTTCGGAGATTACGCACATGAGATGGGAAGTTATAAAGTACATTCGCCCGATGGGCAGGTCGTGGAGCATGGCACTTATTCCACACTCTGGAAAAAGAGCAGCGCAGGATGGAAGATCTACCGGGATGTGGTAAGTTCAGCAGTGAATCCAGGTTAATGCCATTTTTCATAAAAACTTCAGCCCTGGTGACCACTCCAGGGCTTATAATTCAGAAATTAAAAATCCCCGGTAGACCGAGGATTTTTTTTTGTAGGGCAAAAACAAGGCGTTTTTTAAATCAGAATGAGAGTCATAATACCAACAAGTAGAATGATAATAGCATAAAGAGTTAAATTCTCCCAGGTTCTGTCCGGGTTCAGAAGATATTGGGACTCTTCCAGCCTTTCCTCTTCTGATTGGGTTGAGGTAGTATTCATAATATTAGATTTTAAGGACAGTCTAAATTTATCCTCTAGTTTCTAAATAAAATATCAAGGAATAAGAATTGTATACTAAATATTCAGGCTTACTGTTAAATAAATAGCAAAAAGTTAAGAGAATGCAGTGTATTTCACATAAAACGAATAATTTCCCTGCCTGAAAGGAGGCTGAAAACCGAAATTAAAAGCCTGCTTATTATTTTATTTTTGTCCCAAATTCCTATTTTTGCGCATGCAAAACAACGTACTCATCCTAGACTTTGGCTCGCAGTACACACAGCTTATCGCGCGAAGAGTTAGAGAGCTGAATATTTACTGCGAGATCTATCCTTATCACAAAATTCCGGAAGACCTTTCAGGTTTTAAAGCGGTTATACTTTCAGGAAGTCCCTTCTCGGTTCGCGCTGAGGATGCTCCACACCCCGACCTATCCCAAATTAGAGGAAAATTGCCAGTTCTGGCCGTTTGTTACGGTGCTCAGTATTTAGCACATTTTAATGGCGGAAAAGTAGAGCCATCCGGAACCCGCGAATACGGTAGAGCGAATCTTACTGTAATTAAGGATGCCGAAATGTTATTCGACGAGATCAAGGAAAATTCGCAGGTGTGGATGAGCCATAGTGATACTATTATGGAGTTGCCTGAAAATGGAGTGCGCCTTGCCAGTACCACCGATGTGCTAAATGCCGCATACCGAATTGAAGGTGAAGATACCTATGCGATCCAATTTCATCCGGAAGTCTATCATTCTACCGATGGAAAGCAATTATTGGAGAATTTTTTGGTAAAGATCGCCGGAACCGAGCAGTCCTGGACGCCTGGTGCATTTGTTGATCTTACGGTTTCTGAGTTAAAGGAAAAGATTGGTGATGACAAAGTGGTTCTTGGTCTAAGTGGAGGCGTGGATTCTACGGTTGCCGCCGTATTACTACACAAGGCTATCGGCAAAAACCTGTATTGTATTTTCGTGAATAATGGTTTATTGAGAAAGAACGAATTTGAAAGCGTCCTGGACCAATACAAACATATGGGGCTTAATGTGAAGGGAGTTGATGCTTCAGACCGATTCCTGGATGCACTTAAAGGTCTTAGTGATCCTGAGGCCAAAAGAAAAGCGATCGGAAACACCTTTATCGAGGTTTTCGACGATGAGGCTCACGAAATTACCGATGTGACCTACCTTGCCCAGGGAACCATTTATCCAGATGTGATCGAATCGGTTTCTGTGAATGGTCCTTCTGTAACCATCAAGTCTCACCATAATGTTGGTGGACTTCCCGATTTCATGAAACTAAAAGTTGTGGAACCGTTGAGAATGCTCTTTAAAGACGAGGTTCGAAGAGTTGGAAAAGAATTAGGGATCGATAAGGAATTATTAGGAAGACATCCATTTCCTGGCCCGGGTCTTGCTATAAGGATACTTGGAGATATCACCGCTGAAAAGGTGCGAATCCTTCAGGAAGTAGATCATATTTTTATCCAGGGATTAAGAGACTGGATGTTGTATGATAAGGTATGGCAGGCTGGAGCTATCCTGTTGCCGGTGCAAAGCGTTGGTGTAATGGGAGATGAGCGAACTTATGAGCAGGTAGTGGCGCTAAGAGCGGTAGAATCTACCGACGGTATGACCGCAGACTGGGTAAATTTACCGTATGAGTTCCTTCAGAAGACCTCTAACACAATAATCAACCGGGTGAAGGGCGTTAATAGAGTGGTATATGATATTAGTTCCAAACCGCCAGCTACCATCGAATGGGAATAGCAGAATAGAACTTAACCTAAAAACTCAAGAATGAAGTACTTATTATTGATATGCTTTCTTTTCCAGATCTCTGCGATCTCGGCAAATGCACAGGCCTATAAATACCATACTGTAAAGAAGGGCGAGACCGTTTTCAGCATCTCGCAGGCCTATGATATAGAAGAGGAAGATATCTATAAGTATAATCCCGACGCCAAAAGTGGAATAGGAGTGAACGAAAAACTGGTGATCCCTATACAGGAAGGCCAGAATTCGAACGCTTCAGCAGGAGTGAAATTTCGTGAACATAAAGTTCAGAAAAAAGAGACCTTATATAGTCTGTCTAAACAATACGAGGTTAGCATAGATGATATCAAGCGATACAATAAGCATTTATATGCGGAAGAACTGGAATCTGGAGAAACCATAAGGGTTCCCGTTTCTGGAACAATACCGGTAAACAAGCCGGTAGCCTCTCAAACCAGTCAGTCAAAACCGAAAAGTCCGCAGGATCTTTCCAGGACCAGGGAACATATTGTGCTTCCAAAGGAAACCAAATTCGGGATTGCCCGAAAATATGGAATGACCCTGGAGGAGCTTAATGAGCTTAACCCGAAGGTAGACGTGATACAGCCTGGAATGATGATACGCGTGGGTACCAATGTCCTTGAGGATGAACCCGTGATCATTACCGATGAGCGCTTGAGATTTTACGAGGTGAAGCCACAGGAAACCCTTTTTAGTCTTTCACAACGATTTGGCGTTAGCCAGGATTCGCTGAAAAGACTAAACCCTGCCCTGGAAGATGGTCTGAAATATGGAATGATCCTGAAAGTGCCGGAAAAGGAAAATCCAGATTTTAACGAAGAAGACTATGCTTTTGCTGAAGGAGCGGCCGATATTAAAGTGGATCTGGAAAATTCCCTGAGCAATTTTAGCACCAAGGAGATCGCTGTAATGCTGCCTTTACACCTGGATAAGATCGAACAGGATTCGCTGGAAAGCTATCGAAATATAGTCCTTGATGAGCGCGTGGTACGAATTTCTCTTGATTTTTATACCGGAGTTCTTATGGCAGTTGAAGAAGCAAAATCTCTTGGGATTTCTACCAACCTGAAGGTGTTCGATACCAAAAGACAGGCTTCAGAAGTGGCCAATATCATCAGCGCGAATAATTTTAGCAATACAGATGCGGTTATTGGACCCCTACTCCAGGAAACGGCAGAAGC
The DNA here is from genome assembly GCF_022570735.2 of Christiangramia oceanisediminis. GTDB lineage: Bacteria > Bacteroidota > Bacteroidia > Flavobacteriales > Flavobacteriaceae > Christiangramia > Christiangramia oceanisediminis. Next base: position 300,314 of record NZ_JANCNS010000003.1, on the reverse strand, counting down.
TGCGGCTTCCAGGCTCGAAAACCGGAACATCCCGGTTGTGAGTCCGTTATCGAATCGTGAGATGAGAGGCTACCAAAACCTGTTACAGGCCAGGCCAACCGATGAAGTTCTTAGAAAGGCCATGATGGACTATATAGTTCGAAATTCTTCCGGGAAGAACGTGATCGTTATTGCCGACGGGACAAATTTCAGGGTGAAGTCTGAACTAGGAAATAGGTTGCCTTCAGCAAGATTCGTGAACCCGGTGGATAAAGTTGTTAAGGAAGCTCAGTTAAAGAATGCGCTGATGCCAGGAGCCAACTGGGTGATCCTGGAATCAGATAACATCAGTGTTCTAAGCAGTGCTACTTCTCTTCTGAACAGGCTCGCCAGGGAGCATGATATTACCCTTTTAACAACGAATAAAAACAGTACCTACGAAGACGATAATATTTCGAATATGCACCTGGGCCGATTGAAATTTCATTATCCATCGGTGGACAAGGAATATGATACTACCACCTCGCAGGAATTTATCGATTCTTACAAAGCGCGTTTTGGTAATGAACCAAACCAGTTTGCGGTTCGGGGTTATGATCTAAGTATGGATATCCTACTCAGGCTTGCCAGCGCCGAAAATTTGATGGAATCCTTTCAGCGTTATCCCGGGTACACCGAGTATTATGAAAGCAAGTTCCATTATTTACCAAATCCAGACGGCGGATTTATGAACGACGCGATCTATATCTTAAAGTTCAATGAAGATCTAACCATTAGCAAGGCCAATGACTTCTAAAGTTGTATATCTCGGAGATCTAAGAACCGAATCGGTTCACCTACAAAGCGGTTCAAAAATGATCACTGATGCGCCGGTTGATAACCATGGAAAAGGGGAGGCTTTTTCTCCAACCGATACGGTGGCGAACGCTCTGGCTACCTGTATGCTTACCGTAATGGGGATAAAAGCGAGAGACCTTGGTGTAGAATTAAATGGTACTTCTGCAAAGGTTTTGAAAACCATGGCGGCAGATCCAAGAAGGATCTCACAGATCGATATTGAGATAAATTTTTCTGCCTCCTTCGGAGAAAAGAACAATAAGATACTCGAGAATACCGCCAGAAACTGTCCTGTACTTCACAGTTTGCATCCCGACATTCAAAAGAACATTTCCTTTAGCTATTCATGAAAATCACCGCTTTTGTCTTCTTATTTTTTCTAAACCTGTTCGCGCAGGCACAGGAAAAGGACGAACGTATTTTCTGGACTGAAGACAGACCATTGACCTGGGCTGATTTTAGAGCAGAACCTGAAGCAGATCATGATTTTTCGGCCAATACCAATTCAGGGATCAGTCTTGGCTGGAATTACAGCACCGCTTCCGGAAAGCCCGTTTTCGAATATGAAGTAAAGGCCTACTTTGACCCGAATCGATCCTGGGTGCAGGATGATATTGATGAATCAGATGAGTTGCTGGCCCATGAACAGGCGCATTTCGATATTTCAGAAATTCATGCGCGAAAATTCCGGAAAGCCCTTAGCGAATATGAAATTGGAAGAAACATCAGGCAGGACATGAAGCGGTTAACCAATAAATTCGAGGCCGATCGAAAGGCCATGCAGCAAGCCTTTGACAGGGAAACCAATCATAGCGAAAACGCCGGGGCCGAAAAGCGCTGGCTCCAATTCATTAAAGCTGAACTTGATAGTCTGGAAAAATTCAAAAGTTAGTAATTCTGAACTTCCTTTCGGGCTTTTTCAAAATCTGAAATCATTTCCTTTACGATCTGGGCGGCCGGTTTGATCTCATTTATAAGTCCTGAAATCTGGCCTATTTCCAATTCCCCTTCCTCCAGATCACCTTCAAACATTCCCTTTTTCGCACGAGCTCTGCCCAGTAATTCTTTAAGATCTTCCTTGCTGGGTGATTTTGTATAAAGATCCTGAACCTGTTCGAAGAATTTGTTTTTTAACAATCGCACCGGTGCTAATTCCTTAAGGGTTAACACTGTATCGCCTTCCTGGGCATTCACGACCATTTCCTTGAAATTCTGATGGGAAGACGCTTCGGGAGTGGCAACAAACCTGCTTCCAACCTGGACCGCGTCGGCGCCGAGCACCATAGCTGCCAGCATTCCTTGCCCGGAACCAATTCCACCTGCAGCAATTAACGGAATTTCTATCTTTTCCCGGACCATTGGAATGAGCGTAAATGTGGTTGTTTCATCCCGCCCGTTATGACCTCCGGCTTCAAATCCTTCGGCAACCACTGCATCCACACCTGCTTCCTGGGATTTTAATGCGAACTTTACACTGCTAACAACATGCACTACTTTTATTCCATTTTCCTGGAGTTTTGAAGTCCAGGTTTTCGGATTTCCGGCCGATGTGAAAACAATTTCCACTTTTTCTTCGATAATGATCTGTATGATCTCTTCGATCTGCGGATATAACATGGGCACATTTACCCCGAAAGGTTTATCGGTAGCTTTTTTACACTTCTGGATGTGTTCCCTTAAAACTTCGGGATACATAGACCCTGACCCAATGATACCCAGGCCTCCTGCATTGGAAACCGCGCTTGCCAGTTTCCATCCGCTGGCCCAGATCATTCCGGCCTGGATGAGAGGATATTCTATATCAAAAAGTTTGGTGATTCTATTGTTTTCGAACATGATCTAATTATAGATTAAAGTGATCTTCTAATTCAGTTCAAACTTAACAATATAAATTCCGCCGGAAAAGCCGGAAATCTGATTTTAAATCGAAATTTTAGGTATTAAACAAGAATTAGGAGATCACCCCTGAGCCCAGCAATTCATCGTCTTTATACCAGGCAACGAACTGGCCCTCGGTGATGGAGGCCTGCTCCTGCTCGAAAACCACATACATGCCGTGCGCAGTTTGATGTAAGGTTGCTTCCTGAAGCGGTTGACGATACCTGATGCGAGCCTTTAGTTTCATTTCATCGCCTTCTGAAAGTTCAAGATCCTTTCGTACCCAGTGGATTTCATCCGGGGCTATAAATAAAGCCTTGCGATACATTCCAGGGTGATCCTTTCCCTGCCCCGTATAGATCACATTGTCTTCCACATTGGTATCTATCACGAACAATGGTTCAGGTGTTCCGCCAACGGCGAGCCCTTTTCGCTGACCTTTGGTAAAGTAATGTGCACCCTGATGTTTTCCTACTACTTTCCCGTCTTCAGGCTGATATTCGAATTTCCTGGATAGGTATTTCAGTTTTTCCAGCTTGGAATCAAAATTCGGTATTTCTTCCTGGTAGGCCGAAATGGAAGCAGGTACCTCTACGATCACTCCTTCTTTCGGCTTTAATTTTTGCTGAAGAAAATCGGGCAGCCTTACCTTTCCAATAAAACAAAGTCCCTGGGAATCCTTCTTTTCAGCTGTAACGAGATTTTGCTCTGCGGCGATCTGTCTAACCTCAGACTTCTGTAATTCACCAATGGGAAACAGGGTCTTAGCAAGCTGCTCCTGTGTAAGCTGGCAAAGAAAATAAGACTGGTCCTTATTATTATCTTTTCCGGCCAGTAGTCGGTAGACTGTCCTGCCGTTTTCTTCAAATTCATCTTTCCGGCAATAATGCCCGGTAGCGACATAATCTGCACCAAGGGAAAGAGCGATCTTCATGAAAACATCGAATTTGATCTCCCGGTTACAAAGTACATCTGGATTTGGAGTGCGGCCACGTTCATATTCATTGAACATATAATCAACGATACGTTCTTTGTATTCCGCGCTTAGGTCTACGGTCTGGAAGGGAATTCCGAGTTTATCGGCAACCATCATAGCGTCGTTGCTGTCGTCCAGCCAGGGACATTCATCTGAAATGGTTACCGAGTCATCATGCCAGTTCTTCATAAAAAGACCTATAACCTCATAACCCTGCTCCTTTAAAAGGTATGCAGTAACACTTGAATCTACTCCGCCAGAAAGACCTACAACAACTTTTTTCATTCTTTGTAATTTGGATTTACCGATAAGGAAGTCGGTTAAAACGGAGCAAAATTACGAAATAAAAAAAGGTGGCGAAAGCCACCTAATATTTCCATTACCTTGAAATTTTATTTTTCGAAGACTACTTCAATTCCAGGGAGTTCGGGACTGGTGAAGATAAACTGAGAATCACCAGTGAAATTAACAGTTCCGGTTTGATTTCCTAATTCAGGAATAAAGAACTGGTAACGACTATTTCCCAGGTAAGCCCAAACACCATCATTATCGCCGTCAAGTTCACAACCTCCTCCTTCAACATTTTCGTAAAATTCAGAAGAAGCAGTATTATCTGCATTGAACTGGATGAATGAGTTCTGGTTGCAATCTGTAAGCGTATTTTGCGTGGCGCTCGTCCTTACGTCTATCAGGTACCATTTTCCAACGATCTCCATTCCGTCATCTGTAGTTGCATCGTCATCATCGCTACAGGCGGTAAATAAACTAAGCGATAAAAATAGAATTAAAAGCTTTTTCATGATTTACTGGTTTTAGGTTGCTAAGATATTTAATTTTAAGTTTCAATGATTTTCTTCCCGATCAAATTTTCCATCAGTATAATATTTCCAGGTGCCAGACTTTTTTCCTTCTACATACTGGCCTTCCATTTGTTTAAGCCCCTTAGGATCAAAATATATAGCAGGCCCGTGTAATTCCCCGTTTCTGTATCGAAGTTGTTTGGTTAACTGACCTTTTTCGGTATAAATAAGGCTCTCACCATGTTTTTTTCCTTCCAGGTAAGAAGTCTTTTCGGCAAGCTGCCCATTTGGATAATATGTTTCCTGGAGGCCGTTAAGCAGATCATTCTTATAATTTTCGATCATCATGATGCTATCTGAATTCTGGTGATAATACACCCATTTGCCTTCTCTTTTGCGGTCTAACATCCTGCCCTCACTAATAGGTTCTCCTTTCTGAGTATAATAAGTGACTTTAACCGAGTCCTGGCCTTTACCAAAATCCATTATAGCGGCAGGATGATCATAGAACCCCTTTTTATAGAATTTGAAGATTCCTACCTCTTTTCCATTTTCAAAATTACCTTCAAATTTTGGCTCATCGGTACCTTCAAAATTGACTTTCCAGGGCCCATTTCTACGTCCATCGTCGTCTAACTGATTGATTTGGGCGTTATAACTGGTTGTTATTAAGGTAAATACCAAACAAATTAACGGCTGTTTAATCATAATTAACAAATATTAAACATATTTTGGTTCGTTTTGAGTTTACATTTACGCTAAGTATGAGAACTCACTAAACTAAAACAAGAAATTATGGATTTTATTTTAAGAAATGCAAAACTTAGCCTAATGGCTTTAATCCTCTGCTTTGGATTCATCGCATGTGATGAAGATGATGATTTTAACCCAGGTGGAGAAGTTGGAATGGATGATGGACCTGGCGAATCAAATTCAATTGTTGATTTTGCCGAAGATAACGGGTACACTTCCCTTGTTGCGGCAATTGAAGCTGCCGGACTTACCGATGAATTAAGCGGGGACACCGAGTACACTGTTTTCGCTCCTGACAATGCAGCCTTTGATGCGTTCCTGGCAGATAATGGCTTTGCGAGTCTGGATGCGGTACCTCAAAGTGTTCTAACCATGGTCTTAATGAATCACGTTCAGGCCGGTAGTATAATGTCTGGTGACCTGGATACCGGTTATTATACCAGTATGGCGATGGCAGGGCCAGATTCACAGGCTGTTAGTCTGTATATCAATACCGATGGTGGAGTAGAACTTAACGGTGCTTCCACGGTACAATCGGCTGATAATGAAGTAGACAATGGAGTGGTACATACCGTAGATGCTGTTATTCCATTACCAGATATCACAACTTTCGCAACTGCCGATCCTACGTTTGAAACCTTGGTTGCTGCTTTAACCAGAGAAGACGATTTTGATTATGTAGACCTTTTAATGACACCTGACGGAACAGATCCTGCTCCATTTACAGTTTTCGCTCCAACCAATGATGCCTTTACAGACCTGGTTGCAGAACTTGAAATTTCAGGACTTGGCGATATCGATGCTGCTACCCTGGAAGCAGTCTTAAATTATCACGTGATCACCGGAAATAATGTTACTTCAGATGAACTTATGGATGGTATGACCGTTACAACAGCCGGTGGAGCTACATTAACCATTAATGTTGGAGATAATGTTACCATTACCGATGGAATGGGAAGAGTGGCTACTGTAGTTATAGCCGATGTTCAGGCTACCAATGGTGTGATTCATGCAATAGATACTGTATTGATGCCAGGTGATGATGATGGTGGCGATGGTGGTGATGAAAGCAATACTATTGCTGATTTTGTTGAAAACAATGATGATTATTCGTCTCTTTTTGCTGCTTTGGAAGCTGCCGGACTTACCTCTGTTTTAGATGGAAGTGATGAGTATACTGTTTTTGCTCCAGATAATGATGCTTTTGCCGCATTCCTTTCAGACAATGGTTTTGCAAGTCTGGATGATGTGCCAGATGACTTGCTAACCATGGTTTTAATGAATCACGTGCAGGCTGGAAGTATAATGTCTACTGACCTTTCAACCTCATATATTGAAAGTATGGCCGAAGCTGGTCCTGATGGAGGAACAGTTAGCTTATATGTTAATACAGATGATGGAGTAATGCTTAACGGAATGTCTACCGTTACAAATGCTGACATAGATGTTGATAACGGAATTATCCATGCTGTAGACGCTGTAATTGGATTGCCTACTATTGCAACCTTTGCCATGGCCGATCCAGATTTTGATACACTGCTTGCAGCTTTAACCAGAGAAGATTCTTACGGTTTTGCAGGCCTATTGAGTTCTAATGATGAGCCCGCGCCTTATACCGTATTCGCGCCTACGAATGATGCATTCGGTGATTTGCTTACAGAATTAGGAGTTTCTGGTCTGGCAGATATTGATGCAGATCTACTTGAAGCAGTGTTGTCTTACCATGTGGTGACAGACGCTAATGTAACTTCAGATATGGTACAAGATGGAATGGAGGTAGACACATACCTGCAGGACGAATCATTTACAATTAACATTAATGATAATGATGAAGTAATAATTACAGATGCGAGAGGTAGAGAATCTCAGATTATTGCATTTGATGTACAGGCTACGAATGGTGTTGTACATGCAATAGATACCGTCCTACTGCCAAGCGAATAATTTTAAATGTGTTTTTTCTTAATTTGTTTGAGTAAAAAAAGTCCTGCAACACTGCAGGGCTTTTTTCTTTTTAGATTATTCAACAATGTTTTATATCCTGGTAGACAGGACCAGGAGTAGCTTAGAATTAGGAACAAAAAAAGCCCCGCATTAGCGGGGCGTTTGATTATAAAAAATATCAGTCTATTTTCCTTTTTGCTGTTTCTTCTGTTGTTCTTCAGCCTGCTCCATCATTTCCTGGAATTTCCTGGTAAACCTGTTTTGTTTCTTAGGCTTCTTCTTGTTCTCCTGTATCTTGGCATGGATCTTATCCTCATCTATGATCACATATTTGATCACTAACATGATACCTATGGTGATCAGGTTAGAGGTGAAATAGTAAAGGGAAAGTCCACTTGCATAGTTATTAAAGAAGAACAACATGATAAGTGGCGACAGATACATCAGGAATTTCATATTTGGCATTCCCGGCTGCTGGCTCGCCTGCATGTTCTGCCCCGTGGTCATCATCATATAGATGAAGATGGCTACAGAAGCCAGAATTGGGAATAGACTTATATGGTCACCGTAAAAGGGTATATGGAACGGTAATTCCGCGATAGTGTCATAACTTGAAAGATCATCTGCCCAAAGGAAGCTCTTCTGCCTTAGCTGAAAAGCACTAGGGAAGAACTGGAATAAGGCATAGAAGATAGGGATCTGCATCAAAGCCGGTAAACAACCACTCATTGGGCTGGCACCAGCCTTGCTATACAGCTTCATGGTCTCCTGCTGCTTCTTCATGGCGTTATCCTTATACTTCTCATTGATCTCGTTGATCTCCGGCCTTAAAACCTTCATTTTAGCCTGGGAGAGGTATGACTTATAGGTGACTGGCGATAGTAAAATCCTTACCACGATGGTCATTACGATTATTGCTATACCATAACTTGGGAGAAAGCTACTAAGGAAAGCAAAGAATGGAATGAAAAGATATTTGTTGATCCATCCAAAGATTCCCCAACCAAGAGGCACTATCTCATCAAGATTCCGATCATAATCGTTCAGGATCTTGTAATCGGTAGGCCCGTAATACCAGTTCATGTTATAATTCAATTCTCCCGCCTTGAGTTCAAGAGGAATAGTGGAGGCGAAAGATTTGGTATAAACAGTGTCAATTTCTTCATCTTCAACCAGGTTCCGTGAAGTGAATTGTGCAGAAGGGAACGGATTATCTGTTAAAAGTATGGAGGTAAAGAAATGTTGCTTATATGCGATATAGCTAATATTGGTGTCTTCATCTTCTTCCAGGTCACCCTGGCCCAGATAATCGTCATCACCTCCGTCGTATTCATAGATCAGCTCGGTGTACCTGTTTTCATAGGAGATACTTTTAGCATGTCGATAACCTTTCAAATCCCATTTAAGTTCTGGATTTTGTGAGGAATTCAGAACATTGGTAAGACCTTGTGAACGAATGCTGAAATCCAGCATATATTCTCCAGGTCTCATAGCGTAACGGTATTCCAGGTATTCATTTTCTGAAACTTTTAATTTCATCGAAAGGATCTGGTTGCCGTTATTTTCGGTTAACTCCGGTTCAAAAAACAGGTTTTCTGTGTTGAGGGTTCTTCCGTCTGTCGTGGAAAAGCTCATATTCAAAGAGGCATTACCATCTTTTACTAAATAAACCGGGATGGAATCATAGGTTTTATAATTCTTTAATCTCGCTTCCTCGATATAACCACCTTTATTGGATACCTTTAATTCCAGAACATCATTTTCGATGGTCGTGGTCCCTCCCTGCGCCGAAGCGAGGGTTTCAGAATAACCAAAAGCTCCAAGCCTGCGCTGGGCGTTCACCAATGCAGCCGAATCATTCCCGGCAACCGAGTCTTCTCTTTCTGAAGTGGTTTCAGGTTCTTCGTTAGCGTCAACGATCTGCTCGGTTTGCGCAGCTTCCTCCTCGGTTACAGTATCTTCAGGCGTATTATTGTAAAGCATCCATAACAGGATCCCTCCAATCAGTAAAAATCCAATTATGGATTGAATATCAATTTTCTTTTCTTCCATTATTCGTATTTGCTTATTCCTCCCTGGTCAAAATTGCGACCAATTTTAATTCTGTGCCATCTTGGCATTTTTTACTTTTTCAGCATGTTCGTGGGCGGCCCTTACAAAAGACACAAAGAGCGGGTGGGGATTTGCAACCGTACTTCTATATTCAGGATGATATTGAACCCCAACAAACCATGGGTGATCTTTGAGTTCGATCACTTCAACAAGTCCGGTTTCCGGGTTGATTCCAGTGCTTAGCATTCCTGCGTTTTCAAGCTGCTCCTTATATTTGTTATTGTATTCGTAACGGTGGCGATGACGCTCCTGGATAAGGTCGGTTTCGTACACCCCATGAATGATGGAACCTTCCTGTAGCTTGCAATCCCAGGCTCCAAGACGCATGGTTCCGCCCTTATGAGTAACTTCTTTTTGTTCCTCCATAAGGTCTATAACCGGATGTTTGGTCTTTCCATCCATCTCTGTGGAATTCGCGCCTTTTAACTGCAATACGTTTCGGGCAAATTCGATGACTGCCATTTGCATTCCAAGGCAAATTCCCAGGAATGGAAGTCCGTTTTCTCTGGCATAACGAACCGCGTCTATTTTTCCTTCGATCCCTCTTTCTCCGAATCCTGGTGCAACTAGAACCCCGTCAAGATGGCTTATTTTATTATGAATAGTACTGTCATTTATGAATTCTGAATGTATATACTCCACATTCACATAGACTTCATTTTCAGCACCAGCATGAATGAATGATTCCAGGATGGATTTATAGGAATCCTGAAGCTCTACATATTTTCCGATCAATCCAATATGCACTTCGGCCTTTGGATTTTTATGTCTTTTCAAAAACTGGTTCCAGCGTTCCAGGTTAGGCGTGGAATCATCAGGTAGCGCCAGTTTTTTAAGGGTCACCGTATCCAGGCCTTCCTTCAGCATCATGTTCGGCACATCGTAAATGGTAGGCGCATCGATACTCTGTATAACCGCTTCCTGCCTAACATTACAAAAAATGGCCAGTTTTCGGCGAATATCATCAGAAAGTTCATGCTCAGTACGACAAACCAGGATATCGGCTTTGATCCCGCTTTCCATCAGGGTTTTCACACTGTGCTGAGTTGGTTTTGTCTTTAGTTCTCCAGCAGCTGAAAGGTAGGGCACCAGGGTAAGGTGAATCACCAGCGCATTATCGTCGCCAAGTTCCCATTTTAACTGCCTTACCGCCTCGATATAAGGGAGAGATTCAATATCGCCCACGGTACCACCAATTTCGGTGATCACGATATCATATTCATCATTCTGGCCGAGGATCTGGATTCGTTCCTTTATTTCATTGGTAATATGTGGAACCACCTGAACGGTTTTCCCAAGGAACTCACCACGGCGCTCTTTTTCGATCACGCTCTGGTAGATCCTTCCGGTGGTTACATTGTTCGCCTGCGAAGTGTTCACATTCAGAAAACGTTCGTAATGACCAAGGTCAAGATCGGTTTCAGCTCCATCATCGGTTACATAACATTCACCGTGCTCATAAGGGTTCAAGGTTCCCGGATCTACGTTGATATAAGGATCCAGTTTCTGAATAGTTGTTTTAAACCCCCTTGCCTGCAATAACTTTGCTAAAGAGGCAGCAATAATCCCCTTTCCCAGGGAAGAAGACACACCTCCTGTTACAAAAATATACTTGGTATCGGCCATTTTATTCTAGTTTGTTGTGTTGTTTTATTCAGGGCGCTAAATTACAAAGAAGAATAGAAAAAGCGGTTAATTTGGAAAGCTAATATTAAGAGCTTTTTAAGAACTTTTATTTTGACCTACCGTGGTCTTGGATAACGTTTCCTGATCTCTCTAAGCAGCTGCTCAAGGCTGTTTATCTTAAGTTCAAAAACCTCCTGCATCTGGTCTCCCAGCTTGCCTTGTGGGAAACCCTTTTGCCGAAACCATACATAATAAGGTTCCGGGATATCAGAGAGATAATAACCTTTGTATTTGCCAAAGTGCATCTTAGCGTAGGCGAGCTCGATAAGCTTTTTAGAATCGGTTAAATTCAAGGCTGGCAGTGTTTTTTTAAGAAATCTGAGAGCTCCGAAAATTTTTCCCTGGTCAATGGTTTGGTAAGATACCTGATTATTGAAGGATATTTCTCAGATTTTTCCAGGTCAAATTTACTATTGCTGGAGGTAAGTAAGATTACTTTGAACGAATTATTTTCTTTTTTTAATTTCTCTATGAATTCAAACCCATTCATTTTAGGCATATTGAGATCGAGAAATATCAGTGGGTCATCCCTGTCTTTTGATATGATTTCAAGGGCTTTCTGGGGTTGAGTGAATTCGGTAACACAGTTTTTTAAACCCTCAAGTTCAAGCAGCTTGCAGGTTATAAAGTTCGATATGGTTTCGTCGTCTACTATATATATGTTTCTCATAACGAAGGGCCTTATTACTAAGTTAATTACCGCAACATGATATAACCTCCCTGGCGAGTTAAATATTTGGTAATCTTTAGGGGAACTGTTAGGCTATTTTTAGTTTTAAGGCTTAAAATCAAGTTTCAAATGGCACTATTCGGATCTATCATAAAAAGTCTTATCGAAATCAAGGAAAACCTTACTCCAGAAGGTGATGCTTTAAAGGACCAGGAAGAAGTTCTTAGAAATCTTCTTAAAAAAGCCAAGGATACCGAATTTGGCAGGCATTACGATTTTGAGCGTATTTTAAATTCTGATAATATCAAAAAGGAATTTGCCAGCACAGTGCCTTATTTTGATTATCATAAGATCGATAAGGAATGGTGGCATAAATATCATGATGATGGAGCTAAAAATGTGACCTGGCCTGGAAGACCTCCTTACTTTGCCATAAGCTCGGGGACGACTGGCAAAACCAGTAAACGAATTCCTGTGAGTGATGATATGCTGGAAGCCATTAGAAAAGCCGGGATCAAACAGGTGAGCGCCCTTAGTAATTTTGATCTTCCACCAGATTTTTTTGAAAAGGAAATCATGATGTTGGGAAGTTCCACCGATCTTCAAAAGCAGGGCGATCACCAGGAAGGAGAGATAAGTGGGATTAGCGCCAGCAATATTCCGTTCTGGTTTCGCAGCTATTATAAGCCTGGAGAAGAGATCGCTAAAATCGATGAATGGGACGATCGGGTTCAGAAGATCGCAGAGAATGCAAAAAACTGGGATATTGGAGCCTTGAGTGGTATTCCTTCCTGGATGGAATTGATGTTGAAAAAAGTGATCGAATATCATGATCTCAATCACATTCATGAAATATGGCCAAATTTGCAGGTGTACACTTCGGGAGGTGTTGCCTTTGAACCTTATGAAAAGAGCTTCAATAAATTGCTTGGAAAGCCCATTCAGGTGATCGATACCTACCTGGCTTCAGAAGGTTTCCTGGCTTTGCAGGATCGTCCAGGAACCAACTCCATGAAACTTATACTGGATGGTGGTGTTTATTTCGAATTCGTTCCTTTTAAACCAGAATATATCAATGAGGATGGTTCATTAACCAAAGATGCGCCTGCAATTCCGCTAGAAGAGACCCGGAAGGAAGAAGAATATGTTTTGCTTATTTCCACGGTTAGCGGTGCCTGGAGATATATCATAGGTGATACCATTAAATTTACTAACAAGGAAAAATATGAGATCAGGATCACGGGAAGGACAAAATTTTTCCTGAACGTTGTAGGATCCCAGCTTTCGGTCAACAAAATGAACGACGCAATAAAAAGCCTGGAAGATAAATTTGATATCAGTATTCCCGAATTTGTGGTGGCCGCCAAAAGGGGTGAGGATGGTGAATATTATCATTACTGGTACCTGGCTACTGAAGATAATGCAGATGCTGAGGAATTATCTGAGGCCCTGGATCATGCATTGAAGGAGGCGAATAAGAATTATAAGGTTGCCCGGTCTAAAGCTTTAAAAGGTGTAAAGGTAAAACTTGTTTCACCAGATATGTTCCATGACTGGAATGCAGCCAATAAGAAAAAAGGCGGCCAGGTTAAAATGGAAAAAGTGATGAACGAGGAAAAATTCAATGAGTGGGAACAATTCGTTCAGGATCAGAAATAGAATGCATTAATCTATTTCTTCATGAATTTCGTCAATCAAAACCATGATCTCATCTGGAGATAGATATAGATCTGCAATACGATCTTTGTAAACATCAGAGAGTTGCGAATGATTCAATATGAAGTTCTTGGTCGCAATGATCTGCTCTCCCAGGCCATGGTTTACAGCATAGGTGTCAGCTGCACGTTCAGCTTCCCTGATATAATTTTTGGAAGTGAAATATTTAATTCCGAACCAGACCAGGTCTATGGAAGATCGATCCTGGTAATCCATGATATGCCCCATTTCATGTCCCAGCCAGCCTATAAGTACTTCTGAAGGAACCATGCTCAGGTCGAATTCCTGGCCCTCAATATTGAACTCCTTATTAATATAGATTATATAACTGCGATCTTTTTTATTCTTAAGCAGGCTCGAAACTTTCGGCTGTGCCTGCATAAAGGATTTCTTGATATTTCGTTTGAACCTGATCTCAATAGGAGTATCCTTTAACTCGGGATAATGGGAAAAGGCGATATAGGCCTCTCTCCAAATCTCGTCTGGTACGATCTTGTTATTTAATTCAAGACTGTCTTTTTGTTGCATGAGTTTAGACTGGGGATAACAGGTAAGCGTACTCGTAATGAATACAATTAGAAATAATGATTTTTTAGCTAGCACCGTCATCGTTCTTTTATCTTTTCCAAATTACAACAAAATTGGTGCCTCAGAAAGACACGAATTTTAAAATAGACTTAAAATTTAATTTCTTAAAAAAAGAAAAGCAGGCCATTGACCTGCTTTTTAATTATCATCTGTGATGAAAGCTTAGCTTTTCATCATTTCCTGAAGTCTTTGTTGTAAAGACTGGTCGCTTCTTAGAGCCATTGCAAGCTGTTGATATCTCTCCATGCTTAGATCGCTATCTGAAATCACAGTTTCGATCTTTTCCTGATATTTTGGCTGAATGGTTTGAAGCTCATCAACCACAACCTTGTATTTTTTATCCTCTGCTTCGGTTGTTTCGATCTCTTGCTGAGGATTCATTTTCGCCTGGTGGATTTCATTGAATCTCTTCAATTCAAATTCTTCCTCCTGAACCACAGCGATCATCTCCTGCTGCGCCTCCTGATTTACCATTCTTATTTGCTGAAAAACCTGAGCGAATTCGCTCAATTCAGAATCGCTAACCTCTATCTTTTCCTGTTGAGGCATTGGCTGATTTTGAGCGTTCATGCTAAGGTTACCAATTGCAAGAACAAAAAGTAAACTGCTAAATAATTTCGTTAATTTCATAGTATGTGTTTTCAATTTTTTGAAGCGCCCAAGCTATTGGTCTGGATACCCAAATCCAAAGCTTTAGGAAATAAATCAGGTATCTTAAGAAAAACTTAACATTTAAGCCTGGAGACATTAACTAAAATGCCCGGAATTCGAGAAATCCGGGCATTTTTTTACTGAAAATCAATACTGGAGAATGATTTTTTCCAGATTATTTGGCAGTATCTGGAATAGGTGGAGGTCCGTCTGGGATGATGGCTTCATAGGTAGCATCACCCTTTCGTTCCTGGTATTCTTTTTTCACTTTTTCAACTAGTTCAGGATTTTCAAACAGGTCCAGCATGGTCATGCTCATAGCCTTGCCTGCGTAGATCATTCCTTTATGCCCAATGCTCATTCCCCCACAGGCGACAACGGCCCAGGAATGCCATGGGGTATCTTTAGGCGCAGTGGTCACACTTAGGTTGATGTTGGGTACATTCCAGCTTACATCGCCCACATCGGTTGAACCACCGCCCGGGTGTTCTTTGGTTTCTTCCAGAGGTTTGATCTCTGAATCCATTCCAACCAGTTCCTTTCCTGTTTCTTTCTGAATGCTTTTTCCGAAATCGATCTCTTCCTGGCTGTATTCAATTGGGCCGAGTAATTCGAGGTTATTCTGCATGATCTTTCCACCTTCGCGATTAACCAGAGTTTCATAAATTCCGGAGATCAGGGAAACCTTATAATCCACATTGGCCATGATGGCCGCGCCTTCCGCCATTTTTTTGGCGTGTTCGAAAACAGGCATCAAACCATCTCTTTTGGTATCGCGAACCCGCATCCACAATAATGAATAATCGGGTACCACGTTCACCACCTGTCCGCCATCCTGAATATGATAATGCATCCGAACTGTTGGTTTTACGTGTTCACGGTAATAATTCACCCCGGTGGTATATAGTTCAAGCGCATCTGAGGCGCTTCTTCCATTCCATGGATCGGCAGAAGCGTGAGCCGCCTGTCCGAAGAATTCCACTTTAAAATCTACCAGCGCCAGGGAGCTTTGAACATCGGCTTCGGTTTTAGCAGCAGGATGCCAGCTGATGTTCACATCCACATCGTCCCAAAGTCCGGCATCTACCATCCAGATCTTGCCAAAGTACTTTTCTTCACTTGGTGTTCCGAAGAATTTTACCGTTCCCTTGATATCTCCACTTTCTATCTGGTCTTTGATGGCAATAGCGGCTGCAAGGCTTCCAACACCAAAAAGGTTATGACCACAACCATGACCGGCTTTACCTTCATCGAGTGGTTCCTTGGTTGGCTGAGCTTTCTGGGAAATCCCCGGTAGCGCATCGAATTCTCCAAGTACACTAATTACAGGCGAGCCGCTGCCATATGTGGCTACAAAAGCGGTTGGCATACCAGCTACGCCGCGTTCCACGCTAAAACCTTCTTTTTCGGCATAATCTGCGAGTAATTTAGCAGACTCATTTTCTTCAAAAGCTGTTTCGGCAAGTGCCCAGATCTTGTCGCTTAATGCGATAAGCTCATCTTCTCGTGATTCAATAGATTGTATCAATTCCTTTTTATTGGCCGGAATCTCTTTCTGGGCCTGCAGGCTGAAGGCGAAAAACAGGCACAGAGGGAGTAAAAATTTATTCATAATAGACTTTTTAGTTCATCCCTAAAATAGTCAAAATTGCCTGAAATCTATAAATGAAATGATTAGCCTACTTTTTTATTGCCTTCTCATAAAGATCAATCCACTGCTGGACATTCATTTTAGAAACCAATTCGCCAATTATTACGAAGGGTATTTCTTCAGGTTTTTTAAAACGAATGCAGCTTTTTCCCATATCTGGTTTACGGCCTATTTGGGTTTTATATTGACCGATGAACCATTCACTTAATTCCTTATTGGCATAAACACCTGAATGATAAAGAGCGATATAGTTTTTCTGAGAGGCAAGGTTCATAAAGGGTAGTGGAAGTTCTGGGTCGCAGTGGTATCCATCAGGATAGATCGAATGCGGCACTACATATCCAATCATCCCGTAACTCATGGTTTCCTCATAGCCTACAGGTAAGTTCTCCCTGATCACCGACCTAAGTTTACTCATCGCAGCTATCCTTTCCTCTGGAACTTTGCTGATATATTTTTCTGGGGAATTGGCTTCGATCTTCATAATTGAAAAATTAGGTCTACTGAATTTAAAATTAGTTTTTTGATTTTTAAAAACGGGATCCGGAAGCTATTAATTCAGCTTTTTGCTGAAAAGGCCTGTTAAGCCCAAAACCGGACCAATAGCCAGGAAGATCATCAGGTATTCAGGTTTTACCAGGTTGGCCAGGTAATTGACAAGCTGAATGCTGATGATGGTAATGCTGAAACCAATACAATTAACAATGGTTAGCGCAGTTCCACGGGAGGAAGGTGATGTATTACTGGCTACCAGACTAGAAAAGAGAGGCGAATCGGCAACTACAACAAGACCCCAGAAGATCAAAAAGATCACAATAAGCAGGAAGGAGTTACCGGCGAGGATCCACGGCGAGATCAGGCAGCAAAATCCGGAACTTAAAAGTGCCAGGCCAGCTATGTTTTTAGTGCCGAATCTTTCCGAAAGATAACCGCCAATCACGCAGGCAACTCCGCCCAGGCCTATGATCCAGAAGGAAAGAAAAGAAATGCTGAATTGAACTTCAGGATTATTCAGTTTGAAATAGGCGAGGAGAACCGGAACAAAGGCCCAGAAGCTATATAATTCCCACATATGCCCGAAATAACCAAAGGCAGCAGCACGGAATTCTTTATGCCTGAAAACCTTAAAGACCAATCCCAGATCGGGTTTTTGCTTTCTGGTTCTAAAGGGGCCGTCAGGTACAAAGAGGAGGATCATTAATCCTCCTGCAATGGCGAGTACCGAAGTAAAACCGATCACCCATCGCCAATCCAGCTGTATACTGCCTGAAACTGCTTTTAAAAGATGTGGAAGAGCTGTGCCAACCACCAAAGCTCCTACCAGGTAGCCCAGTGACTTACCCAGGCCTTTGTCGAAATAGTCGGCAGCGATCTTCATTCCAACCGGGTATATTCCTGCGAGCGAAAGACCGGTTAAAAATCGAAAAACGATAAGGCTTGATAAACTGTTATTCTCAAATAGAATTCCAAGGTTGAAAATTGCTCCGGCCAGTGCACAAAAGAAGAAAACTCTGGAAGGGGAGAAGCGGTCTGAAATGGTTAGGAAAGCAAAGATCAGGGTTCCGCAAATAAAACCTAATTGTACGGCGGAAGTTAGGTGGCCAAGTGCTTCAGGCGCCAGGCTAAAATTGATCAAAAGATCGCTCATTACCCCATTTCCGGCAAACCAGAGCGAGGTACAAAAGAATTGAGCAATAACGATAACAGGTAATATTCTACGAGTTGCTTTCAATAACTATAGAATATTACCTGTTTCATATGGCAAGTATACTAATTTAATCCTTCAAACCAGTGTCTGGAAGATTAACCTGTTCTTTTTTGAGATACTTGTCCAGGAAAAGCCTGATCTGCCTGTAACCTTTGATCTCGTTTTCCTTTTTAATAAAACCGTGACCTTCATCTGCGAAGACCATATATTCAACCGGAACATCATTCTGTCTTACAGCTTCCACGATCTCATCAGATTCTACCTGGAGGACCCTGGGATCATTTGCCCCCTGTAAAACCATGATCGGGTTTTTCACATTTTCGGCATGGAACAGCGGTGAGATCTTTTTAAGCCTGATCGAATCCTGGGTGTTGGGATCTCCAAGTTCTTCATAAAGCGCATTCTTAAAGGATTCCCAGTAAGGAGGAATGGATCTTAAGGTGCGCAGCCAGTTGGTAACCCCAAAAATGTTCACGCCTACTTCAAATTCATCGGGTGCGAAGGTCATTGCGGCCATGGTCATATAGCCACCGTAACTTCCGCCAATTACCCCAATCTGGTCTTTATTGATATAATCCTGGGAAGCCAGCCATTTTTTGCCGTAGATCACATCCTGCAGATCCTTCTCTCCATGATTCCTGTCGTCCATTTTATAGAAACTGGCTCCGTAGCCACTGCTTCCGCGGTTATTCACTGCAAGGACGGCATAGCCATGATTAACCAGGTACTGGATCAGGGCTGAGTATCCAACCCTCGACTGTCCGCCAGGGCCTCCATGAACCCATACGAGCGCTGGTTTTTTATTACTTGCGGTTGCGTTCAGGGGTTTATAGTATATGGCTGGAATTTCTAGTCCGTCAAAGGATTTATACCTCACAACTTCAGCCGAAACCAGGTCGTCCGGATCGATCTCGGGATTCAGGGTACTGGTTAATTTTTTAAGCTCCTTTGTTTTAAGATTGTAGACATAGATGTTATTCGGGGTTTTGGAGGTTCCCACGGTTAACCTTAAAAGATCCTCGCTTTCTGAAAAGCCTGCTGAAACGATATTTCCATCTTTAATATCCGGCAGTTCCATGGGTTGCTGGGTCTCATTTTTCCACATTACGAGTTTGGTGGCGCCATCCTCGTTGATCCCGATTACCCGGTAGGTATCATTTTCGCTGAGGTTACTGTACATCACATCCCAGTTGGTTTTATAAAGAACTTCTGAAGTTTTGCTGTCCAGGTCGAACGACATAAGCCTGGAGAACTCACCGCCCTGGTTGGTGGTGTAATACATTTCGGTTTCTTCATTATTGAATCCTGCCGCGCTGTAATTATATCCGGGTTTAGATATCTCGGTCATTTCGGCGGTTTTCATATTCAGGAGAAACAACTGGTTCTCACTGGTTGTGATGGGTTTGGAAAGCGCCAGGTATTTTCCCGAATCCGAGATATAGAAACCGAATAGCCTTCGGTATTTTCATATAGCATTTCTGGCTCCCAGGTTCCAATCTTCATCTGGTAAAGGTCAAAGAACTGCGGATTTCTTTTGTTAGACAGGTAGTACATAAACTCCCTGTCTTCACTCCAGCCGGCGAATTCAGCTTTTTCATTTTCTCCCGGGGTCAGGTCTTTAGAACTTCCATCAGGCTTAAGCAGGTAAAGATGATTGATCTCGTTGCCGCCTTTATCAGCCGAATATAGAATATCCTGAGTACCCGGAACATAATCTACAGCAAAGTAGGATTCGTTTTCTGAACTGGAGATGGCCTTCTTCTCGCCCGTGGAAATATCGATCTCGTAAAGGTTGAATATCCCTGATTCGTCGCTGCTGATCAACAATTTAGACTCATCAGGAGAAAATCTTCCGCCGCCAATACGGGTATTTTCATAAAATTGCTCAATGCTGTATTCCTTTGGATCCTGGTTATTTTGTGCAAAAACAAATGCCGAAAGGAAAAATAGCAGGTAAATGGTATTTTTCATCTTTTGTAATTTTTTTGGTTAGGTAATTTATAGTGGTGTTTGAAAACCAATTAAATATACAAAAAATGACCTTTAGGAGCTTGTTTAAGGCACGACCTGAAAATTTTAAATCTTCTGCTGTTGATTATTGGTAAGCTGATGTTTTTCCTTTCCGGTATGTAGTGTTGAGGCGGGCTCGAAAAGCATTACCAGGACTTCCTCTTCAGCAATAGGCTTATGTTCAACTCCGCGTGGCACAACGAGGAATTCGTTTTCGTTCAAAACCACCGTACGGTCGCGAAAATCGATCTTCAAGCTTCCCTTCACCACCCAGAACAATTCATCTTCATGTTCATGGGAATGCCATACGAATTCGCCTTTTAGCCTGGACAGTTTCACCTGCTGGCCATTCAGTTCTCCAACTATGCGGGGATTCCAATGGTCGGAGAATTTTTCAAATTTTTCTGCAATATTTACTTTTTCCATATTATTCCGGACTATGATGATCGTAGCTTAACACGCGTTTCAGCATCCATTTGTCGTTATCCCGGACCCATACATGCGTGAATTTGGCAGAACTTGTTTTATATAGTTCCTTTTCGGGTTCCTGGATATAAAAATCATGTATTCCTTTTTGTATGGCCCCGTATAACTCGCCATTATCATAAAGCGGAAAGACTTCCAGGCTTCCAGGTACCAGTTTCCTGATTGGTTTCATATCTGGATTAGAGCAAATATTATTTCTAACGTTCTTGAGGAAATCTATTTTATTGGTGGTTAAGCCACCCTGGTCGTGGAAAAATTCCAGGTCCTCGCTTATGATGTCTTCGAATTCATTGATCTTACAAAGGTTAAAACCACGATCGAATAACAGGCTGTCCCTTGATTTCAATTGTTTGAAAATTTCGGAATCGCTATTAACCTGGGCCATTGACATAAAAGAGATCAGGCAAATGATCGAAAAGATAACATGTTTCATTATTCCAAAGATTTATTGTTTATGAGCCATAAATATGTTTTAGCAAAATTTTGCCGCCAAAGCGCTTCATTATGTTTGCCTCCTTCCACATAAACTGCCTGAAAATTTTCTGCTTTCATTCCCCTGGCAGTTAGAAGCTCAATCATCCGCTTCATATCCGGAATCATTTCTTCAGATTCTTCGGTACCTACCAGGAAAGAGATTCTGGCATTCGTATTCAATTTCTTTTCCCTGGCATATTCATAGATCTTTTCAGTAAACCAGAAAGAAGGAGAGTAGATGCCGGCCATCCCGAAGGTTTCAGGATACTTCAGTAAGGCATAGAACGAAATAAGTCCGCCAAGTGAAGAACCAAAAATACCGGTATTTTGAATATCTGCTTTAGTTCTATAAGTACTATCTATATGAGGCTTCAAATTTTGGGTTAAAAATTCGAGATAGCTGTCTCCCTTACCGCCACCGTATTTTTCATTCGGAAAAGGAGTGAGTTCATCCAACCTTTTTTCACCGCCATGCTCGATCCCGACGATAATAGCTTCTGGTATTTCAAGGCTGTCCAAAGTTTCATCAATCTCCCATTCACCCACGAACGAAGTTTCCCTGTCAAACAGGTTCTGGGCATCATGCATATAGATGACCGGGTATCTTTTTTTCGAAGTTTTATAGGTCTTAGGAAGGTAGATCCAGATCTTCTTAAGAGTATCCAGCTGAGGTGCTTCAATCTGAAAGCCTGACACCTGAGCCGAGGCTGTGCTTTGAGATTGGAGATTGAAAGTGATCAAGTAAAATGTGAACAGGAAAAGTAACCTGATTTTCATGAAATTCAAATTATAGCGGTTTTCCAAAAATAAGCTTTACTTTGATTATATCTCAAAATCCCCGTTATTTATAGGCAATTTGGAGAATTTCTAATAAAAACTGACCTCAATTCTAATTTTTCAGTCCTATGAAAAGATACCTGCTGTCCGCAATTCTTATTCTATTTTTTATAAAGGCTTCCGCTCAAAATACCCAGAATTTTGATTACCTGGATGTATTTCAACTTGAGTACACCGCCGATCCTCAAATTTCACCAGATGGGGAATATGTGGTTTACCGGAGAACGGGCTTCGATATTATGAAAGACCGTTCCAAAGGAAATCTATGGATACTTGGAGTGAAAGATCCTTCTATTCATCACAAATTAAGCAGTAGGGAAGTGAGCGAAAGTAACGCCCGCTGGTCACCTTCGGGAGATCGCATCGCTTTTGTGAGTTCAACCGATGAAGGCAGTGAGATCTATTTGTACTGGACTGAAACCGGTGCGATCGCCAGGCTTACCCAACTGGAAAACAGTCCGTCTAACCTCGAATGGTCGCCTGATGGGGGGCAGATCGCCTTCAGTATGAAAGTGAACGCGAAGGCACCGGTAATCGCCAAAATGCCCGAAAAGCCTGAAAACGCTGAGTGGGCAAAATCCCCGAGAATCACCGATCGTTTAAAACATGAATCAGACGGGAGCGGGTATATCAAACCAGGATTCGATCATATTTTCACGATACCTTCAGAAGGCGGTACGGCGAGGCAACTTACAAGCGGTGATTTTAATCACAATGGAAGTCTCTCCTGGGCGCCTAACGGAAGCAAGATCTACTTTTCGGCTAACCGAAATGAAGACTGGGAATACGACTTTAGAAATAGCGAGATCTATTCAGTGAATGTTCACAGTGGTCAAATTGAGCAACTCACAGAAAGAAGCGGTCCCGATTTTGCCCCAGCCGTGTCTCCAGATGGAAAATACATCGCTTACCTGGGTTTCCAGGACAAAGTGCAGGCGTACCAGGTAGACCAGCTCCAGGTAATGAATATAGACGGAAGCAACAAGAGAGTGATCTCTACTGATCTTGACCGAAGTATTTCAAACCCAACCTGGGCCGCGAATGGCAAAGGCCTGTATTTCATGTACAACGACCTGGGAGTGACCAAGATCGCCTATATAGACCTGAACGGAAAGACCAGGGATATCGTTTCAAATGTGGGAGGAACCAGCCTGGGAAGGCCTTATGCAAGTGGTAGCTATTCGGTTTCTGAAGACAGGGATATCGCCTATACCATCAGCAGGCCAGACAGGCCGGCAGATGTTGCGGTCATTGAGCGCAAGGATGATGCTCCGCAGGTACTTACCGATTTGAACAAAGACCTGCTTACCCACCGAAAACTGGGCAGGGTAGAGGAGATCTGGTATAAATCTACAGTAGATGACCGGGATATACAGGGCTGGATCGTTTATCCCCCAGATTTCGATGAGAATAAGAAGTACCCGCTGCTGGTAGAAAATCATGGTGGACCAATTCTGAATTACGGCCCGCATTTTTCGGCAGAAATGCAGCTGTACGCTTCAAAAGGTTATGTGGTATTTTATCCAAATCCAAGGGGTAGTACCAGTTATGGGGAAGAATTTGGGAACCTGCTGTATAACAACTATCCCGGGGAGGATTATGATGATGTGATGGATGGGGTCGATGCCGTGATCCAGAAAGGATATGTAGATACCGAAGAACTCTTCGTGACCGGCGGGAGTGCTGGTGGGATCATGACCGCCTGGATCATTGGAAAAACCGATCGATTTGCCGCTGCCGTGGTTGCCAAGCCAGTTGTGAACTGGATCAGTAAAACCCTGGTAGCCGATAATTATTATGGATACGCCGATTCGCGTTATCCCGGTCAGCCATGGGAGAACTTTGAAGGTTACTGGAAGTTTTCGCCTTTATCCCTTGTGGGGAATGTGGAAACGCCTACCATGGTCATGGTAGGAATGGACGATCTTAGAACTCCGCCAAGCGAAGCCAAACAATTATACCATGCCCTTAAATTGCGTAAAATTGAAACTGTTTTAGTGGAAATACCTGAAGCTTCACACGGGATCGCCGCCAGACCCAGCAACCTGATCACCAAGATCGCGCATACGCTGGCCTGGTTTGAAAAGTTCAGAAATAAGGAATAGTTTAATTTTCGCTGTTTTCAAGGCATTCAAAACAGCGAAGCAGGCCTTCAGGGATATCGATATCTTCTGAACCCTTCATCGGTTCAGTTAATTCGCCCTGTTCCTGGATGATCTGGTAGAATGAACTGGCATATTCAGGAAGTTTCGCTTTCCTGGCAAGCAGTTTTTCGGTGATCTCCTCCTGGTCCAGTTCAGCGATGGCTTTTGGCCATACCATAAAGGCCTCCCTTATCTTTTCTTCGGTCATATTTTGCTGAAGAATTTCAGCCTGCCGAATGAAGGTCTCTTTGGGAACCTTAAGCAGAAAGTACCGATCATTGGGGTAGACCAGCCCGGGCATATGATCGATATCTTCTTCGAAAGGCCTGATCTCGGGTTCGATATTTTTGTTGGTTATGATGGAAGGTACCAGTCCGGTTAGCTTGAAGAATGCATTGTCGCGATCGCCAGGAATAGGAATGGCCTTATAACGATCCTTCTTTTTCTGAATGGCCCAGCCCCATTGTTTGGCATGCCTGTCCCAGTCGCCGATCAGCATATCGAAAAGCCGGGTTCTTATGAGCATTTCGTTGTCCAGACTCAGGCTTGAACCTTTTTGCAGCTTCAATTCCTGCAGGTTATCGGTATCAATAATTTCGTCGATATCTTCAAGATTGGTCCAGTTCCCGTCGCTTTTGAGTTCGTATTCTAGCAGGTAGAGCCTGTTTCCGTATTTATTGTTAAGATCACCAAGACGCTCCTGCTTCGGAATAAAATAGACCTGGGGATGCGTATGCAGGACCTGGGCTGTTTCAGCTAATTCGGCTACCAGCATGGCGGCGTACGGATGCTGACCTGAAATTCCGTCTACAACGATATTTTCAAGTCCCAGTTTTTCGGCAATTTCAGGGATGAGCTTTTTTGGATCCTTGGCAACGCTTCTTAGGGTGTATTTAATATCATTCTCGCCTTCCAGTTCAAGTGACTGGGTTTGCATTCCTCCACCTTCGTCCTTGATCTTTAAACCGCCTTTTAAAGTATCAAGGAAAGCGATAGGAACCTGAACCGGAGTCGACCAGGCTTTCCGGTAATTCTCGCCCTGCATAAGCCTTTTGATGAGGTCGCCCTCGTAGAGAGTGCTCGCCGCTACCAGGACAGAATCATGCTCCCGGAAATCTATTTTTTCAACATCCTCGATATTTTCAATACTACAGGTTACGAATTTCTTATCGGTGCTGGAAGCCGACCAGTAAATAAGGATGATCAAAACAAGAAAAAGAACAGCGATTATGGCAAGAAACTTTTTCATCTATACTGGTTTAGATTTCGGAAATTAAAACTACTATTTTGACCTGTAGCCTGGACTATTGAGTTTGGTAAACTAACGTTAAATTAGCTTAATCCATTTGAAGTTCACTATTCTTATTCCGCAGGTCCGGGCCATTTAAGAGTATAGATTTCAAATTCAACATATAAAAAGTCCAGCCCGTTTTACAGCCCACATAAAAATTCATCCTGGATTGCTCATCCTGTGGAATTTGTTCCTGTACCAGCTTTATAATATTTTCTTCCTGCTCCCAAAACATACTAAGTCCCACAATTCCAGCTTTTCCAAATACGAATCTTAAGAATTCACCTTTATGTGGTTCCAGGACCAGTCCCTGTTCTTCAATAGTTTCGGGCCAGCCATGCCATTGCCATTTATAGGAGTCACCCGGTTGAATCTTTTCACTACGATTCCTAGGTTCACCATCTTTGTTTGTAAACTCAGCCTTTCTGAGGAACCATTTTTCCAGGTTTTCCTGAGTTAACCAATGTTCCCTTATCTTAATTTCGTCGAAATCGAGCGGCATTTTTACTTCGAACCGGCTCCAGTCTACCTGTGTTTCCATCGCTTCAATGATTTAATTCTTATTAAATTTACTGAAAAACGCTAGCTTATGGATTATAAATTGCCCGCAAAAACCAGGATCGGCCATGTTCACCTGAAAGTTTCCAACATTGAGAAAAGCCTGGAATTTTACAGGGATCTGCTGGGATTTAAAATTACCCAGCGAATGGGAGATTCTGCCGTATTTCTTTCTGCTGGCGGTTATCACCATCACATCGCTCTGAATACCTGGAATTCGGCTGGAGCGGGCAGAGCTTCGAAGGATGGAGTGGGGCTTTTCCATGCTGCAATATTATATCCAGAACGAATAGATTTGGCAAGGATCTTTAGACGACTTCAGAAAAAAGGCTATCCACTCACCGGCGCTGCAGATCATGGTGTTTCAGAAGCCCTGTACCTGGACGATCCGGATGGAAATGGGATCGAATTGTACTGGGACAAGCCTAAGGAGAACTGGCCAAAAACGAGCGATGGAGAGATACAGATGTATACGCGGCGGCTTGACATGAATGAACTACTGGAACTGGCGAATGATTAAATAGCTGGTAATTAGTTTTGTAAAAGAAAAACAGTTGATTTTATACCTAACAGTTATAATTTTGGGCTGAATTTTCCTATCCTTGTGTTCTAAAGCCAGTTTATGAAATTCAATCTTTCCCTTTTTTTCCTCGTATTTTTTAGCCTATGCCTTAATGCCCAAACCGATTCCGAGAAATTCCTGATCCAGGAAGGGTCCTGGATTATGGGAGGATATGTTAATGCCAGTGGGAATCGTTCAGAAAGTCAGTCTTCAGAAAGCAGAAGCTTTGCATTTTCCATCAGGCCCGAAGCAGGCTATTTTATTAGTGATAACCTGGCCTTAGGTATGCTAACCGGTTACAGTTATGCTTATGATAAAAGTGTCAGAACGAGCTCTTATTCAGAATATAATGGACATGTTTTTTTAATAGCTCCTTATTTAAAGAAATACCTGCCTATTTCCAGATCGTTTGCCCTTAATTTTACAGGTTCCCTGGAATATAGTCGCCAGTGGAGTAGTAACGAATCAGAAACCTGTATCAATTGTACAGAAAGGACCGTGAACAGTTATTCTGCTGCCATACAGCCCGGATTAAGCTACCAGTTATCAAATAGATTTCTACTGAATGCCAGACTGGGCATCCTTCAATATTCACACAGGGACATTAATCAGGATGACAGGCCAGATGGCTCTAACGATTACTTCAATTTCACCCTGAATCTAAGCAGCATTTATTTTGGTCTTAGCTATTTATTTTAACTGGAACGCGCTGGGATAATATTTCCTTTTAAGCCAGAACGACACCCTAACCAGTAAGATCAACGCAGGAACTTCAACCAGAGGGCCTATAACCCCTGCAAAAGCCTGGCCGCTATTCAAACCAAATACCGCGATCGCAACTGCAATGGCAAGCTCAAAGTTGTTTCCTGCAGCGGTAAAGGAGATCGAAGCATTCCTTTCATACGAAGCCCCGAGTGCTTTACTGGCAAAGAAACTAATGAGGAACATCAGGCTGAAATAGATAAGCAACGGGATCGCGATTCGTACCACGTCCATAGGAATTTCCACGATCAGTTCACCCTTCAACGAGAACATAAGAATGATCGTAAATAGAAGAGCGATAAGGGTTATTGGCGATATGCGTGGAATAAAGCTGTTTTCATACCATTTTTCTCCTTTTAATTTCACGAGAATAAGTCGGCTTAAGATTCCCATGGCAAATGGAATCCCTAAATAAATGGCTACGCTTTCAGCAATTGTCGCGATCGAAATATCCACAATGGCACCTTCAAAACCAAAAAGTGGTGGCAGTTTGGTGATAAATAACCAGGCGTAAAAACTGTAGGCAAATACCTGGAAAATACTGTTCAGAGCTACCAGACCAGCACCATATTCGCTACTACCTTCCGCCAGGTCATTCCATACCAGTACCATGGCGATACAGCGTGCCAGGCCAATCAATATGAGCCCAACCATATATTCGGGATGGTCCTGCAGGAAAATGATCGCCAGGAAGAACATCAGCAAGGGCCCAATAACCCAGTTTAGAATTAGGGAAATGCTCAGAATCTTTACATTTTTAAACACTTTTGGAAGTAGCCTGTATTTTACCTTGGCCAGTGGCGGGTACATCATCAGGATAAGGCCAATGGCTATAGGAATATTGGTGCTTCCACTACTATAAGAATTGATGCTTTCCGGGATTGAAGGGAAGAGGTAACCTAATCCAACTCCAATTCCCATAGCCAGGAAGATCCATAAAGTGAGGTTCTTGTCAAGAAAATTCAGCTTTTTTGCCATTTTAGTGTATGTTTTTAAATACGTAGATCATTTCTGAAGCGATCTGGTCGCTGCGTTCATCATATTTCTGGGAGGCCAGGGGAGTGCCATCGAATTCCTTGGGATCCTGATAATCCAGGGCGATACGGGCCTCAGCTCCCGGAATAAAAGGGCAATTCTCATCGGCATGGGAGCAGGTCATGACGGCGGCGAAATTCCCTGACGGATTTTCAGGAGCGTCATAGACCTTGGAATAGCAGATCAAAGCATCTTCACTCTCAGAAAAGGTTACACTTATATTAGGATTTTCTCCTTTTTCAAGGTCGATCCTGAAACCGGCTCTGTCAACTGCTTTTATCGCATTTTCAAAAAAGGCGGTTTTTTCTGTGCCTCCGGAATAACATTTGGTTTCTATTCCAAATTCTGCTGAAATGGCCTGTGCCCAGACCTGCGCTAACTGGCTGCGCCTGGAATTGTGCGTGCAGATGAAGTTGAGAAGGATGGTTTCGCCAGAATTTTTCTTTTTTTGAATATAATCGATCAAAGGCTGTAAAACCTTTTTTCGTTCTTCCGGGACGTTTAAGTCATTCAATTGCTGGAGCTTTGCTTTAAGTTCTGGGAATAGCAGGTTTTTAGTCATTTTTCTATTTATTTTTAACAGCATCCCGATCCTGGGGCACAGGAAGAATTCTGAAGTTCTGATAATTTAACTTTGGGTTTTTGAGCTGGAATACCTCATTTTTCCTGGGCCAGGCAGGCAGTTTGAGTGTTCAACAACAAAAAGTTCTTCCCGTCGAAACCAAGCTCGAACTTATTGATGCTTTCACCCTGGTATTCCACCTCGATCTCGGCATCTGGAAGTCCCAGTTTTTCTGTAGCGAGATCAATGATACTTACCAGTTTTTCCGGGTGAAGGCGGTGGTTGTAATCATTCTCTTCCCATAGCTGGAAAGAAATCTTTTCTTCTTCTCTCAAGGTTCCCCCGCAGTCGATAAAATGCTTGTTGATCTTTCCAACTTCGGTAACATGAAAATGTTCCGGTACCAGGTTCCCGTTTGGCAGTGCGAATGCGATCTCTTTCAATCTGCTTAACTGATTCCTAAATTCTGATAGTTTCATAATTACAATCGTTATATCGTATTATTACGATGTTAGTTTTTAAATTTTTTTAGCAACATTCGTCTTTAGGTCCACAATGCTGGATCTTATCGAACATACCGTTGAAAAGATCCTTTACCCTATTCCAGTTTTCGGGATGGATGCAGTAGCTCATTGAAACCCCTTCAATATTTCCCTGTAATAGTCCGGCATTTTTAAGCTCTCTTAGATGCTGACTAATGGTTGCCTGTGCCAGCCCCAGTTCGTTCACCAAATCGCTGTTGATACAGGTATTTGCTTTGAGCAAATGCTGTAGGATAGCTATACGGGCGGGATGGGCAAAGGCTTTGGCCAGTATCGCCAGCTCGTTTTGTTCTTTGGTGAATAGATCGGTTTTGGTAACGCCCATAAAGCATTTATTATATTGCAATATTACGATGAATAATATTGCTGGCAAAACAATTTAAAAAGGAAAAAATCAGATAAGGATTCTTTTGCTATTGTTAGCTGCCGATTCATTGATCTTCTCTACGATATGAATATCTTTCAAGCCATCAGATCCGGGAACCATGACCTCGGTATCATTGATGATCGCAAGTGCATCGTCATCCATTTGGACGGCCTGCTGATTTTTCCTCATTGGAGGGAGGTTGAGTCCGTCACTGGTTTTACCCTGCACTCCGGTGTAAGATTGCATCGGCCTTAGATAATACCATCCATTCTCGGCAGTTACTTCCAGGTTATTCAAACTTTCTCCAAAACTGGTTTTTCCGTCAACCATGATTCCTCCGGGAAATTCCAGCTGGAAACTGGTGGTTTCGTCTACTTCCGTAAATATTTCAGGCCGGTTGGTACTTTGAGTAGCGGTCACGGCAACGGGCTCCATACCGGTTGAATACCTGGCGGCATTGATCGGGTAAACGCCCATATCATAGATAGCGCCACCGCCCATTTCTTTTTTAAGCTTCCACGGATTGATGGTGCTGCCATTATACCCGGCTTCAGAAACCACCGATTTTATAGGTCCGTATGGATTGGTTTTGGCCCAGGTCATGATCTTTTTGGTATTGGTCTCGTGCTGCATGCGATAACCAATGGATAGTTTTACACGATTCTTATTGCATGCCTCGATGATCTGCCGGCATTCATCGGCAGTTCTCGCCATAGGTTTTTCACACCAAACATGCTTACCCGCGTTAGCAGCCTTGATGGCATATTCTGCATGAAGACCGGTGGGAAGAACGATATAGATCACATCAATATCCGGATTGCTGGCGATGCTATCCATATTTTCATAATTGTAAACATTGGAATCTTTGATGCCATATTTTCTTTGCCAGACGGGAATCTTTTCCGGGCTTCCGGTAACAATACCTCTTAATTCACAATAATCGGTTTCCTGAAGTGCGGGTGCGAGAAGGTCGGTGCTATAATACCCCAGGCCTACCAGGGCTACCCCGAGTTTACGTTGAGAGGTGGATGCTATACAGCCGGGAAAGGGGAGTAGAGCGGCGCTTAAAAACAAGCCCGATTTTTTTATAAAGCTTCTTCTGTTTTCCATGTTACCTTATTCTATAGCATTAAAGTACAAATTTTAATGTTATACTTAAAAAAACAGGCTGCTCAAGCAGCCTGTTGGAAAATTTAATGTTTAAAAAAGCTAATCTTTTGTTTTAGAAAGGAATTTAATAATAGGAGTAAGTGGTAATTTCATTACTGGTGCTTCTCTTTATAGCCCTATTATCAGAATCGAATTCATATGAAAAACTATATATCAGGTCTGTTCCATTCTCTTCTATCCTGTAGGAACCCGGAAGATTCTTTTGAGTTATAATTGTAGGTACGATCTCATTTACGGGAAACCTATTCAGTTTTTCAGAATAATTATCATGGGTTCGCTGGGAAATTACCGCGTAACCATCAAAAGATGTATCTGGGATAAAAGTTATTTGTTTGTTCAAATTACCATCAGAAAAATAAATGTATGCAAAGACAAAAGAAACCTTGAGCATTCCTGTTTCATCTGGATGGTAAAGCGTTTGGCTGGCAATACTTCCTTCCGGATTATACTCATATGTTGAAAGAGATGTTTTTTCTCCATTCTTAACCATTTCAGAACTACTTATCTTATCATCATTCCAATAGAAATATTCATCAAGGTTTTCACTGTAATTGATCCTGGCTAATTTTCCATTTAAATAATAGTAAGTATCGGTTCCTGTAGAAAGGTTGGGAGTTTCTTTTTTCCAATCGATCTTTTGGATTTTTCCGTCTGCAGCATACGTATAGGTTTTACTTACCTTCCAGTTTCCTGCGGTCGTCTCGAAGGATTTCGGCTTCCCATATAGTTCATCATCTATTAATTCGACCTCTAAATGATCCTTCTCCCCAATTTCAAATCCACTGGATGTCGATTTTAGGGTGAAAGAGATATCCCTCATGCCTTTGATAATATTATCATTATCAGGAATTAAATTGAAAGTAGCATGGGAATCGCCCTTATTTACAGGAACTCTTATAACCCCATTAGATGCAGATGGTATGGTGAAAAAGATCAGGTTTTCGGGAATGGAAATACCTATTTCGATAATGCCATCTTCGATGGCTGCTTTGTTAAATTTTAATTTAACCTCGGTGTTCTCGGTACTCTCAAAAAGCCTGAAATCATTGTCAAATTCAACAATAACATTTGAAACAGGAGTTGGTTTCTGTGGGGTCAGGTTGTCATCATCTGATGAGCAGGCAACGATTAGGAATACGAAAAAGCTTAAGAAAAGTGATGAATACGTTTTCATTTTATTTGGTGATTAGTTAAACGACTGATGTGATTTGTTGGTTTCCAGTTCAACTGCCTGGCAGGAAATGGAATAATTGATTGAACTTTCTGGTTCTTGAACTGAATTGAATTCTCCTAAAGACTTAACAGTTAGAATTTTGTTACAATAAAGGCAAGGAATTTTTAGAAAATATCTGGTGACCAGATTTTTCTAAAAACTAAAAGGAATATTAGAATTAGGATCAGTAATACTGGAAGGTCAATATATCATCGCCTGATCGCCTGGTTAAAGGTTTTCCGTTTGAGTCAAATTCATAGGTATAGAGAATTTGGTTTTCTTCTTCATCGGTTTGGTAAACTATCGAATTGAGTAAATTGGATTCTGCCTTCTCTCCAGGGAAAATTTGATTAAAAGCAAAGGGACTAGCTTTGTCCTGATAATATGTATAGCTGGTTTTGGAGATAAAACGGGCCTCATTATCTACTATTTTATAAACTGTTTCCTGGAAAAGATTTTCATCCTGATCGTAGGTATACTGAATCAGATTTTCGGCTCGCCCAGCATTATTAAAATCGGTTTTCTTACTAATTCTAGTGTGCGAATCATATTCATACAAAGAATAACTTTTCAGGACATCGTTTTCAAATAATTCAGATTTCTGAAGTTTGTTATCTTCCCAGGTATAGAAAATTTCTCGCTTAAAATGACCTTCCAGGCCATTTGATTCAGCAAATTTAATATGGCTGATCCTATCTTCGGCATCATAGAAATATTCGTCTCTATATCCATCATTTTCATACCATGGACTTCTGTTAGCTATGATCTTTATTTTGCCAGAAGGGGTATATTCATATAAATTTTCCCATTCCCAATCGCCAGAGCCATAAATGATGGACTTTAACCTTCCCTGTAATTCGTCATCTATGATCGTGATGCTCAATCCAATCTCATCGGCTTTTTCAAAGTTTCCAAGGCCAGATTCAAAAACCACGCTTAAAATCTTCATTCCACGAATAATTTTATCGTCCACGGGTTTAAGGATAAAAGAAACCCTGGTATCGCTTTCATTCACCTTGAGCTTAATGATATTATTAATGGCTTCAGGTTCTGTAATTACGGCCAGACCTTCTTCAATATGAAGTCTGAGACTTATTTCCCCATCCTGAATGGCGGGTTTGTCAAAGTAAACCACGATCTCTTTGGAGAGTTCGTTTTCGATCACTGAAAACTCCGGGTCAAAGCTCAGGTTGATAACATACTCATCATCATCGAATGGCAGTCTGTCACTAACAGTATCATCATCAGGTGAACAGCCAATCATGGATGCCATGACGAGTAAACCGATCCAAAATTTTATGATTGTTCTCATATCTGATAATTTAAAAATCAATTTATTCGCGAACACAAATTAAATTAGCCTTCATTAATCATTTTCGTGATAAGAATTGGGTTACCAGGGTTTAAGCTTTGAAAAACTATTTTTTCTTAACTCTTAGAAATGATCAGTTACTTAATAACCAGGTAAGGGATTATTAGCAGAATATCTCTAACGACCTCTAATCGATTGAAGAATATCAGGCCGGTAAACTCCCGGTAATCTTTAAATGTATGTTTTCAAGTAAGGGCACAAAAACCGGAAATCTCAACAGAATCCCCTCTATACAGCCTGGGTAGATCTCTGAATTTGATTCCCGTTAAGATCAAAAATCGGGGAAATTCGAGGTTCCCCAATAATTCAGTTGACTGCGTTATTTACAGTAAATTACGTGAATAAAAAGGTAGTTGTAATTAAATGTTTAGTTAAATCTTTAGATAAAATTAAGCTAAAAAGCTCCGCTTCATTGCCAAGCTTTGGTTAATTATTATAAAGCCAACAAATGCTTAACGCTATATTAGCAGGGCAGCACATATTGTCATTGTAATTTGGGAATACAAACCAAAACTACTATTACAATGACCATTACAATGAAAGGCTTAACCGCTTTAAGTAAATTATCATTTTTAAGTTTAAGTTTTGCTATAATTTCTGCCTGCAATACCAATAACCAATTGGTAGAACCAAAAACAGCCGAGTCTGAGGATGTGATGATGAGAAACCCTGTTCTGAAAAAAGAGGCCAGGGTCTTTCGAAAGGATATTAGCTATACCGTAGATTCCCTGGCCTCCCGTCAGGATATAGACAGTTTATTGAATTCTTATTCAGAAGAACAGTTAAAAACGATTTTTGCCATTAACCGGATTGAAAAGAATAGGCTTAGACCAAACAGACCAGTGGTAGTTCCCGATTGTGCTTCAGAAAATCCAAATGCCTACAGTCCTTTTCCAGAAAACCTGAATCTTTTATCCTGTATCCCGAAAACCGTGCTGATATCACAGCGCGTTCAGGCTTTTGGTCTATATGAAAATGGAGAGTTGATCAAATGGGGGCCTGTTAGCACAGGAAAAAGCTCTACACGAACTCCTAACGGATTGAATTATGGGAACTACAAGGCCAAAAGGAAAATAAGCACCGTAGATGAATCCTGGATCATGCCTTACTATTTTAACTTCATGAATTTTGAAGGAATTGGAGTTCACCAATACGCCATGCCGGGCTATCCCGCCAGTCACGGTTGCGTTAGATTATATATGGATGATGCGAAATATATTTTTGACTGGGCAGAAATGTGGAAAGTAGAGAATGCGAATATTGTTAAAAATGGTACGCCTTTTATGGTTTTTGGAAAATATGATTACAGTGCCGAAAAACCATGGTATGACCTGGCTCAGAACATGCGGGCGAATGATCTTACACAGGAAGAGATTGATGTGCTGCACCAGTATGTTCGAAAATACCAGGAAGACCCAAGGAATTTCCAGGAAATGATCCCCGGTGAAGACCAGTCTTAAAATGAAAACGAAGACGGAGTTTTCAATTTTACTTAAATTGGCGTGTAAAATCATATCCATGAAGAAGCCAGCTTCAATTTTCATATTATTCGCTCTTTTTTCAACAGGTCTTTTCTCCCAGGAAACTTCCATCATGATACGGGCCCAGGCGAAAGACGCTAAATTCATAGGCTCTTCGATTGGTGGAGCAAAGATCCTCGTTAAGGAAGTACTCACCGGTAGAATCCTGGCTGAAGGCCTTACCCAAGGAAGTACAGGAAACACCGATAAGATCATGAACTCTGACTGGCAGCGCAATGAACCGCTTTCAGAAGAATCCACCGCAGGATTCGAAGCAGTTTTGAATATTCAGGAACCAACCTTTATAAGTATCGAAGCCTATGCGCCTATAAATAAGAAACAGGCGGTTGTGATGAGCAGTACCCAGCTGTGGGCTATTCCCGGTAAGGAAATAACAGGAGATGGCGTGGTCCTGGAAATTCCGGGATTTGTGGTAGATATTCTTTCACCTCAGACCCATGAACGAATTTCAGAAAGCAGTGAAATAGAGGTCACGGCAAATGTAGTGATGATGTGCGGCTGCCCGGTCACCAAAGACGGGATTTGGGATGCCAATCAATACGAGGTAAAAGCCGTGATCACAAATGAAGATGGCGAAAAGTCGGAGTTGTCTTTAGAACAAAAAGATAAGCCCAGCACTTTTACCGGAAAGCTTAGCCTTGAAAAAGGACTTTACGAGGTGCTTATTTACGCCTATGATCCATTAACAGGAAATACAGGAGTAGATCGAACCAATATTATCGTGAATTAAGCGAGAAGGCCTAGTTCTTCTATGGTTCTTAAAACCCCATTTTCATTGTTATCATACCTGGTTCTGAAATTACTGGCCTGTATGATCTCAGGATGGGCATTTTTCATCGCGTAACTGTGTTTGGCGACCTTCATCATTTCAAGGTCGTTCAGGTAATCGCCGAAAACCAGGGTTTCTTCCGGACTTATTCCGAGTTCTTTTTGAATCCCCTTTATCGCATTTCCCTTGTTCGCATCAAGGGAAGTGATATCGATAAAAACCTTGGCCGCTATGGCAACCTTATACCTGTCTGTATAATTCACAAAATGCGGAAAGGTATTTTCTTCAACACCGTTGAAATTACATAAAGTAACTTTTAGGTAGGTATCTTCAACCTGGGTAAGGTCATCAACGACTTTCAGTCTTTCATAAAATTTGGAGATCTCTTTTCTGAAATCCTCATCTTTTGTTTCTATATACGCCGAATTTTTCCCGCACAAAACCAGGTTAGTATTTTCAAGATCCCTACCAAGCCTTATAAAATCCCTGGCAGCATTCTGTTCAATTGGATTCACGTAGAGTTCCCTGCCTTTGTGTGAGACATAGGTGCCGTTCTCGGCGAAGAACATCGTGCGATCCTTGATCCTTTCAAACCTGGACTCCAGATTGTAAAATTGTCGACCGCTGGCGATGGAAAACAGGATTCCATTTTTGGTAAGCTGTTCCTCAACCTTCCAGAAGTCGGGATGTAACTCATGATTATCATTTAGCAGGGTTCCGTCAACATCAGTTACAATTAGTTTGATCATAGGATTTAATTTGAAATTTCAAAAATAGGTGATAACAGGGTTAATAGGATTAATTCAGCATTAAATTTTGTGTTCCTGTTATAATCAATCTTTATTAAATGAAATTTTAAATATTTGAATCACAGGTTATTCAGTATTTTTATTTAAAATAAATCTAAACAAGCTTTGTATTTTCAGTTTCCGGCTATAGTTTTGCATCCCTATTTGTAATAAGTCTAAATTATATTAAGAGATGAAGAGGAAACTACTACTGATGCTAATTTTATTCACTTATACTGTTTCTGCCCAGGATTCTGGGAGCCTAAGAGGTAAGGTGACCAATACCGAGGGAGAGGGTGTTTCCCAGGCGAATGTTGATGTGCAGGGCACTGGTATTGGAACTGAAACCGATAGTTCAGGTGAATTTTACCTGGGCAGCATACCCGATGGAAATTACCTGCTAAGGATTTCCTTTGTAGGTTACAAACCCCAGGAAATTGCCATTTCGATCAAACCGGGAGAGACTACCAATTTACCTGATATTGTTCTAAGATCGGGAGAAGAGCAATTAAACGAGGTTGTGATACAGGGCAATGGGAACAGGAATAAATTCAACCGTGAAGAAAGCTTTTTCGTGTCAAAACTGCCTTTGGATAAGATCGAAAACCCACAGGTGTATGATAATATAACTTCTGAACTTCTGGAAGAACAGATCATCACCAATTTCGACGATGCCTTAAGGAACAGCTCAGGTATCACCAAGCTTTGGGAGTCTACCGGAAGGGGAGGAGACGGAGCCGGGTATTATTCCTTAAGAGGTTTTCCTGTACAACCAACCCTTGTTAACGGACTTCCGGCTATTACCAATGGAAGCCCTGATCCGGCCAATATTGAGAACATTGAGGTGATCAAGGGGCCTTCAGGAACCTTATATGGAAGTAGCCTGGTCTCCTATGGTGGATTGATCAATATTACCACCAAAAAACCATATGATTATTTTGGTGGGCAACTTACCTATACCCTCGGTAGTTTTGGCCTTAACCGAATAGCTGCCGATGTAAATACGCCACTTGATGAAGACGGTGATGTGGCCATGAGAGTGAATACAGCCTACCAGACCCAGAATTCGTTCCAGGACGCCGGCTTCTCAAAATCATTTTTCGTAGCTCCTTCATTGAGCTATAAGGTGAACGAAAGACTTTCCTTCTTTGTGAATACCGAATTTTACAACGGGGAATCTACCAATCCAACCATGCTGTTTGTAGATAGGGGAGCACCACTGACGGTTACCAATATCGATGAACTGGATTACGATACCAACAGGTCCTATACCAGTAATGACCTTACTCTAAAGAACCCAACTTATAGTTTACAGGGCCAGATGAACTATAAGTTATCTGAAAGCTGGACTTCTCAAACTGCTATTTCTCGCGGAAGCGCAAAATCTAAAGGATATTACTCCTACTTATATGAGACCACAAGATTCTATGAAGGGCTTGACGAGGGAATCGTATTAGGAAGATTTATGAATAATCAGAATTCAACTACTTTAACTACCGATCTTCAGCAGAATTTCATAGGTGATTTTGAGCTATTTGGGATGAGAAACAGAATGGTGGCCGGCCTGGATTATTTTCAGCGTGAGATAATAGACAACGGAACCGGTTATATTGGTAACGGAAATGTATATATAGGCGATGCCAGTTTACAGAATGTGAACGAAAGTGTTTTCGGAATTACCGATCCAGCGAGTTATATCACCGATGGCGATAGCGGGATACTTTCTACCGCTGCGGTAGATGCCTTACTGGCGAATACCAACCGCAATAACCTGACTACAAAAGAAGATATTTATAGTGCCTACGTATCGAATGTCCTCAATATTATCCCGGCACTTTCGGCTATGGCCAGTTTGAGAATAGACCAGTTCGAGAACGATAATAATAGCCAGACCGCGCTTTCTCCAAAATTTGGAGTGGTTTATCAGCCAGTCATTGACAGGGTGTCGATCTTTGCCAATTATATGAATGGTTTCAGCAACGTGGCACCTTCTGAAGTTATAGACCAGGCAACAGGGGAGACCAGGAGAGTAACCTTCGATCCTGAGCATGCCAGTCAGTTTGAATTTGGGACCAAATTTAACTTTTTGAACGACCGACTTTTCGCCACCCTGAGTTACTATGATATCCAGGTAGAAAACATCGTTCTGGGAACCGGGCTTGACGTAAACCAGGACGGGACGCAGTACAGTCGTGGATTCGAGGCCAGGATAACAGCCAGCCCAATTGACGGATTGAACCTGGTAGCAGGTTTCAGCCACAACGATAGTGAAGTGACCGAGGCGGCCGATAATGATGATTTCCTGGGAAGAAGACCTGAATCTGCTGGTCCCGAAACCCTTGCCAACCTTTGGGCCAGTTACAGGTTTACTGCAGGTGTTGCCGAAGGTTTTGGAGTAGGATTCGGAGGAAACTATGCCAGCGAGAATATGATCTTTAACAGGAACACAGCCGGTACGTTCACGCTGCCATCCTATACAGTTTTGAATGCTGCTGTATTCTACGATGTCGATAAGTTCTCCATCAACTTGAAACTGAATAATCTTACCAATGAGGATTATTTTAACGGGTGGTCTACTATAAACCCACAGCCACCAAGAAATTTTGCCGCAGCGCTTACCTACAGATTTTAGAATTGAATTAGCCGGAGATCGCCAATGAGGCGATCTCCTTTTTTAGTATGTCAAAGAAAAAAAAGAAAAATACCTGGTTAAAAAGATGGGCTGGACGCCTGCACTTGTGGCTCGGACTCATTACCGGACTCATTGTTTTTATCGTTGCGGTAACCGGTTGCATCTATGTTTTTCACGACGAGATCAAGGATGCGATCTATGATTACAGGTTCGTGGAAGAAAGTAATGAACCTTACCTGGAGCCTTCCAGGATCAAGGAGATCGTACAGCAGCGATACCCGGGAACTACAGATGATTTCGTGCTCTATTCTGGAAAAGACAGGCCCGTCGCCGTGTACGGTGTTCATGAGGAAACTCCTTATTATTTCTATTTGAATCCATATACCGGCGAATTTTTGTATGCCCAGGATTTCACGAAAGATTTCTTTGAGATCATAAAAGCACTGCATATGTACCTTTTGTTGCCACAGGATATCGGCCGGCAGGTAGTGGGTGTTTCTACCCTCGTTTTCATCCTTATGATGATCACCGGGATCATTCTCTGGTGGCCAAAGAAATTAAAGAATCTTAAAAAGAGCCTGAAGATCAAATGGGATGCCCGCTGGAGAAGACTAAATTACGACCTGCATAATATCAGCGGATTCTACCTTCATATCCTCGCGATCATTGTAGCCATTACCGGCCTATATTTTTCTTATGACTGGGTAAAGACCGGGATCTATTACTTCGGAAATCTAGGAGAGAATTTTGAAAGCGATCATCACATTGAAAATATAGTACAACAGGAACGAATCTCAGAAAATCCGGTTGATATCGCCTTTTACGAAACCATGGAAATGGCCCCCGGGAACGAAATGTATTTTGTGTGGACAGAAGGAGATGATCACCCAATAAGTACTGGAGCCTATCCAGAATCCCTGGATTATGACCATCAGTCTAATTACTATTTTCATCCACAAACGGCTGAATTGCTACAGGAGCAACCTTACGATTCAAAAAGTACCGGGTTAAAACTCCAGGAAATGAGCTATGGCATACATACCGGCCAGTTTTTCGGGATGACCGGGAAGATCATAGCCTTTATTCTTAGCCTTTTCGTCGCCTCCCTGCCAGTAACAGGCTTTATCGTTTGGTGGGGAAGAAAGAACCGGATGAAGCACCTCACCCGGTAGATTTTCTAAAACAGGATAGCATCAACGATGGTACCTACTATCGCTATAAAAACAGCAAGTATCAGGGATGCTTTAAAACCATGAGTTTTAAAATCGTCTGTTAATTTATCGGCGATCTCAATAATGATGGCATTCACAATTACCCGTGTAATAAATCCAAGCCCGAGAAAATAGAAGATACCCAGGGTTGCGATATTGAGTATGGCCGTAAGAAGCCAGCTAAGGAGAAAACTCAATACTCCTATGATAATAGCAACAATGATGGCCG
Source organism: Christiangramia oceanisediminis (assembly GCF_022570735.2). GTDB lineage: Bacteria > Bacteroidota > Bacteroidia > Flavobacteriales > Flavobacteriaceae > Christiangramia > Christiangramia oceanisediminis. The sequence goes on along the minus strand of NZ_JANCNS010000003.1, from coordinate 259,810 downwards.
ATTTAAAGCCTTTTAATTCAACGCTGCTCAGTAGCCTGGCCGCTAATAGCAATACCAGGGCATCAATAAGGATGTGGATGATCCATTGAAACATAACTTTTTGGTTTTGAGGTTAGAAGTAAGTCTAAGATACTAAAAAAGTTAAATTTAGGATCAAGCCGTGGTTTATTGAAGACGTGCCTGCATGGTTTGTGGCTTTTTTTTCAATAGAACTTCCCAAAGGGCTTTTATATTTGCCAGTTTTTCCCGTTGTTTCAGGCGATATTCGGTTTGGTAAGCTCGTTGATCGGCAGTATAGCCATAGTAATTAAGATCCAGGTTAGAAGCAATGAACAATGCTCTTGGCAAATGAAAGGCCTGGGTGACCACAACTGCATTATCGATCTCAAATAATTTCCCGGCGCGATACATACTATCATAGGTATCTAACCCGGCATGATCTGCCTGGATGAGATCTCCATCAATACCGTTCTTTTTAAGATAATTCACCATGGCATCCACCTCGTTATAATCATCGCTCCGGTGATCTCCGGTAACCAGGAAATTTTCAACTTTTCCCTGTTCATATAGTTTAATGGCGGTATCTACGCGGTCTTTGAGAATAGGCGATAATTTTCCATCGGCATGAACGCTGGCACCAAGAATGATTACGGTTTCAGTTTTTGGCAGGGAAGATATTTCGCTGAAAATCTTATTTTGGGTATGTCTCTTGAAGGTTGCTTCCACTCCTAAAACAGTGAAAATGATCAATACAAGGCCAATGACGGAGAAGAGGATAATTTTCTTTAAACGCCGCATGAGAGATAAAAGATTGTTGTCCCGAATATAACCATAATAATTTGATGTATTGGATTATTTTATAGCAGTAACGCTGGAGCAGCCTTGTACATTATGTACATTTGTAAAATATTATTTCAGCATATTATGAGCAATATCAAGGCATTGCAGTGGCGATATGCCACCAAGAAATTCGATCCAGATAAAATTTTAGCCGAGGATAAGATAAAAACCCTGAAACAGGCCTTTAATCTAACGGCAACTTCTTATGGATTGCAGCCCTTGAAAATGATCATTATTTCCAATAAAGACTTACAAAAAAAGCTTCGCGCATATAGCTGGAACCAACAACAGGTAGATACAGCCTCACATGTGCTGGTGATCTGTATCGAGAATGAAGTGGATGAAGAATTTATCGTTAATTATTTTAAAAGGGTAAAGCACTTGCGGGAGACTCCGGACGAAATTCTGAAACCATTCCGCGAATTTCTCGTACAGGATTTCAATACAAAGGCTGCTGAAGAGATCGAGGCATGGGCCAGGAACCAGGCGTATTTGGCACTGGGAACACTGCTAACCGTATGCGCGGCAGAAGAGATCGATGCCTGCCCAATGGAAGGTTTCGAGCCAGAGAAATATGATGCTGAACTGAATCTTCATGAAAAGAACCTGAAATCGGTGCTGGTCCTGCCGGTTGGTTACAGGGCAGATGACGATATGCACTCCAAATTCAAGAAAGTGAGAAGACCCCTGGAAGAGGTTATTATCGAAATTGATTAATAATTCACGTATTCAGTGATCTCCAGGCCGTAGCCAATCATTCCTACCCTCTTGGTCTGGCGGGTATTTGAAAGCAATTTGATCTTATGAATTTCCAGGTCGTGCAGGATCTGGGCACCTATACCAAAATCCTTATAATCCATCTTTACTGGTGGCGCTTTGATCTCTCCTTTTTTCTGGCCTTCTTTTAATTCTGAAAGGCGGTTTAAAAGATTGAGCGCCTGTGTGGCCGGGTTGATGAAAACTATGGCTCCGCGGCCTTCTTCATTGATCGCCCTGAACATACTGTCCAGTTTTTTATCAGCATCGTTGGTGAGTGTTCCCAAAATATCATTGTTCACCAGGGTGGAGTTTACCCGAACCATGATCTCTTCATCTGGTTTCCAGCTACCCTTGGTAAGCGCGATATGAACCTGGGAATTGGTTGTTTGTTTATAAGCTCTGAGTCTGAATTTTCCAAAGCGGGTTTCAATATCGAAATCCTCCTTTTTTTCGATCAGGGAGTCGTGCTGCATACGATAAGCAACCAGGTCTTCTATAGAAACAACTTTCAGATCGAACTTTTTAGCAACTTCCATCAGCTGCGGAAGTCTGGCCATTGTTCCATCTTCGTTCATGATCTCAACGATCACTCCTGCAGGTTCAAAACCGGCCAGTCTCGCGAAATCGATAGCCGCTTCGGTATGTCCGGTACGGCGAAGTACGCCGCCTTCTTTTGCTTTAAGCGGAAAGATATGCCCGGGCCTGTTCAGGTCATGCGGTTTGATCTCCGGATCTATAAGCGCCTGTATGGTCTTCGCCCTGTCTGCCGCTGAAATTCCCGTAGTAACTCCTTTGCCGCGAAGATCTACCGAAATGGTAAAGGCGGTTTCCATGGGATCGGTGTTATTGCCCACCATCATTTCAAGCTTCAGCTCGTTGCAGCGATGCTCGGTTAGGGGAGCGCATATTAGGCCTCTCCCGTGCTTTGCCATGAAATTGATCATTTCGGGAGTAACCTTTTCGGCAGCTGCCAGGAAATCTCCTTCATTTTCACGGTCAATATCATCTACCACGATGATCACCTTACCGGCGCGAATATCATCGATAGCTTCCTGGATACTATCCAGTTTTAAAGAATATTGATTGTCTTCAACCTGAGCCATAACATTGCTTTTTTACGGCTGCAAAGGTATTAATAAGTTCTAACTTTTAACGATTCCTGCGAGATTCTTGATCTCCTTTTTATATTGGAAATAAAAGACGATGTAAAAGGCAATTCCAAGAAAAAGCAGCACTCCCGAAAAGCTGATGTTTTCCTTTTTCAGAATCTCATCGATCCTCCTGGCCTTACTATCCAGGGAATATAAATAAATGTAAAACAGGATCGCGCAGATTATGGAGATAATAGACAAAACCATTGCGGGTGTTTCCTGGTGAAAACTGATATTCACAAAGCTGGCGGCAAAAAGGAAAACATAGAATAATACGAAAAGTATATTGGTTGATTTGAAAGAATTTTTAACCGAAAGATATAACCGGTCCAATTCAAGGTATTCGTCATCATAGAGCTTCTTTTCCTGTAAAAGCTCTTCCTGGCTAACACCACGGGTTTCCAGGACCTGCAGGGCAGCCATCCGGTATTCAGAGCTTAACCTGTATTTACGGTAGAACTGTACGATATTTTTCAATTCCTCAGTTTCCTTTGATCGAAGCTTTTCCATTTCCTCAGCTTCTATGGAAACCGGAACATCCAGTTTCAGGATCTCATAGTGATAGGCAGAGTCGGCTTCAGATTTATTGAAGCCCATGCTTTTAATAAGTTTTTTGAAGGGTTCCAGTAAACTGTCTATTGCAAACAATCCCTGATCGGTTGTGGCCCGGTAGGTTAGGTAAATACCCAGCGGTAGCATGATCCAGGTGGAAAGCCAGGTGGCTATAAATGGGCTGATACTTCCATCTTCAGCCGAATTCTTTGCGAAGATCCCGATGAAGTGATAGGTTAGGAACAAAATGATCGCAACCACGATTGGTAAACCAAGACCTCCCTTCCTTATAATTGCTCCAAGGGGTGCACCTACAAAGAATAATACAATGCAGGCGATGGCCAGTACATATTTTTCATGCAGGGCGATTTCAAATTTGTTGATCTGTTTAACACTGTTCTTGAATTCCTGCTTTTTCAATCCTAGATGAGCTAAGGCCGAATTTACCGATCCCAGAGCCAGGTTGGTGATCTGAGATCCATCGTAGGTGTTATAATGAGAAAGAACTCCATCTTCAAAAACAACCAGTGTATCTTTTGGTTTATAGTTTACCTTAAGATTCTGAAGACCGGTTCTTCTATACATATCCTTCTGAAAGAGGTCCATCCTCTCGTTATATGTTACTGAAAATGAGTCGATACTTTCATTGAGTTCCGAGATCTTCAGCATACCGTGGGTAGAACTATAGGTTTCGTCTTCCAGGTCGACATTGTTGAAATTAGAGAGGTCTATATTTATTACGTATTCTTCAAAATAGCTCTTCGCAAAAGGTTTTCGATCGCGTTTATCGTAATCGCTAGCCTGCACTTCATCATAATAATTCCCTTCCCTTAGAATAAGTGAAAGCACATCAGAATCGGTGCTTCCAACCAGCTCTCCCTCATTGGCTTTGATGACCGTATGATTTCCGCCTATCGCCGTCTTTTTATGGATGATCACGTTGCTGAGGAAGCGATCATTATCGCCACTTTTTTCCTCTACCTTGATATTAAAATCACCAATATCATTGAAAACGCCCTCAGTAATGGCCATGGCTGGCTTCAATTGGGCGATATTCTTTCTAAGATTGATAGATTTGAATTCGGCAGCCGGAATAACATTGTTGGCGAAAAAGAAGGCGACCATCCCGATTAGAACAATGAAAAATGTCAAACTCCTCATGGCTCTCTGTAATGAAATACCGGATGATTTCATCGCTGCGAACTCGTAGTTCTCAGCGAAAGTTCCAAAGGTCATGATGGAAGTAAGCAAAATGGTGAGCGGCAATACCAGTGGCACCAGTTTAGGTGAGAAATAGAGCAGAAACTTCAGGATCACCTCTACGTCCAGGTCTTTACCAGCAAGTTCACCAATGTACAGCCAGATCGTCTGGAGTACAAAGATGAACATGAGAATGATAAAGACCGAAAAAAAAGTTTTTAAAAAACTGGTGAGTATGTACCGGTCGAGTATTTTCAATTTAGTCTATTCGGTTGATATAATAGTCGCTGTATCGCGATTCATTAAAGGTAAAAAGGTTTTTGGCCAGAGGCTGGTTTGTTTTAAAACTTTTTACCGTAATAGTGATTTTCGTTCCGTTATCCTGGGTTTGGATAAGGTTATAGATATGCTTGGTTTGTTTGTCTATTCCAAGCAGAATGTTCTTGATATCAGCATTGCTGTCTTTTGGAGTTAATTTTACGTACTGGATCTCACGTCCCTTCACGTTCTGGGCAATGTCCATTTCGTAATTATATCCGTCTTCATAAAAGCTGAACATCTTGGATGGCGTGATGCTGTTATCATCTTCTTCAACATAGGTGGAAATGTTGATCTCTTCATCTTCAGGGATTATCGTATAGATCTTTTTTCCATCGAACATCTGGGTGGTCCCCATCATGTTCAGCACATATTTCTCTCCGTCAATGCTTACGTCACCTCTTGCTTCCTGGTGTACATTCTCGGCGGTATTTTCAAGAGCGTATTTGAATTCGATGACCATATTGTCATAATTCTGGACTTTTGAAGACACTTCGTTCAGCAGTTGTTCCGCTTTTTGTGAACTCTGGGCCTGTACATTTAGCGTTAGGATCGCTACAAGGATAAATACTAATTTTTTCATTTTGATTTTTTAACTGTTTGGTTCTTCATTTAAAAGCTGATCCAGTGCCGCGAGATCGGTCACTAAAACCTGTCTTGCCTTGCTGCCTTCAAAAGGGCCAACCACACCTGCTGCTTCCAGCTGGTCTATGATCCTTCCGGCACGGTTATAGCCGAGTTTTAGTTTACGCTGAAGCAAGGAAGCCGATCCCTGCTGGGCGGTTACTATCACTTCGGCGGCTTCGCGGAACAGCTTGTCCCTTTCGCTCACATCTATATCAACTCCCGTGCCACTATCCTCACTTTCATAAGCGGGTAACAGGTGGGCATCGGGGTAGGCTTTTTGAGAACCAATGAACTCGGTGATCTTATCCACTTCAGGGGTATCTACAAATGCACACTGAAGTCTCTTAAGTTCATTTCCCTGAGTAAACAGCATGTCTCCACGACCAATTAACTGATCGGCTCCCTGGTTATCCAGGATGGTCCTGGAATCGATCTTGGAGGTTACTCTAAATGCTACTCGTGCCGGGAAGTTTGCCTTGATTATACCGGTAATTACGTTAACCGATGGCCTTTGGGTAGCGATGATCAAATGAATACCAATTGCCCTTGCCAGCTGTGCCAGCCTGGCGATAGGAGTTTCCACTTCCTTACCTGCGGTCATGATCAAATCGGCAAATTCATCTACTACCAGGACGATATAAGGTAAAAACTTATGCCCGTCGTTCGGGTTTAGTTTTCGGGCCTTGAACTTGGTATTATATTCTTTAAGGTTACGACACATGGCGTTTTTAAGCAGTTCGTAACGATTATCCATTTCAATACATAACGAATTGAGGGTGTTGATCACCTTGGTATTATCGGTTATGATCGCTTCCTCAGTATCTGGAAGTTTGGCCAGGTAGTGACGTTCAATTTTATTGAACAGGGTAAGTTCCACCTTTTTAGGGTCTACCAGTACAAACTTAACTTCTGCCGGATGTTTGCAATACAGGAGAGAGGTTAGGATGGCGTTCAATCCAACCGATTTACCCTGACCCGTAGCACCAGCCATTAAGAGGTGTGGCATTTTTGCCAGATCCACCACGAAAGTTTCGTTGGAAATTGTTTTTCCCAGCGCCATGGGAAGTTCCATTTCAGCATTCTGGAATTTCGGAGACGCGATCACTGATCGCATTGAAACGATACTGGCATTTTTATTCGGTACTTCGATCCCGATGGTTCCGCGGCCTGGAATAGGAGCGATGATTCGAATTCCCAGTGCAGATAGAGAAAGGGCAATATCATCTTCCAGGTTCTTGATCTTGGAGATCCTGATCCCTGCTTCGGGAACGATCTCATATAAAGTTACGGTGGGTCCAACAGTCGCCTTGATCTGGGCGATGTCGATCTTGTAGTTTTTGAGGGTTTCAACGATGCGGTTCTTGTTCTCTTCCAGTTCCTCCTGGTTGATGGTGATCCCGCCTCCGTAATCCTTAAGAAGCTCGATGGTTGGGAATTTATAGTTCTTAAGTTCAAGAGTTGGATCGAATTCCCCAAAATCCTTGACCAGTTTCTGGCTAAGGTTGTCTTCTTCCTCTTCTTCTGGAGCCGCCTCAACTTCCATAGAAACATCTTCTTCCTGACCGGATTGAACTTCGGGTTGCACAGGTTTTTCCGGTTCTTTCGAAATACTTTCGGTAAGATCGATCTTTTCGGGTTTTTCTTCTGCTGTTTCGGGTTCCTTTACAACTTCCTTTTTCCAGTCCAGTTCCTCATCGGTTTCTGAAACTTTAGGTTTAGGTTGATCAAATGCATTTTCCAGTTCTTTTTTTCCTGATCTGAAATAATCCCCAACAAGCTCGGGAGTGATCTTTAACCGGATGCTCAGGTAAGTTACCAGTAGAAATAAAAGGAGTAGTACGGTTCCGAAGAATCCAAGATAATCCTGCAGAAAATCGTTCATTTCAAATCCTACCCTTCCGCCTAAAAGGGAATAGGTTCCGGTAAAAAAGCCTAAAAATATAGATAGCCAGATCATTACCAGGATTCCCCAAAACCAGAATTTTCTAAGGTTCGAGCTGTTAAAACCGAAGAACAGGTAGACCCCGCTTAATAAAATAAGAAAGGCAACAGAGAAGGATGCCAGGCCAAATCCTTTATAGATAAAGAAGTCGCTCACACTGGCCCCGAACTTGCTCAACCAGTTTTTTGCTGAAACTTCCCGGTTGGCGAATTCACCTAGAACACTTTGATCTGCCTGCCAGTTAAAAAGAAAGGAAATAAAGGCAACGATTAGCGCCAGGCCAAAAAGCATCAGGAAACTACCAAAAACCACTTTCTGCTGGCGATTGAGCTTTAGAGATAAATTGCGGGTTTTTTTACTGGTATTCCTGGTTTTAGCTTTCTTTTTAGCCATATGTAGGTTCAAGGATTTCGGCAAAAATACAAATTAGGCCTTGTCAAATTAAGTAAAAAAAACTTCAATTTGAAAAGTCCTGCTTATTCCTTGGGTAAACGCTTGAAAACACAGCATATTTCCCTCAACCATCAAAAAACAGGAATGAGCTGAATTAAGTTTTTTAATTACCGAAAATATAAGGGTAGTAGATGAACCCGGCAATGATCACAGCTATCAGCGCGGCAAAAAACACAGCGCCGGCAGCAACATCCTTAATATGACCTATCTTGCTGTGGAAATCTGGATGAACAAAATCGGCCATTGCTTCTACTGCCGTATTCAATCCTTCTGCCGACATAACCAGGCCTATTGCAAAAAACTGTAGTATCCATTCCATCCGGCTGATGCCGAAGATCCATCCGGCGATGCAAACCATGATAGCTATAACGAATTGCACCTGTATGCTTGGCTCATGTTTCAACAAAAGCCATGCACCCTTCATTGCATACCCTCCTCCTCTGATTCTTTTTCCGAGGAAACTGTTTTTCATAATAGTGTTTTCAGTGCGGCGAGATAATCAGGTTCCTCATCAATTCTTGGCACCTGCTGGGAATGAATTACATGTCCGTTTTCATTAAGAACAAGAACGGCACGCGATAAAAGACCTTCCATGGGCCCGTCTATCATTTCAACTCCGTAATCCTTGCCAAAGTTTCGTTCTCTAAAATCGGAAAGATTGGTCACATTTTCAAGCTTATTATCTTTCAGGAAGCGTTTTTGAGCAAAAGGAAGATCCCTTGAGATACAGAGTACGATCACATTCTTAAGTTCTGTGGCCTTTTCATTGAAATTTCGAACAGAGGTGGCACACACATTCGTATCGATGCTGGGAAAAATGTTCATTATTACCCGGGCTCCTTTAAAATCTTCCAGGGTCGCTATAGATAGATCCGATTTAAGAAGTTCAAAATGTGGTGCTTTTTCATCCAGGGAGGGGAGACTACCGTAGGTCGTTACCTTTTCATCACCAATTTCAATTCTTGCCATAACCATATTATTATAAGATTGATAAATTTAGAAGATTGTGAATTGGTTATTACTAAAATTATCATAAAAACAAAAAAGGCTGTTTTTCCAATGAAAACAGCCTTTCTCAATGCATTTGACATTTAAGTTTACCGGTCTATTGAACCTAGCACTTTTTTGGCGAAATTATTTGGAGCGTCCCGTTCAGGAACTCCAGATTCTATCAATTTATGAACTTCTACAGCTCCGCAAAGGTTGGTGATCAATTCACCTATCACATCCATTTGCTCATCGGTAACCGAGCGATGTTCGGTGAAGCTCTCCAGCACTTCTATGGTATGCTCGAGTTTCACAACCTCATTGTTCTTCTGCAGATGTTTAATTACTGGTAACTTCATCTACTAAGTTTTTTAACTGGTCAAACTTGTTGGTTTGAACCTGATTTTTAAAACTTCCGTTCTTGAACGTTGCGAAGGTTGGAAGGTTATCTACCTTGGCCAGCTTTCTGGATTCAGGGAATTTTTCGGCATCTACCATGATGAACTGTGCATTTTCATGCTCAGTAGCCAGTTTCTTGAACTTAGGCTTCATCAATCGGCAGTTACCGCACCATCCCGCCATATACTGTACCACAACAGTTTCGTTGTTGCTCACTACTTCGCTTAAGTTATCCTGATCTAATTCCTTAATCATAGCAATTTTTTTTAGATTCTTAATTTAAGCTATTGGCCTTTTTTAGTTAAGGCTAAGGTAATTTGCAACACCTTCTCTGTTAGCGTTCATCGCTTCCTTACCTTCTTCCCAGTTTGCCGGGCAAACCTCACCTTTTTCCTGTACGTGAGTGTATGCATCGATCAATCTTAGGAATTCGTTCACGTTTCTTCCCAGTGGCATGTGGTTGATCCCTTCATGGAATACAGTTCCTTCCTCGTCGATAAGGTAGGTAGCCCTGTAAGTTACGTTGTCTCCTTCAAGAGTTATAGCACCGGTTTCCTCGTCGTAGGTTTCGTTCATGATATCAAGGATGTCCAGTCTTGAACTCAGGTTACGGTTAGAATCTGCAAGGATCGGGTAGGTTACGCCTTCGATTCCTCCGTTATCTTTAGGAGTGTTCAACCATGCAAAGTGTACTTCTGGAGTATCGCAAGATGCTCCGATCACCATTACATTTCTCTTTTCAAATTCTTCCATAGCATTTTGGAAGGCATGTAGTTCAGTGGGGCAAACAAAGGTGAAATCTTTTGGGTACCAGAAAAGCAATACTTTTTTATTGTTTTTCTGAGCCTCTTCCAAAACGTTGATCTTGAAAGTATCTCCCATTTCGTTCATAGCATCTACGCTAAGATTTGGAAATTTTTTTCCTACTAAAGCCATATAATTAGGTTATTTTAAATTAAACTTTTCTTCTTTTCTTGGACCGCAAATTTAGGCAGATCATGCATTCTGAAAAGCCCTGAAAATTTTTAAATTTTATTGTTTGATAGGTGTTGTCTATTGATTTCGTAAATCGAAATAAGACTTATCTATAATTGTCAAATAATCAGAAATTTAACTGCAGAATTGAGAAATATGAAGGAATTATTTTCCGGCCAGTTTCCTTATTTTGATACCCAGTGCGGCAAATAACAAGGTCATAAACGGACTCAGATAATTAAAGAAGGCGTAGCCGGCGTAGGATAGAACCGGAACTCCAAGTACGCCGCTGTGATAAGCTCCACAGGTATTCCATGGGACCAATACTGAAGTTACCGTTCCCGAATCCTCAAGACTTCGGCTCAGGTTTTCAGGAGCAAGCCCCTTGTCTTTATATGCTTTTGCGAACATTTTTCCCGGAACAACGATAGCCAGGTATTGGTCTGAAGCAGTCACGTTCAATGCTAAACAGCTGAATACCGTACTGGCAAAGAGTCCGAAGGTGGTGTGAAATAAATTCAATAATGATCGACTGATTCGAGCCAGGGCTCCGATTGCTTCCATGATACCTCCAAAAACCATTGCGCATATAATGAGCCATATCGTTCCAAGCATTCCAGCCATTCCACTGGAAGCGAACAGGTCATTCAATGCTTCAGAATCGGTTTCTACGGCTGTATCCACCGTGATGGCATTCATTATGCCTTTATAGCCACTGATAAAATTCAGTTGATCCATACCACTGATTGCGAGTACCACGTCTGGCTGAAAGATCAAGGCAGCCACTGCTCCAAGCAGAGTTCCGATCAATAAAGCGATTAATGGAGAGGTTTTTTTAACGATCAAAAAGATTACAATTATAGGTACTATGAATAACCAGGGGCTGATGTTAAAGCTGGCTTCTATCGAATTAAGAATGTTGGAAGTGTCGGTATTTCCGGCCGTGTCCAGGTTAAGACCTATGATTATAAATACGATCAACGTTATAGTGATGGTGGGCACTGTGGTTAAGGCCATATACCTGATGTGAGTAAACAGGTCAGTCCCTGCCATAGCCGGCGCTAGGTTAGTTGTATCACTCAGGGGAGACATCTTATCTCCAAAATAGGCTCCGGAAAGTATGGCTCCCGCCGTCATTCCCAGTGAAATTCCCAACGCATCAGCAATCCCTATCAGTGCGATACCTACGGTTGCAGAAGTGGTCCAGCTACTTCCTGTGGCCAGTGATATCACCGAACAGATGATCACACAGGCAGCGAGGAAAATTGTTGGATTCAGGATCTGAAGTCCGTAATAGATCATCGTTGGAATGATACCGCTGATAAGCCATGTCCCGGCCAGGGCTCCCACCATTAATAATATGAGGATAGCACCCGCCGTACTCTGGATATTCCGGGCTACCTCATCGATCATGTCATCGAATTTCACTTTGTTGAAATAGCCAACTATAGCAGCGACCCCACCTCCAAGCAAAAGAATGAACTGGTTGGAACCGCTTAATGCATCATCACCGAAAACAAAAACATTAAAGGCCAGCATGCCTATCAGGGCCACCACAGGAATTAAAGCCTGGGTGATGCTGATTCCATGCATATTGGTTACCGAATCCTGTGCAGGTTGCGCATTGGGGTTTTCCATAAGTTCTTATAGCTGTCTTCGGCAAAAATAAAACCTCACAGTAAGTCCCGATCTTAACCCGAAACTACTGTGAGGTTTTTAATTTTAATGCCAGTCGTTAATTGTGATCATTTTTTGCGATCGTAATTTTACGACTTTCGGCTTAATCCTGCAAAAAATTAGGCCATTTCGGTGCTGAGAACACCAACTTCAGCCATACAGGCCTTCATCATTTCGTAAGTCCTGGAGATATCGTTATCCAAACCAATGGAGAATCGAATCAATCCATCGCTCAATCCCATTTCTTTTTGCTCCTCTTCTGGAATTTCAGAAGAAGTGGAAGTTCCCGGTGCGCTGAACAGGGTTTTATAGAATCCCAGGCTTACCGCCAGGTAACCTAAATTCTTTTCCTGCATCAGCTCCATGAGCTCATTGGCCTTATCCAGCGAACCTATATCTATGGTTAGCATGCCGCCAAAACCATAGGATTCGTTCATCATTCTTTTGAAAGTTTCGTGCCCCGGGTGTGATTCCAGGCCAGGATACACCGTTTTAAAACCATCTTCCTGGAATTTTTTAGCCAGGTACATCGCGTTATGACTGTGTTGCTTCATTCTAATATGCAGGGTTCTCAGGTTCTTTAAGATCGAGGCTGCACGAAGACTATCCATGGTGGGCCCTAAAAGCATGGCCGCACCGTCATTCACATTTCTCAGGTCGTTTATAAAATCCTTGCTTCCACAAACCACACCTCCAACGGTATCACTGCTTCCGTTGATGAACTTGGTGAGGCTGTGGATCACCACATCGGCTCCCAGTTTTGCCGGGCTAAGGGAAAGCGGGGAGAAGGTATTGTCTACTACGAGTTGAATTTCATGATTTCTGGAGATCCTGCTTAGAATTTCAAGATCGGCAATTTCCAGCAGTGGGTTGCTTACGCTCTCACAATAGATCACTTTGGTATTTTTCTTCACCGCTGCTGCTACCAGCTCCGGTTTGGTGATGTCTACAAAGGTGGTTTCGATGCCAAACTTCGGTGCAAAATTCTTCAGAAAAGCATAGGTTCCACCATAAACCGTTCTGCTGCAAACAATATGGTCACCGGCCTTGCATAACTGCATCAAAACCGAGGTGATGGCACCCATTCCGGAAGCTGCCACATTAGCTGTTTCGGTTCCTTCCATCGCTGCCAGGGCTTCTCCAAGGTAAAGATTGGAAGGGGAGGAGTGGCGGGAATATAAATAACATCCTTCCGCGTTGCCTTCAAAAGTATCGAACATGGTTTTTGCGGAAAGAAAGGTATAGGTTGAAGAGTCGGAGATCGAAGGATTCACTCCTCCAAATTCACCAAAATATTGTAGATCCTGTATACGATCTGCTGGTTTATATTTCATGATAATAGCTTTATAATACCAAAGTTGGAGGATATTAGTTTTAAAAACAATGATCCTGATCATGTTTGGAAAATAAAACTATCAATATGTGTAAACTCAGAATTAAAATCTATTTTTATTAAAAAATGGAAGGTATTTCCAAATATTTTAAAGCAGATGAAAATTGATGAAATAGATAAGCGGATCCTGGGACATCTTCAGCAGGATTCGAAAAAGACCAATAAGGAAATAAGCAATGACCTGGGACTATCGGTAACAGCGGTTTACGAAAGGATCAGAAAAATGGAACGTGAGGGGATAATTTCAAAATACGTAGCCCTGGTTGATCCTGAAAAAGTTCAGAAATCCTTTATGGTTCTTTGCCAGATCAAACTGGTGCAGCATAAAAAGGATTTTCTTTCCAAATTCGAAAAAGAGATCAATAATCTGCCGGAAGTGATCGAATGTCTGCACGTAAGCGGGGATTTCGATTATATGCTGAAGGTACTGGTCAAGGATATGGATGCCTACCGAGAATTCCTGGTCACCAAACTAACCACTTTGGATCATATAGGCAGTACAAAAAGTATTTTTACCATCAATAAAGTGAAGCAAAGCACGGTTTTGAGTTTGTAGTTATTAAGCTGTTGACTGTAATTCAGGTGGCGAAAAGATTATTTTTTCTTTTTTCATCTTGGTTTAGATTTTTAAATTCCTGATAACTGATAACTGATAACTGATAACTGATAACTGATAACTGATAACTGATAACTGATAACTGATAACTGATAACTGATAACTGATAACTGATAACTGGGTATTGGTCATTGTAGAGAATAGTCGTACTTTTACGGTCAATTTGTTAAAAAACCAGTAAAACAGACAATTATGAGTACATATGATGTTGCAGTTATAGGATCAGGACCCGGTGGATATGTTGCCGCCATTCGTTGCGCCCAGCTGGGAATGAAAACTGCGATCATAGAAAAATATTCCACCCTTGGTGGAACCTGCCTTAACGTTGGTTGTATTCCAAGTAAGGCACTTCTGGATTCTTCTCATCATTACCACGACGCGATCAAGCATTTTGAAGAGCACGGGATCGAAATTCCGGGTGAGGTAAAGCTGAATCTTGAAAAAATGATGGAACGTAAATCTTCTGTAGTAAGCCAGACTTGCGACGGGGTGAAGTTCCTGATGGACAAGAATAAGATCGATGTATATGAAGGTTTGGGTTCTTTTAAGGACAAAACTCATATCAACATCGAAAAAGATGGGGAAACTCAAACCATCGAAGCGAAAAAGACCATTATCGCTACAGGTTCCAAGCCTGCTAATTTGCCATTTATTGAACTTGATAAAGAGCGTATCATTACTTCTACTCAAGCCCTTAAGCTAAAGGAAGTGCCAAAACATATGATCGTTATTGGTGGTGGTGTGATCGGGCTTGAGCTTGGCCAGGTTTATCGTCGTCTTGGGGCTGAAGTTACCGTGGTTGAATTCCTGGACCGAATCATTCCAACGATGGACAGCGCGCTTTCCAAGGAACTTCAGAAAGTATTGAAGAAGCAGGGCGTTAAGTTCCATTTGAGCACGAAGGTGAAGTCGGTTGAAAGAAACGGTGATGAGATTGTGATCAAGGCCGATGATAAAAAGGATAAAGAGATCGAACTAAAAGGTGATTACTGCCTGGTTTCAGTTGGACGTCGTCCTTATACCGATGGATTGAAGGCTGATGCCGCGGGAGTGGAGCTGGATGATAAAGGAAGAGTGAAGGTGAACGATCATCTTCAAACCAACGTTGACAATATTTACGCGATAGGCGACGTGGTTCGTGGAGCCATGCTGGCGCATAAAGCTGAAGAAGAAGGAACCATGGTGGCTGAGATCATCGCGGGACAGAAACCTCATATCGATTATAATCTTATTCCTGGCGTGGTTTATACCTGGCCGGAAGTTGCTTCAGTAGGAAAGACCGAAGAACAATTGAAAGAAGAAGGGGTAAAGTATAAGGAAGGTAAATTCCCGATGCGTGCACTGGGTCGTTCCAGGGCTAGTGGAGACATTGACGGACTGGTTAAGATCCTTGCTGATGAAAAGACCGATGAGGTACTTGGAGTACATATGATTGGAGCCAGAACAGCCGATCTTATTGCTGAAGCTGTAACTGCAATGGAATTCAGGGCGTCTGCCGAGGATATTTCAAGAATGTCTCATGCACACCCAACCTATGCCGAGGCTGTGAAGGAAGCTGCATTAGCCGCGACCGAGAACAGGCCACTGCATATTTAATCTTATATAACCTCTGGAAAACACTCGAGGTAATGTTAAAAAAACCACTCAATAATTGGGTGGTTTTTTTAATTGTCATTCTGAATCAATTCCAGAATATTCATCGTTAAGGTCAGGCTGAGCGGAGTCGACGTCTACTGCGTCGTTTCTTATTGATACTTTTCAAGACTATTGATAACATTCTCTTTATAGGTCCTGCTGATAGGTACCGATCTGTTCTGAATGACGATCTCTTCGTTTGAATAGCTTTCTATTTTATCAACAGAAATGATAAAAGAGCGGTGTACACGAATAAACCTGTTATCTGGAAGTTTATCTTCTATTGCAGAAATCGTTTCCCTGGTCACCCTGGTTCCCTCTGTGGTTTCGATCTTCAGGTAATCACTAAGACTTTCTATCCATAGAATTTTATGATAGTCTATCCTGTGCATTTTTCGGTCTATCTTTACGAATATAAAATCTGCCTGGTTTTCATTTTTCTCATTTTCAATAGTTTTTTGAAAATGAACCTGGGAGTAATTGTTTATGGCATCCAGTAAGCGGCCATAGGAAATAGGTTTCAGCAGATAGTCTACTGCATGCAGGTTAAAACCTTCAATCGCATATTCTCTATAGGCGGTGGTGAAAATGATTTTTATGTCCTTATTGATGGATTTAGCAAATGAAATCCCAGAGATGCCAGGCATATTTATATCCAGAAAAATAAGGTCGGTCTTCCGGGAATTGATCATATTAAAAGCCTCACTAGCGTTGGAACATCTTCCTGCTAACTCGATTTTTTCGATCTTCGATAGATGATTTTCCAGGATATCCAGTGCTATGGATTCATCATCAACGATGAGACATTTAATTTTATCAGACATCGGCCTTGAATTTTGAGGTATTCAGTTGGAGATAAACACAAAATGTTTCTTTTCTATTTTCAATATTCAGTTGATAGTCGTCTCCATAAATCAGGTCTAATCTGCGTTTTATATTTTGCAGTCCAATTCCCTGTCCAACTGTTCTTTCAGAACTTTTCCTTATCGAATTTACGATTTTGAAATCAAGGTTTTCCTCTTTTAGTTTAATCCAGATGGATATTTGAAGTTTACCGTCATTGCCTTTACCATGTTTAAAACTGTTCTCCACAAATGGCAAAAGCAGCATGGGTGCGATCTCTGTTTCTAAAGGAATTCTGTCACAATTCAATTCAATTTCCAGTGTATCCTGGAACCTTTTTCTTTCAAGGTCAATATAATTGCGAATGTGATTTACTTCGTCTTCAAGTTTCACTAAGGGCTTTTTAGTTTGGTATAGAATGTAATCCAAAAGTTCTGAAAGCCTTAGGATCATTTCAGGGGTTGAAGGCTTGTTAGCCAGGCTTAGGCCGTAAATAGTATTCAGCGTATTGAACAGAAAATGCGGATGGATCTGCGTCTTTAAATACTGAAGTTCCTGTTCCTTTAGTTTTAGTTGTGCCTCCAGGATCCTGTTTTTCAGCTCTTCGTTTTTAGCAAAAGCTGAATAATTATATTTCAAAAGACTGAAAGCGGAAGCGATCGCAACTACCAGGTAAACACTAATCAGAATATAAATAAGACTTTTGGTGAGGGGGAAGTTTTCCTGGTAATCATAACCTGCGGTCAAGATTATTCCATAAAAGGCCGAAATGCTGATGTAGGTTGCTGAAATTATAAATACCGCCAGGGAGTATAAAACGAATTGAAGATATTTCTTCAGAATAAGATAATCGGGGATGAGCCTGTACACGAATGCGTAAGTCGTCCCCATGGTTACCGGGAGAAAAAATGCCGAAAATGTAATGATGGTATTGAAACCTGCACCTTCGAACCCAAAAAAGAAGGTGAAAAATAAAAGAACCACCAGCCAGAAAAGACCATGTAATAGTATTCTCTTTCCTAATTCTAAAAATGCACCGGCAATATTCATCAATTGATAAAAATCCCACTAAAATATCAAAGAAGAAAATTTTTGCGACAAATTACCAGTTTAGAAGGCTGGATAACATTCAATAGCAATTTCAGTAGTTTTAAGCCGATAAATATGCCGAAAAGCTATCTGGTCCTGCAGTTCGTCTCATTTAATTTTAAGCATAGAACTTATAAAGTAGATTTGGATATATAATCCATAAAAAACCAAAAATGTTAGCATTAAGAATTTTGATAGTACAGCAGCAAGGATTTTTTGACCAGTTATTCGCAAGGATTAACGAAGGGGGACCTCTTGCGATGAGCCTAATTCTTATTTCCTTTCTATTGATCCTATTTTTAATAACAAGGTCGGCGATGAAACTCAAATCGCCAACTCATGTCTTTCATAAATCTATAACCTTAATAAATCAATTGGCATTGCTGGCATTGGTCGTAGGATTATTTACCCAGTTTATAGGCCTTATCCAGATCTTTGATGCTTTTGAAGCTTTGGGTGATGTCGAGCCGGCATTATTTGCAGGAGGTCTTAAGATGACATTGCTTGCTCCAGTATTTGGAGGATTTACTTTTCTGATTGGCAGAATGGCCAGCTTTATTTTAAACTGGATAAGAAATTCAGAATTAGATAGGGTTTCATCACTTAAAACATGATCGACGCGGCTTTATATGAAACTGCATTAGCGGCGCGACCGAGAACAGTTTTTAGAACATAATCCTAACTGGCATTTACAATTTCAATGGACTCAGGCCCTGCCGGTGGCTCAACGTCAAAAGGTTCAGAAGATGATTCCGGAACAGGGGCATTGGAAAATAGTCCCAGGTTGAGTTGCCCGATTTCTTCAGCATCACGAATTCGAATGCTGATCACCGGAAGATCAGAACTTGAACCGTTGGTTCTTTCTGTAACGCTCAGTACATCAAAGGCGACGATGCCCAGGTTATCGCCCTGAAGGTTAGCTTCGATCGGGTCATAATTGATAGAAATATCGCTGTCATAAACCACGACGTAAACGGTTTCACCTTCCAGCATTTTAAGTCCGGTGGCCCGTAAGGGAATCACATCAGGAATTTCGTCCAGCAGCACTTCGGGATCGTCGCCCTCGGCACCAAGGCCGGGACCGGGGGTGAGGTAATTTTGTAATCCACTATTGGTTGGTCCTGCAGAAATCCAGCTGTCTGGAATGGTGCTGGGAGCGAAGAATCCCTCATCGCCAACCTGTCCCGAATATAGATCGATAGTCTCACCAATATTATCCTGGAAATAATCAAGGATGGCTCTCTGGCCAATTTCAGCTATATTATCGTTCACATCGGTTTCTGAAAAATTATTGGGTTCATTTCCATTGTCGATGGCGTCCTCATCGATCAAAAGGAAAACTATATCTGAATTATCGAAGGAATCTCCGTCATTCCCGTTCGAATTATCATCGTCCCCATCGATTTCCTCATTATCTCCATTAGTATCATCAATTTCATCTGCGTCATCGTCCTCTGAACAGGATATGAAACATACTATAAAAGCGCTTAGAAAAAAGATCTTCAGGATATTGAATTGCATTGCTCGCGTCTTCATATTTCAGGTTTTCAAATAAATTCCTAACATTCACCTTGATTATTAAAAATCAATTTCAGAGCATAAAAAAGATTTATAAAAATAAGCTAAAATACTGGTAAACAATTTGTTGTTCTTGACTTTAGTAATTGTTTAATCAAGAGATAAGAATGAATTATTTCATGAATAAGTTGTTTGGATGCAGATTTTGAAATATTCAAAGTAGAGAAAATCGCAATTTGGCTTTATTCGGTCAATTTCAATTTTATGGCTAAGGCCTGAAAAATGTCAAAATATTAAGTCACCAGAATAGACGAAACTTATCACGTCACTGCTTACCGAGGTTACCTTACCTTTTTTTCCTCCATTAAGAATATGTACAATATCTTCCTGAGCCTGTGATATGGAAACGGCCAAAAGGAAAAAAAAGCCCGAAGATTAGATTTTAATTTTTCATAGGATAACTTTTTATACTTTGAAAATAATAAAAAATTGATTTGCAGGTAATTGTATAATTATTTGATTCGGGATGAATTGATCTCAATATCAGCTCCTTTCCAGCTGCTTGCAATTAATTGATCCATTTTTTTAACGTTATCTACGTCATTCAGATATTCATAGGCCAGTTTCATCCCGTGCTGGGCCCAGCCATTCTTTGGAAGTCTATTAAGGTCTTCATTATAGGTTGTTATGGCTTCCTGGTAGTTGCCGGCTTCTATCTGCACGGCTCCCAAATGATGTCTTACCGAAAAGAACCAATCTGGAGGTTCATCATAATTAAGTGAATCTTCAATTTCCACGGCTTCTTTCAGCAAGGCTATACTTTCCTCAAATTGTTCCTGGTTTGCTAGAATTTCAGCCTTAAGTACTCTTTTGGCGATCTGCATCAGGGTAGAAACCGAATTGATCTCCCAGATACTTACTTCTTCCAGGCTTTCATCTTCGGCGAGATTTTCAAGATTTTTCAGCTTTTTATTCGCATTATCCAGGTCATTATTGGCCATATAGGCCATTCCCTGGGCATAATTCTTAACCGCTTCCAGATATGGCAGGTCATAGGTTTTAAATTCAGAATTGACCAGGTCATTCCAGCGGCCAAGTTTAACCTGCACATATAACGGGATAGCATAGTAATGCTGAAGCGTACCCCAGCCGGGTTCTTTCATGAGATCTGGGTGAACATGTTCAGATAATTTATTGGCTCCTATCATAGCCCATTCGCTATTACCCTCAAGCGTAGCTGTCGCCGCCAGAAAATGATAGTTATGCGGATAATAGGCCAGGGGATAAGCTCCCTGTGCATGGCATTTAGTTACGTAAATACTATCTGCTTCTACAGCTTTTATATTGGCTACGGTCCCTTTGTGATATTCGCCGGTTCTTATATAAACATGGGATGGCATATGAACAAGATGGCCTGAGCCAGGGACCAGTCCGTCATCGAAAGCCTTAGCAGATGCATTCGCCCGTTCAGGGGTGCTGGATGCTTCTACGGCATGAATGTAAAAGTGGTTGGCCCCTGGGTGATCCGGATTCTTTTTCAGAATATTTTCAAGTAGTCCCACAATTTCTGGTGTCCAGGGTTCCGGATTTCCCTGCTTGTCGAATAATTGCCAGGGATGCATGTTCATAATAGACTCGGCATACATCGCTGCAATATTTTCATCTTCCGGATATTTTTGATGAACTTTTTTCATCGCCTGGCTGTAGGCCTGGTCAAGTTGAGTTCTGTCTTCCACCGGGTCGGCCTCGTATCTTTCATACATTGCATTGATCAATGCCATTTCCTTTTCTGAACCCGATCCTGCTTTTTTTGCTTTTTGTATCGCTTCAAAAGCTCTCTCATAATTATCGTCTTCCATGCCGGCGTTATAATTAGGACCCAGCACATAGGCGTAACCCCAGTAACACATGGCGCACTCAGGGTCCAGTTTCGTTGCATAATAGAACGATCTTGCTGCTTCGGCATGATTAAAACCGTATGCGAGCACAAGGCCCTGGTTGAAATATTTCTGGGCTTCCGGATTGTTTGTTTCTATGGGATAATCTACTGCATCAAGTCCCTCGAAGAGCGGCGCTTTATTATCAGATTTGTACCAGTCAGTGTCCGTTACCTGTGGAGCACAACCGTACCTGCTTTCTGGAGCTTCTTTGATAAGGATCTCTTCAGGTTCATTTTCAGAATTTTTGCAGGAAAAAAACAGCAGGATGGCCAGGGTGTAAATTAATGGTCTCATAATAAATGATTTATGAGCAGGCCGTTCTGGAAAAGGGACTATAAAAATACGAAATGATCACTTAAATTTCTGATTTTTGTATTAGAACATTCACTACATTTAGAGGTTAATTCTAATTATAGAAATCATGTCTAAAGAGAAATCACCATCGAAGAATTCGGCTAAGAAAGAACCAACGATGACTTTAAAAGAAAAACGTGCTGCTAAAGAGGCAAAGAGAAAAAACAGAAGTTAAATAATAAAGTTTTTACGCGATGGCTATCGTGTAACCGGCTTTAAATTCCTGAGCAGGCATCAGTTCCATGATGCCTTCTTTATTTTTAAGCTGCTGGTCTGTCTCCGCCGTATCTGCGATTCCCAGCCAGGGTTCAATACATACATAAGGTGCTCCGGGCTTGGCCCAGATACCCAGGTTCCTGAAATCTGAATAGTGTACCGAAAGTATTTCACCTTTTTGCTTACTTATGAGCCTGGCTTTAGAGGAAGCGATATTTTTGAAAATAAGTGCGTCTTTTTTAAAGATTTCCGGGCTAAGCCTGATACTATTCTCATTTTCCAGGACTTTACGGGTAGTAGTGCTAACCAGGCCGTCATCATTTAGAAGATAGGTGTCCAGATTCATGTTCTGGTCGAATTCGATCGAATAATCCTCGATCTTTTCTTTTTCAAAAAGGCAGATATTGAATGCGGGATGACCACCCAGCGAAAAATACATTTTTTCAGTGCCCAGGTTGATCACCTGGTGTTTGACCTGAAGAGAACTTCCACTTAGGCTGAAACTAATCCTGAAATCGAATTTAAACGGATATAACTTCAGGCTGTCTTCTGAATAGATCAACTCAAAGACCAGTTCGGTTTCGGTACGCTGTTTCAGGCGGATATCTTTATTATGCCGAACGAGTCCGTGTTTGGGGATCTCGTATGGTTTACCTTCAAAATAGGTCATTCCGTCTTTCAAAGCTCCGATGATTGGAAAAAGGTTAGGAGCATGGCTGCTCCAGATTTTAGGATCGGCCTGCCAGATGTGCTCAATACCAGTTCGCTTGTCTATCAGGCTACACAGCTCGGCCCCGGTTTCCTGGATTTGTATCTTTAGGAATTCATTTTCTGCGGAATGCTTCTTCAAAACCTGCTCATTTTGGGATAAAGTTACAATTCTGTTTTTTCAGGAAAAATAGATTTGTTGAACTAAGTAAAATTTGGGTATTTTTAGTGAAAAATAAGCTTGTTATGAAAAAGATCCTGGCCTTTGCAGGTTCCAATAGCAGTGTTTCTATTAACCAGGAAATGCTTGATCATATCGTGAACCGGATAAAAGGTCATGAAATAACCCAGATCAAATTAACCGATTTTCCCCTTCCTATTTATAGCCGGGATATTGAAGTGGATGAAGGCATTCCAGAAAATGTGAAAAAGATCCAGGATTTGATAGATGCGCACGATTCGCTGGTGATCGCGGTAAATGAGCATAACGGAGCTTCTTCTGCCTTTTTTAAAAATACCATCGACTGGCTTTCGAGAAATAAGAGAAACTTTCTTGAAGGCAAGCAAATTCTGCTATTCAGTACCTCACCGGGAAAACGCGGTGCGAAATCATCCCTGGAGTATACACGACATATTTTTATCAGGTTTGGCGGGGAAGTGATAGAGAATTTCAGTTTTCCATCATTTCGTGACAATTTCCAGGATGGCAGGGTAATTAACGAAGTGCTGGATATGGGAATTGAAGATGTGCTTACTACCTTTGCGCATCAAATTGAAACCTAAGTGCGTACTTCCAAGACTTTTTCAATAAAAGACTCCGCGAAATTCAAAGACAGGCTGTTCTCCTGGGGTAGTAGATTCCAGGATGTGGTGTGGCTCGACAGCAATGAAGGAGATTCCAAAACCGGGGAATATGAGGCGATCCTGGCCGTTGAGGCATTTACGGCAATCAAGACCGACCATGTGGATGCCTTTGATAAACTGAAAGAATACCAGGAAACAACGGCCGATTGGATATTTGGCTATTTGAGTTATGATCTTAAAAATGATGTGGAAGACCTGTTTTCCATGAATCACGACGGACTCGAATTTCCAGACCTTTACTTCTTTCAGCCGCAAAAGATATTTTTCATAAAGGGAGAAATGGTAGAATGCCAGTACCTTAGAATGGTGGATGATGAGATCGATGCGGATTTCCAGGAAATCATGGAGACACCAGAAGAAATACATTCTGAAAGTTCCTCCCTGGTCGTTAAAAGCCGGATCTCAAAAGAAGAATATCTGGAAAAGGTAACAGTAATGCTGGAGCATATTCACCGTGGCGATATTTATGAGGCCAACTTTTGCCAGGAATTTTATGCTGAAAATGTTAACATTGAAGCAAGGGATATATACAAGTCACTTAACCAGATTTCCACTCCGCCTTTTGCTGCATATTTAAAACTCGAAAATTATCACCTTATTTCTGCTTCTCCCGAACGCTATCTGAAAAAGAAAGGTAAGCAATTGCTTTCCCAGCCTATCAAGGGAACAGCGCGGCGATCTGAAAATCCCGAAGAAGACCTGCGTATCGCTAAGGAACTGGCGAGCGATCCCAAAGAACAGTCAGAAAATGTAATGATCGTGGACCTGGTGCGCAATGATCTTTCTCGAATCGCAGAAAAAGGAAGTGTGCAGGTGGATGAACTTTGTAAGGTTTATAGCTTCAGGCAGGTACACCAGCTTATTTCTACGGTAAAGGCAAGACTGGCCGAGGGAATTCCCGCGGTGGAAGCTTTAAGAACCAGTTTTCCTATGGGCAGTATGACCGGTGCTCCAAAGATCTCGGCCATGAAGATCATCGAAAAACTGGAAGAATCGAGACGTGGATTGTATAGCGGTGCTGTTGGTTATTTCACTCCAGAGGCCGATTTCGATTTTAACGTAGTGATTCGCAGTATTCTTTACAATTCCAGCAACAAATACCTGTCATTTTCGGTAGGGGGTGCCATCACGGCAAAATCTGATCCACAGAAGGAATACGAAGAGTGTTTGCTCAAGGCCAGGGCCATGCGTGAAGTTCTTTCCAATCTGAATTAAGATCCTTGCCAGATTTCTACAGGCATTCGTATCTTTGAGAGAGTATGGAAAAAGCCTTCAAGAACCAGATCAAGACCAATTACCCTTTTTTGGGGAACGGTAAACTCTTACTCGCCGTGAGCGGTGGAGTAGACAGCGTGGTGCTGGCACATCTTTGTCATCGCGCAAAACTGGAATTTTCCATCGCTCATTGCAATTTCAATTTACGAGGAGACGAAAGCGATGAAGACGAGAGCTTCGTGGTAGATCTTGCTGACTCACTGGAAGTAGAGGTCTTTACGCAAAGTTTTGATACTCTATCTTATGCCGAAGAGAATGGGATCTCGGTTCAAATGGCTGCGAGGGATTTAAGGTACCAGTGGTTCGAAGAATTATGTGCTTCCCTGCATTTTGATTATATACTTACCGGGCATCATGCCAATGATAACCTTGAAACCTTTCTGATCAACCTGGTACGCGGCACCGGCCCTGAAGGTCTTACCGGGATCAAAAGGGAGAACAAAAAAGTGATCAGGCCTATACTGGACTTCACCAGGGACGAGATCGAGAGTTTTGCCAGGGAAAATCACTTTAAATGGCGCGAAGACAGCAGCAATCATTCCGATAAATACATGCGTAACCGAATTAGGCATCAAATCGTGCCGGTACTGCAGGAACTCAACCCTCAACTGCTGGAAAGTTTTGCCAGGACACAGTCACATTTAAGGGAAAGCATGGATCTCGTGGAGGATTATATAAGCCTGTTGTATCCTAAGATTGTTGAAAAAAGCACCTATGGCTATCAGCTTGATATCGAGTTTTTGAAAAAGGTTCCTAATCCAAGGCAGGTATTGTATCAACTTCTGAAATCCTTTGGTTTTACTGAGTGGAATGATGTTTACGAGCTGCTGAACGCCCAGAGTGGGAAAATGGTATATTCCGAAGATTTTCGACTTATCAGGGATCGTGATAAATTGTTGCTTACAGAAAGGAAAAAGCCTTCGGGAGAAAAAGAATATCACCTGGAGGAATCTGAAAATTACGTCATGATCCCTAACCTGGGAACGCTTCATATTTGCGAGGTTGAAAAGATGGCGGCATTTTCCAAAAATTGCATTTACGTTCCAAAACAAAAGCTTCAGTATCCTTTAACTGTGAGGAAGTGGAAGAAAGGGGATTATTTTTATCCCTTCGGAATGAATGGAAAAAAGAAATTGAGCAGGTTCTTTAAGGATGAAAAATTCTCCCTTCCGGAAAAGGAAAATACCTGGCTGTTATTCTCAGGGGAAGACCTGGTTTGGGTGATCAATCACCGGGCCGATAATAGGTTTGCGGTGGAAGATAAGGAAACTCAAATCCTTCGAATCTCTACCAATGTTCCCTGCTAAACCGGGGGCGATCTTAAAATTCAGAAATATTTCAGGTTTCTTACGCATATTTCTATCTTTAGGAGCTTAAAAAAACCAGCTTAATGAAGACCTATAAATTTTACCTGCTTAATCTATTCGCATTTATCATTTTAAGTCCGGTATTTGCCCAGACAGATGCAGAATACGATGTCAAGAAGTATTACACAAAAATGGAAGTGGATATCCCTATGAGGGATGGTGTTAAACTTCATACCACTATTTATTCTCCAAAGGATACTTCCCAGGAATATCCAATTTTAATGCAGCGTACACCGTATAGTTCCCGGCCATATGGTGAAGACCAGTTCAGGTCTAAGATAGGTCCTAACGAGATCCTGATGAAGGAAGGTAATATCATTGTTTACCAGGACGTGCGCGGCAGATGGATGAGCGAGGGAAAATATGATAATATGCGTGCCTATATTCCGAATAAACAAGGAAAAGAGGTCGATGAAGCCAGTGATACGTATGATACCATCGAATGGCTGATCAATAATGTTGAAAACAATAACGGAAGGGTGGGAACCTGGGGAATTTCCTATCCTGGTTTCTATTCCACCTATTCACTGCTCAGCGATCACCCGGCTTTAAAGGCAGCTTCGCCACAGGCAAGTATCGGCGATTTCTTTTTTGATGATTTTCACCATAATGGAGCTTATTTGCTGAGCTACTGGCGGGCGACATCGGTGTTCGGGTACCAAAAGGAAACCCCGGTAGATACCGCGTGGTATAGCTTTCCGGATCTGGGAACCGAAGACCAGTACCAGTTTTTCCTGGACCAGGGGCCATTGAGCAACCTGGACGAGTATTATAAGGAAGATAATGAGTTCTGGCAGCAGCTGAAGGAACACCCTAATTATGACGATTTCTGGCAGAAACGGGGGATCGTTCAGCATATGAAAGACATTAAACCGGCGGTGATGATCGTTGGCGGACTATTTGACGCGGAAGACCTGTACGGGCCGTTCGCAATTTACAACAGCATTGAAGAAAATAGCGATAATTTCAATATGCTGGTTTTCGGGCCATGGAGTCATGGGGACTGGGCAAGGGAATCAGGCAGGCAGGCCGTTGGGAATGTCTATTTTGGTGACAGCATCTCTACTCATTTCCAGAGAGATTATGAGACCGTGTTCTTCAATCATTTTCTGAAGGGAAATGCTGAAGGTAAACCCGATCTTCCCGAAGCGCATATTTATGACACCGGTCTAAGAAAATGGAACAATTACCAGGAATGGCCTCCGAAGAATACCAGTTCGATGAGCTTTTACCTGGGAGACGATCAAAAGCTGGTTGATGCACCTTCAGGAAACGTGGAGGAATTTGTTAGTGACCCGGAAAAACCGGTTTCTTACAATGATGAGATCAAAACGGTATTTACTCCCAGAGAATATATGACCGGTGATCAGCGTTTCGCCGCCAGAAGACCTGATGTTCTGGTTTTTGAGACCGAAGTGCTGGAAGAAGATCTCAAAATTGTTGGCCCTATCGAGGCTAAACTGAAGGTAGCTACTACTGGAACTTCTGCAGACTGGGTGGTAAAGATCATCGATGTTTATCCGCCTGATGCCGAAAATTACGAAGAAACCATGCCTCACCTTAAAATGAGCAATTATCATATGATGGTTAGAAGCGAAGTGATGAGAGGGCGTTTCAGAAATGGTTTCGAGAATCCGGAGCCTTTTGAACCCAATAAAAAGACCGAAGTGAACCTAAGCCTTCAGGGTGTGAACCATACCTTTAAAAAGGGTCACAAATTACAGATACAGGTTCAAAGCACCTGGTTCCCTCTTATAGACCTGAATCCTCAAACCTATGTAGATAATATCTTCAAGGCAGAAGAAGATGACTTTCAAAAGCAAACGCATTCGGTATACGGAGATTCCGAGATCATAATTTCGGTTTTAAAAGAGCAAAAACAGGAAAATGAAACTAAATAGCTATTTTTTCCTTTTCATATCCCTTCTGGTTATTTCCTGTGCTGAAGATAAACAGGGAGAAACCTATACCTCGGAAGAGATCGAAAAAGCTTCGGCTGAACTGAATACCTATTTTGAAAAGGAGTTTCAGAAGGAGGTTGAAGAATCACCCATGTTGCAAACCCGTATGGGGATGAAGACCAGTTACGGGAAATGGGATGATTTTTCGAGCGAAAAATATACCGAAGACCTGGAACAGGCCAAAAGAAGAAAGGAATACCTTGAGGAGGTAAATACTGCTGCATTAAATGAACAAACCATGCTGAGCTACCAGTTGTCTCAGCGCCAGTTGGAAAACCAGATCGAAGATTATAAATACCGTTTTTATAATTACCCGGTGAACCAGATGCATGGTTATCACGCCGAACTGCCCGCTTTTCTTATTAATATGCATCAAATCGATTCCATTGGAGATGCCAGGGCCTATATTTCGCGGCTAAAAGGAATCGAAAAAGCCATGGAACAGATCATTGAACAGCTGAAATTAAGGGAGCAAAATGGGGTGATTCCTCCAAAATTCGTTTTTGACCGAACCCTGGATGCTTCCAGGAATGTAATTTCAGGAAAGCCATTTACCAGTGGTGCAGGATCCAGTGCCCTGATGGAAGATTTCACATCCAAGCTGGAAAAGCTGGAGCTTTCTCTGGAAGAAAGGCGACAATTGATAAGCGATGCTGAAACTGCTCTTATCGATCATGTTCAGCCAGCTTATAATAACCTTATTGATTTTCTTCAGAATCAGCAAAAACGCGCAACCGATGAGGCCGGTGCCTGGAAATTTCCAAAAGGCGAGGAATTCTACGCGAACGCTCTTAATCGTTATACAACTACGGGTCTTAGCTCAGATGAGATCCATGAGATCGGGCTGAGTGAAGTGGCCCGTATCCATGGGGAAATGGAAAAGATCAAGGAAGAAGTGGGATTTGAAGGTAATCTGCAGGAATTCTTTGAGTTCATGAAGAATAATGAGCAGTTCTATTATGAAAATTCCGAAGAGGGGAGGCAGGCCTACCTTAAAAAGGCGAAGGAGATCATCAATACGATGAAAGCGGAGTTGCCCAAATTGTTCAATACTCAACCAGAAGCCGATATCGTGGTAAAAGCCGTGGAGCCCTTCCGCGAAAAAAGTGCCGGAAAGGCGTTTTATCAGCAGCCGGCCATAGACGGTTCCAGGCCCGGAACCTATTATGCGAATTTATATGATATGAAGGCAATGCCTAAGTACGAAATGGAAGCACTTGCCTATCATGAAGGGATTCCCGGGCATCATATGCAAATCGCTATCGCCCAGGAACTGGATAGCATTCCGCAATTTCGAAAATTCAGCTTTTACCCGGCCTATGTGGAAGGTTGGGGCCTGTATAGTGAATTGATTCCGAAAGAAGCCGGATTTTACCAGGACCCGTATTCCGATTTTGGAAGGCTGGCCATGGAACTCTGGCGTTCCTGCAGGCTTGTTGTGGATACAGGAATACATTCAAAAAAATGGACCCGGCAGGAAGGGATCGATTATTATATGCAAAACACTCCTGCAGCTGAAAGTGCCTGTGTGAAAATGGTGGAGAGACATATTGTAATGCCAGGCCAGGCAACCGCCTATAAGATTGGTATGAACCGAATAATCGAATTAAGGGAACAGGCCAGGGAGCAATTAGGTGACAATTTCGATATCGCCGAGTTTCATGACGTGGTTCTAACCAACGGATCTGTACCGTTGGATCTCCTGGAGGAACAGGTGAATGAATGGGTGAAAACTAAAAAAAACTAATTTGAATTCTATAGAACCTTCCCAGTTAAAGCTTACCAGGCTTGTGAACTCCAGAAAAAGCAGCCTCAAGATACTCAATTTTGGCGCTACCATTTTCAGTTTTAAGATGAGGTCACGGGATTCCAAACACCTTGAGCTGGTAGTTGGACCTCAGGAAGTCGAAGATTTTTTAAAGTCTGAATATTACGATGCCAACCAGTGTTTTGGTGCCAGCATAGGGAGGTATGCCGGCAGAATTGCCAACGGAAGCTTCAGCCTTGGAGAAGATGAATTCGAGCTTTATCAAAAGGATGGAGTACATCTGCACGGAGGGAAGCAGGGTTTTCAATACAAGATTTGGGAAATAGAAGAGGTGACTGAAGGGCCTGATCCTTCGGTAAAACTCTCTTATTTTAGTGAGCATCTGGAAGAGGGGTACCCGGGAAACCTGAAAGTTATGGTTAGCTTCACACTTACGGAGAATGATGAAATCAAGGTTAATTATTCAGCCACGACCGACCGTGAAACCGTTGTTAATCTTACCAACCATGTTTACTGGAATCTAAACGGGGGAGGTAGTGTTAGCGATCATTTTTTGCAGATCGATTCAGCAAAAATTCTACAGCTGGATGATAAGAATCTGCCAACCGGAAACCTGGAGAATCTTAAGGATCACCCAAAATCCTTTATGGAAAACAGGCTTATTGGCAATCGAAAACTGGACGATGTCTTTGTGATCGATAACTCCAGGGAGAATGCGGCCAGTCTTTTTGCTCCTCTTAGCGGAGTAAAAATGAATATGCACAGCGATCAGCCGGTTTTAGTTGTTTATGTGCCTGAAAAATTGCCTCAGGAATGGAATTATAAGAGCCCGGTAGACTCAAAATTTCCTGCGATCGCACTGGAGGCTCAAAATTATCCGGACGCTCCTAACTATAGAAACTTTCCATCCAGTGAGTTAAGGCCTGGAGAAACTTACCAAAATGAGATTGTTTTCTCCTTTAGTTTAAGATAACTTCTTGTAAAATTTTATAAAAGGAATTTTTCGGGTTAAACTTTATAATTCTATATTTAACCGAAATTTTTTAAGAAAACCTTAGGATTAAGATAGTGCAGGCCAGAAGCCTGTTCTTTAGGGCTTTAAGTGTGCGGGAAGGAGGTAGTACATTTCTGGGGTTTTCCTTTACACAAATCAATTAAACTCATCTAATGTATGGAATTTAAATTACTGGACCTGATAGTTTTTATCACCTATGGTCTCGTTATTATTGGAATTGGCCTTTGGGTATCCCGCGGAAAGGGAAAAACTTCAGAAGATTACTTCCTGGCTAGTAAATCGCTTCCCTGGTGGGCGATTGGTGCTTCTCTGATCGCTGCCAATATTTCGGCAGAACAGTTTATCGGGATGTCGGGTTCAGGTTTCGCGCTTGGATTGGCCATCGCTTCTTATGAATGGATGGCAGCACTTACCTTGATCATTGTAGGTAAATTCTTCCTGCCAATTTTCATCGAAAAGAAGTTATACACCATACCCGAATTCATAGAGGTTAGATACAGCAAGAATCTAAAGACCATTTTAGCCGTATTCTGGATATGTCTTTTCATCTTCGTAAACCTGACTTCTGTACTTTATCTTGGAGCTACGGCCCTGGATACTATTATTGGAGATGGTGATGGTTCCATCTTTATGGCCAGTATCATAGGGCTGGCGCTTTTTGCTGCGGCCTATTCACTTTACGGCGGACTTTCGGCCGTTGCCTGGACAGATGTTGTACAGGTAGTACTGCTGGTAGCAGGTGGTTTGATCACGACTATTATAGCCCTGGGACATGTTTCTGATGACGGGAATATCTTCAGCGGAATGGTTAAGGTGTACAACGAGGTGCCAGAGAAATTCTCCATGATCCTTGATAAGGGAGAGATCATTACGCCTAATGGAAAGGACGCCTGGTGGGATCTTCCCGGCTTAGCCGTTCTTGTTGGAGGAATGTGGGTTGCTAACCTTTACTATTGGGGTTTCAACCAGTATATCATTCAGCGTACCCTGGCTGCAAAAAGTTTAAAGGAATCTCAGAAAGGTATTGTACTGGCCGGTTTCTTAAAGCTTCTTATCCCGCTTATTACCGTAATCCCCGGAATTATTGCTTTTGTAATGAATACCGATGCGGGTGGAAATATCGTAACCGGGGTGACCGATGCTTCCTTCTTTGGAGGTAACGGGCAGGTAATCAATGACAATGCAGCACCCTGGTTGATCAAGGAATTCGTTCCTACAGGTCTTAAAGGATTGGTGCTGGCGGCCCTTGCTGCAGCGATCGTTTCCTCACTGGCTTCGATGCTTAACTCAACAGCCACTATCTTTACCATGGATATCTATAAGCCCTTCTTTCACAAGGAAGGTGGTTCTGAGCAGAGACTTGTGAACGTAGGTCGTATGACCGCTGCTGTATCTCTAGTTATTGCTATCATTATCGCTCCTCAGCTTAAGAATCTCGGGCAGGTATTCCAGTATATCCAGGAATATAC
Source organism: Christiangramia oceanisediminis (assembly GCF_022570735.2). Lineage (GTDB taxonomy): Bacteria > Bacteroidota > Bacteroidia > Flavobacteriales > Flavobacteriaceae > Christiangramia > Christiangramia oceanisediminis. The sequence goes on along the minus strand of NZ_JANCNS010000003.1, from coordinate 227,899 downwards.
AGGAGTAGTGAGTCCGGGTATCCTGGCGGTATTCATGCTTGGTCTTTTCTGGAGAAAAACCACCAACAAGGCGGCTATTTGGGGTGTATTGATATCTATTCCAATCGCGCTTTATTTTAAGGTTGGACCAAACGGGTGGATAGATTCACCCTTCTTTATCACCTGGCCGTTCATGCACCAGATGATGGCAACCTGGATCCTTACCATGCTTATCATGATAGGAATAAGTTATGCTGAAACCGGAGGAAAGATTCAGGAGAAATCTATCAAACTTACCAAAGGACTGTTCAAAACAGGACGGGTTTTCAATATTGGGAGTATCATCATAATTATTATCCTGGCACTTTTATATGCCTTATTCTGGTAATCAGTAAAAATTTGATTTAAAAAAAGATCTCAAGGTTTACACTTTGAGATCTTTTTTTTTGTGCCGAATTAAGGCTTTTTCTGAAATGATCTACAAGTTACTTACCAGGGTATTTTCCATCCGGGCTTATGAAATATGGTTGATCTGGGTTAAACTGAATATTAAACGTAATATTTACATTAATTTTTTCCAGACTTATACTTTCAATTTCTATCTTTATGTAAATTTTAATTAATGACCCAAAAAATTCCTGATCTCTACCAGGTTAAAGAGAAGATGTATGTGGCCACAGACTGCATCATTTTTGGCTTTGATAGCGGAAAATTGAAACTGCTTTTATTCAAGAGGCTGGTAGAACCGCTTAAGGGACGCTGGTCTTTAATTGGAAGTTTTGTTAGGCTGGATGAAGATATCGATGTTGCAGGGAAGCGGGTTTTAAAAGAGATAACGGGTCTTGACAATGTTTTTATGCAACAGCTAAAAACCTACGGTAAGAAAGATCGCGACCCTGGCTACAGGTGTATTTCTGTTGCTCAGTATGCCCTTATAAGCAGTGATGAACATGATGAGGATCTCATAAATGAAAAGAAGGCTCACTGGTTCGAAATTAAGGATCTTCCAGGCCTGATTCTCGATCATGAACAGATGGTTCAGGATGCGCTGGAGCAGCTTAGGAATAATGCACGGTACAAGCCAATAGGTTTTGAGCTGCTACCGGAGAAGTTCACCCTGCCACAATTACAGAGCTTATATGAGGCCATCTATCAGGTAAAATTGGATTCCCGAAATTTCAGAAAAAAGGTTCTGTCTCTCAATGTGCTTGAAAAACTGGATGAAAAAGACAAATCTGCCAGTAAGAGGGGAGCCTTCTTATATAAGTTTGATTATAACAACTACAATAAATTACGTGAATCGGGTTATCATTTTGTGATTGCCTAGCAACTTTTTATAGTATGAAAAGAAGAGATGTTTTAAAAAATATTGGGCTGGGAGTAGGCCTTATGGGCATGGGAAATATTCCGTCCATTCTGGCTGCTGAAGCTGATAACTCCTTTAAAGGAAAGATCAATCATTCGGTTTGCCGCTGGTGTTACCAGTTTATTCCTCTTGAAGAATTTGCCCAGGCCTGTTCCAGGATCGGGATTAGCGCCATCGACCTTTTAAAACCTTCAGAATGGGAGACCGTTGAAAAATACGGACTCGTTTGTTCCATGGCTACCGATGATTTTGCCAGTATTACCAACGGTTTTAATGATCCCGCCAATCACGAACATCTTCAGAATTCCTATAAAGGCCTTATAAAAAAAGCTTCTGAACATAAAGTTAAGAATGTTATCTGTTTCTCCGGAAACCGAAACGGGATGGACGAGGAAACCGGTATTCAAAATTGCGTAAAGGGATTAACGCCCTTGCTCGAGTATGCCGAAGGCTTGGAGGTGAACCTTGTGATGGAATTGCTTAATAGCAAGGTTGATCATCCAGATTATATGTGCGATCATACCGAATGGGGCGTGAAACTGGCCCAAAGACTAAACAAACCCAATTTTAAGTTGCTTTACGATATCTATCATATGCAGATCATGGAAGGTGATGTGATAAGGACCATTCGTGAAAATCATGAGTATATAAATCACTACCACACTGGTGGGGTGCCCGGGCGTAATGAGATCAACGATTCCCAGGAACTTAATTATCCGGCGATCATGCAGGCGATCTACGATACCGGTTTCGATGGTTATGTAGCCCAGGAATTCATCCCTACTTATGATGATAAACTTTCGGCACTAAAAGAAGGAATCCAAATCTGCGATATTTAAAGAATTATGTTTTTGAAAATGAACAAAACAAAGCTGATTTTCGGCCTTTTTGTGCTCTTATTCAGCCTGAACTCCACGGCTCAGGATTCAAAAGGTACTGTGTATGTAGATGAGAACGGAGTAATGCGATGGAGTGGAGGAGAAGAGGTCAAAGGTTTTGGGGTGAACTACTCGGTACCCTTTGCTCATGCTTACCGAAGCGCTGAAAAGAAAGGCCTGGATATCAAGGCTGAAATGGATAAAGATATCTACCATTTTACAAGGCTCGGATTCGATCTGTACCGTCTTCACGTCTGGGATACCGAAATAAGTGACGAGCAGGGAAATCTCTTGGAAAATGAACACCTGGAGGCCTTTGATTACCTGCTCAGCCAGTTAAAGGATCGCGATATCAATTTCGTGATCACTCCTATTGCCTACTGGGGAAATGGCTGGCCTGAGCCCGATGAGGATACGCCGGGATTTTCAGATAAATATGGAAAGGAAAAGAGCCTTACTGATCCTGAAGCTATCAAAGCGCAGCAGAATTACCTGGCCCAGTTCCTCGAACATGTAAATCCGTATACCGGTGTTGCGTATAAGAACGAACCAAATATCATCGCCTTTGAGGTGAGCAATGAGCCGCACCACAGGGGAGAACCTGAAGAGGTGAAGGAATTCATCAACAAGATGGTTTCAGCAATGCGGAGTACAGGTAGCGAAAAGCCAATTTTCTATAACGTGAGTCACAGCGTTCATCTTGCCGAAACTTATTTCGACTCCAACATTCAGGGAGGAACCTTTCAATGGTATCCAACAGGCCTTGGGTTTCAGAAGGAACTTGAAGGGAATTTGTTGCCAAATGTGAATGATTATAACATTCCTTTTGATGAAGTTATTCAGGCTAGCGGAAAAGCCAAACTGGTCTACGAATTCGATGCGGCCGATGTGAACAAATCCTATATGTACCCGGCCATGGCCAGAAGTTTCAGGGAGGCAGGCATACAGATCGCAACGCATTTTGCCTACGATCCAACCTTCCTGGCCTACGCGAATACCGAGTATAATACGCATTATATGAACCTGAATTATACCCCGCATAAAGCCCTGGCATTGATGATCGCTTCGAAGATTTTCCATGAAGTGGAGTTGGGGAAAGACCTGGGAACCTATCCCGAAAACCTTGAATTCGGGAATTTCAAAATTTCTTATGAAGGAGATATTGCGACCTATGCATCGGAAGATGAATTCATTTACACCAATTCAAGCAATCAGCAGGCTGAAAATATTAGTGAGCTGAAAAGCCTCTCGGGTCATGGTAGTTCTACTGTAGTGGACTATAATGGTAAAGGAGCCTATTTCCTCGACAAACTTGAAGATGGCGCCTGGAGACTGGAGGTGATGCCAGACCCGGTTCTGATCAAAAACCCCTTCGGAAGCAATAGCCTCGAAAAGACCGTTTCCGTGATAAGCTGGAAAGAAAATGAAATGAAACTCGATCTACCTGATCTTGGTACTGATTTCAGCATTCAAGCGCTCAATGATGGGAATGAATATAATTCAGAAGCCGAAAATTCTAAATTTCGTATTTCGCCCGGAACTTATTTGCTCAGTGCCAAAGGAACTGAAATAGACCTTGCCAAGGCGGGGAAGAACCTGAGAGTTCCGCTAAATGCCTTCGAAGCGCAGTCTTCAACAGTAGATGAAACCTACCTGGTTCATGATCCTGTTAGCGTAGCCCCGGCTGGTCAAACTTTTGATTTGGAATTGAGTGCAGTTTCCAAATCGGAAATTGAAAAAATTGAAGCCTGGTTCAGGAACGGGAATGTATATGAGTCGGTTGAACTAAAGGCTGAAAACAACTATGATTATTCGGTTGAAGTTCCGGCTAAACTACTAGAGCCTGGTTTCCTTGAATATCGCATTATCGTAAAAACCAAAGCCGGCGATCACACTTTTCCCGGCGCTTATGATGGCAGCCCGGCCGACTGGGATTTTTACGGAGAAGAACTTTATTCAACAAGGATCGTTCAGGAAGATTCACCAGTTTATTTGTTCCATGCAGAAAACGATCACGAAAACCTGGTGCGGCCCTGGACGCCTGGAAATAAACTGGTTCCTACAGGAGAGAATTCTGCGGAATACCATGTCAAGATAGATGAATTGTTCGAAGAAGATGTTGAGAACCTGGGCGCTGAGCCTGTCTATGATTATTCGTTTCGCTATAATTTCAGAAAGAAATTAGGTAACCGAACTATCAATAGTAAGAATAAACTGGTTCTAAAGGCGCGTTCGCCTGGAAACACCACAAAGAAAATGCAGGTGGCCCTGGTAATGGATAATGGAGCCGCTTTTGGAAAAATAGTAGAATTAGGCCCGGAATTGAAAGAGATCGAGATCGACCCTACCGATCTCCAGCCTGTGAAAACCGTCACTCTTCCAAGACCCTACCCGGGTTTTTTACCCTACTATTTTGATCATGAATATTCCGGAGATCTTGAACTGGAGAAAGTCGAGAGCGTTCAATTTTCGATTGGCCCTGGAATGACTGCTCAGGAGTTAAAGCAGCCTCATGAGGTAGCGATCGAAAGCCTAAGAATTGAGTGAATGATTTAGTTTTTAATCAAAAAAAAGTCCCGCGATTGCGGGACTTTTTTTCAGCTATAACAGAAAAATTAACCACATTTAGAAGAACCGCAGTCCTTACAGGTTAAGCATCCTTCCTGGTATATCAGATTTGAGGAGTTACAATTATTACATTTTTCTTTCTTAGCCACTGTTCCGTCAGCGATATAACGCTTCAAGGCTCGAACCACACCATTTTTCCAGGTGTTGATAGATTCACTGTCCAGCTGAAGGCTGTTGATAAGGTCTACCACGTTGTCTATAGACATTCCGTGACGCAGCGTACTGGAGATCAGTTTCGCGTAGTTCCAGAATTCTGGGTTGAACTTGTGAGAAAGGCCTTCGATAGTGGTCTTATAACCTCTTTTGTTCTCATACTGGAAGTCATATCTCGAGGTTCCGTCTTCATTTCTGGCCTTGATGATATAACCTTCGCTAACCCATCTTGGAAGAAGGATTCCTTCTTCGTCATCGGCAAAACCGGTAAAGATCTCGTAAGGTCTTCCGTCAACAAGTCCGATGAAGGCGATCCATTTATCCTTGTTATTCTGGAAACGAACTACATCTGCAGTTAGTGTTTCTGGTCTTTTTAGCGGGAAATTACCACCCGTAGTTTCCTCTTCTTCTTTTTTCTCTTCGTTAGAAATAAGAACTCCAGATCTTGAACCATCACGGTAAACAGTTACTCCCTTACATCCTGCCTCCCAGGCTTCAAGGTATAGTTTTCCAACAAGGTCTTCACTAACATCATTAGGAAGGTTGATGGTCACACTAATCGAGTGGTCTATCCACTTTTGAACGGCTCCCTGCATCTTCACCTTGCTTAACCAGTCTACGTCGTTAGAAGTAGCCTCGTAATAAGGAGAAAGTTTCACCAGTTTATCCAGTTCTTCGTTGCTGTAGTTCTTTTCGGTATCATGTCCCTGAACTTTCATCCATTCTTTGAAACGGTGGTGGAAAACCACGTATTCTTCCCATGAATCTCCAACTTCATCCACGAAATCTACCCGTGCATTCTTATCATTTGGATTTACCTTTCTTCTTCTTTTGTAAACTGGTAAAAATACCGGCTCGATCCCGGAAGTAGTCTGCGTCATCAAACTGGTTGTACCGGTAGGAGCGATGGTTAGAAGCGCAATATTACGTCTTCCGTATTCCAGCATATCGTAATAAAGCTTTTCATCGGCATCCTTCAGTCTTAGGATGAACGGATTATCTTTTTCTCTTTCTGAATCGAAAATGGAGAATGCACCTCTTTCTTTTGCGGTATCAACTGAAGCCCTGTAGGCAGCAAGCGCGATATTCTTGTGAATATCTACCGAAAAGTCAATTCCTTCCTTGCTTCCGTATTTGATACCAAGGCCTGCAAGCATGTCACCTTCAGCAGTGATGCCAATTCCGGTTCTTCTTCCTTCGTAAGCTTTTTTGCGAATGTTAAGCCAAAGATTTTTTTCAACAGATTTGATCTCCTCGCTTTCGGGATCTGCATCGATCTTTTCAAGGATTCGGTCGATCTTCTCCAATTCAAGGTCGATGATATCGTCCATGATCCTTTGTGCAGCTCCAACGTGTTTTTTGAACAATTCGTAGTTGAATTTTGCATTCTCAGTGAAAGGATCTTCTACATAAGAATAGAGGTTTATGGCCAATAGCCTGCACGAGTCATAAGGACAAAGCGGGATCTCTCCGCAAGGATTGGTAGAAACCGTTTTGTAACCAAGGTCTGCATAGCAATCTGGCACCGACTCATTGATCACGGTATCCCAGAAAAGGATTCCTGGTTCAGCGCTTTGCCATGCGTTGTGAACGATCTTTTTCCACAGTTTTTCCGCCTTGATCTCCTTTGAGAACTTCGGATTGCTGCTGAAAACCGGGTATTTTTGAGTATAATCGGTATTATTTTTTACCGCTCTCATGAATTCATCATCTATTCTAACCGAAACATTGGCGCCTGTAACTTTGCCCTGTTCCATTTTAGCATCGATGAAATCCTCGGCATCCGGGTGATTGATAGAAACCGAAAGCATCAGTGCTCCACGTCTTCCATCCTGGGCCACCTCTCTTGTAGAGTTGGAGTAGCGCTCCATAAACGGAACGATCCCGGTAGAAGTTAGCGCAGAGTTCTTTACGGCAGATCCCTTAGGACGGATGTGAGACAGGTCATGACCCACGCCACCTCGTCTTTTCATCAGCTGTACCTGTTCCTGGTCTATCTTCATCACTCCACCATAAGAATCTGAATCACCATCATTTCCAATCACAAAACAGTTAGACAGCGATCCAACCTGGTATGGATTTCCAATTCCGGCCATAGGGCTACCCTGAGGAACGATATATTTGAAGTTCTTGATAAGGTCAAAAACCTCATCCTCGGTCATAGGATTAGGGTATTTCTTTTCAACCCGGGCAATTTCTTTCGCAATACGCCTGTGCATGTCATCAGGAGTAAGTTCATAGATATTCCCATCGGAATCTTTAAGGGCATATTTGTTCACCCAAACCCTTGCGGCCAGGTCATCTCCTTTGAAGTATTTTAAGGAAGCTTCATAAGCCTGCTCCTGGGTAAAAGTTTTCGGAGCAACTGGTTTTTCTTGTACAGGCATAGAAATGAGTTTTTTAGATTAGTATATCCTCGTTCGAGAGGTATAAATCTAATTAAAGAAATGAGATTACAAGCAGGTTGTTAAAGAAAAGTTATCAAGAAAAAGTTGTTAATATATTGATTATCAGTAAAATAAAAATTTACTAACAACCGAAAGTTGACAAATAATGAAAATTTATTTTTTTGTGTTTGGAAATAGTCTACAGGCAGGCGAGTGGCTATTTTTCCAGGCAATAACAAAGGAAACTGCAATATTTTTAAAAAAAAGAGGCTCCGCTGGGAGGCGGAGCCGTCTTGAATTAACACCTATGAAAATTCAAAAAATAAAGTGTTTTATTCGGTTATAGACCAGATCGAATATCCATTTGAAGGAGCTTCGATGGTTACCGCACCATTTTCATCGGAGGTAGGGTTATAAGTTGAGTTACCACTATAGTCCATAAGGGTAACATTATTCCAGTTTGAACTTACAGAACGTCTTTTTGTGCTGTTGCTAATGCTAATATATAGAATTAATCCGGGATTGGTACCGGTACCAGCTCTTTTCATCACATATTCATCTTCATCTATATACAGAATTTCAGTATCACCAGTGGCAATGCTGTTATGGATCTCGATGAGGTTCTTTATTTCATCCTGGAAATCAGTGTTTTCATAATCTGAATAAAAGATAGTTGGGTATCCCGGATGCGTTAGAATATAAGCGTAGGCTTTCATTTTATTTGAAGATTTTATGAAATTATCTTCATTTGAATCCTTTTCGGTATCATGATTTGCGGTAAAAGTGACCGCCTTTTCCGGATGTGTTTTCCATAACATATCCTGGTCCAGGGTATTTAGATCTTCAAAACGGTCCAAGCCTTCTTCCAGCTTATAGAATGTTGCGAAATCGAAAGCACCGCTTCCGGTCTCGTTCACATAATCACGAAGCACAGAGGCTCTTCCGTCCCAAAGTTCAGCAACCGAAAATCCACCAACTTCATCCAGCCAGGCTTTTACGACCCATGGCTCAAACCCTAACACGTAATCGAATCGCCAGCCATCAAAGCCCATTACGTTCTTGTAATATTTGGCAACCGAATTGTCCTTTTTCCATAACCAGTCCTGAACATACTCACGGTGGTGATCCAGGTTTGATTCTGCATAGAAAAGGCTTCCTGGATCATACTGGCTCACACTGTTAGGATAGAAATATTCATAGTTCCTGTTGAACATCCCGGAAGCATTTCCATGTTCTTCATCGAACAGGGTATAGGTTTCATAACCCCTGTAAGGGTTGTACTCCAATCCGCCGCCCGAATTATGGTTGATCACGATATCCGCGATCACTTCCACGTCATTCTGATGTGCGGTGCTGATCAATTCCTCTAATTCTTCCCTTGATCCAAATCGGGTTTCTGTGGTACCATGCTGATTATAATTTCCGAAGTCATAATAATCGGAAACATCATATCCCATAGAATATCCTCCAGACTGTCCTTTGGTGGCCACAGGCAACCAGAGTCGGTTGATCCCGGCATCAGCCCATCCACCAACTTTATCGGTTAGATTGGTCCACCATTCAAAACGAGGCTCTACATCCCAGTAGAAAGCCTGCATCATTACCCTGCTGCCATTGTCGTATGCCGAAAGATCTATCGGCTCCGGGTTGTCTGGTTGTGGTTCCGGATCGGGATCTGGCTGGCCGGTTACATCATCTGTAGGATCTATTTCTGAATCATCGCTGGAACAGGATGATAGCCCCATGAAAAGAGCCAGTATCCAGAGGATCAATATTTTATTCAATTTCATAATTTCAATTTTTAGAAAAAAAAGGCTGCACAAAGGCAGCCTTTTCATCATTCATTTCATTTTATTCTTCAGCCTGAGGGATCAGGATATATCTTCCAGTCAGGTCATTGAACCAAACATCATAAACTCCTTCCTCAGCGGTCATATTATCTCCACTACCATAATTAGACTGGTCACTAAGTGCAGATGAAGCAACACCCCAGTTATCGGCCCAATCATCGTTTGCTCTGAATTTGAATTCACCAGCGGTCATTTCCAAATCATTGATGTACCAGATATGCGGATCAAATTCAGACTGAGTCATATCAGTATCAGCATCCCATCCACCGGCTTGAGCTGGTCCAATGATTCCAATAGAGGCATAAGTTGCAGCTCCACTTTCATCTACTTCTTCCCAGGTATAGGTCATATCATCAACATTTACCATAAGGCTGTAGTAAGCATCGGCATCAACCGAGAATGCTGCCGGATCATCAGTATCTCCTGGGTTTACGCCAAGAACACCGTCAGTTCCACCCCATTGAGGCTGCCACTGTCCAAGAACTTCAAGTAGCTTGAAGCCTTCAACATCATCACCACCAGCAAATCTACCCTGAAAATAGAACACGTTGTCATTCTCTGGATCTCTGAACATAGGTGTGTTGTTGTTGTTATTGTTCCAGCCTGCAGCTGTAGCATCTCCTACAAAGAACAGGTTCATTTTGGTTTCAGGCTCTTCCTCTCCAACTTCCGGAAGGGTAACATTCAAAGAAACGACTTCACTCATTTCCTCTAAAGCATTTCCGTCTCCAGAACCGGCATAAGCACGTACTCTGAAATAAACCATCCCTGTATTAGGCATTTCGGTATTAGGGTCGTTGTCCAGTCCAGCATCTTCTGCAAGGGCAATCATTTGCCCAACTGTCACTCCTAAATTGGTTTGAGAAGTAGACCCGATCACATCAAAACTGCTGAAATCTGAACTTGCAGATCCCTGCAATTCATAAGTAACCGTTGTAGGCGCGCCAAAATCAACCTCGTTCCAGACAAAACGTTCTGCGAGGTTTCCTGAAACCTGGGAGGTTAGCGTGTAATTAGATGCAAAAGTGTTGGTAAACATAACCCCTTCTGGATCGGGCTGTGCTACGAATACCACGTCATCGTCATGCTCACAGGATGATAGGCCTACGAGTGCAACTATAAATAGTAAGAAAATTGAAAACTTTTTCATTTTGAGTCTGTTATAATATTAATATCCTGGATTTTGTACTAAGTTGGTGTTTACTCCCAGATCTGAAGCCGGGATTGGGAAAATATTCCTGAAAGGCTGGGTGGTAGTTCCCTGCGGTACTCCACCTTTAAATGGCCAGATGCCGTTCTCTGTGAACAGGTTGAAACGGATCAGGTCTGTCCTTCTGTGTGCTTCCCAGTACAATTCTCTTGCTCTTTCGTCTATGATGAAGTCAAGGTCAAGGTCTGAGGCAGAAATGTTGTTATCTGAATTTCCATACGCACGCTCTCTCAATTCATTGATATATTCAACGGCCTGGGCTTCGCTACCGCCACCACCTCTTAGGTGAGCTTCAGCATACATCAGATACGCATCTGCCAGGCGGAACATTGGGAAATCGGTATCCGGGAAGTCTCCGGTTGGGTCAGACCCGGGATTACCCTGGGTATCAACATTCTTGAATTTGGTCACAGCGTAACCATCAGTAAAACTGGAAATATCACTGATCTCCTTAGACTGACCTTCGGTAAAGAACAAAGCTCTTTCGTCTTCCACATCTTCAATGGGGTTGTCTTCATCGTCAAGGAACTTGTTCACAAGGGCAGAAGTGGTTCTTATACCAGCCCATCCGCCATTGATCCCAAAATCTGCCGGATCCATATCGCCTCCAACAGCAGCATGAACTATAAAGGTCATTCCTCCATAGGCCTGGGTTTCGATCCCATCAAAAGTAATTGGGAAAATAACCTCATTCTGGGCTCCATTGGTATCGTTATCTGCCAGGAATAATTTCTGGTAATCATCTACAAGGCTGAAACCTGCATCTGCGATACGGCTGGTATAATCTATAACCTCAGCGCTCCGGTTTTCACCATTGTATACTTCAGCATTTTGATACAGTTTTGCAAGCAGCATCCAAACCGCTGCCTGGTCTGCTCTACCATATTCGTTCTGGTTTGCAGCTACGATCGTGCTTTCGATGTCAAGAAGTTCGCCTTCGATATAATCAAACAGCTCGGCTCTCTGGATCTGCTCTGGAAGAAAAGCTCCAATTGGATCCTCTTCGGTTACGAAAGGAGGGTTTCCAAACAGGTCCAGCGCATGATAGTAACTAAGTGCTCTTAGGAATCTTGCTTCAGCTCGAAAATCTTCGATATCGTTTCTAAGAGATGATTCCACTCCTCTTGAATCCAGTTTTTCCGGAGTTGTTTGTCTCAGGAATTCATTCGCCTGAGCAACCTGGTACATGATCCTTGAGTACATGGTTCTTATGAACTCGTTACCTGAGGTCCAGTTCTGGTTATGAAGGTCTTTGATCGTACCATCGTTCCAGCCAATTACGGCTTCATCGGTGGTAAGCTCCTGTAATTTCCAGTATAATCTAAGGTACTGTGAGAATCCTTCGTCCAGACCTACAAGGTCGGGTTGTCCGGCAGGGCCTTCCTGCCCGCTTATCGCTAATCCGGCATATAATTTTGCAAGAAACTGCTTATAAGCGTCAGGATCTTCAAAACTTGCCTCCGCAGTAAGCCGGTTATCTTCCGGTTGCAAGTCCAATTGATCCTCACAAGACCAAAACATGGCCATACTTGCAAAAATTATCAGAAATGTTTTTAATCTATTGAACATAACTATGTGTGTTATTGTGTTTTTTAAAATGTTAAGCTTAACCCAAGCACGAAGTTTCTTGACCTTGGATAGAAATTGTTATCAATTCCATTGAAAATTTCAGGATCAAGTCCCTCGTAGTTGGTAATAAATAGAACGTTCGTTGCAGTAAATGAGGTCCTGAAATCTACCTCCTCAAAAGGGAAGGTATATCCAAGGCTAATGTTGTCCAGCTTCACAAAATCTGCAGACTGGATGTAATAATCAGAGAAATACTGGTTATCAACAAAATTGGTTTCAAGAACGTTTGTGTTTAGGTTCGCATAATAATCCTGTGGAGTATTAGTAGCTGCCCCGAGGAATGCATTGGATTGTGTATTGTTATAAATATAGTTTCCAAAGTTTCCTCTAAAGGTGAAGCTAAAATCCAGGTTCTTGTAGTTCATCGTATTGGTTAATCCCATAAAGTAATCTGGAGTTGCCTTTTTGTAAGGCTGCCTGTCGGCTTCCGTGATTGCGTTATCTCCGTTAACATCTACGTAAGCACCTTCGATAGGGTTTCCATCTGTATCATAAACCTGACGGAACACAAAGAAAGTATAAGGGTCATAGCCTTTTTTCCAAAGCTGAATGGTGTTACCAACAGCACCTCCAATTCCTCCCTGTGGGATAAAGAAATTAGGATCATCGCCTAATGAAAGTGCGGTAATTTCATTCTCCTGGAAAGTGATGTTATAATTTACACTCCAGTTAAAGTTCTCTGAACGTGCGATATCACCTCCTATTGCGATCTCAAGCCCGCGGCTTACCGTTTCACCAACATTCGTTACCAGCTGGTCTGTAAGGTTAGCTCCCGCAGGAACAGGTACCGATGCAAGAAGGTCTGATGTTTGGCGATAATAAGCATCAACCGAACCATTTAGCCTGTTATCAAAGAATCCAAAATCTATACCGGCATTCCAGTTCTTAAGTGCCTCCCATTTGATGTTCTCATCAAATTCTTCAGGTCTTAAAGTGGGGAAGAATTGATTCCCAAACTGGTAATTGGCGCCATTTATACTGGGGGTGTAAATACCAAGGTAGCCATAGTTAGGACCAATTTCCTGGTTACCGGTCTCTCCGTAACCACCTCTAATCTTTAATTCAGAAACAAATCCGGAATTAAGTAGAAATTCCTCGTTGTGCAATTTCCATCCTACAGAAGCTGAAGGGAAACCACTCCACCTGTTCTCTGGTGCGAATCTTGAAGACCCGTCGTATCGGTAACTGGCAGAAACCAGGAATCTGTCGTCTATATCAAAGCTCGCCCTGGCGAAATAAGACTCCAGTGCATTTCTATTTATTGAAGGAATTCTTTCTACTATCTGGTTAGATGTCTGGTTGAAGAATCTACCGGTAAAGTTCTGATAGAACTCCTGGTAAGAATGTCCTACCGTGAAATCTACATCAATAGAAGAGAATTCGTTCTTATAATTAAAGTATGTATCCAGTAACAGGTTTCGGTTAATATTAAAGTATTCTTCGAAAGTCCCACTGTCTCCAGCAACGATTGCAGAAGTTACAGGTCTTGAATTGCTGCCTTCATTTTCTGCATAATCAAAACCAGCATTAACAGTGAATTCAAGTCCTTCCAGGAATGGTATTTCATAAACGGCATTCAGGTTCGTGATGTTTCTTCTAACTACGCCTGTATTATCAAATTGTTCAAGAGTTGCCAGCGGGTTCCTGGTTGCAAGTCGCAATTCGTCATTTGTAGTGTTCCCGTTTCTGAATTCGAAATATCCATCAAACGGACTCGTTGGATCATAGACCGGCTGAGTTGGATCAAAAGCGATCGCTCCTCCAATGGCTCCCTGGTCTGCAAAACTTGAATTTTCTATAATTCCTTTTGACGTAAGGGTAAGTTTTAAAGACCTGTCGAATAAATCCTGGTTAAGAGCTATGTTTAAAGAGTTTCTTCCGTAGTAATCGGTTTTTAGAACACCGGTTTGCTGGGTGTTGTTGTAATTGATTCGGTACGTGAAGTTTTCAAAACCCTGGGTAGCTGTGAAATCATGAATCGCACCTACTGCGGTTTTGTAAATTTGATCCTGCCAATCGGTATTGGCATCTCCAAGAAGAGAAGGATCGGTGTTTGGTTGACTTTCTATTAGTTCACGAAACTGGTCTGCATTTAGAACATCCACTTTGTCCATTATATTGCCAACCGATGCTTTTACATCATAGGTAAAACGAAATGGTGACTCTTTCTTACCTTTTTTAGTGGTAATAAGGATAACCCCGTTAGATGCCCTGGAACCATAAATAGAAGTTGCGGCTGCATCCTTAAGAACAACGAAATCTTCGATCTCGTTCGGGTTGATGGTATTCAGGGCGTTTCTTGATCCTGTAACACCTCTTTGATCTAAAGGTACCCCATCTACCACGATAAGCGGAGAGTTGTTTGCCGAAAGCGATGAACCACCTCTTATTCGAATGGTTCCTCCAGATCCTGGTGCACCTGAAGCTGGAGTGATCTGCACCCCGGCCGATTTACCAGCTATAAGTTGTTCAGGAGACACTACAGCACCCTGGTTGAATTCTTCCGGGGAGATCTTTTGAACCGCTCCGGTCGCATCCTGTTCAGAAGTACTACCATATCCAATTAAAACCACCTCATCTAGTGTGGCCTGATCTTCGTCTAATACGACGTCTAAAGTTGACTGTCCTTCGTAGGGGATCTCTTCAGTAGCGAAACCTAAAAAGGAGAAGGTAAGTATATCTCCTTCTGATACATTCTGAATGGTATAGTTACCATCGAAATCGGTGGTAGTACCATTAGTAGTACCTTTTACAATGACATTTACCCCTGGGATAGGCATTCCAGTAGCCCCTTCGGTTACTGTACCGCTTACCACGTTCTGGGCAAAAAAGCTCATTGGCAGTAAAAACAGCAATAACAAAGAGCTTTTAAATAAAGTTTTCATAAATTTTGTGTTGGGTTTTTAATTAAATTAACCTTACATTTTTCACTTCCTGAGTTAAATGTACGTAAATTTTAACACGATTTTTAATAAACCCGCGCCAGCACTGGCACGAAATCGTTTTCGTGTTGAAAACTTTCAAATATTAACAAATTGCCAAACTGAATACATTAATTTTATACAGAATATAATAATTTCCCCTGAAACTAAGAATTATATAACCCCATGAGACCTAAACTAACACTAAAACAAATCGCTAAGGAACTGGATGTTTCGATTTCTACAGTTTCGAAAGCACTGCGGGATAGTCCCGAAATTGGAGAAGATACGCGGGAAAAAATTAAGGCCTTTGCCAAGTTCTATAATTATAAGCCAAACAATATTGCTCTTAGCCTTAAGAACCGTAAGACCAAAACCATTGGGATCATAATTCCCGAGATCGTACATCACTTTTTTACTACCGTTATAAGCGGTGTGGAGAAGGTCGCCAATGAGATGGGTTATAATGTGATCATTTGCCTTTCTGATAACTCCTTCGATAAGGAAGTGATCAACATGGAAATGCTCGCGAACGGGAGTACAGATGGCTTTATTATGTCCCTTGCAAAGGAGACCATGCAAAAAGGGGATTATCACCATCTTATTGAAGTTATAAGCCAGGGAATGCCATTGGTTCTTTTTGACCGGGTTGTAGACCAGATATTATGTGATAAGGTGATCATAGATGATGTTCTTGGAGCCCAGAAGGCAGTTCAGCATTTGATAGATATTGGTTGTAAGAGAATAGCCTTGCTTTCAACCGTGGATTATGTAAGTGTTGGAAAATTACGAACCCAGGGTTATAAGCTGGCTCTAGAGGAGAACGATTTCGAGCTGGATGAAGATCTAATTCTGAAGATAGAGGAAATGGAAGAGAGCGAAGAAAAGATCGAACATTTTTTAAAGGATAAGGACGTGGACGGAATTTTTGCCGTAAATGAACATTTTGCCATTTCAGCCATTAAATATATCCAGGAACATGGAAAACGTGTTCCGGAAGATGTGTCGGTCATCGGTTTTACTGATGGTGAATTGTCAAAGCGTTTTATTCCCAGTTTAACAACGGTTAGCCAGCATGGCACCCGAATGGGAGAAGAGGCGGCTCGTATCCTTATTGAAAAACTGGAAAAGACCCCGGGTGAAGATGAACAGTATCGAACCGTGATCGTGGAGACGGGGCTGGTGAAGAGAAATTCTACAAAATCCTTGAAATGAGTGAATAATTTCAAATAATCTATATATTTGCCAAGATTGAAATTTATCAGAACTTACATTTTTTACTTCCTACCTAATTAAGTTTTGATAAGTCATCGTGCTTATCGTAATCATTAAAACTTACGATATGCGTAAACGCAGATTAAGCTTCTGGGAGATCTGGAACATGAGTTTCGGGTTTCTGGGAATCCAGATGGGATTCGCTCTTCAGAATGCAAATGCCAGCCGTATTTTACAAATCTTTGGTGCCGATGTTCACGAACTTTCGTGGTTCTGGTTGGTTGCACCGCTCACCGGGCTTATTGTACAGCCCATTATTGGTTATTATAGCGATCGAACCTGGACTAAACTGGGTAGGCGAAGACCCTTCTTTCTTACTGGAGCTATTCTGGCTGCCGTAGGTTTGATATTAATGCCAAATGCCGATTTGTTCACGGCCATCCTGCCTTCCCTGTGGATTGGTGCCGGAATGCTGTTTGTGATGGATGCATCTTTTAATGTCGCCATGGAGCCTTTTCGTGCCCTGGTGGCCGATAACCTGCCTTCAGACCAGCGAACGCTGGGCTTTAGTGTGCAAACCGTACTTATCGGGATTGGAGCTGTGATAGGTTCCTGGCTGCCGTATGCGATGACCAACTGGTTTGGAATTTCCAACCAGGCCGAAGTAGGGGAGGTGCCACTACACTTACTATTATCTTTTGTTATTGGTGCGGCTATCCTTGTGGGAAGTATTCTGGTTACCGTGATCACTACCAGGGAATATTCTCCTGAAGAGCTTGATGCCATGGAGGAACCAGGTGAGGTGGAAGTGGCTGAAACTGAAAAGTCCAGCCTGATGGATATTTTCTCCGATTTCAGCAAAATGCCCGAAACCATGCGCCAGCTTAGCTGGGTACAGTTCTTTTCATGGTTCGGATTATTTGGAATGTGGGTGTTTTCGGTGCCGGCAATTGCACATCATATATACGGACTTCCGGTAACCGATAGCAGCAGCGAAACTTACAACAACGCGGGTGACTGGGTTGGAATTCTGTTCGGAATTTACAACGGGGTTTCGGCTATTTTCGCGTTTTTCCTTCCGGCAATAGCCCTGAAGCTGGGCCGGAAGAAAACACATATGATCTCCCTGATCATAGGTGGTTTGGGACTTCTGTCTATTTACGTGATGCCAGATGAAGACTGGTTGATACTTTCCATGGTTGGTGTTGGAATCGCCTGGGCCAGTATCCTGGCCATGCCTTACGCCATATTAGCCGGGTCTATACCTGCCAGGAAAATGGGGGTTTATATGGGGATTTTCAATTTCTTCATCGTAATCCCACAAATTATCAATGCGCTGATCGGCGGACCTATGGTCAAGTATCTATATGGAGGAGATCCAATTTATGCACTTATGACCAGCGGTGTTTCGTTTCTTATCGCGGCAATACTGACTTTACGAATACATGATGTTGATGAACCAACAAAAATTACTGAATGATGAAAGATAGCAGAGCAGTCATTTTCGACTTAGATGGAGTAATCGTTGATACGGCCAAATTTCATTTTTTGGCCTGGCGGAAACTGGCAAATGACCTTGGCTTCGATTTTACTGAGGAACAAAATGAGCAATTAAAAGGGGTGAGTCGGGAAGACTCATTGAAGAAAATATTGAATTGGGGAAACGTTGAACTTTCTGAAGAAGAATTCAAAAGACAAATGGCCCTGAAGAATGAAAATTACCTGGGTTATGTAAATAAGATGGATGAATCTGAAATGCTTCCCGGGGTATCAAGGGTTCTGACCTACCTGGAAGAGAACAACATCCCTTTCGCACTGGGTTCTGCCAGTAAGAATGCGCGGCCTATACTTAAGATTTTGAAAATACAGGATAAGTTTTCAGCCATCGTAGATGGAACAGATGTTAGCAAGGCAAAGCCAGACCCTGAAGTGTTCCTTATCGCTGCTGAAAAAATGAATAAAAAGGCTGAAGCCTGCATCGTTTTTGAAGACTCGGTGGCGGGAGTGCAGGCTGCAAATATTGCGAATATGACCAGTATCGGGATTGGTGATAAAAACGTGCTTCAGGAGGCCGATCATGTTTTTGCCGATTTCACTGAGATTGAATTAGAATTTATAGAACAATTATTGAGAAAAGAGAAATAATGAATCAAGATTATATAAAACCAGACGAATGGTCCATCATCGAGGAAGATTTTGATCCGGGAAGGGTTAAATCTTCTGAAAGCCTTTTCAGCATTGGAAATGGAGCCATGGGGCAGCGTGCCAATTTCGAGGAACATTACTCGGGACCAAGCTTCCAGGGAAGCTATATTGGTGGGGTATATTATCCAGACAAAACCAAAGTTGGCTGGTGGAAGAACGGGTACCCGGAATACTTTGCAAAAGTACTGAATGCTCCAAACTGGATCGGGATCAATGTTTTTGTAGATGAGGAGCAATTAGACCTGTACACCTGTAAGAAAGTTGATAACTTCAGGAGGGAGCTCAATATGAAGGAGGGTTACCTGGCCAGGAGTTTCGAGGCAGAATTGCCAAACGGAGTCGAAATTAGGGTAGAGGCGGTTCGCTTTCTTTCAATAGTGAACGATGAACTGGGTGCTATCAAATTTGAAGTTACTCCTTTAAACAGGAATGCAGAAATTAGGTTTGATCCTTATCTTGACGGAAGCATCACTAATACCGATGCGAACTGGGAGGAACGATTTTGGGAAACACTGGATGTCAGGGCAGAAGAAGAACGAGCTTTTATAGTTTCCAGGACCCTGAAGACCCACTTTAATGTTGGAACTTATATGCAGTCCCAGGTTTTTCAGAATGGACAAAAACTGGACCTGCAGCCAGAAGTAAGGAAAAACGAAGACCGGGTTTCTTTCAAATATCAGGTTTCAGCAAAAAAAGGCGAAACTGCCGGGATCATAAAATTTGCCGGCTATGTGTCTGATATGAATCATAATAAGACTGAACTTATTCAGGCAGCCAATGAAAACCTGGATGCTGCGATCGCTTCAGGCTTTGATAAATTAAGAACCGAACAAAAGGAAGCCTGGGCAAAGATCTGGGAAATGGCAGATATCACTATATCTGGTGACGTAATGGCTCAGCAGGGAATTCGTTTCAATATCTTCCAGCTTAACCAAACCTACCTTGGGAAGGATGAAAGACTGAACATTGGACCAAAAGGATTTACCGGTGAAAAGTATGGTGGAAGCACCTACTGGGATACCGAGGCTTATTGTATTCCGTTCTACATGGCTACCAAAGATCAGCAGGTTGCAAGGAATTTATTGACCTACCGTTTTAATCATCTGAAAAAAGCCCAGGAGAATGCTGAAAAATTAGGTTTTGGCAACGGTGCGGCTTTATACCCGATGGTGACCATGAACGGGGAGGAAAGTCATAATGAATGGGAGATCACCTTCGAGGAGATTCACAGGAATGGAGCCATGGTCTTTGCTATCTATAATTATGTGAGATTTACAGGTGATTTCGATTATATCCCGGAAATGGGTCTGGAAGTCATGATCGCGATCGCGCGATTCTGGCACCAGCGAGCCAATTTTAGTGAACCAAAGAATAAATATGTGATACTTGGGGTGACCGGCCCTAATGAATACGAAAATAACGTTCATAATAACTGGTATACGAACTATATCGCCAAATGGTGTATCGAATACTGCCTGGAAATGATCGATAAGGTCAAAGACGGCTATGAGGATGATTATCACCGTGTCATGAGCCATGTGTCACTTAACGAAGGAGAGATTGCCGAATGGAGAGAAGTGGCAGAACAAATGTATTTTCCGTATTCCGAAAAACTTGGTGTGTATCTTCAGCAGGACGGTTTCCTTGATAAGGAGATCATCCCGGTTGATCAGCTGGATAAAAAACACCGTCCTATCAACCAGAAATGGAGCTGGGATCGTATCCTTAGATCCTGTTATATCAAACAGGCCGATGTATTGCAGGGATTCTATTTCTTTGAAGATCACTTCAGCAAGGAAGACCTGGAAAAGCATTTCGATTTTTACGAGCCGCTTACTGTTCACGAATCCTCGCTTTCTCCCTGTGTACACAGTATTCAGGCTGCCGTCCTGGGACGAATGGAGCAGGCCTATCAATTCTACCTGCGAACTTCCCGTCTTGACCTGGATGATTATAATAAGGAAGTTGAACAGGGTTGCCATATTACCAGTATGGCGGGTACCTGGATGAGCATTGTAGAAGGTTTCGGGGGTATGCGGGTCGTTGATGATAAACTATCATTTAAACCCCAGATTCCGGAACAATGGAAAGCTTACAGCTTTAAGGTGAATTTCAGGGACCGGATACTCAAGGTAGATGTTTCGGCTGAAAAGACCGAATTCAGCCTGGAAGGCGAAGATGCTATCGACATCCTGGTTAATGGCAAAAAGCTGGAAGTTAAGCCAGATATGAAACTTAGTGTTTAAATTTCAAGCCTGTTCGTTTATTCGAACGGGCTTTTTAAATTCAGAAAATATGAAAAAATTAATCTTGCTTTTTGCATTGATCACCGCCGCTAATGGCTTTTCACAGATCGATCGGGTAGAGCCTCCAAACTGGTGGATCGGATTCGAGGATAACAGTCTTCAGCTATTGGTTCATGGTGAAAATATGGGTAATTACGAGCCCAGTATAGACCATGAAGGTGTAAAAATTGAGAAGACACATAAAGCCGATAGCCCTAATTATTTGTTTATCGATGTGATTATTTCTGAAAATGCCAAAGCCGGTACTTTTGATATCGTTTTTGAAGATTCTGAAGGTGATGCTCAAACTTACGAATACGAGCTGAAGGAGCGCAACCGGCCGGAAGAGCATTTTATCGGTTTTGATAATACCGATGCTATCTACCTGATCACGCCCGACCGATTTGCGAATGGAGACACTTCTAATGATACCGATGCCAGTTTGAATGAAAAGACCATCGACAGAGCAGACGATTATGCCCGTCATGGCGGGGACATTCGAGGCATCATAGATCACCTTGACTATATCGACGAAATGGGCTTTACGGCTATCTGGTCGTCACCATTGCTAATCAATGATATGAAGTCAGGGTCTTACCACGGTTACGCGATCACCGATTTTTACAGGGTGGATCCTCGCTTCGGGAGTCTGGAAGAATACAAGGAACTGGTTGAAAAAACCCGCGAAAAGGATATCAAGATCATCATGGACCAGGTTGCAAACCATTCCGGTGTGGAACACTGGTGGATGAAGGATCTTCCATTTGATGACTGGGTAAATTACCAGCAGCGATTTGAAGATGGGGAAGAGATCGTGTATTCGAATCACCGAAGAACCACCAACCAGGATCTGTACGCTTCAGAATATGATAAAAAGAGAATGAATGACGGCTGGTTTGTAAGAACCATGCCCGATCTAAACCAGCGCAACCCGTTTATGGCTGAATATATCATCCAGAACAGCATCTGGTGGATAGAAACACTTGGGCTTGGAGGAATTCGCCAGGATACCTATCCCTATCCTGATAAGGAATTCATGGGCGAATGGGCCGGAGCGATCATGAAGGAATATCCCAATTTCAATATTGTTGGTGAGGAATGGAGCAGCAACCCGTTGTTGATTCGTTACTGGCAGGATGGAGTAGATAATGGTTATGATTCCAATTTAAGGTCTACCATGGATTTCGCGATGCAAACCAATATTGTCCAGGGACTTAACGAGGATGAAAGCTGGGGCACAGGTCTGATCAAATTATATGATGGCCTTGCCAATGATTTCGCCTATGCTTCCCCGGAAGATATCCTCCTTTTTCCGGATAATCATGATATGAGCCGAATTTATACCCAGCTGAAGGAAGATGTACCGAATACGAAAATGGCGCTGAGTTACATCCTGGTCCTGCCAAGGATCGTCCAGATCTATTACGGAACCGAAATTTTGATGGATGATACGGCAAAACCGGGCGACCACGGGCTGATAAGAACCGAATTTCCTGGCGGCTGGAGCGACAGCGAATCAAATGCCTTTACCGGTGAGGGACTTTCTTCAGAAGAAAAGGACATGCAAAACTTCCTGAAGACCCTGCTTAATTACCGCAAGAACAGCCAGGCTATTCAGAACGGGAAAACCAAACATTTCGCTCCTGAAGCCGGAACTTACCTGATCTCCAGAAGTTCAGGTGATGAGACCGTTGTTCTTATTCTGAACAAGAACGAAGGAAATACCCAGCTGGAACTTGATCGTTTTTCTGAACTGGGCCTTGAAAATGCACAATTAAGGAATGTGATCACCGGCGAGACCCTAAAATGGGATGATAAACTTGAACTTCCTGCACGAGGCGCCTATTTCCTAAGTACCAAATTGAACTAATTATATTTTAAAACTGAATTTATGAAAAGACTATTCTTAATGCTTCTGTTTGTTTCCCTGCTCATTTCCTGCAAGGATGAACCAAAAAATGAAGTACAGGCCGAAGAAAATGAGTCGGCTAAAATAGACCCGGTGAATAATGATATGATGGAGTCTGCCGTGATCTACGAGGCGAACATCAGGCAGTATTCACCAGAAGGAACTTTTAATGCCTTCACTAAGGATATTCCTCAACTCAAGGAACTGGGAGTGAAGATCATCTGGTTAATGCCAGTGCATCCTATTTCCATGAAGAACAGGAAAGCTACAGGAGATCTCAGTATAGAGGATATCGAAGATCCTGAAGAGCGTAAAAAATACCTGGGGAGTTATTATGCGATTTCCGATTATACAAAGGTGCACGAAGATTACGGGAGCATGGAAGATTTTGATGAGCTGGTGCAAACCGCTCATGAAAACGGGATGTATGTGATCCTTGACTGGGTGGCAAATCATACCGGATGGGATCATAAATGGCTGGAAGAACATCCTGAATGGTATACCCAGAATGAAAAAGGAGAACCAGTAGATCCGCTTAATCCAGCTACCGGAGAATCATGGGGCTGGACAGATGTGGCCGATCTTAACTATGAAAGCGAAGGACTTAGAAAGGCGATGACCGAGGATATGCTGTTCTGGGTTAGAGAACATGATATTGATGGTTTTAGAGCCGATGTTGCCGGGGAAGTTCCAACCGATTTCTGGGAAAATGCCTTAGCCGAACTGGAAAAGATAAAACCGGTATTCATGCTGGCCGAATCGGAAGATAAAGATCTATTCGAAAATGCTTTCGATATGGGTTATAACTGGGAAGGTCACCACATTATGAACGGTTTGGCCCAGGGAAAAGCTTCAGCTAAAGAATGGGACGATTATATGAAGAAGATCGATACAACTTACCAGGAGGATGATTTTCTTATGAACTTCGTAACCAACCACGATGAAAACAGCTGGAACGGGACCATTAGAGAACGAATGGGGGATGCTTCAGAAGCCATGGTAGCCATGAGCTATACCATTCCGGGGATGCCGCTTATCTACAGCGGGATGGAATATGATATGGACAAACGCCTGAAGTTCTTTGAAAAGGATACGATCCCAAAAAACAAGGGTAAAATGTATCCAATCCTGGAAAAGCTTGGTGAGCTTAAAAATTCCAATCCGGCTCTTCACGGAGGTAAGGATGCAGCTTCCTATTCTGATATCACTACTTCAAACGAGGAGAAAATCCTGGCTTTCTCCAGGGAAAAGAACGGAGAAAAACTGGTTTATATCGCGAATATGGACGCTGGGGATACAAGCTTCAGCATGGAACTCGAAGGGAGTTTTACCAATTATATGAGCGGTGAAAAATTGGAGATCACAAAAGATCAGGAAATGCAATTATCAGGATGGGATTATATGATCCTGCTCCGAGATTCAGCAGAATAACTAATCCCTTTTTATAGAATTGAAAATGCCGCTTTAAAGCGGCATTTTTTTTGTGGTTTAAATTTTAAATCTCAAATAACTGAATTTGAGAAAGGTAATTTTATTAAAATATTGAAATTAGTGTAACTAATCAATTTCAGGTTCGTCTTTTTAGTACAAGCAATCATTTAAACATCAATCATGAAACGAATTCATCTCACTCTAATTGCCATTATTTTCATCTCCATTGGCGCCAAGGTTAGTATTTCTCCAAAAACAGTAGATTACCCGGTTCTCTCGGTAAAAGAAGAAAGAGCTGCCCAGTTCTTTGAATACCGGGTAAATGATATTCATGCTGCTCATTTGAAATATAACAAATGCCCGGTTAAACCGTCTCGGTGTTGTAATGTATAATTAAATGCAAAGGCCCAGTAAACAGGGCCGGAAGGTTAATTTAAACTTTTAATAATCCAAATAATTTATTAAATAACAAAATTTTATATGGGTTATTTTGTTAAATATCAGTCGATTCCATATCTTAATGTACTGTTTCGTATTAAAAGTTCAAGCTGTCTCTTTATTAATGACACCAGGCGTGGAAGCACTATTAAATTTGAATTAGCCAACGAAAAATTTTCCAGGTAGATTCACGCCAGTCTTATTGGGAGACAGTTTTTATTTGATCAATTACTGTTATTTGGATACCAGTCTAGCAATTCAACTGCGATTTCCTGATTTCCTTCATTTACGAGTTGCTTGAATTTCTCAACATCTGAAAACCCATCTTTTCCTCGATAATGATAAGGGATCACCTTTTTTGGCTTAAAAGCCAGTACACCCTGAGCGGCCTGGTCTACAGGCATGGTGTAGGGCAGGTTCATTGAAACAAGCGCCACATCAATATTTTGCAGATTTCTCATTTCCGGAATATCTTCTGTGTCACCCGAGATATAGAGTCTTTTTCCATTTTTCTCAACCACATAACCATTTCCTCTTCCCTTAACATGCATAGCATCTTGAGTCTCCGGAAGATTATACATGGGTATGGCTTTAATATTGAAGCCCATATGCTCTAAACTTTCGCCATTGTTCATCACGATCAATTTCGAATTTAATTCTGAAGGTAATTTCTCCTGCACGGCTTTAGGAACAATGATTTTTGCATCAGCGAGATTTAATGCCTGGAGGGTTTCTGCATTCATATGGTCGCCATGAATATCGGTAACAAGTATAAAGTCGGCTTCAGGTTTGCCTTCAAAAGCATCGGCACCACCAACAGGATCGGTATAGAAAACCTGGTCACCCCATTTAAAAACTGCAGTTGCATGCGAAATAGGCATAATTTCCAGGTCCTGAATACCCGCTTCTTCTTTCTGTTCATTCATTTCTGAAGTTTCAACAGCTGCCTGGGCGGTGGTTTCCTCGGTTCTGGATTCCTTTTCATTCTTGCAACCAAGCAGTATTAAACTTAAAGAAATCAGGCTGATAATACGTGTCATAATTGGGATTTTAGCTAAAAGTAAAAAAGTAATGACTACCTAATTCCCCGATTAGTAAAGATTTAAGAAAGCTTTAGCTGCATTTTAATGTCTCCCCGGCTATAAGGGTTGTTTTTCTCGATGGGGATCTCATTAAAGCCAAATTTTTTATACATATAAATGGCATTTTCCAGTTTTCGGTTGGAGTAGATGATCAGTTTTTGCCAGTTTTGATGTTTCGCATAATCCAGGGTATGTTGCATTAAGAACTGGCCTATTTTCCTGCCCCTAAATTCAGGCTTCACGGCCATTTTGGTAAGTTCGAAAACCCCATCTTCTATCTTCATGAGGGCTACGCATGCCAGAATGCTATCCCCTTCTTTAACGAAAAGGATCATTCCTCCAGGTTCGATGATATAGGTTTCCGGTTTTCCCAGCACTTCTTCATCATGAGGTTCTACCCAAAAGAATTCTTCCAGCCAATAGAGATTCATGTTTTTGAATTCTTCAGAAAGTTCAGGTTGCCATTTAATTACTTTCATTTCTGTTTTTTGAAAGGCTAAAATTAAGGATTTGTTCTTTTAAAATAAATGCCTGCTTAAAGCAAATCTGGCTGGGACTTACCTATGAAATCGGTTACCAGGTACGTCAGAGCTTTTCCAACTATTGTGCTATTATCTTTACCAGGAGCTGCTTCACAAATATGGAAATAACAACAATTTTTATTTTTTGAAGCCATACTAACGAAATTTCTAACCTGTTCCAGTCTGAAGCCTGCAGGGGAAATTGCACTGCTTGGGAAATGAGCGATGGCATCGCAGTCGAGTTCAAATCCAAATTTAGTATCTCCAACAAATTGAAGGGCTTTTTCAAAGTTTTGAGGAAGCTCATTTGGCAATTTTAGCAGGTCTTCTGCCAGCTCATATCTAATATTTTCTGAATCCTCCATTTGCCTGAAGATATATTCCGGCGTATAATTCTTGTGGAGTCCAAAAATGGAATAATTTCTTAGATACCAGCCTTCTATTGCATAGCTGAATCCATTCCCGCTATGCCGATGTTCCAGTTGTCGAAGATCGGTATGCGCATCGATATTGATTACATTTATGGGCTGCTCTAATGCTCTGGAGGCTCCTTTTATATTTCCGAAGGAATTATTGTGGCCACCACCAATAACGACCGGGATTTTGTTTGCACGAATGATCTGCTCGATAAGAGTTGAAAGTTTGTCATCGATCTTTTCAACCATATCACCTAGCTTGATATGATAATTGGGATCAGTATCATCGATATATTCAGCCTTCTCCATCAGGTCCCTGCATTCCAGCTCACCAAGGAGAATACAGTTCTCCGGATTATTGAACCTGTTTACCTGAATATTCACAAATGCAGAAAGAAAGCTATCCCAGGCCCCTGAAGTACCTGGCCTGCCATGATTAGCCCTTACCCCGATATCTTCAGAAATCCCAAGGATTACGTATTTAGCCTTGTGCTCCTTTAGCTCTTCTATATTCGAAACGAACTGAAGTTTTTCGCCGAATTTGAGTTCACCTTGGCGGTGAGCGACCAATCGGTCAATATGTTCCGGTTTGCATAGCTTAATTCCGTTCATCTTAGATCTTTTTGCCGTTTATAAAAACCGATTCTATCGAATTGGTTCCAAAAGCATAAGGCAGGAAGGTGTAGGACGGGATCTTCTTGGTAATGATAAAATTAGCCTTTTTTCCTTTGGTGATACTACCGTGACTTTTACTGAGGTCCATGGCGTATGCTCCGTTTAGGGTTGCAGCGTTAATGGCTTCTTCCGGAGTCATTTTCATCTTGATACAGGCCAGGGAAACGACCAGATTCATATTCCCGCTAGGAGTGCTCCCGGGATTGAAATCGGTCGCTAAAGCCAGGGGCAGTCCTGCTTCGAGTAATTCTCTCGCCGGGGTATAGGGAATGCTCAGGAATAGGGAGCAGGAGGGAAGCGCAACAGGCATGGTATGGGTGCCCTTTAAAACTTCAATATCTTCCTTTTTCATAATCTCCAGGTGATCCACACTAAGGGCGTCGTGCTCTACGCCGGCTTTTACACCACCTATGGAGTTGAATTGATTTACATGGATCTTCGGCCTGAGTCCGTATTCCCTGGCAGCACCCAGAAGCCGATTGGTATCCTCAACACTGAAATAGCCTTTTTCACAGAATATGTCTATATATTCAGCCAGTTCCTGCCTGGCAACTTCCGGAAGTATGTCGTTGATCACAAGGTCCATATAAGCTTCCGGCCTTTCTTTATAATCTTTTGGAATCGCATGAGCACCCAGGAACGTTGATTTGACCGGAAGCTCATAATTTTCTCGAAGTTTTTTGATGACCCTAAGCATCTTCAATTCAGCCTCTTTGGTAAGGCCATAACCAGATTTGATCTCGACAGCCCCGGTTCCTAACTTCATTACTTCTTCCAGTCTTTTTGCCGACTGCTCATAGATATCTTCCTCCGATGTTTCCTGAAGGGTCTCTGCGCTGTTCAGAATTCCACCGCCATGATTGGCGATCTCTTCGTAGCTGAGTCCATTAATACGATCGGCGAATTCCTGTTCCCGGTTACCTGCATAAACGATATGAGTATGGGAATCACACCAGGTTGGCAGAACTATTTTATCGGTACAATCTATTCGTTCGTCTGCCTCAATATTTCCCAGCTGATCCATATGTCCAAAATCTATGATCTGGTCGTCCTCTATGAGGAGCCAGGAATTCTTAATACCTGGAAGCTCTTTCATTTCGGCTCCGGAAACCTTGATGATGTCTGGTTCTCTAACCTGAAGTAATTCTTTGATGTTGGTTAGGAGTGTCTTCATTTTTTTATTCTTTGTTCATTCAACAAATGCTAAAGACAAAGATATAAACTCGGGAACGAATGAGGTTTAAAGTGTTGGTAATAATAAAAGCCATCGATTCGAGATCGATGGCTTTTATTATTACCTGCCTGTTTACAATGTAAATTCAGCCAGTAGCTTTTGTACCTCGTAGATATCTACTTTTTTATTGAAGCGTTTGGAGATAGACGGAGTGGATTCACCTGAGATCCATATTTTTAGTTCTGCATCCAGGTCAAAACTACCTGCCGTCTCTACGCTGAATCTCGTGATACTTTTATAGAGCACCGAAAAATATTCAACCTTGCTGCCGGTTAATCCCTGTACATCCACCAAGATCAATCGTTTATTCGTAAAAATAAAGGTATCCCTGATGATCTTGAATCCAGCCTGGATCTCTTCAGAAGGGATCAGCAATTTTCCATATTTTTCCTGTAGCTGTGACTTTTCAATCGCTCCTGCATTTCCTAAAAGAGAAGAGAGTATACTCATATTAATTTTTTATTGATTTCATATCTATAACGAATCTATATTTAACATCTGAATTGACCACCCGTTCATAGGCCTTGTTGATCTCCTGAATATTGATCATCTCAATATCTGAAACTATATCGTGTTTTCCGCAAAAATCCAGCATTTCCTGGGTTTCCTTAATACCACCTATCAGGGATCCTGCTAATCGCTTTCGGCCCATGATAAGATTTGCCCCGTGAAGGTCTACTTCGTCGATGGCTCCCACCATCGTCATGGTAGCGTCCCGTTTTAGTAACGCGATATACGGATTGGTATCATGGCCAACCGGAACTGTATTCAGAATAAAATCAAAACTGCCCTGGTGTTTTTTCATCTCTTCCTCATTTTTGGAAATGAGAACTTCATCGGCCCCCAGTCTTTTTGCATCTTCAGCTTTAGAAGGGGAGGTGGTGATCATCACCACATGAGCACCCAGTGCATGAGCGAATTTTACTCCCATATGGCCTAATCCGCCAAGGCCAACCACGCCAACCTTATCACCTTTCTTTACCTTCCACTGTTTTAAAGGAGACCAGGTGGTGATCCCGGCACAAAGAAGGGGAGCCACAGCTGCCGAATCCAGGTTTTCCGGAACCTTTAGAACGAATTTATCTCTAACCACGACCATTTCAGAATATCCACCAAAGGTATGTCCGCCAAGGTGCTTGTCGTTTCCATTATAGGTGGCAACCATTCCGTTTTCACAATATTGTTCCAGGTCTTCCTTACAGGAATCACATTCCTGGCAGGAATCCACCATACAACCAACAGCTACCAGTTCTCCAACTTTAAAGTTTTTTACATCCTTTCCAACTTCGGCAACCCTTCCAACGATCTCATGGCCGGGAACTACGGGATATTTGCTGTTTCCCCAGTCATTTCGAACCTGGTGAATATCGCTATGGCAAACACCACAGTATTCGATTTCTATCTTAACGTCATTCGGAAGAATATCTCTTCTTTTTATATTCAGTGCCTCCAGGTTGGCATCACTCGCCTGGGCTCCATATGCATGTATCTCTTTCATCTTGTAAATGTTTTTATGTATTTAAAGTTACCTAAAAAGCTACGACGAGCAGTTTGTGTGTGGTAGGTTTAACTTTAATTAACGATTGTAGGCTCAAGCCAGAATATACATTAGGTTACTTTAGCAGAATTCTTAGTACATTAGGGCTCCAAAATTTAAATTTATCTATGTCAAATCACAAAGGCATCAATACCATTTGCACACATACCGGGGAACTGGAAGATAAGGAATACCGTGGCGCGGTATCTCCGCTATATATGTCTACCTCGTATGTTTTTGAAGAAGTAGAAGTAAAAAGATATCCGCGATATTTCAATACACCCAATCAGGTTGCCCTGGCCAAAAAAATGGCGGCTTTAGAACATGGCGAAGATGCCCTTATCTTCGGAAGCGGTATGGCAGCAATTTCCAATGCCCTTATGGCCTTTCTGAAGGCAGGAGACCACGTGGTGTTCCAGGATGCTCTTTACGGCGGAACTACCAACCTGGTAACCGAGGAATTTCATAAATTCGGGATCGAATATAGTTTTGCAAAAGATTCTTCGGTTAAATCACTGGAGGCCGAAATTCAATCGAATACCAGGCTTATCTATATCGAATCACCTTCCAACCCTTTGATGAAATTAACCGATATGGCTGGCGTTGCCAAACTTGCCAGGGAACACGGCCTGGTTAGCATGATCGATAATACTTTCGCGTCACCTGTAAACCAGAATCCCCTGGATTTCGGGATCGACATCGTGATACATTCTGCCACTAAATATATGGGAGGTCATAGCGATATTCTAGCTGGAACCGTGATATCCAGTACAGATTATATAGATCGTATTCGTCATTTAGCCAAGAATTTAGGTGGAAATCTAAGCGATTACACGGTATGGTTGCTGGAGCGTAGCCTTAAAACCATGGGAATTCGTGTAAAGGCGCAAAATCATAATGCCCAGAAACTGGCTGAATTCCTTTCTTCGGAAGACCTGGTGGAAAATGTCTATTATCCCGGATTAAAAGAGCATCCAGAGCATGAGCTTGCCAAAAAGCAAATGAAAGGTTTTGGAGGGATGATGTCTTTTGGATTGAAAGAGCGCATCAATGCCTCGGCATTTATGAAAGAATTAAAATTGATCAAGCCTTCCATGAGCCTGGCAGGCGTGGAAAGTACCATCCTATTGCCTTCAAAAACTTCACATGGCTTACTAAGCCCGGAAGAAAGACAGAAACAGGGAATAAAGGACAACCTTTTGAGGTTTTCGGTGGGAATAGAGGATATTGAGGACCTTATCGAAGATCTTAAACAGGCCCTTGGAAAGTTTAAATAAATACAAGTTAGAATTATGAAATTAGATATACTGGCGGTGGGTTCTCATCCCGATGATGTGGAATTAAGCTGCTCAGGAACTATAGCAAAAGAAGTAGATCGCGGGAAAAAAGTTGGTATTCTCGACCTAACGAGGGGCGAACTGGGAACCCGTGGAAGTGCAGAGATCAGAGATCAGGAGGCTAAGGCTGCTGCAGAGATCCTGGGAGTTTCGGTGCGCGAAAACCTTGAATTCAGCGATGCTTTTTTCGAAAACAATACATCTCATAAACTCGAGATCATTAAAATAATAAGGAGATACAGGCCGGAGATCGTTCTTTGTAACGCGGTTGAAGACAGGCATATCGATCATGGAAAGGGAGCCAGGCTGGTAAGCGAGGCCTGTTTCTTAAGCGGACTTCGAAAGATCGAAACCATCCGCAACGGTGAAAACCAGAAAGCCTGGAGGCCCAAACACGTTTTCCATTACATCCAGTGGAAGAACCTAAAACCAGATTTTGTAGTGGATATTTCGGGATATATGGATAAAAAGCTGGAATCTGTTATGGCGTATCGATCCCAGTTCTATGATGAAAGCAGCAAGGAACCTCAAACACCCATTTCCAGCAGTAACTTCCTGGATAGCATTACTTACCGTGCCCGTGACCTGGGAAGACTGGTAGATACCGAGCATGCAGAAGGCTTTACCGTTGAAAGGCATGTGGCGGTAGATTCGGTATTTGACCTGATTTAAATGAAAAAAAATCTTTGTGAAATTGTACAAATAACTTACATTTGCAACCGCTAATCAAATGGTGGTTGTAGCTCAGCTGGTTAGAGCGCTGGATTGTGGTTCCAGAGGTCGTGGGTTCGAAACCCATCATCCACCCAAAAGCAAGGTCCTTCAGAAATGAAGGACTTTTTTTGTTTGTACAGGTCTCAATCCGAAAGCGAAGCTTTATTTTTACCAAAATTCTGATCCTATGAATTCCAGAGAAGAACAATTAAAAGCATTTGACAGACTCCTGACTATCATGGACGAACTTAGGGAACAATGTCCCTGGGACCGTAAACAAACCATGGAGTCTTTAAGACACCTTACCATTGAGGAAACCTACGAGCTGGGTGATGCGATCCTGGACAGGGATATGGAGGAGATCAAGAAGGAATTAGGCGATGTTTTGTTGCACCTTGTTTTTTATTCAAAAATAGGAAGCGAAACCAATGATTTTGACATTGCAGATGTGGCCAATACTATATGCGATAAGTTAATAGACAGGCATCCGCACATTTACGGCGATGTTGAGGTGGCTGATGAAGAGGAAGTTAAAAAGAACTGGGAGAACCTGAAGCTTAAGGAAGGAAAGAAAAGTGTGCTTGAAGGAGTGCCGCGAAGCCTGCCGGCAATGGTCAAGGCAAACAGGATACAGGATAAAGTGTCTGGTGTAGGTTTTGACTGGGAAGAACCGCATCAGGTCTTTGAAAAGCTGAAGGAAGAACTGGAAGAACTTCAGCATGAAGTGGAAACCGATAATAAAGATGAAATAGAAGCCGAATTTGGCGATGTGTTGTTTTCCATGATCAATTATGCCCGGTTTCTGAATGTGAATCCCGAAAATGCGCTGGAAAGAACAAATAAGAAGTTCATTAGCCGTTTTCAGTATCTAGAAAAAAAGGCAAGGGAAAAGAATAAGGACCTCAAGGATATGACGCTGGCAGAGATGGATGTGTTCTGGAATGAGGCAAAAAAAATGTGATCAATTCCCAAGAATTAAAACCCCTGGCTTTATTTCCAGGGTTAGGTAGCCGAGCCGATCTTTAATGTAGTGTAAGGCCTTGGCCGTGTAGAACGTGACATGAGTAGGATCATCCTTATAATACCAGTTGTCAAAATCTATTTTATCGTCGTAAAGCGATGTCTTGCAGTATAGGGAGCCGCCAGGATTAAGTAAGGATTTCAACTGTCGGAATTCTTCTATGGGGTGCTGAAAATGCTCCATTACTTCACAACAAACGATATAGTCGTATTGCCTTTTTAGAACAGATATTGAAGGATTAAAATAGGGATCGTAGAGTTTGGTATTGTAACCCTTTTTAGAAAGTTCAGCGGTTATCACAGGACCTGTGCCACAACCATAATCCAGCCCATGAGAACCGGGTGAATGGTTTGCAATTACATTTTCCACAATAGGTCTTACAAATTCCTGGTAGCCTGGATCATGTATATCGTTATTATGCTTTTCGTAACGTGCTTTTTCTTCAGCAGGGCTTAAAAAATGTTTGGAAGCAAGAAAGATAGCTTTGCAGTTCAGGCAATGTAAATACTCCTTTTGATTGATGATGTTCGTTTCCAGAGTACCACGGGAACATAAACTGCAAAGCATTCTTTAATAAAGCGATTTTATCTTTCGAAGCTTTTCTTCCCAGACTTCGAGATCCGCCTTATGGTTGGCGATATTCTTATGAACTTCCTGTACCAGTGGGTTATCATCATCTACATTGGAAAAGAACTGCAGATTATTTTCAAGCTGCCTGATCTCTGCTTTGGTTTCCTCGATCTTTTTGGTTAGGAAATAGTGTTCGTTTCTTATCTTTTTGTCATCATCGGCTTCATCAAGCGCCTGCACCTTATTTTCATATTTCAGCATTTCTGCCTTGGTATTGTCAAGATCCATTTTCTTGAAAAGCTGGTCCAGGGCCTTATTGAATTTACCTTCAATAAATCTCTTGTTGTAAGGCACTTTACCTACTTCTTTCCATGCGTTGATCTGTTCCTTGATTTTAGCAAGATCGGCTTTCTTTTCACCAGTAAGTTCCATGGCTTTTACCGTATCCAGAATTTCTTTTTTCTTGTCAAAGGCTTCGACCTCTTCCTTGTTATCTTCATTTCGCTGAGCATGTAGTCTGTCAAAGTAATGATTACAGGCCTTTTTGAATTGTTTCCAAACCTTATCACTGTCTTTTCTCGGCACATGTCCAATCTTCTTCCAGTCGGCCTGGATTTTTTTCATCAAAGGAGTCACGGTCTTAAAATCGTCACTGTCTTTATTGTCTTCAGCAATCTGTATGAGTTCTTTTTTCTTTTCAAGATTCTCGTATTGCTGTTTTTTCAGGTTCTTGTAGAATCCGTTTTTCTTACGATTGAATTGACGAACATTTTCCTTGAAGGCGTTCCAGGTTTCCTGGTTCTTGTTCCTGGGTACTTTCCCTGCATTAAAGAAGGCTTCCCTTAAAGCTTCGATCTCTTTGATCTTTTGTTGCCATTTGTTGTGGGTTTCATAGTCCTCTTTGGCTATTTCCCTGATCTTTTCGATGATCTCCTGCTTTTTCTCCCAGTTCTTCTCGTATTGCTCATCAAGCTGTTCAAAATGTTCCTGTCTTTTGTCGTGGATCTTTTTGGTCGCCGTGCTGAAACGATCCCAGATATCTTCACGGTACTCCTTTGCAACTGGACCTAATTCTTCCTTCCACATTTTGTGGAGCATTTGCAGCTCCCTGAAGGCACGGTTTACATCATTTTCCTGCACAAGTTCTTCAGCCCGGTTTATAACCTTCAGTTTTTGTTCAAGGTTATGTTTGAAATCCATGTCGCGGAATTCCCTGTTCAGGTGCAGAAAATCATAGAAGTTCTCCACATGATGGTGATAGGTATTCCATACGTTATTGTACCTGTCTCTTGGGATAGGCCCGGCAGTTCGCCATTTCTCCTGGATCTCCTTGAAATGGTTATAGGTGGTATTGATGTTTTCCTCAACATCCAGCAAACCTTTCAGTTCCTCGATGATCTCCAGTCTTTTATGAAGGTTCTCGTTGAGGTCTTTTTTGAGGCGTTTATAATAGTTGTTTCTTTTTTCCTTGTAATCGAAGTAGAGTGAATTAAAGCGTTTCTTTAAAGGGGTTGAATAATGAAAGTCAATGATATTTCCGCCATCGGCCAGAAACTCCTCTTTCTTTTCTTCCATATCTTCATCGAACTTCGCATTGAATTCAGCTCTGATCTCTGCAACATGCTCTTTGATGGCCTGTATTTTTTCCTTGGCAAGAAGTGTTTCCAACTCATCTGTAAGCGCTTCCTTGCTCATGGAATGATAATCCTTCTTCGGGATGTTATGTCTCTCGGTGGCGCTTTCATCCTCACTGTCTTCTGCCACCGCATCGTCCATATATTCCTGGTGGTTGCCAGAAGATTTCTTGTTTTCGCCAACCACGGCATCTCCTATATCGCTGTCAAGATCATCTTCATCCTCCTCTTCATCTTCTGCCTGTTTCTGGGTGTTCGATTCAGATTCTGAAACCATCGCGTCCTCATGATCGGTAGAATCAGAGATCTTTTTCTCAGCTTTGGGCTTTTCAGCATCCTCTTTTGTATCTTCTTCCTTGATCTCAGGCTGTTTAAAAAACGGATTTTCCGGGTTTTCCTGTTCTTCCAGGTCGGTATAGGGATCTGAATCGGGATCCTGCTGTTCCTTTTTCTTTAGATCTGAAGTGGCTTTGCCAGCGGCCGACTCATCTACCATGGCATCTTCATGATCGGTAGATTCGATCTCTTCCTGATTTTCAGTGTTGGTGGTTTTATCTGAAGTAGAATTTTCGTTTTGGTTAGTTTGGTCATCAACAGACTTCGCCGACATTTTTCCATCACCTTCTTCTGAAGCTCTTTCAGCCGGGGTGGATAACCCATCAGCTTTTTTCATTTCTTCTTCTGAAGGCCCTTTTTTCTTATTTTCATTTTCTTGTTGAGACATATCTTTCAATGTTAGGGTTCTTCGATATCAATTAAAGTTGAAAGATAACAACTCCCCTAAAAATGGGCAAGCGATTGGTTTTATTTGTAGCTTTAAAATACAGGGGATTAAGGCTGGGAGTTCCAAATTTCCCATGCTTTTTCAGCCTGAAGTT
Source organism: Christiangramia oceanisediminis (assembly GCF_022570735.2). GTDB lineage: Bacteria > Bacteroidota > Bacteroidia > Flavobacteriales > Flavobacteriaceae > Christiangramia > Christiangramia oceanisediminis. The sequence goes on along the minus strand of NZ_JANCNS010000003.1, from coordinate 191,796 downwards.
CCAGCATTCGTAGTCCGTTTATAACGCTGGATCCATTTTCTGCGGCCAGTTTCATCAGGCGGGTTTCTGAAGGATTATAGACAAGATCAAAAATGAGATGTTTCTCAGAGAGGTACTCAACTGGAACTGAAGGATGCTTTTCTACATTTGGATAGGTGCCCAGGGGTGTGCAATTAATGAGGATCTGGTGATCCCGAATACTGCTTTTATCAAGCTCGTCGTAGGTAAATCCTGCATCGGCATTTCGCGAAACAAAATCATACTCGATATTAAGAAGTTTCAGCGCATAAGCGACAGCTTTAGAGGCTCCGCCAGTGCCGAGGATCAAAGCCTTTTGATGATGGGATCTTAAATTAGGTTTTAGCGATTCCTTAAAACCCCAGTAATCGGTATTATATCCGGTAAGGCTTCCATCGGCTTCAAATTTGATAGTATTTACCGCCCTGATCCTTGCAGCGTGTGAATCCAGCCGGTCCAGGTATTCCATTATCTTCTCCTTATATGGAATGGTGACATTAAGTCCTGAAATATCATTAGTGCCAATGATCTCTGGAAATTCTTCAATAGAAGCTATGTCGAAATTCCGGTACCGGGCATTGATGTTTTCCTTTTCGAATTTTTCCGAAAAATATTTCCTTGAAAATGAATAATCTATATTATTACCAAGAAGCCCGAAATTCCTCATTTTTTCTGATTTTTATTTTCATACCAGGCAAGCCCCAGGACGATGAATATCCCAACCATAATAAAAAATAGGGTTAGCCAGGTTTCAGAACTAGAGAAATCTGGCCAGTACCTGTCATAATTATCGATTATCTGATTCCCTTCACGGTCCATAAGGATCTCGCCATTCTCATTCGTCTTATAGATCTTTTCCTTCCAGGGCCAGACCACTCCAAGCGAACCGGTAATAAAACCGATGATCACCGCGAAGGTTTCTTTTTTAAATCTTTTCAGAACAAAGCCAAGAAGATGTGAAAGGGAAACCAGGCCGGCAAGTGATCCTGCCGCAAAGACCATCAGGACCTGCAGCATGCGCAGGCGTTCCGGATCGTTCATAAAGCTGAAATCCAGTAAAAGCATTTCGGCCATGGTGTCATACAGCGCGTTAACCGAATCTACCAGCAATAATACATAATTACCCAGGAGAATCAGGATAAAACTACCTGAAAGCCCGGGCAGGGTCATACCTGATACGCTTATCATTCCGCAGACGAAAACGAACCAGAGATTGTCGTTTTCCCTCGCCGGTTCCAGGAAACTGATGGCAATACCGCCTGCGATTCCCAAAAAGGCGAAAACAAGCGAATTCCGATCCCATTCTCCAAAGTCCTTGCTGATGTAATAAATGGAACCAATGATCATCCCGAAGAAGGAGCCCCAAACATAGAGTTCATAATGAATTAGCAAATAATCCAGCAATTTGGATACGCTGAAGTAACTAATGAGCATACCCAGGATCAGCAATCCAAGGAACTTACCATTTAGATATTGATAGAGGCTTTTAAAGCGACCCGAAATTAGCAGTTTAAAGGCCTTTAGGTTTACTTTTTGAAGGGAATAAATGAATTCTTCATAGAAACCGGCCACAAAGGCTACGACACCACCCGAAACACCCGGGACCTTATTGGCCGCTCCCATGGCAAGTCCCTTGAGGACCAGTAGGATCTTATCTGTAAAGGTCCTAGTTTGTTGCATTGGCAGGATCGGGTTTTTTGGTAGCGATCATTTCCAGACCAACGATTAGGAAAAAACCGGCCAACATCAACACAACAGCCCAGAGAGTTTGCGGTTCCCCTTCAAAATTCCAGGGCAGGACAGAAGCTTCTCTTAACACCACTTCCTTATCGCCGAAGACCTCTGTTTCGAGCACTTTCTTCCATGGCCAGATCTTATTAAGAGACCCGGCAATAAATCCGGTAAGTACAGCCAGCGTGATATTGGCATAATGTTCAAAAAGCCACTTCAGAATCCTTGAAAAGCTAAGAAGGCCAAAGATCGCACCAAGGCCTACCACGGCCAGGGTCTTCAAATCAAAATCATGTGCAGCCTCGGTAACCGGTTTATAGGCCCCTAGCAAAACTAGGATAAAAGCACCCGAAATTCCCGGGAGTATCATCGCGCATACGGCGATAGATCCGGCGAAGAACAGGAACAAATAACTTGAATTGGCTGAAAGTGGCGGGAGGCTCACTATATAAAATGCTATGGCAGCTCCAAGGACCAGGGCTATGATGATCTGGTAATTCCACCTGGGGATCTGTTTAGCCACGAACCAGATACTGGCAAGCACAAGACCAAAAAAGAAAGACCAGATAAGAACCGGGTGATTTTCTAACAGGTAATTGGCCAGCCTCATCAGGCTGAAGATGCTGATAAGGATTCCGCAGAAAAGTGCCAGGATAAAATTCCCGTTCAGCTCTTTCCACATGGCTGAAAAACCGTTCTCTTTCCAGGTGGTAAGCAGGGAAGGTTTAACCCCGCTAATGGTGGTGATCAATTCTTCGTAAATTCCTGAAATAAAAGCGATCGTACCTCCAGAAACGCCGGGCACTACATCGGCCGCGCCCATGGCCATACCTTTAAGAGTGACCGTGAGGTAGTCCAAAAAGCTTCTCTGCATCTTCCTTAATTATGATTTCGCCCAAAGGTAGCAAAATTACTAAGAGAGCTTTACGAAGGAATTTATAATTTGACGGACGCTTTTTCGGTTAAAGATATTCGGGAAAAGCTCCTCGATAATGATATAATATTCTGAATCGATCTTCAGGGCACTGTTTAAATGAAAATAGCCTTTTTCTGCTTTATTCGTGGTGAAGAACAAACCAGCAAGTCGATATTCTATCTCTGCCGTACCCGGGTAAAATTCAAGTGCCTGAAGCATGCTAGTGATCGCGGTCTCGTATTCACCCAGACCAATGAGGATGTCACATCTTCGTATCCAGGTTTCCAGTTCATAATTCCCAAGTTCCAGGCTTTTCTTATATCCTACTTCAGCCTCCTCGTAGAATTTGAGACGGCTGTTGATCTTTGCATAGCGCTTCCAGTAAAGCACGTTCTCCTCATCGATATTGATAGCTTTGTTGATATAATAAAGCGCTTTTTGAAAATTCAGTTTCTTGATGTAGAAATCTGTAATCGCTATCCAGCCCTTATCAAGCAGTGGATCTTCGTGTACGGTTTGTTTGTAGTTCTTAAGCGCAAGATCATCACATCCCAGTTTCTCAAAACACTTTCCTATTCTCAGGTAAGCGAATGAAGTGGGGTCTTCGAGCTCCAGGGTGATATTATAGTTTTCGATGGCCTCGTTATAGCGCTTCAGTTTTTCAAGTACCTTTCCTTTTTCAAGATAGGCTCCTACGAATCTATCATCACTGATGATCGCAAAATCAAAAGCAGCCAAAGCTTTGTTGTATTCTTTGAGATCAAAATATTGTTTTCCTACCTGGTGCCAGGCAACCTCGCAATAGGGATGCTTGTCCAGGTACATGTTCAAGTACTCGATCGCTGCTTCCTTTTGATCCAGGAAATCGAAACAATACATGATATTATATAAAGCTGAATAGTCTTCTTCATCGGCTTCCAGGCATTTCATAAAACTATACTTGGCATTTTCGAAATCCTCCAGGAACAGGTATTCCATCCCGATAAGGGAAAAGATCTCGGCATCTTCCAGGGTGATCTCCAGCGCAGCCTGTAGCATGGTAATGGCTTCCTGGTGCATGTCCCTTTTCGAATAGATCTGGGCCTTCTGGATATAGATTTCCTCGTTGGAGGTTTCCAGCTCCTTTAATTCATTTAAAATACCATCGGCCAGGTCGAGTTTATCCTCGAAAACAAGGATCTCTACCTTGAACAATTTAAGGTTTACCGATGATGGATGCTGGGCCAGTCCCATCTTCACAGCCTTTTTCGCCAGTGAGATCTTCCCGTTTTCCAGATAGTGATTGATAATGTTCTCAAATTCATTGGAATCAAAGAACAGCACATCATTCGTTTTCAACATGGACTCGAACCGACTTAGGGAGAAATTATCTTCTTCGTTATGGCTTAGCTGCATAAGAGAGGGATTTAGGGATTTCTTCTGTACTAAAGTTAAAAATCAATACAGGCGATTTGGTTTTTCTGAGGCATTGTTGTTAACAAATTAATTAACATCATCTTCAGTTTGGTTCAACTCTTCGAGTATGTCAATAATAATGCCACAACCTTTCATGATTTCCTCATTAGAAATAGTCAGGGGAGGAGTGATGCGCACGGCGCGCTTCTCGAATAATAACCAGAATAATATCAGGTTTCTTTCTTTGGCTTTCAGGATTAGATCATCAGCAATTCTGGCAGATTTCATGATAATGGAAAGCATTAATCCCTTGCCTCGAATTTCACTGACCAGTGGGTGCTGTAAGAGTTTTCTGAATAATTTTTCCTTTTCCAGGGCCTGATCCATCAATTCTGTTTCGGTGATTTCTTTTAAAGTAGCAAGAGAGGCAGCTGCTATGAGAGGATTTCCGCCAAAGGTGGTGATATGTCCCAGCTTAGGATTATCGCTAAGGAGATCCATTATTTTTTCTGAAGCAGAAAAAGCTCCAATCGGAAGTCCGCCACCCATTCCTTTACCCATCACGACGATATCTGGAACAACACTAAAATTTTCAAATCCAAAAAGTTTCCCTGTTCGTCCAAAACCCGGCTGGATCTCATCGAGAATCAGCAGAGCACCGGTTTCCTGGCAACGTGCCTTTACTTTTTTGAGATAATCATTGGCTGGCATAATAAAGCCTGCACCACCCTGGATGGTCTCTAAGATTACCGCAGCCGTGTTCTCGTTTATTTTATCTAAATGAGATTCGTTATTATATTCCAGGAATGAAACATCTCCAATAAGCGGCCTGAATGGTTTTACCCGTTCCTCATAATCCATCAGGCTTAGTGAGCCCATGGTATTCCCGTGATAGGCTTGTTTGGCTGCAATGATCCCGGTACGTCCTGTAGCTCGTCTCGCCAGTTTCAGGGCTCCTTCAATGGCTTCAGTTCCACTATTAACCAGATAGGTTTTCTCCAATGGAGGGGGAAAATGTTTTGCCAGTAATTTTGTCAATTCTACGGCCGGTTGCTGCGCATACTCGCCATAAACCATCACATGCAGGTACTTCTGAGCCTGTTGGGTGATGGCAGCAACCACTTTTGAATGCGAATGACCCAGGCTGCATGCCGAAACCCCAGCTACAAAGTCCAGGTGTTGTTTGCCGTCTGTGGTATAAATATAACTTCCACTGGCATAATCTACTTCAAGGCCCAGTGGATGCGGGGTGGTTTGTGCCTGGTATTTTAAAAAATCCTCTTTCAATCTAACTATCCTTCTTTTTAGCTTTATTCGCTTTTTCGAGATTTTCAATATCCTGTTTAAGCTTTTCTTTTTCCGTATCGGGGTTGATACTGTCGAGCACCTTTTCATTTTTGAACCTGAGACTGTCTGCTTCCCGGTTCTGAAGAATAGATGGTTTTAGCCTTGAATTCTCATTGAGGAGTAAATCGTCTTTTTCTTTTCTTTTTTCAAAGAATTCCTCGGGAGCATCGGGAAGGGGAATACCTTTGATCTTGGTGAGTTCGGGTTCCGGTTTTCCTTCAAACAATCCCTCTTTGCTTAAAATTCGTTCTTCACCACGCCAGTTGAAACCTTCCAGACGCCGCTGATTAGGCGGAAATTCATTTTCCGGGGTAAGGCTGCCATCTATCTGGTTATAATAGTATACATCCTGGATTTGCCTGTTTTCGAACAGGATCTTTATGCTGCTGGCCTGGGTTTTATTGATCCCTATCAACTCACTCTCACTATTCCTCATATAGTGAAGTGTTTGAGTATTTTTATCGATTATAACCTTGGTAAGTTCATTATTATCAAAATAACCGGTAAGGATCTTTCCCTTAACCTGGTTGTAGCCGTCTATACTGTCTTTCTGGATCAGGTAGGCATTGTCAAAAACCAGCATGGAATCCAGTTTTTCTGTCTTTGGATTGCTTTGGAGGTGAATACTGTCTCCAGTCATTTGGTTATTAGCAGACCATAGAACCGGCTTTTTTGCGTTGCCCAGTGTAATAAGCTTGGTAAGTCCGGTAACCTGGTCGGTATAAATAGAGTCGCTTCTTCCGCTCATCGTATTCTCACCGGTAGGGTCTTCCTTAAAGATCCTTACATCGTAAAAACCGCGGATCACTCTTTTTTCCGGTTTCCCGGTGATCATGATGGTGTCGCTGTGAATAAAAAGAGTATCCCTGTCCTGAAGGCTGGCTGCCAGCGCCCTTTTTGTTATAAACACGGAATCCCGGTCCCGGTAAACCTCGGCATAATGCCCTGTGACCCTGCTGTCATTTACCGTATCGGTAACGCTGATATTATTAGTCGCCGAGGCAAAACTTCGTTCCCTGTTAAAATACAGACTGTCTCCTTTCAGAATTCTGTTTTCATAGTCTATCCGGGAGTTCTTTACAAAATAACCATTATCTGCGCGGGTATCGTAAAATCCCCTTTCGCAATATACCGTGCTGGTCTCACCCTTGATGGTTGAAGGACCATAAAGGTAAGCATGCCCGGTTTCTGAATAAAAATCGAGCTGTTCCGAATTGATCGTATATTCAGGATTAACAAGCTCAACATTATTGATGAAACTATACTTGTTCTCCTTCATATAATACCGGCCAATACGGCTGGTAAGTACGCTGGCGGTATCGGTTACCTTTCCGCCGCTTCGGTAATAGGCCTGTTGTTTGAGCCTGTCGAAGAATAGACTGTCTGTTTCTAAAGTGGTGTCCGGTCGCTCCATACGAACCTTTCCACTTGCAAAAGCAAACTCGGTATTCCCGTTATATTCAGCATAATTACTGGTCATACTTACAGTGTCACCCTGCTTCATCCGGATATTTCCGTAGGCCTTAAAAAAGTTGGCTTCCTTATAAAAGACAGCATTATCACACCAGACCTCGATCCCGTCATGGTTAAAATAAACCTGGTTTTCTACACTGCTTAGAATAAAGGCTCCGGGATACCTGGCTTCGTTCTGAATATTTCTATCCGATTTAAAATCGATTTCCTGGGTTTGCGCAATAGTGGCAACTGGTAGCAGGAGGCATATTATAATAAAGAGGTACTTAAACAAGCTTCGAATTTTTTTCAAAAGTAATGAAATTACCAGTAATGATTTCTTTATGTAATAAAGCCTTGGGAGAATTAAAAATGGAAAGCAGACCTTAAATTCAACTTAATGTATAAGCATACAACCTTAATTTTTCCCAAAATTCAACCTGTTTAGGAAAACCTTAACACTCTCATTAAAACCGAATCTTCTATACTATCGTAAGTTTCTATGAAACTAAAATCAAAAATTATGAAAAAACCTTTAGTGAAGGTGGATGTTATTGAAGCGTCTTCCAAAAATTCGAAAATGAAATCACGAAGGAAATTCATTAAGTTAGGTGGGCTCGGTTTAGCAGGTTCCAGCTTCTTAATGTACTCCTGTAGTGAAGATGATTTGTTTGATCCAGGTGGAGACGTGGGAGTACCAGATCCAGAACCAGACCCAGATCCGGAACCAGAACCAGATCCGGTATTCGATCTTGGAAGTGGTGATGTTGGTATTCTTAATTATGCCTATGCACTAGAGCAACTGGAAGCCGAATTTTATACCCGTGTAAGAGAGGGAGCTTATTATAGTGGCGCTCCAGCCGTGGAACAGGAGCTTATGGATGATTTATATAATCACGAAGTGATACATAGAGATTTCTTTAAGGCCGCCATTACAGCAGCAGCCGGAGAGGAAAATACCCTACCCGATCTGGAATTTGATTTTTCGTCTGTAGATTTCGACAGTAGAGATTCAGTTCTTGCAACTGCAATGGCACTTGAAGATACCGGAGTAGGAGCTTATAATGGTGCAGGAGACCGAATTGCAGACGAGACGTACCTGGTTCTTGCTGGAAAGATCGTATCGGTAGAAGCAAGACATGCTTCGGCTATCAGATCTTTGATTAATCCTAATTCGGCCGATTTTGCCGGGGATGATATTATTGATGAAAACGGGTTGGATTTAGCTTATGATCCATCTGAAGTGTTTGACATTGCCGGAGGATTTATTACCACTGAATTTACGGCGAACAATCTACCGGAACCGATGACCGGATCCTAAATCCTATCTATAACCCGAAAAAAATATTATTATGAGTATTATAAAATTACTGGATGATTTTACATCCGAGAAATTAACCACTAAATCTACCTCCAGGAGGGAGATGTTCAATACCTTGTCAAGTTTTGGTAAAAAGGCCGCTATGGCCGCTATTCCTTTTGGACTGGCCACCAATAAGGCCAATGCCGCAGCTTATTTCCAGGAGAATTCTCCGGTAGATGCCCTGCAACTGGCATTAACACTGGAATACCTGGAAGCAGAATTCTATATAATGGCCCTCGAATCTGGTGTTCTTGAAGGCGGATCTCGAGAGGAAACCGCTTTTATGCAAATATCAAAACATGAATCAGCGCACGTGGACTTTCTGGTTGCAGGACTTACCAATGCCGGGGCTACACCCGTTGATAAACCAACTTTTGATTTTACGGCAAATGGAGCCTTTGATCCCTTCAATGAAAACGGGATAGGCCAGGAAACGGCTATGGCTCAGCTTTTGGCTTTGGCCCAGGCTTTTGAGGATACCGGTGTAAGAGCTTATAAAGGCCAGGCGGCTAACCTGATGGGAACTCCATTCCTGGAGCCTGCTTTACAAATTCACTCGGTTGAAGCTCGCCATGCTTCTGAAGTAAGGCGTATCAGAGGGCTAAAAGGCTGGATCACCGGAAGTATGAGAGGAGACGGAATGCCTGAAGCTACACAGGCTGTATATGATGGCGAGGAAAATGTGACCCAGGGCGGTGTGGACCTCACCGGTTTAACTTACGAAAATGATATCGTAGGCAATGTTTCAGATGCTGTAAGCGAGGCTTTCGATGAGCCGCTTTCAGGAGAAACCGCAGCAGCGATCGCTGGTTTGTTCATCGTAAACGAAGATGATAACTAAAAAGAGAAATTAGTTGCTAAAAGAAAAGCCCTCGATTTTCGAGGGCTTTTTGATTTATCTTACGATGGTCTGGGTTCGGTCTGGTCCAACCGAAACCATTTTAATAGGCACTTCCAGTTCTTTCTCAAGAAAAGCAACATAATCATTGAATTCTTTAGGAAGGGAAGTAGCATCGGTCATCTTTGTCAGGTCTTCCTTCCAGCCTTCTACTTCTGTATAGACAGGTTCCAGGTTTTCCGGTTCAATATTATAAGGAAGATGTTTAATGGTCTCTCCTTTATATTTATAAGCGGTACAAACTTTAAGAGTCTCAAAGCCACTAAGCACATCACCCTTCATCATGATAAGCTGAGTGATCCCATTCACCTGAACGGCATACTTTAAAGCTACCAGGTCCAGCCATCCACAACGTCTCTTTCGCCCAGTCGTAGCTCCAAATTCGTTCCCTACACGTCCCATGGTTTCGCCAACTTCGTCAAAAAGTTCAGTAGGGAAAGGGCCGCTACCCACTCTGGTGGTATAGGCTTTAAAAATTCCGTAGGCTTCGCCTATATTTCTTGGTGCTACCCCAAGACCGGTACATGCTCCGGCTGCTGTGGTATTGGAAGAAGTTACAAATGGATAGGTTCCAAAATCAATATCGAGTAAAGAACCCTGCGCACCTTCCGCCAGAATGCTTTTTCCGCTTTTCATGGCATCGTGCAGGTATTGCTCACTATCGATGAACTTTAATTCTTTCAAGGTCTCAACAGCAGTCCAGAATTCCTTTTCCAGCTCTTTAAGATCATACTGAACATCCACATCATAGAAAGCGATCATCTTCTCATGCTTATCGGCAAGAGCACGATATTTCTCCTTCCAGTCTTCCATTTCGAGGTCCCCAACTCTTAACCCGTTCCTCCCGGTCTTGTCCATATAGGTAGGACCGATACCTTTTAAGGTAGAGCCAATTTTCGCTTTTCCCTTGGCAGCTTCAGAAGCCGCGTCCAGCAGGCGGTGAGTTGGAAGGATTAAATGGGCTTTTCTTGAAATGTATAATTTCGATTTATAATCGATCTTATGCTTTGCCAGGTTGTCCAGTTCCTTTTTAAAGATCACCGGGTCGATCACAACCCCGTTTCCAACAAGGTTCACGCTGTCATCATGAAAGATCCCGGAAGGGATAGTATGAAGCACGTGTTTCTGTCCGTCGAATTCAAGCGTATGCCCTGCATTGGGACCACCCTGAAAACGTGCAATAATATCGTAGTTCGAGGTGAGGACGTCAACAATTTTGCCTTTTCCTTCGTCACCCCATTGAAGACCAAGTAGTAAATCTACTGCCATGAATTTATAAACTTAGTTAGTTGATTTTTTGTTGCCGTAAAAGTATAAAGAGTGTTTCTGGATCTCGATATCAAAAACCTCCTCGATGGTTTGTTTGATACTCTGTATTCTGGGATCACAAAACTCGATAACTTCTCCGGTATCGGTAAGTATGATATGATCGTGCTGGCGGTCAAAATAAGACTTTTCATATTGAGCCTGATTCTGTCCAAACTGATGCTTTCTCACCAGTCCGCATTCCAGCAATAATTCTATGGTATTGTAAAGCGTCGCCCGGCTCACCCGGTATTTCTTGTTCTTCATTTTAATATAAAGTGATTCTATATCAAAATGATCATCGGCATTATAGATCTCCTGAAGGATGGCAAATCGCTCTGGTGTCTTGCGGTGCCCTTTATCTTCAAGATATTTGGTGAAAACGTTCTTGACGACCGCCTGATCGTTCTTATTTACAACTTTTTTGCTCATAATTTGCTCTGCAAAGGTATAAGTTTATTCACGGCTTACCTTGTCTATCCCGTTAATTTTTTTCAGCCTCTGAATGATGGTATTCAGAATATTGTTATTCTTAACGACCAGGGTGATACGCCCGCTGAAGATCCCATCTGAACTGTCAAAATTCAGGTTCTTCATGTTCACGTGCATGTTGCTGGAGATCTCCTGGGTCACCTCGCTTACCAGCCCGATATTATCAATTCCCTGCAACTTGATCACCGCCACGAAATCCTGTTGCGAACTGTCTATCCACTTGGCCTGGATGATGCGGTAGGCATAATTGCTTTGAAGCTGAAGCGCATTCGGGCAGTCCTTTTTATGAACTTTTATGCCATCGTTTACTGAAATAAATCCGAAGACATTATCACCCGGGATCGGGTTACAGCAATTCGAAAGCTTATACTCCAGTTTTTCTTCTTCTTTTCCGAAGACCAGCTGGTCGTATTTAGCCGTGATCTCTTCTTTGTGTACTTCTGTAGAGACCGAAGGTTTACTGCGGATCTTATTCTTAAAATAACTAACCAGGGCGTTGCTTCTGGAATTGGCAAAATCCTTCAGCATCTGGTTATCTATTTTTCCAATTCCTACTCTGTAGAAAAGGTCAAGGCTGGTCTTTAAGTTGAAGAAAAGCACCAGTTCATTGATCGATTTCTCATTGAACTGTATCTTCTGAGCCTTCAACTTCCTGGCAAGAATAGCTTTTCCTTCTTCGGCGATCTCTTTTTTCTCTTCTTTTAGAGAAGATTTTATCTTAGCCCTTGCCCTTGCCGTATTGGCATAATCCAGCCAGTTGATATTTGGCTTCGCGCTGTCTGAGGTGATGATCTCTACCTGGTCGCCGCTTTTCAGCTCATGGCTTAATGGTACCAGTTTGTTGTTGACCCTGGCACCACGCGTATGTAAACCAATTTCGGTATGTATGCTGAATGCGAAATCGAGCGGAGTAGATCCTTTTGGAAGGGATTTCAGGTCTCCCTGCGGGGTAAACACGAAGATCTCCTTGGAATACAGGTTTAATTTGAACTGTTCCACAAAATCTACCGCATTGATCTCTGGATTCTCCAACGCCTCCTGCAAACGGGTTACCCATTCTTCGAATCCACCTTCTTCTTTTTGGCTTGGTTTGCCCTGCTTGTATTTGTAATGGGCTGCATATCCCTTTTCAGCGATCTCGTTCATGCGTTCACTGCGAATCTGCACTTCCACCCATCGGCCTTTAGGTCCCATTACCGTAATATGCAGGGCTTCGTATCCGGTTGATTTTGGAGATGATATCCAGTCTCTCAATCTTGTAGGATTGGGTCTGAAGTGATCGGTCACGATGGAATAGATCTTCCAGGCCAGGAATTTTTCCTGAGAAGGTTCACTTTTATATATGATCCGGATCGCGAACTTATCATAGACCTCGTCAAAACTGATATTTTGTGCCTTGATCTTGCGGTTTATAGAATAGATGGATTTTGGCCTTCCCTTTATCTCGTAATCAAAATCTTCCTTGTCCAGTGAGTCCTGGATCACCTTGGTAAATTGCTTGATATAGGCATCCTGCTCCTCCTTACTTTCCTTCATTTTGGTAAGGATCTCCTGGTAGACATCTGGCTCAGTATATTTAAGGCCAAGGTCTTCCAGTTCTGTTTTTATATTATAAAGCCCGATTCGGTGGGCCAGGGGAGCGTAGATATATAGTGTTTCTGAAGCGATCTTTACCTGCTTATCCGGCCGCATCGCATCCATGGTTTGCATATTGTGCAACCTGTCGGCTATTTTGATAATGATAACCCGTACGTCGTCGTTAAGGGTAAGCAGCATTTTCCTGAAGTTTTCGGCCTGCAGGGAAACATCCTTATCCTTCTTCAGATTGGAAATTTTGGTAAGCCCATCAACAATTTTGGCTACCTGCTCACCAAACATTTCGCGAAGATCGTTCAGGGTATATCGGGTGTCTTCCACCACATCGTGAAGCAGTGCTGCAGCGATAGAAGTAGCATCCAGACCGATTTCTGAAGCTACGATCTTGGCAACCGCGATAGGGTGGAAAATATAGGCTTCTCCCGATTTCCTGCGCTGATCGCTGTGGGCATCAACAGCCGTATCAAAGGCCTTCCTGATGAGTTTCTTGTCCTCCTCGGTAAGGGTTTGATAGCTTATCCTGAGCAGTTCCTTGTACTGCCTGGCAATCTGCTTGTTTTCTTTTGCTATAGCTGCTTCGGTCATAGGTTAAAAATACAATTAAGATAGTAATGACACAACTAAAAACCGGTCTTCAGGTTGCGATATCTTTGCAACAGGCTGGGGTGTGAATAATGCACAAAAATATAGGCTTTATGTGGAGTAAGATTGCTCAATGTATTCCGGGAAAGCTTCTTCAGGCTGGAGATCAGCGAATCGGCATCGTAGGTTGAGCCTGCAAAATTATCGGCCTGGTATTCAAATTTTCGTGATATAAAATTCATTATAAGGCCTGTAATTTCTGAAATAGGACTGTATAGAATTCCGAAGGCGATAAGGCCAATATGGAAACTGGGTTCGGCGACCCCAAGCGCCTGTGAAAGTATGGGATTGCCAACAAAAACCGATAATAACCAAAGGGTAAACCCGGTGGTGATCACAGAAGCGATCAAATTGATAATAATGTGATTTTTTTTATAATGTCCTACTTCATGAGCCAGTACTGCAACGATCTCTTCTTCTTCGAGGTCGTTGATAAGGGTATCGTAAAGCGTGATCCTTTTTTCACTTCCGAAGCCTGAAAAATAGGCATTCGCCTTGGTACTTCGCTTTGAGCCGTCTATCACGAAGATATTGTCCAGTTTAAAGCCAACGCTGTTAGCATAACCCTCTATTTTATCTCTTAACGAGCCATTTTCCAGCGGTGTTTGCTTGTTGAATAGCGGAACAATGAGCTTTGCATAGAACATGTTCATAAAAACTGTGAATATTGTGATAAGGATCCAGGCATACCACCAGAAATCATCCCCGGCGAACTGGTAGAACCAGACGATCAAAGCCAGGATACCACCCCCGATAACGGCCGTCATCGCAAGACCTTTTATTTTATCCAGGAAAAAGGTGCCTTTTGACGTTTTATTAAATCCATATTTCTCTTCGATGACGAAGGTGCTGTACCACGAAAATGGGGTCATTAAAATATCGCTTCCCAGCATGATGATGCCAAAAAAGATCAGGGCGATCACAATGGAATTATCGCTGATACTTCGCGCGATTTCATCTACCCAGGCAAAACCATCGAAAATGATAAATCCCAGGGTAAGTAAAACCGAAAAGGTGGAAGTGATCATTCCAAATTTGAAGCGCTCTTTCTTATATCGCTGGGAGCGTTCGTATTCTTCGGTGTCGTAAACATCTGAAAGTTCTTGCGGCACCGGATCATTAAAATGCCTGGCGTTAAGCGAATCAAGGATCTTGTCGATCACAAAATCTATGATAATAATGCCAATGATAATATAGAATAGGGTTTCTGGTTTCAAATTTGAGATTTTTTAAATGGAACGCTGCCTGCTGGCTTCGAAGATCAATATTCCGGCAGCGACCGAAACATTCATGCTATCTATAGCTCCCTGCATGGGAATAATGATGTTCTGGGTTGAATTTTCAAGCCATTGGTCGCTGAGTCCCGTAGCCTCTGTTCCAACTACGATAGCCGAAGCCGGACTGAAGTCGATCTCGTGATAGACCCTGGACGATTGCAAAGCTGCAGCGTAAATTCCGATATTTTTATTCTTAAGAAATTCGATGATCTCTGTCGTGTTTCCTATTGCGACCTGGTTTGTGAAAACACAACCCACGCTGCTCCGGATGATATTAGGGTTATAAAGATCGGTTTTCGGGTTAGCGATGATCACTGCGTCTACTGCAGCGGCGTCGGCAGTTCTTAATAAGGCCCCAATATTTCCAGGTTTTTCAGGTGCTTCCGCAACCAGGATCAACGGATTTTGATTTTTAAAAACGATATCCTTGAGTTCATGTTCTCTACTATTGAAAACAGTGATAACTCCCTCAGTACTGCCTCGATAAGCAACTTTTTCATAAACCTCAAGGCTTATCTCGATGATCTCGGGACTGGTTTCTTCTGAAGCTTTTGCAAGCTTTATCACTTCGTCGAAATCCACTAGATTCGGACAAAAGTAGAAATGAACCGCCTCGTAACCACCTTTAAGGGCAAGCTGTGTTTCCCTTTTTCCTTCAACTATAAAAACTCCTTCTTTTTTGCGGTTCCGGGATTTATCCTGTAACTGCAGCAATCTTTTTATTTCCCGGTTCTGCGCACTCGTGATCTTCTTAAGCATGGCTGCTAAAATACGGACTTATTAGGCATTAAAAAAGCTCAGTTTAAAAGCTTAATTGCAGTAGAAAATGTTAGGCTGAGAGCAGTAGAAGGCTATCGACTATAACAAAGACCTTTGCCTTTTCTCTATTTCAAACCAGGCGCAGTGGAAGGCCAGCAGTCTTTCTTTATGGCATAAACTTCTTGGATTAGACTGTCAGCCCGAGCGGAGTCGAAGGCTATCGAAGTTAATCAAAACCTCTTTCTATTTCCACATATCAGCTCAATCTCAGTCTAAGTCTGCTGGACAGGATCAATTTTAAACTTTATGTCAGCCTGAGCGGAGTCGAAGGCTATCGAAGTTAATCAAAACTTCTTTCCATTACCACATAACAGCCTGAATGCAGTCGAAGGCCTCCAATTGCGCCGAACCTGTTCTATTCCTTATCCTCGTCCTTATATTTATTAGAATATCGCTTCCAAAGTTCCGTCTGGTGAGTTTCCAGGCTAATCGCCCTTCCGTCTATCCAGGCATGGGAAATGATGTTTGTTCTCATATCCAGCGCGTCACCTTCCGAAATAAATAGCGTAGCCGATTTTCCCTTTTCCAGGCTTCCGTAGTTCTCATCGATTCCAAGGATCCTGGCGGTATTGGAGGTGATCATTTTTAAGGCTTCTTCCTTTTCAAGTCCAAAAGCTGCTACCGTTCCAGCATAGAAGGGTAAGTTCCTTGTGTTCATTCGTTCCATCTGCCCGCTGCTTTCCAGGCCTACAAGCACTTCCTGGTCATGTAGCAATTTCGCTAATTTATAAGGGTAATCATAATCTTCGTAGTCCATGGCTGGTGTACTATGTGGCCTGTTCACAAGTACAGGTATCTCATTTTCGACAAGTGCAGAAGCAACGTCAACGGCATGGTATCCACCAACGATCACCAGATGCTGCACTCCCTGGTCTTTCTTGAATTGAACGGCATCCAGAATTTCCTTTTCTCCATTTACGTGTACGAATACTTTTTTCTCTCCGCTGAAAACCGGTTCAATGGCCAGGTAAGCCAGGTTGGTATAGTCCCGATTGCCTGAGAGATACGCTTTTGCTTCACCAAAGAAACTGCTTAGCTTTTGAAGCTCTTTATTGTATTCATCATTTGGTTTGAGATTTGGATCTTCATCCCTCCAGGGGCGTCCTCGCCTGAAAGCGGATGGCCAGTTGATATGCAGCCCGTCATCTTCCCTGATCACCGCGTCTTCCCAGTTCCATGCGTCAAACTGAACTACTGAAGAAGTTCCGGAAACCAGTCCGCCACGGGGAACGATCTGCCCGAGCAGCACTCCATTTGGTCTCATGGATTCAACGACTTTACTTTCGGCATTGTAAGCGATCAAACTCCGTACGTTCGGCAGGATCTCACCGATCTCATCCTCATCTAGCGTAGGTCTTACGGCATCGATCTCCCCGATCCCTAAAGTTGAATTAGGTGCAATAAATCCAGGATATACATGTTTTCCTTCTGCCTGAATGATTTTACCGCGGTACTGTATTTTAGTGTTGGCATCCATTACCTGGGTCAACTTTCCATCTTCGAAAATGATCAGGCTGTTTTCGATAATTTCTCCATTTCCTAGATGAGCCGTTGCGCCAACTATAGTAACGGCTTCGGTTTGTTGGGGAGCCGGGGTTTGCTGTGCCTGGGCTATAAATGGCAAACACATAAATGTTAGTAGAATTTGTCTATATATCAGTTTCATTTCTTTCAGTTTTTATTGAACTTTTTCAAGTAGATCACAGTGAACTCGTTGCTCTTCCCTGACTTTCACAGGTTGAGTCTTAACACCATCATTCTTTGCCTTCAACATCTGGCCGATCAACATATTTCGTTCTTTTTTAATTTCTTCTCTCATTTTCGCGTCCTGCTCTTTATCGAAATAGAGAACTCCTTCGATCATGGTCTTTTCAGGAATTGCATATATGGAAAGTGGATGTTCATTCCAGAGTACCAGGTCGGCGTGTTTTCCTTCCTTAATGCTTCCAACATACTCGTCAATATGGAGTAATTTTGCCGGGTTGATGGTCACCATCTTCCAGGCTTCTTCTTCGCTCATCCCTCCGTACTTCATAGTTTTAGCTGCTTCCTGGTTCAGTCTACGGCTCATTTCACTGTCGTCACTGTTGATGGCAACGGTAAGTCCAACTTCGTTCATGATGGCTGCGTTATACGGGATCGCATCGTTCACCTCGTATTTATAAGCCCACCAGTCAGAAAAAGTGGAAGCGCCAACGCCATGTTCCTTCATTTTATCGGCCACCTTGTAACCTTCCAGGATATGAGTGAAAGTATTGATATTAAAGTCGAATTGCTCTGCGACCTTCATCAGCATATTGATCTCACTTTGGATATAGGAATGTGAACTTACAAATCGTTCCCCGTTCAGTATCTCCACGATGGTTTCCATTTCAAGATCCTTTCTAAAATCATCGCCGCTATTCTTCAGGGTTTCATAGGCTCTGGCCCGGCTGAAATAATCGGTAAAAACCTGCTCAACTCCCATTCGTGTCTGTGGAAAACGAACATTGCTGTTCCAGTTGGCCTGCTTGACATTTTCCCCAAGGGCGAATTTAATGAATGGAGCTGCCTCTTCAAAGATCAGGTCCTCAGCAGATTCTCCCCATTTTAGCTTTAGAATGGCCGATTTCCCTCCAATAGGATTGGCAGAACCGTGTAGGAGCTGAATGGTGGTAACCCCTCCGGCAAGGTTTCGGTAAATATTGATATCGGTAGGATCCAAGGCATCTTCCATGCTTACTTCGGCAGAAGAATTGTGTCCGGCCTCGTTGATATCGGAAGCTGCGATATGTGAATGTTCATCAACGATCCCGGCTGTAAGGTGTTTACCTGTAGCGTCGATCACCCGGGCTCCTCCTGCATTCAAATCTTTCCCAATCCTGGCGATCTGCCCGTTTCTAACCAGCACATCGGTATTTTCCAGTACTCCTTCGGCTTCGCTGGTCCAGACTGTTGCATTTTTAAACAATACATTCTGCTGTTCTGGCTTTTCATTAAAGCCATATGCAATATTTGGAAAAGTGACCGGCACGATCTCGTGAACCTGTTTGTCTTTTTCCTGTTTCTTCTTGTCTTCGGAATCCTTTGTTCTGGTCGCGGTAAAGGCTGACTGATTTCCATTAGGCAGGATGGCTTTTCCGGTGATGGTAGTCGTCATTTCAGGAATATTTGCCGTGAGCCTGATAAATTCAGTTTTCGTGGTATCGGGTGAAGAGAGCAGTAGGTTCATCCAGTTATTCTCAAAACTGAGTTTTGAACCGATCCTGGAATCGCCCAGTTTCACTTCGGCCTTTGGTTTTGAAGGCTCTCCTGAAATATTTAGTTCATAGGTTTTTCCATCGATCTTTAAATCGTAAGTCCCGGTGATATTGGTGACATCCATATTTTCCAGGATCTTTTGTTCACCCTGTACCCAGTTTTCATAGATCGTGGTTTCCTTATCAAAGTAATCGCCAGAAGTGATAATAAAGTTCGCCCAGGCCCCTTCTTTAATGGTTCCCAGCTTTCCCTGCATCCCGATGGTTCGAGCCGGAACACTGGTAAGTGCTGCAAGTGCAGTTTCCTTACTCAACCCAAAATCTATAGCTTTGATGAGGTTGCTTCTGAAATCCTTTTCGGCATCTATCGAATGAGTCGTTAAGGTAAATGGAACATTATTTTCTGAAAGGACCTTCAAATTTGCAGGAGCCTGGTTCCATTCCCTCATTTCCTGAAGGCTTAGCCGGGTTGCCAGGTAGGGATCCTCGACATCAAAGGCTGAAGGAAATTTAAGCGGGATGATGTAAGTGGCGCCAGAAGCTTTGATCTTATCTATTCTTTGGTATTCCATTCCGCTGCCTACGATCACATATTGCACCCCGAATTCATCTCCTAGTTTGTCGGCTCTTAGCTCATTCAGCAGATTGTCTGTAACAAAGATCTGCGTCAGGTTTTTATTCCTGTTCAGGGCCTCCAGGGCGAGATCGGTATTATCTGCGTTGCCCTTTGCATACCAGTCGGCATCTAGGTAAGCCTGGCGAATAAGTGCCATGGCTCCCATGATAGAAGTAGGGTAGGACTGTCTGGACTGAACACTTTTATCAAAAGAAAGATATTGAGCCGATCTTTCATTAAGGATTCGATCTCCTTCACTGGCTTCCGGCGTAAGAGCTACCAGTATCCCGGTACCTCTTAGGATCCCATCCTGAACATGGGTGTTCACTACTCCAAATCCTGCTTTTTGTAATTTTTCAGCTTCCTTGGCATCAAAGCTGAAGTGTGAAACAGCATCGGTTTCCGGTCTTATATGATCGTTCCAGTAATAACCTTCACGCCCGGCATCGTATTGTGGCTGACTTCCGTTTTCGGCCCTTTTAGGTTTTGAGATTCCAAAATTGCTGTACAGATCAATAAACGATGGGTATACATGTTTTCCCTCCAGGTTGATCACCGTACTGTTGGATGGGATATTTATAGATTTTCCTACTGCCGTGATCTTTCCTTCCCGAATGGCGAACATTCCCTTTTCGATCACTGTGCCCGCATCTGTATAGATATTAGCGTTCGTAAAAATGGTATAATTGGAATTGGGTGATTTTACCCCGTCATTTTTGGGGAAGTACTCCTGGGATTGAGCATCAAGGATGCACATTAAGATCCCGAGTACCAGTAATTTTAATTTCATGGGTCTGGGTAATTAATAGAATAAATTTTCAGAAAAAAATGAGCCTCAAAATACTAAATTTTGTTTTACCAGGAAGGCTTTACAATGCATTTCGGGTATCATCGAAGTAATTGACCAGGAGCGCGACCACATAACTGTAACTTTTCATGCCGTCACTCTGGTTATTCGCGATCAAATAGCGGTTATAGGTAGCCTGGAAAATGGGTTCCAGCGGATTGGTGTGTCTTCTCCAGAATTCATCGACTTCACGGTAATTCTTGAGGATACCGGGATTCATTTTGGCCGTCATTTCCTTGACCTTTTCAGGTTCCCGCCTGTAGATCTCGTTCAAACAGTACCCAAGGGCAAAGGTGAAACCCGAATACCTGAAATAGGGATCCGGATGATTCATGGTAGCCAGGCAGGCGATAAAATTCGCTTCATTTTCCTTGGCGAATCCCAGTTGATGACCTACCTCGTGGCTGGCCGTGGTCGCGATCTTATAGGGCAGAATTATAGTATTCACCTGGGCTTCGTTCGTCAGCGGATTCAGATAGCCGTTGAAACCCATATAGGTGAGCGGTAAGCTGTAAAGCGAGCGTTTAAGGGCTTCACCCTGGTATTTCAGTTCTGGAAAATCATTTTTCAGGTGATCAAATCCTTCCAAGGTTTGCCGGAATAATTGATTTTTAGTGAAACTAAAATCAACTTTCACCGTGTCGTTTTTTGCCAATTCTGAATGTAATTCGTTGGATCGCTTAATAAGGATATCAGTCAGCTCTAAAAGTTTTTCGGTGGTATAATCATTTTCGATCTCCAGGCTTTTATGAAGCGGAAGACGGTAATAATTGAAACCCCAGAAAAGATGAAAACAGAAGTAAATTACCGATAAGGTTGCCAGCGCATCGGGTATCCAGATCTTCGGACTTCGGAATCGCTGTTTGAAGCGTCTTGATATCCATAGGATTAACAGGATTACGAAAACGGCGTAAAGCAGATCGCCGAGTGAGAACGGAATAAAACCCAATACCAGGCGCATAGTGCTCGAAATCCAGGGATAGATGCCAAGGGAATAATAGTTTTCTACGAATTCAGGAAAACCTTTCAGAATATTGATCCCAATGATCTGAACGGGTAAAAATATTGCGAGAAGCCAGACGAATTTTCTTTTCACAAAAGTGGAAATTGAATAAATAGAGTCTTGAATTTTAGATATCGGGCAAATAAAATACCTTTGTGAAGATACCAAAAATAAGAAGAATGAATGAAGAAATAAGGGCATTAGAGCCCAAAGTTTTATGGAATAAGTTTGCCGATCTCAACGCGGTACCCAGACCTTCCAAAAAGGAAGAAAGGGTGATAGAATTCATCAAGAACTTTGGAAATAAGCTGGGGCTTGAAACCCAGGTGGACGAAGTTGGTAACGTGGTCATCAAAAAGCCGGCGACCAAAGGCATGGAAAACCGAAAAAAGATCGTTTTGCAGGCCCACCTCGATATGGTGCACCAGAAGAACAATGATACCGATTTCGACTTCGACAGCCAGGGTATCGATATGTATGTAGACGGGGACTGGGTGAAAGCCCGGGGAACCACGCTAGGAGCCGATAACGGACTAGGAGTGGCCACTATGATGGCGGTTCTGGAAAGCGACTCGATCGAACATCCGGCCATCGAGGCTCTTTTTACCATAGACGAAGAAACAGGAATGACCGGGGCTAAAGGTTTGTCACCTGAAATGCTGGATGGTGATATTCTTCTAAACCTGGATACCGAGGAAGATGATGAGATAGGAATTGGCTGTGCCGGCGGTGTTGATATCACCGCAACCAGGAGTTATGATGAGGAAAATTTTCCTGAAAGCTACCGGTCTTATTCGGTTAAAGTAAAGGGATTGATGGGAGGCCATTCTGGGATGGATATCATCAAGGGGCTTGGAAATGCTAATAAGATCATGAACCGCTTGTTGATGCATACGTCCGAAGATTTTAAGTTAAGGATTTCAGAAATAAACGGTGGAGGACTTAGAAATGCCATTCCGCGGGAAAGCGAAGCTGTAATTGCTTTGCCGGATACCGAGGAAGAAGCCTTTAAAAAGGAGTTTGAGGCCAGACTTGAACAGATAAAATCTGAATACGCCTCCCTGGAGCCTAACCTTAGTATCGAACTTCAAATGATCACTTCAAAGGAAAGCATTATGGATCTTGATTCCCAGAAGAAAGTACTTCTGGCAATTGCTGGTGCTCATAATGGAGTCTATCGAATGAGTCCGGAGATCGAAGGTTTGGTAGAAGCTTCTAACAATATAGCGAGCGTAAGTTTGAAAGATGGACAGGTTCATATCAAATGCCTCACCCGCAGTTCGGTTGAATCCAGTAAGAATGACCTTGCGAATTCACTAAGATCGGTATTTGAACTGGCTGGGTTTGACGTAAAACTTTCAGGAGAATATCCGGGCTGGGCTCCAAACAGTGATTCGGCTATTTTAAAGACGCTGGACGAGATCTACCAGCAATTGCACGGAGAAAAAGCTCATATCGCTGCCTGCCATGCTGGCCTGGAATGTGGGATCATAGGCAGTCATTATCCCGGGATGGATATGATCTCTTTTGGACCAACTATAAGAGGAGCACACTCTCCAGATGAAAGAGCGAGTATCAAGTCGGCTCAAAAATACTGGAAATTCTTCCTTCAGGTTTTGAAGAACATTCCTGAGAACTAAAAATAGAAAGTCAAATAAATTAAAAAGCCCCGCGAATTCGCGGGGCTTTTTTTATGTTTAATTTTCTAAGGCCTATTGGGCCATACCAGTGATCTCTATTCTGAATATTAGGTCGCTGTTTGGTGGAATCACACCTCCGGCACCTCTTTCTCCATATCCAAGATGGCTAGGGATAAAAATAACAGCCTGGTCTCCAACCTGCATTTGCTGCATTCCTTCCTTAAATCCTGGGATCATAGGAGCATCAGGACCGTATTGCATTGGCATTGGATTATAACCACCCTGGGATTCCCTTCTGTGATCATACATTCCGGCTTCCTGAGCCACTTCCTTACGATTGGTGTCAAAAACAGTTCCGTCCTCGAAATAACCTTCATAAAGGACGTTTACTTTTTGACCATTTTTAGGCTTTTCTCCTTCACCTTCTTTTTCAAAGTAGATCTTTAGTCCGCTGTCTAAAGAATCAGCTTTTGCTTCCATTTCGTCAAATTCCTCAGCGATCTTAGCCCTTTGCTCTTGCATTCTTTTTGCTTCCTCTGCTTTTTCAGCTTCGATGGCGGCTAATTCATCTCCAAAAACTTTTGGAGCATTGAAGTTTTTAGCTTCTTTTCCTTTTCTGATAATATTCAGCTCGTTGATCTTGATTTCTTCAACTGGCCTGTCCTGTGGCCCGGTCTCCACCTTACCAATCGCGTCTACCACATCCATTCCTTTTACAACCTTTCCGAAGACCGAATGTCTTCCGTCCAGCTGAGGTACTGCATCGAGAGTGATAAAGAACTGACTTCCATTGGTGCCTGGTCCTGCGTTGGCCATAGACAGGACACCCTTTTCATCATGGCTAAGGCTGTCTACGAATTCATCCGGGAATTTATAACCCGGGCCTCCGCTTCCCTGGCCGGTTGGATCACCACCCTGGATCACGAAACCATCTATGACCCTGTGAAAGATGATGCCATCGTAATATTTTTTTCCTTTATAGGTACTGTCTACCATTTCGCTGGTGCCCTCGGCAAGCGAGACAAAACTGGAAACCGTTACCGGGGTTTCCTCATAATATAATTCGGCTACAATGGGACCCATTGAGGTTTTGAACTCGGCGTACATCCCATCTTCCAGGTCTGGATATTCCTCGTTGCAGGAAAAAAGTGAAAATGCAATGCTTAATAATAAAAAGATACTTTTTGTTTTCATTCTTGATTATTGATTTCGTTATTCGGTTCTTCTTTTATTTCGTGTAAGGTTACTTTTGCTGAAATAGGAGCATTTCTACCTATCTTGTTCTGGTCTCCATAATAGCCGAAAGCTTTGTGCGAAGGGAATAGAAAAGTAACGGTTTCGCCTTCTTTCATCAATTTCAATCCCTGTCTCAACCCGGTGAACAGTTTTTCTTTGTCAATAGCATATTCCCGTGTTGGTCTTTCACCCTCTGCATAAATAGGTTCGCCTTCTATGGTTGAAATGGAATAATCAAATACCACCACATCGCCAAATTCTGGGGTCTCGGTATTCAAACTATCTGTACTTTTATTGTTGTAGTAATACCAGAAGCCATTTTCTGAATTCAGGTATTCGGTATCCGGATTTTCTCCCATTACCTGTTTGATGTAATCCTCTTCCTGGGCGATCATTTCCTTGTTGAGTTCAATAGACTCATTAATGTACGAGCCGCTGTTCTGCGAAACCGGGTACCGCGCCTCTGGCGATTTACAGGACGAAATTAGGAATAGGGCAAATAATGCTAATAGGAATCTCATTTTGTTAATTCTTCTCTGTATTCAGGAAGGATGCTGTTGAATTTTACGATGGTATCGTTTAGTGACAGGTCGCTTTTTCCGCCGGCTGCATTGATATGTCCTCCGCCTTCAAAATGTGCCCGGGCAAATTTATTTACATCAAAATCACCCTTTGACCTGAAAGAGATCTTTACCATATCTTCATTTTCCTTCTCGATAAATATCACAGCGAAAATTATGCCTTCCAGCGAAAGGCCATAATTTACGAATCCTTCGGTGTCTCCTTTTTTGAAATTGTGCCTGTCAAGTTCCTCTTGAGAAAGACTGATGTAAGCGGTTCTCAATTCATTGTTCACGCATAAATTCTGAAGTGCAGTCCCAAGCAATTGCAATTTATCCTGGGAATTGGTGTCAAACACATTATTGTGGATCTGATCGTTAACGGCGCCTTTGTCTATAAGATCGGCAATGGTCCTGTGGGTATCGCTGGAGGTAGAGCTGAATCTGAAAGAACCGGTATCGGTCATGATCCCGGTATATAAACAGGTTGCGATCTCCGGAGTGATCTTTTTACTGGCCCGCAGTTTGTCGATGAAGCGATAAACCATCTCGCAGGTAGAGCTCATGGTCGAATCGCTGTAGGTGTAATCAGCATAATCTGAAGGTTCCTGGTGATGATCTATCATTACGAAAACCGCTTCAGATTCTAATAAGGCATCCTGCATGGACCCACACCTGGAAAGATGATTGAAATCCAGGGTAAAAATGATCTCAGCCTTCGAAATGAATTCATGGGCCTTATCTGTGTTAGATTCATAAATGAGTACATCCTCTGTCCCGGGAAGCCATTTCAGGAAATGTGGATAATCATTAGGAGCGATGACCTGGGGAGCGTGCCCCTTGTCTTTGAGGAAATGATACAATCCAAGGGAAGCGCCTATGGCATCACCATCGGGGCCCTTATGTGGTACAATTACAATATTCTTAGCTCCAGCAAGTTCAGCTGTTATTTCTAGTATTCGGGTGTCGATCATAATCGAGGCTAAATATACAATTTAATACTACTTAAGAAACAGGGGAAGCTTTAAATTTGTCAATTTTAAAGCCTGTTTAATGAAATACCTATTACGATTCTTAAGCATATTTTTCCTGCTTGCATCCTGTGGAAGCAGCAAGACCACAAATGTAAAGCTGGAGGCCGATTATACCATCGCCTTTGGAAGTTGTAACCGTGAAGATGAAGATCAACCTCTCTGGGAACCTATCCTGGCAAATGATCCAGACCTCTTTTTGTGGGGAGGCGATAATGTATATGCCGATACCGACGATCCTGAGGTCTTGGAAAAGGCTTATCAACAACAATTAAGCAATCCAAATTATCTAAAATTGTTGAACAGTGTACCTGTTTTTGGTACCTGGGATGATCATGATTATGGCCAGAACGACGGAGGTAAGAACTGGCATTTAAAGGAAACCAGTCAGCAGTTATTCCTGGATTTTATGAACGTTCCGGAAAATAGTCCAAGGCGGAGCAGGGAAGGAGTCTACCATTCTGAGTTATTGGAGACCGAACAGGGAAGTATCAAAGTGATCATACTCGATACGCGATATTTTCGGGATACACTTCAGAAAAGCAATGAGCCCGGGAAACGCTATGAACCTTCTGAAGGAAGTATCCTGGGTGAGCAGCAGTGAAATTGGCTGGAAGAATAACTGCGGAATTCTGATGCCGATTTTAACCTGATCCTCTCCAGTATACAGGTGCTTTCAGACGAACATGGTTTTGAGACCTGGGGCAATTTTCCTTCCGAAGTTGAAAAATTGAAAAAGCTTATTCTGGATTCAAAAGCTGAAAGAGTGATTCTATTAAGCGGTGACAGGCATATTTCTGAATTTTCGGCTGTCCAGGTTGATGGGCTTCAATACAGGCTGGTCGATTTTACGAGTAGCGGGTTGACTCATAGTTACGAGCAGTTTACTGGCGAGCCAAATACTAAACGAATTGGAGAGGTTGTAAAGGAAAAAAGTTTTGGACTGCTTTACTTCGATTTTTCGGAAAAAACTGTTCAAATGGAAATGCGTGGGGTGAACAATAGGCTTCAGCAGGAATACCGGCTGGAATTCAGGCCATAAAACATTCAGCCTGAAAGACCTTGCAAATGGGAAGGAATTAGTTACTTTTGCACTAAATTTAAAAACCATACAATGGCAGGAAATAGAACATTCACCATGATCAAGCCAGATGCAGTTGAAGACGGGCATATTGGTGGAATATTAGAACAGATCACAGCTTCTGGATTCAGAATCGTAGCGATGAAGCTTACTCAAATGACTCAGAGAGATGCTGAGACTTTTTATGCGATCCATAAGGAGCGTCCATTCTTTGGCGAATTGGTTGAATTCATGACCAGAGGTCCTATTGTTGCGGCTATTCTTGAGAAAGACAATGCTGTAGAAGATTTCAGAACCCTTATTGGTGCGACTAACCCTGAGGAGGCTGCTGAAGGAACTATCAGAAAAAAATATGCGAAGAGCATTGGAGAAAATGCTGTTCACGGAAGTGATAGCGATGAGAACGCACAAATTGAAGGTGCTTTCCATTTTGCAGGAAGAGAGATGTTCTAAAAGAACAATTTCAATACTATAAGAAAACCGGGCCTTTTGGGTCCGGTTTTTTTATGTGTTTAATTATGATGTCAGGCCGAGCAGCTTGTCCTGAGCGTAGTCGAAGGAGAGTAGAGGCCTAATTTTTAAGTCTGGGAGTCATTACGAGCGAAGCGAAGTAATCTCAACCTGGGTAGAATTAAATATGGATTGCTTCAATCGCGCTGCCCCTTCGCAATGACTTCGTACCTGTCAGGCCGAGCAGCTTGTCCTGAGCGTAGTCGAAGGAGAGTCGAGGCCTACTTTTTTAGTCTGGGGGGTCATTACGAGCGAAGCGAAGTAATCTTTAAAAATCCCGGATTTCATAAGGGATTGCCTCAGTCGCGTTGCTCCTTCGCAATGACCTTTTTTGAAATCTCTGGCCGAGCAGCTTGTCCTGAGCGTAGTGGAAGGAGAGTAGAGGCCTATCCACCCGAACCATTATTTCATGATAGGTTCCTTTTTGAAAATCCATCTTAACTGGTAGCGGGTTCCATCCCCGTCTTTGGCTCTATCCAGTTTTGGTGATAAGATCACCGTTATGATCGCCGTAGAAATAAGCAGATATATATGTTCCAGGTCAGGGAAAAGGTACCCGATCAAAAACCTGAAAATCGAAAATATTACAATAAAGGAAATAAAATAGATCAGGAATACTTTTGCATTATGCTTCATGTCTTTGGTGTTTAATTATCTCAAGACCAGCTTGGAAATGATCTCCTGGCCCATTTCTTCATTCAGATTCCTGATGATCTTCTCCTTTCCATAGCTCAACTCTTCTCTTAAAACCGAGGAACTTAGCTGTACATAAAGTGTGTCATTCTTCAGCATTAAGTTCGTGGTGTATTTCTCTATTGCAGGTCCCATCTGGCTGTTCCAGACATCCCTCACCTTGACCTGGTTCAGGCCCTTCTTATCCAGCTTATTTTCATCCACGAAACTTTTTAGCAAATCGCCAAGTTTCATTTCCTCATTCTTTCTCCGTTTCTTCATCGCTTTCAATTATGATAGGTTCATATTTTTTGTAGTAGTAAGTTTTTTCGTCCTCGTTCCTTACTACCAGTTCCTCTTCGCTGGCGGTTAGAACTTCTTCTTCCCAACTGTCGAAAGCGGTAGAATAGGACAGGATCAAACGATCATCTTCGATTCGGTATTTTAATTTTTCGGCATCATCGGTAGCCAGGTATTTCCCACCAAACTGTGGCTGTAATTTTTTTCTGAAGCCTACCGAATCTTCAATCTCTATATAATCTACATACTGGCTTAAACTGAATTCGACTACCGAATCATTTTCCAGTTCCACCTTTTCGATCATCCAGTAACCATTAAGGTTCTTAAGCTGTTCCTGCGGATCATTGCCCGTGCATGAACACAAGACGACAAGGCTTAAAATGAAAATGTACTTCTTCAAAGCTTGAATATTTTATAAGATTGATTACTGCTTTTTACCACTTTTTCGGTCCTGTCGGCATGGGTATCGCTCAAAAAGATCTGTCCCAGCTCATCGGTGGCTACCAGGGCCACGATATGCGCCACCCGGTTCTCATCCAGTTTATCGAATATGTCATCCAGTAGCAATATGGGATTCACATTGCTTATTTGTTTAATGAAATCGAATTGAGCCAGTTTCAGCGCGATCAGGAAAGACTTCTGCTGTCCCTGCGAACCGAATTTTTTTATGGGATGCTCCTCGATCTCAAAACTCAGGTCATCCTTATGAGTGCCTACTGAAGTGTATTGAAGCGTCATGTCTTTTTGAAGATTCTCTTCCAGAAGACTGGACAGTGAGGAATCAAAAAGCTGACTCTTATAGTTAATATGAACCGTCTCCTTATTATTGGTAATATCCCCGTACCTCTTATTGAAGATAGGGATGAACTCTTTTAGAAAAGCCTTTCTTTTTTCAAAAAGCTCCTGTCCCAGGCTGCTCATTTGGAGGTTATAAACTTCTAGGGTGTCACGTTCAAAGGTGTTATTGGCCGCAAAATATTTTAAAAGTGAATTCCTTTGGGAGACGAGCTTGGTATACTGCAATAATTTATCCAGGTAAGCATGGTCGCTTTGGGAGATCACCCCGTCGATGAATTTTCTCCTGGTTTCTGAACCTTCAATGATCAGGTCGCGATCTGCCGGGGATATGATCACTGTGGGAATAAAGCCAATATGGTCGCTAACCTTGTCGTAGGCCTTATTGTTTCGTTTAATGATCTTTTTCTGACCTTTTTTGGCACTGACCAGGATTCGTTCTGGCTTCTCGTTTTTCAGGAATTCACCTTCTACCACAAAAAAAACGGAATCGTGATTGATGTTCTGGGAAGTGACCGGGTTGAAATAACTTTTTCCGAAAGAAAGAAGATAAATGCTGTCCAGGACATTGGTTTTTCCCACCCCGTTGTTGCCAACCAGGCAGTTGATTTTTTCATCAAAGTCAAATTCAGCCGACTTAAGGTTCTTATAATTAAGCAGGCTAAGATTTTTTAAATGCATAAAGTGCTGTAATTCAGCTGGAATTAATTAAAAATCGAGGGCTTTTTTGCGCTCCAAAAGGACCCGAAATTATTCAAAAAATACAAATATTTTCCCTTTTAATTTTCACAAAAAATTATATTTTTGCCACGCATTAACAAATTTTTATGGCAACGTACAAGAAAAGAGGACACAAGCCTTCTAATAAGGAAGAGAGACAGAAAGCGGTTGAGGAAGAATCAACAACTGCAGAGGTTTTTAATACGCTGGATGAAAGTGCCAGTAAGACGGAAACCTGGGTGGCCGATAATCAAAAGTATATCTACATTATTGTTGGGGTTGCTATAGTGGTTGTTCTTGGGTATTTAGGTTATAACCGATTTATCCTTGAGCCAAAACAAACAGAGGCTGCGAATGAAATGGCGCAGGCCCAGGATTATATGGCATCTGCATTAAGAGCCAGTGGAGCGCAGAGCGATTCACTTTATAATCTAGCCCTTAACGGTGGAGAAGGAAAATATGGATTTTTGGATATTATCGATAATTATGGTGGAACCGATGCGGCAAATCTTGCACATTACAACGCAGGTTTCGCTTTCTTAAGAACTGGAAAATACCAGGAGGCTATCGAGCAGTTGGAATCGTTCAATAGTGATGACGAGATCTTTTCGGCACTTGCTACCGGTGGAATTGGAGATGCGTTTCTTCAGCTAGATCAGCCTGAAGAAGCTTTAGGTTACTACGAAAAAGCTGCAGAAATGAGATCTAACTCATTCACTACTCCAAGATTCCTTTTGAAAGCTGCCATTACTGCCATTCAGTTAGGAGAGGTTGATGCTGCAGAAGAATATCTTCTGGAGATCGAAGATGAATATCCAGATGCGCCCGAAGCCGAAAAAGTGCCTGTTTACTTAGGCCAGGCTCGCGCCAAGCAATAATTATATGGCTACAGAAGCTAAGAACTTATCAGAATACGATAAAAACTCGATCCCAAACGCGAAGAACTTTCGGTTTGGGATCGTTGTTTCTGAATGGAATGATGAAATAACCGAAGGCCTTTTCCAGGGTGCTTTTGATGCTTTTATAGAGAATGGTGTTCTTAAAGAAAATATAGTTCGCTGGAATGTTCCAGGCAGTTTCGAACTCATCTATGGCTGTAAGAAGATGCAGGAAAGCTTCGATATGCTGGACGCCGTGATCGCTGTTGGAAGCGTGATCCAGGGTGAAACCAAGCATTTCGACTTTGTTTGCGAAGGAGTGACCCAGGGGATCAAGGATCTGAATGTTCAGAATGATATTCCTGTTATCTTTTGCGTACTTACCGATAATAATATCGAGCAATCCAGGGCCAGGAGCGGTGGAAAGCATGGGAATAAGGGAACCGAAGCAGCCATTGCCGCCATTAAAATGGCACAGCTAAGGAAAGACGCAAAATTCTTCAAGGAGTAAAGCCTAATTCCTTCAATTTTTCAAAACGGCATTGTTATTGCTTTTTTAATACCTGAAGGCTTCGGAATTCTGAAGCATTTTGAGTAAATTTGGAACAGCAAACACTCCACAGTTTTGAAGATCAATTTTTATAAAGTCAGGAAAAACAGCAGGTATAATTATACCCCTCGATATTATAAGGGGAAGGATACCGGCAATATCTATGACTTTGATTCAAAATTCAACAAATACAGGGAGGCTACCAATTCCATAGATTTTGGATCCCAGTGGGCCGAAGCCAGGAAGGCGAGCCGCACTCGAGGGAACCGAAGCATCAATAAAAGGGTCCTCTATATCATAATTATTTTACTCTTCATTTGTTTGTGGATACTAGATTTTGATTTGTCCATTTTCTCGAACCCCCGTTAAATGAGTAACATTATTCAATTGTTGCCCGATCACGTTGCCAACCAGATCGCTGCGGGTGAAGTGGTGCAACGTCCGGCCTCAGTAATAAAAGAACTTCTCGAAAATTCAATAGACGCAAAGGCTAGCCGTATCCAGGTGGTCATCAAGGATGCCGGTAAAACCCTGATCCAGATCGTTGATGACGGTCAGGGAATGGGATTAACCGATGCGCGCATGTGTTTTGAACGCCATGCAACCTCCAAGATCAAACTTGCAGATGACCTTTTCAGTCTAAAAACAAAAGGATTTCGCGGGGAAGCACTAGCTTCCATAGCTGCGATCGCCCATGTTGAACTGAAGACAAAAACCGAAGAGGATGAAGTTGGAACCTGCATAAAGATCGAGGGCAGTGAGGTGGTTTCCCAGGATCCCTGCGTGACACCAAAAGGAACCAGTATTTGTGTTAAGAATCTCTTTTATAATATTCCGGCACGAAGAAACTTCCTGAAATCAGATAATGTAGAAACCCGGCATATCATCGATGAATTTCAGCGGGTAGCACTCGCTCATCCCGATATCAGCTTTTCGCTCATCCATAACGGGAGTGAATTGTTCCAACTGCCTCCAACCAATTTTCGCCAGCGTATCACCAATATACTTGGAGGAAAGACCAATGAAAAACTGGTTCCGGTTGAAGAGGATACCGAGATCGTAAAGATCTCCGGTTTTGTTGGAAAACCTGAATTTGCTAAAAAGAGCAGGGGAGAGCAGTTCTTCTTCGTAAATAACCGGTTTATCAAGAGTCCATATTTGAACCACGCTGTAGTGGCTTCTTTTGACGGTTTACTGAAAGAGAAGAGCTATCCAACTTATTTTCTATATCTCGAGGTAGATCCCAAGTCAATAGACATCAATATACATCCAACCAAGACCGAGATCAAATTTGACGACGAGCATGCGTTGTACGCGATCCTGAAAAGTGCCATCAAGCATAGTCTTGGTCAATTCAACGTGGCGCCGGTACTGGATTTTGAAAGGGATTCTGAACTGGATACTCCTTATGAATTCAAGAATAAGGACGCCAGCGCGCCCCAGGTTGAAGTGGATCGCAATTTCAACCCGTTCCAGAATGAATATCCAAAGCAATCTTATTCAGGAGGAACTACTCAAAGTTTTCGGCGTGAAAAACCAGCACAATGGGAAAGCCTGTATTCTGGGATGCAGCAGGAAACCGAAACGGATGTTGATATCAAACAAATTGAATTCGAAAGCGAGGAAGTAACCGGAAATCTTTTTGGTTCCAAGGAAGAAGGACCTGAAAAGTCTACTTTTCAGCTTCAGAAGAAATTCATCGTTTCCACCCTGAAGAGCGGGATCCTGGTCATTGATCAACATCGGGCACATACCCGCATTCTTTACGAGGAACTTTTGAAAAATATAACAGTTTCTGCTGCAGTAAGTCAGCAGCTTTTATTTCCTTTAAGGCTTCAGTTCAATAACCATGAAATCGAGATGCTGAAGGACCTTAAGGAATCACTGGAACAAACCGGGTTCATCTTTGCCGAGATCGCGAGAGGAGAGGTGGAGATCACCGGAATTCCTACCATGATCTCGGAGAGCGAGGTACAAATTTTACTTGAACAGTTGCTTGCCGATTTTGAGAAGGATGTGCCGGATAACGGCTTTTCTCAGACAGATCTGCTGGCAAAGTCACTGGCGAATTCCATGGCGGTGCGTTCCGGAACTTTGCTGAATACCGTAGAACAGCAGCATATCGTGAACAAATTGTTCGCCTGTAAGGAGCCGGGCTTAAGCCCTTTTAATAAAACCGTGTTCACGACCGTTTCGGTTGATGAGCTGGACAAAAAATTTGCTTAATGGGAAGAATGACTGAAACCGTAAAGGTTTTATTGATCATAAATGTAATTTTCTTTATCGGGAGTCAGTTATTAGGGCAACAGGCTTACGAATATTTTGCACTGTGGTTTGTGAAGAATCCAAACTTCCAGGTATGGCAAATCGTAACCCATATGTTCATGCATGGCGGATTTATGCATATTCTTTTCAATATGTACGCCCTGTGGGCCTTTGGAAGTCCTATTGAACAAATGCTGGGACAAAAGCGATTCCTTATTTTCTATTTTGGAGCCGGAATTGGTGCGGCATTTTTACATACACTTGTAAATTTCTATGCATACCAGAACGGTGCTAATGAATTACTGGGCATTGGATATACCCCGGCCGAAGTAGCCGATTTTCTTCAGGAAGCGGCGAGATCGGCGGCAGCAACCGGGCAGTATAGTTATCCATCCGGGCTGGATGCCGATGCGATCGGTTCCATGGTGGAGTCTTATGCAACACCGGCCGTTGGTGCCTCTGGAGCGATCTACGGGATACTGGTTGCATTTGGGATGATGTTTCCTAATGTTCAACTCTTTCTTTTATTTGTTCCGGTTCCAATTAAGGCCAAGTATTTTATTCCCGGATTAATTGCCTTAGATTTGTTTTCAGGTGTTACCGGTTATTCGATATTTGGAGGATCCATTGCGCATTTTGCACATATTGGAGGGGCGCTATTCGGATTTCTAATGATGTATTACTGGAAGAAAAATCAGTTTAACGACAATCGCTGGTATTGATGAGATCATCAGACAAGTTCAGATATAAGATCCAGACCGCTACGGTTACAGAAAAGCTCATTGCGATCAATGTGCTGGTCTTTATTTTGTTCTTTTTGTTCAGGACCATAGCCTTTCTTTTTAATTTGCCTTCAGATTTTCTGGTGGAATGGTTCGTTTTCCCAAAGGAACCCGGTGAATTTCTTTTTAAGCCCTGGTCTATTATAACCTACTCGTTTTTGCATAGCGGGCTTTGGCATATCATTGGGAATATGCTTATTCTTTATTTTTCAGGCATCTATTTTCTGAATTATTTTTCTCCCAAACGTTTGCTTAATTATTATTTCCTGGGTGTTTTAATAGGGGCGCTGGTATATATGCTTAGTTATAACCTGTTTCCTGCTTTCCAGGGGACCGGCCGCTCTTATCTGATGGGCGCTTCGGCCGGGGTAATGGCTGTTCTAATTGGTATTGCCTCCCATATTCCGAATATGAGGGTGCGCTTATTTCTACTGGGAAGCGTAAAGTTCTGGTGGATCGCTGCTTTCCTGGTGGTTATCGATATCATCCAGATCCCAATGGGGAATGCTGGCGGTCACCTGGCACACCTTGGTGGTGCCGCCCTTGGTTATTTGTATACCAATCAACTTAGAAAAGGAAATGATATCGGGAAATGGTTTGAAAATATCATGGATTTCTTTTCATCTCTGTTCAAACCAAGAGAAAAGAAGGCGAGAATGAGAACGGTACACCGTTCTGATAAAACCTCCAGCCGGCCTGCTCGACCAACCCGGTCCAGGACCCGGTCTAGCGCCATGAACAAGAATGATAAACAGAAGAAAGTTGATGCCATTTTAGATAAGATCAGCAAAAGTGGTTATGACAGCTTGAGTAAAGCTGAAAAGGACTTTCTGTTCCAGGCTGGTAAAGAAGATTAAATGAAGAATCTAGGACTTTTTGGGAAATTTGTCTTTGTTCTCAATTCTTTAGTCGCAACGGCATTGCTTTTGTCCTACCTGTTGCCGTTGATACCTCCAAAATCATTTCCCCTTCTTTCTGTTCTGAGCCTTGGAGTGCCAGTGCTTATCATTCTGAATACTATTTTCTTTGTTTACTGGTTACTGCAGTTAAAAAGGCAATTCCTGCTTTCTCTTATAGTACTGCTTTTAGGTTACAATTACGTGGCCTCTTTTGTTCATTATACGCTTGATGAGGAGGATGCCCAGGTTGAACAGGACTATTCCATCATGAGTTATAATGTGCGTATGTTCAACGCCTACAACTGGTCTTCCCGCAAGGACATCCCGGAAAAGATCACCGAGTTTGTTCGGGAAAAGGACCCGGATATCCTTTGTGTGCAGGAGCATTATATCGGGGCCGCGGGGCTTTCTGAATTATACCCATATGAATATATCAAACTGAAGGGCAAAAATGCTGAATTTGGGTCTGCGATATTTTCTAAATTTCCGATTGTCAGGAAGCATTCGGTAGATTTTCCGCATGACGGTAACAATAACGCGATCTATGCAGATGTGCTGCTGGATTCTGGAGATACGCTGCGAGTTTTCAATGTACATTTTCAATCCCTGAATATTAAGCCCGGCATCGACGACCTTCAGAAGGAAGATTCCAAAAAATTACTGGGAAGGATAGGCTATGGTTTTTCGCTCCAGCAGGAGCAGGCTGAAATGATGATGGACGAGGTGGAAAAATCGCCTTATCAAACCATGATAACCGGAGATTTCAATAATACCAGCTTTTCCTATATCTACGACCTGGTGCGCCAGGACGGAAGGTTTAAAGATGCGTTCCTGCAGGCGGGTAACGGATTTGGAAAAAGCTTTAAACTGAATTACTTCCCGTTGCGAATCGACTTTATCCTGGTTGAGGATGAAGTCATGGTAAAATCTTTCGAAAGATTTGAAATAGATCACTCCGATCATTACCCGATTTTCGCCCGCATAGGGCTTTAAAGTTCCTGTTCTTCCAGGTAGGCTAAAGACGCATTGCCTTCATTAAAAATTAGGTCCAGAATACAAAGATTGGGTAGAAAACCTTTCTTCGTCTCAAAGACCTGGGGATAAGCAGTATTCTGGAAGTTGCTTTTTGATTTAGCGTTTACCAGGCCTCTTAGGTCCTGAAGTTTTTCCGGTTTCAATATATATTCTTCGGTCTTTTCTGGTTCCCAGTCTATCTGCAGACAGTCTGCGACAAATTCCATACAGTGGTAATTGAAATCCATCAGGTATTTGAAATCTTTCGAATATAGAGGGTAAAGTTCATCCTCATAAAATTCAAAAAATGGCGAGGTTTGGTAGGAAGCTTTAAAAGCGCGCCAGTGCTGAACCTGCCAGTCAAACGAATTTTCGATCTGCACCTCCTTGTACTTCTGCTTCCCCCTGGTGTTCAGACCAAGGGCAGAGCTATGCTTGATAGGAATGTTCAAATTAAGCCTTCCATTGGCATCATAGATATACATCCTGTTGCGGTAGGTTTGCTTCTGGTAATTGTCTTCATTCTCAAATACAACCGACCTGGCTTGAATGTGAGCCACCCACTGGCTGATAGGCCCAAAATAAGCAGGATGCAGTAATACCTTTTCCATTTTTTAAGCCTCCCTGCGTTTCTTAAAATACCTCCATCCAAAGAAGATCACCAGGGCGATAAGGAAATAAGGTAAAAAGGAGGTAGGTTCTCCATCACCTTTTACGGTGGTGAATACGCGATCCCATCGTATCTTGTCAAAACCGCTGGCATTGGAATCCCAGCTCATCCAGATGAAAACAGGCTTTCCAACGATGTGGTTTTCGGGTACATATCCCCAGCTCCTGCTGTCTTCTGAATTGTTACGGTTATCACCCATCATCCAGTAA
This sequence comes from Christiangramia oceanisediminis, assembly GCF_022570735.2. Classification (GTDB taxonomy): domain Bacteria; phylum Bacteroidota; class Bacteroidia; order Flavobacteriales; family Flavobacteriaceae; genus Christiangramia; species Christiangramia oceanisediminis. Next base: position 155,028 of record NZ_JANCNS010000003.1, on the reverse strand, counting down.
TAGTTCTGTTTAAAGGTGTATGAGCTTATTGGCTGGCCGTTTAATAGTACCTGCGTCCCGTTGATGCTTAATTTGTTGTTGATACCCATCTCTTCTCCCTCGTAGGTTTCGATGATCTCCTTGTAGAAAGCCATGCTTTCTGGGGTGATCTCAACGGTTTTACCCTCTTCAGGAATATAGATAGGTCCAAATTGATGGTTGTTCCAGTTTCGTTTTCCGTCATTTGGAAAGATCCTGGAGTTTTTCACGCCAGCAGAATCTACGTAACGTCTTATAGAAGCAACATTAGGATGACTCTTAAAACGTTCATAGCTCTCTTCTGTAAGTGACTGAATAAAAAATCCGTTGTTTTCCAGGTAGCCGAAACCATCGGTAATATCATACAGTTTATAAAGGTTTTGAGGGTTGAATCGCTGACCTTTGGTTTGCCCTATATAGGAGAATTGCGGTTTGGCGCGCTCTGGAAGTTGCAGTTGTTCCCCGTTAATGAAAACATAACCGTCTCGTACCGAAAGCGAATCTCCCGGGATCCCAACCGCTCTTTTCACGTAATTCGATTTCTTGTCTATTGGCTTGTCATAGTGCTTACCAGACGTGTCAAAAAACTTTCGAACCGTGTCTACCGGCCAGTTGAACACCACAATGTCATTTCTCTCCACATTTTCAAAACCCGGAAACCTGAAATAAGGGATCTGTGGCTCTTTTAGATATGATTTTACCCCAAGTACCGGAATGGTATCATGAACCATAGGGAATGAAACTGCGGTTTTGGGCGTTCTCGCTCCGTAATGGAATTTGCTCACAAAGAGGAAATCCCCAACCAATAGGGTTTTCTCCAATGAAGATGTGGGGATGGTGAATGGCTGCATAAAGTAAGTATGCACAATGGTGGCAGCGATCACGGCAAAGAGGATGGAACTTATCCATTCCCCGGTTTCGGTACGCGGCTTTAGGTCCCTGTCTACGATATAGGGCGCATCTGTAGCATAATTCACATAGTAGATATAGAATCCCAGTGTGAGAACTACCAGCCAGGTATCCAGAGTGGAATGCTTCCCAAAACTACGAATGGTTTCTACCCAGACCACCGGAAAAATAATAAGGTTCACGATAGGAATGAACATCAAAACCACCCACCATTTTGGCCGGTTAATTATCTTCATCAGGATAATCGCGTTATAAACAGGAACAGCTGCCTCCCAGGCTTTTCTGCCGGCTCTTTGGTACAGTTTCCAGGTTCCCAGAAAGTGAACTACCTGAATAATCAGGAAAAACAGGAACCATTCGGTTAGTGTCATATGCTTTAAACTTTAGAGTATAGGGCCAATTTTAGGGCTAAATGTTACAATTAATTTTTAAAAAGATCAGATAAGACATCTTTCATCGTGAAAATTCCGGTTTTATCTTTCAGGTATTCTCCGGCGATCACTGCACCCAGGGCAAAACCCTGCCTGGATTTTGCGGTGTGTTTGATCTCAATGCTGTCTATTTCTGAATCGTATTTCACCGTATGTGTTCCCGGAACATCTTCCTCACGCTTTGCATACACCGGGATCTCGTCCTTATCAGCATCCTCCAGTTGCCATCCCTTAATCCTTGGGTTCACGTCGATGATCTGTTCGGCAAGGCTTATGGCTGTACCACTGGGGGCATCAAGCTTTTTGGTATGATGAATCTCTTCGATTTCAGCGGAATAGTCTTCCAGTGATTGCATCATTCCAGCCAGTTTTTGATTGAGCTCAAAGAAAATGTTCACTCCAAGGCTGAAATTCGAGGCATAGATAAATGCCGAATTCTCTTCGGAACAGATCTTTTTTGCCTTCTCGTAATCGTCAAGCCATCCAGTTGTACCAGAGACCACGGGGATCTGTTTCCTGAAACAGGTGGTGATATTCTTAAATGCGGCTGTGGGAACGCTAAAATCAATGGCGACATCTACAGATTCGGCATCCAGATCATAATTATCGATGTCGTCGCTAACCTTTACAACAACTTCATGTCCACGGGATTTGGCGATCTTCTCGATCGTTTTTCCCATTCTTCCGTAACCTAAAAGTGCGATCTTCATTTTAAAAATTGAAATTAAGTGTGAGTCCGTAATTGGTTTTTCCTGAAAAGGCATCGAAATCCAGATTGGGTTTTAAGCTAAGATCCTCATCTACGTTGAATTGCCTCAGGTGTGCCTCTACGTTTGCATCGATGATATTAAGCAAATAAACACCAAGGCTAACAAGGATGGAAATTTCCTTGTTTTTCTGGTAGAACTCCTGTGCCCGAATCAGGGCATCGGTACTAACCCGGTTCTGAAATTCATCTACCCTGCCGGCAAGCCTGTCTTTATAGGCATTTCGATACCTGTCATATTGTTTGTCGTTTTCCAGGTAGAAATATACTCCTGTTCCAATCCCGGCATAAGCGATAGGGATCTTCCAGTAACTGCCATTGTAGGCCTGGCCTAAACCAGGTAGAACAGCCGAATAGAAGGCTGCTTTGGCAGGGGCAAGGGCATTATAAGGTTCATAATCCTGTTCCCTGACCTCTCTTCTTAATTCTCTTTTGGACTTGTTTTCTGGTGTGACCAGAAGGGAATCCTGTTGGGCTGAAGCAATCGAAATGATGATCAGGAAGAAGAACAGGCAGTAATGAGTTTTAAGCTTCACCCCGGATTAATTTTTTCAACCTTTCAAAATCTTCTTCTGATGAGAATGGGATGGTTAATTTTCCGCTTCCTTTTTTGGTGACCTTAACATCTACCTTGGTTCCCAGGTATTCTGAAAATTCCTTAACCCCTTTTTTATAGGTTTTTGGAACCGATATATTCTTTTTCCTGGCTGCCGGCTCCTTTCCGCCGCTGTTTAATTCCCTTACCAGTTGCTCTGTCTCCCTTACCGAAAGTGATTTTTCGATTATTTTCTCATAGATATCCAGCTGCTGCTGAGTATCCTCGATATTTATCAACGCACGGCCATGGCCCATGCTTAGAAAACCATCTCTCATCCCGGTCTGGATGATCGGGTCAAGTTTCAGCAATCTTAAATAATTGGCAATGGTAGACCTGTTCTTCCCAATTCGTTCACTCAACTGCTCCTGGGTAAGATTGATCTCATCTATTAAACGCTGGTAAGAAAGGGAAATCTCGATAGGATCAAGATCCTGACGCTGGATGTTCTCTACCAGGGCCATTTCCAGGGATTCCTGGTCATTGGCGATACGGATATAGGCCGGAATGGTCTTTAAACCTACCAGCTTGGAGGCTCTAAAACGTCTCTCACCAGATACCAGCTGATATTTATTAAAATCGAGCTTCCTTACCGTGATAGGCTGTATCACGCCAAGTTCACGAATTGAGGAAGCCAGTTCTCTTAAGGATTCTTCGTTAAAACTAGTTCTGGGCTGGAACGGGTTTACCTCTATGGAAGAGAGTTCCAGTTCAACTATATGACCAACCAGTTTGTCGGCATTCTTATCTTCAACAGTTTTTATATCATTATCGGGATCTTTCAGCAGGGCTGAAAGTCCTCTTCCCAAAGCTTGTTTTCTGGTTGCCTTCGCCATTTTCTCTTAGTTTTTCTTGATGATTTCATTTGCCAGGCTTAGATAATTGCTGGCTCCTTTGCTGGAAGCATCATAATTGATAATGCTTTCTCCATAACTAGGTGCTTCACTTAAACGCACATTTCGCTGTATGATTGTCTCAAAGACCATCTCGTCGAAATGTTTCTTTACCTCTTCAACTACCTGGTTGGAAAGCCTTAACCTGGAATCATACATGGTTAACAGCAATCCCTCTATATCGAGCTTGTTGTTGTGTATCTTTTGTACGCTTTTGATGGTGTTAAGCAATTTTCCGAGGCCTTCCAGCGCGAAATATTCACACTGAATGGGGATAATAACCGAATCTGAAGCAGTAAGGGCATTCAGGGTTAGCAAGCCAAGCGACGGAGCGCAATCGATAAGGATAAAATCATAAAGATCTCTCAAAGGCTCGATTGCATCTTTCAGCATGGATTCCCTTTTTTCCTGGTCTACCAGTTCTATTTCAATGGCTACCAGGTCTATATGGGCCGGGATGATGTCCAGGTTAGGGGAGCCGGTCTTCATGATGGCATCTTCGGCCTTTATAGAATGTTCCAGCAACTGGTAAGTCCCTGTTTCAACCTCTTCTACATTAATTCCAAGGCCTGAAGTGGCATTGGCCTGAGGATCGGCATCAATCAATAATATCTTCTTTTCCAGAACCCCCAAAGATGCAGCAAGGTTCACAGATGTTGTGGTTTTTCCCACGCCTCCCTTTTGGTTGGCAATAGCAATGATTTTACCCATTAAAAGCGTATGATTTTTAAAAGGTAAAAATACAATTTATTATAGCTTTAGAAAATGAAATTGTTAACAGCTTCTAAATAAAAACCGGCAGCTCCGTATTATTCATGAACTGCCGGTTTACATGATTGTTTATAAAATCGGAAAAGTCGCTGCCTGATCTTAAGATTTCTCAGTTTCAGGCATCAACACTCCCAACAGGTAGTTTTTATCAAGGTGTTTTTTAGCCATTTTCTGAATGTCATCGGCTTCCAGGTCTTCGATCATATCATTGAACTCGTTGATATCGTCATAATCGAAATCATTTCGTTCGATGTTTTCCATCTGGGATAACCAGAACCTGTTTTCCTTAAGTTGCTCCTTTCGGTTCAATCTCATGGTTTCTTTAATTTTTGCCAGGTCTTCTGAAGTTGGACCGTTCTCCCTGATGCGCTCTACTTCGGCAAGGGCCACTTCGGTCAAGCGCTCCACATTTTCCGGTCCGCAAGGGAATGAAATGGTGAAACTATAGCTTTCATAAGGGATCTTGGACATGTTACCCCTGGCTCCAACACCATAAACACCGCCTTCTTCTTCCCGTAACTCTTCAACCAGTTTGATGGTAAGGATCTCTCCAAGGGCTGAAATGGCAAATTCGTCTTCTTCGTCATATTCGGTCTCTCCATTCCAAAGAATTGTTACCTGGCTTTTAGGATCGGAACCTTTATACACGGTCTTTTCGCGCAACATATCGGTCTTTTCCCTGAATTCTGGTGCCTTGTATTCTTCTGCTGAATTAGAAGAAGGTAGACTCGCGATGTATTGAGCAGCATAATCCTTAAGCTTTGACTCATCTACGTTTCCTACAAAGAAAAATGTGAAATCTGAAGCATCGGCGAATCTTTCCTGGTATTTGGCATAGGCCAGGTCATAATCCATCTGGTCATAGGTTTCAGGGGTTGGGAAACCAACGTATCTTGGATTGCCTTCATTCCTGAATTTACCCAGTTCATTCTGAAAATAGAAGTTTGGATTAGACATCAGGTTGCCAAGGAAATTTTTCTGCTTGGTCACGAACGAATTATAAGCTTCCTCGTCTTTATTGAGATCGGTGAAATACAGGTAGATCATCTGCATCATGGTCTCGAAATCCTTAGGTGTACTGCTTCCCCTAAGACCTTCTGAATAGGAGCTGATGCTTGGTGCGACCGAAACGATCTTCCCGCTCATCATTTTGTTCAGGTCGTTTTTGCCCAATCCGGCGATTCCGGCTTCGTCCAGGCCTGCATTGGCATAAACGGTAGCTTTAAAGTCCGCATCGGTATACAAAGAAGTTCCTCCCGGGCTGTAGGCCGAAAACAGGATCTCATCGTTCTTGAAATCGGTCTTTTTATAAACCACTTTAGCTCCGTTGCTCAGGATCATGGTTTTGATCCCTAGCTCGTCATCGGTTTTTACCTCTTTGATCGAGCCTGCCTGCGGCATTTCTGTGATCAGGTTCTCCCTGATATCCTCATCGGCATATTCCTCGACCTCGGCATTTTCAACTTCATTCAGTACAGCCAGCACCTGTTCTTCGGTTACCGGAGTTAAAGATTCCTTTTCAGGACCAGTTAGAACCACCACACGGTTTTCGTCATGGATAAAATCATTGATCAGTGCGTTGATATCTTCCAGTTTTAGGTCATCGATATTGTTTTTGGCAAATTCATAGGTCCATTCGATACCCGGCATTGGTGCGTCTTCCAGGAAATGATTCAGATACTGGCCAATTATTCGATTGCTCTCCTGCTTGTCCCTGTCTTTATACTGTTTTTCCAGCCTTGCCAGGTATTCGCTTTTGGCTCTTTCAAATTCACTTTGATTAAAGCCGAAACGCTTCACCCGCTCATTTTCCATGGCTAAAGCCTTTAATGCCTCAAGTTGCTGGTCCTCGCCAACCATGGCGAAAGACTGGTAAGCGTTCTTTTTCGGCGAATACGTTCCACCGTAATAGGAGAAACCATAAGTAAAAGGCGGATTAGGACTATTTGCCAGTTCCTGAAGCCTGTTATTGATCATGCTTGAAAACATGCTTTTCTCCAATTGCTTTTTGTAATCGGCGATCGTAACCACATCTTTTGCCTCTTCAAGATCCTTGTAATAAATCTGTACACGGCTGAAGTTCGCCTCAGGGTCTGATGCGATGGCGACAAAGGTTTCGTCGTGGTTCGGTACCCCGTATTCCTTGCGTTCACGCGGATCCTTCCTTGCCTCGAGGTTCGAAAAATGAGATTTGATCTTTTGTTCGATGGTTTCCACGTCCAGGTCACCAACAGCGATCACTGCCATTAAACCGGGGCGATACCAGTCTTTATAGTAATTTCGGATGGTCTCGTAACTGGCATTTTCGATCACTTCCTTCTTTCCTATCGGAAGTCTTTCGGCATACCTGGAATTATACATCAACTTCGGAAGGTATTCCTGCATCATTCGTTTATCAGGACCCAGACCAAGGCGGTACTCTTCCAGAACCACACCGCGCTCCTTGTCGATCTCCTCTTCGGTTAACAGCGCGTTATGAGCCCAGTCTTCGAGGACAGTGAAACCGCCTTCCAGTTTTTCCGGATCGTCACTAGGGATAGGCAGAATATAAACCGTTTCATCAAAACTGGTGTAGGCATTCAGGTCGGCTCCAAATTTAACCCCGATGCTTTGCAGGTAATCTACCAGTTCGTTCTTTTCAAAATTCTTGGTCCCATTAAAGTTCATATGCTCGATAAAATGTGCCAGTCCCTGCTGGTCATCATTTTCAAGCAAAGACCCGGCCTTGATGGCCAGTCTCAATTCAAGTTTGTCTTCCGGTTTGCCGTTATTTCGAATGTAATAAGTAAGCCCGTTATCAAGTTTTCCAATTTTCACATTGGGATCTTTGGGGATCTGGTCGGTGTCTTGTGTTTGGGCGAAGGCAAAACTTCCCGCCACCAGAAACAGAACCCAAAGGCTGCTGGTTAATCGTTTTCTCATAAAATTTTGAATAGTTATTAATAATATGAGGACTAAATTAGGTTTTTATTCAGGAAATAGGCTTTAAACAGGTGGTTATTTACGATAAATATTTAACGGTATCCTGTAAAATAATAATCCGGAATCTTCGCTAGAAAATTCCGGACTGATTATAAAGTTATTAAAAACCTGAAAAATGAAGTTTATTACTTGCCTTTCTGGGCTTTGATCATTTCTTCCAGCATATCCCACATCTCTTCAGGGACCCGCTCCAAAAGATTAAACTGGCCGGCGCCTTTCAGCCATTCTCCACCATCGATGGTGATCACTTCTCCATTTACATATGCCGAAAAGTCTGAAACCAGGTAAGCGGCCAGATTTGCCAGTTCCTGGTGGTCGCCAACTCTTTTTAACGGAACCTTTTTAGCCAGGTCGAATTTTTCCTTAAGATCTCCAGGTAAGAGTCGGTCCCAGGCTCCCTTGGTAGGGAAGGGGCCAGGTGCGATCGCGTTCGACCGTATCCCATATTTTGCCCATTCCACGGCAAGTGACCTTGTCATGGCCAGAACACCTGCTTTAGCGGTGGCGCTTGGCACCACATAAGCCGAACCAGTCCAGGCGTAAGTGGTGACGATATTCAATATGGTTTTATTTTCTTCTTTTTTGTCGATCCAGTGTTTTCCCAGAGCCAGTGTACAGTTCTTGCTACCTTTCAATACAATATCGATAATAGTGTCAAAAGCATTGGCGCTCAATCTTTCGGTTGGAGAAATGAAATTTCCTGCGGCATTGTTCAGAAGTATGTCTACGGAACCGAATTCTTCTACCACCTGGTCGCGCATGGCTTCCACCTGGTCGTAATGTCTCACATCACATTGAACCGCAAAACAGGTTCCTCCGGTTTCCTCTTCCAGTTCCTTCGCGGTATTCTGAAGTTTTTCCAGGTTACGTGAAGTAATAGCAACTTTTGCTCCCAGTTCCAGGAAATAACGGGTCATTGATTTTCCCAGTCCGCTGCCGCCCCCGGTCACGATGATATTCTTTCCTTCGAGCGCATCGTCCCGAAGCATTTTTTTCTTTAGATCCATAATTTCAGTATTCAGTTTTCAGTTCGCAGTATTCAGTTCTCAGTTCTCAGTTTTCAAAATAGAGTATACATTTTACAGTAATTTTCACTGCCAATTGAGACTGCCCACTGCTTACTGGTTTTTTAAATTCAGTATACAATATTCAATATACATTAATTTTCACTGCCAACTGCTACTGCTCACTGCCTACTGGTTTATTCGTCGATTAAAATTTCCAGTAACTGTATCGCTGCATCGCTGATCTTGGTTCCGGGGCCAAATACAGCCACCGCACCGACATCAAACAAGTATTGATAATCCTGCGAGGGGATCACCCCTCCAACGATCACCATGATATCTTCTCTTCCTAATTTCTTTAATTCTTCGATCACCTGCGGAACCAGTGTTTTATGACCAGCAGCCAAAGATGAAACTCCCAGGATATGCACATCGTTTTCCACCGCCTGTTGCGCAGCCTCAGCCGGGGTTTGGAAAAGCGGACCTATATCCACATCAAATCCAAGATCGGCGTAACCGGTGGCGACTACCTTGGCACCTCGATCGTGACCATCCTGGCCCATTTTGGCGATCATGATCCTTGGCCGGCGGCCTTCCATTTCGGCGAATCTATCGGCCAGTTCCCTGGCTTTATTGAATGAGCTGTTGTCTTTCATTTCTTTTGAATATACCCCGCTAAATGACTGGATTTTTGCCTTATATCTTCCATAAACATCCTCCAGCGCGTTGCTGATCTCTCCAAGACTGGCTCTTTCACGAGCAGCTTCAACTGCCAGCGCCAGTAAGTTAGCATTTTCTTCCTTCGCAGCTTTTCTGAGATTCTCCAGTGCCTGCTGAACTTTCTCCTCGTTTCTTTCCGCTCTTATCTTTTCCAGTCTTGCGACTTGTTGTTTTCGTACCGTTTGATTATCGACTTCCAAAGTGACCAGTTCTTCCTCTTTTTCGAGTCGGTATTTGTTCACCCCAACGATCACATCGGTCTCGCTATCGATCCTGGCTTGTTTTTTGGCTGCAGCTTCCTCGATCCTCATTTTCGGAATTCCGGCTTCGATAGCCTTGGTCATTCCACCGAGCTCTTCAACCTCTTCGATCAGTTTCCAGGCTTTTTGAGCGATCTCCTCAGTAAGTTTTTCCAAATAAAAGCTACCTGCCCAGGGGTCCACAGTTTTGGTGATATTGGTTTCCTGCTGAAGGTATAATTGTGTATTTCTGGCAATTCTGGCTGAAAAATCGGTTGGAAGCGCGATGGCCTCATCCAGGGCGTTGGTGTGTAAACTCTGGGTTCCGCCGAAGGCTGCCGCAGCTGCCTCAATACAGGTTCTCGCTACATTATTGAAAGGATCCTGCTCGGTCAGACTCCATCCACTGGTTTGAGAATGTGTTCTTAAAGAAAGGGATTTTGGATTTTTAGGATTGAACTGTTTTACCAGTTTTGCCCAAAGCATTCTTCCCGCTCGCATTTTGGCGATCTCCATAAAATGGTTCATCCCGATCGCCCAGAAAAAAGATAGCCGGGGAGCGAAACTATCGATATCCATTCCTGCATCCAGTCCTTTCCTGATGTATTCCAGTCCGTCGGCTAACGTATAGGCCAGCTCGATATCACAGGTCGCACCTGCTTCCTGCATATGGTAACCTGAAATACTAATACTATTAAATTTCGGCATATTTTGAGAGGTATACTCGAATATGTCTGAAATGATCTTCATCGACGGAGTAGGAGGGTAGATGTACGTATTTCTAACCATGAACTCCTTTAAAATGTCATTCTGAATGGTTCCCGAAAGCTGTTCCGGTTTTACGCCCTGTTCTTCCGCAGCTACTATATAGAAAGCCATAATTGGCAAAACCGCTCCGTTCATGGTCATGGAAACCGACATTTTATCCAGCGGGATCTGGTCGAACAATATTTTCATATCCTCAACCGAATCGATCGCCACACCTGCCTTTCCAACATCTCCCACTACGCGGTCATGATCGGAGTCGTATCCACGATGCGTTGGCAGGTCGAATGCTACCGAAAGTCCTTTCTGGCCTGCTGCCAGGTTTCTACGATAAAAAGCGTTGCTTTCTTCAGCAGTTGAAAATCCTGCATACTGCCGAATGGTCCACGGCCGACTTACATACATGGTGCTATATGGTCCACGTAAGTAAGGTGGAATACCCGCCGCGAAATTCAAATGTTCGGCATCTGAAAGATCAGATTTCGAATAGGAGGTTTTGATATCGATCTCCTCCGGGGTCGTGAATAATTCCTTGTTCGATTCTGAAGGCCTGCTTTTGATATCCTTCTCCTCGAGACTTATATTTTGAAGATCTTTGCGTGGCATAAATCTTTATTTTATTGGGTTGGCTGGCTTTGTTTTTCTTCCTCTAGTCGCTTCTGTTCCAGTTCTTCGCTAAGCCTTTTTTCAAGAATTGGTTCCAGTAAGGTTTTCCTGGGATTTCGCTTCAGGAATGGATATAATTCCAGGTCTTCTTTCATCCGGTCTTCAGGATTTTCATATTTATTGGTGCCTATCAAAACAAGGTCGCCATTGTTGAACTTTTCCTGTTCTAAAGCTGCGCTTTCCTTGATCTTTTTCTGAATAGTTCCTGCCTTCAATTCCTTTAAAAAGCCTCCACCTTCTTCGATGGTTTTGAAAATTTCCAAAGCTTTTTCAGCCAGCTGCCTGGTGAGCGTTTCGATATAATAAGTCCCTTCAGCTACATTTCCAACCTTATCCAGGTAGCTTTCATTCCGCATGATCAGCAACTGGTTGCGGGCGATCCGGTCGCCAAATTCGTTATTCTTATGATAGATCGCATCGTAAGGCATGTTACAGATCGCATCGGCCCCACCAAGTATCGCGCTCATGCTTTCGGTGGTGGTACGAAGCAAATTCACGTTGAAGTCATAAAGGGTTTTGGTGCGTTTCGTTGGTTCGGCAATAAGATGACATTCAGAATTAAAACCGAATTGTTTTGCAATGGTCGCGTGTAGCCATCTCAGCGCTCGTAATTTGGAGATCTCAAAGAAATAATCAGATCCCACCGAAACCACGTACTGAAATTTGAAATTTTTCATTTTCTCTACCGAAAGATCCATCCCAGAAGAATGGTTCAGGTATTCGGTAAGCTGTGCAACTGAGTAAGCCAGCTGCTGCGGGATATTGGCCCCGGCATTCTGGTACAGCGACAGGTTGATGCTAACTGCCGACTCGAAATTTTTAGAATTCTGAACGATCCTTTCCAGCTGCTCATGATCGGCTTTCAGGTTATCGAACCAGTTACCTGTGCGGGCCAGTTTCCCGATGATGTCATTCTGAACATATACCTTCAATTTCCTTTTTTCCAAAAAGGAATCCAGTTTCTCAATGAATTCGGCATCCAGGAATTCAGGTTTCAGGTAAATGCTGGTGCCCTCAGGAATATTCGAAAACAGGCTTTCGAAAACGATTTCTTTTTCGGGTAAAATAAACCAGATGGCTTCGGTACCTCGCTGAAGTTTTTCCCGGGCTTTGGAATTAGCCTGTTCAGCAGAAGTGACATAAATTTTCTCGCAGATATTCCAGTGTGCCGGATTGGCAATTTTCAGGGTCTCTTGTAGGTCTTCCGAAGAATAGAATGGTCGAATATCGATACCATGAAGCGTTTTGGTTACCAGTTTTTCGTTATAATCGGCACCCTTAAGATCGGCCTGGATCTTTTGCTTCCATTGTTTTGCAGAAACTTCTTCAAATTCCTGAAATAACAATTGTTTCATCTTGATTGGTTTTAGACAGAAGGAATGCGGGCTTAATCTACCGTATCGTATTCGATGATATAGATCTCTTCATTAGGTCTTTTCATATAATATTTCTGCCTGGCGAACTTTTCAAGTTCCACCGAATCCTGAAGCTGCTGGATCACCGCCTTGTCTTTCGCAATTTCCTTCTGATAATAGTTCTTATTGTCCTGCAGCTCGTTTAGCTCCTGGTCGAGTTCATGGTGAATGAACCAGGAATTGGTATCCAGGAAGATCATCCAGCCAGCAAAAACAAGGCTTATAAGCACATATTTATTGCTGATGATCCGGAACCAGGATTTGTTACGCAGGTCTTTAAATTTCATACCCGGCTAAGATACAAAATTAGGTTAAGCGATCCTTGATGATAGTTTGTACAATATCAACCGCTACCGTGTTGTAACGGTTAGTAGGAATAATGATATCGGCGAATTCTTTGGTTGGTTCTATAAACTGCTGATGCATGGGCTTTAAGGTCGTTTGGTAACGCCATAAAACTTCTTCAAGATCTCGACCCCGTTCGGCTATATCGCGTTTGAGTCGGCGAATCAGGCGCTCGTCACTGTCGGCATGGACATAGATCTTGATATCAAATAATTCTCTTATCTCGGGATGGGTAAGGATAAGGATACCTTCCACGATCACTACTTTTCGAGGATGAATTTCGATAGTTTCGCCGGTTCGGTTATGCTGTTTAAATGAGTAAACGGGTTGCTGAATGGATTTTCCGGATTTTAATTCTCTTAAATGCTGGGCAAGAAGATCGAAATCTATGGATTTTGGATGGTCGAAATTGATCTTTTTCCGGTCTTCGAAGGATAAATGAGAAGTGTCCTGGTAATAAGAATCCTGGGAGATCACATCAACTTCTTCATTCTTTAGTTCGTCGATGATCTGGTTTACAACCGTCGTTTTTCCGCTCCCGGTGCCCCCGGCAATTCCAATTATCAGCATATCTAGAAAATTTCGGCAAAGGTAGTATTAGTTTTCAAAAATTCTTAGTCTGAATTCTTTTCAATTTTATCACTACCAGAATAAACAAAAAAAACCGGACACGAGGCCCGGCTTTATAATTGATAAACTTTTACTCGGCTTCTTTCTGAATGGCAGCAACTTCTTCAACTGTCACCATATCCTTGATATTATTAGACCATGAATTCATTACATAGTTCATTGCATCTGCCACTTCCTGGTCGCTCAATCCCATTGGAGTCATGATATTATCGTATTCTTCGCCATTTACAGTGATAGGGCCTTGCATCCCGTATTTCACGCCCCGTATGCTCTCCTCTCTTTTCTCGGTAAGCCAGTTGGAGCCGTCGAGTGGAGGATAAGTGCCTGGAATCCCTTTTCCTGAAGGAAGGTGGCAGGTAACGCACAGGTCGTTGTATATGACCTTTCCTCTTTCAATACTTGCAGTAAGAGGAGTTTTTGAAGCTGATTTTTGTGATTCAGGAATAACGTAGGACTCTTCTTCGCTGTCATTCTCTTTTTTATCTGATTTACAGGCAAACAAGGCTGCGCTTATTCCGAATACAAGCAAAATTTTTCTCATTCTTATTATTCTTTAATGGTTAATTTGGCAATTCCTTTTCCTTCTACGGCAACATAAATATTTCCGTCAGGGCCCTGGCGTACGTCTCTTACACGGCCAATATCCTCCAGCAATTTAACTCTTTTGGAAATCTTTTTCCCGTTCAATTCGAGGTGTTCAAGATATTGAAATTTTAAGGACCCAACCAGAAGATCACCTTTCAGGTCTGGATAATTATCTGAAGTTACATAAGCAAATCCGCTGGGGGCGATGGAAGGTACCCAGTAAAAAATGGGATCTTCGAACTCCGGTCTGGAGGTTTCATCAGTAATGGTTGAACCGTCATAATTCTCACCATAAGTTACCACCGGCCAGCCGTAATTGGCTCCCTTTTTTACCACGTTGATCTCGTCTCCTCCCTGAGGCCCATGTTCATGCACCCATATCTCTCCGGTCTCCGGGTTCAATATCATACCCTGCGGATTTCGATGCCCGTAAGAGTAAATAGCGTCAACAGCATTTTCCTCACCAACGAAAGGATTATCTGACGGGATGCTGCCATCGTCATTTAAACGGTAGACCTTCCCATTATCACGGGTTAGGTCCTGGGGATTCACATCCCTTGCTCCGCGTTCCCCGATGCTGAAATACAGATAACCTTCTTTATCAAAAGCTATCCTGGAACCGAAATGCTGTCCTTTAGTTGTATTGGGCGTGGCCTTATAAAGAACTTCCTTGCTGGTTAACTGGTTTCCCTGGAGTTTAGCCCTCATAAGGGCAGTATTTCCGCCTTCGCCTTCACCTTCAGAAGATGCATACGTTATATAAAGCCAGCCGTTGCTTTCATATTCCGGGTGCAGAACGATATCCAGGAGTCCGCCCTGGCCGCGGTTGTAAACCTGTGGCACTCCCTGGATCTGGGTTTTATTTCCATCCTTAAAATGAATGATCTCACCTTTCTTTTCGGTAATAAGCATACTGCCGTCAGGAAGGAAAGTGAAACCCCATGGAATATCAAGATCTTCCACGACCATTTCGTAGGAATAAGTATCTGAACTTTCAGCTTCTATAGGTTCTGGAACCTGGGTAGGGGAGTTATCCTGATCATTCACCGATTCGGTGTTTTCTCCGATCCCGGTAGTATCATTCGTTTTACCATTTTCACCACAGGAGATCAGCCCCAGGCTTAAACTTAGCACGATCAATGTTTTCTTCATAGCATTGTAAATTGACTTGGATATATTTTTTAGGTGATCTAAGATATAAAAATTTGAAACTTTTATTTGTGAGCGTTTAATTATTATTATATTTGCCGCCCAATTGAGGTTGAAAGGCCAATTTTGGTGATAAAAGTTCTTCGGGTTTTGCATGATTATCGACCTGAATCGATGTAAAGCAAATCCTGAATTTTGAATAAAAAATATTGAATGAATTGCGAAAGCAATTTCGGGGTGTAGCCCTTATCCCGCATACGCGGGATCAGGATGAACTCCGCCCGGTTCCCGGTCTACTTTTAAAATAGATAAGGAATCTTAAATAATGAATATTGAATAAATAGCTTTAGCTATTTATCGGGGTGTAGCGTAGCCCGGTTATCGCGCCTGCTTTGGGAGCAGGAGGCCGCAGGTTCGAATCCTGCCACCCCGACAAAAAAAGCCCTGCACATTAGTGCGGGGCTTTTTTGTTGGTCTCAAGCGAAGGCTTGCTTTCAGGCTGCAGACCAGGCAAAAAGACCAGGCAAAAAGACCAGGCTGCGATAGTCTGCGGGCTTTTTTCTGGCTTCCTCAACTCAGGGGCACCTACCGCAGGGAGGTAATCCTGAAATTTAGGTCACCTACCTCTCCACTTACGTATAATTTCTCCAGGATTTGCAATTAACCTACAGGAAATTTTTCACTGAACAGAAGGTTTTTGAGTTGACATTATTACAAAAATGCTGGTTTTTTTGATTCGGAAGAACAATGTAAAAATTTGCTAAAACTCTTGTTTCTTTAAATTTAAATTAAGTTTTTAACAAATTGTGAATATAAAACACAAGAAAAACTTCTGTTCTTAACAATTTATTGGTATATTTGATCTAGGCTAATTCAAATCTATATCAGATGAAAAGAAAACTACGATTAATTCTAATCTTACTAATTGCGCTAGTGACCCAAGTAGGTCTTGCGCAGGAAAAGACGGTCACCGGAACGGTAACCGATTCAGACGGTTTGCCGCTACCTGGGGTGAACGTATTGATAGAAGGAACCAACACAGGTACTCAAACCGATTTTGATGGAAATTATTCTATTCAGGCGGAGCAGGGGGATGTCCTGGTTTTTTCTTTTGTAGGAATGCAACAGGCCGAATATACGGTAGGTTCTGTTAGTATTATTGATGTAACCATGCAGCTGGATAGTGCTACTCTAGAAGAGGTGGTAGTTGTTGCATATGGTACTACAAGTCAGGAAGCTTTTACCGGATCTGCGAACGTGATTGGTGCTGCCGATCTTGAAACCAGGAACGTAACTTCTCCAATTGCAGCGATAGAAGGTAAGGCTACAGGGGTACAGTTTACTTCTCCTGCGGGACCTGGTGAATCACCAGGAATCGTAATTCGTGGGGTAGGTACCCTGAATGGTGATACCGATCCATTGTTTATTGTAGATGGAGTTCAGTTCGAAGGAAGTCTTAGTGCGATCAACCAGGAAGATATTAAGTCCTTCACAGTACTTAAAGATGCTGCTTCTACTTCCCTTTACGGTTCACGAGCTGCGAACGGGGTTGTGATCATTACAACCAAAAGCGGTACAGCCGGAGAAACCAGAATTAGTTTGTCTGCTCAAACAGGTTTTGTGACCAATGGAGTTTCTTTCTACGATCAGATATCTCCTGGTCAATATTATGAAATTATGTGGGAAGCGCTTAAAAACTCCAGTGCCGGTGGTGGAGATCCACAATTTGCAAGCGATAATATCTATAATCAGCTGGCATATAATCCATTTAACGTGCCAAATGACCAGATCGTTGGGGTAAATGGACAATTGAATCCTGATGCAGAGGTTATTTATAAAAGTTTGGACTGGTTCGAAGAATTGACCCAAACCGGAATAAGAACCAATTATAATATGAATGTTTCGGCAGGGGGAGAAGACCATACTGTGTATTTCTCAACCTCATTTCTGGATGAAGAAAGTTATGTGATCACCTCAGGATTCGAACGATTTACCGGTAGGTTAAATGCTGAATTTGATGTAACCGATAAATTTAAGGTAGGTGGTAATACTTATCTTACCATCTCAGAAGCCAGAGGCCCAAGTTCAGCAGGTACGGGTAGCATTGTAAATCCATTTGGTTTTGCTTTAGGGGTAGGTTCAGTATATCCTGTATACGTGAATGATCTTGACGGAAATATTGTCTTAGATGATTTTGGAAATCCGGTTTTCGATAACGGGGAAGGTTTTCCTGAATATAACATAGGTTCCAGACCTATTAACCAGGGACGTCATGCCATTCAGGAATTACTTCTTAATAATGAGCGGGATAAGGATAACTACTACGGGGTCCGGCTATTTGGCGAATATGAAATCATAGAAGGATTAAACATAAGGTTGAACTATGGACGTGACATTAGTGAACTTTGGGAAAGAGAATACGAAAATGCGATTATTGGTGATGCTCAGCCTGATGGGCGTCTGAGCGAGACTCGAGCTCGGAGGGATATTGAAAACTTCAACCAGATCCTTACTTATAACCAAAGTTTTGGTGATCATAATGTTGATATTACTGCTGGTCATGAAAGTTTCGATAGAAGTATCTCTGATATGGATGGCCTAAAAACGATCCAGGCTGCAAACGGGATTTTCGAATTCGCAAACTTTTCAAATATCGTAGATCTTGACGGAGCAACCTTTGATAAAGGAATTGAGGGATACTTCCTGAGAACCAATTACAACTTTAAAGATAAATATTATTTAAGCGGTTCGGTACGACGTGATGGTTCTTCCGTTTTTCAAATGGACAGTAGATGGGGTACCTTTTACTCTGTAGGGGCCTCCTGGAGGATTGACCAGGAGGGCTTTATGGACAACGTATCGTTTATCGATAAGTTGAAAGTTAGAGCATCTTATGGTGAAGTTGGTAATGACGATCTTGGTGACAGTTACCTATCCCAGGCAAGATTCACCATTACTTCTAACGCAGCTAACCCGGCAATTCTATTTACCGATATCGGGAATGCCGCTCTTCAATGGGAAACCATAGAGAATTTTGATGTTGCTTTAGAATTTGCTCTATTCGATAATTTCCTGGAGGGGTCTTTTGAATACTATAGAAAAAATTCCAGCGACCTGTTGTATAATTTACCGATTGCCCTGAGTAATGGTTTAAACCAGGTACCGGTAAACCTTGGGGATATGTATAACTCCGGTTTAGAAATGGCTCTTACCGCTAATCTTATAAACCGGGATGACTTTGACTGGAATCTAACTTTACAGGCTTCTACCTTTAAAAATGAGATCACTTTCTTGCCAGATCCTTTTATCAACGGAAGTAAAAGATGGGCTGAAGGGCGTTCCAGGTTTGATTTCTTCCTGTTGAGAACTGCAGGTGTAGATCCAGAAACAGGAGACCAGTTATTCTATGTTTATGAAGATGATGAGAATGGGGAAAGCGTTCCGGTTCTTGATGAGAATGGAAATATTGAAACTACCAATGACTGGCAGGAAACCCAGCAGGCATATACCGGAGATTCTTCAATTCCTGATCTTCTTGGTTCGGTTGCCAATAGCTTTAGCTATAAGGGTTTCAATTTCGACTTCCTGATCACTTATGGGGTAGGTGGAACTGTACTTGATAACGCATATGCTGGAATGATGCATAGCGGAAGTTATGGTAACTCATTACATCCTGATATTTTAAATGCATGGAGAGAGCCAGGCGATATTACCGATGTTCCAAGAATGGAAAATGGAAATCCTAACCTGGTACGTACTCAATCTGACAGGTTCCTGACCGACGCATCTTTCTGGGCACTGAAGAACGTGAATATTGGATATAACTTTAGTGGTGACACCACCGAAGCTTTAGGTCTTGACAATCTACGTATTTCAGTAACCGGAGAAAACTTATATTTAGGTAGTGAAAGAGATGGACTTGATCCTCAATATAACCTGGCAGGAACTTCTCCTGGAGATGACTTCTCTCCGCCAAGAATTGTTTCAGTAGGTGTAAATCTTTCTTTCTAAACGATAAAAAAATAAAACTATGATAAATAAATTCAAATATTGTGTTCTGATATTATTTGCAATATCGATCACATCCTGTAGCGAGGAATTCCTCGAAAGAACGCCTACAGACGCTATCTCTGCAGCAGATGCACTGTCCAGTCAGGAAAATATGCAATTGGTACTAAACGGGATTCACCGTGGATTATATTCTCAATCCCAAACGGTTTTTCCGGGCGGGAATACCGCAAGGGCAAACAATCATTATTGGGTGCCAATGGGTGATAATCTAACTGGAGATTTGATTCATTCAGCCAATGCCAATAACCTGTCCTGGCGCTCTGTAATGCAGTGGAATGAACATACAGATCAAACCTCTTTAACTACCGAATTGCTGTGGTATCACCGCTATAATATTATCCTGCATGCGAACCTGTTGATCAATGGGATTACTGAGGGTGATTTTTCTGAAACTGCTCAATTGAATTCGATCCTGGGACAGGCCTATACCTATAGAGCCTATGCTTATTTGTCTTTGGTTCAGCATTATGCCAAAGGCTATCTAATTGGTGACCCGGCTTCTGATCCTGGAGTGCCATTATTGTTCTCTTCAGAATCGCCTTTTACCAGTCAGCCAAGATCAACGGTTCAGGAAATTTATGACCAGATAGGCGCTGACCTTGATGCTGCCATTTCGGCCTTTGAAAATGGAGCCGGAAGATCCGGAGGTGGAGCTGAAGCGAAATCTCAGTTGAATATAGACGTAGCCTATGGTTTAAAAGCCAGATGGGCGCTATCTAAAGGAGACTGGGCAACAGCTGCTGAATCCGCTCAAATGGCCAGGGAAGGTTATGCCCTTTTAGGTGAGGACGACTGGAAAACTGGATTTAACACGAACAATCTTTCAGAAGTGATCTGGGGAAGCCACGTGATCCAGGCCGAAACAACCTTCTTTAGATCTTATTTCTACCTGGCCAGTAACACCTTTAACGGTAGCCAGATAAGGAATAATCCTAAAATTGCCGATCGTAGAATGGTAGATGCCATTCCTGAAACAGATTATAGAAGAGATGTATTTTTACCAGATGCACCAAACTCTAATACTTCAGCAGCCAATGGTAACGGTGGTTGGGCCAATAACGTGAATCCTCTTTATGAAACTGAAGAAGAATTCGATGCTGCTATAGCTGAGATCAAAGATACCTATGGATTGGTTTCAGGTCATAACACACATCCTTATATGCATTTCAAGTTGAAACAGGCAAACCCGGGTACCATTGATCCGGATGATGTGATCTATATGCGTGCTTCTGAAATGTACCTGATCGAGGCTGAAGCTAAACTAATGATGGGTGATCTGGACGGGGCCATTGAAGCCTTAAGGCCTCTTGCGGAGGCAAGAGACAGCGCCTGGAATGATTCTTTCGCTTCAGAAGATGAATTTTTCGAACACCTTAAGTTCCAGTGGAGACTTGAATTGTGGGGAGAAGGATTTGGTTATACCAACCACATCAGATGGGATGAAGGTATAGACCATGCCGCGGATGGTGGTTCCGGAGCTTCTGAAGTTCTCTACCAGAACGCCTTCCAGATCGAAAGACCTTCGATCAACGACGACTGGATCTTTAAGATCCCGCTTGCCGAGATCAACGCGAATCCAAACCTGAGTTCATCAGATCAAAATTAATTTCAATTCAATACTTTTTGAATTAACCAGAGACCCTCAACGTAAAAGTTGAGGGTTTTTTTATGATTACTATCCAAAGCTAAGAAGTAAGCCTCACGATTTAATGCAAGTATTTAATAATTCTATTAGCCGGTTCTTTTAAAATTAGCCTGGTCTTGATCTCTCTTTTCCAAATTCCAGGTGAAGGATTAAAGAAATTTAATCCCTATCGCATTTAGCCTTTTCCGGAACCAGCTTTTGTTAAAAATATCGCTTGGTTCCTGAAATTACTTACTTACTGATTATTCCCTGATTTCCACCTTTATTCCCTTCGTATGGCCAGAAAACTCGGGAGCGTACATGCTTTCGATACTGGTAATTCCATTGGAGAAAGTTCCGGCATTGTTCGCCCTAAGCGTATATTCCAGCACATAGGTACCCTTTGGCAGCGAATCGAAAAAGAAATGCGTCGCTGCATCCCTCGTACTCTGGTAATAGGCAGTCCCGTCCTGGTACTTATATTCTGAAAGCACATCGGTAGGTTCAAAACCACTGGCTCTCATGTCTTTTAAATGAATAAAGTCCATGTTGGCTGAACTCCTAACTATAAGCCGAACGCTAACCAGGTCTCCAAGCTTCAAGGGGGTTTGTGTGTCGATCTTCTTTAGAAGCCCGTTTCTGTTCAGGTAAAGTTCTTTTTCTATGCTTAAAGGCCCGTCATTATGATCTTTGATCTTGTCCAGGTCCTCGAAATATTGCCAGTATGCTCCGCCAAATCCCGGACTGGTATTTTCATTCTTGATCTGGATATCACCAAGGTCTTTAGTGATCTCCTCAGCCTGCCAGTTCAACCTGAAGTAACCTGTTCCAGCTTCTTTTTCGGTCGCTTCCAATTTGGCTTTCGGAAGCGGTTTTCCACCAAGACTGATAGCTGTGTTTTCCGAAACCTCCAACCAGTCATTTCCGCTCATCAAAAGCGCATAACTGGCCTGGGTGGTGGCCTTGGTGCTGGACCAGTGGTTGGTACGCTTGTTCTGAAGCAACCAGATCTTCATTTCCTCGATAGACTCGGTTTCTTTCAGGACCTTATCAAAGGCTTCGATGATCTTTGCCTGGGTTTCGACAGCGGTTCGGCTGAAAAACCAGGATGACTGATTCTCTTTCCAGTACATGCCATATTCATCTGAACGTACCGCCTGTTCTTTAAGTGAAATCAGAATGTTCTTTGCTGTTTCATTTTCTCCGAACTTCTCCAGAACCAGTGCCAGTTGAGCCTTATCATAAAGAGGCAATTCCAGCCAGTTTTTCTTCTGAACCCTGACAAGACTATCTACCAGGCTCTTCATGTTTGCAGGAAATTCAAATTTATTAAGATGGTCTTTGCGGGCATGCAGGTACCTGAGCGCAAACCTACTTCCATAAAATGCCTTTTTTCCGGCTTCAGAATCTAACTGACTCTCCCTGTACCTGAATTCACTGTCGAGGTAAGAGATGGCATTCCTAAGTACCTCTTCTGCTTCCAGCTCGATTCCAAGTTCTTTTAACCTGGCCATCCCGCTAACGATATACTGGGTGATATACCAGTTATCACGGCCTCTGGAAAACCAGGGAAAAGCACCTGAAGAATTTTGAAGCAGTCTTAATTTCTGAATATTTTCTTTAAGCTTCTGGTTTATTCTATTCGTATCGAAAAGGTTTCCAACCCGTTGTTTCTGGGCTGCCTGGCCTTTGGCATCCATGACCCAGGG
The DNA here is from genome assembly GCF_022570735.2 of Christiangramia oceanisediminis. Classification (GTDB taxonomy): domain Bacteria; phylum Bacteroidota; class Bacteroidia; order Flavobacteriales; family Flavobacteriaceae; genus Christiangramia; species Christiangramia oceanisediminis. The sequence continues at coordinate 132,741 of NZ_JANCNS010000003.1, read as the reverse complement.
AGTTTCGTTCAGCAAAATAGCGTTGAGATCCTTATTTTTATCCAGTTCGCTCTCAAGAGCGCCATTTTCTTTCCAGGATTCGAATACATCAGCGATTTTGGGGTTCGAACTAACGATCTTGTGCCCGATCGAATTGGCAAAAATCCGCGAAAAGATCTGCTCAGAACATTCATGTTCATATTCCATTAGATAAGGCAGACTCTGAATCGCGAACCAGGCAGGGTTGGAGGTATATTCAAAACTGAACAAATGGTTTTGCAGGCTTTCTGAATCCTGGTTCCTGAGGGATTCAAAGCTGAAATTCTCTGTTTCCCCGCTGCGTACGAACAGGGGAATACTTTCCTTGACCAGCATTCGGTTTTTAAGAACTGGAAGCATGTTTTCTTCCCCGTCTGAAAAATCACCGGCGCTTGCCAGCACGCGGTAGGTGACCGCCGGGATCGTATCTGGCACATACAATTTCCAGGTTACCACTTCGCTTTGTGAGGATTTTACGCTGAAACTTCGCATGCCTTCACCGTTCTCCATCGCCAGGTCAACAGGCTGCATATTTATGGCGTTAAAAAGTTTCAGAGTGGCATTCCCGGTTAGCGTTTCCGAAGAAAGATTGCTGATCTTGGCCTTGAATATTATACTGTCTCCTTCTCTTAAAAATCGTGGAGGATTCGGATTAATGCTAAGCTCTTTCTGGGTTTGAACCGTTTTTTGAAGTTTGCTGGTTGTCCAGTCCCTGGTATGTGCAAGCAACCTGAATCTCCAGCTGCTAAGGGCTTCAGGAGTGGTAAAACTGAATTCGAGCTCACCCGATTCGTTCAGCTTGAGATCAGGGAAAAAGAAAGCGGTCTCATCGAGATTTTTCCGGGTTTCTACGTTTTCGAGTTGCTGAACGCCGGCTTTTGTAGTTATGATCACCACACCATTTTTAGCACGAGCTCCATAAAGGGCGGTAGCCTCAGCTCCTTTGAGTACCTCCATGCTCAGGATGTCGTTTGGAACCAGGTCGATTTCGGTGGTAATCTTACCGTCAACCACATATAATGGTGTTTCGCCATTTTCGCTACTCATGCCTCTTATCTGGATAGCTTCTCCAGCCTGCATCTCAAGGCCTGCAGCCGCTCCGGCCAGCATCATGGGAGTTTCCTCCATGGCCTCCTGATCATAATTTACCACCACCACCTCGTCTAGGGCAGCCGAATCCTCCCTAAGACTAATGTAAATTCGTCTGGTATCAACCAGTAATACTTCTTCAGTGGTAAAGCCCAGGTTAGATATTGTCAGGTAATCACCAACTTTAGCATTAAGGGCAAATTCACCGTCAAAGTTGGTTGTCGTACCTGTTGTGGTACCAGTGATGATAACGGTAACGCCGGGAAGGGGCAGCCCATCTTCGTCGGTTATCACCCCGCGAATATTGCCTTCCAGTTTTTTACTTTCATTTTTTTTCTGGTTGATGTACCTGCGATACTGCCAGTCGTTATTGATTCCAAAATTGAATCCGAAACTTGACAGTTGATCAAAGCTCAAATTAGCTGTTCGATACCTGTAGATTCTAGGAAAGTTGTTTTTGAAGTTTTCTACCTGGCCTGTAGTGGCATGCGTAAATGTTGGGAAATAGGTTCTTTGCTGGTAAAAACCTGGATCGGTTTTCCAGTTGCTTTTTTTGAACTGGTCCAGCGAGGCGTCGTACATAGATGCCAGGATCTCGGTATCCGGGATGCGGTCTTTATCATCGCGAATACTGAAACTCCAGGTTTCTTCTATTCCAGGCTGAATCTTATTTCTGAAGGTTTTGGTGCTGATCTGTATGGAAGCGGCCTCCTGTTCAAGGTTTAAATTCAGCTTTATTTCGAGAACGGAATTCTGATATATCCCTGAAATTTGCACCAGTATCTCATTATTCTGAAAATTTTTCAGCGGAATGTTCAGCAGCTTTTTACGGTTTACCGTGTGGTCTTTGCTGTATATTTCCTCATATCCGTCATAAACCGAAACATTCAGAACAAGATCTTTATAGGCGGTAAGGATCTTCAGGCTGATGTTTTCATCCTGCCTGATGCTTTCCTCGTTAAGCACAGAAGCCAGCAGTCTTTCTTTGGTGTTTTCATCCTTTTCAGCTTCTGATAGCCTCAGCAGTTTTTTTAAACTGGTAGTGCTCGAATTGTTCGTGGCATCGACCTCGATAAGGTAATTTCCCGGTTTCCAGTCTTCGGGTATCCTAATTTCATCTTCGAACAAACCGGTAGACTCAAAATTTGCCTCATAAACCAGTTCTTCTTTTGGTTGTTCCTCGGGTTTGATAGCTTCTTCATAGGGCTCTTCCGGAAAATACCGTTTAAATTCCTCTTTTGAGATCAGGTTGAATTCCGGTGCATACCAAAGTCTTGGACGTGTGGTGCTCGCAGGGGAACGTAGTTTGAAAATCCTGAATTCACCAGTAACAGGGATCCTGTTATCATTCAGGTTTGTAGTGCTAAGACTCATGTTGATGCTGTCCCCGGGGCTGAAATTTTCGTCGATTTCCAGGACAGCCAGTAGATTCTTATTACCCAGTTTAACAGAAGTTTCTTTTTCGCGGGTTTCCCCGGTAATATCGGTTGCAGAAGCAGAAATGCTGTACCGGTAAATGAGATCAGGATCGTCCAGGAGGTCTTTTTCAGCTATCGCCTTAAAAGTGATATTAAAATCCCCGTTTTCATCTGTAGTGACCGAGTCGGTTTCGATCACCACCTCTTCCGAATAATATCGATACCACCAGTCGTTGACGAATCGTTCTCTTTTTATTTCATAATTCACCCAAACATCAGGGATGGGTGCACCCATAAGGGAACTCACATTTCCGCTGATACTTACCTCTTCATTTAGTTCAAAACTTTTATTAATGCTGTCAAAGACGACCTCAAAACTGGGTCGTTTATATTCCTCGACACTGAAACCGGTATAGTTATAGAAATATTCTCCCTCATCCCAGATCTCGTTCCAAAAGGGCGTTTCAGAATCTGTATCTTCTTCAGAATAAATATTGAATTCCCCGGTGATCCCGGTTTCAGGAATTTTGAAACTACCTGTGAACGAGCCGTATTCATTGGTCTTATACCTGAATTCCTCGATTTCGCTGCCATTTGGATCTTCGATATAAACCGGAACGAATTCATTGGGCACGGTTGAGGTGCTGTCGTTCTCGTTCTTTAGAAGAACGCCTTTGAAATGTACGGTTTGCCCGGGCCTGTAAATTCCGCGGTCCAGGAAAAAGAGGGTCCTTGCATGCATTTCGCGGTCATCGGAATTTCGATAATACCTGTTTCGGGAATAGGGGCTGAACAAGGTATCCTTATCCTTGATAAAATTGAAATAGTACCAGTTAGTTCCTCCCTGATTATTGACCCTGATTTTGCCTTTAGTATTTGTTTTTCCCCAGTTCCGGGTTGAAACCCGACTTCCCTGGCTTATGACTTCTGTATTGCCAACAGGTTTCCCGTTCGTACGCTCTCTTACATTTAAGACCGTATGCTGGTCAAACCTGGTTTCGGAGACGCTGAGGCTGGAAACCTGGTAAAAGCCATAACTATTGTTGCCTTGAGGATCTGAAAGATACACCAGGTAACTACCTGCTGGCTGTCCTTTTAATAAGACTTCGGTTGAATGAGTTTGATGATCTTCGGGACCCGGGAGAACGACCAGGCTGCTATCGTTTATCTTCGAAGCATGGCGTTTTACCAGCGAATCCCTTTGCCTGTAATTATAATTTCGGGCTATGTCGAATGGGATTCGTCCAATTTTCACATACAGGCTGTCTACATTCTTATAGGAAAGAAAAATTCGTCCATATTCCTGAGGGGCCAGGAACTCGGGTATCTTTGAATCGAGAGAAGGCATTTTAATAGCTGTTCTTAACCTCCTTGCATTCTGTGCGCTTTGTGTATTGGGATGGTTTTCGATGATAGAATCTGTGATCTCAACTGCCATGGGTAGCCAGTTCGCATCGGGATCGCGGTCTTCCGCGTTTCCGAAGAGATAATACTGGTTCGCCAGTTCATACTGAATATAAGCCTGAATTTTCCGGCCGGCGTATTTATCGCTTTGCGACTTTAATACTTCAACAAAACGTGAATCGGTAGCTTCAGAATCGGCTTTTTCCTTTATGAATTTCATCCTTTCGAGGCTCCAGTAGATCAAGGCATCCACCTGCTTATTGTCTAAATGCATTGCTTCCAGGTTCTGATATAAGTTAAGCTTAAGGAATGCCGATGTTTTTTTTTGTGGAATATCAATACTGGTAAATTCAGCAGCCGCAGACATTAGCTTGGGATCTTTCCAGTCGAAATCCTCCTCGCCAAATTCTTCGGTAAAAAAGGAGGAATCTGAATATAATTCCAGGGCCCTCCTGGAAACCAGGTCCAGAAGGCTAGGTTGAAAATCACGATTATAAGCCTTCTCGTTTAATAAAACTGCGATGTCCTCCACGGGAGTTTCGATCAGGATTTCCTTGTTTTCCAGTGATTTGCTGTAGGCTCCCAGGATCGAATCTTTCAGGGCCGGAAGCGACCAGGTTAACAGGTTGGTCTGTTCAGGATCGACTACCTCACTTCTATTTCTCATGCGGTAACGGTTGCTGCTAAAATACTCCTCAAGGAATTCTGCCTTGTAAGACTGGAGCAGGTTAGAATAGGGAACTGGTAAGTTAGCTATGCTACGGTTCACATCATCAAGGATGTATTGCTCGCTATCCTCATGATTCAGCTGGTGGAACTTATAATGATAGAGTTTGGCTTTAAGTAATTCGGCGTTCCTGTTCTTCTGCATGGAGCGGTCTATGATCTCCTGTACGATAGAATCGGCCGTGGCGGTTCTTCCAACAAGTTCCAGGGAATCAGTTTTTCTCCAAAGGTCCTCAAAAGCGTCCTGTTCCTGGGCCTGGCAAACCAGGCTAAGCAGGAACATACATCCTGAAATGAATTTTTTCATGAGCAATAAATGGGTAGTTCAGGCTTCAATTTAGGAAAATTAATTGCATTAGACCGAAGACCTAAATTGCCTGGTTACCTGGTAATCGCTAAGGTATTGCCTTTCAGTTTATTGGGGTTTATATGGATCTAAATCTGAATAATTTCCCAATTTTAGGCCAGAAACCGGTCTTAAAGTCTTTTCATGAACATATTTCTTTATCTTTAATTTGGACTAATAAAATTCAAATGGAAATAGCCCTGGTCATCGGCTTGCTGCTGGTCGCGATCTTTTTGTTCGCTACCGAAAAATTCTCGGTAGACGTGGTTACGATCGGGGTGCTGGTTATTTTATGCATTTTCGGGATCGTAACACCATCTGAAGCTTTCGCTGGCTTCAGCAGTGATTTTATGATCATCCTGGCTTCGATATTTGTTATTTCGGCAGCCCTTTCAGAGACCGGTTTGCTGGATATCATCGGTTCGCAGCTTATCAAACGGTTTAAAAGTCCACGGATCTTTGTTGGGTACACCATGCTCATTACCGCGGTCTTTTCGGCCTTTATGAACAATACCACCATTACAGCACTGGTAACCGGGCCGGTGGTGGGGATAGCCCGGAAGCTTTCGGTAAGTCCGTCTAAAGTACTGATCCCGGTGGCCTATGCATCCATTCTCGGCGGAACCTGTACGCTCATTGGAACCTCCACTAACGTAGCCGTTAGCGGGTATATAGCCAGCGTTGGAATGGAAGAATTGCATTTTTTCGAGATCTTCTTCATTGGTTTGATTCTGACCACGGTAGGAATTGTTTTTATGCTGATCTTCTGGCGGAAGTTGTTGCCAGATTATAAAGAAGCCGGATACACCGAAGAATATAACATCAAGCAATACCTATCTGAGATCGTTATTCCCGAAGGTTCAGAATTAGTTGGCCAGACCGCGTTTACCTCTGGTCTTGCTGAATGGAATGTTCGTATCATCAAGATCATTCGCGGGAAAAAGGAGATCATTCCTAATTCGTCCACCTTGCTCGATGAAAAAGATATCTTGCTGGTGGAATGCAAAATGGATGATCTTATCAAGGTAAAGGAAGCGGTTGGTATGGCCGTTCGGGCCGATACCATGGTAAAGGATGAGATCCAAAGCGACCAGGTAAGGTTAATGGAAGTGCTGGTTACCCCGGGTTCTCCGCTTATCAATAAGACTTTAAAGGATATAAAGTTCAGACAGAATTACGATGTGGTCGTACTCGCGATTCATCGGTATGAAGGTATGGTTTCCCAGAAGATCGGGAATCTTCGTATAAAAATGGGGGATGTTTTATTGGTGCAGGGGACGGAGGAGGCTACCGAAGCTATCAAGAACCTGCCGGAATTTTCGGTGATGGGGGACTTTAAGGTAGATCTTTTCAAAAAACGGAAGGGAATTTTCGCGGCGATCGTTTTCCTGGTAGCCATCTTACTGGGTTCACTCAATATTTTACCATTATCGGTTTCGTTCCTGGCTGCGGCCCTGGTGATCGTTGTTTCAGGGGCGATCAGGGTTGAAAGGGCTTACGCTATCATAAACTGGCAACTGCTTATTCTAATTGGAGGAATGAGTGCGCTTGGAACCGCGATGGAAAATTCGGGCGCTTCAGAATTCCTGGCTAACAATATTATACATCTGCTCGGCGATTTTGGGGTAATGTGGGTAATGGCAGGATTCGTGGTGCTGGTGATTATTTTAACCCAGCCCATGTCTAATGCAGCTGCAGCACTGGTAGTTTTACCGGTGGCCATTCAGGCTGCCGAGATGCTTCAGGTAGATCCGCGTTCTTTTGCCATTGCCATTATGCTGGGAGCTTCGGTTTCCCTGATAACGCCATTTGAACCCTCATGCATTCTGGTATATGGTCCCGGAAAGTATAAGTTCATAGATTTTATCAAGGCAGGACTACCTTTAACTGTCATCTTAACTATAATCATCCTGTTGCTGGTCCCTGTATTCTGGCCACTTTAAGAATAGTTTACGAAAAACTTTCGGTTCTTATAAATTTGCACGGAATTAAGGTGAAAGAAATTTCTTACCATTAATACCTATAAGAAAGATGAATTGCTTTCAAAATTCCTTAAAATGTTTTCAGATTTATGGAAATTATTATCTTTCTGCCGTAAAAAATGTTTGATGAAAAAGGTTTTGGTGATCCAGGAGGATTTGATTATTCTAAAGATTCTGGAAAGACTTGTGAGCCTTAATAATTATGAATGCAAGGCAATACCTTCATTGAGTGATTTGAGTATCGAAGATCAGGAATCTAACTTCAATTTTATTATCACCGATATTTTGTTTGAAGGAATTGCACCTTTACAGTTCGTAGCCCAGGTACAGGAAATTCTTACACATGAAAATCTTTTGATAGTGACCAGTATGGGGCAGGACAAGATCAAACAGGAAATTTTTGCTTTAAGCGGAATTTCCGGTTTTTACGCCGTACCGATAGATCTGGATGAAATTGATGCTACCCTAAAAGCCTACAATGAATGAAATAAGCCTACTGTTCTTCATAAAAATCTTAGTCTTGCTGTTGGTTGTTTGTTGGATATCCATTGGCGTAAGTATGTTCTACCGCCGTATACGAACCAGCAGACTTGCCCTAATTGAAGCGACCTTTGCCGACCTGGTAAGCAGATACCTGTACAATGATCCTGCAAATCCATTAAGTGTTCAACAAATAAACGACCGACTTAAAAAAACAGGAATTCGACCGGCTAATCGCAATAATGTCCAGTACCTGATCTCGCTGATGATCCGAACCCAGCGAAGTATTTCGGGCAGTAATTTTACCAAGCTGCAAAAGCTTTATGGGATGATCCCACCTTACGGAGTTTCCATTAAAAAGATAAGTAGCTGGAACTGGTACCGGCAGGCTAGAGGGATCAGGGAAATCTATGAGATGAACCAGGTGCATTACCTGGATGAAGTTTTAAAGTATCGAAACGATAAGAATATCTATGTAAGGCGGGAAGCCCAGATCGCCATGGTGGTTTTCCTCGGTTGGGAGAGCCTTCGGTTTCTTCCTTATCTTAAATGGAACATGACCCTCTGGCAGCAGATCAAGGTGGTTGAGAAACTCTATGATTTTTATCCTCAACCCGATCTAAAATGGCTTCAGAAGGTTTATGGAACCGAACGGTCTTTTGCTAAACGATTGCTGATGCGTATCATCAGGAAGTTCGAACTGCAAAGCGAGGTTGAATTTATAATGAAACACCTGGCCGATGAAGATTACGAGGTTAGGGAAACAGCGATCTATTGCATCAATACTTTTTCGGTTTCTTCGGCTAGTATGGCCTACATAAAGAATGAATATGACAAAATTCCTGATGCCACCCAGAAGCTTCAGCTCATGAATTATATTTATGAAAACTCTAATATGGATCCGGAATTTTACCTCGAGAAATTATATGGTCCTAATGAAGATATTAAATTGAATGTAGCACAGATCCTCTGGAATAACGGGTATAAAGAAAAGGTTCAGGAGTTCTATATGCAGCAATTTCCAAAATCCAGTTTGTATGTGGGATAGTGTGGAAAATTTTTTTGGGAGTGGTATCGTTTATGACCTGACGAATTATTTCTTCTTTACCTACGGAATTATCCTGCTGTGTCTTTATTTCGCTGGAGTTCTCTTAGCTTCCAGGGCTATAAGGAGAACCAAAAGAAGAGCTACTTTTCTCCAGGTTGGAGATATTGTAAGCGCAACAGATATTCCTTCTGTTACGCTGGTTGCACCGGCTTTCAATGAAGGGCTCACAATTATCGAAAATGTGAAATCCCTCTTATCCATCCAGTATCCATATTATGAGCTCATCCTGGTTAATGACGGTAGCAAGGACGATTCCATGGAAAAACTTATCAGGGAATTCGACCTGGAACAGCATGATGCCAGTTTTATTTCCCAGCCTATCCCAACCGCTTCTGTAAGACATATTTATCGAAGCAAGAATAAAAAGTATACCCATCTAACGGTGATCGATAAGAACAATGGTGGCCGGGCAGATGCCCTTAATACCGGGATCAATTTTGCCACTACCGAACTGGTGGTATGTACTGATGCTGATTGTATCATTGAACAGGATGCATTGCTGAAGATGGTGAGGCCTTATCTCGAGGAAAATAAGGAGGAGATCATCGCCTGTGGAGGCGGAATTGGGATCGCTAACGATTCGATCGTTAAAAACGGGGTCCTAAAAGAACTTAGGTTACCCAATTCCATAGTGCCGATGGTCCAGGTGGTTGAATATATACGCGCATTCCTGTTAGGAAGAATGGCCTGGGGAGAAGTGAACGGCCTAATGCTGGTTTCAGGGGCTTTTGGAATGTATCCTCGAAAACGACTGCTTGAAGTAGGCGGCTTTGATAATAAAACGGTGGGGGAAGACCTGGAACTTTGCATCAGGCTTCGCACCCATATGGAAAATTTAGGGAAACCGTATAAGGTGGTATATCTACCGGAAACCCTTTGCTGGACAGAAGGGCCTCCGGATTATAGTATACTTGTAAAACAACGGGATCGCTGGGCACGCGGACTTTGGGAAACCATGTCGATCAACAAGAAGCTGTTCTTTAATCCCAAATATCGGTTTATGGGTTTATTTTATTACCCGTACTGGTTATTCTTTGAGTTCGGTGCGCCGCTGGTTGAATTTTTTGGTCTTATTTGTATTATCGCATTTGGGCTATTTGGCTGGATAAACTGGCCCGTCGCGATTCTTTTATTTTTTGCAATTTATTTGTTGGGATGCATCTTTTCTACTGCAGCGATCTTTATGTATGTGAAAAGCTTTGATCATTATACCAGGCCTAAACAGATCATCGAACTCTTACTGGCGGCATACCTCGAGCCTTTTGTATACCATCCGGTGATCGTTTTCGGCCAGATGAAGGGCTATTATAAAAAGCTTTTTGGTATCAAATCTGGCTGGGGAACCATGACACGCAAGGGATTCAAGGTTTCAGAAACTTAAAACCGGAAGCGATATCCCAGGTTAGCTATCAATTGATTTCCGGTATTTCCGTTACTGAGATCTTCCTGAAGGAATCCTCCTGAAACCTGGATGATGTGTTTGGCACCGAGTGTCTTATTAAGTCCAAAATTAAGGTAGTAGGCATCCAGACCAGGATTTTCCTGAACCTGGGTAAAAATGGTGCTTTCATCAGGCGATATGCCGCTTCCCAGTCTTCCGAAGATAAAATTATCGGTATCCTTAAGGTAATACCTGATGTTAAACTGGTAATTCTGTACCAGCTGACCCAGGGTTTCAGGCCCTATAAAAGCCCTTGTGTTCAGGTAAAATTTCCCGGTGTAGTAGGTTAGTCCCGCAATACCCGTAAAATAGTCCTGCTCGCTGAAATGCAGTAAACGGCCTCCGGCTTCCAATTCGAAACTTTTCAGAAAATTGACAAAGACGCTGGCGCTTCCACGCAAATCCGGATAGATAGTTCCATTAGACAGCCCTAGGTTTACAAAGGCGTAGACGCGGTCGCTAAAAACGGGATAGGCCTCGATCTCATAAAGAGAACCAGAGTCATAATTTCTGTCCAGGTGCGTGATACGGCCAATTACAGCCGAGCGGCCAAAATAGTGAAGATATTCACCTGAGAAGGTGTTCCAGGAATCGCTTTGGCTGTAATCATCGCTAAAATTGATGTACTGGTAATTAAAACCAATTTCGTTAGAAATGGTTCTTTTTAATATATTCTGAATGGTATACCGCTGGTCGTTGTTGAGTTCTCTGTTCGAAAAAAGTTCTAAAGCCAGTTCCCTGGCTTCTTTCTTTTTACCAGCTTTTTCATATAAAGAGGCTTTTAAAACCTGTACCTCCAGGTTTGAATTCTGCTGTTCCTCAAGGATATTGATAAATTCCAGGGCTCGCTGAGAATCTTTAAACAATAGTACCTGGCGATTGGCAAGTTCTGAAACCCCGGGATAATCTGGCACATTTTGCAGTAGATAGATAAGGTCATCACCTGCTAGTCTTATTTGCTCCAGAGCCCAACGGTTTCGAATCCTGAGAATCCGAATGTCGTGATAATCGGGCGCTAATTCAAGGCCCCGGTTTGTGTAGTCCAGAGATTGTTGATAGCTGGTTTCTTTATAAAGGTCAAGTGCTTTAAAATAAATGCTATCCGTATTGGTTTCAGTGATCTCCTGGGCATTGGCGCTGGCTGTGAATAAAATGATAAACAGAAATAAGATTCTCTGTGGCATATTTATAGGTCATTGTATTTGGGACGCTAAATTTAAATTTTAAATTGGTGGGATTAAAAAACTTCCTGTTTTAATTTTTTAGGAATATAAACTGGTTCAATTTCTATGCCTATGAAGCGCTTTTTTTTAGCTTTTAATTTTGCTTTTCTATGCAGCTTCGGCCTGTTTGGACAGTATCAAAGCTTCAAAACAACTGATGGAGAATTGGCTTTTCAGAGTTTTGGAGAAGGTTTTCCTGTTCTTATCATCAATGGCGGTCCCGGAATTAGCAGTTCCGGTTTTGCCGACCTGGCTCAAATGCTAGCCGAAAACAATAGGACCATTATCTATGACCAGCGAGGAACCGGCTTATCAAAACTGGAAAACCTGGATAGCAGCACCATCAATTTAGACCTGATGGTGGAAGATATTGAATTGCTGAGAAAGCATTTAGGATATGATAAATGGATCGTCCTTGGCCATTCGTTTGGAGGCATGCTGGCCTATGCTTATGCCGTGAAACACCCACAAAGAGTACAGGCGATGATACAGTCGCATTCTGGTGGGCTGGATCTTGATATACTTGAAGATTTTGATGTGTATTCCCAGCTTTCAGAAACTTACAGGGATTCGTTGAACCATTATTCTGCAAAAATTCAGTTAGGAGATTCTTCAGAAGAGACTGCCCGAAGGAGAGCTACTATCCTCGCCCGGGCCTACCTGTTTAACGACAGCCTTGCAGCCGGAATTTCTGGTAGATTCATGGATGGTAATATGCGTATTAATTCGCTGATGTGGAAAGACCTGTCACAAAACAATTTTGACCTTTCCGCTGAACTTTCAGAATTCAATAAACCGGTACTCATACTTAATGGAAAGAACGAAGTGGCTCCCATTAACCTGGCAGAAAAAGCACATAAAATTTTGCCAAACTCCAGCCTCGTTATTATGGACCGATGCGGGCATTATGGCTGGCTGGACAGACCCGATATTTATTTGACGGAAGTGAGTGAATTTTTAAAACAACATTCGAAATCAAACCTATGAGATCTGAAACAGTACCTGGAAATATTACTTTAAGCAATGGTTTGAAAATGCCTTCAGTCGGGCTGGGAGTATATAAGATGAAGGACGGAAGGGAAGTTATTAGTTCTATCCTGGCTGCACTCGAAGAAGGTTACCGGCTTATCGATACAGCAAGTTTTTACAACAACGAAGAGGGAGTAGGGGATGCGATCAGGCAGAGTGGGATTCCGCGGGAGGAGATCTTTGTCACTTCCAAATTATGGATCGACGATATGAGAAGCGATAACACCAGGCAGGCTTTTGAGCGATCCCTGGAAAAACTGGGCTTTGATTACCTGGACCTTTACCTGATACACTGGCCGGTTCCGGGGAAATACATAGATGCCTGGCAAACGATGCAGGAATTATATGCAGAGGGAAAAGTGAAAGCCATTGGGGTGAGCAATTGTCTTGAACATCATTTAGAAGAGATCAGGGAGGAAGGTGGTGTCCAGCCTATGTTGATTCAGAATGAATTTCATCCAAGATTAATTCAGCAGGATTTGATCGATCATTGCCAGAATCGAGGCATCCAATACCAGGCATGGTCACCATTGATGAGAGGCAAGATCCTGGATAATGAAGTGCTGAAGGAGATCGGGCAGAAGTATCAAAAAACGGCTGCACAGGTGATACTTCGATGGGCAATACAAAAAGGAGTATGCGTTCTTCCTAAAAGCGTCCATAAAGAAAGGATCAGGGAGAATTCGCAAATTTTCGATTTTAAATTGAGTGCAGGAGATATGGAGAGCATCAATTCCCTGGAAAACGGTACGAGAACCGGGGCTCACCCGGATGAATTCATGGATTATTTTCGTAAGAAAGGAGTGATTGGTTAATTCGAAATTAAACTTTGAAAATTAAAATAAAGCTGTTTTATTTGCAGAATAATTGGGGCTGCCGCATGTCTGCGCTCAGGGCGGGCTGCCCCACAGAAAGATTCAAACTAGATTTGAAAACTTCTGAAAAATTGAAACTGAGTGGTTTATTGAAAAATTCGGGATGTGGCCCTTCGTCTGCGCTCAGGGCGGGCTGCCCCACAGAATGATTCAAACTAGATTTGAAAAATTTTGAAAAATTGGAATTGAGCGGTTTATTGAAAAATTCGGGATGTGGCGCAGTCTGGTAGCGTATACGCATGGGGTGCGTGGGGTCGCTGGTTCGAATCCAGTCATCCCGACTATTACATTTTATTAAGTACGAAACCCTGATAACTTATGGTTGATCAGGGTTTTGTTTTTTTAGGGCTCCATTTCTTACCGGCCCTGGAAATCAAAAATTTCAGCTCCTGTTCAGTATTAAAACCAAAATGCCTAGGATTAGGAAGAGACTTAATAGAATTAATCTTTGGGAAAAGTTAAGCCGGTCTTTTAATTTAAGGGTAAGTAGTTTCATGATATTTAGATTTTTCAGGTTAGGGATTGAGTATCATTTCATTTAACCTGGTTGTTATAATCTGCTGAGGTTTACCGGGATTCCTTTGGGCAAGGAATGTGGCTAAGCTTCGTCTCTTTTTCGAGAATGGCCAATTGTTTCAGAAGCAGAGGAGTTAAAGGTTTTGAAATGAAACTTTTAACAATGGGGAACTTTAAGGCCTGGCGCCTGTCTCCCGATGCCACTGAAGAGGATACAACATATACTTCGATTCTTAAATGATAAAAACTATCCTGTAATCTTTTTAAAAATTCCCAGCCTGAAATAATGGGCATATTTAAATCTAAAAAGATGACTATTCTCTCGTGCACCTTCAGAGTTTCCAGGTACTTTAAGGCTTTTAGGCCCTCACTGAATGCATGAATAGCCTGGCGGGGATATAATTGTTTGATAATTTTTTGATGAATTATATTTATCACCTTATCATCATCTACCAGTAATAATTTCATAGTCTTTTATTTAAGATTTTTCTGAAGCTGCGGTGATTTTCTTGGTAAGCTCATCCAGTTCCTGTGAGGCTTCTTTTAAAAAATGAAGTAACCGGTTTAATTCTTCTTTTGAATGCCAGGATTGTTGAATGATGTCTATCAATCCAAGTATTTTTGTTACCGGAGCTCTTAACAGGTGGGAATGCATCCAGGCGATTTCCTTTAATTTTCTGTTTTTCGCTTTTAGAGCTTTTACCTGTCTCACCCTGGTAGTAATATCACTTGAGAAACAGGCTACCCCGGTAATTTTCTGATTATCCCGGGCATCAGATCTAATGGGGCTCATAATTACCTGGTAGTGTTTTTTACGCTTGTTTCTTAAGCTTACCTCGCTTTTCATTTTCATGCTTTCGCCATTCAAAGCTTTCTTATAGGCCCGGTACCATTTTTTTCTTGATTTAGCTGAAAAATCAGAAGAGCCATTTAACTGGCTGCCTACTTTTGACCCAATGCCATAGGGAATCACCGAAATCTTTTTCATATCCTGAAAAAAACTATCATTTGCGAGCATTAAATTGAAATTCTGGTCGACCGCCCATATATGGCCTGAGGTGCTGTTTATCACATCGTTTTGCAGCCTTCGCAAAGCTTGCAGTTCTATTTCTTTTTCTTTTTCAGAAGTTATATCCCTGAAGAAAACCAGTAACTTATCCTTCTTTATCCGAATCGAGTAATCAAGCCATTTTTTAAAAAGCGGTTGATAATGTTCAAAATGCACAGGTTTCATACTATGAAAGCAGGAGCTGACTTTTTCTGAAAAAAACTCATCAGAATCAAGCTGAAATGAGAGTCTAAGATCCTCACCAATTGCCGAACTTTTTTTTATTCCGGTAATATGTACGGCAGCATTGTTCCAATCGGTTATTTTCCAGTTCCTGTCTATCGTGCAGAAACCAGTACAAATACTATCTAGGATTTCTCTTTTTTCTTTAAGGGTATTTAATAATTTCTCTCTTTTCTTTTCTGTTGAAGTAGTTTCCTGAATACTTCCAACCAGCTTAAGAGGTCTTTTAAAACGATCCCTGTTTACCACCGCTTTGATATGGAAGTAGCGATAATTTTCTCCTTTTGAATTTATCCGGAATGCCGAATCAAAAACGGTATGGTTCAGTATTGCTTTTTCAAGTTGGGTTTCCAGCTTAATTCTGTCTTCAGGATGAACCATACTTTTCCATATTTCCAGGGGTATTTGTCCTGAAGTAGGGGCAATATGGAAAAGCTTATTGATGGTTTCATCCCAGGAAATGTTCTTACTTAAAAGGTCAAATTCCCATTTACCTGAATAACCAGAGGTTCTGAATGGATTATGGTCACTATCTGGTTGATCTAGCGGTGATCGCTTTTCCCTCTTTGAAGAATATCTCAAACATTTGTGAACCGAATATGGATTGATCTCATCAAGGAATATACTGTGCCTGACTCCCAGGTCATGATAAGTTTGATTTAGATCAATGCTTTTAGGGTGAACAATTACAAGATTGGGATAAATTGAAAGCAGGCTTTCGATAGCATCAAGAGTTTCATCGGTAGGATCTAACTCGTGAATTACGACGAAGACAAGGGAAAGATCGCTATTTGCAAGGGGGAGGAACTCAGGAAATTTAAGAATGTTCTTTTCGGGGATATTCAAATTTGCAAGAGCCTGGATTAATTTTTCCAGATATTGAGGAGATTTCCCCATTACACCAAGCCTTGTTTGATTAAGATCCATTTGAAAAAGCCATTTTATCGGGCTTCAACAAATGTGAAAAGAAAGTTAAAATATTTTATAAGGGTATTAACCAAGTTTCAAAGTGGGAGGCTTACGTGAAAAACCTAAAAGCTTAATAAATATCTACCAGATCGTTTTTTATAGCGTATACCACAAGGCCGGCTACCGATTTCGAGCCGGTCTTGGCTAATAGGTTTTGTTTGTGAGTTTCTACAGTGCGAACACTAATAGAAAGATTCTCAGCAATTTCCTGGTTCGAATGGTCGGCAACTACCAGATTTAAAACCTCTAATTCCCTGGAGCTTAAGTTTGAAGAGGAATCCTTATCCTTCTTTAACCTGGTCATATGAGCCATTATTTGCTGCGCCACGGCAGGACTAAAGTATGTTTCTCCCTCATAGACCGTATGTATGGCTCTTTTGAGTTCGAGCCGATCGCAATCTTTAAGCAAATAGCCTACTGCGCCTTCCTTCAGCATTCTTTTAATATGAGAAGTATTCTTTAACATGGTAAGAGCGACAACCTTGATATTGGGAAAGTTCCTGGTAAGCAGTGAAGTACATTCAATACCGTTCATAGCTGGCATATTAATGTCCATTAGAACCACTTCTGGTTTTTGGGACTCATCCATAGAGGAGATTATTTCAAATCCCTCTTTTCCATCACTTGCACTTCCCGAAAAGTGAATACTGGTATTTAACTCCCTGAGAAGAAAAATGATACCTTCTCTCACCAGCTTGTGGTCATCCATTACAAAAACCCTTATTCTTCCCACCTCTTTTAAATTTTAGATTTCACAATAAGTTTTGTTCCGTTTTGATCTGAAATTATATCCAGTTTGCCCTCAATTTTTTTCACCCGGTCTTTAATGGTTAACAGGCCTATTCCCACTTTGAAATTTTCACCGGGATCGAAACCAATCCCGTTATCTTCTACTTCCAATAGCAGATCTTTTTCCTGAATCGTGATACTTACCTGTATTAAACTAGCTTTTGAATGTTTCAGAGCATTTCCTACCGTCTCCTGAATGATTCGGAATAACTGTAATTCCAGGTTGGAAGCTAGTTTAATATCTTTATTATAAACAAAATTAATCTGGATCGAAGAATTTAATTGTAAATTTTCCAGTAATTCTTCTACAGAAGGGATCAATCCCAGATATTCTATCGATCCAGGCATGATCCTGTGTGCCAGGTTTCTACTGGCATTAATCACTTCCTCCAGGTTGCTTACGGTGCTCTTATACCTGTTGTTATCCTGTAATTGGGGAAAATCCAGTCCCAGGTTTTTCAGATTCATGGCGATCAAACCTAAATATTGTGTAATCCCATCGTGTAACTCTGAAGCTATCTTTTTTCTTTCCTTTTCACGTGCTTCAATAATTTCATTAGAGATTCTGACCTTGTAATTAACCCGTTCGGTAATATCCCTTAACACAACCATGGCTCCCATTTTGTGTCCATTTTCCGAATAGAGCGCAGAGCCGTTCGCTTCAAGGTACCTGACCGGATTCCCGGGTTTTTTCATGGCAAATTCATGATTTTTAACCCTCCCAGATTTTAAAGCCTTTACCAGGCTAAGCTCATCTGTTCGAAGATGTCTTCCAAGATCTGAAGTATACAAATGATAGTGACCAGGCCAGTCTTCAGGGCTAATATCACTTCTCTCATTACCGGCCCAGCTCCTTAGCATGTTATTGAAAAATACGATCCTACCTTCGCTGTCGCAAGCCAGGATCGCATCTGATGCGTTCTGGGTTAGGATTTGTAAATATTCCTCCTGTTCCCTGATCCTTTTTTCTGCCTTTTTTCGTTCGGTAATGTCTATGGCTGTTAGCACGACTAAATCCTGTTCCGGAATGGGGATCCTTTTTATATTTATATATCTTGTTTCTCCCTGTTCATTTTTAATTTCTATCATCCTCAATTCTGAGTTATTGGTATCCTCGAGAATCGAGTTTTCAATTTGCTTTTGGTACTTGCTTCCGGGCTTCAAATAGTCAAAGAACGAATCCAGGTTTTCAATTGATACTGGATTCCAGCCGTAAATTCTGGCGAACTCTACATTGGTTTTAATAAATCTTTTTTCTGAAATGGAATAGATAGAGGCACCAATAGGTAAATGGTTGAAGATCTCTTCAATAAAATGATTTCGCTCCTCTAATAACCTGAAGTTTGACAATAATTGTTTCCTGTTTTCATCTAATTTGTATAAAAGTTCATTTAATAA
Source organism: Christiangramia oceanisediminis (assembly GCF_022570735.2). Taxonomy (GTDB): domain Bacteria; phylum Bacteroidota; class Bacteroidia; order Flavobacteriales; family Flavobacteriaceae; genus Christiangramia; species Christiangramia oceanisediminis. Next base: position 114,639 of record NZ_JANCNS010000003.1, on the reverse strand, counting down.
ATTCCCGATCAAAGATAATTCACGGTCCTTTTCAAAGGCTTTACCCAAGTTGATGAATGTAGTCTTTCCCTCTTTAACTGAAAGAATTTCAGCCAGCAGTAAATTGAAGCTCCTGTAATTGGATTTGAGGAAAATAAATAAATTATACAGGAAGAAAATAGTAAAGACAAGGATAAGGCTTAATTCCATATACAAACTATCCCTTTGAAGCTTAAGCAACCTTTGAGAGGTTTGGTAGGAGTAATTATCTAGTTGTTTTAGAATATCCTTTATAATCAGGTGATTCCCAGCCCGTGAAGCTTCGGTAGAATTAAACGACCTGTCCTGAAAAGAAAAGTTTTCGATCGAGTGATTCAGGGATTCCAGGTTTTTCAGGATCAATCGCCTTAAATCGGGGTAATTATTCAAGGTAATAAGTAAATCCTTATACTGTTCTTCCCAATCAGATCGAAGGCTTTCATCGCCATTGAGCAGAAATAAAAGGTTGGTCACCTTACCTGAAATAAGATCTGCATTCAATTCATCATGTATCCTCGCAGCTTCCCTATCTGCAAAATAGAACTGACTGGAAATGATAAGACTTAGAAATAAAATGGAAAGGAAAGTAAATTTATTGATCAAGCGTTTTATAGCCATTGTTTTGCTCCCAAAATTGTATTCGGCAAAATTAATACCCAGCAGCTGAAAAAAGAGGATTTATCGATGAAAGGATATAATAGAATTGAAATTTTATCAAACAATTTTGATCAAAAGTAGAACATTATAACCATTTTACTGGAGTGACCTAAAATCTCAAAATCCCGGCCTTATTTCTTCTAGGACCTGTTTAAATCTGGTTTTGATGTAAAATAAGTGTTAAACTAGGCAGTAATTTAAAATGTAGGAATTAACTTGCAGTAGTCACCCCTCGAATGCCCCAAATCATCTAGGCAGGTGGCAGGGCCACATGCTTAAGCGTATGTGGCCTTCTTTATATTATCTATTTCCTTTAATCATCAAACATTTTCTTCATTGTCTCCACGGAATTAGCCCTTTTAGAATTTGAAAAATTAGAAAGGATCAATTTTTTTATTTAGATTCAACCGTGATACTTATTTTTGTGTCGATCAATAGTCTTATTGGAAATGAGCTTAGAATATAGGCAAGGATTGGATTTTGGTTAAAGTTTACCAATTAGTTATGAGGGCAGCACAGGATTCAGGCACGCGCTCTGATCTAAGATTATTGATATCAGGAATTATTAAACCAACTATGAACAGAATATAGGAGCTTTTCTATACTTGAAAAGCCTAACAGGAGCCATAAAATAAAATGCCCAATAAGAAGAGATTAAAGGAAAAATTAAAGACTTCCATTCAGTTTTCTAAGAACCTGTTTGTGACAGGAGCCATAAAAGAGACCAGCCGAAGAGTAGAAAGTGAGATTTGTCGATATATCCCGAAAGAGAAGGACGTGGTAGTCGTGGAGTTTGGAATGGGGCATGGAAATATCACTAAAGCCATTCTTACAAACCTATCACCTAATTCTAGATTATATTCCTTTGAGGTGAACGGTGATTTTTGTGAGCATGTTAGGCAATCCATTACAGATCCTAGGCTGGTAATTATAAATGATGGCGCTGAAAACCTGAGTAAACATCTGGATATAAAGATAGATAGCGTTATTTCTTCCATTCCATTTTCCTTTTTTTCAAGGGAAATGGGGCTTGGTATAATCCAGGATGACTACACTGCACTCAATGATGAATGCTTCTACAGTCAGGTTTTATATACAAAATTCAATTTCAGGAAGTTTCAAATGGTGTTTGATGTTTGTGAAATCGAAAGGTTTTCAGGTTTACCTACGGAATACATTTATCACTGTAAAAAACTTCAGAATAATTAAACCACAACCAGAATTAATAGTAGCATTCGATTAAGTCTCATATAGAATTAAAATTTCTTCAATTAAATCAATTTCCAGAAAAATGCAGGCTAAAACCAAATTGATCAAATTCAGCCTATTTGCTTTCGTGCAGATAATTATCCCGCTGGTGGTTATTCTAATTTTTCAGCAGCTTTTTCTTTTAAAAATAGAGTTGATTGTTGGCCACCTAGCGCTGGTTTTTTTAGCGAACCTGACTATATCCTTATTAGGACTTATATTCTTTTCTGGAAGGCTTGATAGGTTTCAAAAAATAACCAAATACCTTATTGCAACATTATATGGATGTGTGAATGTGGTTTTGTATTACGCCTATCTTTTTGCATTTAGCGGTGAATATTTCAATTCAAAGATATTCACCTTAGAGATCGTACTTGGATACGTAAAATATTTAGACGAATTTATTTCCAATTTTGATGTAAGTCCATTTCTGGTTTATAGTATCTTAATTTTCATTCCTGTTTTGATCTTTACGGGGATACTATTATTTGCCAGTACAATTCGCCAGGGAATACTAGAGCTTAAGAGACTTATTCAGAAACATCATTTTAATAATCCACCCAGGCTAATTCGCGTAAGTATGATTTGTTTTTTACTTCTTACCGGGTTCGTATCAGGTGTATTGTGGATAAAACGCTCAAAGATTCCTGCTTTTCTTTACAGAATTGAAGAGCCTGTGGCCAACGTCTATTTTAGAAATGATCCGTTCGATGGAAGAATACTTTCAGATAAATACGAAGATGTAGGTATACGCAATTCTTATCCAAAAAATCTCGATTTTCAGAAAAAGAATATCGTAATAATTGTAATTGATGCCCTGCGGTCAGACCATTTAGGGCTTTATGGTTATGAGCGCGAAACCACGCCATTTCTGGATAGTGTCTATACTGCTGGTGATCTGCGGAAAATAGATCTGTCATTTTCAGTAGCAGCTGAATCTTTTGCTGGGATCAATAGTATTTTAAGGTCCAGGATCTGGGCTCACCTGGGATACGATAACTTCTCCCTGCAGCAACTTTTGAAGGACCAGGGTTATGATCTTAATTTTATTGTTTCAGGAGACCATTCCAATTTTAGTGGGCTTAAATCATTTTATGGGAATAATAGCGAACTTGATTACTATTTGGATGGTTCGATGACCAAAAAACATTCAGATCCCAATGACGATCGCATACTATTTGAGGGGCTTGAAAATATACCAGATTATCAGGATACACCAGCCTATTTTCATTTTCACATGATGTCTGTTCATAATCTGGGAGTACGTTTAAATCAATTCAAAAGGTATAGACCGGCAAGTAAAACCATTTTCGAAACAGGTGATTATGTTAATAGGTATGACAACGGTATTTTGCAGGCCGATAGTTATATCAAGGAAATTTTTGAAAGCCTAGCAGATAAGGGATATCTTCAAAACAGTATTGTCGTAATTACTGGAGACCATGGTGAATACCTGGGTGAAAATGGTGAATTTGGACATAGTCGGGATCTATCTACCCAACAATTACTTACCCCAATTTTAATTTACGATCCCGAAGATGTTGAATACAAAAATACCCGCTATGCCTCGCTTATAGATATCGCACCAACCATAGTGGATAGGTTAGGACTGCCAATTCCTGAACCATGGGAGGGAGTTTCATTATATAGCGAGGAAGATAACCGGCAATTAACCTATCATCAGCAAGATGAGCGTTATGCCATTATCCATAAAAATGGGGATTTGAGGTATAAGCTTATTTATGATAGGAAAACAAAAAAGCAAGAATTATACGAGCTGAACTCAGATTTATATGAAACGACCAATATCATAGATTCTCTTGATGTGGATTACCTGAATAATTTGAGGTGGTATATGAATGAATTTAATATAGACCCGGAAAGATTATATGAATATTAACCGGGGTTGTTCCTTCTCAATAGGTTGGAAGTCCTAAAACCTGAATTTCAGATCACTTGCTTTTATTGACAATTTTGATAATTCGTCAAAAATAATTTCAGTTAAACTCCAGTTATAGCTTTCAAATTCGAACTTGTTGGTGAGCTGATTTACGGCAGCATCCATTTATACTTTCTAATTAAAAGTAGTATGGCTTAAAGGTTTATTTGGCGTGCAATATCTATAGCGCAACCCCAGGCAACAGTAAAACCGGCGCCTCCGTGCCCGTAATTATGAAAAATCCATGGATACTTTTTGTCAAATTCAAAACGCACCTCGCTTCTTTTTGGGCGTAGTCCTACAACTTCTTCGATGATCTCTGGTTTGCTATTTGAAATTCCAACCTTTGTAAAGCGATCCAGGATTTGCTCCGTATCCTTCTGGTCTACTTCCAGGTTATAATCATTTATATAATCTGTACCGCCAATTACACAATCCTCACTTCGGTTTATCACGTAGAATAATGCTCCTTTCCTGGTAGAATCGGCACAGGAAGGAATTGACATTTTTTTACATCGAAGGATTTGTCCCCGCATCGCATGCAGGTCCTCATCGTTGCAGAGCTCTTTTGCACCTAAACCGGTACAGTTTATAACAAGGCTATCCAACTTGGAAACTTCTTTAAGACTTTCAATATTTCGCTGTATAAAAGTGCCCTTTTTTGCTGTAAAGCGTTTAAAAAGGTAGGCCAAATATCGCTGAGGTTCTGCCAGCGGGACTCTTGAGATCAGGGCATTCTGAAAGCCTTCAGGCAATTCCTGTTTTGAAGCCTGCCTGGTGGTACCTTCAGGCATTTCCTGGGTCCAATCCAAATTGGTATCTTCATTATATGCCGTTATGAATGGAATAAAACTCACACCATTTCCCGGCGTCCTGTCATGCAGGTATTCTTTATAGGTTAGCCTGGCCCAATAATTCGCTTTTTCCCTTGGATATACTTCAAAGGGAAACCATATGGCCCCCACTTTACTGGATAAAGTGGCATTAAAACATTCCCTGGCAATAATCCTGACTTTCCATCCTGCTTCCTGTAATTTTATGGCCGTAGTCAAGCCTACGATCCCGCAGCCAAGTACTGTAGCAGACTTCATAATCGTTTCTTAATTCTTAAAGCAGTTTTGAACCTCATGATAAACTGAAATTAAGCCAGTTAAAAATTATATTCAACTTTGTGTACGATTCCCATTACCTATAATATTCCGTGTTTTCATCAATTAAGAAAGGAAGTTTAATTTTCATTCAATCTGTATAACTTAATGTTACAGTTTAATGATCAGTTTTTTAAAGACATATTAAACTTAAAGCTGGTACGGTCCTGGATCGAGGTGGCCTCCAGGTAACCTCCGTGGGCTCTGGCAATTTCCGAAGCTATAAAAAGGCCCAGGCCCAGCCCGTCTTTGACATTTTTTGCTTGAATCGTGGTAAACGGCTTAAAAATATTCTTTAATGTCTTTTCTGGAATGGGTTCTGAGGAATTGATTACCTCAAGAATAAAATTAGCATCCAGGGTTTTCGCGTTTACGTAAATTGGTTTGGAATCATGTCCATGCTTTACAGCATTGCTAAGTAAATTTGAGAGTAGTTGTCCTATCCTGTTGCTGTCGCAAATAACCGGATGGTTCAGGTCTATTTGTGAAATAATTTGATGGGATGAATCTGTAGTTTCAATTTCCAAAATAACCTGTTCCAATACATTTTCCAAGAGTGCATTATCATTTTTTAAATCCAGTGAAATTCCCTGGCCTAGTTCTGCCTTGGTAAAATCTAACAGGTTATCAATTAATTCCTGCATTCTTAGGGAACTGGATTTAATTGAGTAAACATATTTTTTTAAACTCTCATCGATATCCTTGTGTAAAAGAATATCGGCAGAAAGCCTTGTGTTCATAAGGGGATTTCTAAGATCATGTCCAAGAATGGCAATAAAGGTTTCTCGGAGTTTAGCCGTCTTTTTTTCTTCTGAAAGGTTAATTTTTATGTTTTTCAGTTCCTCAAGAGATTCTAGGTGAAAAGAAATTAACTCTGTATAGAGTTTAAAAAGATCATGGGTATGCTCGTTCTCGAGTTGGGCAGGATCAGGATCTATGGCACATAGGGTACCAAAAAAACTACCATCCTTACGGAAAATCGGGAAGGAGATATAACTTTTAAAGCCATACTTTGCGGGTGTATGATGATCGCAGTATTGCTGACTTTCAGGAACATTATCAATAATAACCGGGTTAGAATGTTGTCTTATTTCATTGCAAAGAGTTGTTTGTAGATCTAACTCATCACCTGGTTTTAAACCAAAATTTATTTCGTCCTTAGATAAGCAGGTGACCCATTTTTTATCGGTAACCCTTGCAACCGCGGCGAATCGCATACCAGTTGTCTTACAAATGATGTTAAGCATGGATGGAAGTGAAGATATTTGTAAGATATTCTGAACATCTTTCTGAAGGGAAGGGTCTAACTGCGTATTCATCAAATTGGTCCTAAAATTTGAAATGTACGAAATATGAATCGAACTCGATGATTATTCTTCAAGTTATCTTACTCTGGCTTAATGGGTAATCAATTTTCTGATGAAATTTGAAACTATATTTTAAATATAGCTTTTCTAACGCTTACAAGTGTTGGATGCCATACTTTAATATTGAGATATCCATTAGGTCATGGTACCTGGATTTTAATTTGGTAGCTGAAGCTCTTAGCCTTAAAAAAATCGTTCAAGTGGGTACCCAAAGCTTCAAATTCGTATCTGTTTTTTCCTTCAGAGAACACGCTTCAATAGAAATTTTCAGTGCCATCATTCAACTGTTCCTGAACCAGGAAGGACTTCTGAAACGATACAAAGTCTAGCCTAACTTAAGATAATGGGTTTCTGATAATTCGTTTAATCTTTTTGCTGCCTGCTCTGCGGTGATATCTCGTTGAGGCCCCGCGAACATTTCATAGCCTACCATGAATTTTTTTACGGTTGCTGAACGTAACAGGGGTGGATAGAAACTCATATGAAAATGCCATTCCGGGTATTCCTTGCCGTCGGTTGGGACCTGGTGAATTCCGGAGGAATAGGGGAAACTGGTCTCAAAAAGATTGTCATACTTGATGGTAAGTTTTTTAAGGATGGCGGCATAGGCTTTTTCTTCCTCTGCAGTTAACTGCCCAATATGCTGAAGATGCCTTTTTGGAACGATCATCGCCTCGAAGGGCCATACTGCCCAGTAAGGTACCAGGGCCACAAAATGTTCATTTTCTTCGAGTATTCGCTCAGCCAGTTCCAACTCCTGTTCCAGGTAATCTCCAAGTAAACTACGTTTATTCTTCTGCCAGTATTCGGTGAATTTCGCCGACTTTTTAAGGATTTCGGTGGGGATCGAAGATTGAGACCAGATCTGCCCGTGAGGGTGCGGATTGCTGCAACCCATGATCGCCCCTTTATTTTCAAATATCTGGACATAATTGATATCTTTCTTAGCTCCCAGTTCCAGGTATTCTTTTTTCCACATTCGTATCACCTTGGTAATATCTTCGACCTCCATCAGTGGCAGTGTTAGTGAGTGATCGGGAGAAAAGCATACCACTTTACAAATACCTTTTTCGCTTTCGGCATGCAGCAACCCGCCATTAAAATCGATCTCTGGAGTATCGGGCAGGAGCGAGGAGAAGTCGTTCACGAAACTGTAGGGTTCCCTGTAATCGGGATTGGTATCTCCACTGGCGCGGGTGTTTCCGGGGCAAAGGTAACAGGAAGGATCATATTTTTCCTTTTTTTCGGTCTTGCTTTCTTCGGTTTTTCCCTGCCAGGGTCTTTTGGTACGGTGAGGAGAGACCAGTATCCATTCTCCGGTTAAAATGTTATATCTCCTATGCGGAACATTATTTAATTGCGTATCCATCTGTTAGTCGTCTTTATTCTTTATTTGAGTACCGGCATCTGGTAAGACACTTATCGCATCCAGTTTAATATTGAATTCTTTAAAATAGGCTTCAGAAACCTCCTCAACGTACATATTTATTTTATCCTGCTCGATGAGATTCAGTGTACAGCCACCAAAACCTCCTCCCATCATCCTTGAGCCGTAGATGAAATCATTTTTTCGGGAATGATCCACCAGGAAATCGAGTTCCTTGCAGCTTACCTCGTATTGATGCTGAAGGCCTTCATGAGAGGCATACATCAACTCACCAAAGTCTTTTAATTTGCCCGCTTTTAGATCGCGGGTTGCCTGTAAAACACGCTCATTTTCCTGCAATACATACTGGCAGCGTGAGTAGATCACAGGGCTTAACCGGTCTTTAAATTTTTTGAGGAGTTCCAGGTCAACATCCCGAAGAGAACTTACCTCAGGATGATCTTTGCTGATCAGTTCTACTGCAGATTCACACTCCTGGCGCCGGGTATTGTATTCGCTTTCGGCAAGGTTGTGGGAAACATTAGTGTTCAATAACAACAATTTACAGTTCCTGAAATCGGCCGGGATATATTCCGCCTCCAGGCTCCGGCAGTCCAGCATGATTAAACGGTCTTTCCTGCTCATTACCGAAGCATACTGGTCCATGATCCCGCAATTATTACCCACAAATTCATTTTCGGCTTTCTGGCAAAGCTTGACGATCTCCAACTGACTTAATCCAAGCTTAAAAAGTTCATTTAAGCCGCTGGCGAGCCCGCATTCAAGAGCGGCAGAAGAACTAATACCGGCCCCAACCGGAAGTTTGCTTTCGATCAAACAATCGAATCCTTCAGGTTTTTTACCCAATTTCAGGATCTGGTCTACCACGCCGAGTATATAATTTTCCCAGCCCTCGCCTTTGGAAACAGGTTCTTTTAAACTGAAATCAAAACCTTTCTGGTAGGTTTTACTAAATATTCTGCAGGTTTTGCTTTGATTGGGTCTTAACTTCAGGTAGATCTTTTTATCGATGGCCGTTGGTAGAACAAAACCCTGGTTGTAATCGGTATGTTCGCCTATAAGGTTTATTCTTCCAGGGGAAGAGACCTCTAACTTAAAGTCCAGGTCCTGTAAATTAATTAGATCTTCCATTATAAAATTCTATTGGGTGAAGATAATAAACGTAAATTATACAATTAAAAAATTTCAGACAAATTTGCTCTATTTTATGTCTTTAGATTTTCCAATAAGATAGGTGATAAGTAAGAACTTTGAAGATCAAGTAAGTTTCGGAAGCATTGATTCCTGGAAGCTTGAAAAAATTCAGCATCAAAAAAATCCAGGGCTTTTGTCCTGGATTTTTTTGATTCAATTCTATTCTATAAAATTTCTGTCAGGAACTGATCTCCAAACTACTATATCCCTGTCCGTTCCTGGTTAATTTGATCTGGGTGGAAATACGTTCTTTCAGTGAATCAACGTGGCTTATCACTCCAATGGTCTTGGAGCTTTCAGCCTGCAGTTTTTCCAGCGTATCCAGAGTCTGGTCCAGGGTTTCCGGGTCAAGTGTTCCAAAGCCTTCATCGATAAAGAGACTGTTGATCTCTACGTTTTTGGAGGCTAGATCAGATAAGGCCAAAGCCATGGATAAACTCAGGATAAAGGTTTCACCGCCGGAAAGTGTCTTGACCGATCTGCGTTGGCCGCCCATATGTTCATCGATGGCAACCAGTCCGTCGTCTTCCTCGGGTTCAGGTTTGTCGATGAGATAACGATCGTTGAGGTCCTGCAGCCTGATATTTGCCAGTTTTAAGAGCCTGCTCAGCGTAAGATCCTGGGCAAAGTCGTTGAATTGCTTGCCCTTCGAGTCACCTATTAGTTCATTCAAAAGCCTCCAGCGTTTTGTTTGCTTTTCTTTTTCCTGGATCTGAAGTCGAAGAGAGGTCATTCTTTTTACCCGGTCCTCCTGATTTTTTAATATTCGTTCCAACTCCTTACATTCATTGTTCAGCCCCGTCAATTTTTCATTTTTCGACTGTAAGGTCTCAAAAAGTTTTTCCTTTTCGGTATCGGTATCCAGGTCTCGTAATTTCAACAATTGCTCATTGAGCAATTTGAGCGAAGCCTTGCTATTATCGATCTGCCTTAATATCTGCTGTCTTTCATTTCTAAGTTTCGAGGCTTCGGCTTCAGGCATTAGCACCTGCCAGGCATCTTGAATGTTACTGAATCCGCTTTCTGAAATGAATGGATTTAGTTCCGTTTCCAGCTTTTCCAGGCTTTGATTTAACTGAAGTAATTGTTTATCGGTTTCTGAAGCGCGCTCCCTCAAATTAAGAGCTTCCTGTTGGATCCGGTTCCATTTGTTCGAATACTGTTGAACATCATTCTGGATATTCTTTCCGGAATAAACCATATCCAGTTGTTTTTTTAATTCCCTGCCTTCAGTGATTATATTTTTGATCTCCCTGGCTAGCGGAATGGCATTTGCAAGCGACTGTTCGGTTTTACGGGATCTTTCGAATTCTAACAAAATTTCCAGTTTGGATTCAAGTCTTTCCACAGCAAGGTCGATCTCTTCCTGTTTGGTAACAGCCTTGAATTCGCTGAAATCTTCTGAAAATCCTTTCCGGCTTTTCTGGTATTGTTCCTGCAGAGCGGCCAGTTTTTTATGTAATTCGATCAGTCTTTTTTGAAGGTTTGTATGTTCCGCCTCGAGGCGATGCAGTTCCCGGTTGGAAGCTTCTGACTTATTTTCCAACTCCTGTAATTTTTCATCAATAGTATCAGTTTGAGTTGTCACCTCGTGGGCGTAAGGATGATGAGTGGCACCACATAGCGGGCATGCTTCCCCGTCTTTCAGATTTTTCCTATGTTCTTCCAGGCTCGCTTTTAATCTCGCGTTTTCTTTCTGAAGTTTCAGGTTTTCCAGCTGTTGTTGCAAATTGCGGGAATTTGAAGTCGCCTCTTTAATCTTAGCTGGTAAAAATTCCAGCTTTGAATTTTCCTGTTGAAGTTCTTCTTCGATCCTGGTGATTTCTATTTTTCGCTGACTAATACCTGAAAAAATTCTGGAAGCGTCCCTGGCCGATCTGATCCTGGTTCGAAGGCCCTGCTGGACCTCTCCTAAATGATGTGAATTTTCCAGTTGCAGCTCCTCGCGATATTGTTTTGATTTTTCCCGGATCCTGGACAGGGCCAATTCGAAATCATGGATTGATCCTTCAATGTCCTGTTCATCAAAACCAAACCCTGTGTCCCTGAGTTCACTTTGCAACTGGTCTTTTTTAGCCGAATAAGAACTGAGTTTGTCTTTCCTGGCTTCAATCAACTTTAAAACCTTGTCACGGAAGTCATTCAGTTCTTCCGAAATAGTTTCAGCTTTTACCGAGCTTTTGGTCAGCTCCGAAACATCAGTGAGTAACTGGCCAATCTGTTGCTGGTTGGCACGTTTTAATTCGCTGATTTTCTTCTTTTGTTCCTGAAAATCTGATACCTGTTTTTTTAGCTGCTTCCATTCCCTGAGTTCATCTGCTTTATTCTGAACTTTCTCATGCTGCTTTAAAGAGGAACCATGTTCCAGGTCGAATTTCTTCAGATCTTCGATGCCCGTAGCCTCTGAAGCTTTCTGCTTTTGGATCTCTTTTTTCTGATCTTCTATATCCTGTTTGAGCTGAATCGATTTTTTTAGTTTTTCGGTCTCTTTTCGGTAATCTTCACATAGAACTGACTTTTCCTTTAGGTTGGCCTGATGTTTTACTACAACTTCATCCTCCAGGATATCTCGCTCGATGATCTGTATTTCATTCTGCTGATCCTGTATGTCACGATTGGCTTCCCTGTTCTTTTCGAATGCCCTGATCCCTAGCCGGCGATAAATGCCGGTTCCGGTTATCTTTTCCAGGAGTTCACCGCGTTCATCCTTTTTGGCCTTCAGGAATTGAGCGAATTCTCCCTGCGCGAGCAAAACTGCCTTGATGAACTGATCATAATTCAACCCTATAAGTTCTTCGTTTTTTGAAGGCACCACAGATTTTTTCAGGTCAATAAGTTTTCCGGTTTGATGATCATGGATCTCCATTTCATAATCGTTAAGATTATTGTTCCGGTTCACCTCGATGCTCCACTGCGAGCTATAAATACCATTTTTGCATTCATAGGTGACCCTCGCCATCGCATTTTTCTGGTTTCGGGTTAGTATGGCTCCCTTGGTTTGAATTTCATTTCGGGTTATCTTTCCAAGCCTGGGAACATGATTGAAAAGCGCGAGAGAGATCACGTCCAGGATGCTGCTTTTTCCGCTTCCGGTTGGGCCGGTTATGGCAAATAGCGAATTCGTTAGAAATGGTTCACGGCTAAAGTCAATTTCATGAAAACCCTTCAGGGAATTAATGTTTTCAAAGGCTACTTTAAGAATCTTCATTTATTCAGCGGTATTTTCAGATTCAACTTCTTCCAGGATCTCGTTGAAGGCTGCGAGGATCTCGTTTTTTTCTTCCTCGCTGTATTCATGATTCGCGATCAGCTCCAGAAAGACATCTTTTGGTTTGAGATCTTCCAGTTGCTCGTCGTTATTATAAAGTTCTGAAGCAGCCTGCACCCGGTTCCTGAATTGTGCCCTTTGTTTAACGATCTCAAAACCTTCACGGTCAAAATCATTAACCATTTTATCGAGAGCGTAGATCTTCTGCGCGTCATACTGGTCTTCCTCCAGGTCTACTTCTATAAGCGAAGTTAATTTTGAATGATTTTCCAGGCTGTTGAGTTTAAGCTGAAGTTCCTCCAGGTTACCGCTAAGCCGGATAAGTTGCCGGAAGTTAGGCAGGGAAATACTTTCCGGTTCAAAGCTTTTGTCAGTATCGATGAGTAAAACTCTTTTTTCATCCTTCCGTTCACTAAATGAAAGCGGAAACGGGGAACCACTGTAATAAACCGGGATTCCTGCATTCACCTTTTGAGGTTTATGGATATGACCAAGCGCTACATAGCTGAAATAATCTCCGAATTGTGCCGCTCTAAAGGCCGCCAGGTTGCCAATTTGTATATCTCTTTCGCTTTCTGAAGATTCCATCCCGGCCGTAAAGAGGTGCCCCATCGCGATAACAGGGACTTCCGGGTATTTATCTTTACAAATTTCAGCAGCCGAATGAAAGATATTTTGAATTCCTTCCCGGATCGCTTCCAGCCGTTCTTCATAAGAACTCACTCTTTCCCCGGTACGCAGGTCAGAATCCCGCAAATAGGGAATGGCGGCTATCACCAGTTCCAGCTCGTTATTCTTGTTATAAACAGGGATTAGAGTTTCCTCAAGCTTTTCCGGCAACCCTCCAATCACTTCCATATCCAGGGCCCGCATTAGGTCGGCAGGGGCGTTCAGCATGGCGGGTGAATCGTGATTTCCGCCGGTGGCGATGATCTTACAATCGAGTTTTTGAAGTTTTACCAGGGCCTGGTAATACTGTTTCCTGGCTTCGGAAGAAGGATTCGCCAGGTCAAAGATGTCACCTGAAATAAGGAGAACCTCGATCTTATTCTCACTGATGTAATCGATAAGCCAGTTGATGAACAGGTCGAAATCTTCGCTGAGTTCGTGTTTATGTAATTTTTTACCAATATGCCAGTCGGCAGTATGTAATATCTTCATGCTTTTTTATTCGGAATTCGAATTTAGCTAAGGAAAACGTCAATCTATGACGCCTTCGGGATAATTTTGAGCTGAAACAAAACAATGCATTTTTCTGTATATTTTCCAACTTATGGCAGGTTTACTTTCAGGTGGTGCAGTTTTACAATCATGTTCCTTCCCTGAACCTGATTTGAATAATTCAGATTGAAATTAATATTTGAATTTAACGATGAATTGAAAATTGCGTTCCGCTCTAAATGATGTCGTTATCTATTAGAACCTGAAACGAATCTTCCATGGTTTCTCGCAGTGGCCTGAAGTTCATGTCCAGGTCTCTTTTGATCTTTGAATTATCTGCCCGCCATTCTATATCCACATTATTTTTAACAAATCTACGAGACAAACTTTTGTTCAGGATGGGACCAATCAGCAGCAATAGCCACTTTGGAAGGGCTTTGGTAGGCACAGGATAGGATTTGCCGTATTTTGGTTCAAGTGCCTGGCCCAGTTCAACAAAATTAATGTTGTGAGCAGAGGTGATATAACGCCCGCTGGCCGAGGCCGTGAATGCCGCTTTGAAATGAGCCAGGGCAACATCCCGAACATCCACCAGGCCAATTCCAACCTTTGGCGCACCCATCTTAAAAGTTCCATCGCCCATTTGTTTGAGCAGGCTGAAACTTTCAGAAGTCGTGGCCTGCGGATTGAGAGGAGGACCCATAACCAGTGACGGATTTATAACCACCAGGTCCCACCTGTTCTGAGCTTTATTGATCTCCCATGCCTTTTTTTCTGCCAGGGTCTTGGAGTAGGAGTAGGGTTGATAATCGATAGATGCCGTGGTATTCCAGATATCCTCGGTAAAGGCGCCATTATGAATTTTTTGAACCTCGATGGCATCGGTATAAATAGCCGCACAACTGCTGGTTAAAACCACCCGTTTGATGCTCAGGCATTCGTTTGCCTGTTCCAATACATTGGCGGTTCCCTTCACTGCAGGTTTGATAAGTTCTTTTTCTGGATTCTTGAAATCTGAAGTAAAAGGAGAGGCTGTATGAAAAACCACTTCACAGCCTTCCATTGCTTCGGCATAGGAGCCTTCGTGTAAGAGGTCGGTCTTGAAATATTTGATGCGGCCGGGACTGTTCGCAGCAATTCCATTAAGATGGTGAATTTTATGTTCCTTTTCAGGATCTCTTACCGCGGCATGCACTGTAAATCCTTTCTCCAGTAATTTCTTAACCAGCCATCCGGCAACATAACCCGTAGCTCCCGTAACCATGACGGGTTTATTTTTATCTATTTCCTGCATGTGATTGGTTTTATTCCAGTTGTTATAAAATTCGGAATAAATATTCAATTTTCAGGAAACTGCTACGGATATTAGACTGATTTCAGGATTTCTCGGCCCTGGTGAATGAGATGTTGAAACAGGTCCCAACGCCTGGTTCGCTAATCACATCGATCTTTGCATCATGTTCTTCCAGAATATTCTTTACCGAATTTAGCCCTATTCCCACACCTTCTTCCTTGCTGGTATAGAAGGCATCAAAAAGTTTTTCCTGCTGGGCCTTATCCATACCGTGACCATTATCTTTAATACTTAAAATGAATTCGGTATTTACCTCTTTGATCTCAATATCGATAATACCCTCGTCTGGCTTAGTCGCTTCGCTTGCATTCACAATGATATTAAGCAATGCGATAATAAGCTTTTCCTTGTCGGCCAGAACGGGGTAAGTGTCGTTGTAGTTCTTATTTAACTGGATACCGGCGAGGTAAATTCTATCGGAAGCCCTGCTAATAGCCTCTTCAACTATCTCTGAAAGGTTCACTTTGTCCAGTACAGCAGGGGAGTAATTGGAAGAATTGAGAAGGTGGCTTATGAGCTTATTGAGCGTATGGGTACTCCTGTTTAAAATATCCAGGTACTTCTGGGGACCGGGATAGTAACCTCCTAGGTTGAATTGCTTTTCAAGCACATCGGTGGCTACCATGATGCTGGCTAACGGGTTACGCAATTCATGCGCGAAGGTCCTGGCGATCTCTCCTTCGATAGAGAGCTTTTTAGCCTTCAGAAGTTCATGCTGCGTATCTTTTTGCTTATTGATATTCTTGACCAGAAGCACGTATTCATCCACCCAGTGATCGTTTTTCCTGTGAAAGACCTTTCCCCTTACATTAAACCATTCCCAAACAACCCCATTTAATTTCAGGCGTAATTCGATCTCTGCAATCTCATCTTCCCTGGATTTTAGCAATTGCTTATGCAAATAAATGATCTTCTCCCGGTCACGGGGATGTATATAAGGTAGGATTTCCTGTAAAGGCATGCCTTCCACACGTTCCCGGGTGATCCCTCCCTCCGGAAAAATATCGCGGTTGATATAGCGTACACTGAAGGTGTTCAGGTTCGCGATGAGAATAGTTTCAGCAGATGCGCTTACCAGTTGTTTTCTAAAATTTAAACTATCTTCCAGCTGTTTGGCTTCAATTTTTTTCTGGGTAATGTCTTCAACGGTAACAATAATGAGGTCTTTCTCTCTTTTTGCCTTAAGCCGGAACCAGTTATTGAAATCTGCTTTATTATAAAAAATATCGGTATCGATTGATTTCCCGGTCTCTGCCACAGCCGTTAAGGCCTCGAAGATCTTAAGTTCTTCCCCGTACCTGGTAACTTCACGATAGCGTTTTCCAACGGGGTCCACTTCGCCATACATGCGTCTCAGGATCTTATTGATACGCAGGAATCTGAAATCGGTCACCTTGCCTTGTTTGTTTACCAGTCTTTGAAGTACGGCAATACCAAGGTCTGTGGTGTCAAAAACACTTTGAAGCAATTGGTTTGATTCCCTTAGTTCACGTTCGCCCTGTTCAATTTCATTTCTCAACATTTCTCGCGTTCTGAGGATTTCCTCTTCGGCATGTTTGATATGTGTGATTTCCCGGAAGAACACCATTAGTCGTCGGCTTGAAGTACTCCCGGTCTTCAATGCCGAAACATCAAACCATTTCTCCCCATTGGTTTCAGTAAAATGCTGAAATTTGGCAGGTTTTCCTGTTATAGCCACCTTACCATAGATCTGGAACCAGTGATCCTCGAGATTTGGCGATAGTTCCTTCATAGTCATTCCCTCAACATCCTTGAAATTGGTTTGTTGCTCGAAGCTTTGATTCGATTCCAGGAAAAGGAAATCTACCGGTTTTCCCGAATTATCAAAAATGATCTCTATGGAACAATAGGCTTCGTTCATTTGCTGGAGAAAATCGAAATACGGATTAGCAGGGAGGTCATGAGCCTCTTTTAATGATGGGTCTTCGTTTTCGATATCATGTTGAGAATTAACAGGTTCGGCAAGGCAGATAACCAGGTTGGATTTGTTATTAAGATTATGCCTGTACCGGCGATTTTTAATACTGAATTCTTTGTAAGAACCTTCACTTGATTTGATCCTTAAGTTGAGCTGAGCGGTTCTTTTTTCTTCTGAATCTTTCAAACACCGAAGTTGAGCCAGAAAAGGATTGAGGTCATCAGGGTGAATAATTTGATCGAATATATCACTTCCTGCTTCCAGCTGAATTCCCGCAAATGAAATAAGGCCAGGATTCGCATATTCCAGGTGCATACCAACTACATCTATAAGCAAAATGAATTGCTTAAGCTCAGACGCGTTCTCGATGACAGATTTTTGAATCATAGATTTCATTTGGAATGTCGTTGGGAGGGGTAGAGGGAACGAAACCTTAAATTACAATTATTTTCTTAAATTTTTAATAAAAATGTTAATAAGGCTATAAAAAAAATAGTCTGCTACCTGAAATGCCATGCTATAGCTGGCTTTCCACGGGTATTCAAAAAAAGTTAAAGTTTTAAAATTGAGCTGTTTGTGATTATTTACCCTAAGGCAGGTTCATTTATAAAGCTATAATTAATTGCTAACCGGACTTATCATGATGTGGGCTCTGTGAGTGCCGGGATCCATAAGCCAGGGCATTCCCGGGGCTTCGGGTTTGGCTGGAGGGCCTGTAGATTCGGTGGTGGCGTATGGGATATAGATCACATACCTGAACTTGCCGTCCTTGAGTTCTCCCGTTTCGCGATTATAATTCTCTTCAGAGCCGGAAAATACATATAGGGTGCTGGGCGAGTCTGGCATATTGAGCTTTCCCGACTCTACTTCTTTTTGGCGGATTTTTCTTTTTTCCATTTCTGAAATTCCCTCAGCCCTGAGTTCCCTGCCCCGGGCCATAAATGGTTCCAGTTTGCTGGAATAGCAGGAAACACTTATTCCTTCAAATTCGGGATCATCGGCAATGCAGATCATTTTGTTCGTACCTTCCCTAAGCACCACCATTTTTCCATCTTCAGAATATCCATAAACTTTGGCACCTGCTCGTTCATCTTCAGGGGCAGCAAGAACGGCCGTCCTGATCTGAACCTCTTTAGGAAGAATTTTCTGAGAAAAACCAGTGAAACAAATCAGGAATATAATGATGCTAATTGTGGTTCTCATGATGCAGGTTTTTAGTGGTTTAGACTCTAAAATACATTATTTTTTCACAACAGGAAATCGTCCAGGCCAATAAAAAAAGGGACAGCTAAGCCGTCCCTTCCAGTCAGTTCTTATAAAACTTATGCAATATCTATTTTTTTGCGTTGATTATTCATGACCTTTTCGTCCTTGAAAAGCTGAAGTCTTAGAATTCCGTTGTCGTATTTTGCTTTGACTTCTTTGGAGGGATCAACGCTTTTAGGTATTTGAAATGTTTTATAAAAACTGGAATAACTAAATTCCTTTCGGGTGTAATCGTCTTCGTCTTCTATATCTTCCATGCTTTTTTGAGCTGAAACATATAAAAGGTCGTCCTCGATACTTACTTCAAAATCATCTTTGGAAAAACCAGGTACAGCAAATTCGATTTCGAAGTCATCTTCATGTTCCTTTACATTCATCGCCGGAAGATTTCGTTCTTCGGTAAAGAAATCATCGTTAAAAAAATCATCTAAACTAAATTTTCTGGTTAAACCACCATTCATCCAGTTCGATCTTAATTTGTTGGATTTTACTAAAGACATGGCCTCAATATTTAAAGTTATTGTTCTGTTATTTGAGGTATTAAATTAATACGAAATGCATTTTTTTAATATGATAAATGTCATGTTTTCAGTGATTTGAATTAAATTTTTTAGTCAAAATAATGGATGTGTAAAGAATGATTTATACCTGCAGTTCGTAGGATTTATTCATTTCGGGAATTGCGATGTTCCAGTTAAATTCAGATTGTAATTTTACCCTGAACGCATCCATACTTTGTTTTTCACCGTGTACCAGGAAAACCTGTTCAGGTATGTTCTTAATATGTTTACACCAGTTAACCAATTCCTGCTGATCGGCATGTGCCGAAAGGCTTGAGATCTTCTCTACCTGGGCTTTAACAGGGTAATATTTACCGTGGATTTTGATCTCGTAAGCACCTTCTTCTATTTGTCGCCCGCGGGTTCCTTCTGCCTGAAAACCTGAAAGAATGAGCCTGGTATCTTCACGGTCAATAAACTGTTTAAGATAGGTTAGTATCCTTCCGCCAGTAAGCATACCGCTTCCGGCGATCACGATTCTAGGCCTTTTTTCGTCTATGATCTCCCAGGTTCTTTTATAAGAGGAAACAAGTTCAAAATGCTGTTTCATGGCTTTAATTTCGGAAGCTGGAACCTTATGGTAAGCCGAAAATTGAGAAAAAAGATGCGTCACATCTATCCCCATTGGGCTGTCTAAATAAACAGGAATATCCGGGATCCTGTTCTTTTTAAACAATTTCCACAGCAGGTAAGATAAAAGCTGAAGTCTCTCTACCGCAAAGGAGGCGATGAGTAAGATACTTTTGGATTCGATGACCTCCCTGATGTTCCTGATGAAGATCTCTTCAATATCTTCTAGAGGATGCAGTTTATTACCATAGGTACTTTCCAGGATCAAATAGTCGGCCCATTCAGGTTTTTGAGGCGAAGGCATCAGGAGATCCTGTTCCCGGCCAAGGTCTCCAGAGAACAGGAAGGTTTTTTCACCCAGCTTTAATTCTATGAAGCAGGCACCAAGTATATGTCCTGCCGGCTTTAGCCGGAAGCTTATATCCTCTTTGAGTTCTATCCATTCTTCAATATCCACCGATCTGAAAAGCTCAAGGGTCTTTTCTGCGTCCTCGATGGTGTAGAGGGGAAGAGCCGGATGATGACTGGTATACTGTTCTTTGTTGGCTTTTTCTGCTTCCTCTTCCTGTATCTTGGCGGTATCGGTCAAAATAATGCGGGCTATCTCCAGGCTGGGAGCTGAAGCCAGGATCTGGCCCTTGAATCCCTGTTTGTAGAGTTTAGGTAAATAACCTGTATGGTCCAGGTGACCATGAGTAAGCAATACGTAATCCAGGTTCTTAACATTAATGGGCAATTGTTCCCAGTTCTTTTCACGTAATTCCTTGAGTCCCTGGAAAAGTCCACAATCTATGAGCAAGTTTAGATTGGCGGTTTCCAGGTAGAATTTTGATCCTGTTACCGTGCCGGCTGCACCTAAAAACTGAAGTTTGACCGTATTTTTCATTATATATGGTTTTTTGAGCATAGAACCTCATATTCCGAGATTATCCTGGATCGCCGCGGTTCCTGTATCCCTATTTTTGAAAGTATTTTTTTATTCTGAAGCACATCCTGAACAAGGATGAGGTCATTATTCAATAGTTCTTCCTTTTCAGTCCTGGTGAGGATGGTAGATACGCTTAAAGGATAGATTTGATGTTTGTCAATCAATTCCTTAAGGCTGTTTTTTACAGGATAGTCCCAGCTTATCATGTTGAGGCGAATGCATTTTCCGTACTGCAGGGCATCATCGGTAAAACGGGTGTTGGTGACCAGCCAGCCTTGATCGGTTGAATGACTGTTCTCCCTTTCATGGATGTCCCTGAAGCGGGAATGAATATAAAGCGGGATCTTAACATCACAGGTGCGGCCTTCTTCGCTGTGAAACTTGCATTCTACCAGGTGCCTTTCAGATTGTTTGAATGCGACCACATCTACCTCATGATCCACACATTCTCCCTGGAAGAACTGGTTCATCTTTACACTATATCCTTCAGCTTCAAACAGCTTACCGATGAATTTTTCGAATGGGAAACCCGAAGGCCCCAGTTCATAAAGGGCTTTTTTTAATTTATATTTTGAAGCATAAACCGATTTCACCTGTTTCAAAAGAGAAAATGCCCTGTTATAGATTTCCCTGGTACTCATACCCTGGTGGAGCTTATCCCGCATCTGGTCTATTACGATGTCTACCGTTTTTTTATCTGCTCCGCTTTTTAGCAGGGAACCACGTAATTTTGAAAATGAGAATTTTGCTTTTTCCCCCGTTGATTTTATGACATGAAATTTTCTTGTTGACATTCTAAGGAATTCGTACGCTTTAAGATACGAAGAAAGTATTTTATCAAAAGCAGCAAATTGAAGCTGGGTTAGGAAATAATCCTACCCTTAATATCGAACTAAAAAAATCCGGCTTCATTCAGAATTAAAAAAATGTAAAATACTGAAAATCAGAAAAATAAAATAATTTAAGTATCTTTAAGCTAATCTAAACCATTAGTATTATGAAGCGATTAGTTCTTTTATTATTTATCCTGATTTTTAGTTTAGGCATATCTGCACAACAGCAGGAAACCTACCTGATCTTCGAGTTCATGAAAGTGGACAACGATCAGGAACCTTTTTATATGGAAACAGAGGATTTCTGGGAGAAGATCCATGAACAACGAGTTAAAAATGGTGATATTATGGGTTGGGACCTTTGGCAATTGCTACCCGGCGGGGAGGAGCAGGGTTATCAATATCTTACGGTTACAGTTTTTAATGATCCCTTAAAAATGATGAATGCTGCAGAAGGTATCATGCAAAGTGCACGAACGGCTTATCCAACAGAAAGCGACGAGGACCTTGAAAAAAGACTGGATATGGCCGGCGGATCCAGGGATCTTTCTGTACGATTGTTTATACATGTGATAAACAGTACTACCGATGATTTTGAAATGAAACCAGGAATGGTCGCCTCCATCGATCTAATGAAAGCTAATCCGGGGCAGATGGAAGCCTACGAAAAGGCAGAGAATGACGTATTCAAACCTTTTCATCAAAAGGTCGTTGATGGAGGAGCGAAAGGTAACTGGCAACTGTTAAAGGTGCTTCTGCCTCAGGGGTCTGATGTATATACCAGTCATATTACCGTGAATATGTTTGATAACTGGAAGCAATACATCGAGTCTTCAGGTTTCGATGCCGGACTTAGTTCACAGGATGAGAGTAGGATGCAAAAAGGCCTTGAAACCCGGGAGATGAAATGGGTTTACATGGCCAATCTGGTTAAAATGATCCGGTAGGAACTTTTTAGAATCCGATAATTTAGACATTAAGCCTAAGATAATTTTTTCTGTTTCTGGTGTTTCCAGGCTTCCGTAACCGTTTTGAAGATCTCCTTTTTAAGGTTTTGGTAGCTGCTGTCAAATTCATGCATTTTGATCATGATCTTGCGGTGCTCATGTTTGTAGTTGTAATCTTCCTCGGTCTTTATGCTTTTATCGAAAAGGATCTTTACGCCGTTAATATGCATTTTGATCTTGGTAAGTAAACTGGAAACTTCAGTTTTCAGGTCTTTCAGCTGTTCTTTTAATACTTCTGATTTTTCGATAAGATGGGATTCCACAATTGGATAAATATTCGCATTGAGCATGGAATTAAGGAAGTCAAGTTCCTTAACGATAAAGCTCAAACGCGAATCCCACATGATGGAATTTTTGTGGATAATATCAGGTCTTTCCCATCCGTAACTGTTGATTTCTTTGGTTCTCATGATTCTGATTTTTTTTGAGCGTAAAAAGAAAGTACCTATTTAAAAGGCCCCAGGGGAGGGCTTCGGTAAATAATCCGGGCTGATTGGGGGGAACAGACCAGTGGGTTTCCAGGGTAATTACAAGCAGATTACCCGAAAGGAAATTAGGAAATTTTAGGCAGAAAATAAATGATTTCAGTCAGTTTTAGTTTGCAGAATTTTGAAAAATCCGGGACTATTACTGAGAATTCAATAATTAAGTAAGATTCTGGTTGTTAATGGTCAGGCGTTCTTTCCAAAGAGTTTTCTCACCTCAGGTTTGTTTAGCTCTATGATACTGAAAATACCAAGCAGGATACCAAGAATCCCAGTAATGCAATTCACGATCGCAACCACCAGGACAAAAGTGTAGCGGCGCTGTTCGCCGATGTATTTACCTGCGAGAATGGTAACTATTCCCAGTGCCAGGAGAAACAGGAAAATAAAGCCGCCCACAACCATCATGATGCCACCAGCAATACCGGCATGTTCATCATTTGATACTTGTGAAGTGACCATCCAGGTGCCTATAAAGAAATAGATCACGGGCAAAAAGGAGAGTAAAATGCTAAGAATTCCTTTGATGATAAAAAGTATCTTAAAGACATGAAGATTGTTATGATTGGTGTCCATTTTTGCGAATTGGAAGGTTCTTTTAAATTATAAAAGGAACTGGTTAGCAGTTATAAATGTAATCAATTCAAAGAAACTACCTTTTCTTTTTCATTTGCTTGGGGCCGTACCAAAGCCAAAAGCCAGTCACCGTGAAAATAAGTAAGGCGATCCCCATGATAGTGGTATAGAACACTTTTATCACCCCTGAGGTACCAAGATAATTATCTATAATGGAAGCATCATGAATGTTTTCAATAAGATCTGAATGTCTTTTCCCGATGCTAAGAACATCACCGGTGGCTCCATCAAGCTGAATGCCATAGAAATGGTCTTCAAAAATAAACTTAACCGATCCTTTTTCCTTGCGAACATCAATCCTGTCTATGCTTGATGATAGATCTGGAGATACTGAATCACGAAGCACCAGCACTGCTTTATCGTGAAGGCTGTCCAGAGGAAGCCAATCAGTCAAATTCGAAGTAGAGCCTTCTTTGGTTTCCGGGAGGATGATCCCGAAGCTGTCCTTTTTCCAGCCCAGAAGCACTCCAGAAACCGAAATTAAAAAGAAGAAGATAAACAACAAAGCTCCTGTAGTGCGATGCACTTTTCTAAATATTCGTAAGATCTTTGCCTGTTGCTCTCTTTTTTTTCTTCCTTTCATAAATTCAAGGTCTCTTTTCTAAGACCGCCAAAAGTAAGGATTTTCAACTTAAAAATCTGAACAAAATTCTGGCTTATCGTGATGACTGCTTCGACTTAAAATGATGTCCTAAGAAAGAATTATAACGAACGAATTATTCCTGAGAACTTCTATTTTGCAATTTCAGAACTTCCCTGGCCTGGTAAAAATGGCGTTGCTGGTGAAGCACAATGATATCCAAAGCGGTAGGAAGTGAGTAGACTATATTTCGATTTGCCGGGGAATAGATCACTTTTCCAGATGCAATGGCATCATGAAGATCTACTATATAAGCTTTTAGTTGTTCCTGGCTTGATTCGAACTTTTTAAGAATTTTCGGATCCAATTCAGAGGTATCAGGTTCCCATAGCGGGAAGGTTCTCATTTTCTTTTTTCCGGCTGGATCAACCGATTTTTTGATCAGGTTCCCAAAAAAATTGACCATAAATCCAAATTTGGCAACAAAGGGCAGCTTGAGGGTTCCTGACCTTACTTCTTCGAAAACCGGGAAATAAGATTCGTTAATCCGAATCAAATGCTGAATGTTTTCAGCAATGCTCCAGTTTTGTGCGCTGGCTTTCCAATTGAGTTTTTTCGAATTGAGGCTGCCGAATATCTGCTGAAAACTTTCGGTATTCTTATCGATTCGTTCTATCCAGTTTTTCATTCTGCAGTTTTTAGATCCTTAACTATACTGGTAGAATTCAAAAGGTTTTCAGGGAAGAATTCCATGGTGTGCTCAAAATACTCACTTGCCGCGATCCCTGAGGCGTACATTTTATTATGAGGCTGGTCATATTTTTGCAGGTATGCATTGCTTATGTCAGGCTGGATGGGATCTGAAGGATCCACTTTTATTCCTGTAATCTTAAGCAGTTCTTCGCCAAACTTGATCTCTCCAACCCCGGATCTTTCAATTTCGGTAAACCAGCTTTTTTCACTTTTATTCCAGCTGCGGGCAAACACCCGGCCATTAACCTGGACCATCCAAATAGGAAGAAAGCTCAATCGTTCTTTACCACCTTTGATTTGGATCATGGTATGTGACTCCAGGTATTCGTAAAAATTATCAGGGAATTTCAAATTGCTAAAAAGGATTTTTTGAATAGTAAATATACGCTATTTGGGGTTCTGCGTGTATAAAAAACAAGTTAGAATTGATTTGAAAAGTAATTTAGTATATACAAAATGTAATTAGTGCTTGCTTAAAAGTAATTAGTTAATTACTTTTAGTATGTTATTAATGACTTTTTTATGAAAGCGAATTATTTATTCCCTAACCGCTTTAAGAAAGTAGGTTGGATGTTATTACTCCCATCAGCTGTTTTAGGAGTACTGGTATTGTTCTTTGACCTGGAATTCGATTTTCTGGATGGCAGGATTTTCACTTTATATTCCGGTGAATTCCTGGGTGAAGAAGGTGAATTCTTTAAACTATTCAGTGGTAATTACACCAAAACCATTGTAGGTCTTCTATTTCTTATAGGCGCCATTCTGGTGGCCTTTTCAAAAGAAAAGCATGAAGACGAATTTGTAAGTAAAATCAGGTTGGAATCTCTCGTTTGGGCGATCTATATCAATTACCTGATTCTGGGAATTTGTTTCCTGCTATTCTATGATCTTGATTTTTTAATGGTTATGATCCTGAACATGTTTACCATCCTGATTTTCTTTATCATTCGATTTTACTACTCGCTTTACCAAGCAAAAAAACAACTCAGCTATGAATAATAATTTAAAGGTGGAGCGGGCGATAAAAAATGTGACTCAACAGCAGCTTGCTGAAGAGATTGGTGTTACCAGGCAGGCTATCAATTCCATTGAACTCAATAAGTATGTTCCTTCCACAGTACTCGCTCTTAAACTGTCAAGATATTTTGGGAAGCCGGTGAACGATATATTCTACCTGGAAGAGACCGATTAGAAAATGAGGGCATGTATAATTTTAGCAGTTACTTTGGGCGGTCATCCAGTTTCAACCAGACAAGCCTGACCGGTGCGGTAAAATTTCCGTTGATAGGAGATAGGATAAGACTGTCCTCCCGGAATTCGTAGCGCCTCTCTGCTATGGTATTCCATGCCTGCGGATAAATATGCGATTCTATATGATGCTCAATAGTTTTGTCATCTTCATTTACTCGGTATTTGCCGAAATACACAAAATTTGTAGCCATCTTTTTCAGGTCTTTTTGACTTAGACTGTCCAGACCTCCTTTGCCCTCCAGGATATATTGTTCATAATTTTCAGACACATGGTGGACTCCCATGCCGCCCAGTCCATCATAGATGATAAAACCCTTTCGATCTTTGTTCAGTCCGCCTGCATTGTTCCAGGCCTTTGTTAAGGTATCCTGTACCTGAATATTTCCAAGTTTCCACCGTCCTGTAAATTTTTCAAAGTCGGATGCCTGGCTGATACTTTTCTTTTCCTGTTGTTTACACTGTGTACATAATAAACTAATTGACAGAATTAAAAACAGTGTCGTGATTTTAAAGCTAGTCTGCATAAGTTTAATATTTCCAAACCTGTTGGTTCAGGATTTGTTCTTCCTATTAAATTTACTAAAATTATTGACCGCTAAATGAAGGCTTAACGTTGAAAGTAGGCTGATATAGATTCTGGTATCTAATTCAGTGGACCATTAATCGGTCTGGTTGCTTGTTTCAGCTTTTCGTTTTCTCATAAAAAAGGCGAGGCCGATAAACACAAGAAATAGGATGACCTTACCCAGGAGGTATCCGAAACCCCATTCAGTTAATCGGTTAAAGTCAAAAATAATGATTTTGGAGATCTGCCAGAGAAGTACGGCAGCGATGATAAAGGCAAGATAAAAAACGATTGTTTTCATAAACTTCAATAAAAAAAGGCCTGTTACATGAACAGGCCTTCTAAGATATCATATTTTATTTTGTAACCGTAGTGGTCGTAGGAGTGTAAATTCCTGCAGTGATCGCATGTAAAACTCCATTCAGGAATGTTTGCCTGGTATGAACAGTATAGTTCCCGGCACCATCATTCATATTCGAAGGGTTTGATACTCCAACGGGAATTAATCCGTAGACCAGATAATGATTCCACCTCGTGGTTTCCTCACCGCCCTGGCCTCCATTACCTACTACTGTAGTGTAAGAATAACAGGATGTTAATAGCATTGAAGTTGCGAAAATGATCGCCAGCAGTTTAATTGATCTTTTAAACATCTTTTTTGGTTTTTTAGTTAAACAATTTTTGCGCTTTAAATTTTTATTTTTCTCCGGAACAGTCATAACACTTAGAGTTCCTGTAATGCTTTGTTTTCGTGCATGTTACTGTGAAAATAAACATTTTTTTATAGCCAATCACCATGATCTAAGGAAATTATTTGAAAATAATGCGTTCTTAGGCACTCATTTTCAGTTGCTAAGGGAGCTGTTTTCAATTGCATTCGATCGGTTTCGAGGGCAGATCCTGGAATTTTAAAAGCTTTTAAAGCAAGGTGATTTTGACCTGATTCCTGATAATCTTGATGCAATTGCTGGAAAGCTGCAGATTAAATATAAAACCAGGCCCTGCTTAGCTTCCAAAGGCGTATCTTTGCGGAAAATCAGGGAAAACCCTTAGATCTTTTTTTATTTCAGACCGTAAATTTACCCATCACCAAATTTTCCAGATTTGATACAGGACCATTCACATATCTATCGAGGAATCATACTGGCACTTAGCGTAGTGCTGGCGGTATATATCGTGTACAAGTTCTTCGGATAGTGATGATCCCATCTCGTGGATAGATCAGGTTCCTGATGACGTTGCTCAAAATCATTACAGCTTCTAAAACTCTATTAGGCCAGGCTGTTATGCTAATTTATATTTAAACTCATCTGGAAAAGTCCCTGTCCCTGTTTAAAACTCCTGTAACACCAGGTAGGTCGTGTAAATAACATAGAATCCGAATAAAATTGCAGCTTCCCAGCGATCAAGTTTCTTTTTCTCACCGGTAAGCATAAATAACAGGAGAAATATGGTGCCTCCAATAAGGATCCCCAGGTCCATATTGAATCTGGGATTATAAGTGAGCGGATTCACGAGACTACTGATGGAAAGTATCAGCATGATATTGAAAATATTGGAACCTATAACGTTCCCAATTGCGATATCGCTGTTTTTCTTAAAAGCTGAAACGGCCGAAGTAACCAATTCGGGTAATGAAGTACCTGCTGCAACGATGGTTAATCCAATGATCTTCTCACTCACTCCAAGAGAACTGGCCACTTCAATACTATTGGTTACCACCAAATGCCCCCCGAGTATCAAACCGCCTAAGCCCAGGATGATGTAGATCCACGTCTTTTTTGGGGACATCAAAGGGACCGGACTATCCTGTACCGTGCTATCCCTTTTCATTTGAAGGAAAACGTAATAGAGAAATACAAGGAAAAGAACTAATAGAATAATGGCATCCAGCCTGCTGAGGAATGTATTCTCGCTGAAATTGAAATCATTCAACAGGAACACCAGCAAGATCGTAATAAAGAGAGAAATCGGAATTTCTTTCCATGCCGTTGAAGACTGTACCTTGATTGGATAAATCAAGGCGGCAAGGCCTAAAATGATGAACAGGTTAAAATTATTACTGCCTATGATATTTCCCAGTACAATGTCTGAATAGGAATTTAGGGAAGCGATCACATTTACGACCAGTTCTGGTGCTGAGGTTCCAAATGCCACGATAGTAAGACCAATAGCCAGGTCTGAAACCTTGTATTTTTTGGCAAGAGCCGATGCTCCATCTACCAGCCAGTTGGCACCGAATATTAGACTTATAAAACCAAGTACTATAAGAAGTATAGAAAGTAACATATCTATAAAATAAATAAATATTATTTGATGAATGGATACTTTATAAAAGGGCAGTAACCAATCGAAATTAATTTAAAATTCAATACGGAACTTAGCTTATAAAATAAAATTTTTTAAAAGCACCCAGAAAATCGGTTGCCGTAATCAATTAGAATTCAAATGATTTTTAGCCGCTGAATTTGATAATTCGCTATATTTGTAAACATTTGAGAAACAATCACTTAAAGGTTCTATTTCTTTACCGAACCAGGTGGTTGCTTTGACATCCCCATATATCAGTTTTTACCCCGCTTGGAATTTTAGATGGTCTGGATTTTCCAGTATGAGGTCTTGCTTATAACCAACTTAAATATTTTAACTATGAAAACTAATTTTTTATTTGGGCTTATCGCTTTAGGTTTATTATTCAGTTCTGGATGTACAGGGGATAAGATCGAACCGGAACCAGTGACCAATTATGATGCGGAAATGAAGGTGGAACCAAAATTCATGAAAACACAAAACCACGGCTTCCCTGCACCCCTGTTCGACCTGGCAACCGCGCCAAATAATGATATCTTGATAGCAGATATTGGCCGTGGTATTTTAAATATTACGGGAGAGGTCGAAATCAGTTTGCCTGGTGTAACCTCAATAGATCCGATAGGACGTAATAGTTTGTGGGCTGTAACCAGTGCAAGCGAAAGTTCTGAAACCGAAAAAGACAGCGGTCAGGGGCTTTATCGCGTGTCTAAGGGCAAATCCCGAAAATTAACCAATTTATTTGCGTTTGAAGCCATGTACAACCCGGATAATGATGATGTGAATTCCAATCCATACAGTGTGGCTTCGCTAGGAGGTGAGGCAGCCCTGGTTATAGATGCAGGTGCGAATGACCTTCTGAAAATAGACAATCAAGGGAACATTGAGGTAGTTGCTATATTCCCTCCAGAATTGGTATCTACTGCCAATATAAAATCTTTGGCAGGTTGTCCAGGATCTGGTGCAATGCCCTGCAATTTACCTCCGGCAATACCTACACAGGCGGTCCCAACCTCAGTAGTTGTTGGGCCCGATGGATATTTTTATGTTGGGGAATTGAAAGGTTTTCCAGGACCAACAGGTGAATCGAATATTTGGAAGGTATCACCAACCGCCTCTGGAGCCTTATGTGGATCCAGTGCAGATTGTGTAAAAGCCTTCGATGGCGGATTCACTTCCATCGTTGATATGACCTTCGGGCCAGATGGTCGTTTATATGTCGTTGAACTGGATGAAAAGAGCTGGGCAGCCGTAGAGGTACTTGGAATTATTACAGGTGGTACTATTAAGGCCTGCGATACCAATACTTTGGAATGTGAAACCATAGCCAGTGGAATTCCGCTTATAACTGCTATTACTTTTGATAATGACGGAAATCTATGGGCCACCAAAAATGCCCTGATCCCAGATCTGGCAGAAGTGGTGAAAATCCAATAAAAAGATGCGAAACTTAAAGTAAAATAGAAGCCGGTAATCATTGCCGGCTTTCTTTTATAGCCTGTTTTTAAAGGAGCTGGATCTAAAGATTAAATCAATTGAGACCATTATTATTTAAAAAATGAGCCAAGTGGCTTGAATAATTAAAATAATAATGAAGTACGATCATTTTGGTTTCAGATTCTTTTTGAACATATGGTCTGCCTGAATTTTGAGGCCTAATGCCAAAACATCGGTCGTATCCAGGCCTTCTGAAGTATTCCCGGTGCCTATTCTCAATTCGGAATAGATAAAGACAAATCCCGCTGGCCTGTATTCTGCGCCAAGGATAAAATCCCGTGTTTTAAAATCTTCGCTCAGGGCTAACTGGTTATCAACTCTTTCGATCTCATCGATATCCGGGGTATAATGATTATAACCGGCCATTAAGCTGAATTTATCCCAATTGTACCTTCCAAAAACCTCCAAACCGTAGGCATTAAAAATGACCGTGGGTGAAAGCTCCCTGTCTTCCAGAAGGATTGGGAATCCCCGGGCGAGGTCCCCGTTGGTATGCTTACTGTAGACGGCACCAAGCAAAAGATGCGGGGTTTGATAATTCAAACCTGCTGTAAAGTAGAAGGGGTCATCATCGAGGCCCAGGATCTGTGCTTCATCTATAAGGAAGTCATTAAGATAACTATGATTGAACCCGATGCCTGCTTTTAATTCTTCAAAAATTTGATATTGTAAACTGGCAGCAAGGCCATCGATGAAATTCTCATTATCCACATTCTTTGCCTGTAGCTGAAGGCCAATGATCAAAGGCCCAATTTCATTTCTATAGATCATAGACTGGTCTGCTCGACCGGTACCAATGCTACCACCATCGGTTCCCGCCACAAAGGTAGAGGAAGCCTGTGCTCCAAAGACATTAAAATTATCTGTATAGGAGGTAATGTCATAATACACGCTCCATTGTTTTCCAAAGCTGATGCTTCCATACTTTCCAAATCGGAAACCCAGGTAACCGAGCCTGGAGTTAAAAACCTGGTTGGCCTGTTCATTTAAGGTAAGAATGAATCCGCTGGCAGAATTTCCATCGGCATTGAATTGGGAATTGCTTTTAAACAGATTCATCCCAAGCTCAACACCCAGGAAAAATTCCATTTCTGCTTTATTTACACCAATTTGAACCCCTACCCGGGATGCATTCTCCTGGAATTCCACTTCTTCATTATAAAATGCGAAGTGCCCCCTGAAACTACCATATGGAAAAACGCTCAATTCAAGGCTGTCTTTGGGAAGTTCAGCCTGAGCTTCAACTTTGGCAATACTAAAGAAAAGGATACAAATTAGAATGACAAGTTGTTTTCCTGATCCCATACCTGTGCTTTAAATGATTAAAAATCTGGATGCGCTTTTTGATCCTACTTTTCTGAAAGTTAATGATTTATAACATTTAAAAAGCCGGGTATGTTCATTTTTTTAAATCAGTAAGTTTTGAAAACCAAAAAGAAGGACTCGGCAAAGAGTATTTAGGGGAGGCTAGAGACCGTGATAAGATCGTGAATAGTGATAACCTGAAATAGAAGGATTAACAGGTAAATGAACCTATTTTAAGAACTACCAGGATGTTAGGATCACAGCTTAGAATAAAAACAGAAGCAGCAGGATCAACGCGATCCCCGTGATGATCCAGGTAAGTAAGGATCTACGTGATTCTTTCCTGGCCTTACGCCTGATCTCTTCCTTGATCAATAAAAATTCTTCCGGAGCAATATTTTTAAGCTGCCTGACGGATTTCCCTGAATAGACCACCAATAGTTCCTTTTTGTCCTTAAAACTCCGGCTTCGTAACTGCAGGCTATTCAGTTTTCGATTCTTAGCTTCTGCATTTCTTCGTGCCTGCCCCATATTAAAGATCTTTAAACTTCCTCGATCTTTCAGTTCTAATTGGGTAAAATGAATTTGTTCCAGTAACAGTTTCATAGTATTCTGAATATTTATTCGTCTTTAAGGGAATCGCTTTACCAGGATTGTAAAGCCTATCGATGCAGGTCATATTCAGGCAGGTATCTCCAGTAAAAAGAGTAGAACTACCTAAAACCAAAATGGCCGGATTTAAAGAAAAATGAGGCATTCTAGATGTAATATTTGTCCGAGATCGATTATTTAAAATTTCAGTTATTCGTACTGAGGTCTTTGCTAACACAAGTTTTGGAAGTAGGGATTCGGACTTGTTAGCTTAAAACCTTAAATTTTGCGTGAAATTAAATTTTTTCGTGTAATAACCGAGGATATTTATGTTAAACCTTCAATTATCTGCTGTTAAACTAATTTGAGTAGGATATAAGATTTTTCGAAATGTTTTAGCCCGAAGGAATTAGAGCAGGAAAGCATAAAATTGAATTTTAATATCTTTGGATTTCAAGGTCAGTGAAAACCTCCTGGTTGCCGTGTCTTTCTTTTCCAAAATGAATGTCAATAGTGTAATCGACCTGGTAGGCGGCCAAAATGCCATCAAGTTTCTGTTTTTTCTTCAAGGCTAGCTTCAGGTCGCGACGATAGTAGTTAAGCGGACCAAAAGCCAATGGAAGCACCATAAAGCCAATTCCGAAGATGATCATGGGTATTGCCGAGAGGGCCCCTGTTTCCAGTACATATTTTCCAAGATACCAGCCTCCATAGAAAACCGAAATGCTGATGAACAGAAAAATAAAGGAATGAATATAGGTGAGCAAAGCCTTTCTTTTTATATTCTCATAATGCGTATTCACCTCTTTGATGGCAGGTTCCAACTTTTGAGAAAAGTCGATATCCGGGCAGGAATTTGAAAATTCAGGTTTTATGCGGGTCAGTCCACAAATGGTTCCGTTCTTCAGGTTGATCTGCTGGTGATCGCATAGTCTGCAGTGCTCAGCTTTGTGCATTCGTTCTTAAATTTATAACGCCCAGGGAAAGTGAGCATTTTAAAAAGTTGTGACCAATAGGGCAGCAATTTAAATAAATATTCTCAAGGGATCAGCCTGCAGCGTTTGGTCATACCTAATTTAATACAGAGCCCAACATGCCAGCCAGAAGAGCAATTTGAAGATAAAATAGATGATAATTGGCTAATTGAATTTCATTTCGAAAAGCAGGTAGTGTTTGATCCCAAATTCCTCACCCTAATTTTCAACGATCTTGTCGCTGCTTCCAACCCGACACCACGATTTCGAACCATCTTCGTTTTCATAGGGCAGAATATAGGCAAGCAAATAGAATTTTTTATCCAGGCTTATCTCCAGGTCACTTTCGGCTGCCAGGTTCCTGAGACTGTACTCATCTGAATCAATGGCATCATACTCCCTGGTCACCCCGAATCTGGGAAAAAGAAAACTCATTTTTAATTTATTATCAGGGGTATGTTTGGAAACAATTCTGAAATTAAGAACTGTATCATTTATAGTCTCATATTTCTCAATGCTTATATCCCGGCTATTGAAAACTGTAGTATCATTAATAATTTTTCCATCCCAGATCTCCTTCACGCTTATATGATAGCCTTTATTCTTCAACCTCTCATCATAGAAACTGATCTTCATATAATCGATACCTTCAAAATTGAGAATATCCCTGAGGTCAGAATCACTGGCGGAGTAATCGGTAGTCATTTGGAGTCCACTTTGGCCCTGGGCTAACAGGAAATGTGAACAGATCAAACAAATTATTATAGGAAATTTTTCATAGAATTTCTTTGGTTTTTCAACTGGTAATAGCTCAGTTACTTATTACGGTTAAACATAAAAAAATTGATCGGTATTCAGTAGGATTGAAGGTTTACTTATTCAATTCTTTTCAGATAGCTGGGTGTCACCGTTATAGCTTTGTATTACTAATAAGCTGTATTCGGTGTCTAAATTCGCCAGGTCAAGATCTTTATGTTTTAAGTGTTTATCGAAAAAAGACCTTACGAGCCTGTTAGTAATTTCCATTCCCTGGTAAGGATCGATTTCTCCTGCACCGCTAATACTATTCAAAGGCAGCATAAAAGGGATATCCATGAAATTGCTATGACCTGTTTTTTTGATCAAAGCCTCGTAAAAGACCGAACTGCTTCTATTTACATAGGCATGCTGGTTAAGGTCTTCATGATCTTCCGGCCAGTCCGCAGAGATGAACAGGAATGGTTTCTGAAACCTGCTATCCACGATATCTCCCCACTGCACTCCATCAATATTAACCCCTGCCTGTATCCTTGGGTCCTTAAGAGCAGCATCCCCGGCGGCCCCGCCACCCCTGGAATGCCCAAAAACCCCGATTTTGTTAAGGTCTAAATGTTTCCGGAGAAAACCTGTTTGGTTCCAGTTATCCAATTCATTGACGACATCTATAATATCGGTGGACCATCGCTCCACCATATCCTTTACGAAGTAGGTGGTTAGGCCCTTTTTTATAATAGGATGACGCTGTTCGAACGATAGGTCGCTGTTAAAGGCTTCAATCACAGGTTCCATTTGATGCCAGGTATCCGATTCGATTTGCTGTGCGAACTCATAGTCAAAGTATTCCTGCTCGCCAGTAGGAAAACTAGTTCCTGTACTTTCATAGGTGTGATTGATCGCCAGGACAATATATCCATGACTAACAATCTCTGAAAGCAAGGCGTAATATCCATTGGCCTTTGAGTTATAGCCATGTGAAAATACCAGTACAGGGAACGCGCCGGGTGCTAATTCTGATTCCCGGTACACGTTGGTGGTTACTTTATCCAGGTAATCGAACATAAATCCGGGTAAACCATATTTCTGGGCGAAACCTGTTCTCCCGGCCTCGTCGATATAAGGATCTTCAATACCCGTGGCTTCCAGGGAAGGATACCAGGCTTTGATCATGATCTTTCTTTTATCGGTTTTTTCGGGGGTGATCACCTCTTCGCGTTCCAATTCCAGGTAGATGTCCCTGGTGCCCACATAGAATTCACCCGTGTTTTCCGGAAGTTCAAAAACAGGAAACAGACTCGGGAGGATAACGGCCATTATTGTTAAAAAGATAAGGCCAATGCCTTTGAGAATTTGCTGCCATCTTTTGGCTTTATTTTCAGAAAATCTAATAACGGTAAAAAACGAAATAAGCCAGAGAAGATAGGCTGGGATCATCTGCCAGCGAAAACCTTCTAATATTAGATGAAGGCCGAGGGCGAGGATGAGAATTCCCAGGATGTATGGCCTGGATTTTTTAGTGTTCAGCTTTCGATTAAAAAGGAGATAAATAAGGCTTACAACCAGAATGACGATCTCAAATTCCTGCATGACATTTTATTTAAAAAATTATAGGTTCAAGTTTAGGGCAGCGTACCTAAAAACGCAATGTCATATCCATTACCTAACCTGCATTCTGCCGATAAAAGCTTTAATAATGCTGTATTCGGCAGTATTTCATGTTAGCATAGCCTGTAAGATCACCCAAAGGTTTCTGGTTGATCCTTTAAGGGATTTGTTGTTATTCCGGTTTGATCTGTTGAGCTTCGAGAACCTCCAGGGCAGTTTTTTTATAGGTACGGCTTATTGGAATTGAATTTCCATTGATCATTACCTCGGTATTGCTGAACGAATTCACTTTCTCCTTATTGATGATAAAGGAACGGTGTATCCTGATGAAATTTTGTGGCAGGCTGGAGTCAAGATGGGTTATTCGTTCGCGGGTGGTCAATTCGGTTTCACTGGTAACGATTTTCACATAATCACTTAAACTTTCAATATAAAGCAGGTCGTTGAGAGGAACCTGGTGATTCTTTCGATTCACCTTCACAAGAAGACTTTGCTGCGCATTCTTTTCCTGTTCGGTTTGAAGGTTTTCGACCAGCTTGGTATTCTTTTTTAGCTGGAAAAGCAAGCGGATGAAACTGCTGATAAAGACGATCAGGTAGAGGGTGATCCCAAGAATGAATATGGAAAGTCCCTGTAATTCAATGGCAGCTGTACTGGCTTCAGCAATGAAAAGAAAAGATACCAGGGCGACCAGCATTTCCAGGTAAAGGGAAATGACCAGCATGGAAAAGAAATACAGGCTGAACTTTCGGTACTTTCCTTTTAAGAGATATTGAGGAACCAGGTGAAAGTTGAAATAGTAGGTGGTTCCAATGACTATGGGTAGCAACAGGCTCGAAAAATAGAAGGCCAGCAAACCACTTTTCCAGATGAAGCCGAAAAAGATGCTCAGGAATATCAGGATAAGGATCCAGTATAATATATGTAAGCCAATGCGCCTGGTCATATTCAAAGTGAATATAAAAGAATATTATTTCAGAAAAGTGGAAAATTTTGATTTAAGTAATACTCCAGATTGGCATGTTACTATTCTGTCGCTTTTTGATACCTTTATAACGCTTAGTCTTTAAATAATGCTGAAATACTTTTACAAAGGAGGGCCCATCTTTATGGGCATACTTACCGCTATTCTATTAAGTGTACTGGTGATCTCGTTAATACGTGGATCCCAGGTCTTTTCCAGTAAAAACAAGTACCGGAAGCAGGCTGGAAACCCACTGAACCTCATTAGGGACCTTGGCCTTATCGCATTTGTAACGGGACTGCTGGGACAATTAATAGGTTTATTCTCGGCTTTCCGGGCGATCGAACTAGAAATGGTAGAAGCTTCCCCATCATTGATTGCAGCAGGTTTCAAGGTTTCCATGATCAGCAGTTTATACGGGCTTATCATCTACCTAATTTCCCTGGGAATCTGGTTTACACTTCAAAATTATCAGGTTCGAAAGCAAACCTGAATTT
The DNA here is from genome assembly GCF_022570735.2 of Christiangramia oceanisediminis. Classification (GTDB taxonomy): domain Bacteria; phylum Bacteroidota; class Bacteroidia; order Flavobacteriales; family Flavobacteriaceae; genus Christiangramia; species Christiangramia oceanisediminis. The sequence continues at coordinate 78,026 of NZ_JANCNS010000003.1, read as the reverse complement.
ATAGGTAACTAAAATCGTTTAAGAGAAATCTGCTCCGTTTGGTTTAAAATCTTATCCACGCGATCATTAGCTGTTAAATTTGGACTAAATGTTTAATTTTTAGATAAAATCATTAAACAAAAAATAGTATCTTTAAAATAAAAATGGATACTTATCACAAGAAAACCAGGGAACATTTTGTTTTAGCCGATATGCACTATGATGGCGTCTATTTTGATTCCAAAATTTTAAAGGAACTAAAAAAACAGGCAAAGGCTATCATTCCAAATCCTGAGAAAAAAAATTGATCAGCTACTTTTTAGATAGTTCAGGATTTCGAATTATAAAAATTTTAAATGAACAAACCTGATTATAAAATACATATTGTCGGAGCAGGTCTTAGCGGACTTATAGCTGCCAGGGTATTAGAAAATAAGGGATATAGACCCGTGATTTTGGAAAGTTCAGAAAAGGTTGGTGGAAGAATTCGCACCGATGAGGTAGACGGTTTTCATCTCGACAGGGGTTTCCAGGTTATGCTTTCAGAATATCCTAAAGTTAAACAGTACATTGATCTGGAAAGTTTAGATCTTAAAGAACTGGTGCCAGGAGCGATGATCTTTGAAAAGGGCAAAAGCTCAAAGATCGGTGATCCAAGCCGGCAACCTTCGTTATTGGGTCCCAGTGCATTTTCGGGTATAGCCAGTCTTTCGGATATGTGGAAAATCTTAAGGCTGAGCCTCGAGTTAAAAAGAACCAGCCTAAACGAGATCTTTGAAGAAAAAGAGGTTTCTACGTTGGAATATCTTCAGCATAAAGGCTTTTCTGAAAAGGTCATCTCGAAATTCTTCAAGCCTTTTTTCAGCGGAATTTTCCTGGAGTCTGAACTCCGCACATCTTCCAGGATGTTCAGGTTTGTTTTTAAAATGTTCGCAGAGGGTAGGGCTGTGATCCCCAGGAAAGGAATTGGAGAGATCACTAGAAGTCTGGCCAGCGAATTGAAGCATACCAAAATTCATTTTAATTCTCCGGTTGAAAGAGTAACCGATTCCCGGATATTTCTTAAAAGCGGAAAAGAAATAGAAAGCCATTTCAGCATTATTGCTTCTGAAGCGGCACCACTGATCTCCAACCTGCGAAAACAGGGGACAAAATGGAAATCCTGCCATTGTTTTTATTTTACTGCCAGCAACCAGGCAATCGAGGGAAGAATGATAGGCTTGATAGCCGACGACAATTCGCTTGTCAACAATATATTTTATCACTCCTCTTTAAATGAGGATCATAAAGGTGATTACCTTATTTCGGTCACGGTGGTGAAAGATACCGATCTTGATGAAACGGAAATGGAAGAAAAACTTAGATCAGAACTAAAAGAATATTGCGGGATCGAAACGGAACGGCTTATAAAACATTATATAATAAAAAAGGCCCTGCCAGATCTGCAATCCCTCCAATACGAGATCATGCCTACCGAAACCAGGCTGAGCAACCGTATTTTCCTGGCTGGCGACCAGTTATTAAACGGCTCCCAAAATGCCGCTATCCTATCTGGTGAGCGGGCCGCCCTGGGACTTATTGAAACACTGGAAGGGGGAGCGGTAACTGCCGAGCTTACCAGTGAATACCTATAATTATCACAATTCAGAAATAGCTGTTCATCGCTAAGAATGATCGGCAATAAAACGAAATTTTTTGACTGGCTTAAGACCGGTCCGAAGAGTATTCAGTTAGCTCCTCCAGTTCATTTTTCACCATGTATTGCCAGCCAACCACTTCGGTATGATTTTGGCCAAAGTTGGTTTCAACTTCGTAATTATAGATATCGGTTTCGTATTCTTTTTGAACCTTATCATAGATATTCTGAGCAAACTTCGTCCATTCATCCAGGGTGTCGATTGACGATTTGTCAAATTCGCTTCGCATCTTCCTGGCGTAGACCTCTAACAGGTCAAATTTCACCTGATTATAATCGAGTAGATTTTCGCTCTTTTCTGAAGGCTGAACATACGAACATTCAAATAAGAATATAGGGTTGATATTAACCTTACCGTTATCATTCAGAAGCTTGATATCGTTGAACTGCACATCTATAAAACCACAGAACATGGAATTTCTTTCAAATTTTGGAGGAGCCTTAAAATATTCCCACTTTAATTTATTGTTCGCGCTCCAGATCATCTCTTCCTGGTAGGGAGTGATATCAGCTATCTTATAAACCTCAAACTTGATTCGGTGACAGGTAGACCAGGTGCCTGGGAGTTTATGTTCGGTTATCTTAACGGTATTTCCACCCACACTGCGAGCTTTGTCTTTTGCCAGGCTCTGAACCCTCTCATAAGAACAGTCTAGGCTTAGACCACCATCTTTGATCTCAAAACTTCCGATTTTTGCATTGGTTTCGGTTTGGTCTAAATTTTCATTTTCCTCTATAATTACCACGCTTTCATTAGCCCTCAAGGGAGTTAAAGATGAGGTGGAGTTCCCGGTAATTTTCATTTTCGAAGAACAGCTACTCAAAAGAAATAGCAGGATCATGAGGCAGCCTAAATGTTTCAGATTCATGGGTAGATAGATTGGGAGCAGGTCGTAAAGACCTGTCTGGTAGTGGATTTTTGTTTAGAGCTAATAAAATTTCAGCGGCTAATTTAGCAAAGTAGTTGAAATAATGGACAATAAATTTTACTCGTTGATTTCCAGGCTTATCAGGCTAAGAATCGAATTTATTTCCTGCATCAAAGTTTTATAATGTGTGTGCTCGGTAGAATGACTGGCAGAAATGAACATCAAAACGTTGTTTTCGAATTTGGTGGAATTCAGTAACCCAAGGTTGCTGATCTTGTTTTGCTCTTCGGTTAGTTCCAATTCCCTGAACATTCCCGTGTGTTCAAATATGGTTCTTAGACTATGTTCGTTAGAACTGAACATATTCAGCACTTTTTCACGTTGCATCCCCAGTTCAGTTTCCTGTTTGGAAATGTCCTGGAGCATGGCGAACCAGTTGGTGAGTTTCTGGCGCAGTTCAGGATTCCTGATATTGTTCAGGTTTCCGGAATTGATCATCTCGTTGATCAGTGAATTGTTAGGATTAAATGAGATCTCAAAAGCAAAGGCGTTAAAAAGTAGTTTGGAGAAATCGGCCTCAGATGGCTCTCTACCAGCTGTTATGATCTCGATGATCTGCTTGGCTTCATTATAATTTGCATGGTTCACCGAGATCAGTTCGGTAAGTTTTCGTTTACTGGTCTGGAATTCATCTTTCAGGCCGTTCAGGTAGACCTGTTCCTTTTTCCTTAGAATTTGCTCCTGGTTGTAATTATTGATGCCCAGAGCGATCAGGATCCCTATGACCACCAGCACAATTTCACCAATGGCGTAGACCAGGTATTTGCTGAATTTATTTTCAGAAAGCAGCTTTTGCCTGATCCTCCTAAAGAATTTCATTTTTCGAATGATTAGTCAAACTGAACTAAATTTAATCGAAAATTATTAAATGAAGGATAGTCAGGTATTTAGGTGCTTTTTTATATTATCTTTTTAAATCGAATCAATTATCACGCATCTGCGATTTCATTCTGGAACAGGCTGGGTGCTAATTTTCTTTGAGCTCTGGTTGTCAGGTATTTTCTTAAGACTCCACCCGTAACCTTATTTACATCAAATTCAATAATAAAAGCATCTTTATCGATAGACTGCAAAACATTGTAAACCTTTTTGGAGTCGATCCGGTTGATCACCGTATGTATGATCTCAAGATCCTGTTTTTCACCCTGGCTTCCGTACCCTTTCTTACCCTGGTAAATGGTCATTCCCTGGCCAATATCTTTGATCAGAGCGGCCTGCATTTTTTCAGAATTAGAGGTAACGATCATGAGGCCAACATAATCTTCAAAACCTTCCAGCAGCAGATCGATGGTTTTCGCGGTTATGATAAAGGTTAATACCGAATACATGGCAATTTCCAGGGAAAATAGAAAACCTGCAAGCAGGAACAGGATCACATTGAACCAGAAAATGATGAGCCCTATGGACAGGCCCGTTCTTTCATTGATGAAAATGCCAAGGATCTCAGACCCGTCGAGTACCGACCCGTTCTTGATGGCCAGTCCAATTCCTGCTCCAAGAAAAAGACCTCCAAAAATGGAAATGAGCAGCTTATCATCGGTAATAGGTTCAAAGTTTTCAAAGTGAATGATCAACGAAAGTATCAATACCGAGATCAGGGACCTGATCACGATTCTCCTGGAAATAACGAACCAGCCCACTATAAAGAAAGGCAGGCTAATGATGGGCAGGATCACGGAGATCTCAATACCGGTTAAGGTACTCAACAGGATTGAAATCCCGGTTACTCCGCCATCAAGGAATCCATTAGGTATTAAAAAGGCTTTTAGACCAATACTGGCCAGAAGTATGGCAATAGCGAGCTGAAAAAATTCCCATATAACTACTGGTTTTATTCTCATGGGAGTACTTTCTGAAATTTAATTCAACAGGTCTATTTACTTTTTTGCCTTCAGTTCATCGATCTGCTTGAGCACCTCGTTGGCTTCGAACGCCTTATCATCGCTGAGGCTTCTATTGCTGGTAGATAGGCGGTGTGAATCTTCCAGGAGTTTTCTGTATTTGATCTCAAGTTTTTCGATTTCCGATTTTTTCTTAAATAATCCGAACATAGCTTTTTGTTTAAATATAAGCATACCAAATGGTTAATTCAGATTTTATTTGGAACTAAACCGAAGTTTTAGTTTTTAAATCCTTTCTCAATCTTCCCGGTTTTAGTGGCAAATCCTATTCCCGGGTCTTATAATCTCTCTATCTTTAATTTTTCAATTTTAGAAAGCCAAGCCTTTATGCGTATTGTCAATGTCCACCAGAACAACCTGAAGAATATTGATCTGGACCTTCCTGAAAACCAGCTGATCGTGGTGACCGGACTTTCAGGTTCGGGTAAATCTTCCCTGGCCATGGATGTGATCGCCAATGAGGGTTACCGGTATTTCCTGGAAAGCCTTCCGGCGTATAATCAGCAGAATGCCCAATCCATTCCAACTGCCGAGGTCGATTCCATCGAAGGTTTGCCTCCCGTTATCAGGGTAGAGCAGTCAAAGCGTTTTCAGTCGATTAATACCACCTTTGGGACGCTTTCTGAATTGACCGCGGTTTTCAGAATTTTGTTCGCCCGCTATTCGGGAAGTGAGAAAATGAGCAAATCCCTGTTCTCTTTTAATCATCCACGTGGAGCCTGTGAAAAATGCCGCGGAATAGGAGAGGCCGAATATATCGATATCGATAAACTGGTGGGAGATGAAAACAAAAGCCTTAGGGAAGGTGCCATTACCACCACTTTACCTAGCGGGTACATCGTGTATTCCCAGATCACGGTAGAGGAAATGGACAAGGTTTGTAAGGCGCATGGTTTTAGCGTGGATATCCCCTGGAAGGAACTTACCGAGGAGCAAAAAGATGTGGTTTTGAACGGGAGCGAACGTATCAAGGTTTTCTACGGAAAACATAGCATTGAATCCCGCCTGCGATGGAAAGGCCTGAAAGCAAAGCCCCGTGAAGAAGGCTATTACAAGGGCATGCTTCCCATAATGAACAATATTTTGAAGCTGGACCGGAACAAGAATATTCTAAGATTCGTAAGTTCCCATGTTTGTCCCAGTTGTAAGGGCGCCAGAATCAAGGCTGAACATCTACAGTTCAAGTGGCATGGAATGAACTTCAAACAATGGATGGATCTTCCTTTAAAAGAGCTATATGAAAAACTGATTGGTCTTGATCTAAGCAGCGGAGAGCAGGTGTTAGTTGACAAGATCTGCACGCAGCTTTTTGACCTGGTAAGGCTAGGGATGGAGGAGTACGCTTTAAGCACTCCAAGCAGTGATATTTCCTCGGGGGATGCCCAGCGAATAAAATTGATCAAACAGGTGAATTCCAACCTGCAGGGGATATTGTATGTTTTTGATGAACCTTCCATAGGTTTATCAGAAGAATACCAGGCCTATCTAAGGCATATCCTCGCCAGGCTTATCAGCCGTGGGAATACGGTGATGGTAGTGGAGCACGACCTGAATTTTATCCGTTCGGCAGACTGGATCGTGGAATTAGGTCCTGAAGCCGGGGCACATGGAGGAGAAATTATTTTTAATGGCAGAGTTGAAAATTTCCTGAACGCAAAGAAGCTGGATAGTCCGACTTTAACCGAATTAAAGAAGGAAGCTGCCGAAATAGAAAAGGAGCCTAAGCTTGAGACTGCAGATTCCTTTCAGCCAGGACAGGGAGATCTGAGCGTCGTGAAAAGGAAAACGGTTGGCATCCTTCAAAAGCTTGACGAATATGCTGAAAGTAAAGATCTGAAACTGGTAAGGGTGTCAGACCAGCCAATTGGAAAAACACCCCGAAGTAACCCCGCAACCTATACCGGGCTGGCTGATAAGATTCGGGATCTCCTGGCTAAATCAGATGAGGCAAAATCTCATAAATTGTCAAAAAGCGCCTTTTCCTTTAATAACAAACGAGGAAGATGTGAGACCTGTGAGGGAGCCGGTGTGATCACCCTCTCCATGAACGTGATGGGTACTATTAACCAGGTTTGCCCAACCTGTAACGGAAAAAGATTTAAACCGGAAGTCTTACAGGTACATTGGAATAAAAAGAATATTTCCGAATTCTACGACCTTAGTATTGAGGAAGCTTTCGATTTCTTTAGTGGTGAAAAAAAGATCACCAAAATACTGTCTCTAATGCTGAAATTAGGGCTGGGATATATAAAGCTGGGACAGCCTTCCAATACCTTATCGGGAGGCGAAGCCCAACGTATCAAACTCACCAAGCATTTCGCTAAACAGTCCAGGAAGAGCATCCTTATCCTGGAAGAGCCCAGTATTGGTTTGCACCAGCAAAACGTGAGACAGCTTATAGCTGCTTTGCATGAACTGAAAGAACAAACCGCAGGGATTATTTGTTTTGAGAATCATCCGCTCTTTTTAGAAAATTGCGATAAGCAGGTAAATAATGCTTTAAAGGCCGAAGCTTTCCAATTAAAAAAGCCTATTGACCAGAAAAGAGATCGCATTTCAATTAAAGGTGCCAGAACGCATTACCTGAAAGACCTTAACATTGAATTTCCGAAACATCAACTTTCGGTCGTAACGGGGATCTCAGGATCTGGAAAATCTTCTTTGGTGATCGATACCTTGCATGGTTACGGACTTCAGGAGATGACGAAACAATTTTCGGCTTACCAGCAATCCAGGGTGGGAGTGAATTTTCAGTTCGAGGTGGAACATATTGAAGGGCTTAGCCCAACGATTTGCGTAACCCGCAAAGAAAAAAGTTTTACTGAGCGATCTGATATTGCCCGGCAAACCGGAATAGAGAAAATATTGCGTTTTGCTTTTTCCCGAAAGGCGCAATATGAAGGTAAAGATTTATCGGCAAGTCATTTTTCCAGTAATCATGAATTGGGAAAATGCCCTGTTTGTGATGGTTACGGGGAAGAATTGCTTCCCGACCTCACTAAGATCGTTCTGGACGAAAACAGGACTATTGCAAACGGACTTTTTGAACACAACAAGGCCCTGTCATATTACGGCCAGGCAGGTAGCCAGTATATGGCGATTTTAAATGAAGTTGGGAAGGAGTATGGTTTCGGCCTTGATACTCCCTTTAGAGAGTTCACAGATGATCAAAAAGAGATTATATTTCATGGGACGGGTGAAACTATCTGGAAGACCAACTGGGAATTCAGAACAAAAACCAGAAAAGGAAGCCAGGAACTGAACAGGCCCTGGGAAGGTCTTTTTCATTACTTAAAGGACGAATATTTCAAGACCCGGAAAAATAAGAATATCGCAAGCCTTACGGCGCTTTTTTCACCATCCCAGTGCAGTAACTGTGATGGAAGCGGATTAAAACCGGAACGATTAAATTTCCACATCGGCGGCCGCAGCATTCATGAAATAAAATCAATGGATTTTAATTTGCTGTGGAAATGGTTAAAGGCCCATGAGGTTGAGGATGAAGTGGATATAAAACTCATTTCTAAGATTCAGCCGCATCTCAGCAATACTATCAAAAGAGCCAGGGAATTGCACATTGATCATCTGCAACTGAACCGAAGATCCAACACGCTTTCAGGTGGAGAAAATCAGCGGGTAGCATTGATCAAACAGTTGAACTCTCCTTTGAAAGGAATAACTTATTTACTGGATGAACCTTCCGCCGGACTTTCGAATGATAATATTCCAGATCTTATAAATATTCTGAAAGAGCTGATCGGTAAGGGCAATACCGTTATTGTAATCGAACATAATAAGGAGATCATTCTTTCCGCTGATCAATTGGTTGAACTAGGACCCCAGGCAGGTAGGCATGGAGGCTATATAAGCTTCGAGGGTAGTCCGCAGGAATTTATTAAGCAACCTGGCTGTCATCCATATCTGAAAAAGCCTTCGGAAAAAATTGAATTAGAAAAGGGTGAAGAATTCATAAAGATCCAGAAACTTTCGAAGCACAGCCTGGTGAAAGATAAGCTGGAAGTACCCGTGGGAGGGATCACCGCGATAAGCGGAAAATCCGGAATAGGTAAAACCACCCTGGTAAAAGAGATCATCCTACCAGGTATAGAAACGGGTAAACCTGTTAATTGTGAAAACATTCAATTTCCCAAAACCTATTCCGGGGCCTACTATTTTGAGAGCAGGAAGTTAAGGTCACAGGCAAAAACCTTATTGGTGTCTTACCTGGATATTTTGAAAGAACTAGGCAGGATATTTTCAAAAGAAACAGGATTAAAGCCACGTGACTTTTCCTATAAGACAAAAACGAGTCAGTGTCCTACCTGCAAGGGAAAAGGCTATGTAGAAACTTCCCTAGATGTGGCAGCGAATTCAATTGAACTTTGCGAGGACTGTAATGGTAAGCGTTATAAAGATGAAATCCTGGAGCACAAGGTGGATTCCAAAAATATCGCTGAGGTGCTTGCACTGAACATCAACGAATTGCAGGCCTGGTTGGTTCAATTTGATTCAAATAACAAAAAATTCGGCTTCCTGAAACATTTAGAGGAGATCGGTTTAGGGCATTTGAGGCTGGACCAGCCGGTGCAATCATTATCTTCAGGAGAAAAGCAACGATTATTACTGCTCAACTGGTTGCAGGAACAAAATTCCAATGCACTCTATATTTTGGACGAACCCAGCACCGGACTTCATTTCGCTGATATAGATTTGTTATTTGATATTCTGGAAAAATTGAGTAAAACCAATGATATCCTGGTCATAGATCATAATAAGTACCTGCTGGGAAAAATAGGTACAGGTTTGGTGCTGGAATAGGCCAGTCTATAAATCATGATTGAATTTTTCTTTTATATCTTTAAGTTAATTCGCTACTCGCAGGCTTTTTATTAACCAACCAAAAAATCGAATGATATGAACTCCAAAGAGCTTTCTGGAAAAAAGGTACTCGTAACGGGTGCCACGGGATTTATAGGATACCGGCTGGCTGAAATTCTTGCCAGGGATCAACAGGCCAAGGTAACGGGCGCCGGGAGGAAACTGGATAAAGCAGGCAAATTGAAAGATTTTGGTGTGGAATTACTGGCTCTTGATCTAACCAGCGAACAGGAGCTCGATAATTCGCTCACGGGAGTTGATTTTGTATTTCATTGTGCTGGAGCCCTTGGCGGTGACGATAAAACAGCCGAAATGGTTAACGAATTAGCTACCCGTAAAATAGTAGAAACAGCCGCCTGTAATGGCGTAAAACGTATCGTACATATAAGTACGGTTGGAGTTTATGACATGACTCAGTCTGATACACTTGATGAAAAAACTCCGCTTGCCCTGGACCATCCGTCTAATTATCCAAGAACAAAGGCCAGGGGTGAAAAACTGGCTTTCAAAACAGGCAAGCTTAATGATGTTGAGGTTGTTGCAATTCGTCCGTCCATGGTCTACGGACCCGGCGACGGAGTATGGACCACGATGATGTATAAGAATGTTTGCGAGGGTAAGCCTGTTTTCCTGGGAGACGGAAATTATAGTTTCAATCCAGTTTACCTGGACGATGTCGTGGATGCAATGATAAAAGCGGCCACAGCTGAGGGCGTAAATGGCGAAGCCTTCAATATATCTTCAGAAGTTACCACCTGGAAACATTTTATGAATTATTACGGCGATGCCTGTAATAAAAAACCTAAAGGTATTCCGGTATTCATGGCTAAACTAATGGCAGCCGCCAATAAGATTCCGGGTGTTCAAACCCCTATCGATAAGGGCTTTATTGAAATGGCTACCTCCAATAAATTCTTTCCTGTTGATAAGGCTGGAAAAATGCTGAACTGGAAACCAAACACGAGCCTGGAGGAAGGAATGGAAAAGACTATCGCGTGGTTGAAAAACAGGAATACCTGAGAGAATAGGCTGGACCTTTCAGATTCTTCCTTCGTTGGATCCTCAAGATTTTAAGAGTTTTTTACTGTCAATTATAAAAGCAGTTGTTTATCACCTGTTTATTTAGGATATTCATAAACTATTAAAAACTTCAGCATGAATATCTTCAAAATTAAATGGATCGCTCCATTCCTGTTTATTTTTTTAACATTTTTAGTGAGTTGCGAGGAAAAAGAGGATCAGGAAGATCCCTGGGTCTCCTTATCCAATGATAATGATCTTAGCGGCTGGGAACAACTAGGTGGAGAAGCCAGTTACAGGATCGAGGACGGCATGATCGTTGGCTCGACGGTTCATAATACTCCCAATTCCTTTCTTGTTACGAAAGAAACCTACGAGGATTTTATTCTGGAACTTGAATTTAAAGTGGATTCCATCATGAATTCCGGAATCCAGATAAGGAGCAATAGTTTGCCAGGTTACCAGGACGGAAGGGTGCATGGTTACCAGGTGGAAATAGATCCTTCAGATAGATCCTGGAGCGGTGGAATTTATGACGAAGCGCGCCGGGGCTGGCTGTATACCCTGGAAAATAATCCTGAAGCACAAAAAGCTTTCAAACAAAATGAATGGAATCATTATCGGGTTGAAGCCATTGGGGATACTATTAAAACCTGGGTTAATGATACGCCAGCGGCCTATTTGATCGATGATAAGACTTCTGAAGGATTTATTGCCCTTCAGGTTCATTCAATCGGTGAAAATGATGAGGCCGGTAAAGAGGTCATGTGGAAGAATATCAGGATACTTACCGATAGCTTATCAAAATATTCAAAGGAAAGTCCACTGGACCCGAAAACTACCAAAAATGAACTCACGTATGCTGAAAAAAATGATGGCTGGAAACTGCTTTGGGATGGAAAAACCGGTGAGGGCTGGAGAGGCGCCCGGCTTGATGATTTTCCGGAAAATGGCTGGGTGATCGAAGACGGGAATTTGATCGTGCTGGCGAGTGAAGGCAAAGAGTCGGCGGCGGGAGGAGATATTGTCACCGATTCTCTGTACGGCGATTTTGAACTTAAAGTGGATTTCAAGATAACCGAAGGTGCCAATAGTGGCATTAAATATTATGTGGATACCGATCTGAACAAAGGACCCGGTTCTTCCATAGGCCTGGAATACCAGATACTGGATGATGACAGGCACCCTGATGCCAAACTGGGAAATCACGAGGGCAGCAGAACAGTGGCTTCGCTTTACGACCTTATCCAGGCAGATCCAGATAAGCCTATCAAGCCCGTTGGAGAATGGAACACGGCTCATATCATCTCTAAAGACAATCATGTAGAGCACTGGCTGAACGGCGTAAAGGTCCTGGAATATGAAAGAGGTTCAGAAGAATATAGAAAACTGGTTTCAGAAAGCAAGTATGTAGAATGGCCTAATTTCGGAGAATTGGAGAAGGGGCGTATCCTGCTCCAGGATCATGGAAACCGGGTTGCCTTCAGAAATATCAAGATCAAAACCTATTAAAATCCCTGTTATGACCACAAGAAGAGACTTTATTACGAAAACCGTTTTGGGGAGTGCAGGCTTAATGGCAGGAAGTTCCTTGATGGGCATGTCGGCGGCAAGCTATCGAAGGATCATTGGGGCTAATGACAGATTAAATGTTGCCATTGCCGGGCTGGGAAGACGACTTGGAGCTTACTTTGAACCGATATCAATGGAATCTTCCAACGTTCGGCTGATGTATCTTTGCGATGTGATGGAAAGTCAGCGAGAACGGGCCCAGGTAGAATTTTCAAAGCATATTGATTATAAGCCAGAACTTGAAAATGATGTTCGGAAGGTACTGGATGATAAAGAGGTAGACATCCTTATCAACGCTACGCCAGATCACTGGCATACCCCGGGATCAATCATGGCACTGCAGGCTGGCAAAAATGTATATGTTGAAAAACCCAGCAGTCATAATATGTGGGAGAATGAGCTGCTGGTGGAGGCTGCTTCGAAGTACGGTAAAAAAGTACAAATGGGTAACCAGCAGCGATCCTCAGGTCATACCATTGAAGTGATCAAGGAAATCCATGATGGGGCGATTGGCTCACCATATAAAGCGATAGCTTTTTACACCAATGCACGCGGAGAGGTTCCGGTTCAGCAAAAAGTACCGGTTCCGCAGGGATTGGACTGGGAATTGTTCCAGGGGCCGGCGCCGCGAAGGGAATATACCCGGGAAACCTGGGACTATAACTGGCACTGGTATGGCTGGGATTATGGAACTGCAGAATCAGGAAATAATGGAACCCATGAAATGGATATTGCCCGCTGGGCCCTGAAAGTTGATTATCCGGAACATGTGCAGGTGGAAGCTGCGAAGCGACATTTTAAAGAGGATGGCTGGGAAATGTATGACAGCATGCTGGCGACCTATAAATTCAAAGATGATAAGATCATTCAATGGGACGGACAAAGCCGCAATGGCTACCAAACCTATGGTGCTGGCCGGGGGACCATTATATATGGAACCGAAGGCAGCGTATTCGTGGATCGTGAAGGCTATGTACTAAAAGACCGAAATGGAAATGTGGTACGCGAAAGCAAGTCTGCTACTAATGAGGCGGGTACTGCCTTAGGCGGTGGGGGAGATATGAGTACGGCCCATATGATCAATTTCTTCGAAGCGATTCGCGGTAAAGCCGATCTTACTGCTCCCATCGACGATGCTAATATCTCCATGGCCATGGTACATTATGCGAATATGGGGTACAGGGCGAATAGTGATTTTCACGTAGATCCAAATACCGGCCGGATACTGAATGATAAGGTTATGAAATACTGGTCGAGGGAATATGCACCGGGCTGGAAGCCAAAGCTTGATTAAGTCTTCAATACCTCCAAGAGTCAAAATTCTGGTTTAAGTGAACCTATGAATTTTGCCTTCTGGATCTTCATGCAATTTTTTTATCGTAGATATTCATAATACATGATATCCGTTATTTTTTAAAGAACTGTTTTAGAGTACTTTAATTGCTTTAAAACATTCGGTCATGAAAAATTTAACAAAAGAAGAATGCCTTTCCCTGCTGAAAGAAAATTATATCGGGCACCTGGCCTACCTGAACAGGGGTATTCCCGAAACCTTACCCATTACCTATTTCTTTGATGAAAAAAACAATTCGATAATAAGTTATTCCGGGGAAGGTGTGAAAATTAAAATGATGAGAGAAAAGCCACAGGTCTCTTTCCAGGTGGAGGAAATTCAGAATATAAGCGAATGGAGATCTGTTCTCCTTTATGGGCGTTTTGAAGAGCTGGAGGCTATCGACGCAAAGACTAAACTTCATGAATTTGCAGAAGGGGTAAAAAATATTCTTCGGAATAAAGAAAATATAGACCTGGATTACCTGAACGAATTTTCCAGCAAAGTGGTGACTCCGGCCAACCCGATAGTTTACCGCATAAATATTTCAGACATAAAAGGAAGACAGAGGCTTTAGCATTCCTGGGTTATCCCGTTCAAAATATGCTGGGGTGTAAAATTCCGGGATACTTTTCCTTTCAAGTCTTTTTACATGCTTTTAGATTCTTCTGTTAATCAATGTTAATCATTTGAGATAGAGCAGGCTATTAATTAGTTTAATAGGTGACCAATGAATGTATAACTTGAAAAATGAAGAATTATGAGTATTGTTAAAGTAATTGAAGTTATTGCAACCTCTAAGAACAGTTTTGATGAGGCCACGGCCAATGCGGTCAAGGAAGCCTCTAAAACCGTAAAAAACATTAAATCGGTTTATGTAAAAGAGATGAATGCCAATGTAGAGAACAACGAGATTGTTACCTACGCTGTGAATGCTAAGGTCTCTTTTACTGTAAATGCCTAAAAAATAAGAGATGTGACGCGGGAAACCGGGTCACATCTTTTTTTCTTTCCATTTTTAATCTATTCCCTCCCATTTATTTAGAAGAAGGCCTATGTCTAAAGAACAAAACAAATCAAATTTCGAAACCGAGAACCAGGAATGGCTGGATTCATTCAGGTGGGTACTTGATAACGAATCGCCCGATCGAGCCCAGGAATTGCTTGAACTTCTGAAAGATGAAGCCAGAAAACAGGGAATTGACTCAACCTATTCTCCAAATACATCCTATCTAAACACGATCCCAAAATCTGAAGAAGAGGCTTATCCCGGAAATCTTGAGATCGAGGAGCGAATACTGTCTTACATCAGGTGGAACGCCATGGCCATGGTAGCCAGGGCCAATAAGGAAAATGAAGGCATTGGCGGACATATTTCTACCTATGCATCTATTGCAAATTTGTGGGAAGTCGGTTTCAACCATTTCTTTAAGATTTACGAAAACGGAAAGGCAGACCTGGTTTATTTCCAGGGTCATGCTTCACCGGGAATCTATTCCAGGGCTTTCCTGGAAGGCAGGCTTAGTAGTGAACAGCTGGAGAACTTCAGAAGAGATGTCAAATCTGATAAAAGTCTTACATCTTATCCCCACCCTAAATTGATGCCGGACTTCTGGAACTTCCCAACCGTTTCAATGGGCCTGGCACCTATAATGGCCATTTACCAGGCACGTTTCAATAAATATTTAAAGCAACGTGGCCTAATTGAAGAAAATCAGCAAAAAGTATGGGCCTATCTTGGCGACGGAGAAATGGATGAACCTGAAGCCAGGGGAGCGATAAGCATAGCTTCCAGGGATAAGCTCGAAAACCTGGTATTCGTGGTAGATTGTAATCTACAAAGGCTGGATGGGCCGGTAAGACGAAATCATAAGATCATCCAGGAACTCGAAGCTTTATTCCGGGGTGCAGGCTGGAAAGTGATCAAAGTACTCTGGGGTAAAAAATGGGATCGGCTATTTGAAAAAGATAAAGGCAATAAGCTGGTTAATATCCTGAATGAAATTACAGACGGGCAGCTTCAGAAATACGCTTTTGAAGATGCTTCCCTGATTAGAAAAGAGCTTTTTGGAAAAGACGAGGAACTTCAGGAACTGGTGGATGATCTAACGGATGATGAACTGAAAGAACTCATTCGAAATCGTGGAGGACATGATCCCACACGTATTTACAACGCCTATAAACTGGCCGAAAGAACCAAAGGCCAGCCAAGCATCATACTGGCGCAAACCATTAAGGGTTATGGCCAGGGTGACCAGGGCGAGGCGAGCAATGTCTCTCATCAAACCAAGAAAATGGAGGTAGCCGGGCTTAAGGAATTTCGGGACTATTTTAAGGTGCCGATTTCAGATGAAGACCTGGAAGATATTCCTTTTATAAAACCAGATGAAGACAGCGAGGAGCTGGCTTATTTAAAAGAAAAAAGAGAGAAGAACGGCGGTTTTATCCCAGCACGGAAAGACAGGTCGGAAGCTTTACCAATGCCTTCAGAAGAGATCTTTAGCAATTTTTACGAGGGTTCTGACGGGGACGAGGTTTCCACTACCAGCGTGCTTGTGCAGATCCTTAGCAAGTTGTTAAAAGACGAGAATACGGCAAAAAGCATCGCACCCATCATTCCGGATGAGTCACGAACCTTCGGGATGGAGTCGCTTTTTCAGCAGGCCGGCATCTACGCGCCTGAAGGTCAAAAATATGAACCGGTAGACGAGGATAGTTTATTGTATTATAAAGAGGCGAAAGATGGAGCTATCCTGGAAGAAGGCATCACCGAGTCGGGTTGTATGAGCGAATTTATCGCGGCCGGAACGGCCTACCTGAACCACGGGCTGAATATGGTTCCTTTCTATTTTTTCTATTCGATGTTCGGATTCCAAAGAACCGGTGACCTGATGTGGGCTGCAGCCGATGCGGGTGCAAAAGGTTTCCTGGTTGGCGGAATTTCAGGCCGTACCAGTATTCCCGGCGAGGGATTACAGCACCAGGATGGCCAGAGTCACCTTTATGCGTATGCGTATCCAGGTTTGAAGGCATATGATCCCGCTTTTGCTTACGAAGTTGCCGTCATCGTCAGGCATGGGCTGAAGGAAATGTATGCCGATAAAAAGGAAAAATTCTATTATATCACGGTGGGTAATGATACCTATCCAATGCCCCCGATGCCTGATAAGGTGGAAGACCAAATCCTGAAAGGAATGTACCGGTTTAAGAAAACTTCAAATAGAGGTAAGAAAAAAGCACATCTGTTCGGAAGCGGAGCCATCATGCAGGAAGTCTTAAAGGCAGCCGAAATCCTGAAGGATGATTACGAGGTGAATGCAGATATCTGGAGCATTACCAGTTATAAATCTCTTTATGATGATGCGATCGATACCGAAAGACGAAACCGAATGTCTTCCCAGATGAATCCCGAAAAGAATTATTTACAGGAATGCCTGAATGATGAAAAGGGAGTTTTCGTAGCGGCCACTGATTTCGTAAAGGCCCTGCCGGAATCGATCTCCAAATGGTTTCCGGGTAAACTTGTAAGTCTTGGAACCGATGGTTTTGGAAGAAGCGATACCCGCGCTGAGCTTCGGAAGTTTTTCGAGGTAGACGCTGTTTCCATCGTTTATGCAACGCTTTACCAGTTAAGCCTGCAAGATATTATTGAGACTAAAGTTTTGAAGCAGGCAGCAAAGGACCTGGAAATTGATCCGGATAAAGCAGATCCCAGGAATACCTGATCCTAATAGTATTTAAAATTTAAAAATATGGCTGAAGAAATTAAAATTCCACAAATATCTGAAGGTGTCGATAAGGCGACGGTAAATGAAGTCCTGGTTTCCGAAGGGGACCAGATCGAAAAGGACCAGAGTTTAATTGTGGTTGAATCTGATAAAGCTTCGGTGGAAATTCCTTCTCCAAAGGCCGGAACAGTAGAAGCTATCAAAGTGAAGGAGGGAGATGAGGTGGAAGTAGGAGACGTCATTCTTACCCTGGAGGTTTCAGAAGATGAGTCTGAAAAGGATTCCGAAGAGGACACAGAAGAAAAAAGTAATGAAGAAGACGATAGCCAGGACAAAGAGGAGGAGGAAACAGAAGAAGATTCTGAAAAAGAAAAATCCAAAGAGTCAAAGAAAAAGGATAAGGAAAAGGAATCTTCTGAAGATAAAGAGGATACATCCGAAAAGGAAGAAGAAGAGAAATCCGATAAGGATCAGAAACCGGATAAGCAGAAAGATAAAAAATCTGATGCCGATAAGGATGAAAAATCCGGTTCAGGAAAAGCTGAAAATGTTCCAGCTTCTCCTGGTGTTCGCCGGTTTGCCCGGGAAATTGGAGTGGATATAACCGAGGTGTCCGGAAGCGGGGAAGGCGGAAGGATCAGCAAGGAAGACGTGAAGTCTCATACGAAATCAGGAAAAAAAGAGGAGAAGTCCAGCCTCTCAAAACTTCCTGATTTTAGCAAGTGGGGGGAAACCGAGGTGAAGCCGCTTTCAAATATCAGGAAGGCAACAGCGAAGGGTACTTCCGCAGCCTGGAAAGAGATCCCACACGTATTCCAGTTTGAGGAGGCCGATATTTCAGGCATCGAGGAATTCATGGAAAAGAACAGCGAAAAGGCCGAAAAGGCAGGTGGTAAACTGAGTATCACGGCGATCCTCATAAAAATTGCCGCTACGGCATTGCAAAGATTTCCGAAATTCAACGCCAGTGTGGACATGGAAAACGAGGAAATGATCCTGAAAAAATATGTAAATATTGGCGTGGCCGTTGATACCGAAAAAGGTTTGCTGGTTCCTGTGATCAAAGATGCAGACAAAAAGGGGCTTATCGATATTTCCGTTCAACTGGTTAACCTGGCAGGAAAAGCAAGGGATGGAGAACTGGATCCCGATAGCATGAAGGGAGGAAATTTCAGTATTTCCAACCTGGGCGGTTTTGGTGGAACCAATTTCACGCCTATCATTTACCATCCGCAGGTCGCCATTCTTGGAGTGTCGCGTGCTGTAAAAAGACCTGTTTATGTTGAGGATAAACTGGAACCCAGATCCATATTGCCCTTAAGCCTTTCTTATGATCATCGTTTGATCGACGGGGCCGAAGGAGTACAATTCCTTAACTGGATAGCTAAAGCCCTGGAAGATCCTTACGAAGCGCTTTTGGGTGCCTAATCTAAAACTATATGCCAGATAAAAACAAAAAAGAACTGATCATCATTGGTGCCGGTCCTGGCGGGTACGCCGCGGCATTCAAGGCGGCCGACCTTGGTATGAAAGTTTGCCTGATAGACCCTGAAGAGAACCCGGGAGGCGTATGCCTGTACCGCGGTTGTATTCCTTCCAAGGCATTGCTTAATATTGCAAAAATCAAACAGGAGGCTCAGGAAGCTTCGGAATGGGGGATCGAATTTGGTGATCCAAAAATTGATATTGACAAGATCAGAAAATGGAAAGATAAGGTCGTTAAAAAACTAACCGATGGTTTAGGGCAGTTGGCTGAAAATCGCAATATCGAGTATATCCGGGATAAAGCAGGTTTTGTTTCAAACGAAAAGATTCGGTTAAAAGACAGCGGTAAAGAACTGGGTTTTAAGCATCTCATTCTCGCTACAGGTTCCAGCAACCTGGAACTACCTGGAATCGAAATAGACCATAAGAAAGTGATCGATTCTGCCGATGCGCTCGAACTTCAGGAAATTCCGAAGTCCATGCTGGTGATTGGGGGAGGATATATTGGCCTGGAGATGGGAAGTGTATATGCGGCACTTGACTCCGATGTTTCAGTAGCTGAAATGACCGAAGACTTCCTTCCGGGAACAGACAGGGACCTGGTAAAGGTATTCCAGGATAAACATCCATTCAAGGATTTGTATTTCAATACGAAAATTGAAAAACTTTCCGTAGAAGATAAAAAAGTAAGCGTGGAATTGAAGATGGAAGATGGGACTAAAGAAAAGCAATTCGACAAAGTGCTTGTGGCAGCGGGAAGAAAACCCAGTACTGCGTCACTGGATCTGGAAAATACGGAGATAAAAGTAGATGAGAATGGTTTTATTGAGGTTGATGAAAAACGCAGAACAGCGGTAGAGAATATTTACGCGATTGGAGATTTGACCGGGGAGCCTATGCTTGCCCATAAAGCCAATTACGAGGCGAGGATCGCTGCCGAAGTGATCTCGGATGATAAGGCAAGTGCCTATGACCCCAGATCTATTCCAGGCATTGTTTTTACCAATCCTGAAATTGCATGGAGCGGACTCACCGAAACCGAAGCTTCGGAAAAAGATATGGAAGTGAAAATTTTAAAATTTCCATGGTCGGCTTCTGGAAGAGCTCTTTCTATGGGAACCAGCACTGGACTGACCAAACTGCTTGTGGACCCGGAAACCGGAAGGATCCTGGGAGGTGGCGTTGCAGGAAAAGATGCCGGAAGCCTGATTTCAGAAATTTCGCTGGCGATCGAAATGGCCGCAACGGCGGAAGATCTCTCGCTTAGCATACATCCACACCCAACTTTATCGGAAACCATTATGGAAGCTGCAGAAAGCTTTATGGGAGTGCCAACTCACCTGGCAAAATAAAATTTCGCTTTCGGTGAAAGCCTTACTTAATAAAAAAGCCTCCAATTTTTTAAGATCGGAGGCTTGAAGTCTATCCGGATGTATTTATAAATTCAATTTAAAACCGCCATTGATCACAAAACCATCTACCGGTGCATAGATATCGCGGAAGTTGGGATCTTCCAAGGTTCCGGTGAATACGGTATCAAACCGGCTCTGCCTGGTGTCAAGGATATTTTCAAAATTAAGAAAGACCGAAAATTTTTCGCCTATTCTTTTCTCCGTCATTACCCCAAGTATCCAGTATGGTTCGCCCGTGCTGCCATCTGTCAATTCCTGTGAACTGTAATAATATCCCTCCAATCCAATCCAGAAATTATCGTGTTTTTCGTACATCAGTACGTTATTGAGTCTATGTTGAGCAACCAGAGGATATTGCTCTGTTTCATCATTCAAATGTTGATTAACATCAGCCAGTGTATATCCCACGAATAATTTTAGATCCTGATAACTCCAACGCATATTTGCTTCAATACCCTTACTATCAATATAGCCACCAGGTTGTGTAAATTCGTAAAAACTTCCAATTGTCTGATTCAGTACTAAAGGATCGTTTATCCTGGTATAGAAAAATAGCAGGTTGGTAGAAAGGTTGAGGTCGTTGGTGATGGCCCACTTGTAATTTCCATCTACATTGAAACCTATAGAGCGCTCGGCCTCTGCTTCATCTGCATCAATAGGCAATACATTTTGAAATTGCAGCCGTTCTACTTCTTCGGTGAATATACTCGGCGTTTTATATCCCATTCCGCCACCGGCTCTAAATGTCAACTTTTCTGAAGGTTCGAACATCAATGAAAACCTGGGCAACAAATAGAATCCATAATTGCTTTGATAATCGCCTCTCAATCCTGTTTCCAGGGTCCATTTTTGCTCGATATCCCAGGTGTTCTGAACGAATGCACCTATGGTATAATTGCTGAAACTAAGGTCCTGGTTTGGGTCTCCCTGTTCCTGGTCGAAATCTTCGGTCCAAAGATTCAGTCCGCCTATCCATTCGGTGTCTTCCTGAATTGTAGACAGGTTTACTTCTGAAAATGAAGAAACCTGGTACCCGGTAAATGCATAATCTGGAATTTCAATTTCCCGTTCAAAAAGACTAATACTGTTCTTAACCTGAAGAGAAGTATTATCAGAAAAACGATGGTTTCCCAATAACTGGGTAGAAAAGCGTTGGGTATCGTTCCTTTCGAAATAACCAGGCCCGCTTTCATTTTCAACATAATCCATGGCTCCACCCAGTCGATCTTCAGAAACAAAATTAAAGCCGATATTAAAATCGGTATTCTCATCATAATCTACGAACAACCTGGGATTAAGCGTAAAACGCTCAAATTTCGGGATCGCCGTTAAGCCATTATCGGCAGGATCATACGGAGTTCCCAGATTATAGGAAGCAAAAACGGTGGTTCCCAGTCTTCCGAATTTTTCCGAATAAAAACCGCTAAGATCCAGTCCCAGGGCAGAAGTTAAGTTGGCCATAAAACTCAATTCCTGCTCATCCTCCGGGGTTTTGGAAATAAGATTTACGAGTCCGGCGATAGCCCCGCCACCGTACAGTGTGGAGGAAGCACCCTTGATCACTTCCACCTGTTTCAGGTCAAGAGGCGCGATCTGCATCAGGCTTAATCCGCCGGAATAGCCAGAATATAAGGGAAGCCCGTCTCTTAATAACTGGGTATATTTGCCGTCCAGTCCCTGGATCCTGATACTGGAATTATAACTGGTGGCCGAGGTTTGCTGGGTTTGGATCCCGGTACTTTCATTGAGGAGCATTCGAATGTCACCGGGTTTCATGTTGCCTTTTTCGGCGAGTTCTTCCCCTGCAATAAATTCGATGCGGGTGGGAATATCCTCAAAGGTCCTGGAGCTCCGGGTAGATTCGATCACAATAGTTTCCATCTGTTCTTCAGAAGGCTGCAACCTGATTTCCTGCTTGTTTTCTTCTTCAGATAACGGAAATGTCCTGGTGATGGTGCGGGTTTCAAAACCGATATACCTGATCTCGATATCATATTCCCCATCGGGGATATTCCGGAGGACGGCCTTTCCTTCCTCGTTGGTGGTAGTTCCTATATTTAACTCCTGAATACCTATGGAAACCCCATAAAGCGGTTCATTGGTTTCGGCATTTAGTATGGTGGTCTCAAATTGGTTTTGAGCTAGGAGTGTATTGCCTGCCATAAAAAGCAATACCAGAATGATATTTTTCAAAACTGTTTTTTTTTGAAGATTATACAATGTACTTCACTAAAGGTGAATTCGATATTATATAATCGATCTCCTGGGAGGTTTAAAATCAGGATTTTGGTAGGCGCTTTTGAACAGATCCTGACAGGAGATAAAAACCTGGGCTGAAAATTCATCAGTAACAAAACCGATTTCCAGATCTTCCTGCAAGGCGAAACCAGAACAGCTTCCGCAGTTAAAAAAAGGAGAACATGGTTCCTCGCTGGTATGATCATCCTCGTTATTGGTAGGAGAGTCTATACAAAGGCTGTTATTACTGATATCCTCCAGGAAGCAGCATGGAAGGATAGACAGCGACAGGACCAGAAATGTTATAAATAAAACCAGGAATTTCATACACGGCAAAAATACATTATTCCTAAAAAACCTGAAAAGATAGCAACGGCCCTCAGGCCCTATGTTTTATAGGCTGATCTTTAGCTGGTTATTTTCGGTATGGACAAGTAAGGCCTCTAATTTTAGATAAGTGGCAAAATTAAGGATCGTTAAGTTAAAAGGGTAGGAGCTTCTTAAATCTTTACTAAGGTTTCGCCGCAGGCTATCCCTTTCAATCATGATTTAGTATTTTTTGGCCCAACCAATCAAAAAATATGGCGAAAGAAAAACTTAAACGCACTTTAGGATTCTGGGATATTCTCATGTTTGGAGTAGGAGGAATCGTAGGTGCGGGGATCTATGCAATAATAGGTAAGGCAGCAGGTCTAAGCGGAAATATGTTATGGCTTAGTTTCGCAATTGCGGCAATAGTCGCATTACTTACGGGGCTATCTTATGCCGAATTTGTTAGCAGGTTTCCCGATGCTGGTGGAAGCTTTGAATACATTAAGCAGGGCATAGGTGAGAAAACAGCACTTTTCCTTTCCATTTTTATGACATTTACGGGTATTGTTGCCCCGGCAGCCATAGCGATTAGTTTTGCAGAATATCTAAGCAGGTTGATAGATTTGCCTAACTGGATAGCTATTATTGGGATCGTTATTCTAATGGCACTTTTCAATATCGTAGGCTCCAAGTATAGTTCTTACTACAATACAGTAGCTACCATTATTACCCTTGCTGGATTAGGCCTGGTGATAGGTTTTTGCGTTCCAGACTGGGGCAGTGTGGCTTTATTCGAACCTGGTGAAAATGGATTAACCGGAATTCTGGCGGGATCAGCCCTTATATTCTTTAGTTATGTTGGTTTTGAAGATCTGGTAAAGATCGCAGAGGAAACCAAAGATCCTAAGAGAGTAATGCCTAAAGGAGTTTTGATAAGCGGTTTGATCGTTCTGGTACTATATGTTTTGATCGCAATTAGCGCGGTGAGCACATTTGAAGCGGGCGAGCTGGCCCAAAAAGACGGACCGCTGGCTGCAGTTATCGAATCCCAATGGAGTGCAGTTGGTGGGACCATTCTGGTTATAGTGGCCCTTTTTGCTACCAGTAAGACCATTTTGAGTAATATACTTGGATCTTCCCGGTTACTTTACGATGTAGCACGTGACAGTGAAATTTCATGGCTGAAAAAATTTACGACCTTAGAGGGAATAGGAGTAAAGACTCCCAATTACGCGATTATTGCCATAGCACTTGTTACCATTGCGTTTGGATTGATTGGGAACTTAAAAATTGTCGCTTCCATCAGTAATATATTCGTGTTTACGGTCTTCGGAATGGTGAATGTGGCGCTTTTGCGGTATCGCGTGAAAAACAGGGGAGAAGAAAGAGATAAAGATCTCTTTAGAATTCCGCTGAACATCAACAATATCCCGGTGCCAACGGTCCTGGCATTACTCACTATTTTGTTGCTTTTCGGTTTCAATATATATAACCTTATACAGGGGAATGCCTGATAACGATGGTTTTGAAATATATTGGCGGAAGAAAAATGGTAAAACTAAAATGTATATCAAAGGGAAATTGAATTGATCGAAATGGGGAGGACTAGATCCAGAATGGATCGTGATATTCGTCACTTTTAGCCATATCGGGAATGTGAAGTTGATCGATTAATTTCAATTGTTCAGGTTGAGCTATTTCTTCAATTTTATGGAATAAAATGCGTTCTTCAAATCGGATGTGGGCTGTTAGTTCTTTTTCCAGGTCTTTTAATGCATTTAGAATATCATCTTCTCTTTGAAAAAGTTCTTTTAACCGTACATGTTCTTGTAAAGCCCGCTCTACAAGACTGTTTTTCTCTCCTAATATTTTAAAAACATGCTTTTCTTCGAGCTCAAAATGCTGCAAAATTTCTTTTTGAAAAAACCAGTCACGGTATGCCTTCATCCTTTCAGCAGATATTCCCATAGCCAGACCTTTTCGGATTTTCCAGGTAAACAATAAGCCGAAATGATGCTGCCGGCTAATGGGCTGCAGTGATGGGTGCCTTTTTATAGGTTTTGGATGTCTCATTTTTTAACATAATGTGCAGTCAAATCAATAAAGCTGAATTTTCAGCTACCACTAATTTATTCAAGCTTTATCTGGGATATCAAGTTTATCTCTTTAAGATACAACTTGTCTATGATACCTGCTGAATTTTAACCTTCATGATTCCTGCAATATTGCTCGCTTTGCGTAATGCATCTTCTGCTTTTTCACCTGTAAAGTTTTCAACTATGGTTTCCTGCCATAAATCCAGCCACCTTTCAAAATGTTTATTCTCCAGTGCTTTCTTGGTGTTTAATGCTAAATGCGCATGCATCGGGTTTCCTTTGTATGCATGGGTATTGAACAGGACCGATTCCCAGAAGTCGTACATCACGGGGATATGGGTATTCCAGTCTAATTTCACAATTTCAGTAAAGTAAATGCCTATCACATTATCTTCCAGCACCTTTTCATAGAACCTGTCGACCAGGGTTTCAATATCCTTTCTGCTGCTAATATCTTTCATGATCAAAATCCTGTTTCAATTAATAGATGGGTTTAACCGGGTGAATATGGCATATTTTAAGAACAAGGCCAGCAACCAAAGATAAAGTTGTTGAAGCATTAGATCAAAGAATATACCTTGCTTTATATATAGGTTCTATTTAGAATTGTTCAAATAAAAAGCCTGAAATTTAAATTCACGTTAAAGTCTGGATACTTGATGTAAAACCATTATTATTTGCCTTTCTTATCAACTGATTTGAATACAATTAAGAGATTACATGATCATTCCCGAAAAGCCAGACAATGAGAGGCTCAGACTCAGAGCAGTAAGACAGCTTGGCCTGTTAGAAGAATTACCCCAGGAAACCTATGACAATATAACCCTGCTGGCCCAAGAAATTTGTGAGACTCCGGTAGCATTGCTCACTATCCTGGATGATGAAAAGCAATGGTTTAAATCAAGGAAAGGTTTTGATCTCACTGAAACCGACCGGGATATTTCTTTTTGCGGGCATGCTATTCTGGAACCCGGGAAGCTCTTTGAAGTAGAAGATGCCTTGAATGATCCAAGGTTTGATAAAAATCCTTTAGTTACTTTTAAAGATATTAATGTGAGATCCTATGCCGGGATACCAATTCTAAATAAACAGGGCCAGGCACTTGGGACTTTATGTGTCTTAAGTAAAAAGCCTAAGAAATTAAATCTGCACCAGCGAAAGTGCCTGATCGCTTTAGGAAAGCAAGTAGAGATTCTTTACGAATTCCATTATAAGAGCGTGGAGTTAGAAGATATGCGAGATGAATTGCAGGAGAACAACAAAGTGCTTCAGGATTTTGCAGGAAATGTTAGTCATGATCTCAAGATGCCGCTCGCAAACATAATTTTAAGCGCAGATATTGTAAGAGCCAAATATTCAAGTGCTTTAGATAAGGCCGGGCTGGGATATCTGGAATACATCAAGAATTCAGGATTGAAATTAAGTGAGTATGTAACAAGCCTGTTGGAATATTATTCGGGTAATGGCGAAAAGGTCAAGGAGATAGAAAAATTCTTTTTAAATGATCTAATTGAGGATATCCTGGATCTGCTGGAAATTGATGCGAACTGTATGATCAATATGCCAGAAGAAAATATGGCGATCAATGGCAACAGAGCTGCAATTGGTCAGGTTTTGATGAATTTGATCAGCAATAGTATCAAGCATAATCCCAAAGAAGAGATTTTGATAGATATTACCTGTGAAGAGCAGGCCGGATACTACTATTTTGGGGTAAGAGATAATGGGGTAGGAATTCCGGAAAAAGACTTAAATAAAATCTTTGATCTTTTTACGGTGATCAAGGTCAAGAATGCAAAATCAAGCGAGGGACATGGAATTGGCCTTTCTACGGTGAAAAAATTAATCACTATAATGAACGGGGATATCAATGTGAAAAGCGACAAGGAAAAAGGAACCTTATTTGAATTTTCGGTCGAAAAGGCTTAAAAAGCAACTAAGCTTATTTACCTTCTAATTCTCTTTTGCAGGCATGAGATTCAAACAGGAAATTAATGCCAGTCATGATTAAGATTAGAGATATAGTTCCAGCTCCAATCCATTGCCATTGTTCCGAACCGCTGTGTTTCAGAAATCCACTCTCTACTAGAGCTGAAAGCCCAAAACCTAATATCGCAGTTCCCAGTCCCCCGAACCACCAGTAGCGTTTTTTTAATTGTTTTTTGGTGTATCTATTTCTTTTCATAATCTAACTTCAGAATTCCTTAAATGTAAACCAAGTTAGGGAAAGTTGGTTAAATGGGATTTTGGAACTTAAGAAATAAAACTCTGTGTTTTTCTATTTAAAACAGAAGTTTTTAGCTCTTGGTTTTAGGGCTTGTCCAAAAACGAGGTGTATTCAGGCACCAGTGTTTTTCAAGATCTTCGAACTGTTTATCACCAAAATCGTAGGTATATTCCCTGGTCGCTTTGTACACTTTCGAATATGCCGGCTTTGTTATACAGTGAATTATCTACCGGGACGCAGGTTCTTATTTTGTAAAAACCAGTTGATTAGCTTTTTCGATCTCATCCTGAGAAATGGTATGCGGCCTGTTGTCATAAATTGCGACGTTTACTTTGGCATTCATGCTTTCCATTATTTTCTGGGTTTCTTTTACCCTTTCAACAGGAACATGAGCATCAGGATTTCCAGATCCTATAAAAACCGGGGTGCCATTGAAGTTTCCATTATAGTTCTCAGAATAAATTTTATCCCCAATTAATCCACCGGTAAAAAGCACCACCCCTCCAAATTTTTCTGCATTTCTTGTTACGAATTCTGCAGTTAGACAGGCGCCTTGTGAGAATCCACCAAAGTAAATATCTTCAGAAGCAATTCCTTCAGCTTTAACCTCTTCAAGAAGTTTATATACTATATCTAAGCCTGAAGAAAGCCATGGTTCATTTTGACTTGGCGGCGCGAGGAAGGAATAAGGATACCAGGTGTTATTGGTTGCCTGAGGTGCAAAAAGTGCGAAATCTGTGGTTTTTAGATCATTGGCCAGGGAAAGGATATTCTGTGCGTTACCTCCACGGCCGTGGAGTAGGATAAGTACTTTGCTTGCTTCTGAAATTTTCTTCCCGCCGGTAATTATGTTTTTGGTATGCATAATTTGATGTTTAAAAGAAAAAATTCGGAGCAAAAAATACCTGAATCTTTACTCCGAACCAATATCTATGAATTTAGTGTTTCAATTTTGGCAGTGCTTTTTCTATCTGCTCTCTTGCGCCCTCATATCTGTCTGGTAACTGAAGGCTGCTTCCCAGTTCTTGAACGGTTTCATCTGTCGCAAATCCGGGATTATCTGTTGCGATCTCAAAGAGCACTCCTCCCGGTTCTCTGAAATAAAGAGAAAAAAAGTAATCACGATCGATTTTCTCAGTAATCTGCAATCCTTTTTTAAGAACTTTCTCTCTGATCGCCATAAGAGTTTCCTCATCTTTAACTCTGAAAGCTACGTGGTGATTTGTTCCACCTGCATTAAGGCCCCTTGGAAGATCAGGCAACTCCAAAAGATCTACTATCGCTGCATTTTTAA
This sequence comes from Christiangramia oceanisediminis, assembly GCF_022570735.2. Lineage (GTDB taxonomy): Bacteria > Bacteroidota > Bacteroidia > Flavobacteriales > Flavobacteriaceae > Christiangramia > Christiangramia oceanisediminis. The sequence goes on along the minus strand of NZ_JANCNS010000003.1, from coordinate 49,926 downwards.
CGCTATCAGTTTTGTAACGGGTTAGATTACCTTCAGACCGCTCTTTTTTGTACCCAAAAACCTCGGTCAATATCTCTGCAGTTGCTCCAATATTATTCAGACTTAGAGTAACTCCGTGAAAGCCTTTCAGGGCCGCATTTGTCTTTACTTCTGCAGTTTCATAGCCCTTTCGGTCGTCAGCATGTTCAGCTTCAATAAGGCTCAGCTTTAAGCCATCAGGATCCTGAAAAGGCAGTTTTCTCTCTCCAAATTGCTCGGTAATTTGGTAATGCCTTACATTCTTTTCCTCAAAACGATCTTTCCAGAACTCAAGGCTGCCTTTTGGTACCGAATATCCTATTTCGGTAGCCATCCCGGCACCGTCTTTTCCCTGCCTAACATTTGGCCATGGGAAAAAAGTAAGTATACTTCCGGGGGATCCCACTTCATCACCAAAGTAAAAATGATAGGTTTGAGGATCGTCAAAGTTCACTGTTTTCTTTACCATTCTTAACCCAAGGGTTTTGGTATAAAAGTCATAATTTCTCTGTGGATCACCCGCGATTGCCGTAATATGATGTAATCCTAATATTTTGTTTTCCATAATTTCTAGGCTTGTTTTACGAACTGAAGTTCTCCATTTAGGCGGACTTCATCACTTACCATGACTCCGCCGGTTTCCAGTGCTGCATTCCATGTTAAACCAAATTCTTTCCGGTTTATCTTACCGCTTATTGAAAATCCGGCTTTCTCCTGGCCATAAGGATCTTTCATCATTCCGCCGTGTTCAACATCTAAAGTTACTTCTTTTGAATTTCCTTTAATAGTCAGTAGTCCTGTTAATTTATAGTTGTCCTCATCCAGTTTTTCAAGTGCTGTCCCTTCAAATTTTAATTCTTTATTGTTTTCCACATCGAAGAAATCGGTACTTCTAAGGTGAGTGTCACGATCTTTATTATTGGTATAGATCGAATTTGCATCAATTGTGGCTGTAACATTGGCTTTGTCAAAATCCTTTCCTTGAGAAACGATTTTAGCATCAAATTCTTGAAATTCCCCTTTAACATTGCTGATCATAAGGTGTTTTACCTTAAAAGTAAGTTCACTGTGCGAAGGATCTAATTTCCAAACCGTGTTATTTGTTTCCATACTATTATCTTTCTTATTCATTAATATTCTGCAAAGATTGGTCTTGAGCTCCGCTATTTCGTTCACCTATGTTAATTTATTAAGTGAATCAGGTATTACCTAAAAATGATTCAGTAATATCAAGAGTTTAAACCATTTTCCTGCTTTACAAAGATCAGTTTATCATTGTTTAAAATGATTAACCTATGTTAACTTCGGAAACATGAAAATTCACTTTTGAAAAATATTCTTACGAATTCGGCTCAGGGATTGAGGTCTTATTCCCAGGTAAGAGGCTATTAGGTATTGAGGAATACGCTGGATAAAATGAGGATACTTTTCTGAAAATTCCCGGTATCGTAATTCGGCTTCTTCGCTGATTGTTTTAGCAATTCGTTGGTGTAATGAAGCCAGGGCATTTTGCATCAGGATACGAAAAAATTTGTCAAAAAGCGGGTGCGAACAGCAAAGCTTATCATAATCCTTGCGATTAATTAGAAGGGCTGTAGTTGGTTCCAGGGTTTCAATAGTGGCCACCGCGGGCTTCCCCGTAAAATAACTTGCAGCATCGGTAATCCAGTATTCTTCGATCGCCAGCTGAATGACGTTTTTCTCACCTTTATCATTGACATAAAAAGAATATGCCGATCCTTCGAGTATAAAATACTGGTATTTACAATCAACACCTGCCTCGGCCAGGAGTTCCTTTTTATCAAATGATTTTTGAAAGGAATATTTGACGAGAAGATCAATTAGTTCGTTGGGAATGCTGCTTCCAAGAGTACGTTGAAGATTTTTTTGTAAAATTTCCACCATCTTCATTTAAGGTTTCCTAAATATAGAAATAGTTTTTTGGTTCACCGATTATTATCCACTGGAGAGGCTTCTAATTCTTAGAGAATTGAAATAGGTTTTTCAAGGCTGCCATCAGGGGGAAGTCTGGAGTCAAAGGCCAGCCGGATTGGTCGGGTTGATCATTTATTTTTTTATAAAATAATCATTTTCGAATTTGATCAATTTTACCGTTTCGGTTTGAAAAAAAATATAATGGTGATTTTTAAGGGAATTAATAAAGCCCCGCATCTGCCGTTCCTAACCTTGCCAATAATTCCTGTGCGTTATTGAGATGAAAAGTAAACACCAGGTTCTTAAAATATAGCCTCGTGATAAGAGTTTTGCTTTGGATCTATCTTTGATCGCATATTTTCCCTGGGCCTAATTAGCTCTTGTGGAGGTGGTCTGGATGTGTAAAAGAGCTGTACTAACAGCCATTTAATATGAAATGATATCAAATGATATCAAATAAAATCTTCTGTTTATTTGCCAATACAGAAGTTTTCAATTCCCATTATTACTGGCGTTAGCCAAAAACGAGGTGTAATCTAGGTACAAACCCATTATCAACAGTTCAAAATAAATGAGAATTTACTGAAAAATTTTTAGTCATTGTTTGTTTTAAATAATGATAATGTAAATTCAAATTACCTAGTAATTTTTAAACCAGTATTACACTATTAACTAAAGTCCATTCCAGAGGATAAATCAATTTTATTAGGTTCTTCTATATCTTTAGCAGCTTGTTCAAACCTTTCCTTGGTAGATTGCTCTACCATTTCTTCCGGTAAACCATGCAGAAAATAAGTTTCGGGTTGTAGAGGTTTTATTTCACCATTATTTTGGACACTTGAAGAACTCTGCGCATGTAATGAATGAATATTCCTAGTAATAAATAATTGGTTTTTTGCTCTAGTCATTGCAACATATAATACTCTTCTCTCTTCCTCAACTTCATCAATATTTCCAAGTGTCCAGGATGATGGAAATGCCTTTGGAGATACATTCAGAACAAAGCAAACGTCAGATTCAAGACCTTTTGCTGAATGAATTGTAGAAATTATTACATGATCTTTATCCTCTGACCTATTTATAAATGAATCAGCAAGAACTGGAGAGTTATTGATGTCAGTTGCATTATCTAAAGTACACTCGGTAATAAACTCTCCTAAAGTGGAATAGTTTTTAGCAAGTATACCTAATACAGGAAAATCTCCCTTTCTTTTATTTTCCCAGTCTTTTCTGTATTTAAAAGCTAATCTTTCCTCCATTAAGTGAAAGGAACCATCTACCGCCTCTTTAAGGTTATCTCTATTTTTAGCAATAGTTTCTATCACATCGGCTATAATTTTCCCATCGTTTTCCAGAATGATGGATTTTAGCCAATCAATACAATCCTCGATTGATTTCTGAAATAAAAGTTCACCAGTATACCTAGCTGCTTTAATTTCCCCTATACCTTCCCAGATACTTAAATATCGCATCCAGGCTATCTCATCATCCTTGTTGTTTACGACTCTTAGGGCAGAAACCATATCTTTTATATGGGCTGATTCCATAAACTTCCTTCCTCCATATGTAACATACGGGATCTTGTTTTTGATAAAAGTTGCTTGTAATGACCTGGTATAATACTGTGATCGGGAAAGAATCAAATGGTCTTTATATGTCTTATTGTTTTTTGTGAAGTTTTCAATTATAGTTTCAGAAATGAAATCGGCTTCCTCCCATTCATTTTCTACATTTATAATCTCAGGAACACTGCCATCCCCACGAACAGAGATTAATTCTTTACCGTATTCTATCGGTGATTGCTCTAAAAGCCAATTGGAAATATCCAGAATCTCTTGAGTAGATCTATAATTTTGATCCAGTTTATAAACTTCTGAATTCTCTACCCGTTCTTTAAAGGAATGTACATTCTTGAAATCTGCCCCTCTGAAAGAATATATTGATTGTGCATCATCACCTACACAGTACAAATGACATATTTTCTGAAAAGGGTTTAATAGATCCCACTGTAAAGGGTTGGTGTCTTGCATTTCATCCACCAGTATATGTTCGTATTGAGAACTAACCACTCGTCTTGCTTCCGGATCTTTATTTAATCTTATGGCGACAACCAAAAGCATATCATCATAATCTAAATATTTTCTTTCCTTTTTCTTCTGTTCATACCCTCTTAAAAGAACTTCAATTTTAGGTTTGATCAGTTTAATTTTTTCTACGGTGTCTTCATCATTTAGATTATTGAAAAGTTTCAACCTTATCGTATCTGAAAGACTTTTTTTAGTATTCCTGGCAAAGGAGTACAAATCAATTAAACCCTCGGCTTTAATCCGTAAATCTTCATACTGTACATAGTTATTACCACATACCAATTTCATGATGCTTACCTGATCATCTTGATCAATAACTGTGAATGATTTAGTTCCAAATAAGTTGGGAAATTTGGTCAACAATTGATTACACCAGGAATGGAAAGTAGAACCGTTTAGGTTTTTCGCCTGACTATTATCTAGATTAGCCTTGACCCGGTTTATGATTTCACTTGCAGCTCTTTTGGTAAAAGTGAGTATTTGGATTTTTCCAGGATCCACCCCTTGAGAAATCAAATAAGCAGCCCTTGAAATAATAGTTTTAGTTTTTCCCGTGCCTGCCCCAGCTAATACTAATAAATGTTTTCCCTCAAATGTAACCGCCTTTTGCTGGTTAGAATTCAATTCAGATAGATCCATTTTATTGTTTTATAGTATTGGAGGTTCAAACTACAAAAAACGGAGAGTAGGGAATCAGTTTATTGATAGCAGCCAATAATTTACATAAAAATAATTATCTAAGCATTATGTTGTAAGACTAAAAAGCTCGATTATTTCCTCAGGCCATAATATAAATTTACCATATCTACCCTCTTTTTGCATAGCTCCATATTTATTACCTTTTTTAGTAGCATACCAATCATTTCCTTCCTTTTCCATAAGTTTATTTTCCATCAAAATTGAATTGATTTCTCTGCTGCTTAAAGATGTGATTTCTGATAACTCTTTAGTTGATCGATAAACTGAATTGGAATAGTCTAAAATAGTTCTGGTAGTATCTTCAATTCCTGTATTACTTTCTTCGAGAATGATATAATCGTTAAACCAATTTTTATTCAAGCTAACGGCTACTATTTCACCTTTTTGTGGTAATTCCTGTTTAGTGTCATACCACCTGGTTAGGTTTTCGCTTAAAGTCTTCATTTGAATTTGATCGTAACTAAATTGATCATTTTGATATTGTGTATCTAATATCTCACCTATTGTAAAATTATGGGAATACTCCATAATACTTATTATCTGACTAGATAACTGATCGGCCTTTTTGCGGTTTCTTAAAATATTTACAAGGCTAGATTCTGAAATATTAGAACTGGTAATAATGTTCAATATATCGTTATCCGATAAAATAGTTTCGGATTTCTGTCTAAATTGATGTGATAAATCTTTTCTAAACTCTTCTAAAAGAAATTTCTGAACCTGCTGAACATAGGTTAATTCAATATTATTTTTCTCTTGATTTTTAATTGGATCAATATCGTTTTTGTCAATTGGTATTTCCTTTTCTTCCAATTCATTTAATTTCTTTTTATCCCCATTGATTTTAAGATCATAAATATCTTCCATCATCATCTCATAGGCTTCTTTATCCTTATCTCTTTCAATTAAAAATCCCATCTCGATATTCGAAGTTTGACTATAGTCGTATAAATTCATAGAAGAAATAATTGCCTTATTTTCATTTATATAGCATTTGGCATGAAGATTTTTTTTCTGATATACTTTAAGCTCCTCAATCTCTTCCATCCACTTAAGTTCCTGCTCCTTAAGCTTCGTATTTCCATAGATGATGGTAATTTCCGAAATTGAGCCTACTTTACTTTTAGTTTTTAATCTTTCCTGAATTTGATTATTTACCTGCAGTGAATAGGTTACTAAAATTATTTTTTCCTTCGCTTCCTTTAATAATTGCATTAACTCACTTGAAATCTGTGAAGTATCTAAATATTTAGCCATTTATTTTATAATTCTTTAATTGAAATGATTTATTCATCTTACCAACAGTCTCATTTATGTGCTGCTAAAGTTCCACCTTTATTATCACTTTTTATAAAAGCTACATCCGGTAAAAGGGTTGTTTTCTTGATCATTTCTTTTACCGGATCGAGGCCTTCTAGTATGCTATCCTAAGGTAAATCCTCTTGAAAGTAAATAGTTTATAAGCTCGTTATTATTTATACGCTTATCATACATCTCATATCCCGGTCTAGTATTTGAAGTTGCTAGAGCATCTAAAAATTCAGGGATATTATCTTCATCTTCAGTAAAATAAATTCGTAATTCTATTCCCCATTTATTCGCATTTGGCGCTAAAACGAAATAGGGTTTTGAATTCGTGTCAACAGGTAATGGTTGATTTCCAGTAAATTCAGCATAATCTCTTTCAAATCTGTTGCGTGATGTATGAGCTACTTCCGCTTCAATATAGGTTTGAATATTTGGCTGGGTGAAATAGTTATATGCTTGATTAAGTTCTTCGGTTGTCATAAATTTTTATTTTTAATTAAATTATTGATTTAAATATTTATCCTAATTATTGCTTTTTAATTATTTGAAAGTTAAACACTCTTTATTTTAGTTATAATTAGGGCATCTGGTCTTTAATAATCTGTATTTCTTTTTCATTCAAACCATAAACCTTAAAAATTAAATTATCAATTGAATACTGAATTTCAGTAATTTCTTTTTTCAGTTTTAAAATTTCCATCGATTTTTTGTTGAAAACACCAAACCAATCCAATTCTTGTTCTTTAGATAATTTTTCTCGATTGTTTTTTCGAAGTATAGAATTTATTTTATTAATAAATTTTTTAAAATCATTGATCGAATTTCCAATTATTCCTTTATGGGATTGTAAATCAATAGATAACCTTATAAAATCATCAAAAACTTCTTCTAACTCGAAAATTTCTTTAAATCTCTTTTTCAGCTCAATTCCTAAACTATTAATTTCTTTTCCCTCTTGAATTGTAAAAACGGGTAGTGGGATTCTTGATGTCACAGCATTATCAAAGTGCATAGTTCGTATAGCTTTACCATAAATGAATCGGAAGGCATACCAGTTTACTAGAGGTGAGTTTAGTAAATTTTCTATTTGAATGTTGCTGTATTTATTGCTGTTAATTGTTAATTGATTAATTGTATCTAGAATTGCGTACCGGTTTAAATTCGTATCTACTGTGCAAGCTGTTATTTTAATATGCTCAATTGGATTGTTAATATGAGAAACAATATTTTGGACTAATACTGAGTTTCTATTCAGAAGATTTTTAGAATCATTATTAATTTTATTTTTAGGTGCCATACCTTTATATCCTTTAATCCCTTCTCTTTGTATATTAGCTCCCCCCAGAACGAAAAAATCTCCTGTAGGGCCAATATTTCTTTGGATAGAACCTCCTCTTTGATTGATGGCAACGTCATTCAGAAAAATATTATTGGAATGTATTTTCTGGCCTATTTCTAATTCTTTTTCCGATATACCATTTAGTATTAAATCATATTTTTTAAAGGTTTGTTTATCGATTATACCCAAGCTAGTTATGTCAGTATTATTTCTTATAGCTGAATTATATACGGGTGAAATTTTAGATTTTGTGAAACTTATAATTATTTGTTCTAGCTTAACATTGTTCCAAACTTTACCGCAATCAACTATCTCAGATATTTCGGCAATTAAAAATTCTCTAATGCTTCTGTAATTCGAAGAAAACGAGAACGATTTAGGTATAATAAAACCTAGTTGGCCATGAATATTTAATAATTCATGAGATAATTTTAGAAAAGATATTACAGTTTCAGAACCACCCTGAATATACCTTTCATTCAAATACTGCTGGGAAGGCTTTTCTAATTTTGCTCCGTAGGGAGGATTTCCAATAATCACATCAAAACCACCATTTTTAAAAACTTCCGGAAATTCTTTATCCCATTTAAAAGCTTTATCCCCGGCTATTTTTTTATTATCGATTAATGAGTTTCCGCATTTAATATGGCTGCTAAGGTCATTGAGTTTTCTATGTGGCTTAGCTGTACGCAACCATAGACTTAGCCGTGCGATTTCCACGCTCTCTTCGTTGATATCCACCCCGTAAATATTGTTTTCCAAGATGGTATTCTCGATCCCAGGGAACCGAAAACTTTCATCAAGCAACTTACCGCGCATTTCATCGATATATCGGTGTTCCTTAATTAAAAAGTCCAACGCCTGGTTTAAAAAAGCTCCGGAGCCACAAGCGGGGTCACATATAGTAAGTTTTAAAAGCCATTCCCGGTAATTTTCAAGAATTTTTAAAAGTTGTTCTAAGGTAGCTTTATGGCGTTTTTTTCTTCCTTTAAAGTATTCTTCTTCCCGGAAGCCCAGTTCGATCTTCTTTTCCTCGCAAAGCTTACCAACCGTATTCTCCACAATATATTTGGTAATATATTTAGGCGTATAAAAGACTCCATCTTTTTTTCGCTTGCTTTTCTGCTTATCGAAGTCGGCACCCTCGATCTCGGCATTTACGCTCTCGATCTCGTTCAATGAATTTTCAAAGATATGCCCCAGAATATTTACGTCTACCTGGCTTTCGAAATCGTAGGTAGCAAGCTTCTTAGTATGCTTTAGCAATAGATCATTATCTATCTTCAGCATATCCAAAATGGTATCCGGTTTAAAGAGTCCGCCATTATAAGCGAAGATCTCGGCCTGGTCACCTTTAGCCTCACGACCAGTGTTCAGGTAATTGAAGTAAATCTTATATCTTTCGTATAGGGATTGCTCTACATCCATTTCCTGTAACATTTCCCAGTTCTGAATGATTTTATGGATAGAATTGGGAGGAAGGAGGCCACGGTCTTCGGCAAAGAAGACAAAAAGGAAGCGATCTATAAGCTTCTGTGATTTTTTAAAAAGGTTGAGCTTTACATTCTTTTCTAAGCCATTCACCTCTTTTTGGAATTCTTCATCTTCTAGGGATTCAGAAGCAAGTTCAGAATGACGAATAGATTTTAATTCTTTGGCATTTTTCTTTACAAGGTCCCGGTATAACTCTCTCTTGAAAACCGAATAATCCTTGTAGAACTCTTTAGTAATTGCCTCTTCTTCTACCAGGGATGCTTCCTTGATCTTGAGAGGTAAGCCATTCAGGATATGATCATGATGCATGCAAAGCCAAAGTAAACCGAAGTCATTACGGTTAAGTTCAAAAAGATCGAATTCCAGGAATTCGGTTGCATCGTTTATATAGAATCGAAGCTTCTCAAAATTAGATGTTATAACATAAACGCAATTCTTTTGATTGGCCTTATAATCAAATGCCTGTTGCCTGATTCCTTCCAGGTGCTTGGTATTAGTTCCCTTTAATTCAATTACCCCAATGGCATTTCCCTGTTTCAGAATCGCTCCATCAGCCTTACGGTTGTTGGATTCGTTCTTGAATTCAGTGGTTAGATTATAATTTGGATTAGGATTTAGCTTATATCCGAGTATATTGACAAACAGCTCACTTAGGAAGGTCGCCTGGAATTGTTCTTCCTTGGACTTCCTGATGTTTTCCTGGATCTCGGGATGCTGAAAATAAGAGGTGAATTTTTTATACGATTTATCGATGGTCTTCTCATCCTGAAGCTTAAGGTATTTCTTTAAAACAGAAACCTGGAATAAGGCCATAAATTAAGTTGGTTAGCATTATTATCTGTAATACTTCAAATAGGGTGGGAGTAGTATCAGATTTTCGGATAGTAAAACTAACCAATCCTGAGTATATTTCAAATGCAGATAATGGAAAAAACCTAACCTTTTGATAAAATATGGAAATTAGGACTATTAAGACTAGATGGCAACTATAAAATATTAGACTAAAAGCTAATTATTTCATTTGATCAAACATTATTCTTTAGGAAGTAACGAATTCTCAAATATATGCGAAACATTTTTCTTCAACATTTTTGGCCTCCTTAAATAGATTTTATTAGTTAGAAAATCACTGAATGAAATCATCGAATCTAATCCTTCCACCTTGTCAATATAATTATGATAATGATCGATTACGTTGGAGAGTTTTTTTAATCTTCTTTGATGATAAAGAAAATCATCGATATGGATTATTGTAAATGATTTAATAAAGTATTTGGAACTATATCCAATTTTAAAAAGCTCTTTTTCGAAATAATAATTTAAATATTGATTAAAACCTATTGAAGTTAGCGTAGGATCTGTTACGATTAATATAGGGTAATAAATTAATTTTTTGGGATTTCCAGTATTATCAAAAAAAGTATAACTCCCCTCAATGGAAAGCCTAATAAAATTTATAAGTTGAAGTACCGCTTTAGATTTTATCTTAGATGCATCTTTAAATCCGTAGCAATAAAACTTAGTTTTAATTTCATCTAATAGTTCTTCAGTATTAAGTTTAATCTTATTAGCGTTCGAAATAAAGGAATTTTTGCACTCGAACAGAAATACTTTTTTACCGTTTCTTATATAGAAATCTGGAAGGCTTAAATTGTCAATTCTTTTTTGTTTGGTTTTTTTTATTGTGGATTCTGACAATTTTTTATAAGAATTACCGAAAGTCATCTTAAAGCTATTTTCGAGTAGCATATCTTCAATAAAATCTTTATTGTAGTCTTGGCTAAAATTAGGTAGGCCGTAAATTTTACTATGGGCTAAAATTTCATGATAAAGACTTGAAAATAATTTATTCAAAAGAAACTCCATATCAAGAATTAGGTATAAACCCTCTTCTATTTCAATTATTGGTTTTTTTCTGAGGTTTTGGAATTCTGACCAACTTGAGTTTATGCCACCTCGAACAGTTAGATAGGAGAGAATCTTTTCAAGGACTGGGTATAATTTAGATGAAATAAAAATCGTTTCAGTGGAACCGCGACAAATATTAAAAACATCAGTGAAGTATTCATACCAAGTACTAATATTTATTCTCCTTAAATAAGAAAGTGACATTTCGTAATATTCCGGTTTCGATCTGAGCCACTTTTCAAACAAAATAAACTTGTATATCTCTGGTTGAATAGATTCTGCTATATCTAGTTTAATAAGAGGGTTGGTTATACCTATTAATAAATGAAACTGAATATCATCCAGTTCATCAAAAGTATCTTTAAAATATTCTTTGAAAATTTTATCTTGTCTTGACGCAATTTCTTCATTTATCATAAGATAAAGCTTGAAAAGTGCCAACTCACTCTCTGTTTCTTTTTCCTTTAAAATAGAGTTCGAACCCATCTTAAAATCTGTACTTTGTGATAATAAAAGTTCCATTGATCTTAGCGTCGAAATACGATTTATTACCACAACAGAACGGAGATCCTCTTTACTTGATTTATAATCTTTATGCTTATAGAATGCTTTTATTATTTTTTGTTTAATATTTTTATTTAAACCTGGCAACCAGTTATTTAAAATATATTTTAATTCATTGGAGGGGTCCTTCCGAAGTTCATGTTCATTTTTATTTAATAAAACCAAGAATATTAAAGCTACATGGCAGTTGATTTTTTTTAATATATGAGGTATGCTTTGTTTATCTTGGAAAATATCCCTATAAGATAAACGGACTACTAATTTAGATTCCAAAAGAAAGTATTAAGTGTTGAATTTTAACTATTCCAATTTAATATAATTATTTGCTAAATATTTATTATTTAAAATTGAGAATTGTTTCCATTTTGTTTTTCCTAATCAAAGGGAAGAAGATTCTTTTAATATTATACCTAAGCACTAAAATTGTTGGTGGGTTTCTTTAAATTGAGACTTTCTGAAATTATTTTAATTTCCTTCCATAGCGTTCGCCTACAAAGATCAAAATTAGAGATTATAGATTACACTTGGAAGGAAGAATAACTTTCCTAATTTTACTACAAATCCATACATTCAAATGAATAGTGTTCTAAACTGGAATAATTTAAAACCTTATAATACAAATCAAAGTAAAAGTTTTGAAGAACTGTGTTATCAGTTAATGTTCGAAGATCATTCTACTAAAGGAAAACTAACTTCGATTGATGACAGTGGAGGTGGAGATGGGGTTGAATTCTTTTTAGAATTACCTAATGGCGATATATGGGGCTGGCAATGTAAATTTTTTGGAAGGTTAGATGGAAAGGGGAGAAAAGCACAAATAAAAAACTCGCTACAAAAAGCTTATGACACTCATGGTACCAAATTAAAGAAATGGATATTATGTAGCCAGCTAACGTTTACTAACGATGAGAGAGAGTGGTTTTATAAATCACTTCCAATAAAAATACATAAGGGTAGATCGGTTCTTCCAAAAAAACATGAAGTGACACTCGATCATTTGGGAGATTCAGAGATCCTGAATTTATTGCGAAAGTATCCAGAAGTTCATAGATACTTTTTTACTGATAAAATTTTAGATCGGGATTGGTTTAGGGATAAATTTAATTTAGTTTCTAATTCCACAGTAATTAAAACTAAATATTTGAATGGCCTTCATGTTATGTCCGAAGCTGACGAAAAAGTGATTCAGGTCCTTTTTGATTCAAGACTTGCTGATATTATAGAGGAACGTAAAAAAATATTAGAAACGGATAAATTTTTAATTGAATATGAAGAAAGAATATCTGAAATAATAAATAATGATGTAGATGAGGATTTTGAGGAAGATTATTTAAAAATCAGGAATTTTGTTACTTCCAATGAATATCCTTCAATTATTAGAAGTGGAAATGATATTCTTCTTAAAATTCAGGAGTATTTAAAGAAAGATCAAAAAAGCTTACTTGAGTCTGTTGTTTCTAAGGCGCTTACTTATAAAGAGGAATTGACAAATTTCTATTCTAATTATTCATCTTTTCGGGAAAGAGATATAATCCCAACATTTCATTGGGATACGCAAGAAGAAGAGAAATCTGAGCCCAGAAAGACTAAGATGAAAAAATATAGAGAAATTTCTCTTGGGCCTTATTTCACACTTAGGAATTATATTGATGCTTACTTAAATATATTTCATTGCTTGGAGTATAGACATCTGAATGATATACATATTTCAGGAGGAGCTTCTAAAGGTAAAACACATCTGGCAACTAATGTTGTTGAGTATCAAATACAAGAGGGAAAGCCGGCAATATTTTTATTTGGTAAAAATTTTAGATCTAATAAACCATTGAGGGAACAATTAAAAGATCTATTGGATTTACCCATTGAATGGAGTTTAAAAGATTTTTTGGGAGCTTTAAATGTCGCCGGTAGAGTTAACAATACCAAGGCAGTTTTATTGATAGATGGTTTAAATGAATCTATTCACTGGAAAAGTATTTGGGATACCGATTTAGAAATGCTTATTAATGAGATAAATCAGTTTTATCCACACATATTATTTATTACCACATATAGGAGTTCTTATGAAAAGGAGTTATTTCCAGACGGTTATTTTTATGCTACTTCAAACAATTGGCTCAAAAAAGCAGAAGTAGAGGGTTTTTTAGGTGAAAATCTAAATGAGGCAGTTGATAGATATTTTAAACATTATGATATTAAGTTGCAGAATCAATCTGCGGCAATGAATCATTTTTCTGAACCTTTATATTTAAAAATTTTCTGTGAAGCCAAATCTGGTCAAATTGTGTCTTTCCAAAATGAAGACTTATTTGATGTATTTGATCAATATCTCGAAAAATCTAATAAAAATGTTGTTGAAAGTTTAAAGTTATCGGCTAGATATAACAAAAATTTTTCTCAAAACATATTAAGAAAAATTTCAAGAATTTTATGGAATAAGAGCAGAAGAAATGCTCCCCTGTCTTGCGTAATTCCCAAAATAATAACTGAGGAACAGTTAGTTGTATTTGAGGGAGAGGATTTATTAATTTTTCGGGACTGGGGTAAGGAGGAAATGATCACATTTACTTATGATCTATTAAGTGGATATTTGATTGCAAAATTTCTTCTTGAAGGAATTGAAAGCGAGGTAGAACTAACTTCATTTTTAGAGGGAGATAAGTTTCATAATGAACTGATTATTAGGAAAACTCTTCATCCTTTATACCATGATATATTACGATGTTTGTCTGTTTTAATTGTTAAAAAGTTTGGATTGACAATTTATAATCAAGAATTGAACCCGAAAATTAGGCAATATTTTTTGGAGGCTTTATTTGAAATAAATACAGCTACAGTTGAAGCTAATAAAGACAAAGCCTTGAGAATTGTAGTGGATAATTTCAAGTGTGATAATACCAAATTCCAAATTTTTAAATTATTTAACCATACCGAATTTAATATCGATCATCCATTGAATTTTAATTTACTTTCAAATTTATTGTTTGACTTATCGATGGCTGATAGAGATACTACTTGGACGGAATATATCAGAAAACAGTATGACTCATATTCTTCTGAGAGACTTAAAAATTTTATAGAAAAGTTTGAATCTATTTGTAAGGATAATGAGCCTGTTTCGGATAGAATTCATATTGCTGCAAAAAAAATAATGTGGTTGCTAACTTCTACAAATAGAGAAATGAGGGATAAAGCGACAAGAGCTATTTATTACTACGGAAGAAGGTTTTCACTTAACTTCATTGAGTTAACAGAGTATTCATTGGCCATAAATGATCCTTACGTGTGGGAGCGAACGCTTGCCAGCCTATATGGAATTATACTGGCGAAGCATAATGATTGGAAGTCTAAGTATTTCAGAGAAAACTTATTAGTAAAAACTGCCAAAAGACTTTATGAATTAATTTTTGCATCTGAAGCTCCCTATTCGATGACTCATATTTTAGCTAGAGATTATGCCAGAAGATGTATTGAAGTTTGTTTGATGCATCATCCCAAATCCCTCTCTGAAGATCAGATTAAAGAAATAACTCCTCCTTATACTTTTGGAGGAATTAGGAATTGGGGTGAATATGAATATGGAGATAAGAATTATGGATATGATGGCCCTATTCATATGGATTTTAGTAATTATACTATAGGATCTCTTGTGCCAGAGGGAAGTTCCTATTCAGACCCTCCAGAAAAACAAAAAGTAAGACGTCAAATCTATTGGAGGATTTTTGATTTGGGGTGGAATAAGGAGAAATTTGAAAAAGCTGAAAAAAATATAACTCAGCAAGGTTTTTATCACGCTAGAACACAAAAGCCAAAGATAGAAAGGTATGGTAAAAAATATTCTTGGATAGCTTTCTTTGAAATTTATGGCTTTCGGGAAGATAATGATCTTGTGAGGGATGAATGGCCTGAATTTAGACCTTCACAATCTGATATAGATCCAACCTTTCCTGAACTTACTAAAAATAAACCATTTATAGTAGAAGACTTTTTAGGGGATAGAACAATTTCAATCCATGATTGGTTGAAAAGCGGTGAAACTCCTGGATTGGACTCTTATTTTGAAATGAATGATTTGAATGGAAAGGGTAAGGAATGGGTTTGTCTTAATGGCTTTATTAGTCAAAAAGATGAAGAGGTTAGGAGACAGCAATTTATGATAGTGAGAGGGATTCTAATAAAGGAAGCTGAATACTCGACTTTTGTGAAATTGTTGAAAAGTAAGGATATGAAGTGGGACCGTATTCCAAGAGTTTCTGAGAATTATTACACATTTGCTGGCGAAATGAATACCATTAAGACCGCAACATATAGTAACTTTCATGAAGTACAGTTCGTTGTTGGTGAAAATAAAAAATTGGTTAAACGAGGTGAAGAGGGCTATTATCCTGATACAATTTTCGATGAAAAGGGATTAAATATAAGTTATCCTAAGGAGAGAGAAATTATTGCGGATATAGTTGAGAAATTTGAAATTTTAATTCCTGTTGCTGAGTATAACTGGGAATCTTACCATAGCTCATTAAATCAAGCAGGTCATCACAAGGTACCTTCGATGGAAATTTCTTCTTATTTAAAATTAATTAATGCTCCGCAAACATTTAATCTTTATAATAGGAGGGGAGAACTTGTCACAATAAATTTTCATTTTTATTTAGATTATAATACTACTCAAAATTTTGTCTACATGCGTAAGGACTACTTCGATAAGTTTCTTAGAGATAATAATTATAAATTTATCTTTTTAACGCATGGAGAACGTCAATTTTATTCAAAGGATCTAGGAGCGGCTAGGAAGTTTTCTAGCGAAAATGATACTGATAGTTATAAAATATTTAAGCATATTAAAGAGTATAAGAATTGAATTATTTACAGTTCGATTGCCTTTTCAGTACAGATTAGCTTTAAATAAATCACCTAGAATTATTACTTTATCTAAGTAGAAGTTTAAATGGATCTATATCTGAAAAAAGTTCATCTTCACTCTTTTTGAAAGGATCCATCCAATCAGCTTTCCTTTTTCCAAATTCAAGTAACTCTATATTTTCCTGGGTAATTTCACCGGTACTTTCAATATGTTTCTCGAATTCTTTCAGGTATTTCCTTAGTTTATTGGCCTCGTGCCACAACTCCGAATTTCGATGAAGTTCCTTAAAAATTTCTAGCTCTGAATCGATCAACTTTTGTCTTTCCTGCTCCAGGCGTTCCTTTTCTAATCGTTCTTCTTCACGTTTCTTACTTTCGATTTTCCGCAGCCTTTCTGCTTCAGCTTCGATCTCCAACCAGGCAATTATTGCAGATAATTTATCTTCTAGTTTTATATATTTAGCGTCATTCCAGGTTTTGCTGTAATAATATTGTCCTGTTTGAATCGACAACATTCCAGTAGGTTCCGATTTATATTCATCCCCGTACCTTCCTGGAACTTTAATTCTTTTATTCTTTTCCGAAATACAGATCTCTATTTCAATTCCATATAATTTCACGAAGGAATTATACCTTCCAAAAATCATTTCATGACCCCGCACTTTTAAGTTTTTTAATAAGACATGAAATAGTAATAAACTTCTACTGAATTGTTTTTTGGATACATAGCATCTAATTGGCCCCGGGTGATACCTGTCATAGTAATCCAGATTGTCTGGAACTCTAATTTCATCATGGAGCCATTTCTTGGTTTCTTTTAATACGAGATCCAGTTTAGCAGGTAGTTTACCAGGAATAGTGAAATTCGTTTTAGGGTCAGCCTCTATCTCCAATATTTTCTGATCCATTTCCGTCAGATCTCCAAAATCTCGTTGATCACCTTCTGGTCGGAGGTATAAAGTAATCTTAGATTCTTTATCTAAAGAATTAAGCTCTGGCATTTCCACTTCCTTTCCGTATTTCTTTTTCGACCAGTAACCGTTAGGTGGTAAGGGGACCTCATTTCGCTCACAAATTCGTTTAAAACTGTTATAGGAAACCATATATTTTTGAGTAAAATAGGTGAGGGGATGTTCCCAAATCAGCGAATATAGTCGCTCTCTGGTAAGAATGATTTTTTGATGCATAGCTTATGAATTAGATAATAAAATTTACTACTTTCATCACCTTCAAATCCAGTCCCAATGAATTTTAACTTAAGGAGGTTTTCCCTCATCTTTATTTTCAGTGTTATTTTATTTTCCTGCTCTAGCGATTCTGATCCAACTCCTGAGAAAGAGGAACGAGGAGAAACTATTGTCCAGGATGATTACCAGTATGTAGCCCTTCGAAATGACGGTAGATTGTTTACTATAGGTGATCAAACGGGAGAAGTGGAAGATGCTGGAAGGATTTCGGATTTAGAGTTTAATACGGTTTTCAATTCGGTAACCTCCTCTCCTAAAAACAACTATATCTTCGAAGCATGGTTTGATCCACCACAGCAACGATTATTTGTTCGTAATCGTACCAGCGGAAATAGTCAGATGGTGGAATTAGAATTTCCGGAAGAGTTCGGAAACGTTCCAGGTTTAATGTCATTAGACTGGGATGCGAGTCAGGGAAATCTGGTAGGTATCATTAGAGAAGAATTTGATATTCCGTCTCTTGATAAACCTATCAAAATTGCCAGAATAGAACCGGATACCTACGAAATGACCATCTTGGAGAATCTGGATTTGAATGTCCTGGGATATCGTAATGTTTTTTCTTCTCAATTAATTGGCCAGCGATTATATGTAAGCGCTTCAAAGAATTCTAATTTGGTTGATGCCGAACTTCTGGAAATAGACCTAACTGAAAAAACCTTGAAAGTGTTGTCCCAGGAGAGTATAAATACCGGGTTATTAAACCTGGGAAGAATACCAGAAACTAATACCTTACTAGGCTTTGCTCCCCAGGTGAACACCGGCTATGCTGGTGAAGTAAAACCATATATTTATGATATCGATAATGAGGAGTTAGATCTATTGGAAACTGTTCCTCGTATTTCCGGGATTCATTTTGCACATAAAACATTTGTTAATCTGCACTCTGGCGAAATGGTTTCTTTAATAGGGAAGGAGGGGTATAATCTTTTTAAGTATGATCATAGCAATAATGATTTTGAAATTACCCCAATAACGAACCCTGAGGATCTTTCTACTATGATCGCGATTATTGATGTGATTAAATTATAAAATAGTATATACTATTGAGAAGTAAGCGGCTCTAAGAATAAATTCTATGATAAAGCAAATATTACTGATCTTACTGGGTGTTTTCTTTCTTCTGAATGGTATAAATCACTTTTACAATTCAAAAGTCATTGAGGAATATGCAGAAAAGAGAAGCCTGTTAGCCTCCAGGCTAATGGTGAAATTAAGCGGAATACTGCTGTGTCTTGGCGGATTAAGTTTAATTACGGGGTACTTCTTGCTTTACGGGCTTGCCGCTTTATGCCTGTTCCTGATCATCGCTTCTTTCACCATCCATAAATTTTGGGCCTTGAAAGACAGGGATACGATTATGCTGGAGTCGATGCATTTTGCCAAAAACTGGGCCATCATCTTTGAATTACTTTATATAGGAGACTCCATCTTGGAAATATAACTATCTTCCGAAGCACTTCTTACTTTGAAAAGTCCTCCAGGCGTCTATCAGGGACGATCCACATGATAGCGACCAGAATAAAACAGGCTATGGAAGTCCAGGAATTAAAGAATGCCAGGGGTATGGAAAGGATATAAACAATAATTGAAATATGTTCTTTGGTGCCTCGCCTGGTAATCTTTTTTAAAGGGAAATTATCATCATGAAATTTAATTAGCTGCATCTCCAGCAGCCAGTAGGCAATTGCCGACATTAACAAAATAAAACCGTACAGGGCAATTGGTTCACTCGTTTTAAAATTTTCTCCGGCCCAACTTGTTGCAAATGGAATTAAAGACAACCAAAACAAAAGATGCAAATTCGCCCATAGAATCTTTCCATTCACTTTTTGAGTCACCTGTAAGAGGTGGTGATGATTATTCCAGTAAATGCCCAGGTAAATAAAACTCAGTAAATAGCTCAGGAAAACCGGGGCAACTTCCAGTAGGCCTGCTAAATTGGTGTCTTCCGGAGCCTTCATCTCCAGGACCATGATAGTAATTACGATCGCGAGCACACCATCACTAAATGCTTCCAGTCTTCCTGTTTTCATTTTCTTTTAGTTGGGTAATGGAACAAATTCTGTTTCGCCGGGAACTTTAGGGAATCGCTGGTTCTTCCAGTCTTCCCTTGCTTTTTCAATAATAGTCTTGTCTGAAGCCACGAAATTCCAGTGAATGTGTCGCATTTCATCAAAAGGCTCCCCGCCGAAAATATAAATAGTAGTGTCTTTACCCATCTCAAATTCACAGAGTTTGTGATCTTTTGCCACTAATATTTGTTTGGGTTCATAGCTAATATCTTCAGTAATAATAGTGCCTTCGAGAATATAAATACCAGACTCTCCAAAAAGGTGATCGCTCAAATTCACTTTTCTCCGCTCCTTGCTTTTCAGTTCGAGCAGAAATAATTTACTATGTACTGGTACGGGTGACTTTCTGTTGAAGCATTCACCAGCAATTAGTTTATATTCTATACCATTTTCCTCCCAGGTCGGGATATCTTCTTTTTCAATATGATTAAAAGAAGGTTCCATTTTTTCCAATTCCTTCGGAAGGCCTACCCAGATTTGTAATCCATGTAGGGATTTTTCTTTATCACGCAATTTTGGTGGTGTTCGCTCTGAATGTACGACTCCTTTACCCGCAGTCATCCAGTTAACAGCTCCCGGATTGATTTCAACCTCGGTGCCCAGACTATCGCGGTGCATAATGCTTCCTTCAAAAAGATAGGTTAGGGTGGAAAGTCCTACATGTGGATGTGGAGGAACATCGAAGTTTTCATCCATTTTAAGGTGAATAGGACCCATGTGATCGATAAAAACGAAAGGGCCTATCATCCTTTTTTCTCTAAAAGGCAAAAGTCTTCCTACAAGAAAATTCCCGATATCGGCAGCTCTTTCCGGGATGATGTTTTTTATGTTGGACATATAATAAAGTTATTGATGAAATCTTAATTGATAAAGCCAGAACGGAAATTCTGGCTTTATCAATCTATTTGTGTTATTAATCAATCTTCAAGATAACCGAATTTTCCCATATTGAAATCATTTATAGCCTGAAGAATTTCCTGTTTGGTATTCATCACGAAGGGACCCTGGGCTGCTATCGGTTCTCTGATAGGCTCTCCGCTTATGATCAAAACTACAGCGTTATCCATGGCTTCTATAGTAAATGACTCTCCGGCATTTTCAAAAAGAACAAAATCATCGGTTTTTGCAACTTCCTGGCCATTAACATTAATACTGCCTTCAATTACCAGGGCTCCCGTATTGTATTCCGCAGGAAAGGAATATTCAGCTTTTGCTCCTTTATTTAATCTGGCGTTAGACATATGTAAGGGAGTAAAAGTGCTTGCAGGTCCCTGGACATCTTTATAATTTCCGGCAATAACTTCAATGTTACCACCTCCATCCGGCATTTTGTAAATTCCCATCTTATCTTTCGAGATGGCCTGATATTTTGGCTGAGACATCTTATCCTTTGCCGGAAGGTTCACCCACAACTGAACCATTTGAAAATCACCGCCTTTCTTGCTGAATTCTTCTTCATGATATTCTTTATGAAGAACGCCTGAAGCAGCGGTCATCCACTGTACGTCTCCTTCGCCTATCACTCCGCCATCACCACTGCTGTCATGATGGGCAACCTTTCCCTTATAGGCAATCGTGACAGTTTCAAAACCTCGGTGCGGGTGGACTCCAACCCCTTTAGGTTTATCGGATGCTGGAAAATGGAATTTAGAATTATAATCCAATAAAATAAACGGACTCATCCGTTCCATATCCATTCTAAAACCACTGGGAATAAAGTTATGAACTCTAAACCCATCACCTACAAAATGAGGAGCAGGTGGATTTGCAATTAATTCGATATTTTTTGTGCTCATAGCTTTAAATTTTGGTGTAATGAGAGATTATTTAAATCTCAATTCAATTTTTATGAAACATGGAGATCTCCTGATACTCTTCGTGTTTATCGATATATGCTTTAATGAATGGACAATAAGGCTTAACCTTTAGGTGATTTTTCTTAGCATATTCCAGAACATTTTTAGCCAAAAAGCTTCCGATTCCTTTTCCGCTTAATTCCTCAGGAACCTCCGTATGCATAAAGCTTATTTCGTCTTTATGAAGCTTATAGGTTACAAAAGCAACGTGGTTTTCCACCAGGACTTCAAACTTGTTTTTTTCGATATTCTGATGTAGTGTATATGACATAACTTCTAAAGTTTAGAACAAAGTTAGAAGCTAGGGATAAATCTCTCTTGATCTATGGTAAGAAATAAAATTAGCTTTTATTGGCAAGGTCCCGTCGTACCCTGCTTAAACTTTCAGGAGTTATTCCAAGATAGGAAGCCACCATCCACTGGGGTACACGGAATTGAAGATCTGGATACAATTTAATGAACTCCAAATATCGGATTTTGGCAGAAGCGCTCAGCAGGAGATTAATCCGTTGATTCAAATGCCGGATATGGTTGTGTAGTAAGATCTCATTGTTTTTCCTGAAATTCGAGCTTAGTTCTTCGATTTTCTTGATCAAATATTCATCCAGGGGAATCAGCAAAGAATTTTCAATAGCTTCAATATAAAACTTGGAAGGTTCTCTGAAAAATACACTATCTCGATCGCTCAACAACCAGTTTTCAGCAGCAAATTGAATAATATGTTCCTTCCCATTTTCTGAAAGGGAATATAGACGCAACAGGCCACTCTCCACGAAAAAAGTATGTTTACATATCTCACCCGGTTTCAATAGAAAACCCTCAGAAGAAATATACTTTTCCTTAATTAGTTCATGTATCAAATAAACGTTGGATTCGCTTAAATCGAACTTTTCAATTAGATACTGTGTAAAATTTGGATAAGTTGCCATTGAAATTATTAGAGAAACTTAAGATAGAAATTTTGAAGCTTAATAAGGCTATCCTATGAATTTTTAAAACCTTTGAATCCTCAGGTATAAAAATAGTTTTTGAAATGGAATTCTGGGTTAAGCCCCATATCTCCCATAACTAACCTTGCGCGAGGTTCCTGTGCTGTTTTTATAGTGTACGGGAAGTTAAGCGTTAAGTAAAAACAGCATAGGGCGCATATTTACTAATGGGATTGCTCCAGCCAATTGCAGTAATCTTCTTTTATATTAGAGTTTTCTGAAAAATAGTTTTGGTAGGATTCCAGTTTCGATTCTACAATCATTTTATAAACCTCAAACTTTTCATCCTTGGCGGAAATAGCAGAATAGATAAAATATCCCAGTCCGGATAATAGAAGAACCAAAACAATCCCAAATAGTACCAGTATATGGTTAGGGATCAGACTGGCTTTCTTTAACTGAATATTGACTTCTCTGAGTAATACATTTTTTTGCTCATTGGCTTGTGCCTGATTGACAAGGAAAGGCTGTAGGTTTTCTTCAATAGCTGCTGTGCTTATTGGGATGCTTATATCGTTCAACTCTTTAGATAAGGCTTCCAGTTTTTCCAGCGATGTTTTAAAATCGGCCATTTCATCGGCCATCAGTTCCATGATCTCATCTAGCTTTTTCATACTTATTATGATTTAGTAACCCATGCCCATGCCGGTGTCAATTGCTCGTTTGATCACTTGTTTTGCCAGGTCTTTAGCGATCTTAGTTAGCATATTCGTACTTAGTTGTACGGTATTATTTGCCAGCTTTAAAGTTTTTGGTGCTTCTTTGAGTCTACTGAAACTATTGTTCTGAGAAATTTCAGCGATCAATTTATTGCCACTCATAGACCGGTGAACTTCACTCCCTTTTAAATTGAGGCCCTTATATTCGAAACGGAAGCCCTGCAGCTGATTGGATTTATTGATACTGGGAATGACCTTAATGTTTCGGGCATTCATTCTTTGGATATACTCATCCAAGGATTTTGGCCTGGATTCTAGAACTTTGTTATGGATATGCTTAATGGCCAGTCGCTGCCATTTTAATTCCTGTAGCTTTTCATGTTGAACTTCTCTTACGCGTGTAAGTCCGATTTGTTTAGCTACATTATCTGCGGCTATCTGACTTCGTTTTCCTATAAAGCTGTCTTTGTAGACTTCACCTTTTAAGCTGATACGATTTGCATAGATATGAATATGGGTATGCTCTTTATCCTTATGAACAAACCCAATGGCCTGGTGATTTTTAAGATCCATTTCCCTAATAAAACGCTGAGCGATCTTTTCCAGATCTTGATGGTTTAAATTCTTACCATCTTTGATGGTGGGACTTACCACAAAGCTCAAGGTATTTTTAAGGCACCGGTCATTTTGAGATTGAATGATCTTAAATTCATCGGTGATCTGCTCTGGCGTATCACCCGCCAGGTGTTGTTTAAGAATGACTTCAGCTTCCTTATCCTGGTTCCAACCATATGATATGGATGCCTGGGTTCGAGATATGGATTGTCCTTTTCCTATCATTTTTTAAAGTTTTGAAGATGTGTTCTAATTTTTTCAGCGAGATCTTCAACTTCTATAGCCAACCTGGAATCACGATGTTTAAACATATTGCTGATTCTCATAAAGTTGTTTTTATACTGGATAAGCATCTGGTAGCATTCCAGTTGTTCGGGGGTGAGTCGTTCCACAATATTGATTTGAAATGCGGTTAATCGCAAGTATTCCGACAGAGAAATTCCGGCCCTGGCCGCTCTTTTTTTGAGTAGCTTTTTCTCGTAGATCGAGCATCGAATCTGGATGACTTCCCGTTTCATAATTTTGTCTTTTTAATCTTTGCAACCTCCGGGCGCAAAGCAAGATTGTCATGACAATGACACATCTTGCTTTGCTACTCAAAAACGATTTTTAGCTTGTGGAAACCCTGTGTCCACCAGCTAGTTTTTCACTGAGGTCTTTATAGTTTTTATAGCGATAACTTTGGTCTTTTATATTCGAATAATACTTTAATAATTCGGTGGTGTTTTTCTTTCCGGGAAGATCATTATCCAGGTAAAGATCAACTGTTCTATATTTTTGGAAGTAGGGGGTGATCTTCTGTAAAAATGAAATGGAGTTTAAACAAATGGCATCTGAATTCCTTAGATCATTGGGATAAAACTCTGCAATAGATAATAGATCAAACATGCCTTCACATACCATCAGAATATCTTTTTGTCTTTCTATGAATGTATAGGTCTTTGGTGATGTTGAAGTTTTAAAATAGAGATTGCGCAATTCCCAGCCACCTTCGTTATTTTGAAGTCCGATGGCATAGTAAATGGAGCCTTTAGATTCATACCAAACCTCTTTGCAATAGGTTCGGGCAACCTGTAAAGAAATACCTCTGGATCTCAGGTACTTCT
Source organism: Christiangramia oceanisediminis (assembly GCF_022570735.2). Taxonomy (GTDB): domain Bacteria; phylum Bacteroidota; class Bacteroidia; order Flavobacteriales; family Flavobacteriaceae; genus Christiangramia; species Christiangramia oceanisediminis. Next base: position 25,164 of record NZ_JANCNS010000003.1, on the reverse strand, counting down.
TTAAATGACTTTTGGAGATTTCTCTTACCGCGGTAACCTTGTTGCAACTATCTTTTTCATAGATATGAGGTTCAGGGTTTTGAGTTCTAAATACCGGCAGATCATCTGAAAGGAATTGCAGGGCTTCGGCAACACTACAGTTAGATACTTTGCATACCAGGTCGATAACATTTCCACCTTCGCCTAGTCCGAAGTCGTACCATCGGTTTAGTTTTAAAGACACCTTGAAAGAGGCCTGTGTTTCTGACCGCAGGGGACTCAGAAACCAGGCTTCTTTCTCCGTTGTCCTACTGGGAAAGTGCCCCAGTTTTGCGAGTGTTTGAACGATGCAAATACTTCGGGCTCTTTCACAGCTTAATCTTTTTAAATTCATTTTTTCAAATTTTAGTTACCTACTTACCTATTGCAGTAATAACAAGGCTTTTCAAATAAAAATGCTACTTACCTTATCTTACCTATCTTACCTGGATTCCTGTTTTTAGGTAACTTAGGTAAGATGAATCTGGTTTTACTTACCTGACTGAAAGTCCTGCTGTCATTCGGTTTAAGAGATTTTAGGTAAGTAGGTAAGTAGTTTTTAAGTTATCTCCCACGGGCTTGAAGCGAAAAGTGGTTTCGCCAGAAATCCATATACTTGTCGTTGTGGATGTTTAACCCGATTAAAGTTCAAAGCATTCAGAGCTTTTCCAATGTAAATCGCGTTCAACCGAATATTCAGACAGGCTAATTTTGCCAGAATTTCTGATGAAGTATGGAAGTGCTTTATCTCCTCACTTTTTTCAAAGTATTTAGTGATTAATTCTTCCTCAATTGACAATTGTCTAAATTCCCTGTTTCGTTCCTCGTTTTCTTCAATATCCTTTGGTGTTAATTCCGGAGTGAAATGCGGATCGACATAGGCCAGGTGATAGGCCTGCGACCAGACCAAGTCAATATCTATATCTTTCGAATAGTTGAAATCAATTTTTCTCAGGAGTTTAAAGCATAGCCAGCGCACGGAACCTGTTTCATCACTTAAAAAATTAGCCTGGTTCGTAGAACCAATAAATGAACAGGTTCTGGAAAGCGTAGAGTTTTTCCGGTCGTATGGCAATCGTTCGTTTATAAAGGTTTTTGAGAAATAGGCTTTAAGGCTATTTATGTCCTTTTTATTCAGCATGGAAAGTTCATCCAGGTTTATGATGAAGTTTCGGGTTAGCTGAATCCGCGCATCTTTATCATTGCTGATATCTTCAGCAATATACTTACTCAAGGGGGGAGGACATAAAAACCGACACCATGTGGATTTTCCGGAATTTTGTTGATTATGAACCAGAACTAAACATTGCTTATTAAAATAGGTTTCCTCAAGAGCACAACGTATGGTCCTTACAAGCCATTTTCTGAAATGGTAGGAAAATATATTATGGTCCTGTACAGGTACATAAGAGGCTAATTTTGAAATATAGTCCTGACCATCCCAGTTTTTTAGTCCTTTGAAATAGGTTTCAATAGGATTAAAATGTGGTACCACATAAGACTTTAAAAGGATCTCCAGTTTATTTGGGGATACCTCTATATTAGATCTCGCCAGTTCTATTAGGATAGAATTCATTTGCAATTCCTCCCAACTTTTAGATCCTTTTAGTGAGATTTGAAAATCCTGGCTGATCTCGTTATACCGAATATCATATTTTTCAAATAGATATTCTTCCATATAATCGTAGATGGTTTTCTTCTTAGGATTCTCGACCCTGTAAATAGGTATTTTTGAATGATCCATTTTCAACCGGAATAATTATCTTCTATTACGCAGCGTATAATTGAGTGCTTCCTGTTGAATTTCATCCCTGGACTTGCTTGAATTGGTCAGTAGCCAGGCATCCAGTTTTTCTTTTGAGAAGTAGATCATTTTCCCACGTGGTTTGGAAAATGGTATATCGCCATTCGCAGTAAGCTTATATAAGTAGCTTCTCGAGATACCGGTATATTCTGAAGCCTCATCTATGGTTAATACATTTTTTTGAGTACGAACCATCCTTTCTATACGATCTAGTTTTTCAAGAATTTGTAGTGCATCCATGATAAAAGTTTTAATTATTAGAAATTGATTTTCGCTTTCTGAGCGATTCATGGAGCCAAACTAGCAAGTGAAGGAAAAAACAGGTAGTGCTATGATTACCAGGTATGTAAACTTATGCTTATGGTATGCAAAAAAAACATTTACGATGCGATTTAAGGAAATGGAAATTTGGATTTTAGAAACTACCTAGGAGACTGCCTAACGAAATTAAATTTGAAATTTTAATAAAAATTATTCTAATGTCGTTTATTTACGACAATTAATGTATTTTTGATGTAAATAAGCGACGAATGAATTCTAGAAAAGCAATTTTACTTCCGAAGTATCAAAAGATATTTGATGGAATAGGAGAAAATATTAAGCTTGCACGAAAACGAAGAAAACTAACTGCTGTACAGGTAGCTGAACGGGCGGGGATTCATCGTGCTACACTACATAGGGTAGAAAAGGGAGATCCTTCAGTTGCCATAGGAATCTACTTTAATATTTTTAAAGTTTTAAACCTGGAAAAGGATTTTGCTAACCTTGCAAACGATGATAAACTTGGTCGTAAACTTCAGGACCTCGATTTGATCTAAGGTTATATGTACCAGAAATTTATTTAATACCTTTTTTCAAACAATAACCATTAAATTATTCCATTCCTCTAAAAAACTTCAACTTAAGATATATCAATTATTGATCTTAATACATAATGTTTTTGCTATACTAATTTAGCTTCCGGGTCGACCAGATTAAAATCTTACCTTTACTTTATAATCCTGAGTAATATAACAATTTAAAATAGGCTAATTCGCGATTCGCGAATCGCGAATTGAGAAATTATTACTATTTTTGATTATAACTAATTAGCAGGAACATGAAGAAACATAGCGGAATGAGACCGCACGATATAGTAGTTCTTCTTAAAATTGCATCGAAGAAGGATAGGAGTTGGTATATGAAAGATCTCTCATATGAGCTTGGTATAAGTGGGAGTGAGGTGAGTGAGAGCATTAACAGATCGGTAATTGCCGGATTAATTTTTCAAGATAAAAAACGCTTAATGATGACAGCTATTCTTGACTTTCTACAATATGGATTGCCTTATGTATATCCTCAGCAACCCGGAGCATTGGTGAGAGGAGTTGCAACGGCACATTCGGCACCACCATTAAATAAGGTTATTGAGAGTCATGACGCTTATGTATGGCCATATGGTAATGGAGATTTAAGGGGGCAGTCCATAGAGCCTTTGCATCCAAATGTACCGGAAGCATGTTTAAAGGATGAAAAGTTTTATGAGCTCATGTCTCTTTGTGATGTTTTAAGAGTAGGTAAAGCACGTGAAAAGAATCTTGCTATTGAAGAATTGAAAATGCGTTTATGCTAAAAAATACTATAATAAATCGTAAGGCTACCGGTCAGGTTGCGCTCGCTTTAGGAGAACTGAATAAAGATGTGGTTTATGTAGGCGGTGCAATGGTTAGTCTATATATAGATGATCCCGCTGCCGAGGATGTAAGACCAACCAAGGATATTGATATTACCTTGGAAATTGCTAATGTCGGAGAGCTTGAAAAACTACGTGTGGCATTGGAAGACAAGGGTTTTGTCCAATCTGCGGAAGATGATGTTATTTGTAGATTTCGATTAAATGATATTAAAGTTGATGTGATGTCAACTACTGAGGTTGGTTGGGCTCCGGCCAATCCCTGGTTTGCACCTGGATTTGAGAACTCAATAACCAAGGAAGTCGAAAAGGTTGAAATTAGGATTCTTACTTTACCATATTTTTTGGCAACTAAGTTTGCGGCATTTCAAGGTCGAGGAGGGGGTGATCCCAGAATGAGCCACGATTTTGAAGATATAGTGTATCTTCTTAATTACACTTCGAGTTTTAAAGATCAAATTCAGGAATCCGATCCAGAGGTTAAACATTATCTAAAAGAACAATTTTTAGCTATCCGGGATAAGAGAAATATGCAAGAGGCTATAATTGGGAATTTATATCATGAGAACCAAGAAGTACGGTTTGATAGGATAATGAAGGAAATCAAAGAAATTACAAAAGAGACTTAACGAAATCTTTTCAAGAAAAAAAACTTCATGAATTTCCAAGTGAATAAAAAATTTTGAAAATCATTTTCAATGCTTCATGTTGCTTAGAAATAGGCGAGCGAGTAGGAGCATTTTTAAGAGTGTTATAATTATAATTTCTACCATCTTGCCGTAATATTACTGCAGAGGTGATAAGATTTTTTAAAGTCATTGAGTTATTCGGAAAAGTCTTTTTCAAATGGTCGTAAAATTCCCTGCAACTAGGACCATCCATTTTTAAGTGGATTTTTGATTGGTGGCTATCCCAGTCCTTAACCAAAACATTTTTAAAATCAATTAAAGATGTAGCTTCCTGGTCGATCAGTTCAAATCTTACCATTTCATTATATAACTGAGTTATATGTATATCGGAGATCGATAAATTGAAATTTTTTGAAAGTCTAGTCGAATCTGAGATTGGTTTTTTTAAAAAGGAAGATTTAAAAGGTTCTCCCCATGAAATAAAGCAGAAATATAAACCCAGGATAAAAACCAGGAAAACTATCAACGGAATTAAAAAACCAGGGCTTGTGTAAGATTGATGAAAAGCAAACATTAGGTGCATGAAAAATAACCCGGTAAAATGAAACAATAATCTTGGTCTTTCAAGGGAAATGATTATGCCTGAATGTATATTTAAAAAGTATGAATATACAGCTGGTAAATAGTGGATAGCCAGACGGCTGTAGATGTATAAAAATCCGAAGGAGAAGAGATATGTAATAATATCAAAATTCATAATTCATTTGGAGCTCCGGTATTAAATAGGCAGCCTCTTTTTTCTTCTTATCTACGATTTTCGCATATACCTGAGTGGTTCTTATTTCCTTATGCCCGAGCACTTTCGAAACAGTATAAATATCTGCGCCATTTTCAAGAAGCAATACAGCGTGAGTATGCCTGGCACTGTGAAATGTAATATGCTTGGTAATATCGGCGCGCATACACCATCGTAGAATTTCAGCATTAAAGTGCGCTCCATACTTCAATCCCTGAAAAACCCGTTCATTCGATTTTCTCCTTTTACCCAGTAAGTTTCTGGCTTGATCCGAGATATATTGATACTCCTGACCTTTAGTTTTCTTTTGCTTGAAAATGAGTCTGGAACCTTCGTCTTCATCTCTAACTTCCGCCCAGGTTAGTTTGTTGATATCACTCCATCTTAACCCTGTTAAGCAACTAAATAAGAATGCATTTTTTAAAACCTGGTGCTTACACCTGGCTTTTGCCAATGCCTGAAGTTCATCATGGGTTAAGTATTCTCTTGACGTTTCCCCCTGGGCAAAACCTTTAACCGTGGTAGCGAAATTCCTGCTGGTGTAACCGTCTTCAAACGCTTTTCGTAAGGCAGCTTTAAACTTATTGTAGTATGTATATTTTGAATTTTGAGATAGGGGAGTGTTGGATTTAGTTCTGGCAGTTTGATTCAAGTATTTTTTGAATCCCAGTACAAATTCTTCATCTATATCTTCAAAGGTGATCTTCCTCTTTTTACAATAATCCTCGAGATGATTTTGAGCAGCATCCCAGTTGTCGTAGTTACCCTTGGTCTCGTAACGCTCTTCTTTCAGTTTATCGTAATAGGTAAGAAATAGTAATTTACCCTTAGATCTGTCTTTGATTCCGTATTTCCCCTGGGCGTATTCTGCTCGTCGAATTGATAATATTTGTTCTGCTCTTAAAAGAGTTTCTTCATTTTGCTTTTTTTCAAACGCATTGGTAGGATTGATATAGAGGTATTCTTTTAAATATTCAAATTCTCTATTATGAATTTGCTTGCCATTCTTATCGACACTTTTTCCTTTATAGTATTCGATATAAAGGCTATACTTTCCTGAGGCTAGTTTTTTCTTTTTTAGTTTAATTTTCATAGCTGCCTGATTTCTATAAAGATACTCAAAAATTTAATTTGAGGTGTACTAAAGTACACCCGAGGTGTATATTTTAACACTGAGGTGTACTAGAGGTGTAAAACGAGGTGTACTAATAGTAATTTAATAGAAAATATAGTAAATAAAAAAGAGGCCTGAAAGCCTCATTATTATTAGGTTTTAGTATCAAATGACATCAAATAATATCAAATAAAATCTTCTGTTTATTTGCCAATACAGAAATTAGCAAAAATATTCCCCAGCAGATCATCGTTTGTGATCTCCCCGGTGATCTCTCCAAAGTGATGCAGAGCCTGGCGGATATCTATCGCCAGCAGGTCTCCGGATAGATCGGCATTCAGACCATCCTCGACTTTGTTGATCTCTTCCAGGGCTTTTAAAAGAGCCGCATAATGCCGCGAATTGGTCACGATGGTATCGCTGTTTCGCAGGGCTCCCGTATTTACGTAATCCAGTAGTTTATCTTTTAATTCCTCGACACCGGTTCCGGTTTTGGCCGAGAGTAATAAATATTGGGATCTCTCACTGTCGTTCGAAATGACTTCCAAACCAGATTTGAGATTTTCCAGTTCTTCTTCAGATAATCGGTCAACCTTATTGGCGATGATCAGGATTGGCTTTTGCGGGAACCTGTTCTTTATCTTTTCGATCTCAATTTTGAACCTTGAACCTTGAGCCTGGAACTGATCTGCACCCAGCAGATACACAACCACCTGCGCCTGACCTATCTTCTCAAAGGTCTTCTTGATCCCTATGCTTTCTACCACATCTTTGGTCTCCCGAATTCCAGCCGTATCGATGAATCGAAAGCCAACCCCGCCAATGCTCATCTCATCTTCGATAGTATCACGGGTAGTTCCTGCGATATCCGATACGATGGCTCTCTCTTCATTCAGCAAGGCATTCAGTAAAGTAGATTTTCCAACGTTTGGTTCTCCAACGATAGCCACGGGAATTCCGTTTTTCAAAACGTTCCCCGTAGCGAAGGAATCGATCAGTCTTTTTAATACGGTTTGTATTCTTGAAACCAGGTCTCTGAATTGATCGCGATTGGCGAATTCCACATCTTCTTCGGCAAAATCCAGTTCCAGTTCTATAAGTGAAGCGAAATTCAGCAGTTCTTCGCGTAGCTTCTGAATTTCATTCGAAAAGCCGCCACGCATCTGCTGCATGGCCATCTGGTGGGATGCGGCGTTTTCAGAATTGATCAGATCGGCTACGGCTTCTGCCTGGCTAAGATCCATTTTCGCGTTCAGGAAAGCGCGCAAAGTAAATTCCCCTGCTTCCGCAGACCTGCATCCTTTCCTGATTAGTAACTGAATGATCTCCTGCTGGATATACGGACTCCCGTGACAGGACAGTTCCACGGTTTCCTCACCGGTATAAGATCTTGGAGAGCGGAAAACCGAAGCCAGTACCTCATCGATAGTCCTTTCCCCATCGATTACATTTCCGAGGTGGATGGTATGGGTGGGCTGCTCTTCGAGTGGCTTTTTACTTTTAGCCTTGAAAAGAGGAGCAACGATCTTTAATGCATCAGGTCCGGAAACCCTTACAACGGCGATCGCTCCGGCTCCAGAGGGTGTTGCCAAAGCAACGATGGTATCATTCAATTTCATGCGGCAAATTTAAAAAGAATTTATCGCCTGGGCCATCTTTGTAACATATGCCGTTTTTACGCGTCTATTAAATAGAAGCTTTTGCTAACCATCAAAAAATCAATCATGAGAGAAGACAATCAAATGCTGGTGATGACTCATCTTAGCCAGCTACTCGACCTAATTACCGGAATTGGAGGATTTATCGTGCCGCTAATCCTTTGGTTAACACAAAAAGATAAGGTGGCAGGAATGGATATGCATGGGAAAATGATCCTGAATTTCCAGATAAGCCTGTTCATTTATTCCTTAATTAGTATTCCACTAATCCTGCTTTTCGGGATCGGGATCCTGATTTTAATAATTATCGGACTTATCGCGCTTATTTTGCCAATTATGAATGCCATAAAGGTAAGTAATGGTGAAATGCCGTATTATCCTTTAACAATAGAATTCCTGAAATAGGTTTTCACCTTTCTGAAATGAAAATAAAAAGACCACCCAAAATTTAAATTTTGGGTGGTCTTTTTAAATTTAGTGCAAATAAGGCTGTTTAATTTTCTTTTTATTCTGAAGGATCTTCCACCATTATTCTGGCTTCAATAAATTCTTCCTCACCAGACCGGAATCGAAGAACATGTTCTCCGGAAACTAGAGGGGTGAATGAATAGGTAATAGTTCTATCGGTTATCACCTGTGTACAGGCACAGCCATCATAGATCGCCTCGACCGCTATCGTTCTGGTGGTTTCCATAAGGCTTTCATCAAATTGGGCGAATTCTCCGCAACCATTGTTCACCCGAAAGTTTACAGTTACATCAACGGGTTGATTTATTGTAGCCGTTTGTGGTGCCTCAACGCTAGTTACATTAGCTATTTCTTCATAATTAATGCAATCCTGGTTATCATCATCGTCTGAACAGGCTACGATGAGGAAGAAACTTAAGATTAATATTAATATGCTTGTCTTTTTCATAATGGTCAATTTATATGATTAATATTCAGTTTTAATAGGACAGTTCTTATACAAGGTCTCATAGTTCAATTAGATCCAGCCTCATTTGGGTTAAACTTATTTTAGTTTAACTAACTGATCTATACCTTAGAATATAACTAAATTGACAGCGAATATTGACTGATTAACAGACTTTATCATTAACGGAAAGTTTTTAATAAGCCCTTCTTAAAACCAGCAAATACAGTTAAAATTAACCTTAATGGGTAATAAGAATGAAAGCCCGTTTCAAAACTTGAAACGGGCTTTTTTATTTTTACTGCCAACTGCTTACTGCAGCTGCCAGTTTATTAGTTATTTAGCATAACCGGCATTACCAGCATGGTGATCTTTTCACCATGATCCAGTCCATCAACCGGCGTAAGAATTCCTGCTCTGTTGGGAAGGCTCATTTCAAGCATCACTTCATCTGAAGTCAGATTTCCTAGCATTTCGATAAGGAATCTTGAGTTGAATCCAATCTGCATATCGTCTCCCTGGTAGGAACAGGTCAAACGCTCCTCAGCTTTATTGCTGTAATCCACATCTTCAGCTGAAATATTCAGCTCAGCACCAGCAATCTTTAATCTCACCTGGTGAGTGGTCTTGTTGGAGAAAATGCTAACTCGTCTTACTGAGCTCAAGAACTGGTTGCGTTCGATGCTCAGTTTATTAGGATTTTCCTTCGGAATAACCGCCTCGTAATTCGGGTATTTCCCGTCTATAAGTCTACAGATCAGTTCGGTATCGTCAAAAGTGAACTTAGCGTTCGACTCATTGTATTCGATCTTCACTTCAGATTCGCTTCCGGCAAGAATCCCTTTCAAAAGATTCAAAGGTTTCTTCGGCATGATGAATTCAGCCGGCTGCTGTGCCTGGATGTCTTCTCTTGAATATTTTACCAGTTTATGCGCATCGGTAGCCACAAAAGTAAGGCCGTCTGCCTTGAACTGGAAGAAAACTCCACTCATCACAGGACGTAGATCATCATTTCCTGAAGCGAAAATGGTTTTGGAAATAGCGGTTGCCAGTACATCACCTTCAACGATGGTGCTGTTTGGATCTTCAAGCTCAACCGGGTTCGGGAATTCTTCCCCGTCGGCATAAGCAAGCGCGTATTTTCCGTGATTTGAACTAAGTTCTATGGTATTGTTATCTTCAACTACAAAGGTTAATGGTTGCTCTGGAAAGGTCTTCAGCGTGTCCAGAAGCAATTTTGCAGGCACGGCGATCTTTCCTTCAGAATCTGATTCTACATTCAGTTTGGCAGACATGGTGGTCTCAAGGTCTGAAGCTGATACGGTTAGCTCGTCATTCTTAAGGTCAAACAGGAAATTATCTAAAATGGGTAGTGTGTTTGAACTGTTAATTACCCCTCCAAGTATTTGTAGCTGTTTCAGCAGGTAATTGCTGGATACAATAAATTTCATCGGCTTTTATTGATTTATTTTGAATCAATTACAAATATATCTGAATATGCCAAAAATCCCGGCCGCTTCGGGCAGTTTTTATTAACAGGATTGAATGTTTAAAATGAGGTAAAATACTGAAAAACAGTTATTTGTTATTCAATGTGAATCTGAAATTGTTAATATGTAGCAGGTTTAGAAGTTTTCGGCTTTTTGCTCGCTTCATTTTACGTATTTCCAGCGACGGTAATAATAGAAACTAATTCCGAAGATGAGCAGAAGAACTAATGGCCCCGCAAGGTTGGTTATTTGCCATTTTTGCCTCTCACTGGCCGCTTTTTCTTTATCTAGAAAAGCGAGATTGATCTCTTTTGAACGGATATTTATGAGTCCGGTATCATCGAGCAGGTAGTTCACGGCATTTAGTAAAAATTCCTTGTTTCCGTAAGTATTCCCGGTATATCTCTCAAAGCCTAGTTCAAGCGGCTGCCCTTGCTGAAGATCGTTCTTGATCACATCACCGTCTGAAACTACCAGCATTTTGGAGGGTTTACCTGTATCTATATGAGATTTCAGCTCAAAAGGTTTTACCCTGTTCTTGTAAACCGAAGTGAATTTACCTTCCAGTAGTACAGCAAGTGGTTGTTCACCGGCATTATAGGTTTCCAGGTCAGGCTTTTTACTAACCATTTCCAGGCTAATCTGTAAAGGAACTCCTTCGACCTTAGATTGAGGAGAACTGCTCAGTAAAACAGTCTTTTTGATATCGTTGGCGAGGGTGTCGATTGGATTGGCATACTCGAATTTTACCGCTTCGATATTGTTGATGATAGGGTGATCGTTCGGGGAACTCGTCAACGGACTGTAAAACCAGGGATATGGATTAAAGCGAGTGTTATTTCCGCTTCCGCTAGCCAGGATAATGGGGGCCGAATAAAGATCGTTGACCAGCGCCGGGTTGATCCTGAGTCCGTAGGAAAAGAAATAATCGCCCAGGTTCAGGTCTCGGTACAGGGCTACTGCAGATCCGTTTTCGTTGAAAAGGCTATCCGTTTCCATACTGGTCATTTCAGCAAGCCAGAGCATTTTCCCGCCATTCAAAAGGTACTGGTCCAGCACATATTTTTCCTGTTCGGTAAAGGCCTGTGAAGGTTTTGGATCGATCACCAGGTCATATTCTTTTAGATCCTCCAGGGTTTTTTGCGGCTTTAATTCAACTGAATCCAGGGTAAAAGGCGCCATAAAGTAATATTCCTGTATGGTCCTGATGAAATCGGCAATACGGGCATCGGGCAATTCACCATTTCCGCGCATCACCGCGATCTTCTTTTCACGAGGATAAATGAGTTTGCTAAGACCATTGGCTAGCACGTATTCCAGTTGCTGTACCGAAGCGTTCACGCGCTCCTCATCGCTGGCGCCTATCTGGTTTTTGAGCAGGGGTATCTTAACGGTCTCGTTTCCGTAATTGGCGATGGCCCAGGGAAATATGATGCTTTCACTGCTTCGGCCATTTTCCATTACATTCAGTCTGGCAGGCGTCATTCCCAGTTTATAGAACTCTTCAGCAATAGCATTGGCGTCTCCACCTTCTTCCAGGGGATCGATGAAATTGAATTTTATATTCCTGTTATATGCTGAAAATTCCTCCAGCATTTGCCTGGTCTCGTTCTGCAGTCTTCTAAATTCTGAAGAAAAACTGCCTTCCAGGAAAACATCAAAAACGATGGGTTCGTCCACATCGTCAAGAATATCTTTCGCGGCAGGGGAGAGGCTGTATCGTTTATCCTGGGTGAGATCGAACCGAAAGTAAACTTCAGAAGCAACAAAATTCACGGCCACTATTACGGCCAGCAGGATCAGTATTGATTTTAGGTTTGGCCACTGTTTCATGATCGTGAACTTTTGGTGGCGCTAAGCCTGATCTCTGTCAACTTTAAAAACAGCAGGATAACTGAAAGGAAATAGATCAGGTCCCTTGAATCTATTACTCCACGGCTGATGCTTTGATAATGGAAATTGATTCCAAAAGATTCAACGATATAAGTAGAATTTCCAAAAATACCGGTCTGGCTGATGCCTTCAAATCCGAAATAACATACAAAACAAAGGAAAACACCTAATAAAAATGCGACGATCTGGTTTGAAGACAGGCTGGAAGCAAAGACGCCAATAGCGGCATAACAACCTCCAAGAAACAATAATCCCAAATAGGATCCCAGGGTGGCCCCGGCATCAAAATTACCTTCCGGTCTTCCTAATTCGCTTATCGTATAGATATAAAGCAGACTAGGCAGGATCGCCAGGCCGATTAGCAATAAGATCCCCAGGTATTTTCCAAGAATAAGTTGCCAGATTCTAATGGGTTTGGTGAGCAGGATCTCCATGGTGCCCATGCGTTTTTCTTCTGAAAAACTCCGCATGCTGATGGCTGGGATCAGGAACAAAAAGATCCAGGGTGCCAGGCTGAAAAAAGGTTTAAGATCGGCAAATCCGCTGTCCAGGATATTATAACCGCCACTGAAAACAAATAGAAATAATCCGCTTATCAGCAGGAAAAGACCTATAACCAGGTAACCGGTAAGGGATGAAAAAAAGGATTGTATTTCTTTATTCAGGATTGCAAACATTGCAATTTCAATTATCAATTATCAATTATCAATTATCAATTGTCGGTTGTCTGTTGTCGTTTTTCTGTTGATTCTAAAATTATATAATTCCAATTTTCAACTTTCAACTTTCTACTTTCAATTTCCACTCTCCACTCTCCACTTCTCAATACTCAATACTAACTACTCCATACTAACTAACTTATCCACACTCCAGGCTTCTGGTTTTTCATTGAACAGGACCTTGGTATTGGCCCAGACTTCCTTGAATAGATCAGAATTCCGGTAATTTTCAAGTGCCTGTTCACTTTCCCAGTAACTATACGTGAAAAACCGGTGAGTATTGTGTTTATCCCTGTAGAGCTCTAAAAACAGGCAGCCTTCGAAACCTCTGATCTTTTTCTTATTGCGGTCGAAATTTGCCAGGAATTCTTCGACCTTTTCTGGCTTAAAGCCCATTTTTACGATTCTTACAAACATTTATTCAAAATTTATCGATACCGTGTCAAGGTATTCAAGTCCGAATAGGGTAGAGGCACTGCCTACCGTACTCGGGTTGCTTTTATAGATCGCCAGTTCTATATAACCAGCCGAATTAAAAACAGCCAGCTTTTTTCCGTCTTCTTCCCTGCGCTTTTCCTTTTCTACATTAAAATTGATTGCATGGCTGTAATTTTCATGAATTTCAGAAAAACTTACACCCCTGGCGCTGATCTTGAAATCCCGGCCTTTTCCAACGCTTTCGAATAACTTACGGGTGATATCGGTAACCACGTTTCCGTAGTTATCTATATAGAGCACATGGCCTATGATCTGGGTTTTATCAGAATTAACAACCGGTTCCAGTTGTTTAAGATATTTGATCTCCTGAATGCTTTTTCCTATAACTTCCAGGGTACCGCCACGGGAAAGGTGGCAGGCAACCTTAACAAACACATCAAGCACCGGAAAATTAGTCTCTACTTTATCATGAATATTGATCTCCACGATCTTTTCGGGTTTGATCTCGGAGGCCAGCAATGAAAGTATACCGTTATTGGCACAGATAAAATAATGCCCGTCCAGTTTAACAGCCAGGTGTTTGTTCTCCGGGGTTAATTCAGAATCGATCCCGATGATATGAACCGTGCCCTTTGGAAAGCTGTTATAGGCGTTTTTTATAATGTACGCGGCCTCGCTGATGTGGAACGGAGAAACCGAATGTGAGATATCAACAATTCTAACATCATTAAGCTCACTATAAATAGCTCCTTTAACCGCGCCAGCGAAATAATCCTTCTCCCCGAAGTCGGTAGTTAAAGTGATAATGGGCATAGGTGATTGTTAATATTTTTTTATCTGCGACTGGTAATTTTCCTTAAGTTTGTATAGAAGGCGAATATAAATTTTATTTAAGTTATTCGCATTTGTAAACTGGTAAAAAATTCCCGGAATTTCGATCCAAAATTAGGATTTAGAATTGCGAAGGACAAATAAAAATTACCGGAAAAATTTCAACCATGCTTCATCTAAAAACCTATAGCTTTTGAACGAACTTCTTATTGAACTTTCAGAGATCAGCCCACGCGAGTTTTTCGGGCAGCAAAACGAACACATCGAACTTTTAAAAAAGTATTTCCCAAAACTCAAGATCGTTGCCAGGGGCAGCAAGATAAGGGTGTTCGGCGACGAGGAGATGCTGGAAGAATTCGATAAGCGATTCAATATGCTTATGGATCATTTTGGTAAGTATAACAAACTGGACGAAAATTCCATTGAAAGGGTGCTTACCAGCGAAAGTGAAGAAGAATACGAAACTTCCAAAGAAAGCGGCGAACCTATAGTCCACGGTATCAGCGGAAAGGTGATCAAAGCCCAGACCGCGAACCAGCGGAGGATGGTGGAGCTTTCCAAAAAGAACGACCTGGTGTTCGCAATTGGTCCGGCCGGAACCGGTAAGACCTATACTGGAGTTGCCCTTGCGGTAAAAGCCCTAAAGGAAAAGCAGGTAAAAAGGATCATTTTAACCAGGCCTGCTGTAGAAGCAGGAGAGAACCTTGGTTTCCTTCCGGGGGATCTTAAGGAGAAATTAGATCCCTACATGCAGCCATTATATGACGCCTTACGCGATATGATCCCACACGAAAAACTGGAGATCTTTATCGAAAAAGGAGTGATACAGATCGCTCCTCTGGCATTTATGCGCGGAAGAACCCTGGATAATGCTTTCGTGATCCTGGACGAGGCCCAGAATACCACTCACGCCCAGATGAAGATGTTCCTTACCAGGATGGGTAAGAATGCCAAATTCATCATTACCGGTGACCCGGGACAGATCGATCTACCCCGCAGAGTGATCTCAGGTTTGAAGGAAGCCCTATTGATCCTGAAAGATGTAAAAGGAGTTGGAATGGTGTACCTCGATGATAAGGATGTGATTAGACACCGACTGGTGAAAAAGATCATCGCTGCATATAAAACAATAGAACACAACGATTAAAGACAGATTAAACTCGTTATGAGTAATACTATTATTAAGACAAATTTCAATTTTCCCGGACAAAAATCGGTTTATAAAGGCAAGGTGCGAGATGTTTACAGCCTGGAGAACGACCGGCTGGTAATGATCGCTTCAGACAGGCTTTCTGCTTTTGATGTGGTGATGCCGAAAGGGATTCCTTATAAAGGCCAGATCCTGAACCAGATCGCTACCAAAATGATGGGAAAGACCAGCGATATCGTTTCGAACTGGCTGGAAGCAACTCCCGATCCGAATGTTGCGATCGGAAAGAAATGTGAGCCATTCAAGGTGGAAATGGTGATTCGGGGATATATGTCGGGTCATGCTGCCAGGGAATATAAGGCCGGAAAAAGACAATTATGCGGAGTAGCTCTTCCGGAAGGAATGAAGGAAAACGATAAATTTCCGGAGCCTATTATCACTCCGGCAACAAAGGCTGAACACGGTGATCATGACGAGGATATTTCCAAGGAAGACATCATCAAAAAAGGTATTGTTACTGAAGCCGATTATAAAAAGTTAGAAGAATATACCCGGAACCTATTTGAACGTGGTACCGAGATCGCGGCCAAACAGGACCTGATCCTGGTGGATACGAAATATGAATTCGGAAAAACGCCCGAAGGAGAGATCGTTCTGATCGATGAGATCCATACACCAGATTCTTCAAGATATTTTTATAAAAAGGGATATGTGGAAAGACAGGAGAAAGGAGAGGCCCAGAAACAACTTTCAAAGGAATTTGTTCGCCAATGGTTGATCTCTCACGGATTCCAGGGACAGGAAGGACAAAAAGTCCCCGAAATGAGTGATGAGTATATCGAATCGGTTTCTGAAAGATATATTGAACTATACGAAAATATTACGGGTGAAAAATTTAAGAAGGCTGATGTAAGCAACATCGAGCAACGAATTAAAAAGAATGTAGAAGACTATCTTCACAAGCATTAATTATCAGTCTTTTTATAAAAATGAGAGTTAACATCAAATCTTAATTAAAAATTTCCATGAATTAGGCTTGATTTAACTTTTTTCATTCCAGATGATTTAATAATTTTAGAAACGAAACCGGTAATACCGGTTTTGTTATTATTGACCAAAACCAACTTAGACCATGAGTAATTATCATATTAAGAATCTTGAGGAATATTTTCAGGTATACAGAAAATCGGTAAGAGAACCAGAGAACTTCTGGCAGGAAGTGGCCGAGGAGCATTTTGTATGGAGGAAAAAATGGAACAGGGTTCTAAGTTGGGATTTTAGCAAACCTGAGGTAAAATGGTTCGAGGATGCAAAATTGAATATTACAGAAAATTGTATTGACAGGCATCTGTTGACCAGTGGCGATAAAACGGCCATCATCTGGGAGCCAAACGAACCAGGAGACGAAACCTTGCATATCAGCTATTCAGAACTACATAAAAAGGTGAACAAATTCGCCAATGTATTAAAAGAAAACGGTATCGAAAAGGGTGATCGAGTCTGTATCTATTTGCCAATGATCCCTGAACTGGCTTACGCTGTGCTGGCCTGTGCCCGGATAGGCGCCATTCACTCGGTGGTATTTGCAGGATTTTCGGCCTCAGCACTGGCGACCCGGACCCTGGATGCCGATTGTAAGATGATGATCACTTCAGATGGTTCGTACCGCGGTGCTAAAACTATCGATCTAAAAGGAATTGTAGACAAGGCATTGGAAGAATGTCCGGATGTTGAAACCGTTCTGGTCGCCAAACGAATTGGAAGCGATATCAACATGAAGGATGGCCGTGATAAATGGCTGGAGCCTTTATTGGAAAATGCTTCAGATCAATGCGCCCCGGAGATAATGGATGCGGAAGACCCGTTGTTCATCCTGTATACTTCGGGATCTACCGGAAAACCTAAAGGTATGTTACATACTACCGCGGGATATATGGTATATTCGGCTTATACATTTAAGAATATTTTTAATTATCAGAATGATGATGTGTACTGGTGTACCGCCGATATTGGCTGGATCACTGGTCATTCTTACATAGTTTATGGGCCATTACTAAATGGTGCAACGACCGTGATGTTTGAAGGAGTCCCGTCCTATCCCGATTTTGGCAGATTCTGGGAGATCGTGGAAAAGCATAAGGTTAACCAATTCTATACCGCACCCACCGCGATCAGGGCTCTGGCAAAAAAGAACCTGGAATTTGTAGATAAGTATGATCTTTCCTCATTGAAAGTTCTGGGAACTGTTGGAGAACCCATCAACGAGGAAGCCTGGCACTGGTATGACAGCAATATTGGCAAAAATAAAAGCCCGATCGTTGATACCTGGTGGCAAACCGAAACCGGTGGTATCATGATCTCGCCAATTCCATTCGCGACTCCTACCAAACCAACCTTTGCAACCCTTCCTTTTCCGGGAATTCAGCCGGTCTTAATGGATGAAAAAGGGGAGGAGATCAAAGGTAACCAGGTAGACGGAAGGCTATGTATCAAATTCCCATGGCCTTCGATGGCCAGGACCATCTGGGGCAACCATGAGCGTTATAGAGACACTTATTTTTCGGCATTTGAAAATATGTATTTCACCGGCGATGGAGCTTTGCGCGACGAAACCGGTTATTATCGAATCACGGGTAGGGTAGATGATGTGATCATTGTATCCGGTCACAACCTTGGAACTGCACCAATAGAAGATGCTATTAATGAGCATCCGGCGGTAGCCGAGTCGGCTGTAGTTGGTTATCCCCATGAAGTAAAAGGAAATGCGCTATACGGATTTGTTATTCTGAAAGAAGCCGGAGAATCCAGGAACCAGGATAATCTGAGAAAGGAGATCAATCAGCAGATCGCGGATAAGATAGGGCCGATCGCCAAGCCGGAAAAAATCCAGTTCGTGGAAGGACTGCCAAAGACCCGTAGCGGAAAGATCATGCGTCGTATTCTAAGGAAGATCGCGTCTAAAGATACTTCAGACCTGGGAGATACTTCAACTCTGCTAAACCCTGAGGTGGTGGAAGATATTATTGAAGGTAGCCTGTAGTTTATTGGTTTTTCAACTAGTGGTTTTAAAAAGATATAAAATCGCAGTATATTAACCGGCACGGTATAAAATTTGTACCAGAACTATTAAATTTCTTGAAATGCAAAAAATAATCACATTTACCCTTTTCCTGTTTTTTTCTTTCTGTATCATGGCACAGGATGTAACCATTGGAGTATATGATCCAAGTTCTTTTTTCCTCACCAAGGAAAAAGAACCTGATTACGATTATACAGGATCTCCCTATTTAGAAGAGGAATTTAAAAAAGGTACTATCCACGATAGCGAGCGAACTTCTGTAGACGCCTATTTGCGATATAATGCGTTCGAAGATGCCATAATGATCAAGGCCGATCCTAATTCTGAAGAGGTTAAATTTCCGCGTTTAAAAACCATTACCTATGAAATAGATAATTATACCTATTATCTGGATGAAATAGATTCAGAAGATGGTAGGCTGGCCGGATATTTCGCCAGGTTCTTTGAAGGTGAAAATTCTTCTTTTATTGGAAGGCCAGACCTTCGTATCACTCCTGCTAAAGAAGGATCTTCGGGATACGATAAAGCCGAACCAGCCAAAGTAAGGGTGGAAATGAAATATTATATGTCGGTGAACGGGAGTGAGTATAAGGAGGTGCGAACAAAAGAGAAAGACTTAAAAGACTTTTTCTCTTCTAAGGAAATGAAGGATTATTTTAGCGATAATAAAATTAAAACTACAGAAGATGTAGTGGCATTGCTTAGGTTTTTTGAATCCAGGGCCTTATAAAAGAGTTAGATATTAGTTCTTCAAGACCAGATTAAACCCTATAGATATTTTTTAAGGCAACATCCTTTCCGTTAGAAAGTCGGTTAAGCAACTTCATAAAAATAAGTGCGGTAATATAGGCGTCCCCTGCAGCGGTATGCCGTTCAATTAAATCGATGTTGTAAGTTTCGGCAATCTCATCTAATGAGTAAGTTTTTTCGCGATCTATAAGATTGCTGCTAATACGGGTTTTGCTGTAAAGAGCAGCAGTATCTAACACTTTATTCTTGAGCTTCGGAAGCCCGTGTCTTTGCAGGGCCTTGTTCACCATTTTGACATCAAAGCCGGCATGATGGGCTACCAAAATTGAATTCTGAATATAATTCAGAAATCCTTTCAGCGCCTCTAATTCAGATATTTTTTCGAATCTTTCGTTTTTAATAATTCCGTGGATCTTGACAGTTTCAGGATTGAAGTGGCTTTGTTCAAGAAACACTTCAAAATTATCGCCAATCTCGATATTGTTATTTTCAACCCGGAAGGCTCCTATGCTAAGGATACGGTCTTCATCGAAATCAAAACCGGTAGTTTCAGTATCGAATACGACGAATCGAATGTCAGAAACTTTTCGGGGTAATTTTTCCTCGAAACAACTTGCGTAGTTTTGCCAGAATCCGGGAAGGTTTTCGTCCTCTTTATTTTTGAACCATTTCCTGATCATGAGTGATAGGCTGTTTCGAATCTTATTTTGATAAGCTCCTGGACTTCTTTGATCGTTTTAAAGCAACGCTTCAACTTTACCTTATCCTCTTTGCTTAGATCTTCCAGGTTGATAAACCTGCCGTTGCTTTTATATTTCAAACCCTGCCTGGTTCTGAATTTAAGAAGGACTTTGGAAGAATAGGCGCATGCAAGATATAGTTCCTTGTTATTTGGTTCCAACTGCGCCAGTTTTTCAAATCTTTCCGCTGTATTGCTGATGTTTTTTACACGGTGCTCAAGAATTAGCAGGCGGGCGGCATCGGTAAGCGGCATGATACCTCTTTTTTTGATGTCGAACAGGTCTTTCTTTTCGCCTCCTTCCTCAACCAGGAATTGCCTGAAAAAGCCAAGGGGCGAAGGATTTCTTAGGGCCTGAACTGCCAGGCGGTTCAGAAAAAGTTTATTTTCTTTAAGGGTTTTGAATATATGGTCTGAAATGGCATTGGTGAGTTTTACGTCTCCGTAAGTAATGTCAAAATCAAAGAAGATCTGGCAAAGCAAAATATCATCCATTCCCGAACTGGTGATCCAGGTAGTGAATTGTTGTTTCCATTCAGAAAGGGAAAGACAGTATTTAGGATTTCTGGCCATCATTTCAGCAGGACAAAACTCAAAGCCAATAATATTCAGTCTTTTGGTAACCCTTTTAGCAAGTTTCAGAAAATAGGCGCGGGTCTCTTCCAGCTTATCTTCAGGAACATCTTCAAAAACGATCGCGTTGTCCTGGTCTGTATGCAGTAACTGTTCTTTACGTCCCTGGCTACCTAATGACATCCAGGCAAAATTACATGGAGGCGGGGCATCCATTTTGTCGATACATCTTACGATGGTGCGTTTTATAGTGGCATCATTGAGTTCAAAGATGATCTTGGAAACATGTGTGACCGGAATGTTATTTTTCATATAGCCCTCCAGGAGATAAAGTACCTTGCTTTGTATCCGGTTGAGTTTAGGCGTGCTGGAAGCACGGTTGATCGCCTTCATCAAAACTGAAGGATTATTTCCCTGGGAAACCATGATGTCATGTTCAGAAACAATTCCCTTTACCTTCGTATTAGGTGTGCCATCCTTGGTGATGCAAATGTGATTGATCTTATGCTTCATCATGGTAAGCTGTGCCTGGGCCAGGGTAATCCCCTTGGAATAGCATATAACGGGAGAGGTCATCACCTTTTCTACGGGAGTTTCGATCCCAAAGATGCCGGTTCCTACATATTCCCTGAAGTCTACATCGGTTACGATCCCAACCGGTTTTTTATCTTCCACCACGATAACCGAACCTACTCTTTTTTTGCTCATTAAGGTAGCGGCCTTTTTCAGACTCGTATCCTTTGAAACGGTGATCATTTTTTTTACTACGGCTACCGGCTGCAGGTCGAATAATGCTTCCTGTTTAAAACTTATTTCATCTTGATCGTCAAAAAGTTTTCCCCGGTGTTCAGAAGAATAGGGATTCCGAGTATTGGACGCGAAGCTTTCGATTAGAAAATTTCCAACATTGGCGTTGCTGGTGGCCAGGGGTTTAAAATGCTCTATTGGGATAGCATAAACAATGCTTTCTTCATCGGTGATGGCATTGATCTGGTAATTTTCTTTTGCAAATAAGGGCCTTAAACCAAAGACGTCTCCCTCGTCGCATTTATCAATCGTTTCAGGTTCACCATTTTCCTTTACTTTTTGCAGGTCTACAGCTCCTTTATGAACAATATAGAACAGGTCATGAACTTTTTCGTCTTTCAGGAAGATGGCTTTTCCCTGTTCAAAATAAGATACCCTTACCTCCTGGGCGATGGAATTTAGCTGGACATCATCCAGCAATGAAAAAGGAGGATATTTGCCAAGAAAATCGGCAATTCTGATGGCAATGCTATTGGTCATATCCCAAATTTATTCGAATTTGAAATAAAGACCCTAACTTTTGACTTGAAATTATTATTCCTGAACTTTTATTTCAAAATCCTGAATAAGTTTGTTAATGGCTTTTTCTGGCTCTGAAAGCCTGGTATAATCTACAGCATCGTCTTCCCTGATCTTTTTAAAATACGGAACTATTTCCCCGGTTTCATAGGTTTCAAACACTTTTGGATGCACGTAATAGCTTCGGCAAACGGCACGGGTATTACCCAGTCCTTCTGCTGCCGAATCATAAGCCTGTAGAATATTCTTTTTATTCTCTTTTTCGTCTTCAGTATATCCTATTTCCCGGAGGGTTTCAAAGAAAATCTTAGTGGCAGACCAGGTCCTGAAGTCCTTAGCTGAAAAGATATCGTCGCTGATCTCATGGATGTATTCGTTGATCATCCCGCTGTCAATGCTTTGTTTTTGCCCTTTTTCATCAAAGAATTTGAATAATTCCCAACCAGGTATCTCTTCGCATTGATTAATAAGATCTACAAGCTTTCTATTTTCAACAGTAATAGAGTGTTCCTTTCCCTTTTTACCGATGAATTCAAATTTCAAACCATTTTTGAAGGTTTTCACATGCTTGGTTCTAAAGGTGGATAATCCATAGGTTTTATTGTTCTTAGCATAATACTGGTTGCCAATTCTAATGTGGGTTTCCTCCATTAATCGAATCACGAGTGCCAGTACCTTGCGTTGAGGCATGCCTTCCAGCTCCAGGTCTTTGCTCACCTGTTTCCTTATCTTCGGAAGAGTTTTAGCGAATGCACTCATTTTAAAGAACTTGGTTTGGTTCCTGATCTGAGACCAGGCGGGATGATACATATATTGTTTTCGCTCTTTGTCATCCCTGCCTACAACCTGTAAATGTCCGTTAGGAAGATGGGTGATCCTCACATTTTTCCAGGCAGGAGGTATGACCAGTTTCTTTATTCTGTCAAGAGTATCAGGGTCAGAAATTTTCTCATCTTTCTTATAATAGGCAAAACCTCTTCCAACTTTTTTCCTGTGAATAGATAAATGCCTTTCAGAAACGTATCTGAGATTGGCCAGTTTAACCGCTTCATGTGGGTTGGTCATTACGGTTTCAACATCTTCCTGCGACAGCGTCATGATTTTTTTCTTAAATATAAGCGGAATGTATCTTCAACGGAATTAAAGAATTGTGAAACTTAATTAAGGAAAATAAAAAACTCCCTGGATTACAGGGAGTTTATGATATTATTGACAATCGTAGAGCTTAATCGAAATAGCTGAAGCTGTCTCCTGTCTTTATTTTTAAAAGAGATTCATAGATAAGAATGATCACGTTCTCCACATCATCTTTATGAACCATTTCTACCGTGGTATGCATATATCGTAAGGGAAGCGAGATCAATGCAGAAGGAACTCCGCCGTTGCTGTAGGCGAATGCATCGGTATCTGTCCCTGTAAACCTGGAGGAAGCGTGACGCTGAAATGGTATTTTCTTCTCCTCAGCAGTATCAATGATCAATTCCCTTAATTTATTCTGGATTGCCGGTGCGTACGAAATAACCGGCCCCGCACCAATCTTATTCAGCCCATTCGTCTTTTTCTCGATCATCGGGGTAGTGGTGTCATGGGTTACATCGGTCACTATAGCAACATTTGGCTGAATGCGATGCGTGATCATTTCGGCACCTCTCAACCCGATCTCCTCCTGAACCGAATTGGTAACATATAGTCCAAACGGAAGTTTCACTCCGTTTTCTTTTAGCAATCTCGCTACCTGAGCGATCATGAAACCTCCAATACGGTTGTCAAGAGCACGGCAAACGAATTTATCTTTGTTCAAAATGAAGAAATCGTCCGGGTAAGTGATCACACATCCAACATGCACCCCTAATTTTTCAACCTCTTCCTTATTAGAACAACCAACATCAATGCAGATATTGTCCATTTTAGGGGATTGTTCCTTTTCCTTATCGCGTGTGTGGATGGCAGGCCAGCCGAATACTCCTTTAACGATACCGTTTTTTGTGTGGATATTCACTCGTTTCGAAGCTGCGATCTGGTGGTCGCTTCCGCCATTTCGAACCACGTAAATGAATCCTTCATCTGAAATATAATTCACATACCAGGAAATTTCATCTGCATGACCTTCTATTACTACCTTATATTCGGCTTCAGGATTTATAACTCCAACGGCGGTCCCGTAGGTATCGGTAATAAATTCATCTACATAGGGTTTCAGGTATTCCATCCATAATTTCTGGCCTTCGGCTTCGTATCCGGTAGGCGCAGCGTTATTTAAATAGTTCTCGAGGAACTTCATTGACTTTTTGTCCAGTATTTCGCTTTTCTTCATTGTTCAGTATAATTTTCACGAATTTAAAAAGTTTTAGATTGGTGACAATTGGCGATTGATTAATTTTGGAATGGTTTTCGCAAAAAGTGAGTTTGAAGTAAGATATAAAAGGAGTGAAGAGAATAGTATTCATCATATTGCTAATGATTGGTCTTCCCGGAATTTCCCAGGTAACCCCGACCAAAACCGAAGTGGATAGCGTAAAAACCGACACCTCAGAGGTGACCTATATGCTTATTGCTGGCGATACAATGCCCAGGGAGACAATCGATCTTGAAGAAGTGGTTCTGTTAAGAAAGCTGAAGTTTGATGATATTAATGAAAGAAGGCGCTACCTTATATTAAGGAAAAAAACCAGGAAAGTGTATCCGTATGCCAAACTGGCTTCCGAAAGGCTGGTGGAACTCAATAGCAGGCTGGACCAGATCAAGTCTAAAAGAGACAGGAAGAAATATACCAAGATAGTCGAGAACTATATCGAAAGGGAATTCGCTGAGGAATTGAAAAAGCTAACCCGCACAGAAGGGCAGATTCTTGTAAAACTAATTCACAGGCAAACCGGAACTACGGCATTCAATCTTGTAAAGAATCTAAAAAGTGGCTGGAGGGCCTTTTGGTATAATACCACTGCCAGCATGTTCGATATTTCATTAAAAGAAGAATATCACCCAGAATCTAACCAGGAAGATTTCCTTATCGAGGATATTCTACAGCGCTCGTTCAGGGACAACATCCTGGAGCGGCAGGGGAGTGCCCTGGATTTTGAATACCTTGATCTAAGTGATAAATGGAATAAACCGGAGGGGCCCAAAAAAAGAAGCAAATAGTTCATTCTGTTTTCCAGCTATTTACGTTCGAGTATTAAAATTTCCATAAAAAAGTTTAAATTTTATTTGGTCACTAGTTTTAAGTGGACGTATATTTGCACCCGCTTTGGAAACGAAGTTATGTTCACTGAAATTACTGGAGAGTGCTAAGGACAAGGGCTCAGCTAAAATAAAGGCCGAAAAAAAAGTTGATTTTTTATTTGGTTTGAAAGCAAAAGTCACCTTACATTTGCATCCGCTTTCCGATTGAGGGGAGTGAGGCTTCTAAAAGAGGTTGATGTTCATTTGAAGGTTGGGTTTTAAGCAGGGCAAAAAGAAATCAAAAATTTTTCAAAAAAAGTTTTGGTGGATAAAGAAAAAGGGTTGTATATTTGCACCCGCTTTGCGAGCGAGCAGCCGTTCACATTTCCAGATTGAAAGTTACCAAGAAA
>NZ_JANCNS010000002.1 GCF_022570735.2 Christiangramia oceanisediminis | reverse complement strand
ACGGGGCTCACCTCTTCCCATTCCGAACAGAGAAGTTAAGCCCGTTAGCGCCGATGGTACTGCTTTCATTGTGGGAGAGTAGGTCGCCGCCTTCCTTTTGAAAACCCTCATCATTCTTATGGTGAGGGTTTTTTTATGGGAAAAGGTGAAAGATGAATAATGCCTTTGGATTAATAAAAAATGCTTTTAAAGGAATTATTCTTCACGCGCCTTTTACCGGTTTAACCTGGCATAGATCTTAACATCAATAAATTCCCCGTTCTTAATTTCAGAATCTCTCATAGTACCTTCATGAATAAATCCTAATTTTTCAAGAACTCTTGAGGACTTACTATTAGCAGCTTCCACATAAGCCTCTAATCTATTTAATTTTAGATCTTCAAAAAGGTGATGGATAAGGCTTTCAGCCGCTTCCTGTATCAATCCCCGTCCCCAAAATTGGGGTAGTAACCAGAAGCCAATTTCTGCCTTGTTATGTTCAGGATGATGATCGTTGATACCAATAGCACCGCAAAATTCTTCAGTTTCTTTAACTCTAATACTCCACCACCTTCCGGCACCTGATTTCTCAAGATTAGAATACCAACGCATTTGCTCTTCGGTTTCTTTAAATGTGGAATAACTTACACCGTAATACTTGATAACTTCAGGATGGGACAGGCCCCTATAAATATTTTGTTGGTCTTCGTTCACTACTTTTTTAAGTAAAAGTCGTGATGTTTCCAAATTCGGAATTTTCATAACAGGACTTAGATGGTTTAATGCAGGCTAAAAATAAGAAAAGCCGACTAACCGCCGACTTTCCTTTTTTAATAAGCTATCAAAGAATATTCAATCTATGAACTCTTCTCCATGTTTTATAGGTTGAAGATCTTCGAGCTCTTCAGGTTTGAACATTCTTGATTTGATAACAAAACGTACTCCCATTGGAATTTCCAATGAAAAACTGGAACCTCTCCCTTTTGTGATATCCACTAATAGATGGGTGTGTTTCCAGTATTCGAACTGATCTTTGCTCATAAAGAATTCACACCCATGAACCGTTCCCAGCCAGACGTCGTTTTCGTTCAGCAGAAGATCACCTTTTTCCAGGCACATGGGAGAAGAGCCATCACAGCAACCTCCGCTTTGGTGAAACATGAGATCACCATGCCGCTCTTTTAGGGCATCTAAGATGCGTACAGCATCTTCGGTTATATCTACTCTTCTATACATATTCTAAAAGAAGCCCATTGCTTTCTTATCATAAGAGATCAGCATGTTCTTGGTTTGGCGGTAGTGTGACAGCATCATTTTATGGTTTTCCCGGCCAATACCAGATTTTTTATAACCTCCAAAAGGAGCATGTGCTGGATAATTATGATAGTTATTTACCCAAACCCGTCCAGCTTTAATGGCTCTTGAGATCTGGTAAGCCTGGTGCATGTCTCTCGTCCATACCCCTGCACCTAAACCGTAAAGCGTATCATTTGAAATCTCAATAGCTTCGGCTTCATCCTTAAAAGTGGTGACGCAAACAACTGGTCCAAAGATCTCTTCCTGGAAAACACGCATTTTGTTATTTCCCTTTAAAATGGTTGGCTTGATATAATAACCGCCTTCAAGACCTTCGTTGAATGCTTTTTCTCCTCCGGTTAATACCTCGCAGCCTTCTTCCTTACCAATATTGATGTAATTAAGGATCTTCTCATATTGATCATTAGATGCCTGCGCACCCATCATGGTATCAGGATCAAGGGGATGGCCCAGCTTGATGGCTTCGGTTCTTTCGATCACACGCTCAATGAACTTGTCATATATATCTTCCTGAATCAATAACCTTGAAGGACAGGTGCATACCTCTCCCTGGTTAAGTGCAAACATCACTGCACCCTCAATGCATTTATCAAAGAAATCATCATCGGCCTCCATGATACTACTGAAAAAGACATTTGGAGATTTTCCTCCCAGTTCAAGGGTCACTGGTGTGACATTTTTCGAAGCGTATTGCATGATCAACTGCCCTGTAGTAGTTTCCCCGGTGAATGCAACTTTACTGATGCGGGGGCTAGAAGCTAAAGGTTTTCCTGCCTCAGCACCAAAACCATTTACGATATTCAATACACCTGCCGGAAGAACGTCTTCAATGAGTTCCATTAAAAGCAGGATGCCAACTGGAGTTTGTTCTGCCGGTTTTAGAACCACGCAATTTCCAGCGGCCAGGGCAGGGGCCAATTTCCATGCGGCCATAAGGATTGGGAAATTCCAAGGAATGATTTGTCCCACCACTCCCAGAGGTTCTGTTACATTTACGCAAACCGTATTGGAGTCCAGTTCACTAACCGAGCCTTCTTCAGCCCTTATAACCCCGGCAAAATATCGAAAATGATCCACTGCCAGTGGCATATCGGCCGCCAGTGTCTCCCGAACGGCCTTCCCGTTGTCCCAGGTTTCGGCTCTAGCGAGGTCTTCCAGGTTCTCTTCCATGATATCTGCGATCTTCAAAAGCAGGTTACTTCGGGTAGCTGCAGAGGAATTATTCCATTCCGGAGCGGCCTTCCATGCTGCGTCTATTGCTTTATTAACGTCGTCTTCGGTAGATCTGGCGACCTTTGTAAAGCTATTTCCGTCCACAGGCGAAATATTATCAAAATATTCACCTTTTACAGGTGCCGTCCATTTTCCTCCGATAAAATTATCATACTTATCCTTGAATTTTGGTTTCTGGATCTGCTTCTTTTCGGTCGTTTGTGTTGTACTCATAATTCAATACGTTTTAATTAATAAAAAGATTTCTGCCCCTGAAAACCTGTCTTGTGTGAAGAATCTTAGACGGGTGGAATTTGGAAAATTCAAAAGCTACTTAATATACTAATAAAACCTTGAAAAACAGGTGGTTTAATTCCCAAAAAATGAATTTATTGGGTCCTTTTTTATCAGGTTGATAATTGGAATAATTCCTGGTATAATCTGATTTCAGAATTATGACTAGATTCCAGGATAACTAATTTAGATGGTATGAAAATCTTTAAAAGACTGGGTTGAACTAGCTTTTCAAAAAGTCTTCAAAATCTTTAAAAAACTCTTCAAGCTGGATCATATTCCGGGCCAGGAAAGTCTTTACCAGTGGCCAGTCAGATTTTTTATGCATACTCACATTGTCGAGTTGAGTATAGATCCTGGAAATGACCTTCCCTTCAGGTAGTTCATAGGAATCATCAAATATGGCTTCAGGCAAGTATTCCGATTCAAGAATCTTTTTAAGGGATTCCAGCTTTTCGAAATAGTAGGCCCGTATAAACTCATCTTCATCAGAAATGTCTAAAGAAACCTGGGCTTTTTTTCGGTCGAAAGTAAATTTCAGCTGAATCTCCTTCATTTTAGTATTGTACAGCAGCCATTTATGCGGAAATTCTTTTCCGAAGCTGGTCCAGAATTCCTGTCTTATCCTTTTTGATTCCTCCCTGCTGAACATATTAAATAAAATAGGCTAAAAGTATCCCGAGGATCACCACTCCGAGCTTGGTAGCGTTAAAAGAGTGATTTTTTGAGGACTCAAAAAGGATGGTAGTGGAAACATGAAGAAAAATTCCGATGACCACTGCATTCACGTATTGTGAATATTCTGCGATCACTTCGATATTATTCTTCAGCCAGTTACCCAGCGGAGTCATGGCAGCGAAAAATGCGAGGAACATAAAAACCCTGGGCTTGCTCAAATTACTATGAATTAGAAAAACCGAAAGGATAGCCGCTACAGGGATTTTGTGGACCACCACGCCATGCAATAAATGGGTATTCTCATCAAGTGGAAAACCTTCCAACAGGGAATGCAAACTCAAACTCGCCAGGAGTAAAACTGGAAAAGAAGATTTCTCATGTAAATGCAGGTGTCCGTGTTCCACTCCTTTTGATAAGAACTCAAGGAAGATCTGTAGTAACAGGCCAAGCATAATGAAAATTCCTATTTCAGAATTTCCGTTTTGGTAAACATCGGGTAAGAGCTCCAAAACGGTCACTGAAAGCAGGTAAGCCCCACTAAAGGCCAGCAATAATTTGAATCCTGAGGAACTTCCGGGTTTTAGAAAAAGAGAGATCAGGTATCCCACTACCACTGCGAGTACCGGGAGGAGATAGATATACAGTTGTGATTGCAAATTTTACAGGTTGGTTGAGGGCTGGTAGCGGGAAGTTCTTCCAACTATCCGGCAATTATTATAGTTACCCTACAAAATTAATTTATTTTTGTCGTTCTATAAAGCAGGATTATGGCGAATAACTACAAGATGATCGCAAAAACCCTTTACGGTTTTGAAGCGATCCTGGCAAAGGAATTACTGGACCTTGGTGCGGTGGATATCAAACAGGGCAACCGTATGGTGAGCTTTGTTGGCGATAAGGGATTTATGTATAAGGCGAATCTTTGCCTTAGAACGGCGATAAAGATCCTGAAACCTTACGAGAGTTTCAAGGTGAATTCTGAACAGGAACTCTATGATAATATCAAAAAATTACCCTGGGAGGATTTTCTGGATGTGAATGGAAGCCTGGCCATAGATTCTGCCGTACATTCAGAAATTTTTACGCATTCCCAGTATGTAGCGCTTAAATCCAAAGACGCAATCGTAGACCGCTTTCGTGAGAAATTCGGAAAAAGACCTGATGTGGATCTCGATTTTCCAGATTTGCGTATTAACATACATATCGAAAAGAATAATTGTAATGTTTCGCTCGACAGCTCTGGGGATTCTCTTCATAAACGGGGTTACAGGGGAGCTACCAATATAGCTCCAATCAACGAGGTTTTCGCAGCCGGCCTGTTATTGCTTTCCGGTTGGCAGGGCCAGTGTGATTTCCTGGATCCCATGTGTGGAAGTGGTACCATTCCAATCGAAGCGGCCATGATCGCCTGTAATATTCCGCCAAATTTGAATCGAAAGGAATTCGCTTTCGAAAAGTGGAAGGACTGGGATGAAGATCTTTTTGAAAAGATCGAGGAATCGACTATGAAGAAGGTCAGGGATTTCCATTATAAGATCAGAGGTTTTGATAAGGCTCCTTCAGCCGTCATGAAAGCAAAGGAAAACGTGAAGAATGCGAACCTTTCAGACTTTATTGAGATCGAACAGCAAAATTTCTTTCAGACTCAAAAGGAGAATGAAGACTATTTGCATATGGTTTTTAATCCGCCGTATGGTGAAAGACTGGAGATAAATGTTGAAGAGTTCTATTCTAAGATCGGGGATACTTTAAAGCAGAATTATCACGGAACCCATGCCTGGTTCTTTACCTCGAATTCTGAAGCCATCAAGAGCGTTGGCCTGCGTGCATCTAGAAAGATCAAGCTTTTTAATGCCGGACTGGAAGGAAGGTTGTTGAAATATGTGATCTACCAGGGATCGAAGAAGGCGTCAAAAAATTAATTATTTCATCGCTTTTTTGAAGAATGGGATCAGGTAAGTAACCGTATAGCCGAACCCGGTTCCAAAGCTACTGTTATCGTAGGTTCGGCCAAATCCAGGGATCACCAGGTTATCGAAATTGGATGGTGCATTCTGGCCAATTCGTCTTTTGAGCTGAATGTTTGCTGAAAGGAACAGGTTATTAAGAACTTCAACCTTGATACCCGCTACCAGTTCTACCCAGTTGGAGGTTAAACCCGTAACTTCAACATCTTCTTCGCGAATATCAGGACCAAAATAATCTGAAGAAGTATAGATTCGATATTCTTCAAGGGTTTGAGAAAAGGTAGCAAAGCCATAGCGAACACCAACGAAAATAGCATTTTGCATGCCTTCCCAGTTGTCGTAGGCATTGTAATCGCCTCCGAGCTTGATATAGCTTCCCGTAGTGCTGGTTTGTATATTATCGCCCTCAAAGGTTCTTTGTTCATTACCTAATTCGGCGGCTGCATAAAAATTCTTGTAGACCCTGTAATCTCCAACGATCTCGAGTCCGCTGTAAGTGTCATCCAGGAGGCTTCTTATGGGTTTGCTGAGATCTACCCCAAGCCTGAGACCGAATTTTTCCTTGTACTCTAAACTATCTGTCGCAGCGGGGTTTTGCTGGGCATTCATTTTTCCGAAGAGGAGCAGAAAAACAACAAGACTAGAAAAATATCGAAACATGCGCCTGGTTTTGATCGTCTATATTTGCATTCTCTATTTGAATTTCCTCTATCCAGTTTCCATCTTCTCCTTCTTCCAGCTCAACCTTCAGGCCAACATAATTTACTTTGTAGGCACAGGCCCTGTTGATGTATTCTTCCTGTCTTCCGTAGGAAAACCGAAGAATATCGGTATTCCCGGGATCTACGGGTTCTTCCTCTGAAGCCTGCGGAGTGTTTACCGTAAATTCATAATCGGTGACATCATTATCTGTTCTTAAAGGTATTGCCAGGCTATCCTGGGTGTATCTGAAATAACGAATTACATTACCTGTTTGATTTCTTACCGTTGCGTATTCCTCGTTACCTTCTTCCCGAATGCTCAGGTTTTGCGGAGCCGTGGCCTCAAATGGTTCTACATTTTCATAAAACCGTATTATAAGTAGCGGAGTGGTTGCAGTTGATTCAGGACAAATATCATCACGCTGACAGCCCATAAGGCCTAATAAACAGAAAAGGAGTAAAAGGAAATTTTTATTCATTTAACGTCTTTCTAAACAAACCACATTTTCAACGTGATGAGTCTGAGGAAACATATCCACGGCACGGGTCGCGGTGACTTTGTAATGCTCATCAAGCAAGGCCAGGTCCCTGGCCTGGGTAGCTGAATTACAACTCACATAAACAATTCGTTCAGGCAATATACCAATAATTTGCGCCACCACATCCTTATGCATTCCATCACGCGGCGGATCGGTAATGATCACATCGGGTTTTCCGTGTTTAGCGATAAAGGATTCAGTAAACACCTTTCGCATATCCCCAACATAGAACTCAGTATTGTCGATATTATTTCGTTCAGCATTCTCTTTAGCGTCCTTGATCGCTTCAGGAACCGCCTCAACACCTATAACTTTCTTAGCTTTTTTCGCCACGAACTGGGCAATGGTCCCGGTACCGGTATACAGGTCGTATACCAGCTCATCTCCCTGCAGGTTCGCATAATCCCGGGCGATCTTGTATAAATTATAGGCCTGGTCTGAATTCGTCTGGTAAAAAGACTTGGCGTTTATCTTGAACTTAAGGCCTTCCATTTCCTCGAAAATATGATCACGGCCTTTGTAGCAGATCACTTCCTGGTCATAGATCGTATCGTTAGGCTTATTGTTCACCACGTACTGAAGTGATGTGATCTCTGGAAATTTTTCTGAAATAGCATCCAGCAAGAGTTCCCGCTGATTTTTTCGGTCTTCAAAGAACTGAACCAGAACCATGATCTCGCCGGTAGACGAGGTTCGTATCATAAGAGTACGAAGCAAACCTTCCTGGTTTCGTGTATTGAAGAATTCGAGCTCGTGTTCGGTAGCGAATTCCTTTACGAAATTCCTGATCGCGTTGCTTGGATCGTCCTGCAGATGACATTTTTTGATATCCAGGATCTTGTCCCACATTCCAGGAATATGGAAACCAAGGGCATTTCGGTTTTCTATATCCTTCCCGCTTTGGATCTCTTCCTGGGTAAGCCAGCGGGCATCGCTAAAGGAAAATTCCATCTTATTGCGGTAAAAATAGATGTTTTCGCTGCCAAGGATGGGAGTAATTTCGGGCAGCTCGATCTTTCCAAGCCTGCGAAGGTTATTTACAACCTCGTTTTGCTTGTATTCCAGCTGATATTTGTAGTCCATGTTCTGCCATTTGCAACCTCCGCAGGTCCCAAAATGCTGGCAAACAGGTTCTGTCCTTTTTTCTGAATATTTATGGAACTGGGTGGCCGTTCCCTGGTAATAAGACTTTCTTCTTTTAGTGGTCTGCACATCGGCGACATCTCCCGGAACAGCATTATCTATAAAGATCACTCTTCCGTCTGGGGATTTGGCGATCGCCTTACCTTTTGCACCTGCATCAACAACCTCTATTTCTGTAAAAAGCTTGTTCTTGTTTCGTCTTCCCATAGCGCAAAAATAGGATAATTAACAAGATTTAAATAAATGCAGCTTGAAATTTTCAGCAAACATTTAGTAATTTGCAGGAATTCGAATTTGGGGTGATTTCTCTCCCTTCCGGCCTTATTTTATGGGATAAAGAAGGAATTGTAAAGACTAAATCAAAAAATCAAAATTACATGCCATTACCTAAGATCAATTCTTCAGAAGAAGCTATTAAACTCGAAGACCAGCATGGTGCTCATAATTATCACCCATTGCCAGCAGTGCTGAGCAGGGGAGAAGGAGTACATGTTTGGGATGTAGAAGGTAATAAATATTACGATTTTCTTTCGGCCTATTCCGCGGTGAACCAGGGGCATTGCCACCCCAAGATCGTGGGAGCCATGCACGAACAGGCGTCAAAACTGGCCCTTACTTCAAGAGCTTTTCATAACGATGTATTAGGAGCTTACGAGAAGTACGCGACAGAATACTTCGGATTCGATAAACTGCTGCCGATGAACACCGGGGCAGAGGCCGTTGAAACCGCTATCAAAATAGCCAGGAAATGGGCTTATGAGCGCAAGGGTGTTAAGGAAACTGAAGCTGAGATCATCGTTTGCGAGAATAACTTCCACGGGAGGACCACAACCGTGATCTCCTTTTCTAATGATGAGGATGCGCGACGTAATTTTGGTCCCTATACTCCAGGATTCACTAAGATACCTTATGACGATCCAGAAGCGCTGGAAGCTGCGTTGAAAGCTAATCCCAATGTTGCAGGATTCCTGGTAGAACCTATCCAGGGAGAAGCCGGGGTGTATACTCCAGCCGATGATTTTATGCAAAAGGCGAAAGATATTTGTTCTAAATACAATGTGTTGTTTATGGCTGATGAGATCCAGACCGGGATTGGAAGAACCGGAGGGCTTTTAGCCGTTTGCGGTCACTGTACCTGTGAAGCACATTGTGAACGCCAGGAAACCTATACCAAACCAGATATTCTCATCCTGGGAAAAGCTCTTTCCGGAGGGAATTACCCGGTTTCAGCCGTACTGGCAGATAATGAAGTGATGGATGTAATTCAGCCAGGCCAGCACGGATCTACCTTTGGTGGAAACCCGGTTGCTGCAGCTGTTGCGGTTGCCGCCCTTGATGTGATCCGGGATGAACAGCTTACCCAGAATGCACGAAAAATGGGGAAATTATTCAGGAGGTTAATGGATGATTATATTCGTGAATCGAATATTGTAAACCTGGTAAGAGGACGTGGATTATTGAATGCGATCGTGATCAACGATTCTCCTGAAAGCACAACTGCATGGGATATTTGTATGGCCTTGAAGGAAAACGGGCTTCTTGCAAAACCAACTCACGGTAATATCATTCGTTTTGCACCACCCTTGGTAATGAGCGAAGAGCAGTTAAGGGACTGTGTGAATATAATCACTTCAACTTTGAAGCAATTCGAGAAATAGAAATAAGTCTGTATATAAAAAAAGATCCCGCAGAAATGCGGGATCTTTTTTTATGGCTGAAACTGGATATTATCCGCCGTATTCTCTTAGAATTTCCTGTTGCATTTCATTGATACCTTCAAAGCCTCCGTAAATGATCAGGCTTATTATGATGCTTATAAGGCTAAAAGCACTTAGCACAAGACCAATGATCGCCAGGATCCGTCCTGTCTTTACATTTTGATAACCAGTGTAAAGCTCAGGATTAGCATTATAGAGTTCAATGGCTCGTTTAGACATCACCAGGGCGATGATTCCGAATACAATTCCCAGGACACCATAACAGCAGCAGCCCAGGATAGACAGGATTCCAAAAACTAAAATAAGGGTGGAATTAGGTAATTCTCTTCTTTCCATCATTAGGATTTAATTGGTTAGTTGAAAAAGTGAAACATTTTGATGATATAAGCACCGGCAATAATCACTGCATTAAAAATGATCAACCCAATCTTAATAGAATAGGCATGCCTAAATTTATAAAAAAGATCTATGAAAAGGAAAACAGCAAGTCCAAGCAGGCTGTAAATCGCAGGATAGAGCAAAAAGGCAGAAACGAATTCACCCTGAAAAAGCATTACAGCTGCACGCTGCGCTCCACAACCAGTGCACTCTATTCCAAACAGGCTGCGATTAAGGCAGGGTAACATATATTCTTCCAGTCCGGTCAATTCTTTACAGCAATCTTTTTAGTGAGTTCCTTGTTATCGCTCGTTTTGACCTTAGCAATATAAACAGCCGGACTCAATTTTCCTGTTGAAAAATTAAATTCTTTTGGATTATCCTTCAGGTTTTGCTTAAAGATTAGCTTGCCATTGAGATCGAATAGCTGAACCGATTCCAGGCCTGTATCATAAAGTATCTTCACTTCTAATTGTTCCTGCCTGTTATTCTGGTAGATGTCAATAGTGTTCAGCAAAACATTAGGAGGTTTAGACTTGAAAGTTTCTCCGGCCTGGTCGGTGGTCGTTACAGGGGGAAGTTTTTCAAGGAAACTGATAAAAAACCGGTCGGAATAGTTTCCTGCCGGCAGTTTCAGTTTTAGATAACCTGTTTTGATCCCAAAATACAGGTCGTCTTTAGAGTCGTATAAAAATATCCTGTCAGGATCGAAATACCGGAGTTCCTGAATGTAGAACTTCAGTTCGGTTTCTTTTTCCAGGGCTATTTTTAACGGGATTAATTCTTCATCAACCTTTGGCCGAACATTGATAACGAATTTTTCCCCGGAAAGATCCCAGCTCACATCAGCCGCGGTTTCGTCCAGTTTCCTGGCATCCATGGCGTGATCTTCATCCTTACTGGAGTCACTTCGGAAAGCGAGAACCAGTTGCCTGGTATAAACCGAATCCATTTCAATGCTCAATCGAATGGCAGGGATGTTCGTTTCCGGAGATTTGAATTCCGAGACATTTTTTTCCTGTTTTTGGTAGAGCCTGTGGGAGTTCTGGAAAATAATTTTTCCGTTATTTTTACCCTTAACCATAAAACCCTGGGCAACCGGGCTAACCTGCCTGGCTATATAACTGCCGGCTTCACCGGTTTCTTCGCCTGTTTGTTTTCGGAATACGGCCGGAACATAGATGCCGGCACCCGGAGAATAGGTTCCGTAACCACCTTCGTAATCGGCCAGGTAATGAGATGTTCCACCAGGTTTGGAGTCCCAGAAATAAGCAATCCCGGTAATGGATTTATTATCGATTAGAAACCTGTCCAGGTTTAGAGCAGAAGGATATGGATTTCCTACAAGGAGCAATTGGTCTGCTGTAATAGCTAATTCAATTGTACC
The DNA here is from genome assembly GCF_022570735.2 of Christiangramia oceanisediminis. Taxonomy (GTDB): domain Bacteria; phylum Bacteroidota; class Bacteroidia; order Flavobacteriales; family Flavobacteriaceae; genus Christiangramia; species Christiangramia oceanisediminis. The sequence continues at coordinate 1,149,091 of NZ_JANCNS010000002.1, read as the reverse complement.
ATCATTCGGAATTCCCCTGAAATCATAGGTTTGTGCAGAGCCGGGATTAACCGGAATTCCCTCTATCTCCGTTAGGTTCTCGCCGTTTACGCCTTTCATGGTAAAACCTTCACCTGGTTTTAAACTGAAGTGGTGACCCAGGGAAATCCAGTGAGAATAATTGGTCCCCGAAAAGCTATACAGCCATCGGTTAGAGATGCTGAGCGGACTGGACTTCCCGTCAAGTGCCGAGATCAAATGAGAATTCCTACTCACGGTTGGGCCTGCTGGATCGAATATAATATCGCTGAGCTTGTCAGAATTGCCATTTACAGCTACTGGAAGGCCCCAGTAATTATAATCATAGGCGTTGGAGGTTCCTGTTTGAAATACAGAAAGACTACCGTCACCCGTATTGTTATTCCGCGGTTTATCAACCTGTAATAACTGCGCATCCTTGCGCAGGTAGATACTTGCGGCAGTTTCCTTCTTTTTATTTTCGGTTAAATGAATTTCATTCTTAACAAATAACAGCCGGTCCCGAACATACAGATAACTATCTTCATGTTCTGAAGGCGAAATATATAGTTGAGCCGTTGAGCTACAAAAACTAAAAATCATTAAAAAAAGCAGAGGAAGCTTCATGAAAGCCATAAATTTGCCTGAAATTAGCAAATAAAGCACTTAGTTAGGTGGTGTTTTAAGTATAAATCGTTGAAAATGAATAATTCACAGGTGTTGAACACGATCCTGATCGTGGTTGGAGCAGGAATTCTTATTTATACATTAACCGGGGAGGATATAAGTCCATATTTTAAGATCATCGGTCTGGTGATCATTATGTTAGGATTGTACAGGGCCACCAATTTTTGGGTAGCCACTAAAGATGATCACGAGGAGGATGCTGAAAATAAATAAAGCGAATCATGGATTTTGAACCAGGAGATAAAGTAGAATTGCTGGATGATGAGCTTAGTGGTCGCGTAGAAAAGGTGAATGGAGATGAAGTTCAGATCAAAACCGACGAGGGTTTTATCATGACGTTTCCTAAAAACGAGCTGGTTAAAATTTCAGATGAAATCGAGGATCTTAGCCAGGAACAGATCGATCTCGATGAAATCCTGAAAGAGAAATCGGTGCCCAAAAAGCCAAAATCACGTCCGCTAAGAACCAAGGATAAGCAGCAACCACCCATGGAGGTTGATCTTCATGTTAATCAGTTGATAAAATCATCCAAGGGAATGAGCAATCATGAAATTCTGAATCTGCAGTTGGATACGGCCAGGCACAAACTGGAATTTGCCATTCGCAAACGCATCCAGCGCATCGTTTTTATTCACGGGGTTGGAGAAGGTGTGCTAAAAATGGAGCTGGAATACCTGTTAGGCAGGTATGCTAATGTTAAATTCTATGATGCCGATTACCAGAAATATGGCCTGGGTGCCACCGAGGTTTATATTTTCCAGAATGCCTGATTAATTTTCTTCTTCGCCTTCAGGCTCTTCTTCGGTTTCGTCGTCATTGCATTCAGGATCCTGGGACGGGCATAATTCAAATAATACCCCGCCCTGCGCATATGAGCCAAGGTTATAGGTTTCATATCGAATCGTTTCCCCGGAACCATCCTGGTTGGTCAAACTTAGGTCATCGATAATCACCTGGTAACGGTAGGCACGGGTGATATTGTGATTAATATATTCATCGTGTTCGAAGCTTTGGGTTTGTTCAGGATTCAGGTAATTAGGAATTCCTTCTGCCGTTTGAAAAAGAGATGGATTTTCTGGATTTTCTTCTGTTACTTCCAAACGGGTTGGGACACCATCTCCATCATCGTCTTCATCAAGGTAATTCGGGATACCATCTTCATCATTATCGGGATACCCATCCTCGTTTAAAGGATCATCATTTCCATTTGTCAATTCAACTCTGGTAAGAACGTTGTCCCCATCATCATCCACATCCAGGTAGTCTGGGATACCATCAGAATCAGTATCTGGTAGATCCCTCAATTCTACATTCCATCCTTCCTCGAGGTTGGTGAGCCCGTCTCCATCGGAGTCGGCGCTGCCGGTTTCATCTGCAAACAAAGTGCGAATGGTCACCGTTCCGCCCGTGCCGCTTACCCATTCCTCGATCACCTGGGGAGAGCTTGGAGGAACCACACTGCAAAAGTAGTTGTTGGCCCCTGAAGGAAGACTGGTGTTGTAGATCCTGTAAACCACCCTGTTGTTGTTATTTAATTGGATGCTTACAGGGGCACCGGAAGGATCTCCGGGAATAAGATCTCCATCTTCATCCAGATCCAGCTGGCTATTGTTTATTTCCAGCGAAAAGCTTTCAAAAACATCCTGGGAATTTACCGCATAGAATACACTTTTATTCGGTCCATTGCAAAAATCAAGGTTACTGTCTTCGAAATCAAAACTGGTCACGATCAGGTCTCCATCATCACAGGAATTCAGGAAAATGAGTATTGAAATTGCCAGGAATAATCGTTTCATTCAGGATGCTTTTGCAACAAAAATAAAGGAATCAAACTTATACAGAAGAGAAGTGGGAAATTATTTTATTTACTTTATTTTTGCCGCCTATGAAAAACGTTTATTTCGATTCGGCAGCAACCACTCAGATTCGAGGGGAAGTGGTAGATAAAATGACACGGGTTTTAAAAGATAATTACGGAAACCCTTCTTCTACCCATAGTTATGGAAGATCATCTAAATCCTTGATCGAGCAGGCTCGTAAAACGGTAGCCGGTATCCTGAATGCGAAGGCGTCTGAAATCGTTTTTACTTCTGGTGGAACCGAAGCCGATAACCTGGCCCTGAACTCTGCTGTTCGAGACCTCGGAGTTGAACGTATCATTACCTCAAAAATCGAGCATCATGCGGTTCTTTATACCGTTAACCAGTTGCAGGAATGTTATGATGTGGAGATCGAATATGTAGATCTTGATGAAAAAGGAAATATCAGGCTTTCAGACCTGGAAAACCGCCTGAAAACCTCCGATAAGAAAACCCTGGTAAGTTTGATGCACGTGAACAACGAGATTGGCAATATGATTGATCTTAAGAAAACGGCCGATCTTATCAAATCTTATGGGGCCTTATTTCATTCAGATACTGTACAGTCCATAGGTCATTTTAAAGTAGATCTTGCTGAAATTCCTGTTGATTTTACTGCTGTAAGTGCTCATAAATTTCATGGGCCTAAGGGAGTTGGTTTTGCTTTTGTAAGAAAGAATTCAGGTTTAAAACCACTGATCTTTGGAGGAGAGCAGGAGAGAGGTCACCGTGCAGGAACCGAAGGAGTTCATAATATCGTTGGTTTGGAGGAGTCCTTAAAACTGGCTTATGAAAATATCGACGAAGAGCGCGAATATGTACATTCGCTGAAGCAGCATTTCATCAGCGAGTTAAAAGCCAGCATTCCCGGTGTAAAATTCAACGGGGAATGTACCAATCCTGAAAAATCCACTTATACATTGATCAATGTTTGCCTGCCGGTGAGTGCAGAGAAAGCCCTGATGTTGTTGTTTCAACTGGATTTGAAAGGGATCGCCTGTTCCAAAGGGAGTGCCTGCCAGAGTGGAAGTGACAAGGGTTCACATGTTTTAAGCGCTTTTCTTCCGGAAGAAGACCTGAAAAAACCTTCAATTAGATTCTCATTTTCGAGATATAATACCAAAGAGGAGATCGACTACGTGGTGAAGACCTTAAAGGAATTCATCGAGACTTAGGTCGAATCCAATTCTATAGTAAACTAAAAAGCTGAACCAACCGGTTCAGCTTTTTTTATTTGTATGCTTACTCTTTACTAAGCTTCGGAAATTTCAGTTTCATTTTAGAGACCCTGAAACGAGTTCAGGGTGACAATTTGAATATTATTTTCTGAAGAACTTCGCGTTATAAGTGGTGGTATTTCCCACATTATCGGTCACGATCACCTTCAGGTCATTTTCGGTATCGGTCACCACCCCGTCATCAAAATGATGGGTAAGCGTATTGTTCTTGTATTCGTATTCCATCAGGATAAACTTTCCGTTAACGGTTGCGCGGTATGAATTGATCCCCGAAAGATCGTCTGATATTTTGACTTTCAGTGTTTCGTTCGAAGAGATCCATTGCCCGTCATAAAAATTCACGGGTCTCACATCGGGCGCTTTTGTATCCTTCCGCAAAGTATATCTTCCGAAAGTCTTGGTACCGGTGGTAAAGCGGTTTCCTTTTTTATAAGTAGTGGAATAACTTGGTCGGCCATTATCTGAAAGCCTGGCTATGAACATTTGATCTTTCTCTTCTTCGGCGTAGTTGCTTACATCAAAACCAACTGTGAAATTCGAGTGAACAGGGATCTCATCCTTATGTATATCTACCGTATCGCCCAAAAAGTTGATGTCCAGGTAAGCGTCCTGGTAAAGACTTCCTGCAGGAATATAAATATCAATATTGCCATTTTTCGCCGAAAATCCTTCCGTGGCACTTGCCAGATATTCGGTGCTATTATCTGGTCTTTTTTTAATGTTTTCGCTTTGTTGCCCCTTAATAGGGATTCTCACCAGTTTTTCGTTTCCTTTAATATCGGTAACCTTAATGGTATACTGGTAGTCCATGCTGTCCTTGATATTCAGTTTTCCTTCATTTTCAAGGTTTCCATAAATGCTTAGCGGATTGCTGGGCTCCCTGAACAATTTCTGAACCCTGCTTCGGTGATTGGCATAATATTCATAATCGATAAGCTGATTAAGATGCCGGGTTTCAGCAAAGGAGAATTTCTCAAAGTTGACTTCGAATACCTGGTCGCCGTTCAGGTTGGCTTCAATTCGGTAAACACCATTCTTATTGTAAGCCATGTCCTGCTGGTCTACCGTAGAAACACCGAAGCCAATTTCCCCGCAGGCTTCTACTTCGTTCGTTGTGTAAGTTCCGTCCTGTAATGGGATGAGTCTTAATTTTTGTCTAGCCTGGGCGTTATTTACATGAGCATCTTCACCTATGGCATAGGCAAAAACGCCTTCAATTAAAGGTTTTCGGGTGTCTTCCACATCTATCCCGAACATCTGTGCGTTCATGGGTCGCTGGCTGCCGTCCCTGATCTCGAAATGAAGGTGGGGGCCACCGCTTCCGCCGGTATTTCCGCTGTAGGCGATCACTTCGCCCTGCTCCAGCTGCAGTTCTCCGGCTTCCGGAAAAAGTTCAACCTCGTAAGACTCCTTGGAATATTGATGTTTTCTTACATACTCCTTGATCTTCGGAGCCAGCTCCTTCAAATGGGCGTAGACCGTGGTATAGCCATTGGGATGCTGAATGTAAAGGGCTTTTCCGTAGCCATAATGCTGAATATTGATACGGCTGATGTGGCCAGGGGCTGAAGCCAGAACGGCCAGGCCTTCCCGTCCCTGGGTTTTGATGTCCAGGCCGCTGTGAAAATGGTTGGACCTCAATTCGCCGAAGGTTCCTGATAAAACCAAAGGGATCTCTAAAGGACTTTGAAAATAATCTTCTGGCACCGGTGCCTGGGCTAACGAAGTGGAAATAATAAACAATAAAAACAGGCTTGCTACAATCTTCATAAATCTGGGGGTAAATACATTTTTAAACCTCGCGGTAAAGTTACATAATCTTCGCTCAAAATTAAACGGCTTACGTACAGAGAATTATCAGGATTGTTGATTAATCCCTGAAATGCGCCAAAAAAAGTATTGGATATTTGAAAGCGTATGTTAACTTTGTAAGGGTTCACATCGGTTTTAGTGCTTATGAGTGAAATAACAGAAATAGTTGATAACCTGGAGAATAGAATTAGTAAGCTGCTTCATAAATATGATTTATTAAAGCAGTCTAATGAAGCACTTCAAAGGGAACTGGATTCTGTTAAAACTGAATATGAGAAGCTGGAAGGCGATTTACAGCTTTCTAACGATCAAATTCAATCCTTGAAAGCAGCAAACGCGATGCTTGGCAGTACCGACCATAAAAAAGAGACAAAGCTCAAGATAAACAGCCTGATCCGGGAGATCGATCAGTGTATCGTTCAGTTATCTGAATAATTCAGGATCATGGAAGAGAAGTTAAAGATCAAAATATCGATTGCAGATCGCGTTTATCCGCTAACCATTCAGCCTAGTCAGGAAGAAGGTTTACGGAAAGCGGCCAAAAAGATCGAGGCCATGATCAAACAATTTGAGCAGAATTATGCCGTTAGGGATAAGCAGGATGTTCTGGCGATGTGCGCATTACAGTTCGCCGCCCAGACCGAGCAGAAAAATATTGATAAATCGAGCGAAATGATTGAAGCAGAAGAGAAGTTAAGATCACTTAATGATCTGCTGCAGAAGCATTTGGCTTCTTAAGTTCTTAAAATAAACAAGGTTACTGCCTGTATTAGTGCTTTTTTGATAAACTCAACACGAATTCTTTAAAAAGGGTGAGTCTAAGTTGTAAAAGCGTGCCGTGTCCCTTACGGGAGAGCGGATTCTTGATCAGCTTGTTAGCCCTAAACTTGATTTTAAGGAGTTTATAACAAAACCCATCTAATACAGGCTTTTTTTATATATCTAAATAATGAGTAAATGGAAATACTAACTATAGCAATTGCCGTGGTAATTGGGCTGGCCCTCGGTTTTGGAATTGCGAAAATGCTGGAAAAGAAACAGGCCTCCAATACGATTGCCAGCGCCAAAAAAGAAGCGGCCAGTATCCTTAAGGAAGCGAAAGCAGAAGGAGAAAGCATTAAAAAAGACAAGATCCTCCAGGCTAAGGAAAAGTTCATCGAACTAAAGTCGGAGCATGAAAAGGTGATCCTTGCCCGTGATAAAAAGATCAATGATGCCGAAAAAAGAATAAAGGATAAAGAATCACATGTTTCCAATGAGCTTGGAAAGAACAAGAAATTAAACAAGGATCTTGAAGATAAGATCGCCGATTATAACCACCGCGTAGAATATCTTGAAAAGAAACAGGAAGAAATAGACAGGCTGCACAATAGTAAGGTTCAGCAGCTTGAAGTGATCTCGGGGCTTTCAGCCGAAGATGCCAAGGCTCAACTGGTAGAATCCCTGAAAGACCAGGCCAAGAGCGACGCCATGACCCTGATCCAGGACACGGTGGAAGAGGCCAAATTAACCGCACAGCAGGAAGCTAAAAAGATAATTATCAACACTATTCAGAGAATAGGGACCGAAGAAGCTATAGAAAACTGCGTTTCAGTATTTAACCTGGAAAGCGATGATGTAAAAGGAAGAATTATTGGTCGTGAAGGTCGTAATATTCGCGCGCTGGAAGCCGCAACCGGAGTGGAGATCATTGTGGATGATACCCCGGAAGCGATCATTTTAAGCTGTTTTGATTCGGTTCGAAGAGAAGTAGCACGTTTGTCCCTTCATAAACTGGTGACCGATGGTAGGATTCACCCGGCCCGTATCGAGGAGGTGGTGAAGAAAACCCGTAAACAGATCGAAGAAGAAATAATCGATATCGGTAAAAGAACGGTTATAGACCTAGGAATCCATGGTCTTCAGCCAGAATTGATCAAAATGGTAGGTAGAATGAAATACCGTTCCTCGTATGGTCAAAACCTGCTACAGCATTCAAGAGAAGTAGCAAAACTTTGTGGAGTGATGGCTGCCGAACTTGGAATAAACCCAAAACTGGCAAAACGTGCCGGTCTGCTTCACGATATTGGTAAGGTGCCAGAAACAGAAACCGAAGTACCTCACGCCATCCTTGGTATGCAGTGGGCAGAGAAACACGGGGAGAAGCCAGAAGTTTGTAACGCTATTGGTGCTCACCATGACGAGATAGAAATGACCTCTTTACTTTCGCCTATTGTACAGGTTTGTGACGCGATTAGTGGTGCAAGACCAGGAGCCAGAAGACAGGTGCTTGACTCTTATATTCAAAGATTGAAGGATCTTGAAGATATTGCCTTCGGATTTGGTGGAGTTAAAAAGGCTTACGCTATCCAGGCGGGTAGAGAACTACGTGTGATCGTAGAAAGCGAAAAGGTTTCTGATGAAAAAGCATCTAACCTGTCATTCGAGATCTCCCAGAAGATCCAGACAGATATGACCTATCCAGGTCAGGTTAAAGTAACTGTTATCCGGGAAACCCGGGCAGTGAATGTTGCCAAATAAAATTTTACTTGATTCATAAAAAAAGGCCGTTCGATCGAACGGCCTTTTTTTGTTCCAATTTTCTTTGGAAGTCATTTCGAACCTGGTTACGCCAGGTGAGACATCTATTTTATTCAGATTTCTCCCTTCGATCGAAATGACAATAAATTTAATCATCATAAATATTCTTATAGGAATTCCCATCCATCTCGAAGAACTTACCGGTCACATATCTAAAATGCCTGTCAAGATCGGCTATCTCCTTAAGATCTTCTTCGTCCAGCTGGTAACCGGCGCTTTGTAAATTCTCCTTGATCCTATTTTCATTGGTAGATTTTGGGATCACCGCAGTTCCGCGCTGCTCACTCCACTTGATCAGGATCTGTCCCGGGCTGGCCCCATGTTTTTTTGCGATCTTGTTTATGGTTGGATTCTCCAGCAGGGAAGGTTCATCATCGGCTTTCATGCCGTCGGGCCGGTCTCCGCTGCCAAGTGGTGAATAACCGGTAACATGGATTTCATTTTTACTGCAGAATTCCAGTAATTCGTCCTGTTGCAGATAGGGATGTAGTTCCACCTGGTTCATTTCAGGAGCATGATCAGTATCGGCCATGAGTTCCTTTAATTTCGGGATACTGAAATTGGAAACCCCAATATGTTTAACAAGACCCTTTTTTTTGGCTTCCAGCATAGCTCCCCATGTTTCACTAAGCGGCACTTCATCTAACGAGAAGTAATCATCTGCCGATTCCGGGAAACCTTCCACTTCAGGTTTGAAAGCAACCGGCCAGTGCATTAGGTATAGGTCCAGGTAATCCAGTTGCAGGTCTTTTAATGTTTGCTTTAATGCGGGGATCACATCCTCCTTTTTATGGGCGTTATTCCAGAGTTTGGAGGTCACCCAAACGTCTTCACGTTTTACTTTTCCTTCGCTGAAAACTTCTGAAAAGGCCTGGCCAACTTCAGCTTCATTACCATAAACCGCGGCACAGTCTATATGTTTATAGCCGTTATTAAGAGCTATTTTTACCGCTTTGGTAACTTCGCCTTTTTCAGATTTCCAGGTTCCCAGTCCTATGGCGTCCAGTTTGTCACCATTCTTGAAAGTTAATTGCTTCATGATTCAATTTTTTATGAATTTAAAGCTTCGGTTTATCGAATGAAAATTTTGAGTTTGGTTTAGCAGAACTTTAATACCTACTTCCTGGGGTGAAAACTTTCCATGACGTGTCGCAAATGCGAGCGGTCTACATGTACATATACTTCGGTGGTGGTTATGCTCTCATGTCCCAGCATTTGCTGTATTGCCCTTAGATCTGCTCCATTCTCCAGCAGGTGGGTGGCAAAGGAATGCCGGAAGGTATGCGGACTCACTTTTTTCCGAATTCCGGCGGCTTCGGTCAGCCTGCGTACGATCGTAAAGATCATCGCCCGTGTGAGCTTATTTCCTCTTCGATTAAGGAATAGGGTATCGGTGGCCTGCGGTTTTATATCCTGGTGAACCCGCACTTCATTTTTATAGATATTGATGAATTTCATGGTGTATTCTGAAATGGGAACAAAACGCTGTTTATCGCCTTTCCCGGTTACTTTAATAAAGCCTTCCTCAAAGAACAGATCAGAAATGCGGAGGTCAATCAATTCTGAAACCCGTAAGCCACATCCATACAGGGTTTCAATGATCGCCCGGTTTCGTTCACCTTCATTCTTACCCAGGTCCACCGCACCGATGATCTGGTCAACTTCCGAAATGGATATGGTATCAGGCAGTTTCCGTCCGATTTTTGGAGCTTCCATCAGGTCCAGTGGATTGTATTTTCGGTAATCTTCGAAAACCAGGTAACCGAAGAAACTCCGAAGCCCTGAAATAAGCCTGGACTGTGAACGTGGATTCAGCTTTTTAGAGCTTGAATAGATGAATTCCTGGATGATCTTATCTGAAATAAGCAGCGGACTCACCTTGATTTCGTTAACATCAAGGTACTGTATGAGTTTAGTCACATCCAGCCTGTAATTATCGATGGAATTAGCTGATAGTCCGCGTTCCAGCTTTAAATAATGTAGGTAATCCTGCAATGCATGCTGCCATTTCATGTGTTAAATATAGCCATATTGTGGTTCCAAGCTTGGCAATACTTTAGCCTGAGCTTAAATTTTTATTAACAGGATGCTACCTACATTTGGTCTCAAATAAAAATGAAAATGATGAAAAAGACAGTTTTATTAGTTGCAATCGCAATTTTAGGATTTAGTTTAAACACCCAGGCACAGGAATACTGGAATTTTGGGGTTAAGGGTGGAGTTAACTTTACTAACATGACTTCAGATGGTTTTGAAGATAATAACAGCCGTACCGGATTCCATATTGGTCTTTTGGCTGAAATTCCAGTAAGTGATCGATTTTCTATTCAGCCGGAGGCATTGTATTCTACCCAGGGGACCGAAGCTACCCGCGTATTTTTTGGCGATAGAATCACCGGGGAATATCAATTGGATTACATACAGGTCCCTTTGATCGCTAAATTCTATATCATTGACGGACTTGCTCTCGAAGCCGGACCATCTTTTAACTTTCTGGTTGAAGAAGAGTACGATTTTGAAAGCAACAGTATTAACCTTGAAACCGACTCTGAACTAGCCGATACTTTCGAATTTGGTGGTGCATTTGGTGCCAGTTATAAATTCAACAACGGTTTTTTCGTGAACGGAAGATATGTTCAGGGTTTTACCGATGTATTCGACAGTGATAGCTTCGATGATGATGCGATCAAAAACAATGGATTCCAGCTTGGAGTTGGATTTCAGTTCTAAAAATAAACCACTATACTAGCCTATAAAAATGCAGGAAATTTCCTGCATTTTTTATTTAAAGGGGATAGGTTTAGATTTTTAGTATCTTAGTTATGTGAAACTAAACTTATTGATTATGAGAAAGTTAGTACTATTGATTGCAATTATTGGATTGGGGTTAACAACAGCTTCTGCGCAAAAGAACCTTACTGCAGCTTTGTATGCCGGGGTGCCCGTTGCAGATACCGAAGATTATAGTTTTCATGGTAGCGCCGATATCGCTTACCGGGTGAATGTGATTGGTCTTCTGGATGTTGGAGGACTTATTGGATACTCGCATTATTTTGATGATGACGTTCGCAGCGATTTTGGTTTGTTCGATAATGGAGATCTGCAATATTTGCCCATAGCCGCATCAGCCAGATTGAATTTGCTGGCAATTCTCTTTGTAGGCACCGATCTTGGATATGCCGTTGGTCTGGGAAATGACGGAGGATTTTACTTCAGACCACAGGTTGGAGTTGACCTTGGCCTTTTGAGTATTGTTGGTAATTACGAGGGTATTTCACCTGATGGTGGTGCCAGTGTGGGCTCTGTTAACGCGGGGATTGAGGTTAGATTCTAGTCATTAATACCTTTAATAATTTGGAGCGGGAATTTTTTTCCCGCTTTTTTTATGCATTATTCTGAATTTTCATTTATCGTGTTACCACTCTAAGGCCAGTTATTTCAGGAAGTGAGAAAGACAGATTATCAATTTGAGGTTTCCAGGCAAACATAGAAAGGCTTGTTGTTTTAAACGTAAACGTTATGAGTGCAACGTCCTGCAATTTCTATCGTATTTATAGAAAAACCAGTACTAACTTATTAATTCAATCTAAACATGCTTAAAAAATTTGCATTATTTGCGATTCTCGCAATTAGCTCCCTTATGTCTTACGCCCAGGAAACCGAATCGAACGATAAAGCTTCAAAATTTGGTTTTACCGCGGGATATGGAGAACGACATTTAGACCGTACGTATCTTAGAACAGACTATGCCAGTCAACCCGGAGACCAATTTTATTATTATTCAGGAGGTGGTTTTTTTCTTGGGCTAACGTTTGATTCCAGGATTTCTGAAAATTTTGGGATCAGTTCAGAATTACTTGTTACACGATTCTCTTTTAATTATAATTATATCTTCAATACACTTCTAAAATATGAACTTTTCGATTCGAGATTCCATTTAATGGCCGGCCCGGAATTTAATTTAGACCCCAAGCTCAGAGTAGGTGGGGATTGGGGAAACCGTCTAGGAATGGGCCTAACTGGTGGACTGGAGTTTGATATCACAAAAAGATATTCGATTTACGCTAAATACAGCCAGGAACTTAATAATAGGTATAAAGGAGGAATCGTTGAAGATGACTATGAAGGGAACTTCAATAATTTCAGGTTGGGAATTAAATTCAGGTTTTAAAAGAACAAGGCGGTCTACGGTCAGTTTTTTTATAGCTAACCGTTAAAGAATATATAAAGCCAAAAAGCCATTTCCGGATAATTTGTAATTTAAATGAGCATATAATTTCCTGCTTATGAAAGTTCTATTGTTTCTTGTATTTATCCTCCTGAGCTTTACTGGTTATTCCCAGGATATTCAGGGCAACAGTCTTCAGAAATATGAGCCTGAGAATTCCGCGAAAAACCAGCAGTTTCAGAATGGATCAGAGTCCAGGGAGAATAGAAGCATTTTCAATAGACGAAATTATAGCCTTGAATCTCTATTACCGGGCCTTTTTTTCAGGCCAGAACAATTCTCACTGGATTCCCCGTTCATAAATGCCTATGGAACCGGTTTTAACCTGAAATACTATCCGTTTAGTTCCAATCTATACATTTTCACAGGGATGCAGTATGTGCGTTATGATACCCCGGAAACTGCGAGGGTAACTAATTTTGGTCTCAATGCCGGACTGGGATATGATCTAAACGAGAATACCCAAATAGAAGGAAGGCTATTTCATAGTTTGTATAATTCGATTAACACAGAAGCATTTCAACCTGTGCAATTCACACCTGTTCAACCTTTAAGCCTTGGTTTTAAGACCAAATTCTAAGGTTTCCAGATTTAAATTCACGCTTTATACCTGAATTTTCTAAATTTAGGGCATGAAGCTATTATTATTGAACGGACCTAACCTAAACCTGCTCGGGACACGTGAGCCTGAGAAGTATGGTACTAAAACTTTTGAAGATTACTTTTCAGAGCTGCAATTTAAATTCAGAAAGATTGAACTGTCCTACGACCAGACCAATATAGAAGGAGAGCTTATCGATAAAATTCAGCAGGCAAGGCAAATTTATGATGGCATCATTCTTAATGCCGCTGCTTATACCCACACTTCTGTAGGAATTGGGGATGCCGTGGCAGCCATAGATATTCCGGTGGTGGAAGTTCACATATCAAATACTTTTTCAAGGGAAGAGTTTCGCCATAGATCCTATATTTCTCCCAATGCAAAAGGGGTGATCGTAGGATTTGGTCTCCAGAGCTACGAACTCGCTATTCATAGCTTTTTAAACGATGCTGATGAATAAAGCTTATTTAAACTGGAGTAGTGGGAAGGATTCTGCCCTCAGCCTTTATTATATCCAACAACAGGGCAATTTCCGAATTGAAAAATTGCTTACTACACTCAATGAGGATGTTGGTAGAATCACGATGCACGGGGTACGAAAGGAACTTTTACTTCAGCAGGCGGAAAACCTGGGTATACCACTTCAACTCGCTGAATTGAACGCTGAAACCAGCATGGAGGATTATAACCAGAAGATGAAACAGGCTACCGATGTGTTAAAAGAACAGGGCTTTACGCATAGCATTTTCGGCGATATTTTTCTGGAAGACCTGAAAAGCTACAGGGAAGAGCAATTGCAATTGGCAGGCCTTAAAGCCGTATTTCCCTTGTGGAAAAAAGACACTAAAGCACTTATTACCCATTTCGTTGAGCTGGGCTTTAAAGCGGTGGTGGTTTGCACCAATTCTAAATACCTGGATGATTCATTCTGCGGAAGGATGATCGATACTAAATTTATCACGGATCTGCCTGAAAATGTAGATCCATGTGGCGAAAATGGCGAATTCCATACCTTTGTTTTTGACGGTCCTATCTTCAGTAAACCTGTAAAATTCAAAATAGGTGAGAAGGTAAAACGGTCTTACGCTTCATCAAAAGATGAGGATGACTGCTTCCAGGATAAAGACCAGCAATCCTGGGACACCGAATTCTGCTTTTGTGACCTGACTTCAGCATAAATACTTAAAATTCAGTATTAAAACCTAAATTTTAGTTATTTCTTTAGAAGGTATCTTGTTGATTATTAATAAATTGAATCGTTTAATCAACTGAAAAAAGATCATGAAGAAATTACTGGTATTCGGCCTGGTCCTGCTATTCAATCTTAGCACAATTGCACAGGTTTCACCTGAAGAAGTGGAGTATATTCAGTCCATTTTTGGTATGGAAAAACGGGCAGCGGTGAAAGAGATGATGACTTTAAGTTCAAATTCAGATGGCTTTTGGAAACTTTATGACGAATATGAAGTGGAGAGAAAAGACCTGGGAAAAGAACGAATTTCGCTATTGGAAAAATATGCTAACAATTATGATAATATGAGCAATGAAAATGTAGACCAGCTCATCAGGGAATCTATGGACCTTTCCACAAAAACCGATAAGCTCATCAATAAGTATTATAAAAAGATAAAAAATGAGGCGGGCTCTGTTCCTGCCGCACAGTTCTACCAGCTCGAGCATTATCTTCTAAGTGAGATCAGGGCTTCCATACTGGGCGAAATGGAGCTGATCGAATCGGTAAGGCAATAGCTTGAAAATTTTCTAATAGAAAAATCCTGCAGTCATTCGAATGCAGGATTTTTTATATTTCTAACGTCTAACGTCTAACGTCTAACGTCTAACGTCTAACGTCTAACGTCTAACGTCTAACGTCTAACGTCTAACGTCTATTTAGATGTGTATCACCTCGTCGTAAGCGGCAGCAACAGCTTCCATCACAGCTTCACTCATGGTTGGATGAGGGTGAACCGCTTTTAGCACTTCATGTCCTGTTGTTTCCAGTTTTCTACCCAGAACAGCTTCTGCTATCATGTCTGTCACGCCGGCACCAATCATGTGGCAGCCTAACCATTCACCATATTTAGCATCAAAGATCACTTTCACGAATCCTTCAGATTTTCCGGCAGCTTTCGCTTTACCTGAAGCAGAGAACGGGAATTTACCAACCTTGATATCGTATCCGGCTTCTTTCGCCTGTTTTTCGGTCATTCCAACTGAAGCGATCTCTGGAGTGGCATAAGTACATCCTGGGATATTTCCATAGTCCAGTGGTTGTACGTCCATACCTTTGATCTTTTCCACGCAAATAATACCTTCGGCTGAAGCAACGTGTGCAAGAGCTGGCCCATGAACCACATCTCCAATCGCGTAAACACCGTCTGCATTGGTCTTGTAGAACTCGTCAACAACGATCTTATCTTTTTCGGTTTTAATGCCAAGATCTTCCAGCCCGATATTTTCAATATTCGTTTTGATGCCTACTGCAGAAAGTACGATGTCTGCCTCCAGTTTTTCTTCACCTTTTTTGGTTTTTACCTTCGCGATTACTTTACCATCTTTCTTCTCCACGCTTTCCACTGAAGAATTGGTCATCACTTTAATACCAGCTTTTTTGATACTTCTTTCGAATTGCTTGGAAACTTCTTCATCCTCCAATGGCACTACGTTCGGAAGGAATTCAACTACGGTCACTTCGGTTCCCATAGCGTTGTAAAAATGAGCGAACTCAACGCCAATGGCGCCTGAACCAACCACGATCATTTTCTTTGGTTGCTTGTCCAAATTCATTGCCTCGCGATAACCAATAACAGTTTTTCCATCCTGTTTCAGGTTTGGAAGTTCACGTGATCTCGCTCCAGTAGCCACTATAATATGGTCTGCCGAATATTCCTTTTTCTTGTCGTCTTTATCGGTAACTTCAATCTTTTTTCCTTTTTTGAGTTTTCCAAAGCCTTCGATCACATCGATCTTGTTCTTTTTCATAAGGAACTGCACTCCTTTGCTCATTCCCTGGGCAACATCCCGGCTTCTTTTTACAACCGCTCCAAAATCCTTGTCGGCCTTTTCGAGTTTAAGTCCATAATCTTCAGCATGTTTCAGGTAGTCGAACACCTCTGCACTTTTAAGAAGCGCTTTGGTTGGGATACAACCCCAGTTCAAACAAACGCCTCCCAGGCTTTCCTTTTCAACAATAGCGGTTTTAAAACCAAGTTGTGAAGCCCTGATAGCAGTAACATATCCTCCGGGTCCACTCCCTAAAACTATAATATCATATTTACTCATATTCGGTATATTTTGAATCGGTTACAGAAGTTGCGAATTTAAACATTTTAAGCTTAAACTGAAAGCCGGCACCAAGAGATAAAATCTCAAAAAAAAGCCCGTCCGGATTGGACAGGCTAATTATACTATCAATAATTAAACATTATTTATTCAGTTGCGCCTTAACGATCTTTTTTTCGTCAAGATTAAGTGCAGCCTTAACCGCCTGATAGCTATTCACATCGATATTGGAATCCAATGCGAAATCTGAAGGAACAACTACCATTCTAAAAGTTTGATTATCTGTAAAGGCAGATCCTAAACTATTGAGATCTACTGTACCATGTAGATAAATATTTACATCAAAACTAGTATGGTTATAATTGTATTGAACTTCTCCATCCTCTAAGTAAAAAGTCTGAGGCAAAAGGCTCCATACATCACTACCATCTACCACATCTTCCAGCAGGTATACAAGTATCACGTCGGAATCGAGGACTTCCACAGATTCAGGGATAGATACGAATTCAGAATAATTTTCATCAAAATCAAAAGTGATCTCAAAGGTTTGTCCTACAACATTAACTCCATCCTGTCCTGGAGGTCCGGGAGGTCCCTGGTCTCCCTCACAGGCTACCAGAAACAGACTAAAAACTGCAAAAAGTGATAATAATTTTTTCATAATCGTTGATTTAAGTTATTTATTAAAGTTGATACTGGCCGAATTCACACAGTAACGCTGACCGGTATCTGTAGGACCATCATCAAAAACGTGGCCAAGATGGCTTCCGCAGTTGGAACAAAGAATTTCTGTGCGAATCATTCCAAAAGTTCTGTCCTGCACATATTCTATTTTTCCCTCGATGCCCTCATCAAAACTCGGCCATCCGCAACCGCTTTCAAATTTCGAGTCGCTCTCGAACAATTGTTCGCCACATGCAGCACATTTATAAACTCCTTCTTCAAAATGAAGGTTGTATTTTCCGGTATGCGGAGCTTCAGTGCCTTTCTCCCTGAGAATTCGATACTGCTCCGGACTCAGCTCCTTTTTCCATTCTTCCGGAGATTTTTCTACCTTATATTTTTTCATGATCATTTTTCTTCTTCGGGTTCAAAATCCATGGCAATACCATTGATACAATGTCTTTTTCCGGTTGTTTCCTGGGGTCCATCGTTAAAAACATGACCTAAATGTCCTCCGCAGCGGGCGCAGTGAACCTCGTCGCGTTGATAGCCCAGCTTGGTATCGCTACCATAGGCTACTCCGCCTTCAATAGCCCTGTCAAAACTTGGCCACCCAGTACCACTCATGAATTTATGTTTTGTCCTGTAGAGTTCATTTCCGCAGGCTGCGCAAACAAAGGTTCCGGGTTCCTTAATATCATTGAGCTCACTAGAAAAAGGTCTTTCGGTTCCTGCTTCCCGTAGCACGGCATATTCCTGAGGCGTCAGGATCTCTTTCCATTCTTCCTCGGTTTTACTTACCTCGTAATTTTCAGAATTTTTCTTTTCAGACTTTTGTGCATTTCCATTGCAGGAGATCAGCGAGAAGCTTAGAAATACAAGTAAAAACAATCGGTTCATATCAATCTTTTCTCTAAAATTACAAAGATTGTGCCGTGATAAAAGTTGATATTTTGTTAATTACTTCTTTATTTCCCAGTATTCTCCTGTGTCCAAGGTCATTCGTGATCATAATTTCGCTGTTTGGTAAGGCTTCATGTATTTCGTAAGCATCCTTTACATTCACATCAACATCCAGCTCATCGTGGATCACCAGGGTAGGCACATTTACATCACGGGCTGATACGGCTCCGGAATATTCATCCATATCCTGTCCAAATTTATCATCCAGATAGGCTTTCATCCTTTTGGCGACCTCGGTATTCATTTTCATATTCTCGGCAAAATTCCTGGTAATTTCAGTGACATTGTTAGCAGTACCTATAATAACAAGGCTTTTGGTGTTCAAACCATCCTTTATGGCTCTTAATGAGGACATGCCGCCCAGGGAATGACCAATTACAGCTTCGAAAGGCCCGTACTTTTCATTCAAATAATGAATGCTGTGAATAAAGAATGGCATCATGCTAATCTTTCCAGGGGCTTCCCCATGAGCGGGAGCATCAAAACTAAGGGTTGAAAACCCCTTTTCTTTTAGGTCTTCAGCAATTTTAGACAATTGGGTGCCTCGGCCACTCCAACCATGAACGAGTAAAACCCGGCGAGGACTTTCACCATATTGATACGTTACGATTTCCCGGTTTATTGAACTAACCATTTCACGCTGGATAGTAGACTCTTCGAACATTTCCCGGTCTCTTTCTGGCAGCCTATACTTGAAAGGGGATAGGAATAATCGCGCTGCGAACCTGCTTGCCAGGAAGGGAGATATACTGGAAAGAAAACTGGAGATTTTCAATATATAATCAGGCACCAATAATTGTTGCACCGGTAATTTATCCTTGGATTCTTTAGTCATTTTTTAAGAATTCTGGCGATTTTGAGCGCGGCAAAATTAGAAATTCTGAACGATTCTTAGGGTCTATAAAACCAGATAAAATCAAGATTGGTACCGTTTTTGGGTAAATCTTAACTGTTAAATCCTACTTAAACCCAAATGGGCGGGTATTTAGCTTTTGTAATTTTAACCACATAAACCCAATAAATATGAAACTTAAGAATTTATTTTTAGCCTTTGGAATTCTAATGCTAGTGGTTGCCTGTAAGACAAATCCTTTTACAGGTGAAAAAGATCTGAATTTTGTAAGCAATGAACAATTATTCCCCGCTTCATTTGAACAATATAACCAGTTTTTGGCCGAAGCCGACGTGGTGAGAAATACTGAAGAGTCCCGGGCCGTCAAACAAATAGGGAACGAAGTCGTTAACGCAGCAGAAAGATATCTTGATGCAAACGGGTACCAGGGTTTTATGAAAGACTTTGAATGGGAATTCAACCTGGTTCGTAATGACCAGGCCAATGCCTTTGCAATGCCTGGAGGTAAGGTGGTCGTATTTACAGGGATGCTGGATATTACACAAAACAGAAGCGGTTTAGCTACGGTAATGGCTCACGAGATCGCCCACGCCCTTGCCGATCATGGTGCACAGCGAATGAGTGCAGCCCAGTTACAACAGGTAGGTGGTGCTGTGGTTGGAGTTGCCGCCAGCGGAAGAAGTGAAAGTACACAGCAGATCATCGCGCAGGCATACGGGATTGGTACAACGGTGGGAGGTATGCTGCCTTTCAGCCGAAGCCATGAGGCAGAAGCCGATCGTATAGGTCTTACCATGATGGCAATAGCCGGATATGATCCAGATGAAGCTGCTGAGCTTTGGAAGAGAATGCAACAGAATAGTGGCGGACAGGCACCTCCAGAATTTCTTAGCACTCACCCTTCTAATCAGACCAGGATCAATAATCTTCAAAAATGGGCACCAGAAGCCAAGGCCGAAGCTCAGAAATATGGAGTGACCAGTTTCAGATAGTGAATTAATCAAAATATAAAATGGGAAAGCCACTGTATTCAGTGGCTTTTTCTATTTTTAGGGCATGAAAAAATTGCCAAAAGGAAGTAAGAAGCTTATAAGGGCCTGGGCTTTTTACGACTGGGCCAATTCTGTTTATAGCCTGGTGATCAGTTCTGCTATCTTTCCTATTTTTTATGGTGCCCTTACCATAGTGAAAGATGATAATGGAGCTGTACTCGATGATACCGTCAGGTATTTAGGTTTTGATTTTAATAATGATGCCTTGATTAGTTATGTGACGGCGCTGGCATTCCTGATGGTGAGTGTATTGAGTCCCTTTCTTTCCGGGATTGCCGACTATGTGGGTAATAAAAAGAATTTTCTTAAGTTTTTCTGTTACCTGGGTGCGGTGTCCTGTATCGGATTATTCTGGTTCAACCTGGAAACGCTTTGGTTTGGTCTGTTATGTTACTTCCTGGCCCTGGTGGGCTTCTGGGCCAGCCTGGTTTTTTACAATTCGTACCTGCCGGATATTGCATATCCAGATCAACAGGATAAGGCCAGTGCCAAAGGTTTTTCACTGGGATATATTGGCAGTGTGATCCTGTTGGTGATTTGTCTCATCATGATACTTTACCATGATTTATTTGGTTTTGAGAATGAGGGGCTTCCCACTCGGATTTCTTTTGTGTTAACCGGGGTCTGGTGGATTGGATTCAGCCAGTACACCTATTATTATTTACCAAAGGGTAATAAAAAGTCTGGCTTAACAAGAAATGTTCTTTTTAATGGTTTTCGGGAATTAAAAGGGATATGGAAGGCTCTAAAAGATAACTTAACCTTAAAAAGATATCTGGCGGCCTTTTTTGTTTACAGTATGGCGGTACAAACCATTATGCTGGTGGCCACCTATTTCGGGATCGAAGAACTGGACTGGGGGCAGCAGGATTCAACTTTTGGGCTCATAGTGAGTATTCTTCTCATTCAGCTGGTGGCGATAGTTGGTGCTACATTAACCTCGAGACTGGCTATCATATATGGAAATATCAAGATCCTGATCTTCATTAACCTTATCTGGATCGCCATTTGTGGTTACGCTTATTTTATCACCACCCCTTTCCAGTTCTATTTTGCAGCTGCTTCGGTTGGACTGGTGATGGGAGGAATTCAGTCATTATCGCGGTCTACCTATTCTAAAATGCTTCCTCCGGACACCCTGGACACTGCCAGTTATTTTAGCTTTTACGATGTATCGGAAAAAATTGGAATTGTAATAGGAATGTTCTTATACGGGCTGGTAGCCCAAATAACCGGAAGCATTCGTAATTCAATTCTCTTTCTGGTGATCTTCTTTATAGTTGGAGTGATCCTTCTATTAAGGGTTCCCAGGGTGATCAAGGCAAAATAAAAAACCACGCTTTTGGCGTGGTTCGGTTTTTAAAATTGAATTTTCCTAGTTGGACGAAACTCTTCCGGAACCGTAGGTTTGAAAATCCTGTTTTTCAGGATTTCCTTTATAATTGATGTCTCCCGATCCTGCTACTGAAGCCTTCAGCGAGCTTTTCGCATTTACCCTGATATCTCCAGAGCCGGCCACGCTTGCCTTTACATTTTCAGCTTCCAGCTCATAGGCCTTAAAGTCGCCGCTACCTGTAACCTTACATTCAAAATTCTGGCTTCTGCCTTGCAGTTCGATGTCTCCCGAACCAGTAACAACACCCTCTAAATCCTGTACATCCAGGTTAAGTACCATATCACCAGAACCTGTGACTTCAACCTTCAGGTTAGAGCCTTTTAATAGGTCCCGGTTCCACATATCTCCAGAGCCGGTAACCGAAAGTTTTGAAAGACTCTCAAAGGGAACGGTGATCTTAACCTCTTTAGTTGGATTCAGGTTTACGTCCTTATCGGTAGTGATCTTCAGAACGCCGTTATTCACTTCGGTGATGATATATTCCTGCAGATTGCTTTCGGCTTCTACTTTAAGATTACCTTCTTTTCCGGAAACCAGTTCTACATTAAAGGAGCCAACCAGTTTAACTTCGTCATAAGAATCGGTACTGCGGGATTCGGTAACCATCTTGCCGTTACCTTTTACTTTTTCTGAACCCCACCATTGGGCGTTTACGCTGGTTGTGGTGATTAAAAGGGCTGCCAGGATTAAAATTGATCTTTTCATTTTTTGAGTTTTAAGATTGATGATTATTGTTTTGAAAATTGTACGCTTCCGTAGCTGGTATTGATACTGAATGATGCCGCGTTTCCACCGGAACCATAGGTGCCTGAAACGTTCCTGCTCGTATTCCCCTGGTTATTGCTTTCGATGTTCATTCCATCGGTTCCCTTCACACTTCCATAAGATGTTTTGACATCAAACCTGAAGTTCATTTCATTGTCGTAACCAATTTTTACACCGGCATAGTCTGTATTTATGTTTACTTTCCGGGTGCCTTTGATCACTTTTTCAATGGAAAGGGAGCCATAATCCAGCGTGAGGTCAGCCGAGGTGAACAGCCTGTTTATCTTTGTAGTTAGGTAATCACCAACTCCTACCAGTTCTTTCACTTTATCGATCTCCACACTACCATAGTCACAATTAAACTCAAGTTTGGACACCTTCATGATCTTCGAATTGGTATAATCAGCATTTACGATCAGGTTTTCGGCCTCTTCGATCACATAATCTGAATAGTCTGCGTTGATCTCGGCATTGGTCACATAATCAACCCGGCTGTTTCGGGTATAATCGAAATTCAGGTAATTTGATCGACCCCGTAATTCATCGATATCGATCTTTCCATAATCACAACTGATCCTGGTGTTCCCGGTGGTCTGGTCAAGGTAAATGCCCCCGTAATCGTTGCTGATATCCAGGTTATTACCAACGGGAGCACGAACGATATAATTAACCTCCATATTCACATTATCGAAACCGCTGAAGATCTCTTTCCACCAGGATTTCTTTTCCTTGGAAAATCTTGTTTTTGCGCTCACGCCAGAGGAAGACTGGTTGAATTCCACATTGATCTCTTCCAGTTTTTCTTCTACTTTTTCCTCATCGTCACCATTGGTCTTTATGATCACCTCGATGACGACCCTGTTCTGGTCCCAGGTGGTAATATCTACGTTTCCATAGCTGTTATTAATGTTGAGGTTGGAATTCGCACTAACCTGGAATTCCTTTTTCAGTTTTTTCTCCCTGGTGTGCTTTCCATCCAGTTCTGATACTTCAACCAGGCCTGGTTTTTCTGGAAGGCTGTTGAAGTGGGGCAGGCTGGGAGCCAGCGCTGCTAAGAGGATGATACTAGATAATATTGCTTTCATGATTTTGAGTCTTTAGTGTTTTGATATTGTCGATTTGAGTAAGAACGTTGTTTAATAAGTCGAT
Organism: Christiangramia oceanisediminis; assembly: GCF_022570735.2. Lineage (GTDB taxonomy): Bacteria > Bacteroidota > Bacteroidia > Flavobacteriales > Flavobacteriaceae > Christiangramia > Christiangramia oceanisediminis. The sequence goes on along the minus strand of NZ_JANCNS010000002.1, from coordinate 1,125,966 downwards.
GCGTTGCTGGAAATTCTGGATCATCGCATGAATAACCCGGTTGTCCTTTCCACTTTTGGCAAGGTCTTCCTTAAGGCTTTCATATTCGGTCTCCAGTTTCTCCATCTGCACCAGTGCATCATTGATAATAGCTTCGGTTTCGGGAGATTTTTCGGCCTCTATGGCATTTAGCTCCTTCCTGATCAAACCGGTGTAAAATTCCTGGGTTTGTTTCATTTCCGGAGAGATACTGGCCAGGTCGGCTGTTTTAGCGTTCAGGGAAGTTCCGAATACTTCACCCAGAATAAGGAAGGCGATAAGAAAGCTCGCGGCAATTCCCATTATAGGCATCCATAACTTCCGCACCCTGCCTTTTTCTCCTGGCTGTTCTTTCTGGTTCTCCAGTTTTTTGAAGAATCGCTCCCTGTGGCCAGAGTGCGGTTCCTGGATGTCAAAATCCAGGCCTTCAAAAAGTGTATCAAAGTCATTATTTTTCATGATGCTCCAGTTTTTTTCTTAAACTTTCTTTCGCCCTCGATATCATAGTGCGGCAGTTCGCATAAGAAATATTCATTATTTCACAAATTTCCTCGTAGTCGTAACCTTCAATAAGGTGCAGGGTAAGGCCGAGTCGATAATTTTCTTTAAGCGATTTGATTCCGTTCAGGATCTTTTTCACTTTGGCTGAATTCTCATCATTCTCGTCCAGAACTACCCCGTCATGATCGGCTTCGTGCTTAAGCTCATCGTTATAGCTTACCTCGCTCATCCTGGCCATCTTTCGGTATGCGGTAAGACTTTCGTTTACCACGATCCTTTTTAACCAGGCGCCAAAGGTGGAAGTTTCGTTGAAACTGTCGATCTTTGTAAAGGCGCTTAAAAAAGCCTCCTGCATCGCATCTTCAGCTTCTGCCGAATGACCGGTTATTCTAAAGGCAGTGTTATACATCGCCTTATAATAGCGGTCATAGATTTCCATTTGAGCTCGCTGTTCGCCATGACGGCAACGTTCTACCAGGTCTTTAATATGTGTGATGGTTGGTGTCAATTAAAACTTGGTTTCTGTAATAAAGATGAAGCAGAATTCACTTTGTTACACTTTTGAAAAAATAATTTAAAAAAGCATGGCATAAGAATTGAGTATTTGAAATAGAAAATCTAAAATAATAAAGAAGCCCTTATTAATCAGGCTTTTCAAACAACTTGTCAAAATCTGGAAAGTTTGGTTTTGATGACAGTTTGACTTACAATATAACTATGGCGAAAACGAAATTTATGAATATTGACAGTTTGTCATTGCAGGGAATCGATGAGGATGCTGAATTAATTCCTTTGATGACTCCTGAAGATGAAGAGGAAATAAATAAGGAAAATCTACCTGAGACCTTGCCAATACTTCCTTTAAGGAATACGGTACTGTTCCCTGGTGTGGTGATCCCTATCACTGCCGGGCGCGATGCGTCGATCAAACTTATCAACGAAGCGAATAACGGCAGTAAGATCATTGGGGTTGTTTCTCAAAAGGATGAAGAGGTTGAAAACCCTTCAGCAAAGGATATCAACAAAGTTGGAGTGGTAGCGCGGATCTTAAGGGTGTTAAAGATGCCCGATGGAAACACAACAGTGATCATCCAGGGTAAAAAGAGGTTCCAGATCACACAGGTGGTGACTGAAGAGCCTTATATGAACGCTACTGTGGCCGAAATTCCTGAGAACAGGCCCGAAAAAGGCAATGCAGAATTTAGCGCTATCATCGAGTCTATCAAGGATCTCGCCCTACAGATCATTAAGGGCAGCCCAAATATCCCTTCTGAAGCCTCCTTTGCGATCAAGAATATTGAAAGTAATTCTTTCCTGATCAATTTTGTCTCTTCCAATATGAGCCTGAGCGTGGAAGAGAAGCAGAAATTGCTCGAGATGAACGATCTTAAAGAACGCGCACTTGCTACCCTGAAGCATATGAATACCGAGAACCAGAAACTGGAGTTAAAAAATGATATCCAGAGCAAGGTACAGAGTGATATGAGTCAGCAGCAGCGTGAATATTTTCTTCACCAGCAAATGAAGACCATTCAGGAAGAGCTTGGCGGGGTTTCGCATGAAGGTGAGATTGAAGAGTTGAGGGAGCGTGCAAAATCCAAAAAATGGGATGAGGATATCCAAAATCATTTTGAGAAGGAACTATCCAAAATGCAGCGAATGAATCCGCAGGTAGCCGAGTATTCTATCCAAAGAAATTACCTGGACCTGTTCCTGGATCTTCCATGGAATGAATTCAGCAAGGATAAATTCGACCTAAAAAGAGCTAAACGAATCCTGGATCGGGATCATTACGGGCTCGATGATGTGAAACGCAGGATCATCGAATACCTGGCTGTGCTTAAGTTGAGAAATGATATGAAATCCCCAATCCTTTGCCTGTACGGTCCTCCGGGAGTTGGTAAGACTTCTTTGGGGCGATCTATAGCTGAGGCTCTGGGAAGAGAATATGTTAGGATCTCACTTGGCGGACTACGTGATGAAGCAGAGATTAGGGGGCATAGAAAGACCTATATAGGCGCGATGCCGGGTAGGATCATTCAAAGTCTTAAGAAGGCTGGAACCAGCAACCCTGTTTTTGTACTGGATGAGATCGATAAATTGAGTATTGGTAATGCCGGGGATCCGTCTTCAGCATTACTGGAAGTACTGGACCCGGAACAGAATAGCGAATTCCATGATAATTTCCTGGAAATGGGATTCGATCTTTCCAAGGTCATGTTTATCGCTACCTGTAATTCCCTAAGCACTATACAACCGGCATTAAGGGATCGTATGGAAGTGATCAATGTCACGGGATATACGATAGAAGAAAAGGTTCAGATCGCAAAAAGACATCTGCTTCCAAAACAATTGGAAGAGCACGGCCTTAATTCTGAGCACCTTAAAATCGGTAAAAAACAGCTTGAAAAGATCGTGGAAGGCTATACTCGCGAATCGGGTGTTCGTGGTCTTGAAAAACAAATCGCGAAGGTTGTGAGATACGCTGCCAAAAATATCGCGATGGAAGAAGAATACAATATTAAGATCTCCAATGAAGATATCATCGAGATCCTTGGTAGCCCTAAAATGGAGCGGGATAAATATGAGAATAATGAGGTTGCCGGAGTCGTTACGGGACTGGCCTGGACCAGTGTTGGAGGAGACATCCTGTTTATCGAATCCATCCTATCGAAAGGAAAAGGCAATCTGAGCATTACAGGTAACCTTGGAAAGGTTATGAAGGAATCTGCAACCATTGCAATGGAATATATCAAGGCAAATGCCGAAAGACTTGGCATTATACCTTCTATTTTTGATCAATATAATGTACATATCCACGTGCCCGAAGGTGCCACTCCCAAGGATGGTCCAAGTGCTGGAATCACCATGCTTACTTCGCTGGTATCACTTTTTACCCAGAAGAAGGTGAAGAAGAGCATTGCGATGACCGGTGAGATCACCCTTAGAGGAAAGGTACTTCCAGTGGGCGGGATCAAGGAAAAGATACTTGCCGCCAAAAGAGCCCGTATCAAGGAGATCATTCTTTGTGAAGACAATAAAAGGGATATCGAAGAGATCAAAGATGAATACCTTAAAGGCCTTACCTTCCATTATGTGAAGGAAATGAGCGACGTGATCGATATAGCCATTTTGAATGAAAAAGTGAAATACGCTAAGGAACTATAGCACATTAATTATAAAATCAATAAGCACGGGTCTATGGCTCGTGCTTTTTTTTGCTTAATGCCGAAACGAACTGGTCAAAACTTTCCGAGGAAATGGTCCAGTCTGGCGGTTCAATATCACCCCAGGCCTTGGGAACATCCTGCCTGTTGAAATAAATCGCGGCATGAATTCGTTTTTCCGAAGCTATTGTTTGAGCTGCCTCATCTAACCATTTATTCTGAAAATCGGTTTTGCCCATTACACCAAACTCGGCGATGATATAGGGTTTTGGAAGGAAACGGAGGCGCCTGTCCTTTCGGTTATAGATCTTTCCGAAGCTTTCCTGAACTTCCGGATCGGTTAGATCCTTATCGGGCAGGCCATAGATCGCTAAACTAATGTAATCCACATAACTGGCTCCTGGCCAAAAGTTCACTCCGCCTTTGTCGCCCGCTGGACCCCATATCTTTTTAAGGTAATCCCTGTTCAGGGCAGGTTTCATGAAATAGCGAAAACTTTCATTATATAATTCTGGTGGCTGACTCTGCCACGGATACCTGGTGATAGGTATTTCCATTTCATGTGCGAACCTCAAATAAACCTGGGAACCGAGCTCATCCAGTATCTGGAATAATTGTTCCTGCTGAGAATCAAACTTTCCTTCTAGGATCTTAGTAAGAACTTTTCTGTTAGTTTTATCGGAAGGATCATAAGGTTCCATGGTGATAAACGGGATATTGTTCCGCTGTTTAATATCAGTCAGTTTTTGTAGAAGAATCCCGTTTTCAATTTCTTCAAAATCGGTAAAGACATGCTCGATCTCCACGTACGCCTTGTCAACATGATCGAGGTTTGGGTCGTATACGCCAAGCAAAAGATCTTCATTCCAGTTCCTGGTTTTGTCGATAAAAAGATCCTGGGAGACACTAAAGTCGACCGCCCGGCATCGTTCTTCCAGGGCAGAAAGATCGGTTACTTCAGATTCAGAAAATATAAAAAGCGGCTTACTGTTAAACCTCATATTAAACAGGCGGGAATCTGCCGAAAGTGAAAACCCTGCTGCCTGGTGCAGATTTCCGGGAAAGTATTCCATGAGCCCTTTTTCTCCGGCCGGGCTCCACATCAGGTTGATCCTTGGCCCATGGGTGATCAACAAATCATGAATTTTCTCAAAGACCATATTATAGTCCTCTCCACGATTTCCCCACGGATTGGTACCGGAAAGCTCCATGTTGGGTAACCACCGAAGATAGATTTGTTCGATATTCAGCTGATCTATCTGCTGGACCAGGTCTTTTAATACTGAATCGTGTTTGCCTTTTTTGATCTCATCCAGTACCCCCAGTTGCCACTGTTTAATGCTCAGTACGACCTGGTTCTCGTTTAATTTTTCGAGTTGGGTGAAATCGGTTTCCCAGTTCCCGTCTTTAAAATTGATCGCTACATGTCTCATTTCAGGACTTTTCGTGAAGCTTCTGGTTGCAGGCTCATAGATCGCAACCAGCTTTTCTTCCGGCTTCAGTAGAACTCCTTCCTCAATATGGCTATATGGAAAGAATCGCTTTTTTAGTTTTGGGTAGCTGAAGTAGGTTCCAATTGCAACTAAAGATAAAACCAGGAATATGAGTAGTTTGCGATTCATTTTGAACTAATTTAAGGATAAATGCCAATTCCCTGAACGGGCCGTTTATAATTTTTAACTTTGCGGCACTTAAATTTTACTTGATGGGAAAAAAGATTACGATCGCGATAGACGGGCATTCCTCTACCGGGAAAAGCACGGTGGCCAAAAGACTGGCGAAGGAACTGGGCTATATTTACGTAGATACTGGCGCCATGTACCGGGCGGTAACCCTGTACATGATGCGCAAAATGTTTGTTTCTGAAAATAACTTTAACGAAGAAGCCATATTAAGACACCTCCCATTTGTAGACCTGGAATTCAAATTAAATGAAACTACGGGTAATGCAGATATGTACATGGAGACTGAAAATGTTGAAGAGGAGATACGTTATATGGAGGTTTCTAAACATGTGAGCCGAGTTTCTGCAATTCCAGACGTTAGAAGAAAACTGGTGGAACAACAACAGGAAATGGGGAAGGAAAAAGGAGTGGTGATGGACGGTCGTGATATTGGGACCGTTGTTTTTCCCGATGCAGAACTTAAAATTTTTATGACCGCGTCTACCGAAAAGCGTGCACAACGGCGTTATGAAGAATTAAAGGCCAGGGGAGAAGATGTTGAATATGAGGAGGTAGAAAAAAATGTGAAAGAGCGCGATTATATGGATTCAACTCGTAAAGATAGTCCGCTGGTTAGGGCCGAGGATGCGATAGAATTCGATAATTCTGAAATGGACTTGGAAGAACAGTTCGAAAAGATTTTAAAGATCGCTAAAGATAAGATCGAAGAGGTGAATTCTTAAGCGGTTGAATTTAAATTTGAAAGGGCATAATTAATTGGAATATTAGTTGTGCTTTTTTATTTAGTTGTGTATTTTTGCACTCCTTTTTGGCAGAAGACCGGGGATCCAAAAAGGGTTGATAATCAAAATTATAAACAACTTCTGAAATTTCTTTTTTTGCTGAAATGATTTCCGGGGAAGTTCAGAATACAAATTTTATAGTCAGTAATGGCTGAAGAAAACAAAAACACAGAGCAGGATCTTGAGGTGCAGGACGTAGCTGGAATGGCTACCGAGTCTCAACCTGAAGTTGAAAAACAACAGGTAAATCCTGAGAAATTCCTTAAAGAATTCAACTGGCACAACTACGAAGAAGGAATCGATCCTATCGACGATGACAAGCTGGAAGAATTTGAAAAGCTGGTTGAAGAAAATTTCGTAGACACTTTAGATGATGAAGTTGTAACAGGAAAAGTGATCAATATCACCGATCGTGATGCAATTATCGATATAAATGCTAAGAGTGAAGGAGTTATTTCTCTTAACGAATTTCGTTACAACCCAGACCTTAAGGTTGGAGACGACGTTGAGGTATTGATCGATGTTCGTGAAGATGCTACCGGGCAGTTGATCCTTTCTCACCGTAAGGCGAGAGTGATCAAGGCATGGGAGCGTGTAAACAAAGCTCACGATGAGAGCCTTGTTGTGAACGGATTCATCAAATGTCGTACTAAAGGTGGTATGATCGTAGACGTATTTGGTATCGAGGCGTTCCTTCCAGGATCTCAGATCGATGTGAAGCCAATTCGTGATTACGATGCCTACGTTGGTAAGAACATGGAATTCAAAGTGGTGAAGATCAACCACGAATTCAAGAACGTTGTTGTATCTCACAAAGCGCTTATCGAAGCAGATATCGAAGAGCAGAAGAAAGAGATCATCGGGCAGCTTGAAAAAGGTCAGGTACTTGAAGGTACTGTTAAGAACATCACTTCTTACGGTGTATTCGTTGACCTTGGAGGTGTTGACGGACTTGTTCACATCACCGATCTTAGCTGGTCTAGAATCAACCATCCAAATGAGATCGTTGAACTTGATCAAAAACTGAACGTTGTAATTCTTGACTTCGATGAGTCTAAGTCTAGAATTCAGCTAGGTCTTAAGCAGCTTAGCCAGCACCCATGGGATGCTCTTGATGAGAACCTGAAAGTTGGTGACAAAGTAAAAGGTAAAGTAGTTGTGATCGCAGATTACGGTGCATTTATCGAAGTTGCTGAAGGTGTTGAAGGTCTTATCCACGTTTCTGAAATGAGCTGGAGCACTCACTTGAGATCTGCTCAGGACTTCGTAAACGTTGGTGATGAGGTAGAAGCTCAGATCCTTACCCTGGATAGAGAAGACAGAAAAATGTCTCTTGGTATCAAGCAATTGACTCCAGATCCATGGACCGATATTACTTCTAAATACCCTGTTGGTTCTAAGCACACTGGTATCGTACGTAACTTCACCAACTTTGGTGTATTCGTAGAGCTAGAAGAAGGAATCGACGGATTGATCTACATTTCTGATCTTTCCTGGACTAAGAAGATCAAGCACCCATCTGAGTTCTGTAACGTAGGTGACAAGCTTGAGGTTGTAGTTCTTGAACTGGATGTAGAAGGAAGAAAACTTAGTCTTGGTCACAAGCAAATCGAAGATAATCCTTGGGATAAGTACGAAGAGGATTACGGTGTAGGAACTACCCACACTGCTGAGATCGCTGAGATCGTAGACAAAGGAGCTACTATCGACTTTAACGAGGATATCACGGCATTCGTTCCGCAGAGACACCTTGAGAAAGAAGACGGTAACAAACTGAAGAAAGGTGAGAAGGCTGAATTCCAGATTATTGAATTCAACAAAGAATTCAAGAGAGTGGTAGCTTCTCATACTGCAATTCACAAAGAAGAAGAGCAGAAGATCGTTAAGCAGGCTGCTAAGAAAGCCGCTGCGCAAAACCAGGAGAAAACAACTATTGGTGATGTGAATGCCGATCTTCAGGCACTGAAGGATAAAATGGAAGGAAAGAATTAATTCCTGAACATTTATAAATCAAAAACCTCCTTAGGCAACTAAGGAGGTTTTTTTATTCTATTAATTTCCCTATTTAACTGCTAAAGCTAAATTTTTCTCTGTAAGCAAGAATTGCTTTCTTAAGATCCTCGGTATTTTCCAGGAATGGAACATGCCCCACATCGCTTCCCCATAGCATCATATTAGGAAATTGTACCAGTTTATAATGTTCTGGCCCTACCATATAATCGGTTCTTCCATAAAAGAACAATACAGGAACAGTAATGGTTTTGCTTAAAACGGAATAATCTTTCCAATAGGCATCGTAGGAGAGGGCAGAATTGCCGAAATCATAATTCCAGTTCTCAACTTCAGCCCATGTTGCATTCATAACAGCTTCTTTTTCCTTGCTTGCATAAGCCATTTTATAGAAAATATCCCTTTCCCTCATTTGATTGCCCAGCTCATTCATTCGCTCCATCACTGGAAGGCTGTCATTCTCACATCCAATATATTCAGTCCCAAGAAATTCAGATGCTTTTGGAGCCCAGCTTTTACAAAAACTATCATTAAGATAAATGGTATTATTGATCATCATCATTCCCTCCTGGGCATCCGGGAAATTTTCGGCATATCCCATTTGCAAAATTCCTCCAAAAGAATGGGCAATAGTAAGCCAGTGGTCATAGCCTAAGGCTTTTCGAACTTCTTCAAAATCCAGGGTCATTCTTTCCATGCTGAAATCACCATTCTCAGGGCTTCCAGATCTTCCAACGCCTCGTTGATCGAGATAGATCATGGTGAAGTTCTCCTCCATGAAATCGCCCACGAATTTCTCGAACCAGTAACTACCAGAGCCAGGTCCTCCGTGAAGATACAGGCAGGGCTTACCCTTACCTTCCACTTTTACATATAATTCCACCCCGTCTGAGGTGATTATGCGTTTTTCTTCGGCCTTTAGGTTAAAGCCAAGAAGACTTACTACCAATACAAGAATTAATTTTTTCATATTCTAAATGATTGTTTTCTAATATTGACGTTTAATTAAAGTATTTGTTACTGTGTAGTATAAAATTTTCGAATGAAAAGTGAATTTTTAGATGCTGGGGTATTGAAGGCGAAATTTAAAATAATCAAATCTTTACCTGACTTTGCACGGATTCGTGAAAAGAGGAGCTCATCAGGCCTGTCTTCTGTACTTATGTTTTATACTAGAACTAACGATCCTTCTGGTATTCGCGTAATAAATCGGCCACCGCTTTTGAATTTATCTTCAGTTGAACAAATTTCAGGAAATTTTTAGACCGGTTATTGCCTTACCATGAGTTGCCAGGTAGGTTGGCAATATGAAAATTTTAATAATTCGTAATTTCCTGTAAAGGTCTAAATTCCATCTGAGTTGAAACCTTCTCTTATATTTAAGGAAAGCTTGACATATAAAGAAAATATAACTCCTATACTTGCAATAACCTGATATAGAAAAATGAAAAAATCCGTTTGGATCCCAGGGCTGATACTATTAATTCTGATTATTGGATATGTTTCTGGACCTGTACCGCAGGAGCCGGTCTATTCGTATGATTTACCAGAATTGCCTTCAGACTTTCAACAGCTGGATAATTTTATAGTCCAAAAAGAAAAGGAACTTCCGGTTCGGGAAGACAACCAGGCACGAATAAAATGGTACGATTCTAACCGGGAAAAGACAGAATACAGCATAGTATATCTGCATGGATTTGCCGGAAGTTATATGGACGGTTACCCGGTTAACCAGATCATTGCCGATACATTAAAAGCTAACCTGTATCTTTCGCGATGGGCGGGACACGGTCTCAAACCTCCACATTCATTAGATAACTTTTCTCCTGAAAACGCCTGGGAATCGGCCAGGGAGGCTCTTGCTATTGGAAACAGAATTGGAGAAAAAACGATCATCCTGAGCACTTCAACCGGGGGAACACTAGCCACCAAACTGGCAGCCTCCTATCCTGAAAAGGTATACGCCTTAATTAATCTATCTCCTAACTTTGAAGATGATCAGCCCGGTACCTTTATCCTGAATTCACCATGGGGTTATGATATAGCCAATATTGTTTCGTTTGGAGAAAACAAGAAGATAGATCATGAACAGGATATTGCCCGTAAATACTGGGATACCATCTATCCTTCAAGAGCCCTGGTAGATCTGCAGCTTTTGGTTGAAAGCACTATGCTCCCGGCTGTGTTTAAGGAGGTTACCTGTCCCGTTCTAACTCTTTATTATCATAAGAACTTTATTGAAGAAGATCAGCATGTAGAAGTAGATTTTTTCCGGGATGTACATGAGCTTCTTTCCACACCAGATTCTACGAATGTTCTAAAACCCCTGGAAACGCCCGGCACTCATTTTATTGGGAGTGACATTAAATCTAAAGACACCCAGGTAGTGGTAAGGGAGATCATTAATTTCCTTACCAATAATCTTCAAATCGAGCTTTGATTCTGAAAGATTTTAAAATTCAGAAGTTATTTGAAGCATCTAATTTCAGAATAAAATCGGCATAACCCATCGATCTTTCTTCGGGATAATTGCAATCCTGGAGGATTTCCTTTAAAAATGCAGGAGGCAGGTTTACCTGTCTGTCTCCAAACCATTCCAGACCAAAAGTATACCAGGTTTGCTGTTCGGTTTCGACCCTGGTGTATTCCACCTGGCAGCCAAAATCGGTAAATTCATCAAGTTCAATTCGGCATATTTCAGAATCTTTTTCGGTTAGCACGAATCCCATGCGGGTCTTTTTGATCTCCATCCAGTCGTGCTGGTTTTCATGGATGATTTTATGGCTTAAAGAATCTTCTTCAGAAAGAGAGAAGCTCCATTTTATGTAAGATTCCATATAACCTTTTACCCCTGGAATCAATTCGGTTAATTCAGGCTTTCCGGTTCGATGCTTGACCTCCGCGTTGCCTTCCCGAAGCTTTATACCAATTCCCCGTTCGTTGAAGACCGGTAAATAGAAATCGGTTCTGGATTCGGTTTGGTCGAAATGATAAGAATGTTCATTGAACCACTGAATCACCGGCTGACTGATCTCCTTGCTAAACCATCTAATTTCATTACTTGTAAACATAGTATCTTCAATAGTATACTAAAAATACACATTTTAAATACCATAACCAGAACTTGGGGTTTTGATTGGGAATTAGTCGGTATTGAATTCAAAAAAAACCTTACTTTTGTTGCAATCCACAATACGTCTTATGAGCCGGAAAGTACTGCTAGACTCGAACCAGATCAATATTATTCTCCATAGGTTGGCGTGTCAGTTAGTAGAAAATCATACCGATTTCACAGATACCGTTATAATTGGAATACAGCCCAGAGGTACCTTTGTGGCGAGAAGGATCGAAAAGATCCTCAAGGAGGAATACGGTTTGACCGGGCTTAAAACAGGCCAGTTAGATATTACCTTTTACCGGGATGATTTCAGAAGGGGAGAAAAACCGCTGGAAGCCAATAAAACAAAGATCGATTTCATTGTTGAGGATAAACGCGTTGTATTTATAGACGACGTGCTCTATACTGGCCGAAGCATTCGGGCGGCACTAACGGCGATCCAGTCTTTTGGTAGACCAAGAGAAATTGAATTGCTGAGCCTGATAGACAGGAGGTTTAGCAGGCATTTGCCAATTCAGCCCGATTATAATGGCCGGCAGGTTGATGCGATCAACGAAGAAAAGGTGAAGGTAAGCTGGAAGGAGAATGATGGTGAGGATGCAGTTTATTTAATTTCAAAATAACAGGAAAATGAGCAGTGAATTAAGTGTGAAACACTTACTGGGGATCAAATACCTTAAGAAGGAGGATATCGAACTTATTTTCAAAACTGCCGATCATTTTAAGGAAGTTATTAATCGTCCCATCAAAAAGGTTCCTTCGCTCAGGGATATTACCATAGCCAACCTTTTTTTCGAAAACAGTACCAGGACGAGGCTTTCCTTTGAGCTGGCCGAAAAAAGATTAAGTGCTGATGTCATCAATTTTTCTGCGGCATCCAGTTCAGTAAAAAAAGGTGAAACCCTCATCGATACGGTAAATAATATCCTTTCGATGAAAGTGGATATGGTGGTGATGCGCCATCCAAATCCCGGTGCCGGAATTTTTCTTTCCAAACATGTGAATGCCAGTATCGTGAATGCAGGAGACGGAGCGCATGAACACCCAACCCAGGCCTTGCTGGATTCCTATTCCATTCGGGAACGACTTGGTGAAGTTGCCGGCAAAAAAGTAGTGATCGTGGGAGACATACTTCATAGCAGGGTTGCTCTTTCGAACATTTTCGCCCTGAAATTACAGGGGGCAGAGGTAAAGGTTTGCGGACCAAAAACTCTGATCCCTAAGCATATCGAATCCCTTGGAGTAGGTGTGGAAACCAATTTAAAGGCTGCACTGGAATGGTGTGATGTGGCAAATATGCTTCGGGTTCAGAACGAACGAATGGATATAAGTTATTTCCCAAGTACACGGGAATACGTAAAACAATTTGGACTAAACCTGCCATTGCTGGAGAGCCTTAAAAAGGAAATTGTGATCATGCATCCTGGTCCTATAAACAGGGGAGTGGAGATCACCAGTGATGTGGCCGATTCAGATCACGCTATTATCCTGGACCAGGTTCAGAATGGTGTCGCGGTAAGAATGGCGGTTATCTATTTGCTGGCTGCCAAAATCCAGCAGTAGGGACTTGCTTTTCAGAGCGAACTGTTTTTGTTAACTTTAAGCAGAAATTCAGAAGAGAAAAACATGAAAACGATCGAAAAGGAAAAATTTTTGTTAGTCGAGGATGAAGCCGAATCCCTAACCGATTTCACCTCTGAAATAACACGGAATCATGATCTTCTGAAAGACAGTAACGTCGTAGTAGATCTCAGGAAACACCATGGAATTCAGAAAGAACATATTTTAGGTTTTCTGGAGGTGTCTAATTTCCACAGGAACCTCAACCGAAGTTTTGTGATCGTGAACGATGCTATTAGCATCGATGAACTTCCTGATGAACTTATAGTTGTACCAACCCTGCAGGAAGCAGAGGATATGATACAAATGGACGAAATCCAGCGTGATCTTGGATTTTAATTCAATAATACTTCCTTTTTGCCAAAATCACCATTAATGAAATTGACCATTCTTGGTTGTTATGCTGCCACGCCCCGTAGCTTTACCAATCCTACCTCGCAGGTACTGGAAGTTAAGAATCATTTGTTTCTTATAGACTGCGGAGAGGGAACCCAGATGCAGCTTAGAAGGAACAAAATTAAATTTTCCAAGATCAGGCATATCTTTATTTCACACCTGCATGGTGATCATTTTTACGGTCTCGTAGGTCTTATCTCCACCTTCAGGCTTTTGAACCGTGAAAAGGAACTTCATGTTTACGGGCCGAAGGGAATTAAGGAGATCATCACCCTTCAATTAAAACTGGCAAATTCCTGGACCAATTTTCCACTTCTATTTCATGAGCTCAATTCCAAGGAGCCCCAGCTTCTTTTTGAGGATTCCGCTGTGATGGTGAAAACCATTCCGCTGAAGCATCGTATTTACACCAATGGTTTCTTATTCCAGGAAAAACCGGGGGAGCGCAAATTGCTTATCAATGAGGCTGTGAAATATAATATAGATGTAAGCCTGTATAACAGCCTTAAAAAGGGGAAAGATGTGGTTTCAGAGGATGGGGAGCTCATTGAAAACCATTTAGTAACAGCTGATCCACCTCCTCCTAAAAGCTATGCGTTTTGCAGTGACACGGTCTTTGATCCGGATATTGTTCCCCAGATCAAGCATGTGAACGCATTGTATCACGAATCTACTTTCCTTGAATCTGAAATGGATCTGGCTTTTCCAACCAAGCATTCAACAGCTAAACAGGCGGCAACGATCGCTAAACTTGCCAGTGTAAAAAAACTTATCCTGGGGCATTATTCTACTCGCTATACCGATATAAATTTATTTCGCCAGGAAGCAGAAACCATCTTTCCGAATGTTGACCTGGCAGATGATGGTGCTGAAATAATCGTTGAATAGCACTTTCAACTTATTCTACATATCCAGCCGTTAATCGATATCTGAATAGCGTATTTAACGTAAATTCCTACAAAATATGTTAAATTTTATAAAATATTAAGCTTTTGTTTGGTTTGTTGTGTCTTTAGTCGATAAAAAATGTACATTTATCTTCCTTGAATCTAACATTCTAACCGATGAAAAGAGTTTTAACAACTAGCCTTACACTTATTTTTTGTGCGATGTTACTTACATCCTGTTCAAAGGATAGCCTGGAAGATGATGTGACAGCCTATAACCAGGTAGTAACCGAAAAGGCTGAATATGAATATTCGCCTATCGAAGTAGAGATCATAGAAGACCTTAATATTTACAGGAAAGCAATAGGCCTTGAGGAGTTAAAGCCAATGGCCGAAATTTCCATCGAATCTGAAGGACACAATGAATACATGATCGAAGAAGGAACTGTAAGCCACGACAATTTTTCACAAAGGGCTTCTAAATTGATGAATAAAGTAGGAGCGAAGAGCGTAAGCGAAAATGTTGCTTTTGGATATTATTCAGCTGATGCTGTTGTAAAGGCCTGGCTAAAGAGCAAAAGTCATCGTGAGAACATCGAATCCAATCACACCCATTTTGGTATTTCGGTTAGAAAGGATGCAGATGGAAGAAATTATTTTACCAACATATTTATAAAGAAATAACCGCAAGTTTTGTTTTCCCCCCAAATCGAAAAAAAGGGTTCAGGCTAGAGGCTGGCCCTTTTTTTATTTAAAGACTATAAAAAACAGACCCCGCAGTAAGAGCGGGGTCTGTCATTATAAAGCTAATTTATTAACTAGCTATTCGGGTCAAGTATTGGGGGGAGGTCTTCTATAAACATTTTTTGATATCCAGGTTCATTCATACCTGACTCTCCCAATCGATTGTATTTATAGGCTGCCTGGGACTGTTTTAAAGGAGCCCTTCCCAGTATATTGTGAATTGCTGCCTGTAATAATGGCTCTTCGGGGTCACCTAAAACTCCCATATTTCCAAGATCTTCGGTATAGGAGATATCTGGATCAAGGCCGTCTATATAATCTGTTCTTCCGGCCGAATTAATCGATTTAAAGACCAGAGGTTGCATAGCGTAGGTATGGTCTTCATCCCTGCCTTCTTTTGAAAAATCCGGACTATCATAAAGTGTTACAGATGCCTGGAATTTCCCGGTGGTATTTGTACCTATCTGTACGACATCTATATATGGATCCAGGCCGTTGATCACCAGCTCACTGGCCGATGCCGTTGCCGCAGTGGTTAGTACATATAATTTATTCAAATTAAGACTATTGGTAGCTTCACCGGTTCTTATAGTTGAGTCGAACCTGTTGACGATCCTTTCAGGATCATTTTCTTCGAAATATGCCTGGTATTCCTCGTTCCACATTTCCTTCATAAATACCTCTCCTTCAAACTGACCGGTGATCATACTTGCCAGATCTATGGCCGATACTACCGATCCGCCCCCATTATACCTTAGGTCCAGTACCAGGTCATCGATACCTTCAGCTTTCAGTTGTGCAAAAGCTGCGTTAAGTTCATCGTCAAAGTCACCGATAAAACTATTATACATCAGGTAACCTATTTTCCGATTTTCGATATTCAGGACTTTTGAAATATACACCGGGTTAGCTGTATAGGGATCATCAGTAAGGGTGACTGTTCTGTCTGACAGTATTATGGTCCCGTCCTGAACCTCTCCTACATTGATCGTTATCGTATTGGAATTAATAAGGTTCTGGAAATTAGCCGTGGTCAATTTCTGCCCATTAACCTCTGTAAAAATATTACCGCGTTTGAGTCCGGCTTCTTCAGCAGAAGTTCCGGGTAATACATATTGTATATATCCAAAAATATTACTGGTACCACTAATCTGGCCAATTCCGTATTTTATTCCGGTACTGCCGCTAATTCCCTGGAATTGCTCCTCAAGCGTTTCGTAATCATCGGTTATAAAGCTAAAACGGTCAAGATCATAGATTAGGGTCTCAAACAGTTCTTCAGGGGATGAGAAGTTATCCAGATATTCGAATTTATCGGAATTACTGGAGAAATAGGAATCTGCCAGTTCCGGAACCTCTGCCTTGTATAAATAAATCTCGTTAAGCCCTCTATATACAAAGTCTTCGATCTCTAATTCCTCAGAAATATCGGTGGTATTTTCCTCATTGTTTTCGGAAGTCGTGTCGGTAAAGTTCTCTTCGTCCTTCTCGCAGGAGGTAAAGAGAATACCTATTAAGCCCATCAGCATTAAAATCTTCTTCATGTGATAAAAATTATATATCGAATTTATTTTTTCCATAATCACTACTAATAATACATCAATTATGCCAAAAATACTAAAACTCAATTGTAAGCCAGCTACTAATACTATTGATGGTGAAATAAATACCTGTTGAATCGAATTTGAAAAATGTGACCAGATAAAATAGAAAAAGGTTCAGGCTAGAGGCTGAACCTTTTTCATTTCAATCGATTTGTAGGGGTCGATTAATCTTAAATATCTAAGACTTTATGTGTTTATTAGGTAAGCTGAGACCATTAATCCTTTTCGTTGTAAAATAGAAAGAGGTCAACTGAACATCTCGGACTTCCGATTATTTTCGGATAAATCAGGGGTTCCGAGTTATTCAGAAAACCTCTTTCCTTCAGGTTAGTTAGTCCATCTCGACCACGCTGAACATGGATCTTCTGTTCAATTGATGGTCTTTTTCTGTGCAACGATCACATTCGATTGCCGGTTTGGTCTCGCCATAACCTTTGTATTCATGAATACGTTCAGCATCCACTCCTTTTGATACGAGGTAATCAAAGGTCGATTTAGCCCTTCTTTCGGCCAGTTTCTCATTATAGGCTTCAGAGCCGCGACGGTCGGTATGCGATCCTATTTCGATCACCAGGTCTGGATATTCGTTTAGCATCAGGTCAACAAGTTTGTCCAATTCTTTAGCAGCATCTGGTCTAATAGTAGCCTTGTCGAAATCGAAGTAAATATTGTTGATCTCTGCAAGGTACTCCACATCTTTTACCGGATTTAACTGAATATCGTATTCCAGTACGTCCTGGTCATCGGTATTATTCGTATTCACCTGGCCGTTGAATGTTTCGTATTCGATCTCCTTGGCCTCTATAGGAAAGCTGGTGTCCCTGTTTACTTCGGTCTGGTAATTTCCATCTGAATCGGTTTCAAGAAAGGCGATCTCCTCACCATCTCCGTTCATCAGTCTAACGGTAGCCTGTGGAATAGGATTTCCGTTAACCGCATCGGTAACCTGGCCCTGAAGCACTAATGGATTCAGTTTATTAAAAACATAGATATTATCACTTCCGCCTTCACGGTTCGAGGAAATATAACCTTCTCTGGAATCGCTAACCTGGAAATAGGCAAAATCGTCCATATTGCTGTTTACCGGCTCTCCAAGATTCTCAACTTTTCCATCTTCCAGTTTAAAAATGTCGAATAAACCAAGGCCTGCATGCCCGTTAGAAGAAAAATAAAGCGTACCATCGGTATCCATAAAAGGGAAACTTTCATCGAATTCGGTATTCACCGGTTCTCCCATGTTTTCGGCAGTTCCAAAATTTCCGGATTCGTCGATGGAAACCTTATAAATATCTGTTCCTCCCATACCTCCCGGCATATCTGAAGTAAAGTACAATGTTTTTCCGTCTGGAGATACTGTAGGATGACCAACCGAATATTCATTATTATTGAAGGTCAGTTCCTTAACATCGGTCCATAGATCACCGTTCTTTGTAGCTGAATACAGTTTGAGGTGATTGGTCTTGTTATCATCTCTCTTACCTTCTTTATTGTTCAGGTAGTTATTACGCGTGAAATAAATGGTATTTCCATCGGGGCTTATAACTGCCGGCCCATCATGGAGTTTCGTATTGATCTCTCCTGGGATAGGGGATACGGTCCCGGAAGCCCTGTCCAAGACATAAATATCAAGGAATGGCTCCCCGTTCCAGCTATAGGTCTTGTTCTTGACATCAGTATCCTCAGCTCTTGCCGAAACGAAGTAGACCTTTCCGTCCTTTTCAAAAACCCCGAAATCACTAACCGCCGAATTGAATTCAGATGGCTGAACCTTGTAGGTAGCCTTTACATCAAATTCCTTTTTTTCGATCATTTCTTCGATCTCGTTAGATCTTCTTCCCTGTTCAAGATATTTCTGCAGCCACTGCCTTGATTCGTCGTAACGCTTGGTTCCTCTTAAGGCCTGCGCATATTTATAATAATATTCAGGAGACAATGTGGTATCCTGTATCACGTCGCCATAATAGAAAACGGCATTTTCCGGACTTCTCAGCATCATATAGGCATCACCCAGTTTTTTGCTGTTATAGGTCACATTGTAATCGTTCTCGATGAGTTCTTTATAGACATCGGTCGCTTCCAGGTAGGCGAATTCATCAAATAGCCTATCTGCCTTTTTTTGTTTAGATTTCTGCGCCTGCAGGCTAAGCGAGCAGGAGAAAAGTATCAGGAGTAAAAAGTAGTAGTTTTTCATAATAAACAGGCTTTAGATTAGAAGAAACGGGGTGATTTGTACCTGGTCTTTTTAAATCTGAATTCATAGATCAACAGGATCTCGTGGGAACCTGAAGTATAAGGTCTTATATCTGAAATTGGGTATTCATAGGCATAACCGGCACGAAAACCATCAAAAAGCTGAATATCCACGAATCCGCCTATGGCATCATCGATTCGATAATTGGCTCCCAGGTAGAATTTCTCATTGAATATGGTGGTTGCCGAAATATCTACCGAAAGCGGAGCTCCATTGGTAGCTTTAAGCAGGGTAGTGGGTCTTAATTTTACGTTTTCGCTTAGATCGAAAACATATCCCCCTGTTAAATAATAATGAACCTGTTCCAGAGCCAAATATTCACTAAACTCATTATTGTCATTGTTGATTAGTTTAGGAGCAGAACCTCCTATATACCAGTTCTGGGACGACAAATAAAAACCTAGCCCGAAATTTGGAGTCCACCGATTTAACTGGTCCTGAAAAAATGGGTCATTCAGAACATCTGGCTCAGTGAACAGTTCATCTTCAAGATTATAATAACTCATACCGGCTTTTAATCCCAGCCTTAAGGTCACATCTTCGCTAAGATCCAGCCTGTAGGAGAAATCACCGTATGCATAAGTGTAATTTTCATAACCCGCATTATCATTAATAATAGACAATCCTAATCCCACCTTGTCATTACTCAGCGGAGAATGAACCGAGAGGGTTTGGGTTGTGGGAGCTCCTTCAAAATCGGCCCACTGACTTCTGTGAAGACCAACAATCGAAAATCCATCTCTGCTACCTGCATAGGCAGGGTTAATAGAGATCGTATTATACATATACTGCGTGAATTGAGGGAGCTGTTGCGAAAATCCTGGGGCTGCAACAAATAAAATCAATATGATTAAATATACTTTTTTCATGGTTTCCCTTTTTTATTTTGTTCCTAAGTAGATATATCCTTGTATTGGCTCGAATTCGCTGTTGCGTATTTCAAGTACATAGTAGTAGGTTCCAGACGGCAACTGGTTAGAGCTGGTAAATGAGCTTTCAGAATAACCATCCCAGTTGTTCTGGTAGTTCTGAGCTTCGAATACCTTCGCGCCCCAACGGTTGAATATTTTAAGGTCATAAGTAAATCCGCAATCGGTATCCAGGTCTACTTCAAAGAAGTCGTTCCTGTTGTCTCCGTTAGGAGTAACTGCCTTGGAAATACTTTCTCTTATATCGTTAAGCGTACATGGTAATACCACACAGTCATCATTAATGGTTACCAGAACCTCTGTGGTTGATGGACAGGTACCTTCAATTACATAGGTGAAGATATAAGTGCCCAGTTCCATTTCTTCGGTATCGATGAATCCACTGTCCAGAGCTCCGGTATTATCGGTGTCCTCCCAGGTTCCTGATTCATCAACTTCTCCCTGTAATAGATCGAACAGATCAAAAACTCCATTGGTAACACACAAATTAGGATCGGGAGCTACGTTGATCTCTTGGGCAACCGGCTCATCAATAGTGATCACGGTTACGCCAGATACCTGCCCGAATTCATCTCTGGCGGTCACTTCGTAAGTTCCAGGCTCAAGCATGTCAAATACTCCGCTTTCCTGGTAGTTCTCACCGTCTATACTGTAGGTAAGACCTTCCTGAGTATCTACTGTGATCGTTCCAAACGGATCTGCACAGGTTGCCTCAACGCTAATGTTGGCTACGGGAGCTGCAGGCGGATTTGGAAGATTCTCTTCTGCTATGTTAACTATGAACGAACATTCTGCCGTGTTTCCTGCTGCATCGGTTACCCTGTAAGTTACAGTAGTGCTGCCTAGCGGGAACTCTTCACCAGAAGCAAATCCTTCGATTAGTTCTACCGTGGTTCCTTCGCAATTATCACTTGTAATTACAGCGTCATACTCAACAATGGCAGAGGTTGTACCTATTTCTACTATCAGGTCTATGTTTTCAGGACACTCAATGGCTGGTGCCTCATTATCTACCACGGTTACGGTAAAGCTTGAAGTAGCAGTATTTCCATTGCTGTCGGTAGCAACATAGGTGATCATGGTTTCACCGATAGGGAATTCAGAACCTGAATTCAATCCGTCGGTAAGTACAAGACTTTCAATTCCACAATTATCACTGGCTACCGGAGCGGTGTAATCTACTACAGCGCCGCAACTTCCTGCATCGGTATTAACGGTTATATCATCTTTTTGCTCGATCTCAGGAGCTTCATCATCGTTTATGGTTACGGTAAAGCTACAGGTGGCGGTATTTCCAGCTTCATCGGTAGCAGTAAAGGATACGGTAGTAGTTCCTACAGGGAATTCTTCTCCACTGGCAGGTCCTCCAGTTTGAACCAATTCAACGTTTCCTGAATTATCGCTTACAGCTGGCATTTCAAATTCCACAACTGCACCACATACTCCGGCATCCACGCCCATTTCCATATCATCTGGACAGCTTAGGTTAGGAGCTTCAGTATCTTCAACGGTAATGCTGAAACTACATTCGGTAGTATTTCCAGCGGCATCAGTAGCGGTGAAAGTGACTGTGGTAGTTCCAAGCGGGAACTGGGATCCTGAAACCGGACCGGCAGTTTGCTCAACGCTAACTTCACAGTTATCAGTGGCTGTAGCCGGGGCGAAATCAACGATCGCGTAATCTTCTCCTTCCATCGTGCTCACGGTAAGACCTTCAGGACAGCTTACTACAGGAGCTTCGGTATCTGTTACAGTTACGGTGAAGCTTGAAGTAGTAGTGTTTCCTGAAGCATCGGTCGCAGTCCAGGTAACGGTAGTGGTTCCCACAGGGAATTCAGATCCAGAGGTCAAACCTTCGGTTACTTCTACTGAAGTCAGTTCACAATTATCATCTGCGCCTATCATTCCAAATTCTACTATGACACCACAGCTTCCAGGATCAGTATCAACGCTGATGTCATCCATTTCCTCAACTATAGGAGCCTGGTCATCTATCACGGTAACTGTTTGTGTACAGCTGCTGCTATTTCCAGCTTCGTCTGTTACTGTCCAGGTTACAACGGTGTCTCCAAGTTCGAAAACTTCAGGAGCGTCGTTAGTAATATTAACTTCAGAATCACAATTATCAGAAGCGGTTAACATTCCAAGATCAACTTCAGAAGCTGAACAAAGTCCTGCATCGGCAGCTACAGTAACTGAAGCTGGACATTCGGTGATCACTGGTGCCTCATCATCGGTTACTGTTACTGTTTGAGTACAGGTAGTAGTATTTCCTGCATTATCTTCAACAGTCCAGGTTACGATGGTTTCACCCAATTCAAATACTTCCGGAGCATTATTGGTGATGCTAAGCTGAGTATCACAATTATCGGTAGCCATCAGTGAACCAAGATTAACTTCAGCAGCTGAACAAATTCCTGCATCAGCAGAAACGCTAACAGGAGCAGCACATTCGGTGATTACCGGTGCCTGGTTATCTTCAACAGTTACCAGTTGAGTACAGCTTGAAGAATTTCCGGCAGCATCGGTCGCGGTCCAAACCACTTCCGTAGTTCCTAATGGGAATACTTCAGGAGCATTGTTGGTAATAGTTATTTCTTCGTCATAATTATCGGTAGCGGTAGCCATTCCAAGCTCGATATTTTCAAGTGAAGCTGAACACATATCGGTTTCAGATCCAATAGTGATATCAGCTGGACAGCTTATCGCTGGTGCTTCAGCATCATTTACAGTAACATCGAATGAACAGCTAACCGAATTATTATCAGCATCTGTCGCTGTAAAAGTAACAGTAGTGGTTCCTACAGGGAATACTTCACCGCTTGCAGGTCCTCCGGTTTGAACCAGGGTCACCTCTCCTGAATTATCAGAAGCTACAGGCAGTTCAAAGTTTACAACTGCACCGCAAAGACCTTCGTCAGAATCCATATTGATATCAGCAGGACAGCTGATCACCGGTGGTTCTCCATCGGTTACTGTTATGCTAAATGTACATACCGAAGTATTTCCACTATCATCGGTAGCTGTGAATTCAATTTCGTATTCACCTATCGCAAATTGAGAACCAGAGGCAGGACCTTTGGTTTGCTCAACAGTCGCGTTACAATTATCTGTTACGCTGGCTGGATCGAAAGTCACGATGGCATAGCTTTCACCTTCTTCGGTAGCCACGGTCATATCACCAGGACAGCTAAGAACAGGCGTTTCATCATCGATCACAGTCACAGTGAAAGAAGTAGTGGTAGTATTTCCTGAAGCATCGGTCACTTCCCAGGTAACTTCAGTAGTTCCAATAGGGAAAAGAGATCCGGATTCAAAGCCTTCGATCACCTCTACACTTGCGATCTCGCAATTATCGGTAGCGCCGATCATGTTAAAGTTTACAACAGCTCCACATTCACCGGCATCGGTTGTCATTTCGATATCACCCATAGTTTCAACCACAGGAGCTTCGGTATCTTCAACGATCACAGTTTGAGTACAGGTAGTTTCATTTCCTGCGTCATCGGTCACCGTCCAGGTAACGATAGTTTCTCCAAGTTCAAAAACTGAAGGCGCGTTATTGCTGATTTCAAGATCAGCATTACAATTGTCGGTCACGGTAAGTTCACCAAGATCTACTCCTGAAGCTGAACATAGTCCTTCATCTGAAGAAACCGTTACAGTAGCAGGGCAGGAGGTGATAACCGGAGCTTCATTGTCCAGAACATTCACTGTTTGAGTACAGGTTGAAGAGTTTCCGGCAACATCGGTAACAGTCCAGGTAACTACAGTTTCACCTGCATTGAATACCTCTGGAGCATCATTAGTGATCGTTAGGTCACCGCTGCAGTTATCGCTGGCGACAAGGCTTCCAAGGTTGACTTCTGAAGCTGTACACATTCCCGCATCGGCGTCGATCGTAAGATCAGCCGGACAGGTAGTTATCATTGGAGCTTCGGTATCGTTCACGGTCACGTTGAAAGAAGCGGTAGTAGAATTTCCAGAAGCATCGGTTACCTCCCAGGTAACTTGTGTAGTTCCTACAGGGAACATGGCTCCAGATTCAAATCCTTCGATCACTCGTACCGATTCGATCTCGCAGTTATCGGTAGCGCCTATCATGTTAAAGTTTACAACGGCACCGCATTCACCGGCATCATTATTTACTTCAATATTTTCCATGTTCTCTACAACCGGAGCTTCGTTATCTTCAACGATCACGGTTTGAGTACAGGTGGTTTCATTACCAGACTCATCGGTAACGGTCCAGGTAACTATGGTTTCACCCAGTTCAAAAACTGAAGGTGCGTTATTGGTTATTTCAAGATTGGTGTCGCAATTATCAGTAGCTTCCAGGTTACCAAGATCAACATTAGATGCTGAACAAAGACCTTCATCTGAAGAAACAGTAACAGTTGCTGGGCAGCTTGTGATCACCGGATCTTCCGTATCCTCCACAATGATTGTCTGAGTACAGGTCGAGAAGTTTCCGGCAAGGTCGGTAACGGTCCAGGTTACGATAGTTTCCCCTAATTCGAATACCTCAGGCGCATCGTTAGTGATCGTTAATTCGCCGCTGCAGTTATCGGTTGCGGTTACAGTTCCAAGATCCACTTCAGAAGCTGAACATATTCCGGCATCGGCTGAAATAGTTCGATCAGGAGCACAATTCGTAATACTAGGAGCTTCCCTGTCTTCGATGGTTACTGTTTGCTCGCATTGGGTAGTATTTCCAGCTTCGTCCCTGGCAGTCCAGGTAACAATGGTTTCACCTAAAGGAAATACCGAAGGTGCGTTATTGGTGATAGTGATCTCACCATCACAGTTATCGGTTGCTGTAGCCATTCCAAGTTCAATATTTGCAAGGGATGCTGAACAGCTTCCTTCTTCAGAACCTAAAGTGATGTCGTCCGGACAGTTGATCACCGGCGCTTCATTGTCGGTCACTCTTACGTTAAAGCTACAGCTAACAGAATTTCCGTCTTCATCGGAAGCCTCAAAAGTAATAAGGGTAGTACCCACAGGGAATTCAGATCCTGAAGGCAATCCTGCTGTTTGAGTTACGGTGACATTTCCGGAATTATCGGTGGCTTCAGGAGTATCGAAAGTTACGATGGCCCCGCATAGTCCATTATCAGAATTCATGGTGATGTCTGAAGGACAATTGATAACCGGAGCTTCGCTGTCGGTTACATTAATGGTAAAACTACATACAGAAGTATTTCCATTTTCATCGGTAGCCGTGAATTCGATCTCGTGAGTACCAAGGCTAAATTGAGAACCAGATGGGGCTCCTTTTGTTTGAGTCACGCTAACATCACAATTATCGGATGCAACGGCATCGTCAAAGTTCACGATCGCGTAATCCTCACCTTCCATAGTTGGAACATTTCTTCCGCCAGGACAGGTGATCACAGGAGCTTCATTATCAGTAACTGTTACAGTGAAAGAAGTAGTGGTAGAATTACCAGCTTCATCGGTTACTTCCCAGGTCACGGTAGTGGTGCCTACAGGGAAAACAGAACCAGAAGGCAGGCCTTCGATCACTTCTACTGAAGAAACCCCGCAATTATCGGTAGCTCCAATCATTCCGAAGTTAACAACCGCGCCACAAACACCGGCATCGGTTTCCACATCGATGTCGCCCATGCTTTCTACAACTGGAGCTTCATCGTCACTTACAGTAACAGTTATACTAGCAGTAGCAGTATTGCCGGCAGCATCGGTAACTGTATAATTAATTTGTGTAGTACCCTTATTAAATGAGGCAGTACCAACCTGGCCGTTTCCAGAACCGGTAGTTGCTCCGGTAAAGGTGTAAGCTAGGCTGCTGCCTGAACAATTATCATCAAAACTGGCATCAGGGATAGCGATAGCAGCAGAACAAAGTCCCTCATCGGTAGTTTCAGTAATATCGGAACCTACAGTGATTTCAGGAGCTTCTTCGTCGTTGATAGTAACATCAAGGCTGGCAGTAGTTGTGTTTCCAGCCTCGTCGATCACGGTATACTGAATGGTGGTAGTACCTAAATTGAAGGTTTTTGTACCAACCTGTCCGTTTCCTGAACCAGAAGTAGCACCACTAAATTCGTAAGAGATGGTTGCGTCAGGACAGTTATCGTCAAAACTGGCATCAGGAACCATAACCGAAGCGGTACAGCTTCCGGCATCAGCATCCTGAATTATATTTTCTGAAGGATTTATGGTAGGATCTTCATTATCATTAACCGTCACATCAAGACTTGCCTGGGCAGTGTTCCCGGCTTCATCTGAAACTGTATAAGTTATAGTGGTAACACCTTTGTTAAGCTGTACGCTTCCAACCTGTCCGTTTCCTGAACCAGTAGTGGCGCCGCTCAATTCATAAGTGAGCGTGGCTTCACAGTTATCATCAAAAGAAGCGTTAGGTACGCTTACTTCAGCAGTACAAAGTCCAGGATCGGTCGATTCGCTGAACGAAGCAGCCGCGGTGATCTCTGGATCTTCGTTATCTGTAATAGTTACTTCTACTGTCGCGCTAACTTCATTTCCAGCCGCATCGGTTACGGTGTAAGTGATCGTGGTAAGTCCCTTATTAAAAGTAGCATTTCCAACCTGCCCGTTTCCGGAACCGGTTGTAGCTCCACTAAATGTATAGGAAAGGCTGCTTCCGTCACAATTATCGCTGAAAGTAGCATCCGGAACACTAACCACAGCTGAACATACACCAGCATCGGTATTTTGTGATATAGCTGAAGCTACAATTAAAGAAGGATCTTCAGTATCAGGAGTGGCTTCAATGACTACTTCGGTAGTTTCCGAAGTACAGTTGGTTGAACTTGCGGTAACATAGTAAGTGCCAACAGCAAGATTTGAAACTGTTCCGTTAGAATGAGAAAGATTGTTATTATTTGAATCGGTAATAGTATAAGTAAGTCCGTTTACAAGGCTAAAGCTAAAACTACCATTATTAAGATCACAGGTGGTATTGGTGGTTGAATCGATATCAGGGTTCGCTGGTACCTCATTCAAGGTAAGTGTAACAGCCGTTCTTTCAAGACTTGCACAACCATCGATCACTCTTGCGGCATAGTAAGTAACGCTACCAATACTATTCAGAATTGGCGATTCAACAACATTTCCTTCCTGGGCTGCGTCATACCAAACCACGTTGGTAGGATCGGCTAGTCCGTCATTAGCGTTTAAGGTTTGGATAGGATCCTGGGCACATTCTTCCAAAGTAGTCCTTGTGGTAACTGGAGCCTCTGGTACCGGGTTAACGGTAACGTCAAAAGAACAGGTCTCCTGGATCACAGGAGCACACCCGTTACAGGTGGCTGTATAAGTAACCGTAGTGGTTCCAACGGGGAAAAAGTCACCCGGGCTGTGGGTAGAAACTACCGCAAAATTCGCTTCGGCAGCGCAGGCAGAGCCAAATAAACCGGCATCTATGGTGATGAATTCGATATAGTTCTTGTTGCTTAGTTTGGTTCCATTAATAGCCGAGAACTCGAAATAAAGTCGAAATACTTTTCCGTCGGAATTAGTGAAACCTGCAGGGTCAATGCTGAAATCATATTCAGTTAACTGGCCGTTTCCATTTACGTTGAAAGAGGTAAGAACTCCAGAGGTAGCTCCAGTAGCATCCTTAAGGAAGACATCAACCTTGAAGTCCTGGCCGGTCTCGGCGAATATATCCATAGAGGCATTAACCACATCATCCATATAAAAGGAAGGAGTAGTTACTTCAGCTATACCGCTCGCGTTTCCATCAGAATTCCATAGCCTTAGAACTCCAGAACCTGTTCCAACTCTCTGAACCTTATAGAATTCCCAGCATTCTTCCTGGCCTTCAGGAAGATCGAAGGAAATCTGATACTGGTACGTATTACCATCCCCACATTCCAGTGAGTAATCGGGAGCGGTCCAGGTAATATAGTTACCTAGCACATCATTTACCGTCACATTTCCGCATGGCTCGTAAAGATCATCTGGCGGGCAGCCCGTTTCAATAATGTCACATTCAGTGGTGGTTTGCGCCTTAAGGTCCAATGATCCTAAGAGGAGGAAAATCAGAAGTATTGCAAACATCGGAGATCTCGAAGCGAGCCTCACTCCAAAATTCAATTTTTCCGAAATTTTACTAGTAGTAGTTTTCCAAATCATATTAATAATGTTTAGAATTATCAATTTTTTTAATCCCTTTCGGGCATGTCAATTCAATAACTAAGGACTTTCAACGAAAGTCAGCTATATCTGATTTGGGGAGTTCAGTATATTATGTTTAAGGGTATTGCACAGCGGTAATGTTGAGGGGATTACCTATAGAAGCGTGGGGGTGACTCTATTTGTAGTGCTTTCCGGAGGTAAAATTATTACAATAAAATTCTTAAAAAGGATTTATCAGAATTATTAGATATAACGGTAAAAAACTTCGTTAAACAACACGATTTTTTAAAAACGAAGACCTGAATTTGAGCTAATTCGCGTACAAATTTGTGGGAATTCTGTAGGAAAATAATTAAATCTATAAGGGAAAACCCTTAAAAACGGATTAATAAACAGGTAGTTAAGGGGTTAATCACAGCTCAAATTTTTGTAGTACAAAATTGGTATACTGCCAGTTTATTCTTAAGCTTTTTTATGCTAATTTTTTGATCTTAAGTGATGTAAAACATATTAAACGATGAGTGATCTTTGGCCAGGAAAAAAACATTTTAGCCTTGTTTAATAAACTTGTAAATTGCAGTAAACTTTCCTTAAACTATGCAAAAGGACTTAAAACACTACAGGAAGTCTTATGAAAAAGGTGAATTAACGGAAGCCGATCTTCCAGCTAACCCGTTTATCCTTTTCCAATCCTGGTTCGACATGGCCGATGAAAATGATCACATCGATGAAGCCAATGCCATGCACCTTTCTACAGTAGGTGTAAATGGAATGCCTAAAACAAGAGTGGTTCTATTAAAGTCCTATAGCCGGGATGGCTTTATTTTCTTTTCTAATTACCATTCCGAAAAAGGTATACAGCTGGACGAAAATCCGCAATGCTGCCTTTCCTTCTTTTGGCCCGCCCTGGAAAAACAGGTAATAATTCAGGGTAAAGTTTCAAAAATTGCTGAAGCCGAATCCACTGCATATTTTAAATCACGGCCCAAAGGGAGTCAGCTTGGAGCCCATGCTTCTGCACAAAGTTCTGTGATAGGTTCCAGGGCTATTCTCGAAAACAGGCTTGCAAAACTGGAAGAAGAATATAAGAATCTCGAGATTCCAAAACCAACTAATTGGGGAGGTTATATAGTAAAACCGATAAATATGGAATTCTGGCAGGGTAGGAGAAACCGGCTACACGACAGGATCCTGTATTCCAAAAACAATGATAACTGGAAAATTGAACGACTGGCACCTTAATTTATGAAAAGACTTATTTTAATTAGACACGGCAAATCATCCTGGGATAACGAACAACTTCCCGATCATCGCAGGCCTTTGAAGAAAAGAGCTTATAATGATGCTGAACTGGTACTGAATGCCTTTAAACATTTCTATGAACCGCCTGCACTTTTCTGGACTAGTCACGCCGTGCGGGCTCACGAAACCGCAAAGCTTTTCAGGGAAAAATTCAATGTGCCTGATGATAAATTTGAGGTAAAGGAGGAGCTTTACACCTTTAACCAGAATGAATTGCTCTCGGTGATCAAAACCTGCGATGATGAGGTAGATAAGCTTTTTGTTTTTGGCCATAATCCGGCCATGACGATCCTGGTGAATCATCTTGGCGATAAGCGTATAGACAATTTGCCTACAACAGGGCTTTGTGTCATAGATTTTAAAGAGGACTCCTGGAATGATATAAGCAAAGGAAAAACGCTGGTCACCTTGTTTCCAAAAAATCTACGATAATATTTTACATGCTTGAAAAACGATATACCAACAGGGAACTAAGCTGGCTGTCTTTTAATGCCAGGGTGTTACAGGAAGCCGCAGATGAAACGGTTCCGCTTATTGAAAGGCTTAGATTCCTGGGGATCTTTTCCAATAACCTGGACGAATTCTTTAAAGTTCGTTATGCCACGGTTAAACGGATTGACCTCGCCGGAAAAACCGGGAAAAGTGCCCTTGGCGGAATAAAGGCGAGTAAATTGCTAGAGGAGATAACCAAGATCGTGATCGACCAGCAGGCTGAAAGTTTGAAGATACTTGAAGATATTCAGTCAAAGCTGAAGGAGCATAACATTCATATCATTAAGGAGGATGAAGTTTCTGAGAGCCACCAGGATTTTATAAAGAACTTCTTTCTAAGCAAGGTAAGTCCGGCCCTGGTAACCATCATTCTTAATGAACTTCCGGAAATGCCATCGCTTAAAGACAGTGCAGCGTACCTGGCAGTTAAAATGGTGATGGCAGATGAAACTGAACCTAAAAAGGGAATTTCCAAGATCCTGAATCGGGGCGAGAAGGACATCCGTTACGTTCTGATCGAAATTCCCCGAAATATTGAACGATTCGTCGTGTTACCAGAAGAGAACGGAAATCAGTATATCATTCTTCTTGATGACCTTATTAGGTATAATCTGCACACGATTTTCAATATTTTCAACTACGAAAAACTTTCGGCCCACATGATCAAGATCACCAGGGATGCCGAATTGGATCTTGACAGCGATCTAAGTAAAAGTTTTATAGAAAAGATATCAGATAGTGTAAAGGACCGTATCAAAGGTGACCCGGTTAGGTTTGTTTATGATAAGAATATTGAAGAAGACACCCTTACCTATTTGATGAATAAAATGGGAATAGATGCTACCGATAGTATTATTCCCGGCGGGCGGTATCATAATCGAAGGGATTATATGGAATTCCCAGGATTGGGCAGGGGCGATCTTCATTACGAGGTCAAGGATGCGTTACCAATCCCGGGGCTCATTTTGCAAACCAGTGTACTTAAGGGAATTGCTGATAAGGATTACCTGCTTTACGCACCTTACCAGAGTTTTGCTTATGTGGTGAAATTTCTTCGGGAAGCTGCACTCGATCCAAAAGTAAAGACGATCAAGATAACCATTTATCGCCTTGCAAAGATCTCGCATATTGCCAGTTCACTGATCAATGCGGTAAAGAATGGAAAAAAGGTTACCGTCCAGATCGAATTACGCGCTCGTTTTGACGAGGTTGCTAATATCCGCTACGCGGAACAAATGCAGGAGGAAGGCGTGAAGCTCATTTTTGGAGTACCAGGACTGAAAGTGCATTGTAAGGCTTGCGTGATCGAACGTGAAGAAGAAGGTAAACTGAAGCGATATGGATTTATTAGCACAGGGAATTTCAATGAAAGCACCGCAAAGGTTTATACCGATTATACCTTATTTACCGCAGATCCTGAAATTCTGAAGGAAGTGAACAAGGTGTTCGATTTCTTCGAGATCAATTATAAGGTGAATAAATACAAACATCTAATCGTTTCTCCGCATTATACCCGAAGTGCTCTTTATAAGCTTATCCAGAATGAGATCGACAATAAGAAGAATGGTCTTCCTGCAGGTATTCGCTTAAAGTTGAATAGTATTTCAGATACCGGTGTAATCGATAAACTTTACATGGCAAGCAAGGCAGGGGTAAAGGTGAAATTGCTTGTAAGGGGAATCTGCTGTCTCGTGCCGGGGATCCCTGGTTTAAGCGAAAATATTGAGGCTATTAGTATCGTGGATAAATTTTTGGAGCATCCTCGCGTGTTTATCTTTGAAAATGCAGGAGATCCAAAGGTCTATATTTCTTCAGCCGATTTTATGACAAGAAACCTGGATCAACGTGTGGAAATTTCCTGCCCGATCTACGATGAGGATATTAAAAGCGAATTAATAGAAACATTTGAAATCAGCTGGAGCGATAATGTGAAGGCAAGGCTTCATTGCAGGGGAATCGAAAATCCTTACCGCAAGACCGATGGCCCCGTAATTAGGTCACAATTGGCCCTGTACGATTACTATCTGAAAAAAATTGAAATCAACGAGTAATGATAAAACAACGAGTTTACGCCGCAATCGATATTGGATCCAATGCCGTTAGGCTTTTGATCTCCACCATAACAGAAAAGAAAGGAATGGATACCGATTTCAGGAAAACCTCCCTGGTGAGAGTGCCAATACGTTTGGGAGCCGATGTGTTCCTGCGCCAGAAGGTTTCAGAAAAAAATATTCAAAGAATGGTAGATACGATGCAGGCTTTCAATTTATTGATGAAATCTCACGGGGTCGAAAAGTATGAAGCCTATGCAACCTCGGCTATGAGGGAAGCCAAAAATGGCCGGGAGGTTGGCCAGCTAATAAAGGAAAAGACCGGCGTAAACATTGAAATTATCGATGGTTCCCATGAAGCTGCTATTATTGCCGCGACAGATCTGCATGCGCTCATCCAGAACGATTGTAACTACCTGTATGTGGACGTTGGTGGTGGTAGTACCGAGTATACCTTATATAGCAACGGAAAGACCATCGCTTCAAGATCTTTTAAAGTAGGAACCGTAAGGATGATGGAAGACCTGGTGGAGCATCGTACCTGGGAAGAAATGCAGGACTGGGTCAAGGAAACCACCAATGGCTATGATGAAATTGACCTGATAGGTTCAGGTGGAAACATCAACAATATCTTTAAGACCAGTGGTAAAAAGGATGGGAAACCGCTTAGTTTAAAATATCTGAAGGATTATAATGAAAAGCTGAATAGCTATACCTACGAAGAGCGAATAACCGAATTAGGACTGAAAAATGACCGTGCAGATGTGATCATTCCAGCCGCGAAGATCTATGTGAATTCAATGAAATGGGCAAAAGCCAATCGCATCTTTGTTCCAAAGATCGGACTGGCAGATGGTATTATAAAATCGCTTTACAACAGGGCAACGAAAAAATCCTAGCCGTGAATGCTTTCAGATTTATTGAAATCTTTCATGATCTCGGCCTCATAATCGAGTAAGGCCTGCCATTTCTTATCTACTTCCTCACGCTCACCGTATTTACGGGCAAATTTAAGGAACATGGTATAATGGTTGGCCTCGCTTATCATTAGATCTTTATAGAATTTCGCGAGTTCCTCGTCTTCCAGCTCTTCAGAAAGAAGCCTGAAACGTTCGCAGCTTCGAGCCTCTATCAGCCCGGCTATTAATAAACGGTGAACCAGCTGGGTGTCGCGGCTTCCACCTTTAGGAAAGAACTTCATAAGCCTTAGAACATATTCATCTTTTCGTTCCCGACCCATGGTATAGCCTTTTTGAAGGATGCGGTCATGAACCATTCTAAAATGTCCCATTTCTTCCCTAGCAAGCGCGGTCATGGCGGTTACCAGTTCCGAATATTCAGGAAAGGTAACTATAAGTGAAATAGCGGTAGATGCAGCCTTTTGTTCACAATAGGCGTGATCTATAAGGATCTCCTTAATATTCTTTTTGGCGATATCGGTCCACCTGGGATCGGTGGGTAATTTAAGTCCTAACATAATTATACGTCCAGATCGAAAGTTGCTCTTAATTTATCTATTAAAGGATTGGCTTCCTTTAGTTTTTCATATTTTTCCTGTGGGGTAAAGGCGTATTTTCGTGAAACCTGTTCATCTACTTTGATCACTAAAGCAATATGTGTATTTCTAAGCTTCTTTTTAAGATAGGCCATTAACCTGTTTTCTTCCTTTTCCAGGTCTAATTTCATGGTCTCATTGGGAAATGTGAGTTCTATATCCCTGCCATTCAGAACCGGGTTCTGCGATTCCAGGATGGAAGCAAGGATCTTTTCACCCTTTTTCTTAAGCCATTCAGTGTATTTCTTCCATTCTTCCACCAGTTTCTCCTCATCAAACTCGTCGTCCATCACTTCTTCAACAGGTTCGTTTTCCCGGAGCTTCTCTGCAAGTTCTTTCTTTTTTGAAATACTTTTTAACGAAAGGCCAGAGACCTTTTCTCTTTTGATTTCGGGAAAACCGGTATTTGAGGAGGCGTTGACGGTGGCCACTTCTTCATTCGTGGTAGTTTCAGGTTTGGTAATGTGAGGAGTTGAACTCTGGGTTATTCCGTTAGTCTCAATTACCTCTTCCTCCTCTTTATGCGAAAGACCGGTAGCGCCGTTTTCAGAATTTCCAGCTGTCCTGTTGGCCTGTATACCTTCTTCTGGTTTCTTCGGAAGGCTACCCGGACTGTTTTCAGAATAATATGGCTGTTCTTCTGTTTTGGCACAGGTTTCTGTGGGTGCATCCTTTTCCGGAAGGCTTATTTCTTCAGAAGGCGATGAGACATCATGCTCATTTTCACGAACCAGCTCTTTTTTCTGACTATTGATCTTTACCGCCTCCTTTTCGAAGTTAGAAGGTGGAATGATCTTTACTTCAGGCTTTTTTTTTTCAGAATTAAAACTCAGCGAAGCCAGTTGCATCAGGCATAATTCTACCAGCAACCTTTGATTATGGCTGTTCTTGTATTTTAAATCACAATCGTTTGCCAGGTCTATGGCCTCAAGTAGAAACTGAAGGGAAGTCTTTTGAGATTGCTCAAAATACCTGGCTTTGGTTTCTTCGCCTACCTCCAGCAGGTCTATGGTTCTTTGGTCCTTACAAACCAGCAGATCTCTAAAGTGAGAAGCCAGGCCGGCTATAAAATGATGCCCATCAAATCCACTGGCAAGGGTTTCGTTAAAATTGACAAGTAATTGCGGTATATTATTTTCGAGAATCAGGTCGGTAGCCTGCATATAAGTATCATAGTCCAGCACATTCAGGTTTTCGGTCACCGCTTTCCTGGTAAGATCATTTCCGCTGAAACTTACTACGCGATCGTAGATAGAAAGTGCGTCCCTCATGGCACCATCAGCTTTTTGAGCGATGATGTGGAGTGCATCGTCTTCAGCATTTACTCCTTCCTGTTCAGCTATATAAGCGAGGTAATTTTTAGCATCACTAACGGTGATCCTTTTAAAATCGAAGATCTGGCAACGAGACAGGATAGTAGGTATGATCTTATGCTTTTCTGTAGTTGCCAGGATAAAGATGGCATGTTTTGGTGGTTCTTCCAGCGTCTTTAAAAACGCGTTGAAAGCAGCCTGGGATAGCATGTGAACCTCGTCAATGATATATACCTTGTAATTTCCTACCTGTGGTGGGATACGAACCTGGTCTATCAGGTTCCTGATGTCGTCTACCGAGTTATTGGAAGCAGCATCGAGCTCGAAGATATTAAAGGCGAAGTCTTCATCCGGACTTTGAGTACCATCGTGGTTGATCATTTTAGCCAGGATACGGGCACAGGTAGTTTTCCCAACACCTCTCGGGCCAGTGAACAATAAGGCCTGTGCCAGGTGATTGTTCTTGATGGCATTGGCCAGGGTGTTGGTGATCGCCTGTTGTCCTACCACATCCCTGAAAGTTTGCGGGCGGTATTTTCGTGCTGATACTACAAAATGCTCCATTAAAAAGTATTGAAAGACAAAGATAAAAATCGCTGACCTAAAGTCCAGCCAGATAGGCCTTATTTATGAACAAATAGCCTAAGAAATCAACATTAATTGCCTTACCTTTGCGCCAAGCAGGTCGCCTTATCGCTCCGACCATATTCGGGGAGGAAAGTCCGGACACCACAGAGCAGCATAGTGGGTAACACCCATCGGTCGTGAGATCAGGACCAGTGCAACAGAAAGAATGTACAGGTAAGGCTGTAGTGAAATCAGGTAAACTCTATGCGGTGCAATGCCATGTATACCGGTTTTTAAGGATTGCTCGTCCGTTGCCGGAGGGTAGGCAGCTAAAGAGCATCGGTAACGATGCTTTCAGATAAATGATAAGGAACCCGGTCTTATTCACCGGGTGACAGAATCCGGCTTACAGACCTGCTTTTTTAATATCTGTGTTTTGATCTGCACTTTCTGGTTGTTTCGGTGAACAATTTCAGTCATCATTTACCAAACTATTAGCCCAGATCAGGGCCTCTTCACGAATTTCAAAAAGTTCGTAAGGTACGGGGGAGAAATTCCGTTCAAAATTAGCCGTTTGTAATCTTTCTATTTTATCGCTAAGCACAGCGATTCCCTTTAAAGTTCCAACCTGAATAAGATCCAGGTAGATCACTGGGTTCACATTATAATTATATTTCCTGTTGGTGATATAAACGAAGTCCCTGTTTCCATAATGATCAATACAGATCTTCCTTAACTGTTGAACATGCTCATGCCCAAAGATCAGGTTTTCTTTGATAGTAGAAATAACAGCAGTTTCATAGAACTCAAGCTCTGTGAAACTAAGTTTTAGCTTCCTCGTAGATTGGGTCATAAAAGAAAGATAAGCTTTATTCGAAGAAACTAAAAACAGAACTTCCATATTTTCGCCCTTCTCTGAAATGATCAAGGTCTGAAAGATCGGTATGTTTAGAGTGTTCAATGATTAATTGGCCATTCTCCAGAAGTAGTTCTTTTTCAAATACGAGTTGGGCAATCCTGGCAAAATCATCCTTCTCCATGTTGTATGGCGGATCGGCGAAGATGATATCTGCCTTTACCGCAGCTTTTTCAAGATATTTGAAGGCGTCGCTTTTGATGGTGGTGATCGAAAAATCGAGTTCTGAAGCAGTTTTTTTTATAAACCTTACGCAATCGTAATTGGCATCTACGGCGGTGATATTTTCGCTGCCCCTGGCTGCAAATTCGTAGGAGATATTCCCCGTTCCCGAAAATAGATCCAGTACTTTTACTGAAGGTATATGATAATAATTATTGAGAATATTGAACAGGGCTTCTTTTGCCACATCGGTGGTAGGTCTCACCGGAAGTTTGGCTGGAGCTATAAGTCTTTTTCCTTTATATTTTCCCGAGATTATTCTCATGCCAGTGATTTTATAAGGAGGTATTCAGATAATTCATTAGCAGTGTTGCTGTCATTTTCAAAATCGTAACTGTGAAACGGCCCCATAAACGAAATGTTTCTTACGTAATTCCACGTTAATTTATATTCTTTGGATTCCCTGGTGATCCTTCCCAGGAGAACCAGGTCAAAGGTCTGCGGATTCAATTCAAGCTGTTCAGCAGTAAATAACAAGTAATACAGGAAATCCTCCGGAGTTTCATAGTCAAAACTATTTGCAAAAATAAGCTTCCCATTTTCGATGATCACCAGGTCATAGGAATGTCGCCCGGCATGTAAATAAACCCTGGGATTTGCCTCTTTTGGCAGTTCCAGCAAAGATTCGATAAGAACGCTCAGGCTGTGTTTATATTCGAACTCACCATATTTCTCGAAAAAATAATTGGTGATGTTGGCATAAGGGATGTAAATATTAACGATCTCATCTCTTATGGAGTCATGGGCTATATAATCGGTCTTTAAGATCCTGGTGTTGAACTTGAGGTAATTCGAGGCATTATCTTCATCAAAAAGTTCTTTAGGAACCAGGCTAAAAAGCGAATTGTTGAAGATAAGGCTAACCTCAGTTACCGGTTGCTGCAATTCTTCATTCGATTCATAGGTCTTTTCGATCCTCTCCAGAAGTTTAACCGGGTCCAGTTGCCTGTCGAACTGAATGCTTTTAAAAAAGTCAATTTTGGAATTCTCTTTGTCCAGGATGCAAAAAGAAAGTCCATTCAGGCTAACCTGAATGGACAGTTTATTATTGGAATTAGTTTCCTTAGTCGTTATCGCCTTCTCCACCATATCTGTCAAATCCATTACCACTGGTACTAACTTCGGTCATGGAACCAACACTGATATATCTACCATTTACATCGTCTACAGACTGAACTTCATTTTCCTGAAGTACTAGGGTTCTGTCCTGGTCCTGAAGCACAACCGCTTTAGGGATTCTCGCTTCGAATACCGGGATTTGATTCTCACCTTTCTGGATGAATCCGGCGCGAAGTTCGAACTTGGCGTCAACCCCTTCAACAGGAACGTTCATCATGTTTCGGTATCTTTGTTCGTTTCCGTTAAAAAGTGAATCTTTAACTGGTACGAAGCCTAAGGTGTCTATTATAACACTTTCAATGTACTGGTCTACACCGTAAGTCTTCTTATATTCTTCATCAAGGAAAGTAGTATCGCGACGCTGGGTGATAGCAAATTCAGCCGTATCGATGAATTTTACAAGGCTGTCCCAGTCTCCCTGAAATTTGCCGATCACCTCCTTATGAGCTAATTCAGCCGATCTGATATCCTTAAGATTTTTGATAACCTTGGTATATCTTTTCTCTTTTACTTTGTTAAACTGAAGTGGTTCGTAAACTGCATTGAAAGTAAGATATGCCAGGAAGATAATTACTGCCCATAGAAGAATCTGAATTACAAATCTCATTTTTTTTAATTTATGTTAAATTTCAGGGTTAAGGTTACCGACAAATCTACAACTTTTTTTTATTCGGAAAAGTTTCTGTCATAAAAATCCGTTCTTATCTTTGAGATTTTATGCGCTTTCTATGGATAAACCCACTCCCGACTCCTTTTATAAATTACTAACTGAAGACTTAGGATTTACTGCTACCAATAAGCAGAATATAGCTTTGCAAATGCTTTCCAAGTTTACAGTGGAAGGAGGTGATAACCAATTATTCCTGTTAAAGGGATTTGCGGGAACCGGGAAAACCACTATTATCAGCAGCCTGGTTAAGAATTTGTGGAAGATCAGGAAATCGGGTGTGCTTCTGGCACCAACCGGCCGTGCTGCGAAAGTCATCTCGAATTATTCGGGAAAAGAAGCCTTCACTATTCATAAAAAGATCTACTTTCCGAAGAAATCGGGTGGAGGAGGCGTGCAATTCACGCTTCAACCGAACAAGCATAAAAACAGTATTTTTATCGTTGATGAGGCCTCGATGATATCAGACGATGGCGGGAATTCCAAGTTATTTGAAAATGGTTCTTTGCTTGATGATCTTATCGAGTTTGTTTATGCCGGTCATCGCTGCCAGCTTATTCTTATTGGAGATACCGCCCAGCTGCCACCAGTGAAAATGGAGGTTAGCCCGGCGCTTGAAGAACAGAAACTGGAAATTAACTATAATAAGGAGGTTTCATTCATCGAACTTGACGAAGTGGTTAGACAAAGCGAGGGCAGTGATATTCTTCATAACGCCACTTTAATAAGGGAAAGCCTGCAGGAAGGTTTTTATGAAAGTTTTCAGTTCGAGCTATCCCAGAATGCTGATGTGGTGAGGTTGATCGATGGCTATGAGATCATGGATGCTATCCAGGATTCTTATAGTTCGTTGGGGCATGAAGAGACAAGCATTATCGTGCGTTCCAATAAACGTGCGAATATGTATAACCAGCAAATAAGATCCAGGATTTTATTTCAGGAAGAAGAAATTTCTGCCGGTGATCATCTAATGGTAGTAAAGAATAATTATTTCTGGCTCAAACCCAGCAGTGAAGCTGGTTTCATTGCAAACGGAGATATTGTTAAGGTGCTTGAAATCTTCGGATTTAAAGAACTGTATGGCTTTCGATTTGCCGAGGTGAAGGTTCAAATGGTAGATTATCCAAAAATGAGGCCTTTTGAAACCGTGGTAATGCTCGATACTCTAGAAAGCAATACCCCTTCACTTACCTATGAGGAGTCAAATAAACTCTACGAGGAAGTAAAGAAGGATTATGCGAACGAACGCTCTAAATACAAACAGTTTTTGAAGATCAAGAACAATAAATACTTTAATGCCCTTCAGATAAAATTCTCGTATGCCATCACCTGTCACAAATCCCAGGGTGGACAATGGAGTACGGTGTTTATTGAACAGCCTTACCTGCCTAACGGAGTGGGGAAGGAGTATCTACGGTGGTTGTATACGGCTGTGACACGTGCCAAGGATAAATTATACCTTATTGGTTTCGGAGATGACTTCTTCGCTTCCAACTAATCCTTAATTTTACAATATGATGAAAGCAGTTTCAAAGAATAAAGTAATAGCGATGATTCCAGCGCGTTATGAGGCATCCAGGTTTCCGGGGAAACTCCTGAAGGATCTTGCTGGGAAGACTGTGATAAGGCGTACTTACGAAGCGGCAGTAGACACCAACCTTTTTGACGAAGTTTACGTAGTAACCGATAGCGACAAAATAGAGGCAGAGATCAAACAGCATGGTGGGAAAGTCATCAGGAGCCAGAAGGAACATGAATGCGGAAGTGACCGAATCGCTGAGGCTGTTGAAAATATGGATGTAGACATTGTATTGAATGTTCAGGGCGATGAGCCGTTCATTGACAAGAACAGTCTGGCCAAACTGCTGGAGGTTTTCGAACAGGACCATTTAAAAGAAATTGACCTTGCATCCTTAAAAACCGCTTTATACGAAAGTGATGAGATTACCAGTGCGAATAATGTAAAAGTGATCACAGATCATAATGATTTTGCTTTGTATTTCTCCAGATTCCCCATCCCTTATCCAAGAGATACGTCTGCAAAGGTTACTTATTTTAAGCACATAGGAATTTATGCTTTTAGAAAGTCGGCTTTGATGGATTTTTACAAATTACCTATGCTTCCGCTGGAGGCAGCCGAGAAGATTGAATGCATCCGGTACCTCGAATACGGGAAGAAGATCAAAATGATCGAAACTTCAGTTAAAAGCATCGGGATTGATACGCCTGAAGATCTTGAAAAGGCAAAAAAGCTGCTGAGCTAAGTGCTAACAGCTTTTTTGTAGGTTTCCAGGGCCCGTTCCCGGGCTTCTTTATGATCTACCATAGGCTCCGGGTAATCATCAGTACCAAATTCTTCGACCCACTCCTTGATATATTCCTTATTCTTATCGAATTTATCTATCTGGGTCGTAGGGTTAAAGATCCTGAAATAAGGCGCGGCATCAACTCCGCTTCCGGCGATCCATTGCCAGTTTCCTACGTTGGAAGACATTTCGTAATCCAGCAGTTTTTCGGCAAAATAGGCTTCACCCCAGCGCCAGTCGATAAGCAGGTGCTTGCAAAGAAAGGATCCTACCAGCATCCTGATTCGATTGTGCATGTAGCCTGATTCATTAAGCTGACGCATTCCGGCATCAACCAGCGGATAGCCGGTTTTTCCTTCCTTCCATTTCTGAAATTCCTCCTTATTATTCCGCCAGTTGATACGATCGTACTTCTTCTTAAAAGCTTCGGTCACCGTATCAGGATAATGATGAAGTATCTGCATAAAGAATTCTCTCCAAACTAACTCCTGCAAAAAGGTTTTGTTCCGCTGTTTATCGGCTTCCCGTACCATCTGCCTAACGCTAACCGTACCAAACCTTAGATGCGGGCCTAACCTGGAAGTTCCCTCTACGGCCGGATAATCCCTTTTTTTCTCGTAATCCTTGATAAGTCCGGGTGTAACCTGGTAATCGGGAACCTTAAGACTCGATTTTTTAAACCCAATATCGCCCAGGCTCAAATTTGGAAGCCTGCTGTGCTCCACAAGATTATCCATATACCGCTTGGTGTACTGGAATTCGAGCTCGGTATTCCTGAATTTTTCCATCCAGGTGTTTTTATAGGGCGTGTAAACCACATAAGGATCCCCGTCGTTCTTGACCACCTCATTCTTTTCGAAGATCACCTGGTCTTTGAAGTCAAGGAACTCGATGTCATTTTCCTCCAGCAATTTGGTGATCTTTTCATCTCTTTCCTTTGCATAGGGTTCGTAATCCCGGTTGGTATATACCTTCTGGATGTTATAATCCTTAGTTATTTTCTGAAATATAACTTTAGGTTCTCCATGAAACATGGCTATGCTGCTTCCATATTCTTCCTGGATCTCATTTCGCATCTTTTGAAGTGTCTCGAAAATAAAAGTGACCCTTGCATCATCTTCGGGAAGTTTATCAAGGATTTCAGTATCGAAGATGAAAATTGGCATAACAGGCAGGTCATCCTGTAGCGCGGCTCTGAAACCTGCATTATCATCCAGCCTGAGATCTCTTCTAAACCAGAAAATATTGATCTTTTCCTGCATATTAATTAACGTTAAGGGCCGATAGTCCGCCATCAACGCCAAGTATCTGCCCGGTCATCCAGCTGCTTTCCTCACCCAGGAGGAAGGTGGCTGCAGAAGCGATATCTTCAGGTTTTCCATATCTTTTTAAAGGATGCCTGTCTTCCATTTTCTTCTTTTTATCGTCTGAAGAAAGTAGCTTTTCGGCCAGGGGAGTATCAGTTAATGACGGGGCGATCACGTTCACTCTTAAGTTTGGTGCATATTCTGCGGCCAGGGAACGCGCAAAACCTTCGATGGCTCCCTTTGCAGCGGCTACGCTGGTGTGGAATGGCATTCCGGTATTTACCGCTACCGTGCTAAAGAATACCAGGCTTGCCTGATCGGATTTCTTGAGTCTATCCATAATTCCATTCAGCGATTTTACAAGGCCGAAGAAATTTAATTGCATCTCTTTTTCGAAATTTTCAAGGCTGAGCATCTTGAACGGTTTCAGGTTAATGCTGCCGGGGCAGTAGACAAAACCATCTATCTGGTCTGGCAGGTCGAGTTCCTTTATGTCATCTTCAAGGGCATTGAATTTTAGATGTTTTATCTCCTTATCGGTTTCAATCTCATTTCTCGAGGCTACAAAAACATTGGCTTTTTCGCTTAAACGTTCTGCTATTTCCTTTCCAATTCCTGTTGAACCTCCAATTAATAAAATATTCTTTTTCATAATTCTCAATTTAAAATGTCATGTTTTTGGGTTTGCCTGCTTTCGTTTTCACTTTGATATTCACCGAAAAGTTCTACCAGCTTTTTCTGGCGATATTCGAAGATCTCTTCCAGCTTTGGTTTCACCAGAAAAGGTTGAACCATTTGGCCCAGGATTCCGAAGGGAAGCTTATAATCCACGATATCCTCCATTTCCACACCGCCGGGAATGGCCTTGATAAAATGTTTATGATGCCAGAGGCTGTAAGGGCCAAAGCGCTGTTCATCCACAAAATATTCCCCTTCCTGAACATGGGTGATCTCGGTCACCCATTTGTTCTTGATCCCGGCGACGGGTTTTACAATGTATTGTATGATCTGCCCTGGGAACATGGGTCTGTCGGCTCCAGAAAGTATGTCAAACCCCATATATTCCGGAGTAATCACCTTTAGGTTTTTGGGGTCTGAAAGAAAATTCCAGGCTTTCTCTACCGTAATGGGTAGCTTTTGAAACTTATGCAGGGTATATATTTTCAT
Organism: Christiangramia oceanisediminis; assembly: GCF_022570735.2. GTDB lineage: Bacteria > Bacteroidota > Bacteroidia > Flavobacteriales > Flavobacteriaceae > Christiangramia > Christiangramia oceanisediminis. The sequence goes on along the minus strand of NZ_JANCNS010000002.1, from coordinate 1,083,140 downwards.
TCATAGAATTTAAAATAAAAGTAAGTCAGGTTTTGTTTAAAATAAAATATATACCGTTAAACAAAATATAAAACTGAAATGTTTGATAACAGGGGTAACTTATCTATATTTACTCAATACTATTACTTAAACTAATCTATTACCAAATGAAAAAACTAATTCTAGGCGTTATGGTCCTGGCTACAGGTCTTATGAACGCTCAAATCCAGGCGCCTGCTCCGAGCCCGGCTGCCAAAGTTGAACAAACAGTAGGGCTTACCGATGTAGCCGTTGAATATTCCAGGCCTGCAATGAGAGGGCGAGAGGTCTATGGTGACCTGGTGCCTTATGGTGAAGTATGGCGCACCGGAGCCAATGCGAATACCAAGATCAACTTCAGCGATGATGTGACCATTAATGGAAAAGAACTGAAAAAAGGATCTTATTCCATCTATTCCATTCCGAAGGAAGGTTCCTGGGAGGTGATGTTCTATAGTACTACCGATAACTGGGGTGTGCCACAGAACTGGGACGAAAGCAAGGTTGCTTTAAAGACCACCGCTGAAATTTCAGAACCAATGTCTGATATCGAAAATTTTACCATCTGGTTTGCAAATCTGGAAAATGATGCTGCCGATCTCAAAATGGGATGGGCTGATAAAATCGCAACTGTAAAGGTTGGCGTTCCCACCGAGGCTAAAACCATGGCCAGCATTGAAAGAGTGATGAACGGGCCAACTGCAAATGATTATTTTGCGGCTGCTTCTTATTATCATGAATCTGGAAAAGATCTTGATAAAGCATACGAATGGGTTACCAAGGCTACCGAAATGGCTGGTGACCAGGCTTTCTGGATGCTTAGAAGAAAGTCATTGATAGAAGCCGATATGGGTAAAAAACAGGAGGCTATAGCAACTGCTAAAAAATCCATGGCTTCGGCTCAAAAAGCCAATAATGCCGATTACGTAAAAATGAATAAAGAATCCATCGCAGAATGGGAGGGAGGTAAATAAACTTCTTCGAACAAAACAAAAAGGTTTTCTTTTGTCTAAAACGTCATCCTGAACTTGTTTCTGGATCTTTTGAGAAGCTGAAATAACTTCAGCTTGACGAAAACTTTGATAAAGGAAAACCTTTTTTTAATAAACCAATCCGGTCTTTTCCCTGATATCATCAAGCAATTTCATCAAATCCAGGGTTTTGGTGAAGTCCATTTTATCGCTTTCGGTTTTATGTTCGAGCAACATTCGAGTGACATGCGCCGCCTCGTAATTGTATCCATTCCCAATATTTTCAAATTTTATATGCTCTTCCTTTCCATCTGTAATTACAGTAAGACTTGAAGGTTCGTGGAACCTGGAATTGATCTTAATCACAGCCTTTTCTAACTGGACCTCACCAGTGGTAGGTGTTTTTTCGGCGAGAGTGGAATACAGTTCAGCTTCAGCCTGCGATGAATAGGAAAACCGAATTTCGGAAGAGGTATCTACCCCGGTTTCAGCAAAATGAGAGCTGGCTTCTATTTTTTCAGGATAACCCAGGATCGCATAGGCCAGGAAAACCGGATAAATACCAATATCCAGTAAACTTCCACCGCCCAGGGATTTATTGAAGAGCCGTTTACTGGCATCAAATTCGGCTTTAAAGCCAAAATCGGCCTTGATCTTTTTAACCTTACCATATTTACCCGAATTTACCAGCTCAAGTACGTGCTGGAAATGTGGTAAAAACATCGTCCACATCGCTTCCATCAGGAAAATATCCTTTTCCCTGGCCAGGTTGATCATTTTTTTGGCCTGTTCCAGGTTTATGGCGAATGGCTTCTCGCAAAGCACGGCTTTGCCGTGATTTAAACACTGGATACTTATTCTTTCATGAAGGGAATGTGGAGTTGCGACATAGATCACTTCTACTTCCGGGTCTTCCATTAATTGCTCATAACTGCCATAGGCTATTTCTGAATTATGTTTTTCAGAAAATTCTTCTGCTTTGGCCAGGTCCCGGCTGGCAACTGCATAAAGCTGTGCATTTTCTACATGCTTGAGACCTTCAGCAAATTTCCCAGCTATTTTACCAAGCCCAACAATTCCCCATTTTATCTTTCTACTCATCTGGTCTGTATCCTGTTGTTAGTGTTTTTTGTTAGTTGAATTATGAAAGCGATCGCCATCACCAATACACAACCTAGCACGTTTAACCATAAATAAGGAATCACTTCCATCTCGAAAACGATAAAAATAATGGCCTGTGTGATCAAAGCAGCAACGAATACCGCGTTACTTTTTATCATTTTTATGAAGAATGCAAGGAGGAAGATACCCAGGACATTTCCGTAAAACAAGCTACCTATAATATTTACCAGCTGGATAAGGTTATCAAACAGGTCTGCAAGGCTGGCAAAGGCTATGGCTATAAGGCCCCACATAAGAGTGAACCATTTGCTAGCATTTAAATAATGCGCTTCTCTTTTTTCCTCGCGATGGTTTCTTTTATAAAGGTCGATCACGGTGGTCGAGGCAAGGGCGTTCAATTCAGAAGCTGTTGATGACATGGCTGCGGAAAGTATTACGGCCAGTAAAAGACCAATGAAACCTCGAGGCAGGTTGTTCAGAATAAAATGGATGAACACGTAATCCTTGTCATTGCTTTCAGCTTCCACATCAGATTCGTCTATAAAACTCCTGGCCTGTTCCCTGATTTCACGTTCCTGTTGATCGAGCTCCAGGTATTTTTCTCGTAGATCGGTTATTTGAGCTTCACTGCCATTTTCCTTGCTTTCAATATATTCCAGTCCGAGCCTGTTCTTTTGCTCCTGGACTTCCTGATGTTCTATAATTAGATCTTCATATTGATGTGCATATTTGGAATTGAGAACCGTTTCGGTGGCTGCAGGATTAAAATTGAGAGGAGCCTGGTTGAACTGGTAAAAGACGAATACCATGACCCCAACCAGTAAAATAAAGAACTGCATGGGAACTTTCAGAAATCCATTGAAAAGCATTCCCAACTGACTTTCCCTTACCGATCTTCCCGAAAGATAACGCTGCACCTGGCTTTGGTCGGTTCCAAAATAGGAGAGGGCAAGGAAACTTCCGCCTATTAGTCCGCTCCAGAGGGTATACCGATTTTCCAGGTCAAATGAATAATCAAGAATGTTCATTTTGCCTGATGTTCCAGCAATTTCGAGCGCATTAACAATACTTACATTTTCCGGTAAATAATTCAGAATAATAAAAAAAGCTACGATCATCCCGAAAAAGATCACCGCCATTTGCTGTTTATGGGTCACGTTCACGGCCTTGGTTCCGCCGGAAACCGTGTAAATGGTTACCAAAGCACCAATTATGATGGTTAAATAAGTGAGGTTCCAGCCAAGTACTGCCGAAAGAACGATCGCCGGAGCAAATATCGTGATCCCTGCAGCCAGGCCTCTCTGAACCAGGAACAGTATAGCGGTTAGGGTCCTTGTTTTCCTGTCAAAGCGGGACTCGAGGTATTCATATGCCGTATATACATTTAGACGGTGGTAAATAGGGATAAAAACAAGGCAGATGATCACCATGGCAATAGGCAAACCAAAATAGAACTGTACAAATCCCATCCCGTCGTGATATGCCTGCCCGGGAGTAGAGAGGAAGGTAATTGCACTGGCCTGCGTGGCCATAACCGAAAGCCCAATGGTCCACCACTGGGCATCTTTGCCTCCTCCTATATAATCCTTTACATTCTTACTTCCGCGTGATTTGTAAATTCCGAACCAGACAATAAAAATGATGGTCCCAATGAGTACGATCCAATCGATTAACTCCATATCAGGCGAAATAATTCATGATTAAATAGAACGCCAGTATGTAAAGTGCATTTGCAATAAGAACAAGCGTGTAACTTTTTTTCCAGTGGTAGGTTTCGGGCTTTTCTTCCATTATTTTCCTATAGAGATTAAATTCGCAAACAGCCTGAAAGCTCCCGGAACTGCTTCGGGAAACTGCCTGAAAAAGCTCAATCCTGTGTAAATATAATATCCATCTCCGTATTGCGCCACGAGTAGACTTCCCTGTTTTTCAGTTTCGTTCGCATCACTCATGCTCAGGATAGGGGTGAAATTCTCATCCCAGCTCCCCGGAAAATAAAGTCCGCGTTCCTGAACCCAACCTTCAAAATCTTTTTGGCTGAGCTTATTTGGTGTATTCAAGACCGGATGTTCGGGAGACAGGAAGCTTACCCTTGCATTTTCATCGGTCACCCTGTCCCTTGAAAGACTTAAATTATAAGGAGAAAGGTCGTTAACTAAAAGGCCACGGCTGGTGTTGTATTGAACGAGCATGGTTCCTCCGTTTTTTACATAATCGAATAAAATCTGTTGTTTGTATTTTAAGGCTTCCACAATATTATATGCCCTTATCCCAACTACCACTGCATCGTATTTTTGCAGGGAATTCTTCGTGATGGCTTCTGGTGCCAGCATGCTCACCTTGTAGCCTATTTGCTCGAGACTTTTGGGAACTATATCCCCGGCTCCCTCTATGTAGGCAATATGCTGTCCTTTTTTCTCGATATCAAGCTTAACCAGTCTTAAAACTGAGGGCACTATAAGATTCTGGTCTGGGAAATGATCATAGGCTATTTCTACCAGTTTTTTATCATAAGAAACTCCATCGATAATTGCTTCAGGCACCAATTGACTTTCATCCTGATCATCAGGAGGAGTGATGCGGTATTTTAAGCTGGCCGAACCACCCGATTGCTGAATCGAAAATTTATTTTCAACCGGTTCTATCTTCCAGCCATTACCTGCGGAAAGCTTTAACTGGCCTTTTAAATCTCGTTTGTAAGACTTAACATTTACTATAACGTCCCTGAATTCATTATTGTTGAAGATGAGAACATCTTCCGGAAAACTTATGGATACCGGCGGAACGATCTCAAAGTTCTCGTAGGTTTCCCCAAAAACTTCATCGGTATACTTGTAGACAATAGGTTTATCAAAACTTATGGATTCTCCTTCGATCACAAGGTTAAAAGTTGCCTTTGTCTTAAGCGGGGTCTCAGGCAGGCCAATTAGTTCCTGTTCATCCACCTGGTACATTCCCATACTTCCTTCCTCTTCGAGCCAGTATGGCGAGGTATATTCTGCATTTTGAGGAATCTTAAAACTCATAGTATTGCTCCAGCCTTTATTGTTTTCGAGGTTGACCATTGGCTGAATCCTGGAATTGTTAGGGGTAAGTTCTACTGAATTCAGCGTGATGCCCGCATCACTTCGATTAATAGTTTCCAGGGTGACCGAAAGATCTTCTGAAGGTACTGCCGATGGTTTTGCTGCTACTGCTTCCAGGTAAAGACCGGAAACAGCATAGATGATCTCCTTTATCTCCTGTGTTTTGATCTGTTTCCAGTGTGCATCCTCCAGTTGCTGAATCAGCCTGTAAGCCTCAACCAGTTCAGCCAGGCTTTTTGAAGGATCTTCAAAATCAAATTCCTCCTGGACTTTATACAGTATATCTCCAATCTTTTCTCCCCCTTCTATACGATTCCAGGAAGTATCGATACCTTCGAATAGCCCAACTTCCTTGTTAGGCATATCACCCTTAATAAGCTCAAGATATTCCATTTGTTCGCCCCTGCTTCCGGAGCTTCCAAATCCCTGTGAGCGATGCTGACTGCGACTTAGAGATGCGATTTCAGGATTTGAAAGTCCCTTTAGTGGAAAATAAGTTCCTGTATCGAAATCCATGAATTTTGACTTGTCCATTTCGCTGAAAGCTTCATCTCCGCCATAGAACCACGGAGAAGTGTTGAAAAAGAGTCGTCTTGGCTGGTAGGCTTTAAGGTACTCGAGTTGATCTTTATAAGCGCTTTGGTCTCCTGCTATCTCAAAAGCTTCCACGCTAAGAATGGCCGAGGAGGTATGGTGCCCGTGAGTGCTTCCCGGGGTACGGTGGTCGAACCTGTTTATGATAACATCTGGCCTGAATTTCCTGATGGTCCAAACCACATCGGCAAGTACTTTTTCCTTATCCCAGATCTGAAGGGTTTCAGACGGATTCTTGGAATAACCAAAATCGTTAGCCCTGGTAAAAAATTGCTGGCCTCCATCTATTCTCCTGGCCGCAAGCAGTTCCTGAGTTCTAATCAATCCCAGTTGCTCCCTTAGTTCGGGACCTATAAGATTTTGTCCACCATCCCCTCTTGTAAGGGAAAGATAGGCTGTTCGTGCATTTCGTTCATTCGAAAAGTAGGAGATCAAACGGGTGTTCTCATCATCGGGATGAGCGGCCACATAAAGGACCGAACCTAGAAAATTCAACTTTTCAATATGCTGATAAATATCGGCTGAGCTCCATTTCTCGGGAGCCTGTGCGCTAGCAAAACAGGAAAATAGCAGGATAAAAGCAAAAAACGAATTTCGCATCAGGATTGTGATTTTACCAAATATAAAAACTTTCTATTCGCAGCCGGGAATAAATTGGCTTCTTTTACAAATTACAAAGCTTCCTTACCATCATCCTGTCGTTTATCCCTTTCGATAAGGGAAACGGCCTTTTGAAGTATAAGGTTATTGGGATAGGTGATAAGCTCGCCATCAGGAGTACGAAGATGTAAATGAAATGCCTTGATATCTTCGATCATCGCTTCCACAGGAATATCCTTATCGTGGATCTTTATGGTGTCCCCAATCTTATAAGGAAAAGAGAAGAACATGATGATCCCTGAAGTAATATTGCTCAGGATGGACCAGATGGCAAAAAGCGCCACTCCAATAACTGCAAATACAGATGAGAAAACAAGGGATACTTCGGTGAACCCAACTCCCCATGCCAGCGCCAAAAGAAAGGCCGCGATTAGGAAGACCAAAATATTGATGTATTTGAACATCAGCCTGGTACGGGTGATATTGATCTCACTTCGTTTACCAACCTTGTTGGCCGCTTTTTTCATTAGAAACTGTATGATCATCAAGAAGATGATCAACGCAAGCGTATAGCTTAATTCGTATCGGTAGGATGTTAGAAACTCGTACATTAATCCAGGTTCAGTTTTTCGCGTAAAGGTAGATTTTTATTCGAATTTTTATTCCAGTAGTCGCTAAGAATACGTCCTTTTTTTTCAGCTTTGGTTGTTTGTAATTTAGAATTCTCACCCGATCCTGATGGGTAGGTTTCTTCCCATTTTTCGATGCTGAACGGGAAACTCCTGCTATAAAAGATCTTTAATTCTCTTTTTAGTTCAGGGTAATTAAGCCGGTAAATATTAAGGTCGTCTACCGTATAAATCTCAGCAAAAGCCGAATATGTCTTTGTAGGATTATGGCTTAATCTCAGGTATTCGAATGAAGGAATCATTTCCACATCTCCCAATGGCAGCTCATCGGGATCGATCCTTAGCTGGTTCCAGATCTCGTTCTCGAGAAGGCTTTTCCCAAGCTGAAGATCCTGATCTGCCTCCCCCTGGAAATAGGAATGACTGGTGATTTCGAATTCACTTCGGTTGTTCAGCTGCATATACACCTGGCCGCACCATTCCTGTATGGAGGCTGAAACTTTTAGCGCATGTTCCTGCCCGTCCAATGGGTAAAAAGTGCTCTGCATGATACTGTAGGGATAGATCCCGGTGAGAAAGTTCTTGGTGTAATTCAGTTTTAGGACCGAAGTATTTTCCGGATCCTGGGTATTTGCCTTTACCTGCTGTTGCGGCAGGAAATCTTCAGTAACAAAAATTAGCACGGCTTCACCCTGGCGCATCTCTCCGTACCTGGATTGCTCAAGACTATAAGAGGTAATTTCGGCCTGTCCGGAATACCAGTAATCCTTGAATTCTTCTGAAAGCCGGAAATCTGTTTTCCGCGGTTCGTTATTTCCGCAGGAATATAAAAGAAAGACCGAGAACAAAATACTGCCGATGAGCCGCATGATTTTTTCTTAAAGTTACAAATTTCAGGAATTCGCCAGTTTTTTCAGTGTTCGATAAACCAAATGGGTGGGCAGGCCAACCACATTAAAATAACTGCCTTCGATCTTTTCGATCCCGATCAGGCCAATCCATTCCTGTATGGCGTAGCCCCCCGCCTTATCGTAAGGCTTGTATTTGTCCACATAAAATTGGATCTCTTCTTTTTCCAGTTCCGAAAAAAATACTTTGGTGGTGTTATTAAGAACCAGTTGTTTTTCGCTGGTGGTGAAGCAAACTGATGTGATCACTTCATGAGCTTTCCCTGAAAGAGATTCGATCATTTGGATGGCTTCCTCTCGGCTGTTTGGTTTTCCCATGGCCTTCCCGTCATTATAGACGATGGTATCACTGGTGATAAGCACCTGGTTTTCTTTTAAGTCCTTAAAGGCCGAAGCCTTTAATTTAGCCAGGTAATCTGTGATCTCCTTCTTTTTAAGGCTTTCAGGAAAGACTTCGTCTACAGGTCTTACATCTATAGTTACCGGTATTTCGAGCTCTTCAAAGAATTTATGTCTCCTAGGGGAACCTGAAGCCAGGATGATCTCTATGTTCTTTAAACTGTCCTGCAGCATTGGATCTAAATTAAAATGAATTGTAATAAACCTATGGAAACAAGTCCGAAGAAAAGCACCATTTTTAGAACCCGGCTGAAGCGGGTGTATTCTTTTTTCTTTTCAGCAGACCAGATATTGATTAAGAAATAGAGTAGCGGACCTACCAGTAAAACCAGGCAGTAAATCACTGCCGTTATATGCTCAAAAAGGTATTTATAGATGTAAAATACCAGGAATCCTAGGGGAACCAGAGCCAGCGCGAAAAGTATCTTGTTGGTTCGGCTTTTTCCCAGAACGATCGGCAGGGTCCTGTAACCTGCATTATAATCGCCATCGATATCTTCCTGGTCTTTAACCACTTCTCTTAAAAAGTTGATCATAAAGGCGAATATGGAATAATCGATCAAAATTGAAAAGATAGTCGACTGTGTTGGCTGATTCTGTTCAGTAATGGCTGGTAAGAGATCATATAGCCCAACACCTACCGGTACCAGGCCTACAATGATGCTTACCAAAATATTCCCAATAAGGATGCTTTGCTGAAATTGTGAATTATATAGGTAAAGAATAGCCGATCCAAAAATAAAGAATCCTGAAAACCCGGGGCGTCCTATCATGTTGGAAAGGTAGAATCCCAGGCCAACTCCAATGATGGTTAGGGCAAAGAAGATTCGATAAGCTACTTTTTCTGAAATGCCATTATTAATAATGGTACGCTCTGGTTTGTTCTTCAGGTCAGCCTTTACATCAAAGATATCGTTGATCACGTAACCCGATGCGGCCACGCAAACCACGGCAAGAACCAGCAACGAGAATCCGAATAAATTCAAAGTAACCGCTACACCAAAGGGTTCAAACAGGCCATATTTGATCAGGTACATGGTAAGAGCTATGAAAACCAGGTTTCCAGCCCGAATTAGTTTAAGGAATTTAAGCATGTATCAGGATTTTTCTACCCATTTCCCCTGTACTTTCATCACCTGTTCGATCACATCACGAACGCAGCCTTCTCCGCCTTTTTTATGGGAAACATAAAGTGAAACCTCTTTAACCTCTGGGACTGCATCCTGGGGGCAGCAGGGCAGGCCAACCAGCTTCATTGGGTAGTAATCTGGAATGTCATCTCCCATGTACAACACCTGCTCGGGTTTGATCTGGTAGATATCAAAGAATTCATCCATTTGTTCCACTTTGTCATCTACTCCAAGGTAAATATCGGTAATTCCAAGGTCTCTCAACCTGGCTCGTACGCCTTCGTTCTTTCCACCACTGATGATGCATACGGTATATCCTGCTTTCTGGGCCATTTTCATGGCGTATCCATCCTTGGTGTTCATAGTTCTTAATAATTCCCCCTTGGTAGAGATCTGAATACTTCCATCGGTGAGTACCCCATCTACATCAAAGACAAAGGTGGTGATCTGGTTGAGGTGTTCTTTATAGCTTTTTTCCATGCAATTTCTGTATAGATTGGGTTAATATAGTATAGATTTTTTTCTGATCTACCTCGAGCATTTCCAGGTGATCATGAATGGTCTTTTGATCATTTCTGAGAGCCGGTCCCGTTTGAGCCGAATAGGGCGGAAGCGTTTCGATCTTTGCCGCCGTTTCCTTGATCAAAGGCTGAAGGATCTTAAAAGGCAGGCCATTTAGCTTACAATATTCTGCAGCCAGGGCATACATGTGATTGCTGAAGTTGTTCACGAAAACCGCAGAAAGATGCAGGGCTTTTCGCTGTTCAGAATTTACCTCGAATACCTTGTCGCTGAGTTTACTGGCTGCTTTTTTCAGAAATTCGAGATTTTCGGCTGAATTGGCCTCCAGGCATAGCGGAACGTTTCTGAAATTAATTTCTTTATTTTTTGAAAATGTCTGAAGCGGATAAAAAACACCGAAATTCTTAAATTTTGAAAGGGTTTTCAGTGGCTGACTTCCCGAAGTATGAGCTACCAGCCCGCCAAAATCGGGTAAAATTCCAGCTATTTCCTCTATGGCTTCATCCTTGACTGCGATGAGATAGAGATCAGCTTTTTCCAGATCCTCAAGTCTGGTACACCTTTTTTTCAGATCTTTTACAAAGCTAAGATGCTCTGCCGTACGATTGTACACCTGTAAAACCTCAAGGCCATCTGCCGCTGTGATGTTTTGATATAAATGTGCTGCCACGTTACCGGCGCCGATTATAACCACGTTGATCATGCGGCTAAAATACCAAAATTTTTATGCAGTTTAAATTAACATTCGTCCACAGGATATTGGCCCGGCTATTGCCTGTAAAACTGATAATAAATCGTTAAATTTGCAGCCGTTTAAATTGACACTTCTTTCATGCAGAAAAAAATAGCCTCAATCCTTTTTTCTACCCGAATCATGGCCGTTTTATTCATCGTCTTTGCCATTGCCATGGCCATGGGAACTTTTATAGAAAGCTGGTACAGTATTGAAACCGCCCGAATATTGATCTATAATACATGGTGGTTCGAAGGGATTATGGTATTCCTTCTCATCAACTTCCTTGGGAATATTAGCAGATATCAACTTTACAAAAAGGAAAAATGGAGTGCACTGGTACTTCACCTGTCCTTTATCCTTATCCTCATTGGTGCTTTTGTGACAAGATATATTAGTCATGAAGGGATAATGCCAATACGTGAAGGAGAGACCACCAACAAATATCTAACCCACGAAACCTATTTCACTTTTTTCCTGGATGGGGAAATCGACGGAGAACCCAGAAGGAGGGTTTTACAGGAAGACGTGCTGTTTGGTCCCGAAGTTGAAAACGATTATGTGCTGAACACCGACTTTAACGGACAACCGGTAAAATTCGAAGTGACCAACTTTATCCATGGAGCAGAAGAGGCGCTGGTGCCTACTGAAGATGGAGAGACCTATTTGAAGATAGTAGAAGCCGGAGACGGAAACAGGCATGACCACTATATCAAGGAAGGGGAAGTGAGTAATATTCATAATGTTCTTTTTACACTGAACAACCCACAGGATGGCGCTATTAACTTAAGGCTAACTGAAGATGATCGATATTTGATCGATTCTCCCTTTGAAGGAACTTATATGAGGATGGCCGATCAAAAGCAAGGGGAACTGGTAAAGGATTCTGTTCAGGATTTGATGCTGCGTTCGCTTTATAATATCGGGAATATGCAATTCGTGATTCCCGAGCCTGCCATAGTTGGTGAGTATGATGTGGTGCCTACCAATCCAAAAACCAAGGAAGACCTGGATGCGGTCACTTTGCGAATTTCCTCTGGAGGTGAATCTCAAACTATTACTTTACTTGGAGGACAGGGTACGGTTGCCGATCCGCAGAAGATCGAAATGGCCGGCCTTGAACTGTTTCTTAATTATGGTTCTATAGAAAAGGAACTACCATTCGCTCTTAAACTGAACGATTTTATCGCTGAAAAATATCCCGGAACAGCAGACAGGGAGACTCCCGGGTATGCATCCTTCAAAAGCAAGGTCGAGATCGTCGAGGAAGGAAAAGAACCGCAACCTTATGATATTTATATGAATCATGTCTTAGATCACGAAGGATACCGATTTTTTCAGTCCAGTTTTCAACCAGATGAAAAGGGGACCGTGCTTTCCCTAAATCATGATTTCTGGGGTACCTGGATTACTTATATTGGTTATTTCCTGCTATATTTTGGATTGATGTGGATCATTTTTGATAAGAATTCCAGATTCGGGCAACTGGATCGTACGCTTACCAAGATCAAGAAAAAGAAAAAGAACCTGGCTACTTTAGCCATCATACTAGGTTTCGGCTTTGGTGCGAATGCCCAGGAAGAGATGCATGATCATGTAGAGAGTAATAAAAGGCAGATAGATAGTATTATCAAAGAGAATGCTGTTAAACTCGAACATGCGGCAAAATTCGGAAGGCTTATCATCCAGGATGCCGGGGGTAGAATGAAACCCGCCAATACCTATTCTTCAGAATTGCTTCGGAAACTAAGCAAAAGTGATGAATATGCCGGGTTGAATTCAGACCAGGTGCTGGTTTCAATGACCGAAAATCCGGTGTTCTGGTACCAGGCACCTCTTATATATGTTCAGAAAAGGAATGACAGCCTTCATCACTTACTGGATGTTGAAGAGGGAAGAAAATATTTAAGTCTTACCGATTTTTTCAACCAGGATGGTTCTTACAAATTATCACCTTTCCTGGAAGATGCATACAGGGCAGCGGTTCCTAATAAATTTCAAAAGGATTTTATAGAAACCGATAAAAAGGTAAATCTTTTATACCAGGCTTTGCAGGGGAAGGTATTGAAAATATTCCCGATTCCTAATGATGAAAACAACAAATGGGTTTCTTACCCGGAGGTAGAGGAGTCTGCACTTACGGGTATGGACTCAGTTTATGCGAAACAAATACTTCCGCTTTATATGAATGCTTTAAGAACTGCCAGGGAAACCGGAGATTATTCTAAAGCAGAACAGTATTTGGAAAGTATTCATACTTACCAGGAAAAATTTGGTTCAGAAGTGATGCCTTCAGAAGATAAAGTGAAAGCAGAAATCCTCTATAACGAATATGATGTCTTTAGAAATCTCTTCTGGATGTACATGCTTGCAGGACTTTTAATGCTTGTATTCGTGATCGTTCAGATTTTTAAGGATAATAAATTTATGCGAGGGCTTATCAAGGCAGGCGCTATCTCGATAATTGTATTGTTCGTAGTGCATACCCTGGGCCTTGCAGCCAGGTGGTATATATCTGGACACGCTCCATGGAGTGATGCGTATGAATCGATGATCTATGTGGCCTGGGCAACCATGTTATTTGGACTTGTTTTTGGAAGTAAATCTAACCTTACTATTGCTTCCACAGCTTTTGTAACTTCGATGATCCTGATGATCGCTCACTGGAACTGGATGGATCCGGCCATTGCCAACCTGCAACCTGTATTGAATTCATATTGGTTGATGATACACGTTTCGGTGATCGTTGGTAGTTACGGTCCGTTTACACTGGGAATGATCCTTGGTGCCGTAGCACTAATCCTCATGATCCTTACCAACGAAAAGAATAAGAAAAAAATGGAGATCAATATTCACGAGATCACCGTTATTACTGAAATGGCTCTTACGGTTGGACTGGTAATGTTAACCATTGGAAATTTTCTTGGAGGACAATGGGCGAATGAAAGCTGGGGGCGCTACTGGGGCTGGGACCCTAAAGAAACCTGGGCGCTTATCAGTATTATGATCTACGCCTTTGTGATCCACATGAGGCTGGTGCCCGGGTTGCGAAGCAGATGGTTCTTTAACCTGATGGCAGTTATCGCTTTTGCCAGTATTATGATGACTTATTTTGGGGTGAACTTTTATCTTTCCGGTCTACATTCATATGCCAGCGGGGATAAAGTGATCACACCAAGTTTTGTTTATTACGCGGTAGCGGTGATAGCAGTGCTCGGAGCATTGTCTTACTGGAAATTCCAGAAGTATTTCTCTAAAAAATAATAGTAAAACTGGATTATATCTATAAAAAAGCCCCGCAATTTGCGGGGCTTTTTAATTATAAAGAGTGGAAAATTAATTTCCAACCATATCTTTAGGATCTACCCACTCATCAAATTGTTCCTTGGTCACATACCCAAGATTCACCGCTTCTTCCTTAAGAGTAGTTCCATTCTTATGAGCGGTATTGGCAATTTCGGCCGCTTTGTAATAACCAATTTTGGTATTAAGAGCGGTTACCAGCATTAGCGAATTATTTAGATGTTCCTGGATTCGGCTCTCGTTGGCCTCTATCCCTCTTGCACAGTGTTCTTCAAAAGAAACACAGGCATCGCCAAGAAGTTCAGCGCTTTGCAGTAATGCGTTTGCCATTACCGGTTTGAAGACATTCAATTCGAACTGTCCCTGCATTCCTCCAACACTCACGGTGGTATCATTTCCTATCACCTGGGCGCAAACCATGGTTAAGGCTTCACATTGAGTAGGATTTACCTTTCCTGGCATGATGGAAGATCCCGGTTCATTAGCCGGAATATTGATCTCTCCAATACCACTTCTTGGACCAGAAGCCAGCATCCTGATATCATTTCCAATTTTATTGAGGGAAACGGCCAGTTGTTTTAGAGCGCCATGAGTCTCCACAAAGGCATCATGAGCAGCAAGTGCTTCAAACTTATTACCTGCAGAAACCAAAGGCATATCGGTAAATTTAGCGATAAATTCGGCCACACGTTTAGAATATCCTTTTGGAGTGTTAAGCCCGGTTCCAACCGCGGTTCCTCCAAGAGCAAGTTCTGCCAAATGAGGTAGTGAGTTTTCAAGAGCCCTGATCCCAAAATCAAGCTGGGCCACATAACCGCTGAATTCCTGACCTAGAGTAAGGGGAGTGGCATCCATAAAGTGAGTTCGGCCTATCTTAACCGTATTCTTAAACTCGTCTGATTTCTTCTTTAGCGTATCTCTCAATTTCTTTACACCAGGCAAGGTCACTTTGGTGATCTTTTTATAGGCCGCGATGTGCATTCCCGTAGGGAAAGTGTCGTTTGACGATTGTGACTTGTTCACATCATCGTTTGGCTGAAGTGTTTTCTCTCCTTCGCCAATGGTTTTCCCGGCCAGCTGGTGAGCTCGGTTGGCGATCACCTCGTTCACGTTCATATTGCTCTGGGTACCGCTCCCGGTTTGCCAGATCACCAGCGGGAACTGGTCATCATGTTTTCCTTCTAGGATCTCATCACAAACCTGGGCGATAAGATCTCTTTTTTCTACCGGAAGTACTCCCAGTTCACAGTTTGTATAAGCAGCTGCCTTTTTCAGGTAGGCGAAGCCATAAATGATATCCAGTGGCATTGATGCTGCCGGACCTATTTTAAAATTGTTGCGGGACCTCTCAGTCTGCGCACCCCATAATTTATCTGAAGGAACTTTAACTTCCCCCATCGTATCTTTCTCGATTCTATAATCCATAATCCTAAAATTGGTTGTCGCGCAAAGTTAAGGTTTAGCAGTTTTCTTTGATTAAAAAAACCTTTAAAAATTGAATGAAATCAGGTAGGTGAAGTTTTAATGTTCAATAATTTGGCTGTTACAGGAAAGTGGATTGATCAAAAAAAGGCTTTTTTTTTGTGATAAGCGTGACATACTTCATATCTTTGACCAGATTCAAATCAAACTTTCAGAGCTATGTTCGAATTCGATCAGTATCTTGGTTTCTTGGCGTTCCTGGTTATCCTTACCATGGGATTCTGGTTAATGATTTTTCTAATGGCATTTGTACCTTACTGGATCGGTGGTTCGGTTGGGGAGTTGATCAAAGAAAAACGTGAAGCTAGAAAAAAAGCTAAAGAAGAAAAACTATAAAAAAAAGGGACTTTTTCAAGTCCCTTTTTTTGTAACCAACAGCTAATTTAAATTTAGAATTCTCCTCCTTCATCGTCGAAGTCCTGATCTTCACCTCTCCTTTCCTGACGTTTCTTTTGCTGATTGAATCTGTAGATAAAGGAAACATTAACATTTTGTCCCTGTCTCCACTGGAACTCACTATCCTGCTCAAAGAAATCGGTTCTGGTGTATGAACTTCTTCTTCTTCCGTTAAAAATGTCTCTTACGTTTACCGAAATGGTAGCGTTATCATTAAATAACTCTTTACTCAAAGCCATATCTACTGAAAGGATCCCGTCCTGTCTTCCCTGAACTTCATCTGAAGCTCCGCGGTAGAACGCATTGGTTTGCCAGTCAATTTTCCAGGGAAGGGTCACTTTTGAACTAAACCTTCCAAACCAGCTTGTGTTTTCCTGGCTGTAATCCACTCCGTTGAATTCTCCATCTAATTTGAACTGGAAGAAATTCACACTACCATTCAGCCTCAACCAGTCGGTTGGGTTGTATAAGGCACCAATCTCAGCACCGGTACGGTCATTGGTGGCAAGGTTAAAGGGGATACTACGAATTACTTCAATATCGGTATTGTTAGGACCTGAAATGATCACTTCTTCCTGAACCCTTTCAAAGGCATCGGTTTCTCTTTGGTAATAAACCGAACCGGTAAGGGTTAATTTTTCCCATCTCTTAAGATAACCAATGTCAAAAGCATTGGAAAATGCAGGTCTTAAGTTAGGATTTCCCTGGAAGATGTTGTTCCTACTACTTCTTGATGGGAACGGGTTGATAAACCAGCCACGAGGCCTGTTGATCCTTCTATTGTAACCAAGGGTAATATTCTCTTCTTCGGCTATTTCATAAATCACGTTAAGAGTAGGGAAGAGTCCAAGGTAATTATTGTCAAAATCGGTATCTATATCAAATGAAAATTCTTCCTCCAGTTCTTCTTCGGTTAATTCAGAATCGATCTTACCGGCAAGATTCGTGTTCTCCAGTCTTAATCCTAAAAGAAAACTGAAATCTCCAAATTTGGTTCCGTACTGAGTATACAACGCCTGCACATTTTCGGTATAATCGAACACGTTGGTTTGATTTTCATTGATTACCAGTTCACCATTCGCATTTTCCTGGTAGAGTACATAATCGGTGATTTCATTTTCAAAAGTTCCACGATAACCTGCTTCAAATTGTGATTCTTCACCAATTGGTCTTACATAATCGGCCTGAATCAAATATTCTTTCTGAGTTTCTTCGGTTGTGGTCTCTTCTCTTGGAATTTCCACGTTTTCGATATCGCTGTTGTTGTAGACAATTGGTTCACGAATAAAAGCTGCCTGCTCTTCACTGTCATCTTCAAACTGAAAATCGGCCGTAAGTTCATGACCCTCATTATCGAATCTTTTGATATAATTCAGGGAAAACTGCAGGCTTCGATCTTCTTCTGTTTCCAATTCGATCCTTTCAGATCCCAGGAGAGGATTTCCATCCAGGAAATAATCGTTTACGTTTGTAGTAAGGTCTTCGTCATCTCCGGTTCTGAAGAAAATGGCACCGGTGATCGAGGACATGTCTGAAAGATAATATTCCATACCAAAATTGGTATTGAAACCCCTGTTTATCCTGTCGTAGTCCCTGTCTTCCACGTTTCGGTCGTAGGTAAGGCCATCAAGAAATGGGTCATTTCGAACATCAAAATAACGCGTATCGAAGAATCCGCTACCTGGAGATTCATTATATCGATAACCTGTTGTTGTAAAAAGGTTAAATTTATCGGTACGGTAATTCAGGTTTGCGTTTATCCCGGCATTTTCAGGAAAACCTCCGTTCAGGGTTACAGAACCGTTGAAACCAAGTGTCTCTTTCTTTCTAAGGATAATATTGATGATACCTGCAGTACCTTCGGCATCATAACGGGCAGATGGCGAGGTAATGACCTCTACGCGTTCAATGGCCTCGGCTGGTAACTGTCCAAGTACATCGGTCCCTCCAAATCCAGCCATTGCAGATGGCCGTCCGTTAATAAGAATACGAACATTCTCATTTCCTCTCAGGCTTATGCCACCCTCAATATCTACGGAAACAGACGGTACATTGTTCAGGGCATCATTCACCGTTCCTCCGGCGGTGGTAAGGTCTTTCCCTATATTATAGATCTTTTTATCCAGCCTCACATCTACCTGGGTGGTTTCGGCCTGGACCACTACCTCGTCCAGATTCTCAGAGCCAAGCCCGAGTTTAATGGTTCCAAGGTTAAGATCAGAATTTACGGTTCTATTATTAAAGGTTTTGGATTCATAAGAAATGAATTCCACAACAATGTTGTAGACACCTTCCTCAACTTCTATAGAAAATTCTCCCTGAGCATTGGTCACTCCCCCTGTGAGATCCTCAGGATTTTCGGTGTTGATCACCGAGATTGTGGCATATTCGAGAGGAACTTCCAGTTCGTCATCTATTACTTTTCCTGTAATCGTGTATTCTCTGGGCTCGGCTGGGCCCTGTGCCTGAAGGTTAAGTACAAATGCGGTGAGTAAACTCAAAAGCAGACTTAGACAAGCTTTCCTTAAGTTGGTCATTATCAATTTTTTCTTTTATGACCAATTAAAGCTGCTATGGTTTAATAGATACCGGTTAATATTTTGTTAAACAGAATAAATAAAAACTATAACAAATTGCGTATCAGGATTTTTTCGTGATCTGTTTATTCAAAAAAATATAATTTTCGAACTGATCATCGTTCATGAACTTCTGTAAAGCCTTGTGTTCATTTCTCTGAATAGCCTTTAATTTTGCGATCTGATTTCCTATGCTCAGGCTGGAATTGATGATCTCATTTTTTTTGATGGTGTACTCGATGATAGAATCTTCCAGAAGATCGGTTTGATGTTCTGTGAGATTAAGCTGATGTTTCCAGGTATTGGCGAGTTCGGCTGCGACCTCTTTGATCTCTCTGCGATTTTTTTCGTGGATATATATTTGTGAATAAACGAAACCAGCCACTGCTGCCGCTGCCACACCCATCAAAGCTATTCTGTGTTGAAGTTTCATTTTTCTGTAGTTTTTAAAGTAGTTTTTCTATTTCTGAAGGCGGTCTTCCTATCACCGCATTTTTATCGGTTTCCACCACGGGTCTTTCAATCAATTTGGGATTTTTAACCATCACACTTACCAGCTCCCGGTCACTAAGATCTTTGTGCTTATATTCCTCTTTCCAGACCTTTTCATTTTTCCTAACCAGTTGAATAGGTGTGATCTTCAGTTTATCAATTAATTCAGTTAGTTCCTTTTCGTCAAGCGTATCCTTTAGATACTCCCTGGTTTCAAACTCCTTGCCAGAGTTTTTCAATATTTCAAGACCTTCTCTCGATTTTTTACATCTCGCGTTATGATAGATCCTTAACATGTACTTTAAATTTTATATAAAATAACTAATAATTCTTAGTAATAAAAACCTGATTAAAAATTAAGGCGTTTCTTCTTTCTGTCCCATCATCATCAGGAAGGATTTGAGGAACTGGTCAATCTCACCGTTCATTACATCATCAACATTTCCTGTTTCTTCCCCGGTTCTCACATCCTTGACCAGTTTATACGGATGCATTACGTAATTCCTGATCTGCGAGCCCCATTCGATCTTCATCTTGGAATCTTCGATTTCCCGTCTTTGAGCCTGCCTCTTCTGAAGCTCAATTTCGAATAACTGACTCTTCAAAAGCTGCATCGCCTTATTCTTATTCTCAAGCTGAGAACGAGTCTCTGAATTCTCAATCACAATTCCGGTAGGAGCATGCCTTAAACGAACAGCGGTCTCTACCTTGTTTACATTCTGTCCTCCTGCTCCAGATGCCCTCATGGTTTCCCAGCTAATTTCGGCCGGATTGATATCTATTTCGATACTTTCATCCACCAGAGGGTATACATAAACCGAAGCAAAAGACGTGTGTCTTTTGGCATTGGAATCGAATGGAGAGATCCTCACCAGCCGGTGAACGCCATTTTCTCCTTTTAGCCAGCCAAAGGCAAATTCCCCTTCTATTTCCAGGGTAACGGTTTTAATTCCGGCTACATCTCCAGCCTGGTAATTGAGCTCCCGAATCTTGAATTTGCGCTTCTCGGCCCACATTAAATACATTCTCATGAGCATTTCTGCCCAGTCGCAGCTTTCGGTACCACCAGCCCCGGCGGTGATTTGCAGAACAGCGCTCATATTGTCACCTTCTTCTGAAAGCATGTTTTTAAATTCCAGGTCTTCGATCACATCTATTGCCTTTTGGTGTCTTTCCATGACATCTTCGGCAGATGCTTCATCTTCTTTATAAAATTCATAGATGACCTCGAGGTCATCTACAAGGGTCTCCGCATTATGAAAATCTTCGACCCAGCTTTTTTCAGAATTGACCTCCTTCATGATCTGTTCAGCCTTTTTAGGGTCGTCCCAGAAATCGGGGGCGAAGGTCTTTTCCTCCATATTGGTTATTTCGATCTTTTTGGCATCAATGTCAAAGATACCTCCTTAACGCAACCAGGCGCTCCTTAAGATCTCGAATAGTTTCTGTAGTGATCATTCATGATTGATTTGTTGTAAAAATAGAATTAAAGCATGTTTCGGAAAAGTATTTAACGATAATTTTATAGTTTTAGAAGCCAATAATAAAACTACCCATGAACAGATTTTTCCTTATTTTCCTGGCCTTCAGCTTTTCGCTTTCTGCCAGTGCCCAGTTCCTTGAGAAAAAAGAAAATTTAAAAAAATACGAAGGCTTTTTCGATTTCTATTATAACGAAAAAGAAGATGAACTCTACCTGGAAGTCGACAGTCTTGAAATGGAGTTTTTGTATGTACATTTCTTAACCTCCGGGGTTGGTTCGAACGATATTGGGCTGGACAGGGGCCAACTGGGAGGCGAAAAGATCGTAAAATTTCAAAAAGCCGGGAATAAACTTTTGCTAATCCAGCCAAACCTGGATTACCGGGCCATAACCGAGAATGAAGCTGAAAAGCAAAGCGTAGCCGAAGCCTTTGGGAAATCGGTTCTATTCGGTTTCGAAATCAAAGAAGAAAAGGAAGACAGTTACGTTATCGACCTTACTCCGTTCTTAATGCAGGATGCCCACGGAGTGGCCGATAAACTTAAATCTGGTAACTACGGAACCTATAAACTTGAAAAATCTAAAAGTGCTCTTTCACTGGATCGCACCAAAGCTTTTCCTGAAAATATCGAACTGGAGGCCTTACTTACTTTTGAAGGCGAGCCAAAAAACCGGACTGTTGGTTCGGTGGTTCCGGATTCCAAGAACATTAGTGTGGTGCAGCATCATTCGTTTGTGAAGTTGCCTGATGATAATTAT
Organism: Christiangramia oceanisediminis; assembly: GCF_022570735.2. GTDB lineage: Bacteria > Bacteroidota > Bacteroidia > Flavobacteriales > Flavobacteriaceae > Christiangramia > Christiangramia oceanisediminis. The sequence goes on along the minus strand of NZ_JANCNS010000002.1, from coordinate 1,061,937 downwards.
AAGAAAAGGATATTCGATCCCAGGAGCGGCGCAATCTTTATTTCATATATGGATTATGCTTCCCCGGTTTACGAACCAATTAAAAAAAGATATGCGGTTAGACACCGGCTTGAAAAGAAAGATCCCAAAGCTGAAGTGAGTGAAGCCGTAGAGCCCATTATTTACTACCTTGACCCGGGAACTCCTGAACCGGTAAGATCTGCACTTCTCGATGGAGCTCGCTGGTGGAACGAGGCGTTTGAAAATATTGGCTACAAGGATGCTTTCCAGGTAAAGATGTTACCTGAGGGAGCCGATCCGCTGGATGTTAGGTATAACGTGATCCAATGGGTTCATAGATCTACGAGAGGCTGGAGCTATGGTGCCAGTGTGGTAGACCCCAGAACCGGGGAGATCATTAAAGGTCATGTAAGCCTTGGAAGTTTAAGGATTCGCCAGGATTTTATGATTGCCCAGGCAATGATGAACAAACCTTTTGCTGAAGATGATAAAAATCATAACCCCATGATGGAACTGGCACTGGCAAGGATTCGTCAGCTTTCAGCACATGAAGTAGGGCATACCATTGGTTTTACTCATAATTTCGCCGCCAGTACGAATGACAGGGCTTCGGTGATGGACTATCCGCATCCTCAATTTGAAATGAACAACGGCGAGATCGAATTTACGAATGCCTATGATACAGGGATAGGTGAGTGGGATAAGGTCACTGTGAATTACAGTTACAGTGATATTCCCGAAGGAATGGAGGAAAGGCAGTATTTGAATTCTATACTCGAAAAGGCCAGTCTTGATGGTCTAAAATTCATAACCGATTCTGATGCGCGTGCTTCTGGTGGCGCTCATGCCTTTGCGCATCTATGGGATAATGCACAGGATGCTGCAGATGAACTTGAAAGGGTTCTTGAAATCAGGAAAAGGGCGATCAGTATTTTTTCAGAAGATAACATCAGGCAGGGTGAACCTTACTCTGTCCTGGAAGATGTTTTTGTACCGCTGTATTTTTTCCATAGGTATCAAACCGAAGCAGCCGTAAAGATGATCGGCGGCCTGGAATATAACTATGCGGTAAAGGGCGGACCTGAAGAAACCGTTAAACACCTGGATAAAGATCTACAGGAAAAAGCACTGGATGGAGTGCTAGCAACCTTAACTGCAGAAGAACTTGCAATTCCTCAGGAAAAACTGGCCCTGTTTCCTCCGCGAGCTTTTGGCTACGGACGAGATCGGGAATCCTTTAAAAGCAATACCAATGTGGCCTTTGACGCCCTTGGAGCGGCATCTACCGCCAGCGATATGAGCATGGGATTGCTTTTGCACCCGGCAAGGGCTGAGCGGCTCGTTCAGCAGCATTCGCTTGATAAGGATCTGCCTGGACTATCCCAGGTTTTAAATGAAACCATAGAAAGAACTATCAAAAATGACCAGAAAGACAGCTATATGCAGGCGGTACAGCATACCATCAATTTTGTGGTTTTCAAACATCTGCTGAACCTTGCGGTTAATGATGACGCAACTCCCATGGTTCGTGCTGAAACCAATCAAGCGATCGATGAGCTTGCTAACTGGTTAAGAGGAAGGAAAGATGCTGTTTCCCAGGAAATGTACAGGAATATAAACCGATTCAGAGAAGAGCCGGAGGAATTCAAACTGGAACTGAATGTCCCCAAGATCCCGGATGGTTCACCAATCGGGTCTTATTAACTATTGCTGTTGCTGTTGAGCGGAAACCTGTACGCTGTATTCGGTTTCATTTTTGCCTGAAGAATAGACCACGCCTTTTAGTGGCGGGCAATCTGAATAATCCTTGCCGTGGGCAACCTTGATATGATCTTCAGCAGCTAGAAGGTTATTGGTGGGGTCGAAGCCAATCCAGCCGGTATCAGGAATATGGCATTCTACCCAGGCGTGCATCTGTGAATCTCCAAAATAGCCATTTCCCTGATGCAGGTAACCGGAAACATACCTGGATGGAATTCCAAATTGTTTTGCGATCGCAATAAACAGATGTGTGAAATCCTGGCAAACGCCCTGTTTGATCTCCAGGATATGGTTTAGATCTGTGTCTATATCGGTAACGTTGGTCTTAAAGGTGAACTCATTTTTAATCCAGGAATTTAGATTTTGAAGGTTTTCAAATAAAGTGATGCTTTCATCAAACTCGAAATCTACTTTTTGATGGAGGCTCGTAAGATTGGTAAATCTCAAAAAAACATCATTTTCTGCACGGAATTCCAGCGATCTTAAATTTGTATACTCATCTTTCGAATACTCGTGGGATACTCTTTCGAAAATGTTTTCTACTTTTTTAATGATCTTAAAATCTGCGGTAAAAACGATTTCTTCGATAGATTGCCTGGGCCTGATCCGGTAAGTTCGAAAACCGTAACCGTTAATAGAATTTTCCACAGGAATGTTCAGTGAATTGATAAACTCATCAGAGATCAATTGCTGGGAATAGTTGTTTTCTGGAATGATCAAAAATTGCCATAGTGCACCATCGGTCTTATTTTCATAAGTGTTTTTAGCGATATAGCGTATTTTATAATCCAGGTTCATCTCCAAAATTTAAGCTTTTAAATTAAAGTCATTTTGATCAATTAATAATGAAAATATTCCTTTTCGAGTTTTACTCCAATTCCGTTGAGATCATCAAGGATATTTTCAATAAAGGCTTGCAGATCGCTTTCGATCTCTTCGATTACCTTAAAGCGGTATTTGGCTCTAACCTTTCCGATTAAAAAAGCCGAAGAGTGTTTAGAATGATGTTTTTCACGGCTAAGATCATTAATATGTTCCCAAACTTCATTAAGACTGTTCATTACTGACCTGGGACAATCGGTATTCAGAATTAGAAATTCGAGGGTGGTTATACTGGTGGGGGTTTGGCGGTAGAACCTTCTCATCATATCATAAGACTCCGCGCACTTTAAAAGCGTGGTCCATTCGTAACTGTTTTTCAAGGTATCTCCGTAGCTTCCCTGTGCGATCTCTGCGTCCTTGTATTTTGAATTGATGATACGAATCACCTGGGTGGCGCGTTCAATATTCACTCCAAGCATAATGATCGAATAAACCTGATCGTGCAAAAGTGTTCCTCTTATCTTTCCTCGAAGGATCGAAGTATTTTCAGTCACCTGAACACTAAAGTCATAAAGACCATTTTTTTTGAAATTTTCAACCGGGTAGTTCAGAACAAAATGATAGAACTTATTGATAGCTTCGTAAAGTTCAGTGGAAATTAGGTCCCTGGCGCTATTCGCATTTTCCCGGGCCAACTTTACATAATTTATGATCGAAAATTGTTTATCCGGATTCAGAGCAATATCAAAAAGAACCTCTTCTTCATTCAGCTCATTCTCGTTACGGGTGAAATCATCGGCCATAAAAAGCATGGATTGCAAAACGAATTGCCTTGATTGAGACAATTCATTAGGGGCATCCAGTGAAGTAAAATAATTGACATTTAAATACCTGGCTACATGTTCTGCACGTTCTATATATCTTCCCATCCAGAACAGGTTATTGGCTACTCTTGCTAACATAAATTATTGGTTGTTTTTTAGTACCCAGGTGTCTTTAGAACCACCACCCTGAGAGGAGTTAACAATTAGATTCCCTTTCTTTAGCGCAACCCTCGTAAGACCTCCCTTCAGAACAAAATCCTTACTGGAGCCTAAAAGGGTAAAGGTTCGCAGGTCTACATGTCGTGGTTCAAAACATTCAGAATCCTCTATATAGGTAGGATGAACCGATAGAGACATTATTGGCTGGGCGATATATTTCCTGGGACTCGCACTAACCGTTTGCTTCACTTCTTCAATTTCTTCCCTGCTTAGCCTATTCCCAATAGAAATTCCATAGCCCCCTGCTTCATCTACCGGTTTGATCACCAGATTCTGAATATTGTTAAGGACATAATCCAGCTCATCCGGCCTGCTGCAATGGTAAGTGGGTACATTGTTAAGAATTGGATCTTCCTTCAGATAATATTTAATGATTTCTGGCATATAGGTGTAGATCGCCTTGTCGTCTGCAACTCCCGTTCCCGGAGTATTCACCAAACACACATTGCCCTTTTTATAGGCTGCCATCAAACCTGGCACTCCTATGGCAGAATCTGGTTTGAATTCTAAAGGATCCAGGAATTGATCGTCAATTCTCCTGTAGATCACATCAACTTTTTCCGGACCGTTAATGGTTTTCATATAAACAAAATCATTTTCTACGAACAGATCCTGTCCTTCTACCAGTTCAACACCCATCGCCTTTGCAAGGTAGGAATGTTCGTAATAGGCAGAATTGTAAATACCCGGGGTGATCACCACGCAATTGGGAACATCCACTCCTTTTGGTTTAACGGTTTCCAGGATCTCCAGTAGATTTTCGGCATAATTAGTCACCGTATAAGCCTGGTAATGATTAAAAACTCCAAAAAGTGCTCTTTTTAAAGCAGTTCTATTGCAAACAACATAACTCACTCCGGATGGACAGCGTATGTTATCCTCAAGCACGTAATATTTTCCGTCAGAATGTTTAATTAGATCGGTACCTGAAATGTGGTTGTAAATTCCTCCCGGTGGATCAAACCCGTTCATCTGGTCTAAATAGTTTTCTGAAGAACTAATGAGATCAAGGGGTACAATCCCTTCCTTGATTATTTTCTTGTCGTGATAGACGTCCCAGAGAAAAGCATTGAGTGCCCGGCTTCTTTGAAGCACACCCTTTTCAATATGTTCCCATTCTTCAGAGTCGATGATCCTTGGAAACAGGTCGAAAGGAAAGATCTTTTCTTTTATTTCGTGGTCACCATATACCTGAAATGTGATTCCCTGGTTAAAAAACGAAGCCTTAGCTTTAGTATTGAGCTTTCCAAAATCCTTGGCCGAATGCTCACTGTATAATTCAAATAAGGTTTTATAGGTCTCTCTTACCTCATCGTTTTCATCAAAGATTTCATCATATAACTTGGGATCCCTGTTGTAAGATTTGAAAGTCGGGTTGTTTTTATTGCTTTTCATAGATCAGGTTTGTCATAAAATACGAATAAATTATCTGTTTTTCAGTGTTTTATGTAAAAGCTTGAAATATTTTGAGTGACCGAAGATTTTGGTTGCGAAAATTTTGATCAGAAGTCGAGAGAACTGCTAATTATTCTGAAAATTCTAATTCGAAAAAAGAATTTTTAAATTTTACCTTAGCATTTCAGAAACAAACAATACATGAAAGAGATAGATCTTAGAAGTGACACGGTAACTCGTCCAACTAAAGAAATGCTTCAGGCGATTATGACAGCCAAAGTAGGGGATGATGTATATAAGGAAGATCCAACTGTAAATGAACTGGAAAAGAAACTGGCAGATATGTTCGGGATGGATGAAGCCCTTTTCTTTCCCACCGGCAGTATGGCGAACCAGGCTGCTATAAAATTGCACACGCAACCAGGGGAACAGCTAATTTGTGACAAGTGGGCCCATGTGTATAATTACGAAGGTGGCGGAGTTTCTTTTAATAGTGGTGTCTCCTGCAAACTGGTTGATGGTGACCGCGGAATGATCACCGCAGAGCAGGTCGAGGATAATATCAACCCACCAGATTTTTATCACAGTCCGCTTACGAGCCTGGTATGTCTTGAAAATACCACTAATAAGGGAGGTGGAGCCTGTTATGATCTTGAAGAAATTAAGAAGATCCGTGAAGTCTGTAATAAGCACGGGCTCGGGCTGCACCTGGATGGCGCAAGGTTATTTAATGCACTGGTAAAAAAGGGTGAAGACCCAAGGGATTATGGAAAGATTTTCGATACGATCTCGGTTTGCCTTTCCAAAGGCCTGGGTACTCCAATGGGATCTGTACTCATCGGCAATAAAAAACTTATGAAAAATGCCATAAGGGTTCGAAAGGTACTTGGAGGGGGAATGCGACAAATAGGTTTCATGGCCGCTGCCGGGGTATTTGCACTGGACCATCATGTGGATCGCCTGGAAAAAGACAATGAACGCGCCGCCGAAATAGGAAAGGTGCTTACCGATCAGTTCTATATTTCCAAAGTTGAACCTGTTGAAACCAATATTGTGATCTTTTATATGAAGGATCAGGAAAAGGAAGAAGAATTTCTAACCGAACTGGCCAGGCAAAACATCAGGATCAGTAATATGGGACATGGTAAGCTTCGTATCGTAACTCACCTTGACTATACCGAAGAGATGCATCAACGATTTTTGGATACTCTTGAAAAAATGGAATTGTAATTTTTCAATTATTAACTAAAGATTGGGATTACATTAATAATTGAGGTTTTCAGGATAATTTATTTTTAGGAAAAATTAAATATGAAATATCTAAAACCTGGTCATCTGGTACCCGATTTGATTCTGGATACGACCAAAGGAGTAAAATGGAATCTACAGGAAAGCGAACCTGAAAACTTTACGATGCTTGTTGTCTATCGTGGAATTCATTGCCCGGTATGTAAAAAGTATCTCGAGGAGCTCAATGAGAAAGTTGAAGATTTTCGAAATAAAGGTGTGGAAGTGGTATGCGTAAGTTCTAACTCAAAGGAGCTTGCAGAGAAGACTGTAGAAGAATGGGAAGTTGAAAATCTTGATATTGGATTTGAAATGGATATTGAAGAAGGAAGAAAATGGGGGCTTTTTGTATCTGAAGCGATCAAGGATTCCGAGCCTGAAGTTTTTTTAGAACCAGCTCTTTTTCTAATAAAGCCCGATAAAACTTTATATTCAGCCAGTATTCAATCCATGCCGTTCGCAAGGCCAAAATTTGATGAACTTCTTAAATCGATTGGATTTGTATTGAAAGAAGATTATCCGGCCCGGGGAGGTCATTAAGTTCAAAATAAGAATAAAAGAAAGCCTGGAAATTTTTCCAGGCTTTCTTTTATGTAATAAATAGATTTGTTATTTCAGCATATCGCTCATTCCAGGAATATCTGGCATTCCGTCCTTAGCCGCAGCCGCAACTTCGGTCTCGTGTATCTCCCCGGCCTTTTGTATGGCGTTGTTCAGGGTTAGGATGAGGTAATCTTCAAGCTGCTCCTTATCATTCATTAGCTCATCATCTATCGAAATATTCTTTAATTGCCTGTTCGCTGTAACGGTAACCTTTAGAAGACCATCAGTCGATTTTTCCTCGACCATAACGGTATCCATTCTTTTTTTAGTGGCTTCTACATTGGCCTGGGCTTCCTTCAGTTTATTCATCATGCCCATCATATCTCCAAACATAATATCTGATTTTAAATTTTTGTGAACTCAAAATTACTAAATTACCCTGTTAAATTGGTACAAATGATTAGACTATTAGTAATTCTATTAGGATGCGTTACCTTTGCATCTGCTCAAAATAATATCGATTTGAAAAAAGACATTCTGGCCCCACGGGCGAAAAAAGTTCCGAAGAAACTGGAGATCCATGGAGATGTACGGGTAGATAACTATTTCTGGATGAATCAAAGGGAAGATCCTGAGGTTATTGCTTATTTGAATGCCGAAAATGAGTATAACGATAAAATGACCGCTCATACTAAAAAGTTCCAGGAAGACCTTTTCCAGGAAATGAAGGCTCGTATTAAAGAAGACGATGAGTCAGTCCCATATAAACTCAACGGCTACTGGTATATCACCCGTTTTGAAAAAGGATATGACTATCCTGTTTACTCCAGGAAAAAGGAAAGTCTTGATGCGCAGGAAGAGATCCTCTTTAATGTGAACGAAATGGCCAAGCCTTTTGAGTATTACAGCCTTGGAGGATTGAACGTGAGTCCAGATAATAAGCTGGTTGCCTTTGGTACTGATACCGTTAGTCGCAGGCAATACACAATTAGAGTTAAAAACCTCGAGACGGGGGAGATTTACGATGAAAATATAGAAAATACCACCGGAGGTTCTACCTGGGCAAATGATAATAAAAGCCTTTATTATGCCAAGAAGGATCCTCAAACGCTGAGGTCTTACCAGATCTTTAAACATATCCTGGGAACCGATCCTAAAGAGGATCAGCTGGTTTATGAAGAGGAAGACGAGACTTTCAATACGTATGTCTATAAGTCGAAATCCAGGGAATATATCATCATTGGTTCACATAGCACTTTAACAACTGAATACCGGTTCCTTGATGCTGATACTCCTGAAAAGGAATTTAAACTTTTTCAGCCCAGAACCCGTGGGATGGAATACAGCATTTCCCATTTTAACGGTGATTTTTATATAGTCACCAATAAGGATGGAGCCACTAATTTCAAACTGATGAAAACCCCGGTCGATAAGACCGGAATGGAGAACTGGGTAGACGTGATCCCTCACCGTAAGGATTACCTGCTTGAAGATATCGATATTTTCAAGGATTACCTGGTGGTTAGTGAGCGAAACAACGGACTCAATAAAATAAGGATCATAAGATGGGATGAAAAGGAAGATTATTACATCCCCTTTGATAATGAAACCTATACGGCTTTTACCGCGATAAACCCCGATTTTGATACCGAATACCTGAGGTATAATTATAACAGTTTAACCACGCCTACTTCGGTAGTAGAATTCAATATGAAAACCCGGGAGAAGGAAGTTTTAAAGGAGCAGGAAGTTTTAGGAGGAAAATTCGACAAGGATAATTATGCTTCCGAAAGGATCTGGGCCACGGCCACGGACGGGACCAAAATCCCGGTTTCACTGGTTTACCGAAAGGGTATGAAAATGGACGGAAGTAGCCCATTGCTTCAATATGCCTACGGATCATATGGTTCAACGATTGATCCTTATTTCTCTTCCGTTAGATTGAGTTTGCTAGACAGAGGATTCATTTATGCGATCGCGCATATTCGCGGCGGAGAGTATCTTGGACGGGAATGGTATGAGGATGGTAAATTATTCACTAAAAAGAATACGTTTACAGATTTTATTGATGTTTCAGAATATCTTATCCAGGAAAAATATACCTCACCGGAGCATTTATATGCAATGGGCGGCTCGGCTGGCGGATTATTGATGGGAGCAGTGGTGAATTTGGCTCCTCAATTATATAATGGAGTGATCGCAGCAGTACCCTTTGTAGACGTGGTTACTACCATGCTGGACGATAGTATCCCATTAACGACCGGGGAGTATGATGAATGGGGTAACCCTAATAATAAGGAGTATTATGACTATATGAAATCCTATTCGCCTTATGATAATGTAAAAGCGCAGGATTATCCAAATATGCTGGTGACAACGGGATTACATGATTCACAGGTACAGTACTGGGAGCCGGCCAAGTGGATTGCTAAATTGAGGGAAGTAAAAACCGACAATAATGTTCTGCTTTTGCATACCAATATGGATGCCGGACATGGTGGCGCTTCCGGGCGTTTTGAAGCCTTAAAGGAAGTAGCCGAGGAATACGCGTTTTTACTGGACCTGGAAGGAATAAACCAATAATTAAAAAATTTACCTTAAATTTGACCGGTTTTTGAATTTAACGATTTGAGAGCCTTTCGTAAAAAGAACTTCGATTTATGAGAGAAGACTTGAAGGTTTATGACAATGTATTACAACTGGTTGGTAATACTCCGTTAATTCACTTAAACAAAATAACCTCAGGATTTAAAGGTGACTACCACGCCAAAGTAGAAGCATTCAATCCTGGGCATTCTTCCAAAGACCGAATCGCACTTTATATCATTGAAGAAGCCGAAAGAAAAGGTATTTTAAAGCCAGGTGATACGATTATTGAAACCACCTCTGGAAATACCGGTTTCAGCATTGCTATGGTGAGTATCATCAAAGGCTATGAATGCATCCTCGCGGTAAGTTCTAAATCCTCCAAGGATAAGATCGATATGCTAAGAACCATGGGAGCAAAGGTATATGTTTGTCCGGCCAACGTTCCGGCAGATGACCCAAGGTCTTACTACGAGGTTGCTAAAAGACTGCATTCAGAAATAAAAGCCTCGGTATATATCAATCAATATTTCAATAATTTGAATATTGATGCTCATTTTAACTCGACCGGACCCGAGATATGGAAACAAACTGAAGGAAAAATCACACACCTGGTTGCCTGTAGCGGTACCGGTGGAACCATTTCCGGAACGGCGAGGTACCTGAAATCTAAAAATCCTGAAATTCGTATCCTTGGAATAGACGCCTTTGGTTCGGTATTAAAAAAATACCACGAAACCAGGGAGTTCGATAAAGACGAGATCTATCCATACAGAATTGAAGGGCTTGGGAAAAACCTGATCCCAACTGCCACCGATTTTGATGTGATCGATCAATTCATGAAGGTTTCTGATGAGGATGCTGCGCATACAGCGCGAGAATTGGCGAGAACCGAAGGGATCTTTGCCGGTTATACCAGTGGAGCTGCCATGCAGGGGCTTAAGCAATATGCCGAAGAAGGTGAATTCGATGAAAATTCCAGGGTGGTAGTGCTGTTCCCAGACCATGGATCAAGATATATGAGTAAGATCTATAGTGATGACTGGATGAATGAACAGGGCTTTTTCGATGCGAAAAACGAACTTTCCACACAGGATATAGAGATCATTAAATAGAAAAACTTTTTAACACTTATTAACAAAAGGCATCCAATTTCTTGTTGGATGCCTTTGTTTTTCTTAGCTTTCGTGGGTTGAAAATTAACTTTGTAGAATTGAGCCAATTTTCAGTATTTTTGCGGCTCGTCTAAAAAATGACTGATGAAGGATTTATTTGATAAAATTTACAAAGACAAAGGACCATTGGGTAAATGGGCGGAGCAGGCTGAAGGATATTTCGTATTTCCAAAGCTGGAAGGGCCAATCTCTAATCGAATGAAATTCCGCGGTAAAGAAGTAATTACCTGGAGCATCAACGATTATTTAGGTTTGGCAAACCATCCCGAGGTTCGTAAAGTAGATGCTGAAGCAGCTGCCGAGTATGGTTCTGCTTATCCTATGGGGGCGAGGATGATGAGTGGTCATACAGATCTTCATGAAAGATTACAGGATGAACTGGCTTCTTTTGTTCATAAGCAGGCCGCTTATCTTTTGAATTTTGGTTACCAGGGTATGGTTTCTACTATAGACGCACTGGTTTCCAAGCAGGACGTGATCGTTTATGATGTAGATGCTCATGCCTGTATCATAGACGGTGTTAGGTTGCACCTTGGTCAGCGTTTTACCTATAAGCACAACGATATGGAAAGTATCGAGAAGAACCTTAAGCGCGCTACCAAAATCGCTGAACAGACCGGCGGCGGAATTCTTCTTATTTCTGAAGGAGTCTTCGGAATGCGCGGTGAACAGGGAAAACTTAAAGAGATCGTTGAGCTTAAGAAAAAATATAATTTCAGATTATTTGTAGACGATGCTCACGGATTCGGAACCCTTGGTAAAACAGGAGCCGGAGCCGGAGAGGAGCAGGGAATACAGGACGAGATCGATGTATATTTCGCCACTTTTGCTAAATCCCTTGCCAGCACCGGAGCTTTTATCGCCGGTGATAAAGAGATCATCGATTATTTAAAATACAACCTTCGTTCGCAAATGTTCGCCAAATCACTGCAAATGCAGCTCGTTGTTGGTGCATTAAAACGATTGGAAATGCTTCGCACCATGCCAGAGCTAAAAGAAAAGCTTTGGGATAATGTGAACGCCCTTCAGAACGGATTAAAAGACAGAGGTTTCGACATTGGAACAACCCAAAGTTGCGTAACCCCGGTTTACCTGAAAGGAAGTATCCCGGAAGCCATGGCGCTTGTAAAAGACCTTCGTGAAAATCATGGTGTATTCTGTTCGATCGTGGTTTACCCGGTAATTCCTAAAGGCCTTATCCTTCTAAGAATGATCCCAACTGCTACGCATACCATGCAGGATATCGAAGAAACTCTTGACGCATTCTCTGCGATCAGGGAAAGACTTGAAAATGGAACTTATAAAAGGCTTTCGGCTTCTGTAGAAGAAGCGATGGCTAACAAGTAAGAAATAATATATACCCAGAATAAAAAATGCCGGTTTTTAAACCGGCATTTTTAGTTTCAAAAAATAATGTCTTTCTAATTTCCGCCTCCGCTACCGTTGCCGTTTCCATTACCGTTCTCGTTTTCGATCTCTTCACCAAGCTTTTCACTTCGCTGTCTTCTTTTGTTCCCTTCATTGGACTCTTCCAGGAATTCGTCTACCTTATGTAGATCGAATCTATAAGAAATCCCAGCGGCAACCTGCCATTTTGAAGGCGTATCCTTGAAGTTCACCAGTCCTGAAACATCAAACTGGAAGTTCTCGCCAATTAAATAGGCAGCTCCTCCACGCAGGATATCATCTGCATACAGATCACTGATGATCCCCTGGTATTCGCCAAATATCGCCAGGTTTTCAGTAAGAGTGTGGGTTACGGTTATGATGCCAGTGTAGGACCTGAAGTCTTCCGTGAGTCGGTCTCCTATAAAATTAAGAACCAGTACCCAGCGTCCCCAGTTATTCTGGGTGATAATGGCAGCCTTGGGACTAAATTTGCTTTCTCCTTCGAACAGGTATGGGTTATCTCCAAAGGCAAAATTCGCCCCAGCATAGATTGAAATAGCCGGAATCAATGTTTTCCATTTGAATCTTTGGTTTGCTTTCCAGCTGTATAAGTTAGGTTTGTCCTCTTCAAGGCTCACATAAGGGTCAAAAATTAAATATTTTGCGCCTATAGTATTTGATCTAAAATTATTGATCTTGTATTCACTGTCTACACCCAAGAAATTCTGAACCACATCCTGGGATTCATAGGCACCAATGAGGTTGATCTCCAGTCTTTCATATAGCAAACCATATCTAAGCTGGTAATCTATTCCCCAGACCCCTGCCTGGGTTCCGTACCCGGTATGCTCTTCATCACCGAAAAATCCGCCGGTTTCGAGTTGGATCACATTGGTACCAACGGCAAATGCCCCCTGGGACTGTCCCGGACGGTTTGAATTGATGGTTTCGGTATATTGAGCGTTCATCAAATGGAACGTGAAAAAGAACAGGCTTAGAAATGCTATTTTCCGCATGGATGGTGGGCTTGTTTCCCTCAAATATAGGAGATTTATTATAATTTTATGTTCAGTCTTATAGGTTTGTGAAGGCTTCTTTTTATTTTTGCAAAAAGCATTCAAATGTTAGAAGCATCATTATCCGGAGTACTAAAAACGGTACTTATCGTTTTGTTAGTATACTTCGGTCTTAAAATATTTTTCCGCTTTTTCGGTCCCATGATTCTCAAATATTTCATGAAGAAAATGGGGAAGAAGTTCGAGCAGCAATTCAACCAGCAGTTTGGCGGCTACCAGCATCAGAATCAAAAACAGGAAGGCGAGGTTAGCATAGATAAAAAATCTGGTTCTAAGCGCCGTTCCAATAAAAAAGTGGGGGAGTATATCGATTACGAAGAAATTGATTAATTTCGATTTTAACAATGCCTTTCAGAGGCTTGTCTTTTTATTCTGAAATAATCAAAAAGCCCCGTTTAATGGCCAAACTGAAGCAATTCTTACCTCACCTGCTCGCACTGGCAGGATTTGTAATTTTATCCTTATTCTATTTTAGTCCGGTTCTTCAGGGAAAGGAGATCTTCCAGAGTGATATCGTTCAGTATATCGGGATGGCGAAGGAACAAAATGATTTCAGGGCCGAGACCGGGGAAGAACCCTACTGGACCGATTCGGCCTTTGGTGGTATGCCTACTTACCAGCTTGGTGCTTATTATCCTCATAATTATGTAAAGAAACTGGACCTGGCTCTTAGATTTCTTCCCAGGCCTGCAGATTACCTGTTTTTATATTTCATAGGCTTTTACATTCTGCTGCTTTGTATGAAGCTGGACTATAAATTGGCTTTCCTGGGAGCTCTGGGCTTCGGATTTTCAACTTACCTTATCATCATCCTTGGCGTTGGCCATAATGCCAAGGCGCATGCGATCGCCTATATGCCTATGGTGCTGGCCGGGATAATCGCTGTCTTCAGGCACAGGAATATATGGAGTTTCCTGCTCCTTGCCGTAGCCATGGCCCTCGAGATACAGGCCAATCACTTCCAGATGACCTATTATTTGTTACTGCTGGTGATCGCCCTTGGAATCGCATACCTGGTAGATGCCTGGAAAAAGAAATTGCTTCCAAAATATTTTAAAGCGCTCGGAATTATGGTCGTAGCCGTGATTTTAGGTGTGGCGGCCAACGCGACGAATTTAATGGCAACCAGTGAGTATGCTGATTTTAGTACTAGGGGGCAGTCTGATCTTAGCATCAACCCTGACGGAAGTCCTATTGAGAAAAGCGGACTCGGTTTTGAGTACATTACCGAATACAGTTATGGAATACTGGAAACTTTCAACCTTTTTGTCCCAAGATTTATGGGAGGAGGGAGTTCAGAAAATATAGGAAAGGATTCAAATGTATATGACGCCCTGAGAAAAATGGGAGCCTCGACCACACAGGCGGCCGATTTTACCGAAAATGTACCTACCTACTGGGGCGATCAAACCTATGTAGCAGCTCCGGCTTACATAGGTGCCGCTGTAATTTTCCTTTTCGTCTTTGCCTTATTCTTGATCAAAGGCCGATTGAAATGGTGGATCGTAGGCGGTAGTATCCTGGCCCTTTTATTGAGTTGGGGTAGGAACTTCGAATTTTTGACGCAATTCTTTATAGATTTAGTGCCGCTTTATAATAAGTTCAGGGCTGTTTCTTCTATTCAGGTGATACTCGAATTGTGTATCCCGTTAATGGCGGTAATTGGCCTGTGCAAGCTGTTCCTTGAAAATATTAAAAAGGAAGAAAAGCTTTACGCTTTAAAATGGTCGGTAATAGGAACCGGAGGTTTACTGCTTATCTTTTTATTATTCAAATCAGTTCTGTTCGATTTTTCCGGTGCCCAGGATGCTATGTACCGGCAGCAGTTTGGGATGGATTTCATGAATGCGCTGGAAGAAGACCGGAAGTCTATCTTCACTTCAGACGTGATTCGATCCCTGATCTTTGTGTTGCTTTCAGCAGGGCTTATTTTTGGCTATTTAAACGGAAAGATAAACCGAAACCTGGTTATTGGCGGATTCGTGATCCTGTTCCTGGTAGATCTAATTGGTGTTGATAAGCGCTATGTGAATGAAGATGATTTTGTTCAGGCCAGGGAAATGCAGCAGCCATTCCAGATGATGGAAGCCGATGCAGCAATTCTTCAGGATGCAACTCACTACCGGGTGTATGATCTTTCGGGCAATCCGTTTAATACAGCCAGGACTTCTTATTTCCATAATGCGCTTGGGGGATATCATGCAGCGAAACCTGGAAGAATTCAGGATCTATACGATTTCTATATTTCACAGAACAATATGGATATTCTGAATATGCTCAACGTGAAGTATTTCATTATTCCAACGGAGGAGGGCAACCAGGCGCAGCAAAATCCTAACCCATTCGGAAATGCCTGGTTCGTGGAGCAATTAGAATGGGTTGATAATGCCAACCAGGAGATCCTTCAGTTAAACGAGGTGGACCTCCAGAGAACCGCGGTGATCAATGATACTTTTAAAAATGAGGTTAATACCGATTTCGATTATAGTTCTGAAGCCAGTATTGAATTAACCCATCAGCAGCCAAATGAACTCAGATATGAGGTTAGTGCTCCCTCATCGCAATTTGCGGTATTTTCTGAAGCCTATTATCAGCCGGGCTGGCAGGCCTATTTAGATGGAGAACCGGTAGGACATGTTCAGGTTAATTATGTGCTGCGGGGAATGAATGTTCCTGCGGGTGATCATGAGATCACTTTTAAATTCGAGCCTTCGGTGATCAAAACCGGAAGTACGGTTTCACTGGTTAGTTCATTGATCCTGGTACTGGTATTGATCGGAGGAATTGGGTTTGAATTGAAAAAGAGAAACTAGCCAACTTCTGTTGAATGAAAAAAGTTCTCATCATAACTTATTACTGGCCTCCGGCTGGTGGGCCAGGTGTGCAACGCTGGCTGAAATTTGTTAAATACCTGCGTGATTTTGAGATCGAACCGGTGGTGTATGTTCCTGAAAATCCCAGTTACCCCATACTAGATGAGAGCCTTAATTCTGAAGTTCCCTCGAACATTAAAATCTTAAAGCAAAAGATCTTTGAGCCCTATAGCATAGCGGGCATTTTCTCCAGAAAACAAACCCAGACAATAAGTTCAGGGATCATTGAAGCTGAAGAAGAACAAACGGCCCTCCAAAAGGCCTTACTCTTTATTCGGGGCAATTTCTTTATTCCTGATGCCCGAAAGTTCTGGATAAAACCTTCAGTAAAATTCCTTAAAAAGGAACTTGAAAAGCAGAATTACGAGGCAATTATAACAACCGGTCCACCTCACAGCCTTCACCTTATAGGTCTTCAGCTTAAGGAACAAACACGGGTAAAATGGATAGCCGATTTTCGCGATCCCTGGACCCGGATTGGATATCATAAAAAGCTGAAATTAACCAGTTCTTCCCAGGCCAGGCACCAAAAACTGGAAAAAAAGGTACTTACTTCAGCTAACCATATCATAACCACCAGTTATACGACCAGGGAAGAATTTCAGAATAAAACTTCAAAACCCGTTAGCCTTATCACTAATGGTTTTGATATTTCAGTAAATGACCGGTCCCAAAAAAAGGAAAATTTCGAGATCTCCCATATAGGTTCGTTACTGGCAGGCAGAAATCCTTGCATTCTCTGGCAATCCCTTGCAGAAATTATAAAAACCGATGATGATTTTAAATCACATTTCAGGTTGCGACTTGCGGGAAGAATTAGCGAGGAGGTGTTGAGCGAACTTCAACAACATGAGCTGATGCCTTTCGTGGTAAATGAAGGCTATGTAAATCATTCCAGGGCCGTGGAAATGCAAAGACAGGCTTCTATTTTGCTGCTTATCGAAATCGATTCTGAAGAAACGCGTGGCATCATTCCGGGTAAGATCTTTGAATACCTCGCCGCTAAAAACCCAATTCTGGCCATAGGTCCGGAGAACTGGGATGCCGCAAAGATCATCCGGGAAACTAAAAGCGGGGAAGTCTTTAATTATAATGATCGTAAAGAACTTGAAAATTATATCAGGGAACAATTTGAATATTTCAAGAAGGGGAATTCTGGCCTGAATTCTATTGGAATCTCCAGTTTTCACCGCAGGGAATTAACCGGGCAACTTGCCCAGCTTATCCATTCATTATAAATGGGAATCATAATCAGCCAGTCCATCAAGAATATGGTCACCACCTATATCGGTTTTGGGATAGGCGCGGTGAACACTTTATTCCTATTCACTTATTTCCTGGATAAGGAATATTATGGTCTGGTAAGTTTCCTGTTATCTGCGGCTAATTTGATCTGGCCATTTCTGGTTTTTGGTGTTCACAGTACCCTAATCAAATTCTTTACCTCTTATAAGACAAGGGGGGAGCAGGACAGGCTTTTAAACCTGGTGCTGCTTATCCCGCTTGGTGTAGCGCTAATTACCGGGTCTTTGGGTTTATTCTTTTACGAGCAGCTACTGGATTATTTTAAAGGGGAGAACAGCCTGGTGCAGCCATATATCTGGCTAATATTTTTAATTGCGCTGGCCACGTCTTATTTTGAAATATTCTTTTCCTGGTCCAAGCTTTATTATAAAAGCAGCTTCGGAAATTTTATGAAAGAAGTCTTCCACAGGTTCTGTATAAGCCTTTTGTTATTTGCTGTTTATTTTAAGTGGATAGAAGTAAACAGTTTTATCTATGCAATTTCCGGCGTTTTTGTTATACGAACAATCATCATGGCCATGTATGCCTTTTCATTGCACAGGCCAAATTTCAGCTTCAGGTTTCCAAAGAATTTATCGCCGGTTTTAAAATATTCAGCACTTATCCTGGTGGCAGCGTCGGTGGCCACGGTGCTTTTAGACCTGGATAAGGTGATGATCGAATATTATTTGCCCATCGAAAATGTGGCTGTTTACGGGATCGCGGTTTATATTGCTACGGTAATTTCGGTGCCTCAAAAAGCCATGCACCAGATCACGAATCCCTTAACCGCCGAGATGCTAAACAATAGGGACAGAGCCTCTCTTAAAGATCTGTATGTTAAAAGTTCCCTGAATCTTTTTATCGTTAGCGGATTGATCTTTATCTGGATCATTACTAACGTGGAATCGCTGTATGAACTCATTCCGGATGAATATGAAATAAGTTTGCTGGTAGTGATGCTTATCTCCCTGGTGAAGTTATATGATAATTTCCTCGGAAATAACAATAGTATACTTTTTAACTCAGATTACTACCGCATTGTTCTGGGGGTTGGTGTGGTCCTGGTGATCCTGGCTTTTTTGCTGAATTTATACTTTATCCCTGAATTTGGCATTAAGGGGGCTGCGATGGCAAGCTTTATAGCTTTCTTCCTGTATAATACCTCAAAAATTTTTATTGTGTACCGAAAATTTGGAGCTCATCCTTTTACAGGTCTTAGCGGGCTGGTCTTGCTTATAATGTCCATTTTTACGGTTGGCTTTTTTTACCTGGAAACCGGTTTTCATCCAATTCTGGACATTTTGATAAAAGGAAGTCTTAGCGGGTTATTATATATTTCCCTTATTTACCTTCTGAAGATTTCACCGGAAATAAATAATATCCTGAACAGGCTTCTGAAAAGGGCCTAAAAGAGAAAACCCCATCAGCGAGGGTGCTTCAGGGGTTTTCCAACTAACCAACCAAAAAATTAAATTATGAACTTGTCATCTATTAATTATTATTCATATTCCGTGCCGAACTTCTAGTTCGGGTAGATTTTTTTGCTCTTATTTCATTTCTTGAGTTCCCATTTGAAGATCTACTCCTAACTGATGAACTCTCTCTTCTTGTTGGACGTTTCACAGATGAATTCCTTTCAATTCTATTTCCAGAACTTTTCACCTGAGGGGTCCTGCTGGCTCTAACCGACCTTTCGGTTCTTGGGTTAGAACGGCTTTCAATTTGCCTGGCATTCTGCCTGTTCGTAGATCTGCTTTCCTTTACTCCGTAATTAGATGTTCTCTTATTACTGTTTTCTACTCTTGAATTTCGTCCTCTTGAATTAGAACTTGTTTCAGTTCTTCCTTTAAAAACTTCAGATCTTTGAGTGTCCTGTCTTCTGGAGATAGCCCTGGACCTGGAGTCGTTTCTTTCGGCATAATTTTTATTCTCATTTGAAGACCTTCTAGTACTTATTCTATCTGAATAGGATCTCTCACTTGTTCTGCGATCATTACTTTTAACTGCAGCATTATTAGATCTTGATGACCTGTGCGCCGCAAGCTGTCGTTTACTGGACGTCCTGTTTCCGTAGCTATAGCTTCTCACACGATCTGATGGCCTGTAGAAATTTCTTCTGCCGTTATTTTTTGAATAGTAATTATTATAAACAGTTACATAATTAGTATATGAAATTCGCCTTGGCTGATAATAGGCTCTGTAAGGCCTGTTAAATACTATGCTCACATTCGCATGCGGACGGGTATAATATCGGTGCCATGGCCTGTAAACATAATGCCTGTTGAACGGATTAATGAAACCGGTATAATGGGTAAAATGATGATGCCTGTTATAGTGAAGATGCATGTTCCCTATATGCGCAAGTCTTCCAAACCTGTTATATCCCAGGTATACGTTTCCAGCCTGGATAATTCTTCCGTAATAGTCATAATAAACAGGTACATTTTCTATTTGTATCACGGCACCATAATCGTCATACTGCACATATGGTTCGTAATTATATCCGGAATTATAGCTGATATTCACATTTGGAGTGGAAATACGCACCGAATTTCCTCTTCTGAATTCAGGGTTAAAATAGAAATCAAATTCACCATTCGGGTATACGGCGAACTCCACGCCTCCTTCAACAAAAATGAAGGACTCGTTATAGAAGTTACCGGGAGGAGCTTTAACGGATGCCTTTGCTGACCATCCAATAAAAAGCAATACGAATATATAGGTCAGGTTTCTCATGGTAGTAAAGTTTTTAATTAGGAACATTTTAATACTTAGATACAAAGCCTGTGCCAAAGTCCTGATAACGCTACTTTCGCGGTATTTGAATATGTAAATCGCTGAAAGATAAGATCCCTGAAAATTTTATTTCAGCTTTTCTTCCAGATATTTTGCTGTGTATGATTCTTCTACTTGTACTACTTCTTCAGGAGTTCCTGCAGCGATGAGATGCCCACCATTTTCGCCGCCTTCAGGTCCCAGGTCGATGATATGATCGGCGCATTTTACCAGGTCCATATTATGTTCGATCACCACGATGCTATGACCTTTCGCGATAAGGGCATTAAATGATTTCAGCAGTTTTTTAATGTCGTGAAAATGCAGCCCCGTAGTTGGTTCATCAAAGATAAACAGGGTCTTGGTTTTCGTACTTCCTTTAACCAGAAAGGAAGCCAGTTTAATACGCTGTGCTTCCCCGCCTGAGAGGGTGGAAGAGCTCTGACCTAATTGTACATATCCCAGACCAACATCCTTAAGAGGCTTCAGTTTTTTAACGATTTTAGCCTCATTGTGGTCCTCAAAGAACTGGGTGGCATCATCGATGGTCATATTAAGGATATCATCGATACTCTTATCCTTAAAAGTTACTTCCAGTACTTCTTTCTTGAATCGCTTCCCGTTACAGGTCTCACATTCCAGGTGCACATCAGCCATAAACTGCATTTCGATGGTCACTTCGCCTTCTCCCTTGCAGGTTTCACATCTACCGCCATCCACATTAAAGGAAAAGTGTTTGGCCTTGAATCCTCTTAATTTGGAGAGTTTTTGCGAGGCGAATAGATTACGAATATCGTCATAGGCCTTTATATAGGTGACCGGATTTGACCTGGACGATCTTCCTATTGGATTTTGATCAACGAATTCTACGGTTCCAATGCTCTTTACATCGCCTTCGATCCCATTGAACTGGCCTGCTTTTTCACCATAACCACCAATTTCCTTTTGAACAGCCGGGTAGAGAATCCTTCTAACCAGCGTACTCTTCCCACTTCCGGAAACCCCGGTAAGAGCAGTAAATACACCCAGCGGAAATTCAACATCGATATTTTTTAGATTGTGTTCCCTGACACCGAGAAGTTTGATCTTCTTTTTTGAAACGCGTCTTTTTTCCGGAACCTCGATCTCCATTTTTCCGTTCAGGTAACTGGCGGTAAGGGAATCAGATTTCAGGATGTCATCCATCTTACCAACGGCAACCACATGGCCTCCATTGGTTCCGGCTTCAGGACCAATATCGATGATCTCATCGGCAGCCTTCATGATCTCCTCGTCGTGTTCTACCACGATCACGGTATTGCCTAGATCCCTGAGGTGTTTTATTACTCCAATAAGCTTTTCGGTGTCTTTAGGGTGAAGACCTATGGAAGGTTCATCCAGGATATACATAGAACCAACCAGGCTACTCCCCAGGGAGGTCGCGAGGTTGATCCTCTGTGATTCCCCTCCTGAAAGAGTATTGGATTTTCTGTTCAGGGTAAGATAATCCAGGCCAACATTTGATAAAAATTCGAGTCGGTTTCTAATTTCGGTCAAAAGACGTTTGGCGACCTTTTGATCGTGTTCGTTCAATTCCAGCTCATTAAAAAATGCCCTTACTTTATCCAGTGGTTTTTCCACCAGGTCGGTTATGCTATGGTCATTGATCTTTACATATTGCGCTTCCGGCCTTAATCGCTTTCCTTTACAGGCAGAACATCTGGTCTTCCCGCGATAACGAGAAAGCATCACACGGTTCTGAATTTTATATGCCTTACTTTCCAGGAATTCGAAGAACTGGTTGATCCCTTCAAAATATTGATTTCCGTTCCAGACAAGGTCTTTTTGCTCATCGGATAATTCGAAATAAGGTTTGTGAATAGGAAAATCGAATTTATGAGAATTGTTCACCAATTGATCTCTGTACCAGCTCATACTCTCCCCACGCCACGGGAAAATGGCATTTTCGTAAATGGAAAGGCCTGTATTAGGAATGACAAGGTCTTCATCTATGCCAATAACATCGCCATAGCCTTCACATTTTGGACAGGCTCCGTAAGGATTATTAAAACTGAAAAGATGAACATTGGGTTCCAGGAAACTCATCCCGTCCAGTTCGAACTTGTTGCTGAAGTGTCTCCTGGAATTATCGGCCAGTTTTTCTATGAATAATTCACCTTTTCCTTCAAAAAAAGCGGCTTCAACGGCATCTGCCAGCCTGTTATAAAAATCTTCCTCGTCTTTTTTGATTATTCGGTCTACAACCAGCCAGGTATTATGATCCTGGGCTTTTTCAAGATCGGTTTCGTCGATCCGCAGAACTTCATCATCTATTTTGATTCGGCTATAACCCTGCTGGGCGAGTACCTGGATCTTTTTCTGTATGGATCGTCCTTCTTCAACATGAATAGGGGCGAGGAGTAGCAGTTTTTCGCGTTCTGGAAAATCTCTTACATAATTAATAACATCGGTAACCGTATCCTTTTTTACCTCGTTTCCAGAAATAGGGGAGTAAGTTCTCCCGATCCTGGCAAAAAGAAGTTTCAGGTAATCATAGATCTCGGTTGATGTACCAACCGTGGATCTTGGATTGGTGCTATTAACCTTTTGCTCGATCGCAATAGCCGGTGCAATCCCCTTGATGAAATCAACCTTTGGCTTATTAAGCCGCCCAAGAAACTGCCTGGCATAGGAACTAAGGCTCTCTACATACCGCCTCTGGCCTTCAGCATAGAGCGTATCAAATGCAAGGCTGGATTTCCCCGAACCAGATAGTCCGGTGATCACCACCAGTTTGTTCCTGGGGATAACGGCATTGATATTTTTGAGGTTGTGCAGTTTTGCACCTTTGATTATAATATTCTTTTTAGGATCGGTTCCGGTAATATCTACTATCATTCCTGGGTTTGCTAAGACGGCAAAGATACTTAATATGAGCGGGTAAGAAAAGGAGGCTAAAAGCTATAGTAATGTTAAAAATTTAAGGTTTCATTTGCATATCTCAGAATTATCTTACTATATTTGAATCATTATAACCGAAATCTAATTGCCTATTTAACACAGTTACTTTTTAAAAGCCTAAATAACCTAACCCGCAGGAAGCCCTAAGTTCCTGTACTTAAAAGTAACTGTTATGAATGACACTAAAGTTCCTGACTCTTCTCTTGTACGTGATTACCTGGATGGCAATGAAAATGCACTTGGAGCATTAATCGATCGACATCAGCACCGCATTTACAGTTTTATTTATTCGAAGGTCTTTGATAAGGATATTTCTGAAGATATCTTTCAGGATACCTTTATAAAAGTGATTCGAACTTTAAAACGAGGAAAATATAATGAAGAAGGTAAATTTCTTCCGTGGGTGATGCGTATCGCTCATAACCTGGTGATAGATCATTTTAGAAGGAATAAGCGAATGCCGAAATTCGATAATAATGGAGATTTCAATATATTTTCGGTTTTAAGCGATGAAGGCCTGAATGCCGAAAAGCAACTCATTAAGGATCAAATAGAATCTGATGTACAGGAATTAATAAAAGAATTGCCTGAGGATCAGCTCGAAGTTTTAACGATGAGGATCTATAAGGATATGAGCTTCAAGGAAATTTCTGAGCGCACCGGAGTTAGTATAAACACCGCTCTTGGAAGAATGAGATACGCACTTATTAATTTGAGAAAGATCATCGAAAAAAGAAATTTGATACTTACCAATTAATTAGAATACAATATCCCCCCTTTTGTAACGTTATTAGTAATACCATCAAAAAAAATTAACAAATGGGGAAACTTTACTTTAAAAAAACCTCTAATGAGGAAAAATCTGATCGACGCCGCCCTAAACCTGAAACTGTACAATTTCTTTTGAACTATTCCAGGGCACTGCGAGTGGTTGATCATAAGAAGATGAAATTCGAAACTTTTTTGAATTAAGTAAGATGAAGCCTGCAGATTTTTGTAGGCTTTTTTTTATTTCTTCTTTTTCTTAAGGTATTCGTTAATCACGCTTTTTCTTCCAATCGTTTTTGTAATAACATCTTTGTCGAGATCCCAGCCACGGGCAGGAGAATACTGTCTTCCATACCAGATGATCTGTAAATGTAATTTATTCCAAAGCTCTTTTGGGAATAATCGCTTGGCATCTTTTTCGGTTTGATTCACATTCTTGCCATTGCTCAGATTCCAGCGATACATAAGGCGGTGAATATGAGTGTCTACCGGGAAGGCCGGGATATTAAACGCCTGGGAAACAACAACACTTGCAGTCTTATGACCTACAGCCGGTAATTCTTCAAGAGCCTCCATGTCTTCCGGCACCCTTCCGTTGTATTTTTCAATGAGGATCTTAGATAAACCATGAATACCTTTAGATTTCATTGGAGACAAACCAACTGGTTTGATGATCTCCCGAATTTCTTCTACCGATAACTTAACCATCTTATAAGGATTATCAGCAACTTCGAAAAGGAGGGGAGTGATCTCATTCACCTTTACATCGGTGCTTTGTGCTGAAAGCAGGACAGCGATCAGTAAAGTGTAAGGATCTTTGTGATCAAGAGGGATCGGGATCTCAGGGTAGATATCATTTAACGTATCTATAACGAAGTCTACCTTTTCCTGTTTGGTCATAAAACTTTAAATTTAGGGCAAAAGTAAGAATTATGACAACATTGAAAGAAGGTGATAAGGCACCAGATTTTAAAGCCGAAGATCAGGACGGAAACAAAATAAGCCTATCAGACTATAAAGGTAAAAAGCTTGTTCTGTTTTTCTACCCAAAGGCAAGCACTCCAGGTTGTACTGCAGAGGCCTGTAATTTAAGTGATAATTACGATCGTTTAAAAGAGAAGGGATATGAGATCCTGGGCGTGAGTGCCGACTCTAAAAAGCGCCAGCAAAACTTCAAAAATAAGTATGATTTCAAATATCCGCTTCTGGCAGATGAAGATAAAGAAGTGATCAATGCTTATGGCGTTTGGGGACCTAAGAAATTCATGGGGAAAGAATATGACGGAATTCATCGAACCACCTTCTTAATCGATGAAAATGGAAAAATAGAGGAGGTGATCCAGAAGGTTAAAACCAAAGCTCACGCAGAGCAGATCCTTCAGGAATCTTAAAAAAATCGGATGAAGTTGGATAGAAAAAGGGTGATGTTAGTCGCCCTTTTTTAATTGTACACTCTTAATTGTCGCAATGCTGTCGCAATTTTCAACTTCCAGTTCAATAGAGGGTTGGAAGCTTCCCGTGATATAATAAATATTACAGGGCTCCCTGTCGGTTTCACTTTTTGAAAAATCCACGTCGCCATCTTCCAGGGCCCGGGAAACCAGACTTGTGTCCAGTTGGTTTATTCTGAAAAATTCAAGAGAATTTTCACTGAATGACTGTTTCTTCGTTCTTATATTCTTTAAAACCCGTGCATTGGGTGAATAATCACAGGAAGTTTTTTTTCCGCTTAAAAAGAAAATCAGAATAACAATTCCGAAAAAGAGTCCCAGGCCGTAATAACCAAGGCGATGAATGAGCTTCATATCTTAAAAGATCAACAGGTTTATGTCACGGTAAGAAAGGTTGAACCAGTCTGCTATCGATTTGCTGGTCAAAATTCCGTGGTAAAAATACAAACCATTTCGCAAACCGCGATCAAACCTTAGCGTATTCTCCAGGCCGCCTTCTTCTGCGATATGTAACAGGTAGGGAGTGAAGATATTACTGATGGATAGTGAGGAAGTCCTGGCATACCTGGAAGGAATGTTAGGGACACCATAATGAATTACATTGTGTTTGGTGAAAATAGGCTTATCGTGGGACGTGATCTCGCTGGTTTCCACACAACCGCCCATATCGATACTCACATCGATTATTACGGCGCCGCGTTTCATAGACTGTACCATTTCTTCAGTGACCAGCACGGGAGAACGGTCTTTTCCTCTAACCGCACCAATGACCACATCGGCCCTTTTTAATGCTTTAAACAGGTTTTTAGGCTGAATGGTACTGGTATAGAAAGTATTGCCAAGACTAGCCTGAATATTGCGAAGCTTGGTAAGAGAACTGTCAAAAACCTTAATGCTTGCTCCAAGTCCCAGGGCCGATCGTGCAGCGTATTCCCCAACGGTTCCGGCTCCAATGATCACAATTTCAACGGGTGGAACTCCGCTTATATTTCCAAACATGAGTCCGTTGCCTTCCTCATGATTACTCATAATTTCTGAAGAGATCAAAACCGAAGCCGTTCCGGCAATTTCGCTTAATGCCTTTACGATAGGGTAACTTCCATCCTCATCCCTGATAAATTCAAATCCAAGAGCGGTAATACGTTTTTTGGCAAGGGTTTCAAAATATTCCTTGCACTGGGTTTTAATCTGAAGGGCGGAGATCAGGATGGTTTGCGGATTGATATATTCCAGTTCCTGATTGGAAGGGGGTTCTATTTTCAAAATAATGGGACAGGAAAATACCTTTTTAGTATCCTTTGTGATCTCGGCTCCGGCATCGGAATAATCCTTATCGCTGAATCGGGCCCATTTTCCGGCACCAGATTCGATCATGACCCTGTGGCCATGCGCGGTGATAGCCGCAACAGCATCAGGGCTTAAACAGATACGTTTTTCCTGGTAAGCCGTTTCCTTAGGAATACCTATAAAAAGCTGGCCTTTGCCTTTAAAAATTTCAAGAGTTTCTTCCTGAGGTAATAATTGTTCCCTGGTAAAAGGTGAAACCTGCTGTTTTCCCATTCAGTTTAGTTAAGCAATTTAATTATAACTAAAATACTAAAATGTAGGTAAAGCATTATAGTTTACGGTAGTAGTCTTCCAGAATTCCTTCGGAAGAGTGCTCTCTTTCAAAGTCCTCTTCATCTTCCTGGAAACTTTTGATCTCCCTAAGATCTTTATCTGAAACTGGTGAGAAGACAGATACATCGGTCTCATCCAGTTCTGAAAGGTCTAGACCGTAGACGCGATCGAAAATTTGTATTCGAACTAGGTATACTATTGAAAGAATTATAATAAAGAAAGGAGCCAGGTAAATTAAGCCGTTGATGTCCATAAAAACGCTGGTGTCCATATAAACATCTTCGTAAAAGGCGACCACTAATTGGAAAGCATACATACCAGTAGGGATTAAGATGGTATGGTACCACCAATGCTTACAGGTAAAAAACCAAATTAATAAAAGAAATAAAGGTGTTATTTTCCCTGTATAAGTCCAGGCAGCTGTCATAACATCCTCATAGTATTTACTTTCGTATGTAAAAAAAGAATTTTCCCAAACTGGAGCGCTTGGGAAAATTTCATATAGATAAAATAAATAAGGTGAAAATGCTATTAAAAGGGCAATTATACTACCCAGCAGCAGGAATTTTGATGAGTCTTCTGTCGACAGCTTGTTTCTTGATTTCATCATTATTAGTATCGGTTTCGGTAGTTGAAGTTACAAAAATACTAGCTCCAAATATTGCGGCTGCGAAAAGTACTGCTTTTAGTTTCATTTTGATAGGTTTTTAAAGTTGGTAATTCGTTTTGTTTTCTGAGACAAACATATAACAACTTAAAATCCTGTCAGTTAAAATATTAGTCGTACTTTTGCACCCTTTTTCGAGCCAAAATTGGGCCTAAAAATCGCAAAAAAATCTTTAGATATGTTAGGTTAAATTTATATATAAATCGCTCAATGAATTAAATTCAAAATTTCGAGTTTAAAAAATTCAGGTTAAAGTAAAAAAATTCTTACAATTAATTTTTTCCTCTTTTTTTCCTAAAATAAATTTTATTAACAAAACTTTAACGTTCTGCTATGGTCAGAATTAAGCTCTAATCGCAATTTTTGGGTGTTTTCCCCTAATAAATTTTCTACTTTTTCTGGCCATTCTATCAAATTCCAGGACTCTGAAGCTAAATAATCTTCAATTCCCATATCTAATGCTTCGGTTTCATCCTCGATCCTGTAAAAGTCGAAATGAAATACCGGCCCGTTATCTGATTCATAATGATTAACCAAGGAAAAGGTAGGACTGGAGGCTACATCGCGTACGCCCAGGGCTTTAACAAGCTCCTTTATAAGAGTGGTTTTTCCAACTCCCATTTCGCCGTAGAAAAGCAGGGTTTTGCTTTTGGTATTACTTAGAATGTAATCTACAGCTAAGTCCAGTTCTTGAAGTTTGTAGGTTAACTCCATAAATTCAAAATGTCAGATTGGGTCTGTAAAGATATGTAAATAATAGATAAGATGCTACATGACTTTGGTAATCAAATAGATAGGCTAATGAAAAATGTTTTTTATCGATTAAAACAGGTATTTCATCGATTATTTAGGATTTAGGACTACAAAAGGTATTACAACCTCTTCCAGGGAAATTCCCCCGTGCTGATAGGTATTTCGGTAATAACTCACATAATGATTGTAGTTATTGGGGTAGGCAAAGAAAAGATCCTCTTTTGCGAAAATATAACTACTGCTCATATTAATGGTAGGTAAATGAACCGATTTTGGATCTTCAATTGCCAGCACATCTTTATTATCATAGGTAAGACTTCTACCGGTCTTATATCTTAAATTCAAACTGGTATTCTTGTCACCAATTACCTTAGAAGGATTCTTTACATTAATCGTCCCGTGATCTGTAGTGAGGATCAATTTAAAGCCCGATTGCTGGGCCTTTTGTATGATTTCAAGCAGAGGAGAGTTTTTGAACCAGCTTTGGGTAAGGCTGCGGTAAGATTTGTCGTTGGAAGCGAGTTCCTTGATCACTTCCATTTCGGTTTTTGCGTGGGAAAGCATATCTACAAAATTGTAAACCACTACCGTCAGGTCGTTCGCTTTTTGTGTTTTAAAACTGTCAACCAGTTTTTTCCCGGCCTTAAGGCTGCTGATTTTGTGATATTCATATTTTAAATCCTTCCCAAGTCGCTTTAATTGTTCGGCCAGGAATTCAGATTCATAATTGTTCTTACCGCCTTCCTCGGTGTCATTCTTCCAGTAATCTGGGAATAATTTTTCCATTTCGCTGGGCATAAGTCCTGAGAAAATAGCGTTCCTGGCATATTGCGTGGCTGTGGGAAGTATACTATAATAGGCCGACTCCCTTTCCTTCTTATAATAGGTGTTGATTATAGGTTCCAGTGTTTTCCACTGGTCGTACCTAAGATTGTCTACCACAACCAGTAAAGTAGGCTGATCTTTTTTAAGCTCCGGAATGACCATTTTTTTGAAAAGGGTGTGGGACATTACCGGCGCATCTGCCGATTTCTCAAACCAGCCCTGGTAATTCTTTGAGATATATTTAAAAAACTGATTGTTGGCTTCAAGTTTTTGTGATTCCAGGATTTCGAACATTCCAGAATCCTCGATATCCTCAAGCTGAATTTCCCAGTAGATCAGTTTTTGATAAAGCTCTATCCATTCTTCCCAGGAATTAACCTGGGACATATCCATCGCAATTTTCCTGAATTCCTGTTGATAATTAGAAGTGGTCTTTTCAGAAATCAGCCTGGAATGATCCAGGTTTTTTTTAATGCTTAGAAGTATCTGGTTTGGATTAACCGGTTTTATGAGGTAATCTGCGATTTTAGAACCTATGGCTTCTTCCATAATATATTCTTCCTCGCTTTTCGTGATCATCACAATGGGCAGGGTTTCCCTTTTTTCCTTTATTTCTGCCAGGGTCTCCAGGCCGGTAAGCCCGGGCATGTTTTCGTCCAGGAAAACGATATCAAAATTTTCAGTTTCTATCAGTTCCAGGGCTTCCGTTCCGCTTTTACAGGTGTTCACTTCATAATTACGGGACTCGAGAAACATGATGTGTGGCTTTAAAAGGTCTATTTCATCATCTACCCACAGTATTTTTATTTTACTCATCTTTGGTCTTATTTTGAATGTAGAAAAAGCAGCCTATATAGCTAATTTTCATCAGCTTTTCATGTGGCTTCCTACATATATGTATCTTTGTTTTAAAATCCAGAAAAAATTAGCTTGGCTTCGCAAACTAAACTCAAAATATTAAACGATCCAATTTACGGTTTTATTACCATTCCTAATGAGCGGATCTTCCAGATAATCGAGCATCCTTATTTTCAAAGACTGCGCAGAATTTCCCAAATGGGAATGTCTTACCTGGTCTATCCGGGCGCTCATCACACCCGTTTTCATCATGCTCTTGGCTGCGTGCATCTCATGCAAAAAGCCGTGCGAGTTCTTCAGTACAAAGGGGTTGAGATTTCAAAGATTGAAGAGGAGGCACTTTTAATTGCTATTCTTATGCACGACATAGGTCATGGGCCATTTAGTCACGCGATGGAACATAGCCTGGTAGAAGGACTGGATCACGAGACCATTTCCCTTCTGTTCATGGAAGAAATGAATGCTGAATTTAACCAAAGTTTAACGCTCGCCATCCAGATCTTCAAAGGGGAATACGAACGTAAGTTTATGATTCAGCTTATTTCCAGTCAAATGGATATGGATAGGCTCGACTATTTGAAAAGGGATAGTTTTTACACCGGTGCAGTTGAAGGAAATATCAATAGCGAGCGATTGATCACCATGCTCAACGTGGTGAACGATGAGCTGGTGATCGAGGAAAAAGGAATCTATTCTGTAGAGAAATTCCTTATTGGTCGCAGGTTGATGTACTGGCAGGTATACCTTCATAAAACCAGTCTGGTTGCCGAACAGCTCCTAATAAGAGTCCTGAAAAGAGCGAAGGAGCTCATAGGGCAGGGTGTGGACCTGCGCGCAAGTGAACCTTTAATGTATTTCCTCAAGAACCGGATATCCAGGGAAGACCTGGATACTGAAACGCTTCAGATCTTTTCCCGCCTGGATGATTATGACGTTATTTCGGCCATGAAAGAGTGGATGTATGCTGAAGATTTCGTGCTTCGCAATCTTTGTGAAATGATCATTAACAGGAACCTGCTAAAGGTAAAGATCAAAAAGAAAAAGCCTTCTGCAGAGAAACTGGAGAAACGTTCCAGGGCGCTTCAGAAGAAATACGGAATTTCAGAAAAAGAGGCTTCCTATTTCGTGTTTGCCGGCGAGATCACTAACCTTGCCTATAAAAAGGAAAGGAATAATATAAACATCCTTCATAAAAATGGAAGGATTAATGATGTCGTAAAAGTTTCAGACCAATTAAATCTGAAGGCTCTCACTAGAACCGTGGTTAAATACTATATGTGTTACCCTAAGGTTACAGATTAAAGCATTTTTTTTACTTTTGCCAGAATGAAGTTTACAGCAGCGCAAATTGCCGAAATATTAAATGGAAGGGTGGAAGGTAACCCTGAGGTGGAAGTTTCTGAACTTGCCAAAATTGAAGAAGGTTCAGAAGGTTCTCTTACTTTTTTGAGCAATCCAAAATACACCTCTTTTCTATATACCACCAACGCTTCTATAACGATTGTGAATGACGAGTTTGAGGTAGAACAGCCTGTAAACACCACGTTGATCAAAGTTAAGGATGCCTATAAGGCATTTTCGACCTTACTGGAATATTATAACCAGATCAAGTTAAATAAATCTGGGATCGAACAGCCAAGTGTGATTTCAGAATCTGCCACTTATGGTGAAGGATTGTACCTGGGAGCTTTTTCTTATATAGGAGAAAATGTGAAACTGGGCGATAATGTAAAGATCTACCCACACTCCTATATTGGTGACAATGTTAATATTGGTGATAATGTTACCGTTTTTCCAGGAGTCAAGGTCTATTCAGAAAGTCTTATAGGAAATAATTGCACCATCCATAGCGGTGCTATAATAGGTGCGGATGGATTCGGTTTTAGTCCGGGTGAAACCGGTGAATATAGCAAGGTGCCCCAGATTGGGAATGTCATCATTGAAGATAATGTGGATATTGGTGCCGGAACCACCATTGACAGGGCGACGCTTGGTTCCACGATAATTAGAAAGGGAGTTAAGCTTGATAATCTCATCCAGATCGCACATAATGTAGAAATTGGCGAAAATACCGCGATTGCTGCCCAAACTGGAGTTGCAGGGTCTACCAAAATAGGAAAGAATTGTCTTATTGGCGGGCAGGTTGGTATTGCTGGCCATTTGAATATTGGTGACCGTGTTAAGATCCAGGCCCAATCTGGAATTGGCAGGGATATCAAGGATGATGAAATGTTGCAGGGCTCCCCGGCCATAGGCTATAGTGATTATAATAAATCATATATACACTTTAAGAATCTACCCAAGAGTATGAACATATTACACCAACTGGAAAAAAAGATGAAAAATGGCTGATAATATAGCGAAACAGAGAACCATCCAGCAGGAGGTTTCTCTTGAAGGTGTTGGCCTCCATACAGGAAAAGAGGTTAAACTTACTTTTAAACCTGCCCCGGAAAATACCGGCTATGTATTTAGGAGAACCGATTTGGAAGGAATGCCAGAAATCGAAGCCGATGTGAGCTACGTCGTAAATACCCGAAGGGGAACTAACCTGGATAAGAACGGGGTGACCATTCAAACTTCTGAACATGTCCTGGCAGCCTGTGTTGGACTCGAGATCGATAATCTTTATATAGAATTGAACGCATCTGAACCGCCTATCATGGATGGTTCCTCCAAGTTTTTTGTAGAGGCCCTTGAAAAGGCAGGAACTGTAGAACAGGAAGCCAATCGCGAGGAATTCGTGGTTAATGAGATCATTTGCTACAGGGATGAGGAGACCGGAAGTGAGATCATTGCAATGCCTGCTGAAGAATACCAGGTTACCACAATGGTTGATTTTGGAACCAAGGTTCTAGGCACCCAGAACGCAACTATAGAGCACCTTTCAGAATTCAAGACCGAGATTGCCGACTCCAGAACTTTCAGTTTTTTACACGAAATAGAAACCTTGCTGGAGCATGGGCTTATTAAAGGTGGAGACCTTAATAATGCGATCGTTTATGTAGATAAGGAAATAGGAGAAGAGACCTTAAAAAAACTCAGGGTAGCCTTTAACAGGGAAGATATCTCCGTAAAACCAAATGGGATACTTGACAACCTAACCCTGCATCATCCCAATGAAGCCGCAAGGCATAAACTGCTGGATGTGATTGGAGACCTGGCATTGGTAGGAACCCGTATCAAGGGGAAGATAATTGCTAATAAGCCCGGACATCACGTCAATACCGAGTTCGCCAAAAAACTTTCAAAGGTAATTAAGGCCGAAAAAAGAAATAATGTTCCAAAGATCGATCTCAATCAGCCACCGCTGATGGATGTGAACGATATTATGGATACCCTGCCTCACCGGTCTCCATTTTTGCTGGTTGACAAGATTTACGAGTTAACCGATTCACATGTGATTGGTGTTAAGAATGTGACCATGAACGAACCATTTTTCGTAGGACATTTTCCAGGTAAACCGGTTATGCCAGGGGTGCTTCAAGTAGAAGCAATGGCGCAGACTGGGGGGATTCTTGCGTTGAAATCGGTGCCAGACCCTGAAAATTACCTTACCTATTTCATGAAGATCGATAATGTTCGATTCAAGCAACAGGTTGTACCAGGTGATACGCTTATCTTTAAACTTGAACTTTTAGCTCCTATAAGAAGAGGGATCTGCCAGATGCAGGCCTACGCATATGCCAATGGCAAATTAGCTACAGAAGCCTTTTTAATGGCTCAAATCGTTAAATCAAAATAAATATTATGAACCAACCATTAGCATATGTTCATCCAGGAGCCAAAATTGCCAAAAACGTGGTAATCGAACCTTTTGCGACCATACATAATAATGTAGTGATTGGAGAAGGAACCTGGATTGGTTCAAATGTTACTATCATGGAAGGTGCCCGCATAGGTAAGAATTGCAGCATTTTTCCGGGTGCGGTTATTTCGGCGGTGCCTCAGGACAAAAAGTTCAATGACGAGGACACGCTTACGGTGATCGGGGATAATACCACCATCAGAGAGTGTGTGACCATTAATAGAGGTACAACCGATAGAATGAAAACGGTTATCGGGAATAATTGCTGGATCATGGCTTACTGTCACGTAGCTCATGATTGTATAGTTGGCGATAACTGTATCTTTTCGAATAATAGTACACTTGCCGGGCATATCAATGTGGGAGACTATGTTGTTTTAGCCGGTATGGCAGCCATCCAGCAGTTCTGCAGCATTGGGAAGCATGCATTTGTGACCGGTGGATCTTTAGTAAGAAAGGATGTTCCTCCATTTGTAAAGGCTGGAAGGGAACCGCTAAGTTATGTAGGTATTAATTCCATCGGCCTAAGACGAAGAGGCTTCAGTACCGAAAAGATCAGGGAAATACAGGATATTTACAGGATACTATATCAAAAGAATTATAATAACTCCCAGGCTGTGGCTATTATCGAAGCAGAAATGCAGGCCACTGCCGAACGAGATGAAATATTAGAATTTATTAAAAACTCACAGCGAGGTATCATGAAAGGATACTTCAGTTCAAATTAATACAATAAAAATGGCTACAACCAGCGATATTAGAAACGGACTTTGCATCCGCTATAATCACGACATTTATAAGATCGTAGAATTTCTTCATGTAAAACCAGGAAAAGGTCCTGCCTTTGTAAGAACAAAACTGAAGAGCGTAACTACCGGGAAGGTGCTGGAAAATACGTTTTCCGCAGGGCATAAAATCGAGGACATCAGGGTGGAAACCCATAAATTCCAATTTCTATATGAAGACGGAGAGTTCTGGCATTTTATGAATGTGGAAGATTATACCCAGATCAGGCTTACCGAAAATGCCCTGGATATGCCGAAGCTTCTGAAAGAAGGGGAAGTGGTAACCATCCTGATCAATACTGAAGATAATATGCCGCTTTCCGTTGAGATGCCTGCAAGTGTCGTTCTGGAAGTTACTCATACCGAGCCAGGCGTAAAAGGAAATACAGCAACGAACGCAACCAAGCCTGCTACCGTTGAAACCGGTTTTGAAGTAAACGTTCCGCTTTTCATCAACGAAGGTGACAAGATCAAGATCGAAACCGAGAAAGGTACCTACAAAGAAAGAATTAAAGAATAATCAGCTTTTAGATGAAATTCCCAAGACGGTATTCCTTAAAGGAGATTGCGCAGCTAATCGATTGTGAGTATGTTGGACCCGATGATTTCCCGGTTCAGGGAATGAACGAAATCCACGTGGTAACTCCGGGTGATATCGTTTTTGTGGATCATCCAAAATATTACGATAAGGCCCTGAATTCGGCCGCGACAATCGTCCTCATCAATAAAAAGGTAGAATGTCCTGAAGGCAAGGCACTGCTAATTTCAGATGATCCGTTCAGGGATTTTAATAAGCTAACCAGGCATTTTAAAACATTTGAGCCAGCTACCAAATTGATAGCCGATTCGGCTTCTATTGGAGAGGGAACTCATATTCAGCCGAATGCTTATATTGGTCATCGCGTTCAGATAGGAAAGAATTGCTTGATCCAGTCTGGAGCACATATAGGTGACGATACCGTGATTGGTGATAATGTGATCATTCATAGCGGAGTAGTTCTTGGAGGAGATGCCTTTTATTATAAGAAACGAGAAAGCGGCTTCGATAAACTGCTATCCGGTGGGAGAGTAGTGGTAGAAAATGAGGTGGAGATCGGGGCGAATTCTACAATAGATAGAGGAGTAACCGGAGACACCATTATTGGAGAAGGATCTAAACTGGATAATTTAATTCAGATTGGTCATGATACCGTAATAGGAAAAAAATGCCTTATTGCCTCCCAGGTCGGGATCGCGGGCTGTGTGAGGGTTGAAGATGAAGTTACGATTTGGGGACAGGTTGGTATTAGAAGCGATGTGACCATAGCCAGGGGAACTGTTTTGATGGCTCAGTGTGGAGTTTCAAAAGATACTGAACCAAATACGACCTATTGGGGAACGCCTTTTGGGGAGGTTCGAACAAAACTAAAGGAATACGCAGCAATCAAAAAACTGCCTGAAATTGTTAAAACGATAAAATAAGAACGTATGGCTTTAAAAGTAAAAGACGTTGTAACTGAATTCTACCAGTCTAATTTTTATGAAGGAAAAACGGTACTGGAAAACACCCTGCATCCAGATGTAGAGCTTTCCTGGTATGGAACCACCGGATTCCGAAAATTAGATTTTAATGGGATTGCTGAAATAAGCAAGGAATTATCTTCATCTTACGAATCTTTAAGAGCAGAGATCGAAAAGATTGTTTATAAGAAGAACGAGGTTGCCATTCATTTTACCTATCATGTGCGTACGATCGAAAATCCCGACGAAGAAATGCCGCTAGCGCATTTTATCGCGATCTGGGAAGTTAAGGATGATAAACTATACCGAGGCGTTCAAATTAGCCAGTTAGGTGAAGAGATAGAAGAAAGTCCCTGGAGCTAACAGGAATTAACCCTCAATATTTTGAGGGTTTTTTATTTTATATTGATTCTATGTTTGTAGAATTAAAAAATAATTCTACATTTGTAGAGTAATAATCTAAGAAATGGAATTGTCAA
Organism: Christiangramia oceanisediminis; assembly: GCF_022570735.2. Classification (GTDB taxonomy): domain Bacteria; phylum Bacteroidota; class Bacteroidia; order Flavobacteriales; family Flavobacteriaceae; genus Christiangramia; species Christiangramia oceanisediminis. Next base: position 1,025,471 of record NZ_JANCNS010000002.1, on the reverse strand, counting down.
ACGCTGAAGAACAATTGATGCAGATCCTCTGGAAAAAGGAGAAAGCCTTTATGAAGGAATTGCTGGAGGCCTACCCGGAACCAAAACCTGCTCTAACCACCGTGGCGACCTTGTTGAAGCGTATGCAGGATAAACATTTCGTTGGGTATGACCAGGTAGGAAGATCAAGGGAATATTTCCCTAAGGTGAGTAAGAAGGCTTACTTCGGAAAGCAAATAAACGGGATGATCAAGTCATTTTTTAATAATTCGGCATCTCAATTTGCATCCTATTTTACCAGCGAAACGAACCTTTCTGATGAGGAATTAAAGGAACTAAGGAAGTTGATAGACGAAAAGATCAAAAATAAATAAGATGTTGGTTTACCTCCTAAAATCGATTTTGTGTTTACTGCTGCTTTTCAGCTTTTACAAGTTGTTGCTGGAGGATGAAAACTGTCATCGTTTTAAAAGATTCTATTTGCTGGCTGCCGTGATCTTTTCAGTTATTATTCCGCAGATCACTTTAACCTATGAGGTAAATAAGCCGGTATCATCTTCGGTATTGGCTGGCTCCCAAATAAATTCCTCTTCTAACTTGGCTTCTGAGCCCGCTTTCTGGGATACTTATGGAATATATATTCTAATAGCAGTTTACCTGGCCGGCTTTGCGATTTTTGCCTTTCGCTTTGCGAAAAACCTGTCAGGCCTTTATGCTGAAGCCAGGTCCAACGAAAGGCTGGAACAATTCCGGTATATTTTTGTGCTGCTGAGGAAGAAACTCGATCCGCATTCGTTTCTCAATTTCATTTTTCTGAATAAATCTGAATTTGAGGATCAGAAAATTTCAGAAGCGGTGCTGGAACATGAAAAAGCGCATGTAGATCAAAAGCATACGCTGGACCTTTTGTTCATCGAGATCTGCCAGGTTATTTTCTGGTTCAATCCGGTATTTCATTTTCTGAAAAGATCGGTTAAGCTCAACCATGAATTCCTTGCAGATGAGCAGGTGCTTAAAGGCAATATCGAGGCGCTGGATTATACCAATGTCTTATACAGTTATGGTTCGGGAATGAATCAAAATTCACTCGCGAGCCCCATCAGTCATTCATTAATCAAAAAACGAATTATCATGATCACGAATCAATTTTCAAGAAGACGTTTTACACTTCGCCTGTTAATTTTACTGCCTGTCCTTGGGGGCTGTGTCTTTCTTTTCAATGAAAAGATCGTCGCCAGGAATATCAATGAATCTAACCTGGTTTTCCAGGAACAGCAGGAACGCAAGGTCATTAAAATAAAGGTGGAAGGAGAGACCATCTGGCTTAACGGTGAAAAGGTTGATTTAAATGAATTTACTGAAAAGCTTGACCAGGTTACTTCCAGCTGGACAAAAGCTGAAATGCAAAAACCATGGTTTAAGGCTGATTTTCAGAATTCTACCACTCCTTTTATTAATAAGCTGAATGGAGAATATCAAAGATCAAAACTGGCCCAGGTAAGTCAAACCGAATTCATTGTTCCCCGGGCACCAAAGGCCCCTGAAGGGGAATTACCACCACCTCCGCCACCGCCTGTTAAAGCAAAGGATACCAAGCTTCCTGCACCTCCGCCGCCACCAGCTCAACCTTCAGAAACTAAAAATATTCCGTCTCCGCCACCACCTCCTCCTGCACCCGAAGTTTCAAAAGAGAACATAGATTCTCTAAGAATGGTCGTTCAGGAGAAAAGAGAACAATTGAGAGACGAGATGGTGGCCAAAAGAACTGAACTAAGAGCTGAAATGGAGGAACGGCGAAATGTTCAAAGAAATATAATGGAACGGCATCGAGACAGTTTAAGAAATTCTATGGAAGAGGTAAGATTGGCCAGGATCGAAGAAGAACGTTCCATGATTCTTGAAAAAAGGGAAGAAATGAGGAAACAGGCAATGGATGAAAAACGTCTTCAGAAAGAACAACTTAAAAGGTTGAAAAAAGAGCAAAAATTACGGGATAGCTTAAATTAATTCCTGATATAATTATTAATGATTCAAAGCCGAAGTATTGCTTCGGCTTTTTTATTGGCCTGAAACCATTCGGTTTTTAGGGGAATTTTATGAATTATCCGGCTAATAATCGGCAAAAAGCCTTTAAGAATTATATTTAAAAACATACTTTTGTAATCCAAATTTCAAAAAACACTTATGAGCGTTTTAGTCAATAAAAATTCTAAAGTAATCGTGCAGGGTTTTACCGGAGGTGAAGGTACTTTCCATGCCGAACAAATGATAGAATACGGTACGAATGTAGTGGGTGGTGTAACTCCAGGTAAAGGAGGGCAAAAGCACCTTAACAAACCGGTATTCAACACGGTTTCAGATGCCGTTGAGCAAACCGGGGCCGATGTTTCCATCATCTTCGTACCACCAGCATTCGCTGCAGATGCCATAATGGAAGCTGCCGATGCCGGGATCAAAGTGATCATCACTATTACTGAAGGTATTCCTGTAGCCGATATGGTTAAGGCTTCAGACTATATCAAGGATCGCGACTGCCGATTGATAGGACCTAACTGCCCGGGAGTGATCACTCCAGGTGAAGCAAAAGTTGGTATCATGCCAGGTTTCGTTTTCAAAAAAGGTAAGGTAGGGATCGTTTCTAAATCAGGAACCCTTACTTACGAAGCGGCAGACCAGGTTGTAAAGCAGGGTCTTGGAATTACTACCGCTATTGGAATTGGAGGAGATCCTATTATTGGAACTACTACCAAAGAAGCGGTGGAATTATTGATGAACGACGAGGAGACTGAATGTATCGTAATGATTGGTGAAATTGGAGGTCAGCTTGAGGCTGATGCTGCTAAATGGGTGAAGGAAAACGGTAACAAAAAGCCGGTTATTGGATTCATCGCTGGTGAAACCGCTCCTGCAGGACGTACTATGGGTCACGCCGGTGCGATCGTTGGAGGTAGTGAAGATACCGCCCAGGCTAAGAAAAAGATTCTTAAGGAAAATGGAATTCACGTGGTGGATTCTCCTGCCGAAATTGGAATGAAAGTAGCCGAAGTTCTTAAGAACTAAGCTTTTCAAAATAACTCAAAAGATCCTCCTGCGATATTCAATTGAATATTTCAGGAGGATTTTTTTATTCAGGGCCTTTCAGGTTTTGTTATATTTGAACAGACAATTAACTAAGAAAGATCAATATGAAATTATTAGAAGGAAAGAATGCTATAATTACAGGCGGAAGCCGTGGTATTGGTAAGGGAATAGCCGAAGTTTTCGCGAAACACGGAGCCAATGTCGCATTTACATATAACTCTTCAGCCGAAGCTGCCGAAGCCCTGGCTAAAGAACTTGAGGAATTTGGCGTTAAGGCCAAAGCTTATAAATCGAATGCAGCGAGTTTTTCGGAAGCTCAGGAACTAATAGATGAAGTGAACAAAGAATTCGGTTCTATTGATATTCTAATAAACAACGCAGGGATCACCAAGGATAACCTTCTTATGCGAATGAGCGAGGAAGATTTTGACAAGGTGATCGAGGTAAACCTGAAATCGATCTTTAATATGACCAAGGCAGTTCAGCGTACCATGTTGAAACAGCGCAGCGGAAGCATCATCAACATGAGTTCGGTAGTTGGTGTTACCGGAAACGCCGGGCAGGCCAATTATGCCGCTTCCAAAGCGGGTATCATAGGTTTCTCCAAGTCTATGGCTCAGGAACTGGGGTCAAGGAATATTCGTACCAATGTGATCGCTCCTGGCTTTATCGAAACCGAAATGACCGAAAAACTGGATGAAAAGACTGTTCAGGGCTGGAGAGATGCCATTCCGTTAAAAAGAGGAGGTAAACCTGAAGATATCGCGAATGCCTGTGTGTATTTAGGAAGTGATCTTAGTTCTTATGTAACCGGGCAGATCATCCACGTAGATGGCGGAATGCATACCTAATTTGGCATAAATAAAATTTATAAGTTAGATTTTATGGCTTATTAGCTGTAAAAATTTTTAAGTAACTTGGAACTTTAAGGCAAGGCTACACTATCTAACTTTTGAAATGACAATAAGTACCATATTACTCATAACCCTGGCGCTTTTCCTGGCACTGGGGTTTGCTTTTTTCTTATACCTGTTCCGAAAGCCGGTAAAATACAGGAAAGATTATATACTTTTTGTTCTTAGAGCGCTCGGGGTATTTATTGTTTTGCTTCTATTGATCAACCCGAAGATCACTTCAACTACTTACGAGATCGAAAAACCAGATCTTGTGATCCTGCAGGACAATTCAGGTTCTATTTCGTACCTGGAAGAGGGCGAAACTTTGAATCGAATCAGTACGCAACTGGTCAATCACGAACAGCTCAAAAGTACTTTTGATGTAAGCACAGCCACATTTGGAAGTCAGCTGTCGCTTGGTGATAGTCTTGACTTCAGCGCCAATCAGACCAATATTACCAAAGCTCTGGTAGCCGCCAATGATATCTATTCAAAGTCTCAGACGGCCGTAATTTTATTAACCGACGGTAACCAGAGCCTGGGAAGGGATTACCGCTATTTTAAGCCTCATGATAACCTTCAGGTTTTCCCAGTAGTGATAGGAGATACTGCAACCTATCAGGATCTAAGCATCGAACGCATCAATACCAACCGCTATGCTTTTTTGAACAATCGCTTTCCGGTAGAAGTGTTTCTGAATTATTCAGGAAAACAGGATCTGGAAACAACTTTCAAAATAACCTCAGGAGAGACTGTTCTTTATTCTGAACCGGTAACTTTTTCTTCAGAAACAAAGTCGAAAGTAATCCGTACCGATCTGCTCGCGGCATCAATTGGAGTTAAGACCTATCAGGTCGAGATCCAGCCGGTAGAGAACGAAAAAAACAAGATCAATAACCTTCAGAATTTTGCGGTGGAGGTGGTAGACGAGCGAACCTCGGTCTTGATTTTAAGCGATATGCCTCATCCTGACCTGGGCGCAGTTAAAAAATCTATTGAGAGAAATCAACAACGAACCGCTGAAATAAAATATCTTAACGAAGATATTCAAATTAATGATTATCAATTAATTATACTGTACCAGGTAAACAGAAGATTCAATGATGTGATCGAATCAGTTCTTGAACGAAATCATAATTACTTAATGATCACAGGTCTGCGAACCGACTGGAATTACCTGAACAGTTTGAATCCCGGTTTCAACAGGAGTAACAGTAGTCAGCCGCAGGAGGTATTTCCGGTGTACAATCAAAAATTCTCGTCCTTTCAGTTTGAAGATATCGGCTTTGACGATTTTCCTCCATTGCTGGATAAATTTGGTACGATAGAGGTAGATAAGAACCAATTCAACATCATGCTTTACCAGGAGATCCAGGGTGTAAGAACCGGTGAAGCCTTAATGGGAGTATCTAAAGACTCTCCAAAATCCGGGTTTTTATTTGGTGAAAATATTTGGCGCTGGAGGGCCAAATCCTTTCTGGACAACGGTGATTTTGAAGAATTTGATGACTTTTTCGGAAAACTGGTACAGAACCTGGCTTCTAACAGAAGGCGAGAGCGGTTAAGCATAGAGAACGAAAAATTCTATTACGAGAATGAAAATGTGATCATTACAGCGCAGTATTTTGATGAGAATTACCAGTTTGATCCCGGTGCTATTCTTAATATAGAATTGATTAATACCGAAACAGAAGAAGAGGTAACTTCAAATCTTGCTTTAAAGAACAATTTTTACCAGTTCGATGCGGGAGGATTGCCGGCAGGTGATTACCGGTTCAGTATTAGTGTGGAAAACCAGAATGTAGCTGCTTCCGGACGTTTTGAAGTGATCGATTACAATACCGAACAGCAATTCGTTTCAGCAAATTTACCTGGGCTACAGGCCTTTGTAGAAAATAATCAAACCAGTCTTACTTTTTCTGGCCAGACAGGGGAATTGATCCAAACTTTGCTTCAGAGCGATAAATACCGGCCAGTACAGAAAAGCCGACAAAAAACCCTACCTTTGATCGACTGGTATTACCTGCTTTTTTTGCTTATTGTGATTCTTGCCGCTGAATGGTTTTACCGGAAATATTTAGGATTAATTTAATTTCAAATATATATGGAAAGATTGCCGAAAATTGGAATACCATTATTTATCGGTATTGTAATACTAATTATATTTATTGCTAAATCTACTGTAACCATCCAGTCTGGAGAAGCCGGTGTTTTATATAGAACATTTGCCGATGGTGTGGTTACTGATAAACCGCCATTATCTGAAGGCTTTCACCTGGTGGCTCCCTGGAATAAGGTTTTTGTTTATGAGGTGCGTCAACAGTCTATAGACGAAGAAATGACGGTTCTCTCCTCGAACGGCCTTGAAATTAGCCTTGATGCTTCGGTTTGGTTTCAGCCTGAATACGCGGCTTTAGGAAAATTGCACCAGGAAAAGGGAGAGAATTATATACAGCGATTGTTGCAGCCTGCGATCAGGTCGGCTACCAGGGCTGTAGTAGGAAGATATAACCCGGAACAGTTATATGCCAGCAAGAGAGAGGCTATACAAAAGGAAATCTTCGACGAGACCAATTTGCTGCTGGAAGATCAGTACGTTCAGGTAAACGAGGTGCTGGTTAGGGATGTGTCACTTCCTCCAACAATTAAAGATGCGATCGAAAGAAAACTCAGGCAGGAGCAGGAATCACTGGAATATGAATTCCGTCTCTCCAAAGCCGAACAGGAAGCCGAAAGACAGCGTATCGATGCTGAAGGTAAAGCCCGTGCCAATAGAATTCTAAGTGAATCTCTTACAGATAAGGTTCTTCAGGAAAAGGGTATACAGGCCACCCTGGAACTTTCAAAATCACCTAATGCCAAAACCATAGTAATTGGTTCAGGAGAGAGCGGTTTACCACTGATTCTTGGAAACAATTAATAAACAAAACTTAAATTTTCGAATTCAGGCTTTATTTTTGAATTTTTTATTTAGTTTTGGGATCACAAATGAGAACAATTTTCGCACATCATCATCATATTAGGTTCCACGCTCAGGCGAGGTGAATATGATATGCTGTAGAAACAATTTATATCATGACCCGTTTGAGCAATCAAACGGGTTTTTTTATTTCTAAAAATCAGCTTTATTGAATTATGAGTCAGCAAAAATTAAGAATAGCAGTACAAAAATCAGGACGTCTCTTTGAAGACTCCATCAGGATTTTAAAAGATGCCGGGATTTCGATCGATAACGGGAAGGAACAGTTAAAGACCTCCTCTAGAAACTTCCCGCTGGAGGTGATGTATCTTAGGAACGGAGATATACCGCAATATCTTAGAGATGGAGTGGTAGATGTGGCAATAATTGGCGAGAACGTCCTTGTTGAAAAAGGAAAAGACATCATTAAAGGCGAAAAACTGGGCTTTTCAAAATGCAGAGTTTCCCTGGCAGTTCCAAAATCCTTTAAATATTCCGGGATCCGGGATCTGGATGGTAAAAAGATCGCAACTTCCTATCCCAATACGGTGAATGAATTCCTTGCAGAAAATGGAATTTCGGCAGATCTTCATATCATTAATGGTTCTGTAGAGATTGCTCCGAATATTGGCCTGGCCGATGCGATCTGCGATATTGTTTCCAGCGGCAACACGCTGTTCAAAAACGGGTTAAAGGAAGTGGAGGTTATGCTGAAAAGCGAGGCTGTTCTGGCCATCTCACCAAAGATTTCTGAAGAAAGAAAAGAGATACTTAAGAAACTGCAATTCAGGATCAAATCTGTTTTGAATGCACGAACCTCAAAATACATTTTGCTGAATGCACCAAATGAGAAACTTGACAGGATCATCGAGCTTTTACCAGGAATGCGAAGCCCAACAGTGCTTCCCCTGGCCGAAGAAGGCTGGAGTTCGGTGCATACGGTGATCAATGAAGAGCGATTCTGGGAAGTGATCGACGAATTGAAAAATTGCGGAGCAGAAGGAATTTTAGTGGCTCCAATCGAGAAAATGGTAATCTAAAAGGAAATTTCAAAAGAATGAAGAAGATCCTTAATCCAACCCGAACCGAATGGGCTAATGTCCTGAAAAGGCCAACCCAGACTTTCGATGATATTGAAGATACTGTAAAGCAGATCTTTCGGGAGATCCAACAGGAAGGCAATAAGGCTGTAAAAAAATATACTGAACGCTTTGATGGCGTTAAGCTGGAAGATATCAGAGTTTCAGAAGAAGAGATCGAAAAGGCCCAGGAACTGGTATCTCCAGAATTAAAGAAGGCTATTGAGCTTGCTAAGAACAATATCGAAAATTTTCACGCCGCTCAAAAAACCGAAAGAGTAAGCCTGGAAACCATCGAAGGTGTTCAATGCTGGCAGGAAAAAAGGCCCATCCAAAAGGTTGGATTGTATATTCCCGGAGGTACGGCGCCTTTGTTCTCTTCTATTCTTATGCTTGCCATTCCGGCCAGGATAGCGGGTTGTGAGGAGGTTGTCCTGTGTACACCTCCTAATAAAAAAGCTGAAATAGATCCGGCTATCCTTTATACTGCATCACTTTGCGGAGTAAAAAAGATCTTCAAGGTTGGCGGAATCCAGGCAATTGGTGCGATGAGCTTTGGTACTGAGGCTATTCCAAAGGTTTATAAGATCTTTGGTCCAGGGAACCAGTTCGTGACCGTGGCCAAGCAATTGGCAACCAAGTACGAGGTTGCCATCGACATGCCTGCAGGTCCTTCCGAATTACTGGTAATGGCTGATGATTCGGCAAACCCGGCCTATGTAGCTTCTGATCTGCTGAGCCAGGCGGAACATGGAACTGATAGCCAGGTGATCCTGGTATCGACTTCAGAAGAGCTGCTGGATTCGGTTTCAGAAGAGATCGAAAGTCAGTTAAAGCAATTGCCAAGGAAAGAAATAGCTCAAAAAGCCATAATGAATTCCAAGCTGATCCTGGTAGATTCTAACGAAAAAGCAATGGACCTTATCAATGAGTACGGGCCGGAACATTTTATCCTGTGCGTACAGAATGAATCTTTCTTCCTTGATGGAATTGCTAACGCCGGTTCGGTATTTATTGGTAATTATACACCGGAAAGTGCCGGGGATTATGCTTCGGGTACCAACCACACCCTGCCAACAAATGGTTATGCCAAGCAATATAGCGGGGTGAACCTGGATAGTTTTCTGAAAAGCATCACTTTTCAGAAAATATCAGAGCAGGGAATTAAGAATATTGGGCCGGCCATTGAGCTTATGGCTGAAGCTGAAGGTTTGCAGGCTCACAAGAACGCAGTAAGTTTAAGATTAAAAGACCTCGATCAAAATGAATAAATTTAACCTGGAATCCCTAATCAGGCCTAACGTGGCCAGTTTGACCGCCTATTCCTCGGCGAGGGACGAATTCAAAACACAGGGCACTGAAATGGTGTTCCTGGACGCCAATGAGAATCCGAATGACAATGGCCTGAATCGTTATCCCGATCCACAACAAAACAAGTTAAAGGAAAAACTGGGCGCCGTAAAGGGTGTGAATATGGAAAAGATCCTGCTTGGGAATGGCAGCGATGAAGTCCTTGACCTTATTTTACGCGCATTCTGTGAACCCGGGAAAGATAATATCATCAGCCTGCCGCCAACCTACGGAATGTATAAAGTGCTGGCTGATATCAATAATATTGAAAACAGGGAGGTGCTTCTTACTGCCGATTTTGAACCAGATGTTGAGGCTATTCTCGAAAAGGTCGATCTGCAGACCAAGATCATCTTTCTTTGCTCACCTAATAATCCCTCTGGAAATGCATTTAATGCGGAAAGAATTGAGAGGATTCTGAAGAATTTTGATGGGTTGGTGGTGATCGATGAGGCTTATATAGATTTTTCAGAATCTGAAAGCTGGACCAAAAGACTGGATGAATTTCCAAATTTGATCATTACCCAGACTTTTTCCAAGGCATACGGTTTGGCTGCGATCAGGCTGGGAATTTTGTATGCGTCAAGGGATATCATCCGTATCTTGAACAAGATCAAACCTCCATACAATGTAAATCAGCTTACTCAGAACGAGGCTCTTAGAAGACTGAAAAATGCTTCTGAAATAGACATGCAAGTTTCTGATATACTGAATGAAAGAAACAGGTTAATTAAAGAACTACTTCAAGTTCCATTTGTTTCGAAAATATATAGATCTGATTCTAATTTTTTACTTGTTAAAGTAGATAATGCCAATTTAAGATATGATGAGTTGATCCATAAAGGAGTAGTGGTTAGAAACAGAAGCAACCAGCCGCTTTGTGAAAACTGCCTGCGATTTACCATAGGGACAGCTGCTGAAAATGATAAATTACTAAAAGCTCTTAAAGAGATACAGAATGACTAAAATATTATTTGTAGACCGTGACGGGACCCTGATCCACGAACCAGAGGATTACCAGATAGACAGCCTGGATAAACTCGAATTTTACCCAGAGGTTTTTACTTACCTCGCAAAGATCGCCAAAGAACTGGATTATGAGATCGTGATGGTCACCAACCAGGACGGATTGGGAACCGACAGCTTCCCGGAAACTGATTTCTGGCCGATACAGAATTTCATTATTAAAACCTTTCAAAATGAAGGTGTGGAGTTTAGCGATGTACTAATAGATCGCACCTTTGCAAAGGATAATGCACCAACGCGTAAACCAAAAACCGGTTTGCTGGAAAAGAAATTTATCGGGAACAGCGATTACGATCTAAAGAATTCGTTCATGGTGGGTGACAGGCTAACCGATATTGAATTTGCCCATAACTTTGGTGGGAAAGGAATTTTTATCGATAATCATGCTGGCCTGGCTGAAGATGAAGTTGAAAACGATAAATCTGAAGTAGAAGGCAACATCGCTTTACGAACCAAGTCCTGGAAGGAGATCTATGAATTCCTGAAGTTACAGGACAGGACTGCCAGCATAGAAAGGAAGACCAATGAAACCGATATCCAGATCGACTTAAATCTCGACGGAACCGGTGAAAGCGAAATAAGCACCGGGATCGCCTTTTTTGACCATATGCTGGACCAGTTAGCCCGGCATGGGCAGATGGACCTTAAGATCAAAGTGAATGGTGACCTTGAGGTAGATGAGCACCATACCATCGAAGATACCGCGATCGCCCTTGGAGAGGTCTTCAGCAAAGCACTTGGAAACAAGTTAGGGATCGAACGTTATGGTTTTTGTCTTCCAATGGATGACTGTTTAGCCCAGGTAGCTATCGATTTTGGCGGAAGAAACTGGCTGGAATGGGATGCAGAATTCACACGGGAAATGATCGGCAAAATGCCTACTGAAATGTTCTTTCATTTCTTCAAATCCTTTACTGATGGCGCAAAGGCTAATTTGAACATCAAAGCCGAGGGAACTAATGAACACCATAAGATCGAGGCAATTTTCAAGGCTTTTGCAAAATCCATAAAAATGGCGGTAAAACGGGATGCCGAAAAAATGATCCTGCCGTCTACAAAAGGAATGCTGTAGGAAGTACGATTGCGAAGTACGAATTACGAAGTTAGAAGTACGAAATAAGAAAATTAATTATTCTGCTAGGTTTTTAAAATGAAAGAAAATCAAAAAATAGTAATCATCGATTACGGTGCCGGGAATATTCAAAGCATCAAATTCGCCATTAAACGTTTGGGTTTTGATGCCTTTTTGAGCCATGATGAGGAAGAGATCAGGAATGCTGATAAGGTGATCTTTCCGGGAGTTGGAGAAGCAGGCAGTGCGATGAAAATGCTTAGATCAACCGGCCTTGATAAAGTGATCCCTGAATTAAAACAGCCGGTTCTTGGTATCTGCCTGGGAATGCAGTTGATGTGTAATCATTCTGAAGAAGGTGATACCACGGGGCTCGGTATTTTCGATGCGGAAGTGGAGAGATTCAGCAAATCGGTAAAAGTACCGCAAATAGGCTGGAACCAGATCGTTAATTTGAATTCTCACTTATTCGATAATGTTGAAGATGGAGAATATGTTTACCTGGTACACAGTTACTATGTTCCGGAATGTGCCGATGAGATCGCAAGGACAGCCTACGGAGTGAATTATTCGACCGCACTTCACCGGGATAATTTTTACGGAGTTCAGTTTCATCCTGAAAAAAGCAGCAAAACCGGGGAACAAATATTGAAGAACTTTTTGAATCTCTAAACAATTCAAAATTCTGAATTTAAAATTTAAAATTAATGCGAATCATTCCTGCAATTGATATTATCGAAGGAAAATGCGTAAGGCTTTCCAAAGGTGATTATGATACCAAAAAGATATATAACGAAAACCCATTGGAAGTTGCAAAATCTTTCGAAGACCATGGTATAGAATACCTGCACCTGGTAGATTTAGACGGTGCCAAGTCAAAACATATCGTCAATCATAAAATACTCGAACAAATCGCTTCGAAAACCAGCTTAAAGGTTGATTTTGGGGGCGGACTGAAGTCAGATAAAGACCTGAAGATAGCCTTCGATAGCGGGGCAAACCAGATCACCGGTGGAAGTATCGCTGTAAAAGATGCTGAAACCTTCCAGGGCTGGCTGGAAAAATACGGAAGTGAGAAGATCATCCTGGGAGCCGATGCAAAGAATAGAAAGATCGCTGTTTCCGGCTGGCTGGAAGATTCAGATGAAGAGATCATTCCTTTTATTCAGAATTATGAGAAAAAAGGGATGAAATTTGTGATCTGTACCGATATTTCCAAGGATGGAATGTTACAAGGGCCGTCTTTCGATTTGTATGAGGAAATAATTTCAGAAACCGAAAATATCAGCCTGATAGCTTCGGGAGGTATTTCGAAATTCGATGAATTGCCCAAATTGGAAGAGCTGGGCTGTGAAGGGGTGATCATAGGCAAAGCGATCTATGAGAATCGCATTAGTTTAAAACAATTGGAAAGTTATATTTTAAATAAGTAATAATTGTCACCCTGAGCCTGTTTCAAAATCTCTGAGAAGCTGAAACAAGTTCAGCCTGACGTTAATTAATAATATTAAATCGTGCTAACAAAACGAATCATTCCCTGCCTGGATATAAAAAACGGAAGAACTGTAAAGGGCGTTAATTTTGTCGACCTCAGGGATGCCGGTGATCCGGTAGAGCTGGCCGCGGCCTATGCTGAAAAAGGAGCAGACGAACTGGTTTTCCTGGATATTTCGGCTACCGAAGAGAAAAGGAAAACACTTGCAAAACTGGTACTGGATGTCGCTGAACAATTGAACATTCCGTTTACCGTTGGCGGAGGAATATCCTCGGTTGAAGACGTAGATATATTGCTGAAGAATGGGGCAGATAAGGTTTCCATCAATTCTTCGGCGGTTAAGAATCCGGACCTGATCAACCAGCTTTCAGAAAAATTCGGCAGCCAGTGTGTGGTAGTGGCCATAGACGCCAAATATATAGATGGGAACTGGAAAGTTCACCTGGTAGGAGGAAAGGTGCCAACAGACCTGGATCTTTTCGAATGGGCCAGGGAAGTGGAGCAACGGGGTGCAGGAGAGATCCTGTTCACTTCGATGGATCATGACGGGACCAAGAACGGTTTCGCCAATGAAGCCCTGTCAAAACTTTCAGAAGAACTGAATATTCCGATCATCGCATCGGGCGGAGCGGGTAAAATTGAGCATTTTACAGATACCTTTCAGAAAGGAAAAGCAGACGCTGCCCTGGCGGCTAGTGTATTTCACTTTAAGGAAATAGAAATCACTGATCTGAAGAAACAACTGAGAACGCTGGGAATTCCGGTAAGGTTGTAAATCCATATGCCGAATTTATTTCAGCATCAAAATATAAAACTCATAAAAAGATCCTGAAACAAGTTCAGGATGACCTAATACAGAATTTAAGAAAAATGAATATAGATTTCGATAAAAATAGTGATGGGCTCGTCCCGGCGATCATACAGGATGCGAACACCAAAAAGGTTTTGATGCTTGGTTATATGAACGAAGAAGCCTTTCTGAAGACCAATGAGATCAAACGGGTGACTTTTTATAGTCGCTCAAAAAAGCGTTTATGGACCAAAGGTGAGGAAAGCGGGAATTTCCTGAACCTGGTGAACATTAAACTGGATTGCGATAATGATACGCTTCTTGTCCAGGTAAAACCTGAAGGGCCTGTTTGCCATAAAGGAACCGATACCTGTTGGGCTGAAGCAAACAAACCAGATTATGGTTTCCTCACAAGGCTCGAAGGGATTATCGAAAATCGTCATAAATTAAGTGAAACCGATCCTGAACTTCGTACTGAAAACGATAATAGCTATGTTGTTTCTCTTTTTGATAAAGGGATCAATAAGATTGCCCAGAAAGTAGGAGAGGAGGCCGTAGAAACGGTGATCGAGGCCAAAGACGATAACGATGAGCTTTTTCTCAACGAAAGTGCCGATCTGCTTTTTCATTATTTGATACTGCTAAAAGCCAAAGGCTTCCAATTAGCCGATATCGTAAAGGTGCTGGAGGAAAGACACTGATAATTGATAAAATTTTCTTTTTTCTGTAAAAAAATAACCCTGAATCAATTTCAGGGTTATTTTTTAGAGAATTTCGCTGGTTTAGAATTGGAATGAACTACTCATCCCAGCTGCCCATTTTACCGGCTTTATAATCATCGTATGCCTGGCGGATCTCTTCTTCCGAATTCATCACGAAAGGTCCGCCAAATACTACTTTTTCATCAAATGGTTCAGCATGTCCAAGCAAGAGGATACTTTTCTCCCTTGACACTATTTCCAGAATTTCACTGTTTTTAGAGAATTCTGCCAAATGAAGCTCTGGAACCTCGATCTCGTTAACTTCCAGCTTTCCTCGTATAACATAAAAAAAGATATTATGCGATTTCGGGATCTCGAGTTTGATCTCTGAGTCTTCGTTAAAATGTACCAGGGACAGGTCTACAGAGGTAGGAGTGTCAAAAGCTCCGCGGATTCCTTTAAAATTGCCTGATACAACCTGAGCTTTAACCGTATCTTCCTCATTTTTCCAGACAGAGATCTGGTCTTCCTGAAGTCCCTTATAGCTGGGCTCCACCATTTTTAGCCTGCTGGGAAGGTTTACCCATAATTGCAGGATCTCCAGAGGTCCGCCTTTTTCCTTGAATTCATCAGAAGAAATTTCAGCATGGATAAGGCCTTTCCCGGCTGTCATCCATTGCACGCCACCGCTTTCGATCACGCTCTTATGTCCGCCGCTATCTTTATGTGCAATATCTCCGTCAATGATAAATGTCACCGTTTCCATTCCCCTGTGCGGATGCGGTCCAAAAGGGAGCCCGTCATTGTTAGGGGGATAGGTTTGAGGTCCATGATGGTTAAGAAAAATGAACGGGTCAATCATTTGTAAGTTCCGGGTGGGAAGAGGCGACCAGGTTTCAAGGTCTCCCATAGGACGATATTCGGCTGTATGCAGTTTTTTGATATTCCTCATGGGCTTATTTATTTTTTACGTAGATAAGTTTAAACTTGGAATTGGCATTCTCGCGTGATTCGATCTCGAATTTATTGATCGAATTGATCATGGGTGTAAGTTTCTGGAATCCGTAATTACGTGAATCGAAATTAGGTTGTTTCTTCTGAAGAAGACTTCCAACATCTCCCAGGAAGGCCCAGCCATCTTCATCGGCAACATCTGAAATGGTTTGGGCAATAAGCCTTATCACCGCGGGAGTGATCTTGTCAACATTCTGTTTTCTTCCGGCCTTATCTTTGGACTTGCCAGAAGATGAATCGGGTTCCTTGGTCTGGTCCTTCAGGATCTCGATGTATATGAACTTATCACAGGCAACAATAAAAGGATCTGGTGTTTTCTTTTCGCCTATTCCAATCACTTTCATACTGGCTTCGCGAAGCCGGGTCGCCAGTCTGGTAAAATCGGAATCACTGGAGACCAGGCAGAATCCATCAACCTTATTAGAATATAAAATATCCATAGCGTCGATGATCATGGCTGAATCTGTAGCATTCTTTCCCTGTGTATATCCGTATTGCTGAATAGGATGTATGGCATTTTCGAGAAGTACGGTCTTCCATTTGTTTAGGTGAGGTTTGGTCCAGTCACCATAAATGCGTTTGATGGTTGGATTTCCGTATTTGGCGATCTCTTCCATCATTTCCTTCACGTGGGCAGACGGAATATTATCGCCGTCTATAAGTACTGCGAGGTTGGTTTCCATTAAAAATTTAATTTGAGGTTGCTAAAGTTAACTAAAATTACCTCAGCAGAATTAAAAAAGGCCCGTATAAACGAGCCTTTTGGTATTTAATTAGAATCTTAAGAGGGCATTCATTTTGGATTTTTTCTGAGGCATGAACTCATGTTCTACCAGGTAAACCTTTCCGCCCATTTCGATGGTCTTACGAGCAGCGAGATTCAGCAGGGAGATATCCCCATCGGTTGGTTCGTCGCTAAAATCAACTTTCATCTCATCTTCGTGGTAATTGCCCCAGACTTCAGCGCGATTTTCAATGAACAAGGTATCTACTTTTCCCTGGTAAACCGCCGGAATGATATCGCTAAGCGCCGAGGTGGTATTTTCGGTGCTGCTTAGCTCCTTATATTTTTCGATCTTCTTATCCCTGGTTTCGTTAAGATAAGGTTCAAAAATATCCATAGCGCGGGCGTGAATTCCCATGAGATCGGTGTCATTAGGATTTCCGGCGATCACTTTATCAAAAAGATGATTGTAGGTATTGGCATCCTTATAAATAGGGAAGAGGTAGTCCTGGCAGAATACCAGTAAAGGAAGTTTTTCCTTATTCAAATAATCCTTTAGTCCCTGGTCTACTGCGCGGAAGAACTGCTTGGCTTCCTCTTTTTCATCGCGTTCGCTTCCTCCATGTCCATGAAATTGAGTTTTTTCACCACCCTCATCCTGAGTTCTGAATTGAAGCGCTCGCTCTTTATAGTCATATCCAACACGGTCTTGCAGCCTGTTTGGAGTGAGATCCTCGATCTCCACTGGAGTTATACTATATTTACTGGCCTCGTAAAACTTAACATCTCCTAACTGGATGGCCAGGACATTAAAGCGACCATCTCCGGTCATGGCAGGAACCAGTGGTTTCACGTAGAATTCATTTGAAATATAATGGTAGGCTTCAAATTTGATAGGCAGGGTGTAGGATTCGAAAAAGTCTTCGGAAGCGAAAACCGCTAGTCCGTCTGACTGGTGCCTCCAGAAATCTCTGTTTTCAATAAGATCGTTTATAGGTTTTCCAATCTTTTCGATCGTTTTTTCATCGGTTCCTTCCTCTTTTAGCTTCTTTTTGATCTCTGTCCATTGAGAGTTGAGATGCTTTTTGTTCTTTTCTTCCAGAACCTCCTTCCCGGCGCGCTGAGTGGGTATAAATATAGAAATACAGGGTTCAGCATTATGGCCTGAAAGTTTTTTAAATTCTTGTTCGTTGATCATCGACATATCTCCATTTTTTGTGGTTAATTATCAAAAATAATATACGCTTAAACGCAGAGCTATCAAAGCTTACGAGCAGGTTGTAGTGCTAAATCTTTCTTAATTAAATCCGGGAAGTTCTAAAGAAATATTAACGAGGAGCAAAATGCTTTAGATTTCGTCGTCGGGTTCTACGTGAATTAGTACATCGGCTATCTGCGGAAGTTGCTCCAGGATCTCATCCTTTACAAGGTGGGCTATATCATGACCCTGTTTAACGCTGATGTTCGCGTCTACGGCGATATGCAGATCCACATGGTAGGTCATCCCTGTTTTGCGGATAAAGCATTTTTCGGTTTCCACCACCCCAGGATTCTTTTCAGCGATATTCCGGATCTTCTTTTCAATGCCCTCATATCGATGTTCATCCATCACCTCTCCCAATGCAGGCCTTAGGATGAGATAAGCGTTGAAAAGTATAAATCCGGAAGCCAGGAGCGCTGCCCAGTCATCGGCATTTTCATAACCTTTTCCCATGTATAGTGCGATGGAAATTCCTATGAATGCCATGAGCGAAGTGATCGCATCGCTACGGTGATGCCAGGCATCGGCCTTTAAGGCAGAACTCGAGGTTTCCGTGCTTTTCTTAGAAACGAACCTGTAAAAGACTTCCTTTAGAATGATGATCACTGCCAAAACGATAAGTGTATAAGGCTCTGGAACCTCGTGAGGTGTTTGGATGTTTTCGATACTTTCCACCGCGATAAGGGTGGCTGAAGCGACCAAAAAACCTACTACCAAAAATGTAATTAGCGGCTCGGCTTTTCCATGTCCGTAAGGATGATTTTCGTCTGCCGGTTTTGCTGCATAGCGCAAGCCAAGTAAAACGAGCAGGGAAGAAAAGACATCGGTAGTCGATTCGATGGCATCGGCAATTAGCGCATAGGAATTTCCGAAAATGCCTGTAATGGCTTTTGCTATCGCCAGGACAGTGTTAGCGGCAATGCTGAGATAGGAGGTTTTTATGGCTTCGCGGAATTCCGGCTGCATGATTCATTTCTTAGTGACTCCTAATTTATGAATCTTATTTAAGCTGGTTATATATTAACAGGATTCCGCTAATAACCATCAGAATGATCAGTAATTTTCGGAATGTGCTGCTTTTCATTTTTGACAGGAACTTTTTTCCGATGATATTTCCTACTACGGCTCCCAATCCCAGGGCGATCCCGTAGATCCATAATTCAGCATATAAAAGACCGAAAAAGGCGTAACTTCCAATTTGAGAGATACCCAGGAAAAAGGAGTTGACGGTTTTGGTAGCGATCAGTTCCTCTTTATCGAGACCAAGATTTAGGTAAAACGGATTCAGAATGGGGCCAAGCGCCCCGATTATGGTGCCGAGCAGGGAAACTATGAAGCCCAGCGGGATAAAATACCAGAGTCTAACCGGGAATGAACGTTCCTTTTTTCCAAATCTATACTGAAATACGGTACTTACCAGGAATAGTCCTACCAGGATCTGTAACCAGCCTGCATTCACTTTTACAAAGAACCAGCCTGCGATCCAGGCGCCCAGCATAGCTGCCGGGACATAATACCAGAATACCTTCCAGTTGATGTGTTTCCAGAAAATGATAAGCCTGGCCGGCCTTCCTATGAAGGTTCCCAGGTTAAGTACCGGTGCGGTTTTAGTGGTGCTAATAAGGAAATTAAGAAATGGGACGAGGATTAGCGCACCACCGCCACCCGAAATAGTGGAAATAATAAATGCAATAATTCCGGCAGCAAAAAGGATGAATAGATAGAGTATGTTTATATCCTGGAAAATTTCAGCCATTAACCTGATTTTAATCGATTCCTGTTAGTTTGCTTCGTCTTTCAAAGATGAGCGTATCTCGCCAGATCCCATCAAGTTTTGCTATTTTATTCCTCCTGCCCAGCAGTTGGAAGCCGTATTTTTCATGTAGCCGAATGGTGGCTTGGTTTTCTGGAAAAACACTTGAAAACAATGTCCATATCCCATTTTCCTCGGATGAGCTAATAAGTGCTGCCATCAATCCAGATCCAATTCCTTTTCCCGAATGGTTTGGATTTACATAGATACTCACTTCAGCAACACCCCGATAAACTTCCCTTTTTGAAAAAGGTGTAATAGCTGCCCAGCCGAGTAACTGGTCATCTTCAAAATAACCCAACCTGGAATGCGTATGAAATTTCTCGTTCCAATCCTTCCAGCCTGGAACCCTGGTTTCGAAAGTCGCGTTACGGCTCTGCAGGCCATAGCTATAAATTTCGAGGACCTGCAAGGCATTCTCATCTGTGATGAATCTAATCATTTACCACCAAACTATGAAAAAACGAATATAGGAGGTTTTGGTTTTCATCCATATAAGCGGCGACTTGTTTTTGTCCAGAAAGCTTTCGATCTCATGGATGATTTCTGAATAGGTTTTCCAGCTGGAATTGAAAGCGGGATCAGATGACCAGAGTTTCTTCTTCGGACTAAAAAACAGATGTCTCTTCCAGTCCATATCGCGGAATTCATCCAATCCAAGCCAGCTTCCGTCAAAAGACTTTGCATCGGCATTTGTGTACTCCAGTTTTTTCTTTTTTGGTAAATACAGCTGGGCCTTAAAACAAAGCTGCTGATCAATATCTCCAGGCTTAAGATCGTGATCCTGCAGATATCTTTGAGTTTCAGGTTTAAAAAGCAACGGGAATTGCCGCGACCTGAGCTTATCCAGTTTTTTAGAAAAACTATCGCGCCGGTTCGGGCCTATCCATCTTTCCAGCTCGTGGTTAAAAGAAGCATCGTAAACATATAATTTGTAAACCAGCTCTACGTGCAATGGTTTTCGCAGCATATTATCGTAAACCAGGAAATCAAGTTCTCCAAGGGTTTGCTTTTCTTCGATGATCTGGATATTGGAAGCCAGCATCCTGTACCTGTCTGAATGCTTGATGGCAATAGAGAAGAAGCTTTCCATGCGTTTTCCGAGAACCGAATTTCTTGGATGTTGCAAGGCTTTTAAGTCATCCTCAAGATCCTTGGTAAATTTGATTTCGGGAAACTTAAATGTGCTGAATTCATCCAACTCCAGTTTCTCACAAATATCCTGGGTATTTAAAAAGCCCCTGAATTGCTCTGAAAATCCTGGCTGTCCTACATGATCAATATTTGCCAATGGAGATCTAGTTATTTTTAGGCTTGATTGGAATATAGATATGTTCCTTGCTTTCCGGATTTTCGGGACCTTTATAATCCTTGCCCATAACCTCGAAATGAGGGCGGTCTTCCAGTTCGTATCCTGAATTGGGGAGCCATTCTCCAAATATAGCCTGTGCGGTTTCGGCAAATTTTTTGGAAGTTCCTTCATGCACAAAAACTGCATATTTTCCAGCTGGGATCTTCATGCCCTGCAAGCGTTCTGGTAACTGGGATAGATCCTCAACCTCCATGGCTGCCCATTTTTCAAATACCGACTGGGAGTTGAACTGGCCTTTAATAAATCCGTCGTCGTAAACCTGTACCGAATAAAGGTCGCTGGATTTGGCATTTTTGATCTCGTCTTTACTCTTCATAAAACGCTTCCAAAGAATGCCGGTCTTATCATCGGCCAGGCTGGTATGTAAACTGATACCTACTAATTCCTTGGACTCTACGTCAACTATTTCTGGTTCTTTCATAAGCTTTTAATTTGAAGGGTCTATCACAAAATCCTCGGGCGGAGTTGCATCCATAAGGTGTTCTACAAAATAGTCCCAGCGTCTTCTCATCATGTAATAGGAGTCTTTTCCGAAACCATGACGGGCGTGCGGGAAGATGATGAGATCAAAATCCTTATTCGCTTCAATTAGAGCATCCACCAGGAGATAGGTATTATATGGAGGCACATTGTCGTCCATCGCACCGTGGGCAAGCATCAGCTTTCCTTCGAGGTTGGCAGCCAGGTTCTGGTTGGCCTGCTTCTCGTAATTGGAAAGGCCATCTTCGCCTGTCTCTAACAATCCAATATAACGTTCGCCCCAGTCGTCCTCGTAGTTACGGTTATCATGATTCCCAGATTCTGAAATTCCTACTTTATAAAATTCAGGATATTTGAACATCGCTGCTGCCGTGGCAAATCCTCCACCCGAATGTCCCCAGATCCCAACATGATCAAGATCCATATAGGGATATCTTTCTGCCAGTTGTTTGATGCCGGAGATCTGGTCTTCGAGGGTATTATCGGCCATATTTCCGTAGCAGGCGTCGTGAAACGATTTTGAACGATCTGGGTTACAGGTTCCATCGATCACTACCACCACAAAACCAAGTTCAGCAAGGGCCTGGTGGTCTCTGCGAGACGGGTAAAAGGATCTACTGCCTACTCCACCTCCCTGAGGCCCGGGATAAATATAATTCACTACCGGATATTTCTTTGATTCATCCAGGTGAGTAGGAGTGAACATAAGCCCATACAGGTCCCATCTTCCGTCTCTTGATTTTACAGTAATTGGTTTTGGTGCCTGCCAGCCGGTTTCTTTTAGTCTTGAAATATCCGCCTTTTCCAGTGTGCTGATAAGCTTTCCTTTTATATTGCGAAGCTCGGCCACATTGGGAACATCAGGCTGGGAATAATTATCGACAAAGTATTTCTCATCAGGCGAAATAGAAACCGAATGATTCCCGTTTTCCGGAGTTAATAATTTCAGATTTTTTCCGTTGAAGTTAATGCTGTAAAAATGACTGAAATAAGGATCGCGGCCCTCTTCACGACCATTGGCCATAAAATACAACTTGCGGTCTTCTTCGTCAACCACCTTCAGTTGAGTCACCACAAAATCACCTTTTGTGATCTGGTTCTTTAAATTGCCGGTTTTGGAGTCATACAGATAAAGATGGCCCCAGTCATCCCTTTCAGAATACCAGATGATTTCATTGGAAGCGGAAAGGAATCTCCAGTTGATGGCTCCCTGACCAGATTCATATTGAGTTTCTACCTTTTCCTCGAAAACCTCCCTTACGGCTCCGGTTTCTGCATCGGCAATCCGCATTTTGGCGCTTTTATGATCACGGGAACTGGAAACAAAGGCGAGTTGTTTGGAGTCCTTGCTCCACTGGTTGTCGTCGAAACCTCCAGAACAGGAGATGTCGTCACATAGCGTCCCTCTTCTGGGGTCGGCCGGCACCTGTAGATCTACCACCTTAGGTTGTTGGGTATGAATAATTACTCTTTCTATCTTTATTACTTCCTCATCTGTAGGAAGCGGGTATTTCCATCTTTGAAGTTCAGGTGAACCCACGTTGGTGCTTACCAGGTACATATCGTTCACATGTCGCTGATCCTGCCGGTAAGTGGCGATCTTTTTAGAATCGGGAGACCAGAGCAGGATAGGTTTGTCGCTTTTTCTCCAGCCGGCATTATCGGTAGCATAACCATAATTTTCCTCTCCATCAAAAGTAAGCTGAATGCTGTCCCCACTCTTAAGATCCCTCATCCAGAGGTTCCAGTCTTTAATAAAAGCAGCTTTTTCACCATTAGGAGAAACCACTTCGGTCCAGGAAGTAGCCGCTTTGTTATCAACCCTGCTTGCTCCAGCCATTTGCATGATATTGTTTTCAGAATCAGCAGTACGTTTATTTCCATTTGCAGGATCTACCAGGACATAGCTGGCATTTCCATTTTCAGAAATCTTATACCAGAATTGCCCGTTTTCCAGCCAGTTAGGGCTCACATAACTTTTATCTACCAGGTCCCGGGTGTTAAAACTGAGAAACCTGGTGGCTTTTTCATAATCTTCTGTAGTGAGTTTCTCCCTGCCAGTTTGCGCACTGACGGTGTAGGTGCTGAGGAAAAATAAAAAAAGGATTTTGAGGTACTTTGTCATGATAGTGATTGCATTTTATCGAATCACAAGATATGAAATATAGCCACCTTTTCGAAGCCCTTTCTCAGCCAGTTTAAGGTATAACGGCTCGTATGAGTTCATCGAGGCTAAGCTTTTTCAGCAGCAGTAAATAAAAAAGCCCCTTTCGGGGCTATGATGCTTTGATTGATGACGAAGATCTTTTTAATTCAGGTTGATGATGGGATGATGATTAATTTTTCCTGCAGATATCCGGATGTGTTGCCAGGCTCTTCGACGACCTTTGGCCGGATTCATATTTTCGAAATCCCTATTGATAAAGTTCAGGTTTTCCATTTTTTTAATTATTGATTGACACCCTAAAGACGAAACAGAAAAATAATTGTTACACCTTTGCTGAATTTTTTTAAAAAATACAGTTTTAGAATAATAATATCTTTGCCCAAAAACTAACCATTGTTTAGAAAACGTTTCTACTACTTCATTAAAGTTCAATACCTGGGATACAGGTTACATGGCTGGCAAAAGCAACCCGACGTAAAAACCGTGGAAGGTTTAATAACAAAAACTCTGGGCTGGGTATTGCCTGAAGCTAAATTCAAGATCCTGGGGACCAGTCGCACTGATGCTATGGTTTCAGCAGAAGAATCGGCTTTTGAATTGTTCGTGGACCATGAACCTCTGGAGGACCTGGATTCATTTTTAAAATTGTTCAATAAGAACCTGCCACAGGATATAAGGGCGTTAGGGATAGAGGAAGTAGATAAGGATTTCAATATCATTCAAAATTCCAAAACAAAGGAATACGCATATCTCTTCTGTAATTCTGAAAAGTTTCACCCGTTCTGCGCGCCATTTATGGCCAATTTCCAGGAAGATCTGGATATCGAAAAAATGAAGGAAGGAGCCAAGCTGTTCCAGGGTGTTCATAATTTCAGGAATTATTGCGTACGTGTTTCAGAAAAAAGCACTTTTGAAAGGGAGATGCTGAAGTCTGAGATCGTGGAAAATGAAGTATATACCGCAAATTTTTTTCCGAAGAAATCCTATATATTTAATATTCATGCTGCCGGGTTTTTAAGGCACCAGGTTAGGTTGATGATGGGAGCCCTTGTTCTGCTGGGCCGGGGTGAGTTGAGCCTCGATGATATCGAAAAGAGTCTATTGCCCGATCATCCTCAATTCCAGATGGATTACCTGGCACCGGCCTCGGGCCTTATCCTGAAAAAGATCGAATTCGATTAAATTGGAAGAAATTCCGTACACTTCAAAAAATCATCTATTTTTATAAAAAAGCGTTCCCTTATGCCAATCAAACCATTATCCTTGATGAAGCGTCCAAAGCATGCAAAATCGGTAAACCAGATACCGGGTACCATGACCTATGTGGGTCGAAAGGAAGCCGCGAAAACCCAGCTGGATGTTATAGATTACAATCAGGAGCATTATGAGCGATACAGGTCTACCACCGTAGAAGATGCCTTTAATTTCGTAGACGAAGATCGAATTACCTGGTTCAATGTTGATGGCCTTAGTGATGTGGAAGAGATCAAGAAACTTGGGGAGTATTATGAACTGCATCCACTGGTGATGGAAGATATTGTAAATACGGGGCAGAGACCTAAAATCGAGGTGTACCGGGATTATCTTTTTATTGTGGCCAAGATGCTCTATCATAAGGATGGAAATATTGAAAATGAACACATTAGTATGATAGTTGGGCGAAATTACCTGTTGACCTTCCAGGAGTCTAATGGGGATGTTTTTAACCCTGTAAGAGAACGCCTGGAAACCGCAACGGGAAGAATACGCGGCAGATCTGCAGATTACCTGATGTTCGCCCTGCTGGATTCTATAATTGATAATTACTTCCTGGTAATAGACGATATGAGTGACCGGATCGAAAAACTGGAGGAGAGCCTGTTCGTTGATAAACCCAATGATAATATTACCATTGAAATACAGGAATTAAAAAGAACCATACTTAGGATACGCCGTTCAGTGTTTCCATTAAGAGAAGTGGTGCACCGGCTCGAGAAACTGAATAATGGGCTTATCCATGAAAAAACCATCAATTATATTCAGGATTTGAGTGATCATATCATACAAATCTCTGAAAATATCGACATTTATCGTGAAATGATATGGGGATTGATGGACCTGTATATGACCACCATCAGCAATAGAATGAATGAAGTGATGAAAGTGCTTACGATCATGGCAAGTATCTTTATCCCACTTACATTTTTTGCCGGTATATACGGAATGAACTTTGAATATATGCCGGAATTACAGTGGAAATACAGCTATTTTGTGCTATTGGGCATAATGGTGATCATTTTCTTTGCGATGCTTTATTATTTTAAAAGGAAAAAATGGCTCTAGGTAAAAATCTGCAAAAGATGAAATTCGTAAGATATATCTGTTTAATTCTTGTTTCGATGTTCGTTTCTTCGATATATGCTCAAATGAAAAAGCAAAATCTCCCAGACTCGATCAACAGAATGTATGTGGGGACCTATACCAAAAAAGAAGGTCATGTAGACGGAAAGGCAAAAGGCATCTATTTGCTTAGTCAGCACTCTTCGAATGGGAAGCTGAATTTCGTTACTACGGCTGCAGAGATCGTAAATCCTTCCTTTGTGAAGGTGGGTAAACAGGGTAAATATGTATATGCAGTGAGTGAATTAGGACCTGGCGATGCAACTAACGGATTTATCTATTCCTTTGAAATCCAGCCGGACGGTACCCTTAAAAATATCGGGAAACTTTCAACTGTAGGCCATGCACCCTGCCATATCGCGCTGGACCGTTCTGGAAAATTTATTTTTGTAAGCAACTATCTGGGAGGGGTGGTGATGGTTTATAGAGTTGGAGAAAACGGAGCACTGGTTCCTAACCAGGAACTCAAACTGGAACAACCAGATAAAGCTCACGCACATTCTGTAAAAATAAGCAGAGACAATCGATATGCCTATATTGCCGACCTTGGTAATGATATGGTGTGGATCTATGATTTTGATGTGAAATCTGGTATTCTCGAGGCAAATGAACAAAAATCCGTTCAGTTAAAAGATGGTGCAGGGCCAAGGCATCTAAGCATGGGTATAAATGGAAATTTCGCCTTTTCCATCAATGAATTGAACAGCACTATTAATACGTTCAGGATTTTGAAGAATGGCGGCCTGGAGATCATACAGGAGATATCATCCTTGCCGGCATCATTCAGGGCCAGTAATTCAGCAGCCGATATTCATATACATCCAAATGGAAAATTCCTGTATGTTTCAAACCGTGGGCACAATAGCATCGGCGTTTTTGAGATAGATCCAGGATCGGGTATGCTTTCCAGAATTGAGAATAGCCCCATAGCCGGAAAGACACCCCGCAATTTCGCGATCGATCCCTCCGGTAAATATTTATACGCTGCCAGCCAGGATACCGGAAATATCTCGATCTTTGAGATCAACCAGAAGAGCGGGAAACTTAAGATCCAGCCGGCGGTATTCGAAATTCCCACACCAGTTTGCCTCGAATTCGTAAAATCTTATTGAATTAACATAAACATTTAATAATTAGCATTTTGTACAGGTTTTTTTGTCTATATTTAAATAATAGATCAAAAAAAACCTCCCAATGAATCGATTTCTTCAATTTTCTATTCTGGTAATTGCATTTATTATTAATTCCTGCGCAACAACTTCCTTTAAGACAAAGATCGTTAGGCCCGCCGAAAGAACTCCTGCTGCCTTTATCACTACAGAAGGGATGGTGCTGGATGGCACTTCCTGTAAGAGTCCGTTGAGAGATCCCCGGGATGGTACGGAGATCATCCTTGTGGAATCTATCAAGGGTTTAGGAGACTACCAGGTTCCGAAGGGACGTTACGGGGTAAGTGTAGATGAACTGCTTCGTGTGAATTGTGAAACAGGAGAAGTGGTTGGTATAGTTACCAAATAGGTGTTTTAAAACTATTTTTCAAGAAACCGATTTCTAAAAGAAAAATGTAAAATCATAAAAAAGGCAGCTTTTTGAGCTGCCTTTGAACTTTAGTGTCCTTTACTTAGACTTCCTCCACAACAAAGAATCCATCATTCCCCTGTGCCTGATATAAAGGCATGAAAATGTGCGCATCCCATTCGCTCTTTACCTCATTCCCATTTTGTTTGGCCAGGAGCTCACCTTTTTCGATCTTCTGAAAGTTCTCATAGCCGGGTTGCATTTCAAATATATCGCTGTCTTCCAGGCCATGACGATATACGATCTCGAAGGTTTTTTGAGGAGGTGCATTCTTTTTCGCAAATCTATCAACACATTCTGGATAGGTTGAAATTTGTGATAGATCCAGGTTGCAGGCTTCTTCTAAGGCCAGCCAGATAACTCCCTCATGATTTTCAGCTGAAGTTTTATCGGTATGCTGTCCCGCCTCGAATACAAAACCGGTCATCCCGATCCTGCTGAGGTAATGGTCTATATCCCCGGTTATGATATCACTAAAGCCACGAATGATGTAGGTTGGGAATTTGTGAGCCCATTCATCATTGTCATTCACTTCCTGTACAGATACATACGGAAGGCTGGGAGAGGAGGTAGTATGACAGTCCAGGAAATATCTTTTGGTGAAATCCTTTTCGGGATACTGCTCCAGGATATCTATGATCTCGAACATCTCCTTTTTTTCATGGCTGTCTTTAGTGCCGTTTTTTATATTTTCTTTGGTCCAGGTCCTGTTGAGGTCTTCATCAATATACCTTTTATTCTGATTAAGGGCCATCTTATTTCCACTTACTCCAACGATGGTTCCTGCTATCTCGGGCCTGGTTTTGTCCAGTTGTTTAAAAACCTCTTCCATGGCCTGTATTCCGCTGGGCTCATTTCCATGAATTCCACCCGTCACAAATAGAAGTGGTCCTTCCTTACCAGAAGTATAGGTGCCAACGATCCTTGGTATTTCTTCATTAAGTTCTTCGTTCATAAATAAGGTTTTTATTCCATCGTGGCCAGCGTGCGATTGGAAAGCTGACCTTTATAGGTGTTCTTATATTCAACTTTTCGTTCTATGGCTTCTATTACGTAATCGGTAAACGGAGGAAGCCCAATATCCTTGAAATGCTCCATCCCGCCGGGACTAAGAACATTGATCTCGATCAACTTGTCTTTTACGATGTCAAGGCCTACGAAAAAGAGTCCGTCGCGAATTAGTTTTGGGGCGGTAAGATCCACGATGCGCTGCATTTCTGGAGTAAGATCGCTGCTATCGGCCGTGGCGCCCAGCGCGAAATTACTTCGGAATTCACCTTCCCCGGCAACTCTCCTGATGATGGCCTTTTCACCATCTTTTTCCATCACCTTTCCGTTTAACAGGAGCACACGCACGTCTCCGTCTTTCACGGCTGGAAGAAATTCCTGGGCGATCACATAGCCCTGGGAGATCAGGTGTTCAATGATCTGGTTCACATTCTTCTCGTGCTTATCGATAAGGTAGACATCCTGCCCACCAGAACCTTCAAGCGGCTTCAATACCATTTTCTTATTCTGCTTTTCCCAGAAGTCCAGCAACTGGTCCTTATCGCGGGTAATGATCGAATCTGGTTTGATCTCCTGTGGCAGTTCTTCAAAATAAAGTTTATCGATAAAGGCATGAGAAAGGGCATAGGCGTCATTCAGCACCAGAACATCCTGTTGCTGGATCATTCGGCCAAAGGCCACCCCCGCCTGTTCTGCCCACTCCCTTCCAACTTCTTCGGTTGGGTTATTTCTAATGAACAGGACATCGAGTTTGGTTGAATCCAGTTGTTTTTTCCTGGCCTTGCTTCCCTGGAGTGCTTCCAGGAATTTTGCCGGAGATTTGGTTTTGGTATTTTTCGGCACCGTTGTGGCATTGATGCTGATGGGTGAATCGTGGTGGAAATTGAAATCACCCACACCCATTGCATAGACCTCATGTCCACGTTGATGTGCCATGCACATTAGTGCAACCGAAGTTCCGTTTTTTTCGGTTTCTATATCATTTAATACAAAACATATTTTCATTTACATACCATTTGTGGCAGACTTAGACCCTGCCCGATTAATTTTAATTTTTCGTACATTTTTTCACTGTGCAGGTATCTGGGTTTTACCCGTACCGGTTCAAGAACATTCCTTTCGGTAAGTTCCTTTATGATCCCGGTATGTTTAATTCCATATTTTCCAGCCAGCAGCGGCTCATACTCTCCGTCATTTTTAAGATGTTCTTTAAGCAATACCAACCCTTTCAGATAGATAATATCCTTCATAAAGCCACCACCCTGCATGATCCTGGAGGTGATGTTAAAGGCTCGTTCAGGAGAAAAGCCATAATCCATTTTTAGCAGGCGGAATATCTCCTGAAAATTTCCCCCGTTCATTACGGCTTCCCCGGCGATAACCCTTCCTGCGAGGGTTCGCAGTCGGTTTGCGGTTAAGCCATCAACCATGAACTCGCTCATCACGGCCAGGCCTTCCTGAAGCGGATCGTAATCTGCCAGACCAATGCTTAGCTGTTGAAGTGGCTGGTGACTCCCGTTATAATAAGTGAGAACATGGGTTCCTACCTCATGTTGAATAAGGGCTTCGGCTTCGATGCGTTTCATTTTATAGTCTTCAGGAATATAAAGCTCGCCTCTGGAAACCATCATGACATTCACATCCTTTCGAATATGCACCTTGCATTTGAACTTTTCGTCCTGCTTCCTGTAAAAATCAAATTCTTTTCTGGCGAGGCTGCTAAACTCCCTGGAGTCTATAAGTTCTTTATCATCGGTATGATTTTCTTCATCAACTTCATTCAGTATATTTCGTGCCTCTTCACAAAGTTTATTTTCCACGCCTTCATAAAGCCTTATACTGTCATAAAGGAATTTCCTGGTGCCTCTTTCTCCCAGCATGGTAAGTTGCATATCCAGTTCCTCCCGTTTTTCCCTGAACAAATAAGACATCGCGGGATCATCGATCTCCTCGATCTTTAAATTGTACAGTCTCCTTTTTAAAATATC
Source organism: Christiangramia oceanisediminis (assembly GCF_022570735.2). GTDB lineage: Bacteria > Bacteroidota > Bacteroidia > Flavobacteriales > Flavobacteriaceae > Christiangramia > Christiangramia oceanisediminis. Next base: position 995,259 of record NZ_JANCNS010000002.1, on the reverse strand, counting down.
CGGGTCTACCGGAAGCAACCTGTAGTGGTAATCTACCAGCTTTTCATAATTGCTTTCGAAGAACTGTTTTTTGATATCATGTATATTGGAAGGGGAGACCAGCCAGAGGAACTGGTAGGACTTTTCAATATCGGCCAGGGTTTTGTCGATATCAAAAACGATCTTTTTCAGGTACTTTCTGCCCAGGGCGTTATAACTGGCAACACCGCCAGAGGTTTGAACGCGTATGAATTCATAAAAACTTCTATGTATGGCTCTAATGATAAAATCCTTGAAATTCCTGAAGAACACCGGGTATAATTCATTCTCCTCATTTCGGTAGATAGCTGGGATCTCGAGCCCTACTATCACTGCACCACAGTTTTTTGCCTGGTCAATGCTCAATAAGGCCTCATCCCCTTCAGCCTGCCTGTTTGGCGTATCCTGAATTTCGGTATCGAGGTAAATTCCTGAAAATTCGGTGTTTACTTTATCCAGCTCCTCCTTAAGAGTGGTAAGGCTGGAGGGAAGTCGTTGGGCCGGACCTTTAATTCTAATTATATTACTATTGGGTTCGGCAGAATAAATTTCAAATAAGAGGTAGGCCTCCATACTGGCCGAAATCTTATCAGATAATTTGAAAAGCAAGTCCTGGTAGCCTTTAATATCGGTTTCTCCAATGATCAAATAAGAAGACTCGTTGGTGACCAGTCTCCTGGTACCCCTGTCATTGCTCTTTCTGCGGTAGATCACCAGGTAGGGTAATTCCTTTTCTATATGTAAAACTCCGTTGCCCGGCAGTTTACACGTGATCTCTTTTTCTTTTTCAAGAATTGTTAATATTTGTTCAATGGAATTTTCAGATAAATCAGGTATTTCCTGCATCTCTTTGAAAACTTTTATTCACAGTGCCTGTAAAAGCACTGTTTATAGGGATTTATTGTTAATTTTAAAAGGCTCGTTAACCCCAAGTTAGGAAGATTTTAAGTGTTCCAACCTTTAAACAGCCCTTTTGACAATACTTTAAGAATGGCCTTTAAATTATTGTGAAAACTTTATATTCTATGGAGTAGAGTATAAATTCAACGGGGTGATCTATGCCGCTGGTAAGGACCTGGAAATACTTTCAAAGCATTTTCTGAAACTTAAGAAGGATAATTTCGAATTTCAGGATTGTTCGTTTGCCGGAGTTAATTCTTCAGCAGTTGGATCTTTTTGTAAATATGGTGATATTCATTACCTCATTTATGAAGAAAACGAAAAGCAGGAAATAGATAAAATCATTTCTAAAACAGGTTTATCGAATATTCCCTTTGGTGCCTGTACATATAAATTCTAGATAAATAGAACGGAAGAAAACAAAAAAGCCCCGCTATTGCGAGGCTTTTTGTGATCTCGACAGGATTCGAACCTGTGACCGTCTGCTTAGAAGGCCGAAATTTTAACATTTTTTTAAATTATTATTATTCATAAATAACTGTAAATCAGTATTTTAATTAATTTTAATAGTAAGTCGTATCATCTGATACCAAAGAAAACTATGCACAAACTATGCACAAATTTACCTATCTTTTAAGTAGAAAATCTAAAGATATGGCTAGAGCAAGATTGATACTTGACATTAGAAAAAATTCAAAGAATACTTATGGATTATATCCTGTTGCTATACGAATATACCATAAAAAACAAAGAATTTTAAGACTTCCGTATTTCACTTCTATATCAGGTTGGGATGACAAAAATATGCAACTTAAAAAATCTGTTATAGCGAATAAAGATCAGGATTGTGATGTTATAAATCGTGAATTGAACAATAAACTATATTCGGTTAAATCTATTATTGATGAGCTTGGAGAAACTCTAAATGAGATTAGTGTTAATGTTCTTATAGCAACTGTCAAGGAATGTTGGGATAATGAATTAGATTCAGATTTAAAAAGAAATTTATCAAATCAAATATCATTATCTGAATGGGGTCAAGTAATGATCAATCGTAAAATGAAAGAACAAAAACCCAGTACTGCCAAATGGTATGATAACGCTATCGCTGCTTTCACAAAGTTCAACAATAATCTTCCGGTAAAATTTTATCAAATTGATGTAACCTTTCTTAAAGAATTTGAATTGGAACATAGGGCAAAGGGGAACTCCAATAATGGAATAAGTTCATATATGCGAGCAGTAAGAGCAATTTATAATTGTGCTATAATAGAAGATAAATTTGCGCCTAAAAAGAATCCCTTTCAATATTACAAGATTCCAACTTCCAAACGCACTAAAAAGAAAGCTTTAACAAAGGAGAAAATAGTTGCCATTAGAAATTTGAAATATGAAGAAAATTCCAGCCTCTGGCATACAAAAAATTATTTTTTATGTATGTTTAATTGTCGTGGAATGAATCTGATAGATCTCGCTAAATTAAAAATAAAGGATATTGGAGAAACTCATATACATTATGGTAGAAGTAAGACCGGAGATCCTTTGTCAGTTAGAATGACGAATGAATTCATTTCTATACTAAAAAAATATACATGTAATAAAAAGGCAGATGATTTTATTTTCCCCATAGGATACGATGGTTCTGTTGAAACTTTTACAAAATATCGTTCAGATAGAAGATTAGTGAATAAGTTGCTTAAGAAAATTGCTGAAGATGCTGGCATTGAAGAGCAAATAACGTCATATTATATTCGTCATTCGTGGGCTACCATTGCTAAAAATTTAGGAATTTCGACTGAAATTATAAGTGAAGGACTTGGGCATCATTCTCTAAAAACTACTGAAATTTATTTGAAGAGTTTTGATAATTCCGTTCTGGATGATGCTAATGATTTGGTTGTAGCTTAAATTGTAGTAGAAAAATCCAAGGAAATTATTAAAAGGCCATGATACAATTTAATTCTATATCTCACACGAAGGTAAATTAGATATAAAATAATCTTATTTGAACTCTAAGGAGATATGTCGGATTATTTCTAGAAGTTACACGATTATTTCGCCAAAAGTAATCCGACAAAATTTCTTCTAATAGGCTAGAGACATTGTCGGAATTTATGCGATATGATTTGTATAAAATTACCACACAAGTCTTTTGCACACCCTGTGCATCCCTATTTTCTTATCTTTGTTGTGTGAAAATAATCGCATTCATATTATCATTATATGTGTTCGGGCTCAATTTACTAGCCTGTAACGATAACGATTCTTCAGTAATCTCTTCAGATTCTGAAATAACCGCGGTTAGTTTTCAGGAGATGGATCTTGACCACTCCCACAATCAGACAGCAGATTTATGTCCACCATTTTGTAGTTGTCATTGCTGCCATGTACACACTGTAGATTTTGGTTCTTCAAATTTTGAACCTTTGATTACGGACATTCCGTCCAAAGCATTTGTTCATTTCGATAATTTAGGAGATGAACCTATTCTTTCCTTTTTAGATCCTCCAAGGGTTTAATTCAGTTTTTTAATAGGATAACTATATCCTTTTTTGCCGCTTAACTCCAATCTTTATTGCGATCAGGGCGATATCGATTTTTCCTCTTAGGAACTATCGAGATGTTTAACTGAATTAATTTTTCTTATATGATTAATAGAATCATTTCATTTTCCATTAATAATAAATTTATTATTGGACTACTTACTATAGCGCTTATTGGTACTGGTATTTGGTCCATGTCTACCGTAAATCTGGGATCGGTACCAGATATTACCAACAATCAGGTGCAGGTGATTACCCAATCCCCTAATCTGGCTACCGAAGATATTGAACAGTTTGTAACCTATCCTGTAGAACTTTCCATGGGGAATTTACCCGGAGTTACAGAAATACGATCGGTTTCCCGGTTTGGACTTTCTGTAGTTACCATCGTTTTTAAAGACGATATGGGAACTTACCTGCCCCGTCAGCTTGTTCAGGAAAAGCTTAATGAATTGAACCAAACAATTCCAGAAAAATTTGGCAGTCCGGCGATGGGCCCAATATCCACCGGCTTAGGGCAAATTTATGAATACACGATTAAACCGGAAGAAGGATATGCAGACGACTATTCTCCCATGGAGCTTCGAACAATTCAGGACTGGATAGTTAAACGTCAACTAACCCTGTTGGAAGGAGTGGTTGAAGTAAATTCTTTTGGAGGTTCAATAAAGCAATACGAGGTTGCCGTTAATCCGGAAAAATTAAACAGTACCGGTATCAGTATATCTGAAGTTTACGAAGCTTTGTCCCGTAATAATGTGAATACAGGGGGAGCTTATATTGAAAAAAATAAAATGTCCAATTTTATAAGAGGGGAAGGATTAATTCGCTCGTTGGACGATATTAGAGAGATTTCTATCACCACCCAAAATGGCATTCCGGTGACTATTGGAGATGTTGCTGAAAATGTTCAGTATGGAAGTCAGGTGCGGTATGGTGCTTTTACCCAGGATGGCGAAGAAGCAGTGGGTGGAATTATTATGATGCTTAAAGGAGCCAATCCAAATGCCGTAATTCAGGATGTTAAAGATCGTATGGCCGAAGTATCAAAATCTTTGCCTGAAGGTTTAACCATCGAACCTATCATTGACCGAAGTGAATTGATAGGAAGAACTACCGATACTGTCAAAACTAATTTACTGGAAGGTGCATTGATAGTGATTTTTGCACTGGTGATCTTACTGGGAAGTTTAAGAGGTGGCCTTATAACCGCTACTACCATCCCATTGTCCCTGCTCTTTGCCTTTATACTCATGAAACAATTTAATGTTTGGGCAAATTTAATGAGTCTGGGTGCGATTGACTTCGGAATCATTATAGACGGGGCAGTTATTATTATTGAAGGCACTGTATATGAAATACAAAAGCGCATTCGATCCGGTAAAATAAAATTCAAGAAGGGTGTCATGGATGAGGTGGCGTATGATGCAGGGAGTACTATGATGGGTTCTGCCTTCTTCGGACAAATCATTATACTTATTGTTTTTGCACCTATTCTCTTTCTTACAGGGGTAGAAGGAAAAATGTTTCGACCCATGGCATTTACATTCGGTTTTGCCATGATTGGGGCAATTTTCTTATGCCTTACTTACGTACCCATGATGTCCGCTTTACTGATGAAACCTATTCAGAATAAAAAGAACTGGTTTGGCAGGTTCGAACGCTGGCTGGAAAAAATAAGCGATAAAATTATTCGTGCAATTCAAAAAGCATATATGCCTTTACTGAAAGGGGCATTAAAACTTAAATTAATAGTACTTGGTTCCGCAGTAGTACTGCTTATTATTGCTGGTTTTCTATTCTCCAGAATGGGAGGTGAATTCGTTCCACAACTCGATGAAGGGGATATAGCCATGCAGGCTTTAATTAGGCCTGGTAGCTCACTTACAGAATCCATTGAGGTCTCTAAAAAAATAGAAAATTTACTTTTAGAAAATTTCCCTGAAATTAAAACAGCTACGGCGAGAATAGGGGTGGCTGATATTCCTACAGATCCTATGCCTATGGACATAGCAGATATGTACCTGATCCTTGAAAAAGATAAGGATAAATGGACTACATCTGATACTAAAGAAGGGTTGATAGAACAAATCAAGGAAAAACTTAACGAAGAGCTTACCGGGGTTAACCTGGTATTTACCCAACCGGTAGAGCTACGTTTTAATGAGTTGCTTGAAGGTGTCAGGGAAGATATTGCGGTTAAATTATATGGAGAAGATCTTAAAGTCCTGTCAGAAAAAGTGCAGGAGATGGCAGATATTATTCAAACAGTGCCCGGCGCAGGAGATGTAAATCCTGAAAGAACTTCTGGTTTACCGCAAATGACCGTTAAATTTAATCGTAGGAAAATTGCCCAATATGGGTTGGACATTCAAAAAGTTAACGATTATATAAGTACCGCTTTCGCCGGAGGTACGGCCGGAGTTATTTTTGAAGGGGAAAAACGTTTTGATTTAGTAGTACGCTTTGATGAAAATCATCGAAAGAATATTGATGATCTGCGGGGGATGTATATAGATCTTCCCGATGGAACCCAGGTACCTATAAAAGAAGTGGCCAATATAGAATATGTGGCGGGACCCATGCAAATTTCCCGGGATGATACTTATAGAAGAACCTATGTAGGGGTTAATGCCAGAGGAAGGGATGTAGAATCTGTAGTGAATGACATTCAGCAGAAACTGGATGAAGAATTAGATTTACCTCCAGGCTATTATATTTCTTATGGCGGGGAATTCGAGAACCTACAAAGTGCTAAAGACAGATTAATCATCGTAGTCCCAATTGCGTTATTTTTAATATTTGTCCTCCTATATTTTGCCTTACAGTCTTTTTCCCAATCCATTATGATTTATATAGCAATTCCATTGGCTGCCATTGGAGGCGTGTTCGCCTTGTGGATAAGGGATATGCCATTCAGTATTTCTGCCGGTGTGGGATTCATCGTATTATTTGGGGTAGCAGTTTTAAACGGACTGGTACTAATCAATAGATTTAATTCCTTAAAAGAAGAAGGAGTGACCAGTATAAGAGAGAGGATTTTTACAGGAACCAAAGAACGAATCAGACCTATTATGTTAACAGCGACAACAGATATTTTTGGCTTTTTACCCATGGCATTTTCTACTTCTGCGGGTGCAGAAGTGCAACAACCACTTGCCACGGTAGTAATTGGTGGGATGCTTACAGCGACTTTGCTAACTCTCATTGTGCTACCGGTGCTTTATACTTTTGTAGAAAGAAAGCGGGAAAAGAAAAAACAAAAATCCAACGAGCTTAAAAACACCTATTCAGGATCTTTGGCAACCATCCTGGTTATAGGTTGCATTCTGGCTGGGACTTTTTCAGCTTCCGCACAATCAAATATGGAGGAAAATAACCAGGTTTTGCAAGATAGTTTACAAACTATTAGTTTGGAAAATGCGAAAGAGATGGCGGTTAAAAACTATCCTCAGTTAAAAGCTGCTCAGCTTGCAATAGAAGGGGAAGAAGTATTACGCAAAACAGCTTTTGATTTTGGGAATACTCAAATCTTTACAGGAAAAGAAGAAGTAGGAAATGGATCTGAAGGTGTTTATACTAAAATAGGAGTCCAACAACAGGGCATTGATATCTTCGGAATTGCCCCCCGCTTAAAGTTGCAAAAAGAAAGGGTAGCACTTGCAGAAAACGCCTTGGATCTCAATACTATTGAAATTGAACGCCGGGTAAGCAGGGCCTGGGCTTCTGTTTATGCTCAAAAGAAAATTTTTCAGGTATATAAGAAAATGGATTCAATATTTGAAGATATTGAACGGGCGGCCCGGATTAGATATGAAACAGAAGCCACCTCCAAACTGGAATACCTGGCCACATCCAATCAGGGAAACGAGGTTAGAATACAGTTAGAGCAATCTTTTCGAAATTATCAAAAGTCATTGCAACAACTAAACCTCTGGCTGGCCAGCGATACCTTATACGACGTTCCAGAGGTATCGGTTGAAACATTAGATGAACCATTAAATTTTTTAGTGGAATCACTAGAAAATCATCCATTTCTAAATGTAGCTGAGCAGAGGGTTGATGTTGCCAGGGCTGTTACGAGAGAACGGAAATCTGAGTTCTTGCCTAAGCTTCAGGGACAATATGCCATGCAGGAAATAAATGGACAATCGGGGTTTTATCAATACCAAATAGGTATACAGATTCCATTATTCTTTGGTCCCACATTGGGCCGAACTCAGGAAGCAAAAATCAACCGGGAGATTGCAGAACAGAATTTTTATCAGGATAAACTGGAACTGGAAACAGAATATAAGAATATGCGGGAAGAATTTATAAAATGGAGAAATTCCTGGAACTATTATAAGGAGAAGGCACTTCCTTTGGCTAAGGAGCAACAGAACGGATCTGTGCTGGCGTTTAAAGAAGGAGCTATAGATTATGTGACTTTTCTTCAAAATATAAGGGATGCAATTCGTATCGAGGTGCATGCGTGGAGCGCTTTCAATGATTATCTCGATAGCCGTTATCAACTCGAATATTATCTGAAAAATTCAAAGTAAAAAATTAAACATATAAACGATATGAATATTAAAACTATAAATCTCCTGATGCTTGCTTTTTCACTTACGCTGTTTATCGGTTGTAAGGAAGACTCTAATAAAGAGGAAAACAGCTCCGGGGTAACAGCCTCTAATTCAGAAGAAGATAAGGAGAACAACGAAGAAAAAAGTGGGATGCGTTCAGTACACCTTTCTGAATTGAAATTCAACAGTCTGGGAATCAAAGTAGATTCGTTAGGTACCAAAGCACTCTCTGGGATAGTAGAAGCAAATGGGCAATTGGAAGTGCCGCCTCAGTACGAAGCTACCGTTACTGCTATTTTAGGAGGTAATGTTACTTCTATAAAGGTTATTGAAGGTGATAAGGTTAGGAATGGTGAAGTCCTTGCATACCTTTCCCATCCTAACTTAACAAAGATGCAAACAGATTATATCAATGCATATAACAGGATGCAGTTTCTGGAAAAGGAATTTGAAAGACAACAACGTTTATATGAAGCAGAAGTCGGTTCCGGAAAGACGTTTCAACAAACCCAGGCAGATTTTCAGTCGGTAAAAGGAGAAGTGAGTGGGTATGAATCTCAATTGCGACAATTAAATATAAATGCTACACAAGTAAGAAATGGAAACCTTTACGAATATGTTCCTGTGGTTAGTCCAATAACGGGTTTTATAGAAAAGGTAAAGGTGCAAATAGGGCAATATGTGGAGCCACAAACCAGTATGTTCATGGTCGTTGATAATGAGCACGTCCATGCCGATTTAATGGTTTTTGAAAAAGATATTTATAAGGTGAAAGAGGGTCAGAAAATTTCTTTTACGCTGGAATCTGTCCCTGGAAGCAATTTAACAGGAGAAATATATTCCGTAGGAAAACAATTTGAACAAAATCCGAAAGCCGTTCATGTACATGCCGAGATTGACAAAAAGGAGGACTACCTGATTCCGGGAATGTATATACAGGGAAAAATCAGGACTGGTGAGGCACCAGTCCCTGCTTTGCCCGAAGAAGCGGTTATTGAAGAAGATGGGAACCCATATGTTTTTACCGCCCAGAAGCATCAGGAGGAAGGTAAAACGGAATGGGAACTGAAACCTGTTCAGGTTAGGACAGGGATAACCGAAGATGGCTGGGTAGAAATTAAACTTTTGGAACCGTTACCGGAAGGTGTGATGGTGGCCTACAATAATGCCTATTATCTGGTTTCTGAAATGCAAAAGAGTCAAACTTCCCACGGTCATTAAAATTAAAAAATAAGAAGAATGGACTCGCTGAAAAATTGTTTGTCTTAATTAAAAACTTCAGCGGGTTCATTCTTAATTGAAAACACTATAAAAAGATTCAAGCATGAAAGAAATCAAAGCATTTATAAAACCAAAAAGGGTTCAGAAGGTAATTGAAGCTTTAAGTGAAAAGGGATTTAAAAGTATGACTCTTTCACAGGGGGAGGGTACTGGCTCCTTCAAAGCAAAGGGAGCTTCTCCATCACTGGATTTTTAAATTACCGATAGTCCTGTAGTAAAGCTTGAGCTGGTATGCCAGAATGAAGAAGCGCAATCTGCCATAGCTATAATCCTTGAAAACGGTAAAACGCCAGATCCTGGTGACGGTATTATTTATTTATCAAATATTGAAGATGCTTTTCAGATTAAAACGGGAATGTCATTAAAGCAACATGATTCGAAATAATTTCAAAAATGAATGAGATAGAAAAAATATTGGAAGCGCATGAAGTTCGTCCTACGGCGATGCGTATTTTGATTTATAGGTTTATGGGAAAAATGGACCGGGCCGTGGCACTTACCGAAATAGAGAATGCATTTGTAAAGGCTGATCGTGCTACCTTATCCCGTACAATTAAGACCTTTGAAACCAGCGGAATTGTGCATCAAATTGATGACGGGACAGGAATACCAAAATATGCGCTTTGTGAAAGCGATTGCAATTGCGAGATAGAACAGGATTTACATATTCATTTTCATTGTACCAGTTGCGATGAAACAGTTTGTTTAACAGATCATAAAATTCCTCATATTAATTTACCGGAAGGTTATATAGCTGAAAATGTAAACTTAGTAGTAAAAGGAATTTGTGAAAAGTGTAATGGTGATTTTACTAACTCCAGGATTTAAATTTACCAGTATTGGGATATGATCATAGTTTATAAAAGAGACAAGACATTATATACGGTCATTAAAAATAATTTTGACGAGGAAGATTTTGAAAAGCTTTATGTGACATTACAAGATCATATAAAAAACCATACAAAAACCAGCTGGTATGTCGAAATGGAGGACATTAAATACTTGACAAAAAGTGTCTTAAACAAAATCACGATATTTAAATTCTCCAGGGAAGAACATTTAAAAAATGTCGCTTTTGTAGGTAAAGTAAAATGGCAGGAACAATTTACTGAATTACTGAAGCCGTTTACTAAGGCACAGATTAAACTTTTTAGAGATAACGAAAAAGCATCGGCCAAAGAATGGATAATAAACGCATAACGTTATGAAAAAACTACAAATAAAAATTCCGGTGCTATTACCTCAGGTACCTAATGAGAAAGATTCTTGTGTAAATAGACTTATTAAAGAGTTACAGGCAGAAAATGGGGTGGAGAAAGTTCATATTTACGATAAAGAGCCAGACGAAGTCCCACAATTATGCTTTCACTATGATCCGGACATAATCTCGATAGGCCGCATACAATCTTTGGCTGAACTCACCGGCGCTGCCATTACAGAGAAATACGGTCATTTGCTATTGGAAGTAGAAGGTCTGAGGCATACCCGCCATGCTCGAAACATAGAGAGAAACCTTCTGGCAGTTAGCGGGATATTGGAGGCTTCTGTTTCTGCTTCAGGATTAATAAGGCTTGAGTTCAATAAAAAAGAAACAAATTTTGATGATATAAGTAACCAAATTGAGAAGGAAGATCTTAAGGTCCAGCGAAGTTCCTCAAACGAAAATGATTACGCCGAAGCATCCCAAAAAAGTCGCGGAAGCTCAAAAAAAGAAGATAAAGTGAAACAAAGTTCCGCAGCGAACCATGATCACAAAGAGGGTGATAGTCACGCTGCCGGAGAAGAGCATTCCCATGCCCATGGAGGAGTTTTTGGGAAAAACACTGAACTTATCTTTGCAATTATTTGCGGTGTACTTTTAGGAATTGGTTTTGGGCTTTCTTTTGTGGAGACTATACCTGATTGGGTTAGTTTATCTTTATACATAGGGGCTTATTTCTTTGGGGGTTATTTTACTGCGAAAGAAGCTATTGAAACTGTGGCAAAAGGAGGTTTCGAAATTGATTTTTTAATGTTGGTAGCTGCTGTTGGAGCTGCCATCCTGGGAGAATGGGCAGAAGGAGCTTTATTATTATTTCTATTTAGTCTGGGACATGCCCTGGAGCACTATGCAATGAATAAAGCTAGAAAATCTATTGCCGCGCTTGCAGACCTCGCACCCAAAACGGCATTACTCAAAAAAGAGGGTAAAACCGAAGAAGTTGGAATTGAGGAATTGAGTATTGGCGATACCATCGTGGTTAAACCCAATAGTAAAATATCTGCAGACGGGGTGGTGGTCAACGGAAAAAGCAGCGTAAATCAGGCCCCAATTACCGGTGAGAGTGTTCCCGTTGATAAGATTCCCGTAGAAGATAAAAACAGGGACTATTCTGAAGACGATGAAATCAAGGATGAAAACCGGGTATTCGCCGGAACGATCAATGGTAATAATACCTTGGAAATAAAGGTAATAAAAGAAGCCAAAGACTCAACACTGTCCCGACTGGTCAAACTCGTCAATGAGGCACAGACCCAGAAATCTCCAACTCAGCTTTTGACTGATAAATTTGAAAAATACTTTGTACCATCAGTACTGATATTGGTCGGTATCCTGCTTTTTGCTTTTCTGGTCATTGATGAACCATTTAGTGCTAGTTTTTACCGGGCGATGGCAGTATTGGTAGCTGCAAGTCCCTGTGCCCTGGCAATTTCAACCCCAAGTGCCGTTTTAAGTGGTGTGGCAAGGGCAGCAAAAGGTGGAGTGCTAATTAAAGGTGGTCGTCCATTGGAAGATCTTGGAGAATTAACGGCTTTAGCCTTTGATAAGACAGGTACTCTAACAGAGGGTAAGCCTAAACTTACCGAAGTAGTACCATTGGGTGATATTGAAGAAAATGAACTTTTAAAGATAGCCATTGCTGTTGAAAACCTGAGCGACCATCCTTTGGCCAAAGCCTTGGTAAGGGATGGAAAAGAGCGAATGAAAGGTACCGAAATACCAAATGCTTCCGATCTGGAAGCTGTCCTGGGAAAAGGTATCAAAGCCTCCCTGGGAAATGATAAAATCTATATTGGTAACCTTGACCTATATGATGACCTTGATGATGAAAAACCGTCAGAAGATATATCCACTAAAGTAAAAGGGCTCGAAAGTGGAGGAAACACTACGATGCTTATAAGAAAGAACAAGGACTATATCGGCATCATTGCATTGATGGATACCCCACGTGAAGCTGCCAAATCTACACTGCAACAATTAAAGGAAATTGGCATTAAACGTATGATAATGCTAACAGGGGATAATCAAAAAGTTGCAGATGCTGTGGCAGAAGAAATAGGATTAACCGATGCCTGGGGTAGTCTGTTACCGGAAGAGAAAGTAGATGCAATAAAAAAATTAAAAGAGAAGGAAAGCAAAGTGGCGATGATAGGTGATGGGGTAAATGATGCTCCCGCTATGGCAAATAGTACCGTTGGTATTGCAATGGGAGCAGCGGGGAGTGATGTTGCCCTGGAAACGGCAGATATAGCACTTATGGCCGATAAACTCGAAACCCTGCCATTTGCAATTGGATTGAGTAGAAAAGCAAAGTCCATTATCAAGCAGAATCTTTGGGTAAGCCTGGGTATTGTAGCCTTACTTATACCAGCTACCATTTTTGGATTTGCAAATATAGGTATTGCGGTAGTTATTCACGAAGGCTCTACACTCTTGGTAGTTTTTAATGCTTTAAGGCTTTTAGCTTATAAAAAATGAATAAAAGTACCTTTATAATACATCAAATGGATTGCCCTTCCGAAGAACAGATGATAAGGATGAAACTGGAGTCAAATCCTCAAATCAAATATCTGGACTTTGACATTTCGAATAGGAAATTAGATGTGTACCATCAGGGGAAAGCTCAAGAAATAAACGTGGAATTGGGTGCATTAAAGCTTGGACAAAAATTTTTGGGAACAGAAAAAGCGGAAGCACCTATTACTGAAGATGAGTCCAAACAAAAGAAGATACTCTGGTGGATCTTATACATCAATTTTGGTTTTTTCGTTATCGAAATGACCACGGGTTGGATTTCAGCGTCTATGGGCCTTATCGCTGACTCGCTGGATATGCTGGCCGACTCCATCGTGTACGCGTTAAGTCTTTTTGCTGTGGGAAGCGCTATTTCCAGAAAAAAGAAAGTGGCGAAATTCAGTGGCTATTTTCAGATGGCATTGGCAACTTTAGGTTTCGTCGAAGTATTAAGACGTTTCCTTAGTAGTAGTGAAACCCCTCTTTTTCAATGGATTATCATCGTTTCCTTTTTCGCCCTTATTGGCAACCTAGTTTCCCTATGGTTGATAAACAAAGCCAAAAGTAAGGAAGCGCATATGAAGGCAAGTGCCATCTTTACGTCAAACGATATTATTGTAAACGGCGGAGTAATTCTGGCTGGGGTGCTGGTTTATTTTTTGGACAGTAAATGGCCCGATTTGGTCATAGGCGGTGTTGTGTTTGCGTTTGTGATGCGTGGGGCTATTAGAATTTTAAAATTGTCGAAATAGTGTAAATGAAATATTCGACATTACATAGAATTGGATAGGACATTCGAAGGCTCGGAATTAAAACACGATGAGAACATAAAATTGAATATGGAAAAATCAAGAAAAAAGGATCTTAAAGAAGCGAGGACACTTCAAATTTGGAATGTGATCTATGATGTGACTGAAGTGGTTATTTCGCTAATTGCAGGAATCATGGCAAACAGTTCGGCACTCATTGGCTGGGCACTAGACAGTACTATTGAAGTAATAAGCGCGACCACATTGGGCTGGCGCCTGCACGGTGAAATTAAGGGCATAAATGAGGAAAAGGTGAAGCGTCGTAAAAAAATCACATTGTATGTTATTGCAGCATCCTTTGCGTTGGTTTGCCTGTTTATTTCCTATGATTCAATCACAAAGCTTATTAATCGGGAAACGGCAAGTTGGAGTACTTTAGGTTTAATCATTTTACTGGTTTCATTGGTAGCTAACCCTATTTTAATTTATTTCAAAAGGAAATATGGGAATAAACTCGATAGTCCAGCATTGTTGGCGGATGCAAAAGACACTTTTATTTGCCTATATCAAACCGTAGTGGTACTTGCTGGATTACTTCTTGTGAAGTGGTTAGGCTTGTGGTGGGCTGACCCTATAGCGGCTTTATTAATTGTGCCCTATGCAGCAAAGGAAGGCTGGGAAGCTTATTCTAAAGCTAAAGATATAGACTATAATGTGGGGTAAAAAAACAGAAATAGAGCGTAGTCTGCTTGGGTTTGCTGTAGCTTTTTTAGTATTGGACATTATTTTCACTTGAAGCCTAATGACATTCTAGTGCTTTCTTAAATAATCATATTTTGGGATGCTTTCACAAAAACCTGTTACATTTAGATATAGCCGGGATATCCAGGATGACTAGGAGGGTTGTTTAGTATCTTCATCGCCTCTGAAGATTTATTTCTTTTACTTTTCTATCGATAGGAAGGGAGACAAAGCCAAAAAAAGTTAGGCTATAATTCGGTACTCACATTCAACGAAATTTCGTATCTCATTAGTTTTTTTGAGGGATTCCAATACAATTTCAGCAGTACTTATATGTTGTGTTACTAAACTAAGTTCTTAAGAAGGTATTTTGGTAGATTCCGTATTAGACCATATTAACGCAGATTTTTGGTTATAGGCTGCAAGAACAACTATAGTATATAGATTAGAATGCTTTGGAACGTTATTATCATATTATTTTCTCGTTAAGTATTGGAGTCTAAAATTTATTGTACTTCTGTAATATGTCCAGCCAGGGGATTCTTAATTCTACGGCTCTTTAAATATTTTGTAAATATTCTATATAGCTAGTTTCATCATTATAAAAAAAAAGATTGGCGTTCTGGCTTAATTACTCCCTTTATGGCCGGCTTTCATCTTCATAATATTGTAGTTGGATTTGTATTAAGGTAAGGAAAAGGGAAAGGTTCTTTTGCCAATTCTATGCCCAATTTCAAGTCTTAAAGTCAATTTTCTCGAATATCTTTACTCACTTTAGTCGCCTGAATGCTTTCCCTTTGTTCAACAAAGAACAAAGGGAAATCTATTCTAATTTACCAGGCATAAAGAACCTTTTGACCATTTGTCTGTTGGTTGGCAAGGTGGACACTTAAATCGTTTAAAAGCTAAGATCTTGTAATTTTAATTTCCTTTCAGAAAACCCTATTTGAGATCCCTGAAATTTTAATAAAAAAATTTTTTTTGAAGGAGAGGGAGCGTTGTTTCAATTTGGTAATAGTGGTGGAAATGAAAAGGAAGCTTCTTATTAGTGGCAAGTGTTTAGGGTTAAATGTAGCAAATACTGCAAATTTCACTCCTTTATTAATACAGACAATTTAAGTTGAAAGTAAAATTCACCTGTACTTAAAAATGGAAAGAATTCCTTTAGTAATACAATTGATATAGAGATTTATAATTATCCTGAAGTTATTAAATCGGAATTTAAACGTTATAATAGTTTTTTAAATATTGACAAAGCGAATTTGGTTGCTCTGGTAGAAGCCTCAGAATTCGGGTCTGATAAATAATTCATAATGATACTATACGGAATCAAATGAATATAAAGAACATTTTTCATGCCTTATTTCCATAGCATTTATAGCTTCTAATAAAGAAAAATAGCTTTTTCAGAGCTACTATTAGCAAGATAAATAAATGTTAATCTTAATAAGAATTGTTAATTTTTTGTAATTTTGCATTAAATGAAGCAATTGATTCACAAATCAATGACAGTTTTTATGGCAGCCGTAGTTCTTATGACTACGATGTCATTTACTATTGATATGCACTATTGTGGAGATTCATTGGTAGATTTTTCAT
Source organism: Christiangramia oceanisediminis (assembly GCF_022570735.2). Classification (GTDB taxonomy): domain Bacteria; phylum Bacteroidota; class Bacteroidia; order Flavobacteriales; family Flavobacteriaceae; genus Christiangramia; species Christiangramia oceanisediminis. The sequence goes on along the minus strand of NZ_JANCNS010000002.1, from coordinate 979,085 downwards.
TTGTTCAGAAAGCGGAAACCTGCGGAATGGAGAAAGCAAAAACTACTAACAGTTGTTCAAACCCAACGATTTCAGAAAAGTCTTGTTGTTCAGATCAGCAACTTATCATTGAAGGCCAAGACGATTTAAAACAAGATTTTACACAACTAACTTTTGAACAACAAATCTTTGTTGCATCTTTTACTTATTCTTACATAATTATTTTTGAAGGGTCTCAATCAAAAGTGATTCCTTTCTCAGATCACTCGCCTCCATTTATCAGGCAGGATTTGCAGGTATTGTACCAGACATTCATAATTTGATTTATTAGACAGTTCCGGTTTTATCCGGGATTAAAGCTCTACGATCCATCGTTAGGGTAGATTTTGTTATTTCCAATCATTTGAAAATAACCCAATATTCATGTGTAACTGTCTAATTACCAATATGTATGCTAAATAAAAGCATTAAATTTCTTATAGAGAATAAACTTGTTGCGGTACTCATACTAACCCTGTTTGTAGGTTGGGGAGTTGTTACTGCACCCTTCAATTGGGAAACAGGTATTTTACCGACTGATCCTGTAGCAGTGGATGCCATACCAGATATTGGCGAAAACCAGCAAATCGTATTCACCAAATGGCAAGGACGTTCACCGCAGGACATCGAAGACCAGATTACCTATCCACTTACAACTTCATTATTGGGAATCCCTGGGGTCAAGACAATCCGAAGCTCTTCAATGTTCGGTTTTTCAAGTATTTATATCATTTTCGAAGAAGATGTAGAATTTTATTGGTCGCGCAGCCGTATTCTGGAAAAGCTTAATTCACTTCCTGCTAATTTATTGCCCGATGGTGTAAACCCTGCATTGGGTCCAGACGCGACGGGATTAGGTCAGATATTTTGGTACACTCTGGAAGGTCGTGATAAAGATGGCAACGTAACTGGTGGTTGGGATTTACAAGAATTACGCAGCATACAGGATTATTATGTGAAATACGGCTTGTCTTCTGCAAGCGGTGTTTCCGAAGTGGCCTCAATTGGTGGTTATGTCCAGGAATACCAAGTGGATGTTGACCCTGAAAAAATGCGACAGTACAACATCGGTTTGACCGATATTGTAATGGCGGTCAAAGAAAGTAACCAGGACATTGGTGCTCAGACTTTGGAAATCAATCAAGCTGAGTACTTGGTTCGTGGTTTGGGATACGTAAAGTCCATAGCAGATATTGAAAATGCAGTTGTCACCTCAGAAGACTTTACTTCAATTCGAATTAAAGACATTGCGAAGGTTCATCTAGGACCACAAACTCGACGTGGTATTCTAGATAAAGAAGGAGCCGAAGTGGTAGGCGGGGTAGTGGTAGCTCGTTACGGTGCTAACCCATTGGAAGTCATCAATAATGTAAAAGATCAAATTGCCGAATTATCATCCGGATTACCTACAAAAACCTTGGCAGATGGTCGTACTTCACAAGTGACTATCGTTCCCTTTTACGACCGTACACAACTTATTCAGGAAACACTTCACACGCTCAATGAAGCTCTCACGCTTGAAATCTTAATTACCATTTTGGTCATCATCGTAATGGTGTTCAACCTGCGTGCATCCATTCTAATCTCTGGCCTATTGCCTGTTGCCGTTTTAATGGTTTTCATAACAATGAAGATTTTTAATGTAGATGCCAACATTGTTGCCTTGTCAGGAATTGCCATTGCTATCGGTACGATGGTAGACGTGGGCGTCATACTTGCTGAAAATATGATTCGGCATTTGGAAGATGAAAAATTACGCTTTCGCGAAAACGGGATAGAATACAGTACGAACGAAATTATTTATAACGCCACCTCGGAAGTTTCTGGGGCTATCTTGACCGCAGTACTGACAACCATAATCAGTTTCCTGCCGGTATTCACTATGATAGGCGCTGAGGGGAAATTATTTCGGCCACTCGCCTTTACAAAAACAATGGCACTAGCTGCATCACTTGTCATCGCTTTGTTTTTGATTCCACCCTTTGCAGCATTCTTGTTTAGAAAAACCTCTTTACGGGAGCACACAAAATATGCGATTAATGGCCTATTAATTATTTTGGGAATCGTTTCAATCTTCTTTGGGAATTGGCTTGGACTTATTCTCATAGCTTTCGGAATCAATGGTATATATTTCATAAGAGCTAAAGAAAAAAAACAAAGCGTTTCCCTTTCTGGATTTCATTTCGACCTCACCCAAAATCTCATTAATATTATCATTTCAGTGGCAGCTATTGTATTCCTACTGGCTGAATACTGGCGACCGCTTGGTTTCGATCGCAGTATTTTTATGAACTTGGTTTTTGTGGCAATAATCTGCTTTGGGTTGTTGGGTATGTTCTCATTGTTCCGCAGATACTATGACAGCATTTTACGCTGGGCACTTCAAAATCGATACCTGTTTTTAATCATCCCAACAACAGTGATGATTTTAGGAGCTATCATAATGGGCAATACAGGAAAAGAATTTATGCCCGCACTTAATGAAGGTTCATTCTTATTAATGCCTACATCCTTACCACATGCTGGAGTTGAAGAAAATAAGCGTGTTCTACAACAACTGGATATGGCTGTGGCAAGCATCCCTGAAATAGAAACCGTGGTTGGGAAAGCGGGTAGAACGGAATCTGCTCTTGACCCAGCGCCACTCTCGATGTATGAAAATGTCATTCAATACAAGTCTGAATATATGCGAAATCAGAATGGCGAAAGACAACGCTACCGTGTGAACGATGATGGTTTATTTGTTCTTAAATATGACAAGTTCATTATAAACCCCAATAATGAAATTGACAATGGTGCAAATTATGAAGCATCACAACTAAAAACAAGTGCAACTCGCGACGATTTGATTGAAGATAGCGATGGGGAATACTACCGTAACTGGCGACCGGAGATAGGTAGCCCTGATGATATATGGAATGAAATTGTAAAGGTGACCAAGTTACCAGGCGTGACTTCCGCACCCAAATTACAGCCCATTGAGACTCGACTGGTGATGTTACAAACGGGTATGCGGGCACCAATGGGAATTAAGGTAAAAGGACCTGATTTGAAAACCATAGAAAACTTTGGTCTGCAACTGGAAGACATCCTAAAACAAGCCGAAGGTATCAAAGAACAAGCCGTTTTTGCAGACCGTATTGTGGGTAAACCTTATATGCTAATTGATATCAAGCGAGAACAATTGGCACGTTACGGTGTATCCATTATGGATGTGCAGGAAATCTTACAGGTGGCCGTAGGCGGTATGCCGCTTACCCAAACAGTAGAAGGACGTGAGCGCTATGGTGTTAGAGTTCGTTATCCGCGAGAATTACGTGCAAATCCAGAGGATTTAAAAAGTATTTATGTTCCTGTTGAAAATGGTAGTCCGGTTCCTTTGGGCGAATTGGTAGATATACGCTATGAGCAAGGCCCGCAGGTCATTAAAAGTGAAGACACTTTCTTGATTGGCTACGTGCTGTTTGACAAGCTTGATGGCTTTGCTGAAGTAGATGTTGTGGAAAATGCACAAGCGCTCATTCAGCAAAAAATCGATAATGGCGATCTGGTCGTACCACAAGGTATCAGTTACCGATTTACAGGAACGTACGAAAATCAAATTAGGGCTGAAAGAACCCTTTCTGTAGTTGTGCCTTTGGCATTGCTAATAATTTTCTTGATTCTGTATTTCCAGTTCCGTTCGGTTTCCACATCATTGATGGTCTTTACAGGTATTACCGTAGCTTTTGGTGGTGGTTTTATAATGATTTGGCTATACGGTCAAGATTGGTTCTTCAATTTCAGTTTTTTTGGTGAAAACCTACGCGATTTGTTCAATATGAAAACCATAAATTTAAGTGTGGCCGTTTGGGTCGGTTTTATAGCCCTTTTCGGTATTGCAACTGATGATGGTGTTGTTATGGCAACCTATTTAGATCAATCTTTCAAAAGCAATGAGCCAGACAGCAAAAAAGGCATACGTCTCGCCACATTGGAAGCGGCAGGAAAACGTATACGCCCGTGTTTGATGACCACCGTGACCACAGTTTTGGCATTGTTGCCAGTACTCACATCGACAGGAAAAGGAAGCGATATAATGATACCGATGGCCATTCCAATTTTTGGCGGAATGATAATCGATGTCACATCTTATTTCCTCTTACCAGTATTATATAGCTGGAAAAAAGAATACCAACTTAAAAGGGCAAACAAATGAAGAAATTGAAATATATACTGGTGTTTTTGTTCGTCTCAACAGTAACTTGTATTGAGCGCAGTCGAAGCGCGAAAGCTTACCTGAACGCAGTTCTAATATTGAGCGTTGGACTGATTTCAATCGGCGGGCAGGCGCAACAACTACAAAGCTATATCGAAGAAGCCGAAAGTAATAACCCAGAGATTCAGGCTTTTGAATTGCAATACAATATTGCCGAAGAAAAAGTCAATGAAGCGAACTGGCTACCCAATACGGAAGTAAGTGCAGGCTATTTTGTAAGTGAGCCTGAAACAAGAGTGGGCGCACAACGAGCACGGATTGGCGTAAAACAGATGTTGCCTTGGTTCGGTACTATTAACGCACGTGAAAATTATGCGACTTCAATGGCGGAAGCTGAATATGTGGAAATCACAATCGCCAAACGAAAATTGGCGCTTTCAGTAGCCCAATCCTATTATAGATTGTATGAAACAAGAGCAAAGCAAAAAATACTTGAAGAGAACATTCAACTATTAAAAACCTATGAGCAACTTGCCCTTACCTCGGTAGAAGTGAGCAAGGCATCTGCAGTAGATGTACTGCGGTTGCAGATTCGTCAAAATGAATTGCAACAACAAAAAGAGGTATTAGAAGAAGAATTCAATTCAGAACAAACAACCTTCAACAATCTTCTAAATCGGAACGAAAATATGTCGGTTGATATAGTTGCAGCAATGGCAATACCAGATAAAGACCCCATATATGGCACGGAAGCATTATCGCTCAATCCTGAACTAATCAAATACGAAAAACTTTACGAATCCATATCTCAATCAGAATTACTCAATCAACGTGAGAGCCTACCTATGGTTGGCTTTGGCGTGGATTACCTGCCAGTAACTGCACGTGATGATGCAATGTTCACTGATAACGGAAAAGATATCTTGATGCCTATGGTTTCGGTTTCCATACCCATTTTTAACAATAGGTACAAGTCTATTTCAAGGCAAAATGAGTTACGCCAAAAGAAGATCGAAACCCAAAAAGAGCAACAATTGAATGTTTTGGAATCAGCTTTCGCAAAAGCGATATCCCAACGCAACCAGGCTCGAATTAAATTCAACACCCAAGCTAAGAATTTAATGCAAGCCAATGATGCCGAGCAAATTCTTATCAAGAATTATGAAACGGGAACCATAGATTTTAATGACGTACTCGATATACAGGAACTGCAATTGAAATTTCAGATGAATCAGATAGAATCGGTTCAGATGTATTACGTGCAACAATCCATAATCAATTATTTAATTTAATAGCAATGGTAAAAGATTTTCACATAAAAAATATGGTGTGCGACCGTTGCATCAAGGTTTTAGAGGATGAACTATTTAAGGCTAACATTAGTCTGTTGGATATTGAGTTAGGTAGGCTTCGATTGAATATCAATGAAAAAGAACAATTGAACAAACTAATCGAAATTTTAGAAAGAAATGGATTTGCACTCATCACTTCTACCGAGGATAAATTAACCGAGAAAGTAAAAATTGAATTGATAAAGTTAATGGATGAATTGCCACTTAAAATCGATGGAAAGTTATCAGATTTTCTTGCGAATAAATTACAAAGAGACTATTCAAAAATCAGCAAGATGTTTTCCATTACAGAAGGCATTACTATTGAAAAATATTTTATCAAACTGAGGATAGAAAAGGTCAAGGAACTTATCCAAACACCCGATTATAATTTCACCGAAATAAGCCAATTGCTCGATTACAGCAACGTCAATCATCTAAGCAAGCAATTTAAAAGTGAGACTGGAATGAGTCTGAGCGATTATAAGGATGGACAGAAAAATTTTAGAAATCCTTTGGACAAGATTGTATAGATATAAACCAAAATTATAACACAACAAGCTGAGTGTCAATAATATTTTTGTTAAACAATAACTATGAGAAAACTATGAAATTCCTAACAATTATCACATTACTGCTATTTTCTTCTATTGCATTTGCCCAAGTGGGAACTAACGGACAGGATAGAAAAGAAGAAGGAAGACCTGTTAAGGAGTACAACCTTACTATTGAAGAAAATGAAATGACACTCGCTGGTGTAACCGCTAAAGGAATGACCATCAATGGTGGTATTCCTGGACCGGTTTTGGAATTTAATGAAGGAGACCTTGCTATTATCAATGTAACCAATAAAATGGATGAAGAAACTTCTGTGCACTGGCACGGGTTAATACTTCCCAATTTTTATGATGGTGTACCTTATTTAACAACACCGCCAATAAAACCCGGTACGACATTTCAATATAGAATTCCTATTAATCAATCAGGAACCTATTGGTACCATTCCCATACGATGCTACAGGAGCAAAGCGGTGTTTATGGTTCAATAATCATTCAACCTAAAGAAAAAACATTGGATTATGACAAAGATTTGGTAGTTGTTCTATCAGATTGGACCAACGAAGATCCAATGAATGTATTGCGAAACCTTAAAAGGGGGAATGAATGGTATCAAGTTAAAAAAGGAACAGCAGTACCATTAAGTAGAGTCATAAAAGAAGGTGCCTTGGGAGCACAATTTAAGTTCTGGCGAGATAGAATGGAAGGTGCTGATATAGCAGACATTTATTATCCCGCATTCTTGAGCAATGGTAAATCTCTTGCAGAATATCCAGAATTTAAACCAGGGGAAAAAGTACGTCTTCGCTTTATTAATGCCTCGGCTTCTACTTACTACTGGGTGGATTTCGGTGGCGGTAATCCATTGTTAGTTGCAAGTGACGGTGTTGATGTGCAGCCCGTTTCTAAAAGCAGGTTTCTCTTTGGTATAGCTGAGACATATGATGTTATCGTTACTATTCCTGAAGGTACTTTAGAGGTTACTGCTACGGCACAAGATGGCTCTGGTCATACCTCTATACAATTAGGGAACGGGACTCTCTATCCAGCTAAAAGAGTTGACAGACCTGATAAAGTGGAGATGATGATGCAAATGGCTGAAATGGATATGAAAATGGGCGCACCTGCAATGGTAGGTAACGAAAAGAAGAAAACACCAGAATATTTGAAGGAGAATTATGGAATGAAGATGGATATGAAGGACGGTCAGATGAAAATGGGGATGCACGATAAGAAATCAATGAAAGACAATAAAATGAGCGACCAGATGAAGATGGGTGATACGATGGGAATGAAAAAGGACAAAATGAAAATGAACCAAGCAGGGGATTCAGACAAAATGAGCGATCATATGCAGCACGATATGTCCAAGATGCAGAAGGATACATCTTTATTTGATTACGAAACCCGTAAAACCTATTTCAATTACGATTTTTTAAAGGCAAAAGAGAATACTACATATAATGATGATTTGCCAGTAAACGATATCCTGTTGAACCTGACCGGCAATATGCAACGATATGTTTGGAGTATGAATGGCGTACCATTATCAGAAACCGACAAAATTAAAATAAGAGGAGGTGAAGTAACCAGAATTACACTTAATAACCTCACGATGATGCATCATCCAATGCATTTGCACGGACATTACTTTAGGGTCATCAACGAAAATGGTGAACGCTCGCCATTGAAACATACGGTCAATGTGCCACCGATGCAGAAAGTGGTCATCGAGTTTTATAACGAGGAGTATGGTGATTGGTTCTTTCACTGCCATATCCTGTACCATATGATGGGTGGTATGGCACGCATTTTCAGTTATGATACCCCAAGGGACGAAAGGATGCAGGATTTTCCTGTTCAAAAACTGATTGACGAAACTGACCATTATTATTCGTGGGGGATGGCGCGCTTGGGCTCAAACTTCAATGAACTCTTTCTAATGTCAAGCAATATCCGCAATGAGTTCGGACTAAGGGCCGAATTTGACTATGACAAAAACCTTGAAGCCGAAGTGAACTACAACAGATACTTGAATGATTGGGTGCGCCTATATGCAGGGGTAAATACAGAAACAGAAATGCCTAATTCCTTCGATGAGTTCAATACCGTAGGATTGGTCGGGGTAAAGTATTTTACGCCATATAGATTTTTTGTAGATGTGAGTATGGACCATCAACTACGCCCAAGAATTCGTCTGGACAGGGAAATCCTGATTTTTCCAAGAATTTTTCTGGAAGGCGAATATGAGTATAGGGCAGACTTTGGGTGGGTCAATGATTTAGAGGATAACAAATCCTTTGAAAGTGAAACTCAATGGTTGGTAGGAGCATCTTATATTATCTCGCGTAATTTTTCAATTCAAGCAAATTATAACAATCGATATGGCTGGGGTGGCGGCTTATTAGCCCGATTTTAGAAAATAATAACTTAAAACAACGAAAATGAAATCAGTAAAAAGAACAATGGGTACAATGGCACTTGCTGCTATAATGATTTTAACGGTTTCCTGTAAAGACGGAAACAAAGAGGAAGCTCCTACGCCTATGAGCAGTGAAATGCACCAAGAAACGATGAGTGGTGATGAAATGGCAATGAACAATGGTCAAGATGCAAAAGCAGAAGCTATTTTGCACGAATACTTTAATTTAAAGGACGCTTTGGTTAACGATGATAATGGTAAAGCAAAAGAGCTTGGTAACACATTAGCGAAATCACTTAAAGCTTTTGATGTATCCAACTATTCCGATAATGAACAAAGTGAATTAAAAGACATAATTGAAGATGCCACAGAACACGCGGAGCATATTGGAGAGAGCGATATTAAGCATCAACGCGAGCATTTTAAGACGTTGAGCAAAGACGTTACCGATATGGTAGCCATTACCGGAACCGATAAAAAACTCTATGAGCAGTTCTGCCCTATGTACAACAAAAACGAAGGCGGAGCTTGGCTGAGTATGAATAAAGAAATCAGGAATCCCTATTTCGGTGCCCAAATGCTGAAATGTGGTAAAGTGCAACGTGAAATAAACTAATTGAAAGTTTTAAAATTCATAGCGTGGATAGCATTAATTGCTTTTGTGGTCATTCAGTTCTTTCCGATAGATTATAACCAGAGTGAGACTGTACCGCAAACAGATTTTATGCTTGTCAATAAAGTGCCTGTAACGGTTGAGAAATCGTTGCAGGTTTCCTGTTATGATTGCCATAGTAACAATACCGATTATCCCTGGTACAGTAAGATACAACCTTCTGCTTGGTATTTGGAAGATCATATCAAAAACGGTAAAAAGGAATTGAATTTCAACGAATGGGGCAACCTTTCCGACCGAAGGAAAAACAGCAAATTACGGTCTATCATAAAACAGATTGAGAATGGGGAAATGCCTTTGGATAGCTATACGCTCATTCATAAGGATGCTATTTTTTCAAAAGAGGAAAAGGAAGCAGTATTGAACTATATGAAAACTTTGAAAGATGATTTAGAGTAAAGTCCTGATACGGGAAGGGAACTTTTTTCATTGATGGTTGGTTAGTTAGAACCCCTTCCCATCTCAGGCAAATATTAAGTCCTAATAAGAGAGAAGGCTCATATTTATGATTAGTTACATAACGCCTTTTCTCTTAATTAGGCACAATAAATTTATTGAAAAAGAAAAGTTGATTTAGTTAACAGTAGCCCGAATATGGAAGAGACGATGCATTAATTAGTGATGATGAAGATCTTCCCTTTCCGGGCAAAATTGAGAATTATTGAAAAAGAGAAGTTTAGTGAAGAGTACTTGATTTTGGAATGTGGGGATTTCAGATTGGTTTATTGGTTAATACCAGTTGGTCTCTCATTTTCAAGTATAGCCTAATAATTTCAGTTCCATAATTTCAAGCTGAAAAATATATGAAGTTGATGAAGGATTGCTGCAATACAAATAATGGCAAAGCGCCAAGTAAAAGTCTATTTAGGAAGTGGACTAGCTATATAGTCTATGCAATTATTGTTGTCATAGTTATAGGAGCTTTGGTATTGCAAATATTAGGTAAAAATTAAGAACTGTAAGAAATGAAAACAATAAAAATCTTTTCAATTATTTTGGTCATTGCCTTTTCAGGCAGTTTCACCAATGTTTTTGCCCTAACTGAAAAACGAAACGATTTTGATAAAATTGAATTATCGACTAATATAACATCAATTACACAATCGGACGACATAAAAGCAGATTTTGATGCGTTTCCCAACCTGCATCCTATGGTGGTACATTTTCCTATCGTACTGCTCATTATTGCAGTTCTCTTGCAGCTCATACAGCTTTTTACATTGAATCGAACAATGGATTGGGTTATGCTCTTAATGGTAGGGGCAGGGTTTATAGGCGCATATGTAGCCAGCACTTTGGTGCATCCGCACACTGCAGAATTGACCGAAATAGCCCAAAGAATATTAGACCAACACGATAAATATGCGGAATGGACACTGTGGTCCAGCGCTCTTGCTGCGATTTTAAAAATAGTAAGTCTGTTCTGGGTCAAATTAAAGCGCGGCTTCGAAATAGCGGTTTTTTTGGTTATGGCATTTTCGGCATTTTCGGTTTCGGAAGCTGGACATTATGGTTCGCAGCTGGTATATATAGAAGGAGTTGGTCCACAAGGAAAATATATCGAGATTGAAAATGAAGAAAGCCAAGGCGAAAGTGACGAACATTCACATTAAACAAAACCAATGAGAAAGGGATTTATTATCACGGGCATCATCTTGATTTTGGCATTAGCTGCCATAATTATTCTATACCCATTTTTGTGGTGGTTGGCTTTGATACTACTTCCAATTCTATTTTTGGGTCTAATAGATTATTTTCAAAAATCCAATAATATAAGACGCACCTATCCTCTGCTGGGAAGAATTACCAATCTATTGGAAAAACAACGTCACGTCGTTCAAGAAACGGTTTTATTGAATAGAACAGAGGGAAAACCTTTCAATTGGATACAGAAAGAAATTGTTTATAAACGTGCCGAGGACGCGGTCAAAAACCAACCCTTTGGAACGCAGATTCCGTATGACGAAGTTGGTCGCGAATGGTTTACCCATTCTACGTATCCTGCAAAGGAAATCAAAGATGATTTTAGGGTTACCATAGGGAGTTCAAAATGCTCAAAACCCTATTCAGCAAGTATTCTAAATCTGGCAGGGATGAGCTATGGTTCCATAAGCAAAAATGCGACCCTAGCCTTTAATGGCGGTGCAAAAATCGCAGGCTTTGCCCAAAATACTGGCGAAGGTGGATTTACGCCCTACCATCAGGAATATGGAGCCGATGTTATTTTTCAGTTTGGTACTGGATATTTTGGATGTAGAACAGAAGAAGGGGATTTCGACCCTAAAAAATTTGCTGAAATCGCATCCAATGAGGTGGTCAAAATGATTGAGATAAAAGTCTCACAAGGTGCAAAACCCGGTTTTGGGGCCATTCTTCCTGCCAAAAAAAATACCGAGGAAATCGCAAAGTACAGGGACGTAGAAAAAGGAACCGAAATTCTATCGCCACCACATCACGCCGCATTTAGCAATGATTCGGAAATGATTGCCTTTATACAAGAATTACGAAAACTTTCTGGAGGAAAGCCCATAGGGATTAAAATGTGCATCGGACAGAAAGACGAATTCGAACGAATGGTTCGCACTTTTGCTGAAAAGCAAAACTATCCAGATTTTATATCCATTGACGGCGCAGAAGGCGGTTCGGGTGCTGCACATATGGAATCGCTGCATTGGGCCGGGCTTCCCATAATTGAAGCCATACATTTTGCACAATCCATTTTAGAGAAATATAAGCTTCGTGATGAGATAAAATTAATGGCAGCAGGAAAAATAATATCAGCTTTTGATATCTATAGAATGTTGGCACTTGGTGCCGATGCTTGCTATAGTGCCAGAGGGATGATGTTTGCCTTGGGCTGCGTACAATCCTTAAAATGCAATCTAGATACCTGCCCTACGGGAATCACCACAATGGAACCTTCAAGGGTCGCATCATTGGTAGTAGAAGATAAAAAGACCAAAGTAGCCAACTACCATAAAAACACCATTGAAGCTTTTAAGGAGCTGCTAAAATCAATGGGGATTGAAAATAGAAGAAGTATCGACAAAAAGTATATAATAAGAAGAATAAATGAGAACGATACAAAGACGTATGATGAGATTTTTATAGATAACCAATAAGAATGGATAAAGAAAAAGACATAGAAACCACAAGGGCGTTTTATGGGCAGCTTTTCAACAGCTCAAAGTATGTTCTATTGGTGCTGCTTATTGCTTCAGTAATCGAACTGTATGCGCTACCTACTATGGAAGGGCCTTATACTATGATTATCCTACTGGCCTTAACATTACTAAAGATAGGATTCATTATAGCCTTGTCCTTTAACCAACTAATGAAGATAATTGGTCAGAGCCATCTATTGAGCCACGTACTGGTGTTGTTCGGATACCTGATTGTGTTGATAGTTTTCTCGTTTGCAATAGATTACACAGCGTTGCAGTTTGTGGATGCTATTCATTTTAAAATGAACAACAGTATAGGCAATGATGGACTGTCGGTATTTTTTGATTTATCCTATTTCAGTTTGATAACATTCTCATCAGTAGGATATGGTGATATAGTGCCCATTTCCCTACCTGCAAAAACCTTGGTGGTGCTTGAAGTGGCACTGCGGTTTTTCGTCCTCGTCTTTGGTATAGCAAATGTGAATAGAATTCGGGTAAATAAATAACCCTTAAAACTTAAAGAATGAAAACAATAAAATTAACTACGGTGGTAATGTTGCTCATAATAGCGACAAGCCCACTATTTGGACAAGATGCAAACACGGAAAAAGAAGCAGTGCTTACAGTAATGAAAACCTATAAGGGTGCTATACAAAACCTTACGACCGATGGAACTTTCGAATTATTTACCGAGAATTCCGAGGTTTTTGAATCGGGAGGTGTCGAGGGTACGTACAGCCACTATATAGAGCATCATTTAGGACCGGAATTAGGTCATTTTGAAAAATTTGAATTTACAGATTATGAAATCAATGTAAAGGTAGATGTGCCCTACGCCTTTACTACCGAAACGTACATATATACAATTGTCCTTAATCCGGACGATAAAAGAAATAACCGGACTATAAAGAAAAAAGGGGTAGCAACGTCAATCCTTGAAAAAATAGATGGAAAATGGAAGATTACAAAAATGCATTCGTCTTCCAGAAACGTGAAATAAATTGAATATATGACTGATTTCCTAAAACAATGGGGCGAAGCCGCATATACGACTACCGGATTTTTCTGGATGGCTTTATGGGCGTTTATATTGGGCTATATCATCAGTAGCATGATACAGATTTTTGTGACCGAAAAACGAATGCAAAAAGCAATGGGCGAAAAGGAAGGAAAAAGTATGCTCTTGGGTACTTTTTTCGGCTTTATAAGTAGCTCGTGCAGTTTTGCCGCGCTGGCGGGAACTAAATCAATCTTCAAGAAAGGCGCAAGTTTTTCATCTTCCATAGCGTATCTACTGGCATCTACAAATTTGGTTATAGAATTGGGAATCATCATTTCCATTTTTCTGGGATGGCAATTTGTTGTGGGCGAGTATGTAGGTGGCATATTGCTAATTCTCATTTGTTGGATATTGATACGCATGATCAATCCTAAGAAGCTTATTGAGAAAACACGAAAAAATCTTGAAAGTGAAGAGGATGATGCGATGGACGGTTCCAAGGATTGGAAAAAACAGATTAAGAAGGAAGAGAGCTGGGCACGTGTAGCTAAAAAATATAAGATGGAATGGCAAATGGTCTGGAAGGACGTAACCGTAGGCTTTACCATCGCTGGGATTGTAGCGGCATTCGTTCCCGATTCCTTTTTTCAGACCTTGTTTATCAATAGTGGTCAAGGCAATACAGATTTTACTTTTCTTGAAATTCTGGAACATATCGTGGTCGGTCCGGTTGCTGCGTTTTTGACGTTTATCGGTTCAATGGGTAATATTCCTTTGGCAGCTTTACTCTTTGGTAAGGGCGTAAGTTTTGCAGGGGTTATGGCATTTATTTTTAGCGACTTGGTCGTTTTTCCCGTATTGCGTATCAATGCAAAATACTACGGATGGAAGATGTCATTGTTTATATTATTCCTGCTGTTTACGGCTTTGATTGGTACATCACTGGCCTTACATTATAGTTTCGACTTGCTTAGTATACTGCCAGACCCCTCGCAGGTAAAAATTCAGGATAGCGAGTACTTCAAGATTGACTACACTTTCTTTTTGAACATCGCCTTTTTAGCAATTTCAGGTTATATGATTTACTTGGGTTTTTATAAGAAGAAAGATGTTGAGCACTCTATGAGCGAGATGGCACCAAAAAGCCAATTGCTGGAAACCATCTTAAAATATGCAGCATTCATTTGCTATGTATGGCTTGCAGGTGGTTTGATTGTAAAATTCATAATTCAATAAAAATGAAACACACCTATCACATACAAGGAATGACCTGCAACGGTTGTCGAAATCACGTAGAGCAGACACTTTCAAAAGTGGAAGGTGTGACCAATGCTTCGGTTAATTTAGAAAAAGAAGAGGCGACCATTGAAATGGAATCGCATATTCCTATCGAAACATTTCAGGAAGCACTAAAACAAGATGGTGGTTCGTATAGCATCCACAAACCAGGCGAGCATCATCATAAAGATGATTCCGCTTCTGCGAAAGCGAAAAAAGAAAAACAGACAGGTAATGGCACAGGTACTTTCTATTGCCCAATGCATTGCGAAGGCGATAAAACTTATAACAAACCAGGAGATTGCCCAGTCTGCGGAATGGATTTAGTTGAAGAGCAAAATTTGTCAGCTACAACTACTAGTGAACAGTGGACCTGCCCAATGCATCCTGAAATCGTAAAGGACGAGCCGGGAAGCTGTCCTATATGCGGTATGGATTTGGTGCCGATGGAACCTGATTTATCTACCGAAGAGAAGACCTATAAGAATTTACTCAAGAAATTTTGGATAGCAGTAGCCTTTACGCTTCCTATTTTCCTAATCGCTATGAGTGAGATGATTCCCAACAATCCGCTATACGATGTAATGGAGCAGAAATGGTGGAACTGGATTCAATTTGGGCTATCGATTCCTGTGGTGTTTTATGCCACTTGGATGTTCTTTGAACGTGCCTACCGAAGTATCAAAACGTGGAATCTCAATATGTTCACACTAATTGGTATTGGTGCGGGCGTGGCCTGGCTCTTTAGTGTTTTTGGGATGCTGTTTCCAGATTTTTTTCCAGAACAATTTAAAACAGAATCTGGTGCGGTTCACGTGTATTTTGAAGCCGCTACTGTCATCCTCACATTGGTTTTGATGGGTCAGGTTTTGGAAGCCCGTGCGCATAGCAAAACCAATTCAGCAGTCAAAGAATTATTGAAACTTGCACCCAATAAAGCAGTACGCGTAGTGGATGGAAACGAAGAAGAAGTTTCCATAGACCAAATTGAAAAAGGCGATGTGCTCCGAGTAAAGCCAGGAGATAAAATTCCTGTGGATGGCAAAATTACCGAAGGAGAAACTACCGTAGATGAATCAATGATTTCGGGAGAGCCTATTCCAGTTAATAAAACTATTGATGATAAAGTAAGTAGCGGTACCATTAACGGGAACCAGTCTTTCTTGATGGAAGCCGAAAAAGTAGGTAGCGACACCTTGCTTTCCCAAATCATACATATGGTAAACGATGCCAGTCGCAGTCGCGCCCCTATCCAGAAACTGGCAGATACCGTTTCAGGATATTTTGTACCTGTAGTGGTTATCATTGCGGTCATCACCTTTATTGTCTGGGCAATTTGGGGACCAGAGCCAGCTTATGTTTTTGCCCTTGTAAATGCCATTGCCGTATTGATTATTGCCTGTCCGTGTGCGTTAGGATTGGCAACGCCGATGTCCGTTATGGTAGGTGTTGGTAAAGGAGCACAAAATGGTGTGTTGATTAAAAATGCCGAAGCTCTTGAGAAAATGGACAAAGTGGACACACTTATCGTGGATAAAACAGGAACCATTACCGAAGGAAAACCTACGGTTGAGAAAATTGGGTCGTTTGATGAATCTCGCTTTCGCAAAAGCGAAATTCTATATCTTATCGCATCCCTAAACAGTTCCAGCGAGCATCCCCTTGCCGAAGCAACCGTAAAATTCGGAAAGGAGCAGAAGGTCGAAATATCAAAAACCGAAAACTTTAGCGCAGTAACCGGAAAAGGCGTAGAAGGAACAGTTGATGGCAAGAAGCTCGATTTGGGAAATGCCAAAATGATGGAGTATGCCAATGCCACACTATCGTCTGAAATGGAGAGCGAAGCACAATCCTTTCAAAAACAGGGCAAAACGGTTTCCTACTTATCCATTGATGGCGAAGTTTCAGGCTATGTGGTTATTGGCGATAAAATAAAAGAAACGAGTGCCAAGGCAATCAAAGAATTACAGGACAAAGGCATTGAAGTGATAATGCTTACCGGAGATAATCACGACACCGCCCAGGCAGTTGCCAGCGAACTCAATCTCGCTGACTTCAAAGCAGGAATGTTACCTGAAAACAAACTGGACGAGGTTAAAAAACTTCAAGAAAAAGGTCACGTAGTTGCAATGGCAGGGGATGGTATAAACGATGCGCCAGCACTGGCAAAAAGTGATGTGGGTATCGCAATGGGTACAGGAACCGATGTCGCTATAGAAAGCGCGATGATAACCTTGGTAAAAGGCGATTTGCACGGTATCGTAAAAGCAAGAAACCTTAGCCACAAAGTTATGCGTAACATAAAACAAAATCTATTTTTTGCTATGATATACAATACGCTGGGTGTACCGATTGCGGCAGGTGTATTATTCCCATTTTTCGGAATTCTATTATCGCCTATGATTGCAGCTTTGGCAATGAGTTTTAGTTCAGTTTCTGTAATAGCAAACGCACTTAGACTCAGAACAAAATCAATTAACTAAACCATCCTATATAATGAAAAACAGTATAATTCTATTATGTATTATCCTTTTAGCCTCTTGTAAAGAAACTTCAAAGGAAGCACAAGAATTGCCCATTACCGAAAAAACAGAGCACAATTCAACAAGTGCAGAACCTGCTAAGAAAAAACCACTAAGTCCGCATACAAGCGCAATGGCGATGGTGGGCGATGCACATATTCATATTGATTATTCATCACCAGGTGTTCGTAAACGAATCATTTTCGGTGGTTTACTGCCTTATGATACCGTTTGGCAAGCAGGAGCCCATATGGCCACTTGGATGGAAACCAATAAGGATTTGACCATTGAAGGTAAAGAGTTGAAGGCAGGAAAATATGGATTTTTTGTTATTCCAAATCAAGAGGAATGGACAATTATTTTTAATACAAACTGGAACCAGCACGGCAAAGATGAATATGACGAGAAAGATGATGTGTTGCGATTTAAAGTTACCCCTAAAATTTCCGAAGAAATCCAGGAACATTTAGAATATAAAGTAACAAAGACTACCGATGATTCAGGAACAATTAGCTTGAGTTGGGAAAAGGTTTTTATTGAATTTCCTTTTGAAGTAAAATAAAATGGTCAAAAGAAAAACCGCACTTAAAATAAGAAAGGCGCATCGCTATCTGGGTATCTTTTTAGGTATTCAGTTCTTGATGTGGACGATTAGCGGAATGTATTTCAGCTGGACAGATATTGATGAGATACACGGCGACCATTTCAAAAAAGAGATTCCTGAACAAACTGCATTTTCAGATTTAGTGGGAAGTTCTCAACTGAATATTCAGCAACCGATTAAGTCATTAGAATTACTTGAAATAGCGGATGCGCCCTATTATTGGATTAATGAGACTGTGCTTTACAATGCACTTACAGGAACAGAGAAAGAGGAACTCACAGAACAAGAAGCAATCAAAGTAGCAGAACGCTATATGTTGGCCGATTTAGAATTTGACCAAATACAACGGATTGAATCTGTAGGCGACCACCACGAGTACCGCGAAAGACCATTACCAGCTTATGAGATTTCATATAAAACCGATGCAAATTTAAAAGCCTATGTGGCGATTGAAAATGGAGCTTTTCAAACAGTACGTCATCGCGATTGGCGTTGGTTCGATTTTCTCTGGATGACGCATACTATGGACTACCAAGGACGAGACAATTTTAATACAATAGTGCTAAGAGCTTTTTCGCTTTTAGGCTTGATAACGGTGTTTAGTGGATTTCTACTTTGGTACACCAGTTCACCCACAATTAGAAAAATAATTAAAACAAAACGTAAATAATTAATTTAAAATCAACTATTATGGAAAATTCAAATGAACACAAAAAGAAAAATCAGTATACAAATTTTGTAGGAATGCTCACTTACTTTTTGTAACGATGTAAACCACAAATTAACTAAATCTTTAATTCTAAATTTAAATAAAATGGAAAACAAACATAACAACAAAGGAAAATACGGTAAATTCTTTGCAATGATTGCAACTTCAATGGTCGCAATGTTTTTTTTAATGTACACGCATTCGTATCAGATTATAGATCATTTCTGGTACAGTGAGACCAGATTTTTTATGACACTAATTATGGGTGGTTCAATGGTCATAATTATGCTATTATATATGCTAAATATGTACAAAGACCGAAATAAAAATTTAATGATATTAAGCCTAGGCGTTTTACTCATTGCAGGCGGAATCGGGTTAGTTAGGAGTCAGGTTACGGTTTCTGGTACAGATTATATGGAAGGAATGATTCCCCATCACTCTATAGCTATTTTAACTAGCGAACGATCTAAAATTAAGGATATCCGGGTAAGAAAACTTGCCGACGAAATCATAAAAGCACAACGCCGGGAAA
Organism: Christiangramia oceanisediminis; assembly: GCF_022570735.2. Classification (GTDB taxonomy): domain Bacteria; phylum Bacteroidota; class Bacteroidia; order Flavobacteriales; family Flavobacteriaceae; genus Christiangramia; species Christiangramia oceanisediminis. The sequence goes on along the minus strand of NZ_JANCNS010000002.1, from coordinate 960,070 downwards.
TAATGGAAATGGAATGGTTAATTAAGGATATAAAAGAAAATGGAATTGTTGAAACAGAAAATGAAAGGCAAAATAGACCTGTGCCAAAATTTGAAGGCAAGTTAGATCAAGAAACAAAGAATATTGAAAATTAAAAAATGATAGCAGTTGATAAAGGTAAACTACCTTTAAATCTAGTATAGGTAATTACCTGTTCTCAACTGCTTTTGAAAGCATATAATCCTGACAATCGAGCGTGTCAATATTTAAGATCTGGAGGTAGAGAGACTTGCCGAAGATATTATCAAAGCACAACGAAAGGAATTGAAGAAATAAAGCAAATGATTGATAGGTTGCAAAACGAAACATAGTATGAACAAAAACATTTTATATATAGCAATTGCAGTAATCGTAGGACTATTGGCGGGCTGGCTCATTTTTGGTCGTTCCGGTAGTGAAGCAAGTGCAAACATGGACGTTTCTGAAATGTCAGATACCCACGACCACTCTGGCGAATCAGAGAACCAAATGTGGACCTGCTCAATGCACCCACAGATTATGCAGCCCGAACCAGGCGACTGCCCTATATGTGGAATGGATTTGATACCTGCTGAATCTGGTGCCGATGGCCTCGCAATGAATGAGATTAAAATGACAGAGAACGCAATGGCGCTGGCCAACATTCAAACTACTATTGTGGGTAATGGCACTAGGTCAGAAGATGATGGAATGATTTCGCTTTCGGGCAAAATCGCCACCAACGAAGAAAACAATGCTGTACAAGCAAGCTATTTTGATGGGCGTATCGAACGTTTGAATGTTAATTATGAAGGCCAAAAAGTAAATCGTGGTCAAATACTGGCTACCATTTATGCACCAAATTTGGTCGCTGCACAGCAAGAATTGCTCACAACAGCTTCATTAAAAGAATCGCAACCTGAACTGTACAAGGCAGTGCGAAAAAAATTGAAAAATTGGAAGCTTTCCGAAAGCCAGATTGATGCCATAGAATCCTCTGGAAACGTGCGCGATAATTTCCCTGTATATGCCACCGTTTCAGGAACGGTTTCAGAAGTGATGGCACGTGAAGGCGACTATGTAAAACAAGGTCAGCCTATTTTGAAAGTAAGCGATTTAAATTCAATTTGGGCAGAATTTGATGCCTATGAAAATCAAATTTCAAATTTAAAAGTAGGCCAAAAAATAAAAGTAGTAACCAATGCTTATGCCAATAAAGAATTTGACGCTACGGTTTCTTTTATTGACCCAATATTGAACAATGCAACGAGAACGGTTACCGTTAGAGCAACACTTAAAAATACAGATAACCTCTTTAAACCAGGAATGTTTGTAACGGGTAAACTCAAAGGAGAAATGAAGATGAACAATCAAGTTATTATAGTTCCTGCAAGTGCCGTAATGTGGACAGGCGAACGCTCTTTGGTCTACATGAAAACCAATCCGAACGAACCCGTTTTTGAAATGCGTGAAGTTACCATTGGAAACCGTAATGGCGAAAATTATACTATTACAGAGGGCTTACAAAATGGCGATGAGATTGTGACCAACGGAACATTTACAGTAGATGCAGCAGCGCAATTACAAGGCAAAAAATCAATGATGAATCAGGGAAAGAAAGAGAGTTCAATGATGCCAATGTCTGAAATGGAAATGGAATTTTCAGAGAATTTTCAGAGGCAATTTAAAATGGCGCTCAAGCCTTATTTACGGATGAAAGATGCTTTGGTAGCGGGCGATGCAAATCAGGTTTCCGCTTTCGCGGAAGCAACATCAACTTCTTTAAAATCCACAGATATTAAAAGTCTCGGTAGTATGGAACAATCACATGTCAAGAAAAGTATCGAAATGCTCGATGCCATTGCAACGAACGATATTCTTGAAAATCAACGTGGACATTTCGTGATATTAAATGAAAATTTGGTACCCATTGTGATGAGTGTAAATGGAACTGATGCGATGCTATATGTTCAGAAATGCCCTATGGCCAATAATAATAAAGGCGCAATTTGGCTAAGCGCTGAAAAGGACATACGCAACCCTTATTATGGTGATGCAATGCTTACTTGCGGTAGTGTGATTGAGGAAATTGAATAGTTTTTTCCTTTAGCGTTCTAAGAAGTTAAGTCCCGATTACCTTTAAGATACTTTTCAATTTTTTATAACCCCTTTCGATAGAGAGGGGTTTATTTTCATACAATATATGCGCAAGGTAAACTCGTAAAATACTAGTATCAAAAAACTACGGCATAAAGCCAAGTTCTTCTCCCACTACTCATTTGTTCCGTTTCCTTTGAAGCTGATATTTTAGCTTCCGTTTGGGTACCGCTCAAAGATTTTTTAAGTAAAATACAAAAGTGATGTATTTACGAAATTTACAACAGGATGAAATCTTCATTCCATCAGAAATGAAATCCTTAAAAACTTTAACCCAGATGGAATCCCTACGAGAGCTTGAAAATGATATTATCTCAAACGGCAAAATCGTCAATATGGTATCTAACAGTTATGGCAACTTTCTGAATCAACTGTTCTTCAAGAAACCTGAAGAAATGCTAATAGAAGCACAACTGAACTTCCGCAAGCTCACCATCAATAAAACTGATAAGCCTTTCATACAGACTTTATCATCGAGGTGAAAAGCCAGTTAACAGTCAAGAACGACAAGGACTTGATACTACTAATGCTTCGGTTTAAGAATTCTTATGATGGTAGGGAAAAGACCTCTGGACATTTTGAATTTTATAGAGAAGTGTGCTCAAACGGTCTGCACGTTTCACAAGCAGAAATCGAGTTTTCCATCAAGCACAGTAAAAACAACACTCATCTGATAATACCAAGGTTGAACCATCTATTCGATAAGTTTCTGGATAATTAGTTTTAAACTATTACCAAGAAACTTGATAAAATGAAAGAGTTTAAAGTTATTGATACAAAAGAATTCGTAAATGCTGTATTGGATAGGATAAAGCTATTCAGATACTACTGCAGTGACAAGAATAACGACCCTTCAAAAAGTCTCGTGAAGTCATTGAAATATTAAACTATGAAGCCTTGTTGCTTAATGAGGAACCGAATCTTTGATTGGGTTACATTGCCTTAAACGCAGTATTGCACAATTACATTGAACAAAAGCTACAGCCAACAAGAACGGTTGGGTAAAAAGCTGTTTGATGAAGTCTATGCTTTAGCATAAATTAAATATAGGTTTGTCCAGTACCTCAAACTGGATTTTTTTGTGCTTAATATTCAGAGGTCAAATAAAACTGTCATTCAGCACATTCCCCTTCATTTCGCAAAAAGTTATACTTCGGGAAAAGAGCTTCACCACAAATATCCTGGACACCATCCCGAATTTCGACTTTCCACTCCGTTAACCCGATCCGCTATATTTGAACGGAACACTTCTTTACAAACCAAAATTGTGAATGGAGTCCGCCACATCGGAATTCCATTTATTATTTGGTACCGCTTCCTATGTTTTTGTATTTCACAAAATCTTATAGAATGTACTTCCGTACCCTCACTGCCACTCCCTTTTTTTGAAAGCAAAATACCAACATTTGGAAGTTGAACGGACTGCATAAGCCAGTCGTTCCTCCTTTTTATAAGTCCTTATCAATTCCAAATATTGAAAAATGTATCAGCAACAAAAAAAGAAAACAGCGAGGGCGCTATAGGAAGTAAATCTAAAATGAAGCTTATGAAATCTTACAAAAACATAAAAAAGGAAGCGGCACCAAAGAAAACAAAAAAGGAAAACGCTCAAGATATAATAAGTAAATCATTTCAAAAAAATATCAAAGTAAACTATCTGAAAAGCTCAGATAGCATTTTAATTAATCCTGTCTGCCGAAAGGTAGATCTTTAAATCTTTTAATTATGAGAACGCTTAGAAACAAAGTTCAGTTAATCGGGAATGTGGGGCAGGCCCCGGAAATCAAGAATCTTGAAAGTGGTAAAAAAGTAGCCAGTTTCTCCATTGCAACCAATGAATTTTATAAAAATTCAAAGGGCGAAAAAGTACAGGATACACAATGGCATAACATCGTAGCCTGGGGTAAAACCGCTGAAATCGTAGAAAGTTATGTGGCCAAAGGCAAAGAAATTGCCATTGAAGGTAAACTAACCAATCGCTCCTATGAAAATAAGGAAGGAGAAAAAAGATACGTAACCGAAGTGGTAGCAAGTGAAATTCTTTTACTGGGAGGTGGGAATGCTAATAACGATACTCATTAGCAGTTAAATAAAAGAGGGCGGGTACTTGCTCATGGTAACGCCCTCTTTTTCATTTCAACCCTTTAAATCAAATTAAAATGAAAGCACAAGTTAATGAAATATCTATAAAATATCAGGGGAATTTTAAGATCTCACAGGCACCGAAAATAACTTCTTCCGTAAATGCGGCAGAGCTATTATTTGATACGTGGAATAAAGACCAGATAGGACTGCAGGAATGTTTTAAAGTTATGCTCTTAAACAATGCCAATAGAGTGAAGGGCATTTTTGAAGTTTCTACCGGTGGAATTACCGGCACCCTCGTAGATTTGCGCATACTGTTTGCAGTTGTTCTTAAAAGTCTTAGCTGTTCGGTGATCCTTTCGCATAATCACCCTTCAGGAACTTTAAAACCCAGTGAGGCGGATAAACGCCTGACAGAAAAAATTAAAAAGGCAGGGGAACTTTTAGATATTAAAATCCTTGATCATTTAATCCTGACCCCCGATGGTGATTATTTTAGTTTTGCTGATAATGGAATCCTTTAAACCAAAAAGCTATGATATATCTAAATTATTCAGACTTAAACCACGAGGCAAAAAAGCGACTTTTGGAAAATTCAAAATGGGATGTAGAGCAAGAATGTGGCAATGATATAAGGAGATACGCAAAAGAACATGGTTTCAATTTTAAACGGCTTATCGAAGAAGAAGCGCTGCGAAATTTGCATACTTACATCTATATTTTTAATATTTGAAATAAATCAAATATGATAATTAGCACCTTTGATTTTGCAGAGGTGTTTTTTTTGGGTTGGAAATTGAAATTCATAAAAAAACCTTATCTTTAAAATGCTGATCTTCAGCGTTTATATTTACGTATAGTGAGCCTATTATTTTGACTTTCGCTGCTCCCTATACCCATCAATTTATTTTATAAGGAATCTTGAATTCTAAGAAAAAGGCAATTGGCGTTTAGCCAGATTGTATAATTTTTTTGTCCGCCTGGCGGGACAAAAAGGAATAGCAAGAGGGTAACACGCGATGCGATGTTAGAGATTGCCTTTTAATTTTAAAACGCTGTAAATCAGTTATTTAAAATCGTTCAAGAATTCCTGAAAATTGAAATTTGCGGCAAATGGGCTTGAAACCCCAGTAAACAGGCAGGTATTTGCGGCAAATTGATAAAATCAGCGAAATATGGAGCCTTTGAAGAATATTCGATTTAAGAAAAAAACCGCGGAACGTTTTCAGGAATTTTCACGTACCCATTTTAAAACCCATTCAGAAGCCCTGGCTACCATGCTTGATTTTTTCTTCTACAACGAGATTTCTCCGAAGGAAAAATTAGGTCCTACTGGAAGAAAAATAGAAAACTCATTGAAAAAAAGAATGAATGCGATTATCGCCATTATGAAGGATGTGGAAAAAAATAAAGCCAATCCCACCCTGGCGATTTTGCAATCCCTATTGGAAGGGAATGAACCGAAAAAGAAAACGTTGATCCTGGAAAAAAACAGTTCCCGGAAGGAAGATCAGAAGAAATATTAAAAAACTGAATCATGTACATCACTATTTCAGCTCAAAAATTAGGCGGCACCTTTTCACAGAGTTCAGGGGATTATGTGGAGTATCTGGAAAAAGAGAATGAAGGTGTGGAACAGGAGGATATGGAACATTTCTTTAATCAGGACAGGGAGGGTATTTCTGCGAGGGAAGTAGTTCAGGAAATTGACGGAAATACTGCAAAATTGAAGAAAGTTGAGCCTAAGTTTTATGCCATTACCGTAAGTCCGTCTTCATATGAACTAAAAAGATTGCAAAACAGTAGTGAAGATCTCAAACGCTATACCCGCGAGCTTATAAAGGATTATGCCGCATGCTTTAACCGTGAAATCAATGGTAGGGCCATTACAGCAAATGATATTAAATATTATGCAAAAATCGAACATCAGCGGGCTTTTAAAGGAACGGATCGCCAGGTAAAAGAAAATCAACCTTATGCCAGCAAAATTCTAAAATGCAAAGACGACATTCAAAAAATTAAACGTGGTGAAATAGAGGGTAATATTCCAAGTCTTGAAAAAAAGATCGCGAAGCTGGAAAAGGAAGCACCACATCAGCAGGGAGGGGAACGAATTGCTCAGGGGATGCCCAAGGAAGGTAACCAAAGCCACATCCACATTATAGTTAGCCGAAAGGATGTCTCCAATTCCTATAGTCTGTCCCCGGGAAGCAAGTACAAGGCTTCGGAAGTAGAAATGAACGGGAAACTGGTTAAAAGGGGTTTTGACCGTGATCAGTTTTTTTCGAGGGCAGAACAAACTTTTGATAAAACCTTTCAGTATCAGCGAAATTTTGTCGAAACCTATCCGGCCCGGAAAGAGTTTATTAAAAACCCGAAAATGTATTTCTCCGCGCTTATTGGTTTACCGACCAGTGAAAAAGCAATTGCGGTTAAGATGTTAAGGGAATCCGGGATGCCCATGCTACCAAAGATCCCCGCCAATAAAGTGCAGTTGGCTTTAAAAGTAATCAATAAAATAAAACAAGGTGTGGATACGGCCATCCGCTCCGGTTCAATAGGGATTTAATTTAAAAATTATGATGACGACGCTATCCACTATAATTGCCATACTGTTAGTACTTCACATCCTGTTTTTTCTGATTTACAGGATCTCCAGATTCGCTTTTATGATTAACTTAATAATCACCGTCATTATGATATTTCTTATGGCATACCCAGGTCTGGATTTAAGCGATTTATCTAGTCTCGTAGTTTATTATGGCTGTCCGTTAATGTTGGGAAATACCGCCCTCTATGTATTCAGTAATAGGGATGATGATGGGGCTTCTGAAGCAAAATACAAGGTGGTTTTTAAAATAAACCACGGAAAATTTCAGATTAAAAATATCATGCGGGGTGCCTCGATTATTGGAGCTGCCGGAAGTGGTAAAACGGAAAGTGTGGTTCATAGTTTTTTAAAACATTTCAGCAACTACTCCTTTAGTGGGGTGATCCACGATTATAAGGATTTTGAAATTACGGAAATGGCCTATCCGCTTTTCAATAACCCCAACATTCCCTTTTATGTTGTTTCCTTTGATAAGATACTGCATAAAGTAAATCCCATAGCACCCAGATATCTGGAAAATGAGGAGAGTGTGAACGAGATTTCCAGGGTGCTCATTGAAAATCTTTTAGAGCAAAAGGAATCAGGTGCAACCGGTACCAATAAGTTCTTTAATGATGCTGCGGAAGGCCTGGTAGGCGGACTCATGTGGAAACTTAAGACTTCCTATCCCCAATACTGCAGCCTGCCACATTTAATTCTGATTTATCAAATTCTGGATACCGATAGCCTGATTGCTTTTTTGGAGACTAATCCTACTTCCCGCGCCATGGCCAGCGCATTTATAAGCGGAAAAGATTCGGAAAGGCAGACGGCAGGGGTAAAAAGTACGCTGGCAAATGCCCTTAAAAAGATCAGCACCAAACAGATTTTTATGGCCTTGTCTGCAGATGGAGTTCCCCTCAATATAAATCATCCGGAAAATCCGGCGGTTATTTCTCTGGTGAACAATCCCAAGTATGAAACTGCCTATTCCCCTGTAATAGCGACTATACTGCATACTATTACCAAGCAAATGAGTATTCGAAACTCTAATTCTTCCTTCCTTTTAATGGAAGAGGCTTCCACGATTAGATTGCTGAATATGCACAGAATCCCGGCTACCTTGAGAAGCTATGATATCGCTACGGTGTATGTAATGCAGGATAAGATCCAGAATGATATGATGTACGGCGATAAAGCCAGTAAAGCTATTCTGGCCAATCTGTCCTATCAGTTTTTCGGAAAGGTGAACGATCCGGACACAGCTAAATATTATGAACGCTTTTTCGAAATTGTAAAAGGCGAAACCAGGACGGTAATGAGAGGAGAGGGACTGGATTTTGATACTAAAATATCTATAGGAGAGCGGGAAATGGCAAAAGTAAGGGCCGATTCCTTCTTTCGTTTAAAACAAGGCGAATTTATTACGTATGCCGATGGAAAGGATAAAAAAGTGCAATTTAAAATCCCAAAGATTGAACGAGCTTTACCGGACGATTCCATGTTTTATACACAAGCTGAAATAGAGGCTAATTTCGAGAAGATTTATCAGGAGGCGAGGTCGATATTTAGTTAACTCCCATCTTTTTCAGCTTTATTTCTATTAACTTTTACTTGTTGAAAGGTTTTCTAATGCTGAAGCATAACTTTTGAATCTTCTTTATATATTGTTAAAAATTTATATCGGTTATTCATACTATATGATTTTTCCGATTCAGAGAGTCTTCCCTACAAACTCTCTGTATTAATACTAACCTCATTTCTGCATGACCGAACAGGAAATTGATTCGAATAATTTTAATATACTTAAGCCCCGAAAGGCACTTAATAAGGCATTTTTAAAGGTAAAACCCAATCGCTCCCAAATTGAGCGGTTTAAAGATAATCTTAAGGATTTACTGGACAGGACCAATGATACCGAATCTGAAGAATTTCACAAAAATCTGGTAATAGATTTCCTGAAGAAGACTTATTACGATCCTAATCATTTTATCAATACCAAAGGCCGTAATGACCTGGTGATCCATAATGGAAATAAAGCTAAAAGTACTGTTGGGGTTATCATTGAGGCAAAGAAGCCTACGAATCGGGCAGAAATGCTCAGTAAAGAGAAGATCAATGTAAAGGCATTTCAGGAACTGGTATTGTATTATCTCAGAGAGCGTATTTCCCAGAAGAATCTTGAGGTGAAATATGTGATCGCAACCAACATTAATGAGTGGTTTATTTTCGATGCCAATTTCTTTGATAAAGCTTTCGCTCAGAATAAGCGACTTGTAAGTCAGTTTATAGATTTTGAGGCGGGAAGACTGGCCGGGAAAACGACCGATTTCTTCTATAAAGAGATAGCTGAACCTTTTATCGCACAGATGCAACAAGAGGTGGAATTCACCCATTTTGACATCCGGAACTTCGAAAAACCGCTGCGGAACAACAATCCAAAAGATGATAATAAGCTGATAGCCCTCTTTAAATTATTGTCTCCCGAACATTTGCTGAAACTGCCATTCACAAATGACAGCAATAGCCTGGATAAACGTTTTTACGGAGAGTTACTTCATATTATAGGCCTTACTGAAACAAAACAGGGCGGCAAGAAGGTGATTGAAAGGCAAAAAGAGGGACATCGAAACACCGGTTCTTTTTTAGAAAATGCCATCATCCAGCTGGATAGTACAGACAAGATAAGCCGTTTGGAGAATCCTACACATTTCGGGGATACCCATCAGGAAAGGCTGTTTAATGTAGGATTGGAATTAAGTATTACCTGGCTTAACAGGATCTTATTCCTGAAACTGCTCGAAGCACAACTAATTACTTATCATAAAGGCGACAGGTCTTATGAATTCCTTAGCCTGGACAGGATACATAATTATGATGACCTCAATAGTTTGTTTTTCCAGGTGCTGGCACGGCAGTATGATGATAGAAATGATGATGTAAAAACACTTTTTGAAAAGGTGCCTTATCTCAATAGTTCATTGTTTGAACCAACAGATATTGAACACTCCACTTTGTTTATCAGTAACCTTCGGGACGATAAAGAGTTACCAATCTACAGCGCCACCGTTTTAAAGGATAAAAAAGGAAAAAAGCGCAGTGGAGAGATTAATGCGCTGGAATATCTTTTTGAATTTCTCAACGCCTACGACTTTAGCAGTGAAGGAGGGGAGACAATCCAAGAAGATAACAAAACCCTTATCAATGCCTCTGTGCTGGGTCTTATTTTTGAAAAGATCAATGGTTATAAAGACGGTTCTTTCTTTACGCCGGGTTTCATTACTATGTACATGTGCCGGGAGACCATCAGGAAAGCGGTGGTGCAAAAATTTAATGAAACTAAGAGTTGGGACTGTAAAAATCTGGATGAACTTTATGATTGCATAGAAGACCGTAAGGAAGCCAATGAGCTAATCAACAGTTTAAAGATATGTGATCCCGCAGTGGGATCGGGACATTTTCTGGTTTCGGCACTGAATGAGATGATCGCTATTAAGAATGACCTTAATATTCTGCAGGATCGCTCGGGCAGAAGACTTAAAGAATACCAGGTGGAAGTGGTTAACGATGAACTCATTGTGACCGATGAGGAAGGAGAACTCTTTGAATATAACCCAACCACCAAAGAAAGCCAGCGCATACAGGAAGCGCTTTTCCATGAAAAGCAACAGATCATTGAAAACTGTCTTTTTGGGGTAGATATAAATCCAAACTCTATTAAGATCTGCCGACTAAGATTGTGGATCGAGCTGCTCAAGAACGCTTATTACAAGAATGAAACGGAGTTAGAGACGCTACCGAATATTGACATTAATATAAAGTGCGGAAATTCGCTTATCAGCCGGTTTGACCTGGATGCAGATCTAAGCAAGGCCCTTAAAGACAGCAAATGGAGTATTGATAGTTACCGGGTAGCCGTGGATACTTACCGGAATGCTCAAAACAAAGAGCAAAAGCGGGAGATGGAAAAGATCATCCACGATATCAAGAACGATTTTAGAAAGGATATTGATACCCCATTTAGAAGACAATTGGGTGGTGCAAAAGCAAATTTAAGCGAAGTAGAAACTGAGATTAATATTAAAAAACAATGGGGTGAAAAGATTCCAAAATCATTAACTAAACTTTTAAATAGTAGGAAAAAGAGATACGGTAAATTAAAAGCTGAAAAGGAGCAAATTGAAGAGAATAAAATTTACGATAATGCTTTTGAATGGCGCTTTGAGTTTCCGGAAGTATTGGATGATAATGGGGATTATATAGGCTTTGATGTGGTGATTGGGAATCCGCCCTATGTACCTGGTAAAGATATTCCCGTTAATTACAGAACGTTCATAAAGAAAAATTTTCACCTATCAAGTGGAAAGTACGATCTGTATATTGCAATACTTGAAAGAGCTTTAAAAATTTCTAGTCAATCGTCTAAATTGAATTTTATCATTCCTAATACGATTTTGGCAAATGAAAATGCTTCCTTGCTCCGAAAGGAACTTATTTCTAAAAAGTTATTAAGTCGTTTTGTGATTTTAGATGAAAATGTATTTGAGGAAGCGTTTGTTGAAAGTGTAATTTTAGAAATCGACAAGAGCAAAAACAAATCTATGTTTCAAGTTTTAAATTCGGACTTCAACTTGATCCGGAATATTAAAACAAGTGAATTAAGCTCTGAAGATAGCTATAGAATCCAACCTAATATTTCTTTAGAAGAAGTTCAGATTATTAATACAATACTAAAAAACTCGAATCCACTTTCTGATATTTTAGATTTCTGTATTGGTATTCAGGTTGGTGGGCATGGTGATAGCAAAATGTTTAAAGAAAAGTATATTACGAATTCTTATATCGATGAATCTTGTAAGAAGGTGATTGACGGAAAAGATTTTGACACTTTCACAATAAATTGGAATTCAAAATTTATCAAATATGGTAGCTGGTTACATCGTAAAAGAGATCCTAAGTATTTTGAAAACCCTAAAATACTTATAAGACAGATTGGTGAAACACCTTTTTGTACTCTGGATTTCGATAACTATTATACCTTAAATACTATTTATAATGGCATTTTAGTCAATGATGACTATGACTTAAAATATGTATTTGGGCTGATTACAAGTAAAACTTTAAAATTCTTTTGGAAAACTAAATTTCATGATGGCAAATCTTTGTTTCCTAAGATTAAAAAAAGTCAATTGGTTCAAATACCAGTATTTCAGGGTTCAATGGAAGAGCAAGCAAAAATTGCAAAATTAGTAGACCATATCATTCAAATTAAAAAGAATAAACCAGAAGCCAATATTTCATCTTTTGAATCAGAAATTGACCAGCTTGTTTATGAGCTTTATGGTTTAACTGAGGAGGAGATTGAGATTGTGGAAAAGGCTGTTGAATAGTATTGTACGGCTTATTTTGCTTATATACGTAATAAATAAGAATTAATATAACGAGTTGTACATAGTGTCTAAAAAATTGCGAATAGAATGAACTTCACCAAATACGATTTAGGAAATAAACAAAAAGGAGATATTGTTGAAATAACATTACAAGGTAGCGCAGCCAATGTACGACTTATGAATTCATCCAATTTTCAGAGTTATCGAAATGGAAGAAGACATAGTTATATTGGAGGTTTAGCGAAAAGGTCACCAGTTCGTTTACAAATACCGAATTCTGGACATTGGTATGTAACAGTAGATATGCAAGGACTAAGAGGAACTACAAGAAGTTCAATAAGAATGATGCCAAGCGCATTACCTGAGATGCGCCAGCCTTCACTTTCAACAGTTCCATCTTTAGTGCAAAATCGAGAAAAAGCGCCAGAATATGATAACGAAATTAGAGAATATGATGTTTTCATTTCTCACGCTTCTGAAGATAAAGACGAAGTTGTCAGACCTTTGGCTTTGGCTCTAAAATCAGTAGGACTGAAAGTTTGGTACGATGAATTTGAAATGAAAATTGGAGATTCGTTAAGAAGAAAAATAGATAAAGGATTAGCAAATAGTCGATTTGGAATAGTTGTCTTATCTAAAGATTTTATTCGTAAAGGATGGACAAATTATGAACTTGACGGAATTATAACGAAATCTGTTTCTGACGAACAAGTAATGTTACCAATTTGGCACAATCTGACTAAAAGAGAAGTTATTGATTATAGTCCATCTTTAGCAGACAAATTAGCCAGGAATACTTCTTCATTCACAGTTGAAGAAATTGCGACAGAAATTGCCGAAGTAATAAATAATAGATAAAGAACTATGTATAACAAGTCGGTTCATCTCAAATAACGGGTATTGTCGAAATAGTGTAATTTTAGAAACCACGAAATAAAAAAGTTAAGCTGACAAGTCCACATCCCTAATCCGCAACTTGGGATAGCATAGAAAGTTGGCTGTAATGTTTTAGAAAAATTTATATTATATGGAAGTTCCCGTTAAGAATATTGTAGAGCAAGTTGATTTAACTCAAGAGGATGTATTATTACCGTTAATGGAATGCATTGTAAATTCTATTATAAGCTTACAACAGTCGGATCTTCCAGACAGAGAAAAGAAAATTCAAATTCAAATTATCAGAGGAGAATTACCACAAAGTCCAACTTTCGAAAATGTAAAAACCATAAATTCATTTAAAATAATAGATAATGGTATTGGCTTTAATACCAAAAATTACTTATCATTTGAAACGCCATTTTCACAAATTAATAAAGATTATGGTTGTAAGGGTGTCGGAAGGTTTACAGTATTAGCAGCATACGAGAAATACTTAGTTGATAGTAATTATCAAGAAAATGGCAAATGGTTTAATAGAGTTTTTTCATTTACAGTCCAGAAAGAAGTCAATAAGATAGATTTCAAAGAGTCAAAAAATAAAAACTATAAAACAGTAATTGATTTAGAAAATTGTAATAATCCACTTGTACTAGAAAAATCAGCTATTCCATTAGAACGCATTGCGGAAGCTATTATGCAACACTGTTTAATTTATTATCTGAATGAAAAATTACCCAGAATAGAAGTTTGGGAAAAGGAAAATGATCAAGTAGAAATTATAAATGATTTATTTGCAAAGGTTTCTCAAGATAAGGAGAGGGAATTTGAACTTAATAACAAAAAGTTTCGTCTTTATATAACTAAGACATTAAAAGAAGGAAATCGTAAAAATAATTATCTCTATTATTGCGCTAATTCAAGGACAGTAGGAGATGCAAGAAATTTAAAATATATAAATAATATTTTTAACCATCCAATCTTAATGAATGGTAATAATTATTTTTTTGATATATATTTAGTCTCGGATTATTTAAACCAAAATGTCTATAAAACAAGGAATGGATTTAAAATTCCTAAAGAAAAAGAAAATTTACTTTTTGACAATTCGGATATATTAACTTTTCAAGAAATAGAGCAAAAAGTATCTGAAATAATTGAGGAAGAATACGATTCGTATATTACTGCAGCTAGAGAAAAAAGTTTATCAAAAGTACAATCTTACATTTTAGAAAAGGCTCCGAGATATAATTCCTTCCTTAAGAATCCAAAAATTCTAAAATCGATTCCACCTAATTTGCCTGAAGATAAACTTGAAGAACATCTTTATAGTATATCCTATAATGCAAGAAAGAGTGTTGAGAAAAACATAGAGAAATTTATACAAAATAAGTCAGTTAATGAAGAAGCTATAAAACAAATAATTGACGATATCAAGGAGAAAACTTCTTATGATGTAGACAGTTTAGCTGATTATATGATGAGAAGAAGAGCGATAATTGATCTTTTCGATAAATTCTTGGATGCTGATGAAAATAACCAGTATAAATTAGAGGAAGATATTCATAATTTGATATTTCCTATGGGATTCACAAATAATGAATTAGATTTCGAAAATCATAATCTCTGGTTACTTGATGAACGTTTCATAACATATAAATTTATTGCGTCTGATAAACCAATTACTTCTTATTCACAATTTAAAAGTCGCAAGGAAGCTGATCTCCTAATGGTAGACACTCCCAAAATGTTTGATAATCCAATTAGCTTTGGTGACAGAAGTAGCGGTGAAGTTAATTCAATGGTAATATTTGAATTTAAACGCCCTGGTGATATAGCACATCAGAAAAGGAAAACAGATTATAGATGGGAATTTTCCGATTTAATTGAACCCTATTTTGATGATTTTCTGTACACTCCAATCAAGAAAAATTATAAAGGAAATCAGGTCATTATTAAGGAAACAACCCCAAAATTTGGATTTATAATTTTAGATATAGTCCCGGAACCACTTGCAAAATACAATAAAAACAAGGGCTGGAAAACTACACCGTTTGGAACATATTTCAAAATTGAATCGGAAACGAATATGCACATAGAAGTGATGACTTTTAGAAAATTAGTAGAGTTTTCTAGAAACCGTCATAATCCTTTTTTTGATAAATTATTTGCCTAATACTACAGTTAAAGATGATTCAACGTAAATAATCGGTATTGTTGAAAAATTGTAATTAGCAATATTTCAAATTCTAATTTTATGAACTATCCTGAATAATAGTATTTATTTTAGTTTTACACCTTTTTTCGGTATATTTATCGAATAAATACTAAAAATGTCTGCATCCGAATATATAAATAAACTATTACGTGTTGAGGAATATTCCTTTTCGCTGGCCGAACTTTTAAAAGAAACCGGTAAAGGCAAAACTGCACTTATAAGAGAACTTGACCGTTTAATTGAAAAGGGTGAGGTCATCAATCTTCGTCAGGGCTTTTATTTAATCCTCACGCCAAGATACTCCAGCTTTGGAAAGTTACCCATCAATCTATATATCCATAAGTTGTTTGATTATTTAGAACGCAAATATTACCTGGGGTTTTATAGCGCGGCCAAAGTATATGGAGCCAGCCATCAGCAGGCACAGCGAGATTATGTAATGTCCCAGACACCTAAACTTCTGGACATTCAGAAATCAGCTATCGACATCCGGTTTTTAACGACTTCCGTTTGGCCTAAAAATAATATTATTTCCAAAAAGTCAGATGCAGGGATCTATCATATTTCGAGTCCGGCGCTTACCCTGGCAGATCTGGTTCGTTATCAAAACAAGCTGGGCGGTATCAACCGGATGCTTTCCACGATAGAAGAACTAATGGAAGAAGTAACCCAAAATGACCTGGAAGATCTGCTAAACTGGTTTGATCACAAAGCAACCTTGCAGCGTTTAGGTTTTTTAATTTCAGAAATAGATGCAAATAATGGTCTGGATGATCTTATTTTTGCACACCTGAGTAAACAAAAGTTTTATCCTGTTTTATTACAACCCGATACTGAGCAAAGACCCGGTGCCGTTGACAACAAATGGAAAGTAGATATTAACCTGCAATTAGAAAGTGATATATGATCTCAAAACCTTATATAGCCCAATGGCAGGAACACGCTCCATGGAAAGAATTTGCACAGGTAGAACAGGATTTGATTATTAGCCGGGCCCTGGTAGAAATTTTTTCTGATGATTTTCTGCGGGATAATTTAGCTTTTAGAGGTGGTACAGCCTTACATAAATTATATCTGGACCCGGCTCCAAGATATTCCGAAGATATAGACCTGGTACAAATTAAAGAAGGCCCTATCAAACCTATTATGAAGCGAATAGGGGAGGTGATCACCTTTTTTGAAGAAGAAAGGAGCACACAAATAAGAGGACACGGTGCAAAGGCTTTATATCGATTTACTTCAGAATATGAAGAAGAACGTCGCCGGCTCAAACTGGAGATCAATTGCAAGGAGCATTTTAATGTACTGGAATGGGTCGATTTTCCATTTGAAATTGATAACCCCTGGTTTAAAGGAAACGTCGCCATAACTACCTATAGCATTAATGAACTTTTAGGTACAAAACTAAGGGCATTGTATCAGCGCAGTAAAGGAAGGGATCTCTTCGATTTGGATTATTCAAGAAGAAATATGGAACTTGATTTAGATGAAATAATCAAATGTTTTAATGCTTATATGGAATTTTCGGTTGGAAAAGTGCCTTCGCAAAAAGAGTTCCTTCAAAATATCGAAGCCAAAGAAAATGATCCGGGCTTTACCGGAGATATGGAAGGCTTGATAAGACCGGAAATAACCTATGACCAGAAAGCAGCTTTCCAATGGTTAAAGGAAAATATTATTTCAAGAATGTGATCTACTAGAAAGGACTGCGCTCCCGTAAACCGGTTTCAGTTACTTTCCACATACCTTCTTTTCTAATTAGCTTAAAGGTTTCTGGCCTGTCAGCATAAGCAGAATTGAACTTTACCCAGGCAGTATCGCCATAGACAGTATCTCTAACTACTGAGAAATTAGATTCTTCGGCTTTAACATTGGTAAATTGATCCTGTACGGAAATATAGGATTGATAGATGCCAGGGGTTGTATATTTTTTTAACTCGGCATTATCGCGATTGTAAAAACTTTCTACTACAAGCCTGGCCGTTTCTTCAGGTGATTTTGGACTATCTCCACAACTAATAGCACAGATCATCGAAAAAAATAATAACTTCTTCATAAGGATGTTTAATTAGGGTTGTTGATAAACCGTGTTTTTACATTTAGTTTTAAACTCCGTTCCCCGGTTTGTTCATTGAGTTCAACCACTAATTTTTTATCATCTCCCAAAGAAAACTTGGGAAGTACAAAGACAATTCTTCTCGTTTCATTTTCTAAAACTTTTAATGGTACCTGATGTGTATGGACTGGCTGTTTTTCCAATTTTTGAATTGATTTTCTTTTCCCCTGTTTCTTTGTTTCTATATAAAATTTTAGAAAATTAAGATCATAATCCAGAGAAGAGGTATTTTCGATTTCAATAACGAAATACAGTGCTGACCTATCAAATACTATATTTTCTACACTTAAGACAATTCCATTAGCACGCTTTTTTATCCTGCCAATCTTCTGATTTCTGTCAAGAAGAAATTCACTAAACCTATTATAATATAAATCGCTTTTTTCGGTTTGATTTCCAAAACTGTCTTTTGGCTTACTTTCTTTTAAAACAGGTTTTTCATTCCCAATACTTTGGGTCCTGGAAACGAAATAATTTAGTTTGTTCAGTTGCTGTTTGTACCTTACAATATACGAAAAAACAGAACCATTTGTATTGATAATGAGTAAATTACTGTCTTCTCCCGGTGTGGCCTGCAATAATCCAAAATATTGTTCCTTTTCTCTATTATAGGTAAATACAAAATTTTCTGAACCGGTTACTCCCTGTTTAATGGGATCAGGAAAAAACAGGGCGACATTCTTTGTGTCGTTGGCATAGATTGTATCCAAAATAATGGTTTTAGAAAGCCTTGATAAGTTCTTCTGAGCATTCAGATTTCCGAAAGGAACAGCACTCAGTATGCTTAAAATAATGATTAGATTTTTCATAATAATAATGTGAATTAATACCCTGGGGCTTTTAAAATGAGTTTATAGGTATTGGTTACCGTCACCTTGATGTTCCGGTTATCGCGTTGAAATACTTTTTTGATACCGCTTACTTGTGGTACCCCGGTAATATTAATGTCCTGTACAAGGTCATCTATAACTTCCTGGGTAGCATCGGCTCTTAAACTGTTTTCCACATAGATCCCTTCGCTGCCATCCTGAAGATCGTATGCCTTGAGTTTTACCGGTTTGTGGTTGATATTCTCAATGTCTATCAAGGCCCTGTTTGGCTGAAAGCTTATAAACCCAAAAACGGGGGTATTTTTAGGGACGAGCATCCCATTTATTCTGGCATCCTCACTCAGGCGCATGCGTAACCTGTAATTTTGTTTAACCACCTGTGTTCCATCAACTTCAGCGTAGATCATGTTATCGGTATCTGATGAACCCAGCTCTGAATTTTCGGAGGGGTTTGAACTGAAAAAGAGCTGGTGTTCCAAACCTATTTCTTTAGAAGAAGTTACCGTAGACACTTTGGGTAAAATGGAATCAATTTCGGCTTTGTTTTTTTGGATGATTGCTGAAGCTTCACCCCGATATGGATTTTCCGAATACCGGATGCGCCCGGAATTGTAAATGCTATCTACAATGCGCTGTTTTTCTTTATCTATCAAATCTGGATCGTAAAAGCCGGCTGAGTCTATCAAGCTTTCATCATAGATGCTGGGAGCATTGGTTTCCTTCACTTCTTTTAAGGCATTGATAGCATCCAGTTTTGAAGAATATTCTTCCTGCTCTTTGCCAATTTCAGGAACGGTGGTTTGTCTTAGGTTATCCTTTTCATTATCATTATCATTATCAGACATTATTGTAAAGGAATATGCCACAATGAATAGGACCACTACGGCTAGTACCGAAGCAAATACGATTTTACTTTTTTCAATTTTCATTTTTGAGTTTTTTAAGGGAGTTTTCAAAATAATTCGTAATGAGAAGTCCGTGTGTATTATTAGGATAATTGCGATCCACAACGAGTAAGTTTCCGGTGGAAATCAGTTCATAAGTATCTGTGATCGTACCCCGGTTGATTTCAAAAATAGTAGAGGTTCTGAATTGATAAGGCTCATTCGACAAATCCAGTTCTGATTCAATACTCAGCACTTTTTGGACCAGGGAATATTGTATCAACCGGTTATAGACCCCATCGGCCTTCTTTTGCCGATAAAGGTTGTCCACCGAGCTATTGCCCAGCCATAATGCTTTTTCTAAGTTCTTTTCATAATTGCTGGCATCTATATTATAGAAGTAGGTATGGAAGAGTTCCAGATGGGCGAGGACTTCAACTTTCAGATTTTCCTTTTGGGCAACCCATTTCAGGGGAATAACTGATCCATCAGTATTGATGGCGAATGCATTGTTCATGGATTTTCGATATATGTCATACACCATCAATCCCGAGAACCCACTTGATCCCAGGGCAAGAAGTACAACCATCATTACTATAAACCGATTGAGTTTTAGGACGGAATAGATATTTCTATAAGCTGTTCTCATATTATTTTAGTTTATATGAATTAAGAAGTGAAAAGTTTAAATGTGAATGAAGTAGCACGTCGATAAAGCTTAAATTTTAAAAAAACGATAAAGCCGATAGATCCTGCTTCCACAATGATTTTGATTATATTATTATCGGTAGAGTTCCCTAATAGATTTGCCCAGAAATTCGTATTGATTTCCGCATAAAGGTTGTTTACAAAAACGTTGACCAGAAAGAATGCAGGTACCAGCATATAAACCGCAGCATACAGTTTAAAAAAATTGTAGGCCATCTCCCTGAATTTTTCAAATACGGCCAGGCTAATAATCAGGGGAAAGAATGCCTGCATGATCCCGAGCAAAAAGTAACGTTCAGCTAAAAAGAGCGGATAAATGAAAAGATCCAATACCCAAAGGAACAAACCAATCACAAAAGAGATCACCTTTACCGGATATAATGGAGTTACCAGTGCATCATAAAGAAGGGACATTGCTTTGGTCGCAACTTCCAATGGACCCACATCGGTTTCCAAATCAATATCTTGAAGCTGAAGCGGTATAAGGGCGGGAGCCGTGTCCTTGTACTGGGATTCTATGGCCACCAGGATACTATCAAAAAAGCCAAGTACCTGCGTTGAAAATATGACCAACAATACCACCGCAAAATTCTTTGCCAGTTCTTCCGGGCTAAGCCCCCAAGTATAGCCTTCCTTATCGGCAATTCCTTCGTTGTATTTTTTTAAAATATTCACCAGAAAAAAAAGCACGGCAAGGATTTTCATCCCTGCAATAGTGTATTGCGAAAAGTCACTGTTTTTAATAACCTGAAAAACAGCATCTACATATTCCAATCCTATTCCTAAAAAAATACCCATAACCTTTATTTAATAGTCTGTTTCCCGGTTATTGATTTTATCCTGCATTTCCCGAAAGGAAATGATGTCTCGGTAGCGCTGGGTTTTCAGTTGGATTTCTGAAACCATCTCTTTGGATTGAAGTTCTTTTTCCTTTAAAATGGCCGCGCGTTCCGCATCGGTCATTTTTAGGTAATCGCTGGATAAAATCTGCTCTATAAAGTCCAGATCGTCCAGGGAATTTTCTATAATGGCATTGAAAGAATCTGAAATACGCGTAACCTCCTCAGGTTTGATATATGGAGAATTCAGGATTTCCCTAAGGTCATCGCGTACCACATCAAAAAGTCGCTCATTGTTGGCCGCAATTTCCCGAACCGCTTTTAGTTGCTTGACCACGTTATTTACTTTTACCAGATTCTCTTTTTGCTGTTTGAGGAATTCAACCGTTTTAAGCAGTTGCGAGGTTTGTTTTGCCGATTCGATTAGTGACTTGGCCAGGCTAATAAAATTGGTGTTGTCATAAACCGGCATCCCCTGGGCCGTAGCACGGCCAGGCATTAATAGGGCAAAAGCTATTGCCATTACTAAAATTCTGATGTTGTTTTGCATAGTTTTAAATTTTAGAGGTGAATTCAATTATTGCTTGTTCCATAGATTTATGTTGGTCATAAAGCTTCATTATGGCGTCGTTTTCTGTTCCATCTGTTAGGTAAGCTGCATAAACTTCTTTGGGAACTTCGAGACGGAAGATGTTGCTTTGCTTTCCGATCTTGATAAACATTTCCGTGTATTTTCTGGGTCCGGTAAGATTGTTCTTAATAGACTTTAACTGGTTGAGATCGTGTTTGGAGAGGTTTAATCGCCTGACCAGCTCCTCATATCCTTTTTCATTATGAAGGCTGTAAATCACCTGTGTATTCTCCAAGATACTCGCTGAAGTGGAATTGTTTGGAAGCTGGTTAATGGATTGTAAAATGATCCCTATAGCACCATTCTGTTTACGGATCGCCTGGTAATAGAATTCCACGCTTTCCAATACGTTTTCAAATTTCAGTTGCTTGGCAAACTCATCAAATAGGATGATACCTTTTTCCGAACGGTTTTTCCATATTGTTCTTTGAATGGCAGATTTGATCAGCTTCAGCATCACCGAAAGGATTTCCTTGTTATCCTTTACTTCATCCAGTTCAAAAACGATCAGGCGTTTGTCCT
This sequence comes from Christiangramia oceanisediminis, assembly GCF_022570735.2. GTDB lineage: Bacteria > Bacteroidota > Bacteroidia > Flavobacteriales > Flavobacteriaceae > Christiangramia > Christiangramia oceanisediminis. The sequence goes on along the minus strand of NZ_JANCNS010000002.1, from coordinate 938,227 downwards.
CAATTTTATAGGTCTGGTCTTCGCTCACTTCAAAAAGGAAACTATATAGACCATCGCGAACATACTCCGACATTATGTGCAGGAAGTTGGTAATATTGAAGTAGTCGGGATGGATTTTAAGCTTACTAAGCAGATCTTTTTGATTGCTTTCGATAAAATGATAAAAGCCATCCAGAGAATGGTTCTCAGGAGTGGATTCATAATAGTGGCGTAATATCTTTTTGATAGAAACCGATTGTGCCTTGGTTACCTTCAAATCAGAGGCGAACAATTCAAACAGAAATACCGATAAATCTTCCATACGATCCGGTGTTAGATCATCCTGGTTATCGATATAAAACGGATTGATTCCTAAATTTTTTCCGCTCTCGTAGCGAAGCACCGTATATTTTCCAGGATATAGTTTAGCGAATTTGGTGTAGGAACCTCCCAAATCGATAATGACCAGGCGTACACCGTTTTCAAAATATTGCCGCAGGATATTGTTGGCCAAAAAAGACTTGCCTTCGCCTGTAGGGGCAAAAATGGCAAAATTTCGTGCCTTGATCCGTTTCTTTTTCTCGTCCCAGACATCTTTGAGCACGGGGATATTATGTTCCCGGTCATTAAAGATGATACCGGTAGCATCAGACTTATAATTCGTGTTATTAATAAACAGGCATAAGGCATGTTTTAAGTCGGTTACATATAGATCTTCGTTGGAAAAGTTGGAAGAAAAGCAGCAATAACTGTTTAGTATGTAATTTTTACGTTCCTCACCTCTGGGGTAGTAGGGGAGGATATCCAGTTCTTTGAATTCGGTTTTAATCTTTGAAGCAATCCTATCCAGATTTTTAGCTTCACGATCCCAATATATAATGTTTAAATGACCACGTATTATGCGAGCGTTGTCATCGGCATTAATCTGATCCAGGATATGCTGGATTTTACCTAGCACCACTTTGTTTTGAGAACCAAAATTGGAACTCTTTTTTAATTCTTCAACCTTTTTATCCAACAGCTTACGCCACTTATGTTTATCATCCAGGTATAAAATCTGGTTGACGATATGGTTTTCAGTCAGGGTAAGCCCTAATCCATCAATAAAGCCCTGGTGAAATACAAAATCGTCTGAAGTAAATTTCTCATTGGTCTTACTACTTTGTACGCTTTCACCAAAGCACAGTTCACTGTTAATGGCCAGCGCGTCAAAATAGTTTTCTCCTATATTGACGTTCTTTTTGTCCAGTAAGATATCGGTATCAAAGCCTTCATTAAAGCCATTGAAATAGCCGTTGGTCAGGTTCTCTATCTCTTCCGCTTTAAGCGGAACGAGTTCTATTTTACGGCTGTTATTGATAAAGGAAACAGAATCGCTGACGGCACCGATAAAACTGTTTACGCTATCATCCAGTTCCCTGACAACCGCCTTTGAGATATTGCGAAACGGATTGACATATTTTGGATTATTAAGAGCCTTGTTTTTGGTTAGGATAAAGAATAAGAAACAACGATGCTGCATATATTCCCTTCCTTTAAAATGATCATGGGTAGCCTTTTCCAAAAAAGTTTGATTCGACAATTTATCCGAAGAATACTTCTTCTTTATATAGATGTCCTGCTTGTGAACGACCGTGCCAACTGGAAGCGATTTCAACGCCTGAAACCAAGTACCATGGATATCCTCAAAATCTTTTTCGGATAGGGAATATATTTCAGGCATGATCACTTCATAGCACAGGACCACATTGCCATTGTTGGCAAAAATGATATTATCCTGCACATCCGCGATAGGCCGGTATGTTGATAGGTTAATCCTTTTCATAATATAATCCTGAATTTTTTCGGTTGCTGATAATGTTAGGGAAGGAACCTTCCAGTTGGAAGAGTTGCGGATTGTTTGTTATCCTCGTTAAAGCGATATAAAGAGCAGAATTGAAGCTTAAGACTCCTATGATAATGCCAAAGCTGAAGGAGAAGATAATCACCAGGAGTGAAGCCACTATGGAAATCATCATCATTGCAAACAGGGACAAAGGCAATCCAAAAATGATCGCCGTTTTTCTCATATTTCTGTAAACCTCGAATTTTTTCATAAAGCATAGTTTTAAAAGCATCTTAGGGGCTTACACAACAATGGTGATTAGATAGGTAAAGATGCCGACTACCGCTCCCGCAATGAGTACAAAGACCAGCACACGGGTAATCCCTTTTTTGAGATCGGAATTTTCGCCAAAGAAATGTCCGGCATTAAAAAGAAATCCAATTAGGAAAATAACCCCAAGGATAATAGGGAAGATGGTCCTGATGGTATCGGAAACATCATTAACGGAATCTTCAATTCCCCCAATTTGGGCAAAAAGGGATGTTGTGAGCAGTGAAACAAAAGTTGCCAAATAAATTGATTTTTTCATAACGGAACAGTTTAGATTTTTGTGTTGTTTTCGTTCAAGGAAAATTACATATATTTAACTTTAAATATCTGCAAATCAGTTATTTGTGAATAAAATATTAATTAGTTTAGTTTGAATTCCGATACTGCTATTTGACATCAAATTCTATGAATTTTAATAGGTAAGTTGTTAATAACCCGAAAACTGAAAATGAAAAAAGCCCTTAAAAACGTCAGTTTTGTGATTTTGCTCTTGAAAATGTGTCTCATTTTCGGACAGGGAAGACCAGATCAAAAAATAATAGTTATTGATCCGGGACACGGCGGAAAAGATTCAGGTGCCGTTGGAATAAATGGTGTTCAGGAAAAGGATGTGGTGTTGAATATTGCAAATGAAATTTTGAGGCTTAATGAGAATTTGGAAGTTCCGTTTGATATTTATTTGACTCGGTATAGTGATACCCTGATTTCATTGTCCGATAGAACCAAATTGGCAAAAGCTGTAAAGGCAGATCTATTTATTTCGCTGCACTGTAACCATTCTGATAATCCAGATGCAAGGGGAATTGAAGTTTATGTAGCTAATTCTAAATCTAAGTATTCAGATGAGGCTACCTGGCTTGCGTTTCTAATTCAAGATGAACTGAATAAGAAGTTGGGTTTTGAGAGTAGGGGAGTGAAGTTTTCGAATTTTCAGGTGCTTCGAGAAACAGCGGGTTTTATGCCTTCGGTTCTTTTGGAATTGGGGTTTTTGAGTAATTGGGATGAGGCGGTTTACTACAAGACTTCTAAACCTTATGAAGCTTTAGCAATATTATTTTTCGAAAGGTTAATTAATATTTAGAGAATTATGAAAGAAATGAGGCTCAAACTTTATCTATTCTACAATCAATTTTGAGAATTATATGGAAGGAATTCCAGGGGCTTTTAAATAGATTCAGAAACAGGTTTTAAATAAATTTCAGCAAATGAGAAAATGCTGTGGAATAATATTATATTGCCAATTCGCAAATTTTAATACTGTCATTTAAAGATGGGTAAACCATTTACTGAAGAACTTAAACTAAATTATGACTCATTAAATTGGGTTTCAGAGCTTAATCTTGATGCACTAAAAAAATCAATAGAAAGTTGTCGAAATACCACCGTCTATATTATAGGTTCTGGTGGTTCTTTAAGTGCTTGTTATCTTCTTGAATTCTTATTTGAGCAAAATGGTGTCGTAGCCAAGTCTGTTACACCTTTGGAAGTAATGTATTCTAAAAAGAACTTTAGCAACTCAAGTTTTTTCTTGGTCAGCTCAAGTGGAAAAAATAAAGATATCCTTTTTGCTTATAAGAGCATTATCAAAGAAAATCCTAAGGCATTGCATACAATTTGTATGGCGAAAGGTTCTCCTTTAAGAAAGTTATCCGATTTATACTCCAAAGCTAAAATTTATGAGTATGAAATCCCAACAGGAAGAGACGGATTTTTGGCTACCAATTCCCTATTAGCATATTTTGCTATATTCACTAGGGTTTTCGGTGAGTTAAAGGGTTTAAATGCTCTCAAAGAAAATGTCAGGGATATTTCGAAAACCATAAAAGAGTTTTCGGGTAAAATTGATGCGAGTTACACTTTGTTTGTGCTATACAGTGGTTCGAGTAAATGTGTGGCAATGGATATTGAATCAAAATGCATTGAGGCTTCACTTTGCGATTTGACTACCGCTGACTATCGAAATTTTGGACATGGAAGACATAATTGGTTTGACAAAAGACCAAAGAATTCCGCAATAGTTTTGCTCACTAATAATATTGACAGGTCACTTGCGGAAAAAACTATTAAGGTTCTACCAAAGGCGATACCTTCTATAATTATTGATAGTAAATGTCAGTTTCCTATGTCAAGCATAGACCAATTGTTGCAATCGTTTCGGCTAGTCGAGGTACTAGGCAAGAACGCAAATATCGATCCTGGCAGACCAGGTGTCCCTGAATTTGGCAGAAAGTTATATAATCTCAGTTACTACTCTATATTCAAAAAAAAATCCTCTGTATCTACTAGGGCTTACAATTCAATTTATAGAAAAATAGGTGTTCTTGATATTGACAACCCTAAATTACTGAAAGCCTGGAACAAAAGCTATGAGAATTTTATTAAAAAGATTAAGAGTGAAAAACTTACTACGATAATATTTGACTTTGATGGTACATTATGTAGTAGCTTGAAACGATATGAAGGTGTAGATGATATAATTAAGAGTAGACTAATTGAAATTCTGGAAAAAGGATTTTTAATTGGTATCTCAACAGGCAGAGGTAAATCTGCTAGAGAAAATCTACAAACTTTTATCCCTGAAAAGTTTTATGACAATGTCTTTATCTCATATTATAACGGTTTTGAAACAGGTAATTTGGGTCAAAATGAACTTCCAAACCTGAAGCTAGAGGCCGAAGAGTCTATTTTAAAATCTTACGAAATTTTAAAATCCAAATTAAAGGGGTATGAAGTCTCTATAGAACTGCGTCCAGGTCAAATTACCATTGAGATTGAAAGTAAGAATAATGCCGGAAAACTGAAGTCCTATATAAAAGGAACAATATTAAGCCACGCAGACCTCAATGTACAAATATTAGAGTCTGACCACTCAATTGATATAATTCCAAAAAACACATCAAAGCTTTCAATAGTCAATTTCTGTAAACAGCAAGAAAAAACACTAGGATTAAAAGGTAGTTATTTATGTATAGGGGATAAAGGGATGTGGCCAGGCAATGATTATAAGTTACTTGGGGCAAGTTTATCACTTAGCGTTGACGAGGTTTCTTTAGAGAAAGACACCTGTTGGAATTTAGCCAGTTTGGGATTAAGTAATGTAGAGGCAACTGAAGAATATCTTAGTAAAATTCGTTTCTACGAAAATCATATGAAATTCGAAATCAATAAATGAGACAGAGATTAGCAGAAAAATTGTTGCTTAAAATAATGCAATGGGATGTAGATGAAGTTCAGGTTGAAAGACCTATGCTACAAGCAATATCTAATTTTAAGTATGATGAATACAGGCAGTTCTCACCTGGAATGCTTTTTTTAGGGAGTCTTACCAGCTGGTTACGACAATTCAAAACTATAGAGGAAAGAAAGGTCGCCTATAATTTCGTTAAGACACAACTTGAATTTATATCTGAGAACCAAATTCAGCAACTTGTGTCTTTAGCTTTTTCAGATGCGGTACAACCATTTTTGTTCACAAAAACCGGTAATGAATTAAATGTCGACCATTTCAAAATAAATGAAATTTATCATAGCGATGAATATAAGAGCAATAAGAGGAAAACACTATTTATTGGTCTTAGTGACGGTTCCAGAATCGATTATTTCAGAAGAATGAGTGGGCTGAATAACGAACAGGTTTTTTCCACTTACTATATTTCAGAAGAAAAATCTGCTGACCTTCAAAAGGAATTAAAGAAAGATGGTCACGAGAAATTTAGTTCCATATTTCTCATAGATGATTTTACAGCTAGCGGTAAAAGTTATTTTAGATTGGAAGCTGATAAATACAAAGGCAAGATTTTTAAGTTTATTGACTTTTTATTGCATCCGGAAAACTACAAGGATAATTCTTTACAAGAATTGATCAGTATTGATTCCTTAGAGATAAATGTACTGTTTTACATTGCTACGGAAGAAGCTAAAGAATATTTGGAGAAGTCTATTGCTGAATGGAAAGAAAAAAATAAAAGTTCAATAACCATCAACATAAGTGTTATACAAATAATTCCCAATTCGATTAAAAAGGGAATCGAAGAGGATAAGGCATTCAATAAAATAATGAAAGATTATTTTGACGATAGCATCATAGATGTACATTACAAAAAGGGCAAGTGGGATAAGCCATATTTAGGCTTTAATGAATGTTCTTTGCCGTTAGTTTTAAACCATAATACACCCAATAATTCAATACCTATTTTGTGGTTTCCTGACGATAAAGAATATAGAGGTTTATTTCCTAGGATAACAAGGCATTTCTAATGAGCAATAAATTAAGAAATCCTTTCAAAATGAGAGCATCTGAAAAAATAGAATCAGATGTTAATTTCCTACGCCTATTCAGCCCAGAAGTATTAAATGTACTTATTGAGCAGCAAAAGGAACAGAATCTATGGGGAAACGTACTATTTATAAGAAGTTCAGCAGGTGCTGGGAAAACATCATTGTTGAGAATATTTGAGCCTGGTTTATTGTCTCTAGTTCATAATCACAAGGGCAATTCAGATTACAAAGAAACGCATTCTAAATTGAAAATGCTTGGAGTAATTGATAACAAAAAGGTTTTAGCCCTCGGTATATTGATTAAATGCACAAGAAATTATGAATTGCTAGAAGAGATTGATATCAACCCACATCACAAGAAAAGATTGTTCTATGCACTTTTGAATTCAAGATTAATTTTGGCTACCCTAAAAAGAGTAACCGAACTAAAAAATCTAAATTTTCCTGACGATTTGGACCAAATTACTTTTGATTATAAGGACAACCATAATTACTTTAAAAAAATTAATCTGCCCTGCACAGGGAAGGATCTTTTTAATTGGGCATCAAATCTTGAGGTTGAAATATATGAGGTCTTAGATAGCTTTTTGACAGTTGATTATGATTCCATAGAGGGTCACGATGAGTTATTTTCAATCTATTCCTTGAATCCGGAACACATCAAGTTCAATGGAGAGCAAGTTGCGGAGAAGGTAATTTTTATGATTGACGATGCGCACAAATTATCTAAAAATCAGCGAAAATCTCTTTTCGAATATATAACAGAACAGCGGCAGTATTGTAGCGTATGGATTTCCGAAAGATTAGTAAAAATTGAAGATTTCAGTTCCTTTTTAAACAGGGATTATAATGAAATTAACCTTGAGAGTTTTTGGAGCAGCAATACAGCCAAATTTAACAAAGCGCTTTTACAGATATCCCTTGGTAGGGCAAGTTATTCTACAGAAGGTATAACGTCATTTAGAGAATATTTGAGTGATTTTATAGAGACGAGTACTTACCAAAGCAAATTAAGTACAGCGATTAATAAATCGATTGCAGAACTCTCTAAGGTTTCGTCTTTCAATTCAAAATTTAGTGAATGGGTAGACTACCTCGTTAATGAAATTGGTGAAGAAATTACACCAGAAAGAGCATACCTAATCAGAAAGGCCATATTATTGATCCATAGAGACGAAAACAAGAATCAACTTGATTTTAACTTTTCACTCTCTAAAGAACAACTTTTGGAAGGCAACAATGAATTGATTAGTGCAGGTAAATTGTTTTTAAACAGGTATGATAAGATACCTTACTATTACGGTTTTTCGAATCTTTCGAAAATTTCAAGTAATAACATTGAACAATTTTTATCATTTGCGTCTGAAATATTCGAGGGGATTTTATCCAATTCAATAGCTGGAAAAAACCCGTCCTTAACAGCTGAGCGTCAAGAAAAAATCATCAAAAAGGTTATAGCTCAAAAATGGGATGAATTGGATATACTTTTACCTAACTCGCTAGAGGTAAAAAGATTTATAAATAATTTAGGTACGTTTCTACAGTCAAAAACCTTTTCTGATACCGCATCGTATGCCCCAGGCATAACAGGATTTGCTATTCATCAAAAGTCGACCCTTCAACTCATAAAAGATGAAGATTGGGAAGATAGTGAATTCTATGACCCTTTGAGAGAAGTTATGAAAACTTGCTTGGCATATAATCTTTTTGAAGTTCAAAATGTTATACAGGGAAAAAAGGGCCAGCAATGGGATGTTTATTATCTAAATAGATGGCTTTGTGTTATGTACAATTTACCTCTTCAGCTCGGAGGTTGGAATAAAATAAAACCCAATGAATTATTAAGATGGATAAAAAAGTAGTAGAATCTTCAAACCTTCGTTGGGATCCTTATATCTTCTTCAAAAACGATCAGTGTAATACTTTTTTTAAGAAGCATTTTTTAGAAAATGGAAACAATAGAAAGATACTATTTATTTTAGGATTAGGTTTTGATCCCAGAATGAATTTCGGTATTAAGGAGTTAAATAACGAAGTAAACCCTCTAGAAATCGAAGTGATTCTTTTAAAATTTAGACAAGAAAAAAATAAGCATTCCAAGAAGTATAAAGCATTAACAGATTCAAATTTAGCAGAGATCAAATCACTAAAAAATGTAAACATAACCGAAATTCAGCTAAAGGATATAGGTAAAAAAAGGGAAATAGAGGCTGCTAAGTTTTTTACAAAACAACTAATATCTGGTTACACAGATATTTTTCTAGATATAAGTTCCCTGCCCAGGAGCATATATTTTTCAACTACTGGTAAAATTTTAAGTTTAATAGATAATATAAAAGGTGGTAGTAATATAAATTTTTTCATTGCCACTACTGAAAATGCCGAAATTGATTCGATGATAACAGAGGTAGGAATAAATAATGATTTAGAGTACCAACACGGATTTGGCGGCCAAATAGAAGTTGTTTCAAAAAGCATCCCTAAAATTTGGTTTCCTCTTACGGGAGAGGGAAAAACAAACCAGTTTAGAAGTGCCAATCAGTTCATTGAGCCAGCAGAAATATGCCCTTTGTTGCCATTCCCATCCAAAGACTTAAGACGGTCTGATAATATTTATATTGAGAATCATGATTTATTCTTTAATGAGTTACAAATCGAGTCTCAAAATATTATGTACGTACCGGAACAAAATCCTTTTGAGGCTTACAAGAAAATAATTAAAGCGGCTGATAATTACAACAAGACATTGAGTGAGCTAGGTGGTTGCAAGGCTATTATATCGAGTTTTTCCAGCAAACTTTTATCTATAGGAGCAATTTTAGCAGCTTACGAATACAAGAATAAAAAGAAGAAGCTGAGCATTGGTATCCTAAATGTAAATTCTATGGATTACAAAATTGAATACGAAAATGAATTAAATAATACAGTAAAAAAAAGTGAACTTTTCGTAAATTGGCTAACGGGAATTCCATACCAAAATTAAATTTTTAGATGAATAACAATGTATGTGTTGGCACTGGTTTAGTGGCACTTGATATAATTTTAAATGATAATAAAAAGACAGAACCTCTTATTACAGCTGGGGGTTCCTGCGGAAATGTGCTGACTATCTTATCCTTTTTAGGCTGGAATAGTTATCCAATAGCAAGATTGGACGGAAGTGAGGCAACTCAGCTTATTTTGGAGGATCTCGCCAAAAATAATGTAAACACTTCATTAATATCCAAAAAAGAGGATGGAAGTGCGCCAATTATTATTCATAGGATCCTAACGGATAGAAATGGAAATCCTAAGCATCGATTTGAATTCAGAAGCCCAAAGACAGGAAAATGGTTTCCCAATTTTAAACCAGTGCTAAATAAGAGCGTAAGTGATTTAGAACCGAGATTACCATTAGCAGATTTTTATTATTTCGATAGACTTAATCGATCATCTATTGAGTTAGCCAAAATCAATAAAAAGAATGGTGCTACTATTTTCTTTGAACCATCTTCAATCGGTAATGAAAAAATGTTTGCAGAAGCATTAGCTATATCTGATATTATCAAAGTTTCAAATGAAAGAATTTCGGATTATAAAGTTAAATTTCAAAAAGCCAATGTTACTTTAGAAATAATAACTCTTGGCGAAGAGGGACTAGATTACAGATTTAAAAACGGTAAATGGATTCATTCTGAACCAATCAATATAGATGGATTGATAGACTCAGCTGGTGCAGGAGATTGGTGTTCTGCAGGAATCATTAAAAAATTATCGGAAATTGAAAAGTCTATTGATAAATTCAATCACGATGAAATATCTAGTTGCCTGAATTATGGACAAAAGTTAGGTGCGATTAATTGTCTCTACGTCGGAGCTAGAGGATTAATGGGTTATATAGATGAGAAAGAATTAGATAAGTTGACGAATATACTAGGTAAAGAATCTGAATTGTTCCTTGACTATACGAAGAGCGGGATTGCTAAAGAAAAATCAAATACCAATCAAGAATTTTTAAAAGAACTTGTTTAGATATTTTTACTACCTCTTATCCCCAGCCCGCGTATCAAAAGCAATCAAATTAAACAATTCCCTCATCCGGCTACGTACCCGGTTGCCGTAGCGGTCTTCCAGTTCTTCGGCGTTAAGATTGGTAGTGGCGTGGGTTTTTAGGTTGGTCTCAAGAAAAAGGTCATAACGTGAGAGCAGGATTTCCCCGATTACATTACAATCCTTTCCGTAGTGGCGTCCTATGGGTTCTACCCCCATATCATCAAAACAGAAAAAACTACTTTCTCCATAGTCTTCTATGGTTTTGTAACCCAGATGATTAAAAGCAAAAACTATATTACGGCAGGGCATGACTACATATTTTCGCTGGTGAGGCACTAAGAAATGTAAGAGTTTCATAAGGCTCGTTTTGCCACATCCCACGGGTCCGGAAAGCAAGATTCCTTTATTTACATCAATACCAAATTTTCTGCAATTCTCTTTGTCCTTAATAAAGTAGGAGCAAAGCTTTAGTAAAATTTCTTTATCCTTTTTGTAGATTTTAAATTTTTCTCCAAAGAGGAGTTTTCCTTTGGCATTTAGATACACCAGGATTTTAGGAAAATCATATTGCACAGATTTTCCATCAAATTTCCCTAAAGAATATTCCATGCCTCCTTCGGCAATTTTAGAGGGGTTGTCCATAATCTTTGAGTTTAGTGGTTCGCAGGTTGTCCCGAATATGGGACGCTTTCTTTTTGGTTTCCTTTTGTTTCTCGTTGAATAATTCGGTTTTTTCCATCCAGTGGATTGCTAAGGCCCGCCAGTCCCGTACCTGGTTTCCGTCACTTGTTTTCCAGTCATTAGCCTGGTAATGTTCGAAGAATTTTTTTCCTTCATCAGCAGGAAAACCTTTAACTTCAAAAAAAATTAAAACGGCCTGCCTGCCCTTTGGCTTTTTATTAATGTTTATTTGTTTAGTATTGTTTATATAAGGTACCAATGCTTGTCCACTGACGGGACGCTGCGGGTCTACAACCTGTCCATTCATAGGATGGTGCTGGTACATCACTGGTTCCCGTATGGGATAGTACTGTTCCGCAACCTGTTCCAATATGGGATCGTAGTCTCCCGCAACCGGTTCATCAGTTGTCCCGAAAATGGACATCTTAATTTCACTTCCTTTATAAGGATTATTGGAAGGAAAATAAGAGAGATAATCCCATGAATCCAGATCGGTGATACAGCGATGATAGGTAGATTTTGAGCCTATCTTGGCCACACGCATTAGTTCTCTGCGGTTTACAAAAAATCTATCGGCAAAACGGCTGCTGTTCCATTCCTGGAATAAAGCCATATATAGGCTGATATGTGTCGGGTTCAGGCGGTCATCAAAAAAGAATGTTGAAAAAGCCGCGTTAAGTAGCTTTATATAATTCATCTTTTATAAATCAAAATTGGTTCGTACCCTATTTTCATCCATCACCCGGTGGATCTCCTGGATATCATAGTAAATAATCCCGCCTACCTTGGTATAAGGCAGCGTACCATTAATCCGAAAATTTTGCAAAGTGCCAGGACTAATTTTTAATAGATCCATAACTTCGGAAGATTTTAAATAGCGTTTAAGTGTCCCGGAAGATTGTTTGGAAAGAATACTTCTTAGTTCTTCGAGCAATTCCATTTTGAATTCCCGAAGGTCGTCTGTGGTAATAATACTTGTTGGCATAATAGAACATTTTTTAATAGAAAGGGACTATCAAATGGTTAAAGCTTTTAAATTGATAGCCCCTATCTGGGTTTGACTTTCGTTCTACTAAATTGGTACTGTTTGATGGTTATTTTTCCCTATATGTTTCGTAGTTACGAGAAAATTTAACGTTTAATAATAATTAATGGAATTTGGAGGGTTATAGTGGTGAAAAGGAATTCAACAGGTGTTTCGATGTCAGAAAAAATGGAATGGAAAGTGGGAGTGCTGCTTTTCGTAGTTACGAGTGACTACGAAAAGTTCAGTTTTCATCATCCTGGTTCATCTTAGCTTCCAGGCGAATGATAAGATTTTGCAAATATTTTGCCCTAGGACCTTTTCGGGACTTGATTTCAGAGTAGGTTTTATAAATATTTTCCAGCTTGATATTAAAGAAGTCTTCAAAGGAAGAAGTAACTGTACTAATATCTACTGCTCCGTGATTAAGATCCCCATTTGCATAGACGGCATAGATAAGTTCCACTAGAGCTGTTTTCGAGCCAGACCACAACATAATTTTATGCTTCTTGTCAAGGGAAGCATCTTGTTTTCCAGGTTTGATAGATTCCATGGCTTCGCGGACATAATGAATGAGCCGGTACATCGCCTGTATTTTTGCCCATAACATATCGTGTGAACTGGAGAACTCGGGATACTGATAATAATTGATCATGGGAGTGAACGGAAAGTTCTTCCGGTGGTGTCTAGTAAAGAGCTGATGATCCAGGTACTCATGCCCCTGTTCCATATACTGTACAAAATCATTGTTCTTGTAGAAAAATTTGTTGATTTTCTGCAGCTCTTTTTCAAAGAAGGTATACTGGAAATTTTTCCCTGCTTTTGGTTTACGTACCTCACATGACCTAACCTCCGAAAAGTAGATCAGGTAACTCATCGGGCAGGGTTTTATTTTTTTAAAAAATGTTATTTCATCAGGGGTACTTTCAAAATCTTCTTTTTCTACTATTTCCTTTAATTTAGATAAGGTCCCGTTAGCTATATCAATTCCTTTATCCGCTTTTTTAAGGGGAATTGGTATAGGAACAACGGTAGCGTTAAGTTCGTTGTGAAATTCATGTATTACATCGTCAAACATCTTATTCTTACCTTGAATTATTAAAAAATAGTGTGGTAACGGGATCTTCAAATTGCTTGGTTTTTTACAAAGACTAAGTAGGGGGGCAATTATTATATCACTTATGAAAATTCATTTCTCATCATATCCAATTGTTCCAACTGAAAATTATCTGAAGCCTGAATAAAAGCTTGTTTTTCAATTATTTTTGCTCCGAATTTTCGTTTTTCAAAGGAAGCGCTAAATCCTAGATCTATTTTTTGATAGTTTAAGTTCTTAGCCCTTTTAATGGTCTGGTATAACAACTGGCGATAGACCTGAAATTCCCTGGAATAGTCATAATCCATCCCGATTAAAATGGGAATATAAATCCCATGCGGATTTTTATAACAAAACATAACCCCTACAATTTGGTTTTCCGGCTTAAGCTTTAATTCGATAAACTCCCAGGCCGGATGGGATGCCATATTCTGAAATACTTTCTTTGGATAAGTAAAGGTATTTAACCCAAAATTCTTTGCTTTCACATTTTTATAGAGTTCATGATACTTCTCAATCCTTTCTGAAGTAGGAAAGTCTATAATTGCAATCTTGAATTTTTCTTCAAATGGCTGAACCTCTTTTCTAAAATGTTTTCGGGACCTGGAACTTAAGGTTTCGATAAATTCTTCTTCGCTGTTCCAATTCAAATCCTTAATCACGCAGGAGTCAGGCATAGCGATGGGAATATAACCCTCCTTTTGAAACAGTTCAGCCAATGGAGTTGACTTTTTAAAATCGCGCAGTACAGACATTCCGACACCTAGTTTTTCTCCCAGCTCTTCGATTCTATATAACAGTTCTTTTAGAGCTTCGTCAGATTTTGAATGCTTACGGTCTACATACAAATGAGTTCCTTCAGTGAAGAGACATCCCATGGAAAGAACCTTGGTGGTCATCGCATAAGGATCTGCTTGCCTGTCTTTCTCAATGGCTTTAGACACCGAATCAGGTGCAAGCATATCATTCTTCCATAAACCACTGGTTAAAAATGTGGCTAAAATTGGATACCCCTTGTGATCTGAAATTATAAAATAGTGGAACGTCCAGTTATGCTCTTTCCGGTCATTATTTGAAAAGCATTTTTCCAAAAATTGCAGGCCTTCCACATTGAGCATATTGTGATTTCCGAGTAATTTATTCCATAATTCTGGATCGATGTCTTCAATACTATCTGCACAAATCACTGATAAATCGAAATCTAATTCTCTTTTAGTAATCTTTTGATTGACAGGAATATTAAAAGCTTTTCCAACCCTCTCCAGAGTATTATTTGTGGCCTTTAGTGCTTTTTCATAATGATACTCCAAGGCATCCACAAGAGCTTTAATATCTTCTAATTCATTGTGACAGGAAATGGTAATTCTTACCCCTGTATTTTTCACCGGAACCGCTGGGAATAATCCCAGGTTTACAAAAAATCCTTCATCCAGCATTCGCTTGACAAAATTATATCCGGTGGCGGGTAAGCCGGTACCTATATAAAAAACCGGGGAGTCGTTTTTGGATATTAAAGGCAGGTTGGTTTGTGCAAGCAGTTCATTAAAATAATTAATTCGTAGTTGCAATGCATTTTGTAATGTATAAATCTCGGTGGAAAGGTGGATATCGGCTGAAGCGTTTGCAGCAGCAACTGCACTGGGTTCTAATTGAGCAGAGAAGGTGAGGGGACCCCCGAAGTTTTTGATTTTTCGAAATAGGGTTTTATCGGGGCAAACTAAAACGGCACCAGAGGCTCCAAAGGTTTTGCTCAAGGTTCCAAATAACAGGATGTTTTCAGGTAATTCTTTCAGGACTTCCATTATATAACCACTACCGTTATGTCCTTTCCAGCTCATTCCGTGCACATCGTCAAAATATAAATGCAGTTGAGGATATTTATGACTAAGTGCTATAAGATCTTCTACGGGAGCATAGTCTCCATACATGGAATACACCCCATCAGCCATATACCATATTTTTTTAACCTTTCCGGATATTTTCTTGATACGATCTTCCAGCATATCCAGCGAATTATGGCGAATCAAGCTTACAGGGATGCCTCTTATTTTAAGCAATTGAGCGGCATTTTGAACGCTCCAGTGTACCTGGTGGTCTAAGATTACCGCATCATCGTCCCTTACCGCAGTTGGTATAACGGCTATATGACCTAGTGTACTGTTTTTAGTTATAAGGATCGGGTTGTTGTAGATAGATTCTATTTTTTGCTCTAATTTCGCATATAAGGGATGCGAGATATAAGTCTTGGAAAGAGGAAACTGGGTGCCGTATTTTTGTATAGCCTCTATGGCGGCGTTCTTAAGCCGCTGATCTTGTTCGAGACCAAGATAACCAGTGGTTCCAAAATGGAAGGATTCTATTCCATTAACTGTTATCTTACGTCCATTTAATCCTGATCCCTCCGCATGTAAGTGTAGGACTCCAGCTTTAGTTGCATTGGTGATTACTTCATCTACGGTATCCAGAAAATTGTTGTGCTTGATCTTTGCCATGATTTTTTATTATAAAAATTATATTTCAAGCTATGACAAATATTATTTATAAATCTAACCGTTATTACTAAAAGTCTTTTCAGAACAGTTATACGTCTTTTCATTCAAATGCTGGTAAATGCTATGGAAATAACTTTGACAAATAGCATATAAACCCATTTAAGGTGTTCTGATATGCTTTTAAATTATATTATTGTATATATTAGTGATATCCAAAACTTTAGCGGAATGGTGGTGGATGGTAGTTATGCAAAAATGTGGATTAGTGAAGGAATCCTGTTCTTTGTCTATAAAGAGATTTATGAGATCAATAGGAGTATGGCCAAACAGATCGTAAGCCAACGCTTACAGTTACAGAATGAAAATTCGTATCCCATTTTTTGTGATCTAAGAGCCGTTACTAATGCTCATAAAGAGGCGAGGGATTATCTTGCGATTGAAGGGTCCTATATGACTACGGCACTTGCATTACTGGTAGAAGACGAGCATGCCATGGCCATCACTCAACTTTATATAAAAACAAGCAATCCTGATTATCCTACCCGGGTATTTACAGATAAGCAGAAGGCACTGTCGTTCCTGCAGGAATATAAATAGTAAAGTTTATACTGAGTTATGAAAAAACCAATTAACAATGATGAGAAAATGAGGTTCAATGCCTTGTACCAGCAAATAATTGAAATTGCCTGCGGGAATTTCATGTTTCGTCAGGAACCATCAGGGCGTAGAGATCCAATTGATACAGTTACTGTTTTATTGAATATGATGTCGGAGGAGATATATAATTTTTGTTTCGTAGCACAAAAACAAGAAGAGCAACCGGAAATACATTTTTCGATATTCCTAGATAAAAAATTTCATATAACAGCCTATTCTTCCAATACTCCTGACATTTTGAAATGGAATCAGGATATGTACGACAGGCCGGTTTCTGAAATTCTTTCAAAAAACTCGAAAAAAGCGTTGATAGATGAACTTGATTTAGGCACTGATAGAGCTTATCAGCGATTGATTCCTGTTGACTTTCTGTCTGAAAATAGAAGCCTGTATAGATCTCCCTGTATTATTCAGGGGATGGTGGGTGAATCCATCTGCGCTACTGTGATCACAGCTTTTCGTTTTTCAAATGGAAATGAATCGGCGAAGAATGCAACAAATACCAATGAATCATCAAAACCAGAAAAAAAGGAAACTGCCGCCACAAAAATGCTTATGAAAAAAGTACGTCTTTACGTGCTCAGAAATTTGCATACAGATCTGCCTTCCCTTAAAGAATTAGGACTTATTCATCGTACCAATAAAACTAAGCTTAAAGAAGGATTTAAGAAAATGTATGGTACTACCATCCATCGTTTCCATATGGAGAAAAGGCTCGAAAAAGGAGCACTTTTAATTCGGAATACGGAATTGCCTATCTCTATGATTACCCAGAAGTGCGGTTTTAAAGATCACTCCCATTTTTCAAAAAATTTTAAAATCCAGTTTGGACAGACACCTTCGGAGTATAGAATAAAAAATATAAGCTCAATTTCATAAGAGAATAGTTTTACGGCTTTTACGACCATTTTATTTGAAGGTATTTAGTGAAATTTACTATTGTAAAATCTTTCTGCGCACAAAGTAGGAGAAACCGAAAATCCTTCAAAGAGTAGGTATATTTTAAATCTTTATATTATGAAAAAGTTATTTTTAATTCCGATAATGGCACTTCTCGTTGTATTTGGGATGTCCTTTACTAACGAAGGAAGTGAAATTGAAGAGCAGCCTGAAGTTGTTGCCAGTGACTATATACGTGTAAATGGAAACTGGCAATCTATATCTGAACAGGATTGTAATACTGGTTCCTATGACTGTAAGGTTAAATTTACAGAGAATGGCCAGGAATTCAGAGTATATGATGAAATGGACTTAAGTTCGTTGAAAATCAGTCCGACTCCAGATGCCAAATTAATTACTCCATAACTAGGATAATTAATCTTAGTTAATAGCGCCTTGAAAAATTCAAGGCGCTATTCTTTTCCAATTGAATTAAAACTCAATTTCTGGTAAAATGATAAGTTGCTGGCTGGTTTCTACAGACAGATATTTCATGGCAGCCTTATTCATTTCCTCAAGATTTATAAAATGAGATATTACCGATTCGTATTTTAAGACTTTCTCTTCTGGGTCTTCATTATGTTGTAGCGATTTTTTTAGATATTCAGGCCAGAAATTAAGCATCCAGAATGTTTCCAGATTTTGTCCATATTTATTTCGTTCCTGATCTATAGCCGTGTTAAGCCACTCTATAGTAACCCCATTTTCTTTAAGAGAATGAAACTCTTCTAAGGCAAATTGAATCATTCTCTGTTCATTACCGACCTCACTGTCAAAACTAATTTTGAATGCATATATACCGTTTTTATAATCCATCCATTTTCCAGATGCTCTCGGAGTATAACAATCAATGCGTAGTCTGTCAAATATCATTTGATTTAATTTCTTGACCAGCAAATCCAGTTGTACCTGGGTTTTAATATCTTTAGCAACCCTTACTGGAAATGATAATTCGACAACGGCCTGTTTAAGGTTTTTGAAGTGAACTGTTTCTTCGAACGGTTTGTAATTATATTGATAATTTTCTACTGTCTTAGAATATTGATTTGTCAATGTTGGAAACTCAGAAAGATAGTGAGTTATTTGAGGGAGCAACTTATCGGTATCAAAGTCTCCTGTGATTATAAAAGTATAACCACTTAGATTTCCAAAACCTTTCTTATATGCTCTCAAATATGTTGAATAATCAATTTCCCGAAGCTCATCTTTAGAGAGTTTGGGCAAATTTGAATATTGAAGTTCATTAGAGATATCTTTTAATAATACATCATTTAAACCATATTTATAGCCACTCATCAACTCCTGCTTATCGGATTTCCAGGATTGGAAAGCTTTAGAATTTTCATTTGGATCTGTAATATATAGATATAATAGATTAAAGAAATTTTTGACATCCTCTGCCCTAAATTCCCCTTCAATATTAAATTCATTTTCGGTGGTTTGAGATCGTAGACGAATTTGCTTATTAATCATAAAATCCTGTAACTGAAATTTCGAATAACCCCCTGCCTCACCTGATATGATCATATCTGGAGACGCGGTTGTAGCAATATAATTTTTGACATCTGAAGTCGCTACCGAAATTTTTTTATATCCCAGAATAGAAACTACATCGTCATAGCGGGGAGATGCCGGTGCACTAGGTTTAAACACCAAATTAATTCCGTTATTCAATTTTACCTTGGTCAATCCTATTATATTCTCCTTATAATTTTCTTTATAAATTTTATTTTGACTAATCGAAGAAAATTGATTCGGTAGCGAATCAATAGGTATAAAATTAAAAACGGGCTGTGAAGAGGAATCTCTAGAATTTTTCAACCATTTCATTATTTGTCCATGATCAGGTATTTGTTCATCATCCACATTAAAAAATATAAAATCAGTATCTATATTAAGATTCCATTGATCAGCTATATAATCTGAAATTTCCGATACACCTATATCCTTCAATATATCTTTCTTTTCATCTAATGGCCAGGTCTTATTGTTATAAATAAAATGATCCTGAAATTTCAAAGCTATATCTTGTGAGTTATTAGCCTTTATAATTAGTTCATTCAGAAGTTCGGATTTTTCCTTATTTAACAGCGAGGTATTGATTTGTTCCTTTATAATTCGATCGGCTTTAAAAAAGTTAAATATTTTCTCCTCAATATTTTCATCCTTTCGTACTGGAATTTCCCATAAGCTTACCTGAAGTTGTCGGTTTGCCAAGCCGTTAGCTCCAAACTTGTTAGTATACCTTATAAAAGGCGGTTCATATTGCTTCATAAGTGGGCTATGCAATTTTGTTAATATATTCATACTAAGCCGTTGCAAAATCATATTTTTCAAATCTTCTTTTGACCGGAGAATATCATCATCATGATTGATTTTCTTCTTCAATATTATGATTCTTCTTTTTTTATTAATTGAATCACGAATACTAACATATTGATTTTTACCGGGTAGCTGTAAATCAAATTTCTTATTGATTATTTCGGGATCTTTGGGATTATTCGCCACTTTTAGATCGGTAAATTTTTTTCGTATTATAGTTTCCAGACTATCTACATTCACATCTCCAACAATTATTGCTGCTTGCAAATCAGGACGATACCAGTCTTTATAGAATTTACTAATCTCATTTAAGTCGACATGCTTCATGCTTTCAACTTTTTTCGGATACTTAATTAAATGAAAATTAGTATTAGAGAGTGTCGTATTGCTTAAAGTATCAAGTAGCCAGTGATTATAAAAATCCTTAGGTCTTCCTTCCGCTATAACAGCACCACTTTGAAGAGCTAAATCTTCAGGCTTAAATAACATATTAGTTGACCATTCGTGAAGAATTTGCATGGCGGCATTCAATCTAACCTGATTTCCCGCCGCAAAGCTTAATGTATAATGTGTCTTTTCGTAGTCAGTCCTGGCATGATTATATATTCCTATAGAATCTGTAAAGTTTGTCAGATTTGGAAATTTACCAGTATAAAAAGATCCCATATGCTCTATTAGATGAGCGTATTCTATTTGATTTTGAGATTCTTGAAAATATCCAGCTTTTACCGATAATATCATCTCAATTCTTCCTGGCGGATTTTCATTATGTTTTAGGTAATAAGTAAATCCATTATCTAACTTTCCGTACCTTACGGTAGAGTCTAGAATTTTTAAATTTTCTTGATTTTCCTTAATGGCTTTTTGCGAGAATGCCGTAGAACCACCGAATAAAATAAATAATATGATTAACGTATGTTGTATCATTTTAATAACCTTCATTTTGAGTTAGATTTGGGTTTTTTATTCGTTCGGTCTCAGGAATTGGATATAATAAATCAGTATCTTCCCATAATGAGTTTTCATCGTCAAGCACTTCTGATGAACGACCGCTACGTTTTAGATCTAACCAGCGGTGTCCCCATTCTGCAAATAGCTCTTTTCTGCGCTGAAGGTATATTTCGTCAAGTAACTCAGTCTGTTCGATAGTAGGATTTAAATCAGCCAATAAATCCAAGCCGGCTCTTTGCCTAATGATATCTAAATCTGAGATAGCCCCGGTAAGATTATTTTGCATAGCTCTCGCCTCGGCACGAATTAAATACTGCTCAGCTAGTCTCAAAACCATGGAGTACTCCTTTATTGGATATTCGGTGCTATTCCAGATTTTATATTTAAAAATAAAATGAGCATCCTTTGATTCATTGTAACCTATCCAGTTGAGTAACCGTCGATCTTCGGTGTCAAATTGCTCTACAAAATCTTCCTCCAGGCGTATTGCTGCAAAGAATGAAAATATTGGATCTATAATGAAAAAGTTTCCTTCATTGGTCTGTGTCGAGATACCATTTCCTCCAATTGGTGAAATCTGCCAAATCGCCTCCTTGCTATTCGCTAAAAAAACTTCGTTTAGATCATTCAGCAATTCGTAGGTTCCATTTTCGGCAATCAACTGGCCGCTCAATTCTTCGGCCTTAGCCCAGTTTTCAGTATATAAGTAGAACCGTGCCATCAGAGCCCTTATGGTATTTTTATTAACCCTTGTTCGTTCTCCATTTTCGTAGTCTAAAGCCAATTCTTCTTCCGCTTGTTCCAAGTCTGAAAGAATCTGGTCGTAGATTTCCGCTTTAGGGGTTCTGAATGCCAACTGGTTTTCGCGATAATCGGTACTTAGAATAAGTGGAACATCTCCATATAAGTTAACCAGATAGAAGTATGTAAAGGCCCTTACAAATCTGGCTTGTCCATCCATTTGCTTTTTGAAATCCTGATCAAGCTCTTGTGAATTATTTATTCCTTCCAGAAATGAATTGGTAATATAGATCATATTATAAGCACTGGACCAGATATTTAAGTTGTCAGGATTATCAGGGCTTATCTCATTTTGTTCAAACTCCATCCGGGAAAGATTAGTGGTACTTATATTGCTGATATTATCAGCAGACAGTCCGGCAAGAGTTGTAATACTGCTCCTGTACCCATTAGAAAAATCCAGCTGGAATAACTCATTGTAAATTCCGGTCATGGCGCTTTTTACTGTTGCTTCATTATTAAACACTTCTTCGCGGATTAATTGGTTTGAAGGGGGATCCAGTTCCACCATATCTTCGCATGAAAGCGTAAAAATGCTTAAAAGAATAATTAGTAATTGTTTTGTATAATTTAATAGTCTCATATTATCTGAATTAAAGATTAAGCTGTAAGCCAGCTGTAATAGATCTTAAGTTCCCCAATAACAAATCTGAAGTTGCGGATTCCGGATCGAGGCCGGTGTAGGGGGTAATTGTCCATAAATTTTGTCCATGTAGAAATAGTTGGGCTTTTTTGAGATTGACACGATCCAGTATCTTAGAGGATAAATCATAACTTAGTGACAGCGTTTTCAATCTCAAAAATGACGCGTCTTCGTATGGAAAGGAACTTTCCAGAACATTGCGATAAGACTTTCCTCCCAGAAAGGAGGCAGAATATCTTTGATAACGGTCGTTATCCAAAACAGAGCTTAAAACATTTTTATTAATACCCGCCTGAAAGTTGGTCTGGATTCCTTCCTGCTTTATAAATTGAAATAAGAACTGTAGGTTGAAATTTCTATAACTCAGATGATTACTAATGCCACCAAAGAATTGTCTGTTTAGATCCTTGATGATCACTCGATCTTTAAAATCAAGCTTGTCATCATTATTAATATCCTTTACAGTGTATAAAGCAGTTTCGGGGTCAAGACCGTTATAATCATATAATAAAGCAATATTTAAAGGATATCCTTCTCGATACGTGTTGGAATAAGAAGATTGTTCCAGTTCTGGATAGTCGATTAATTTATTTTTTGGAACAGTAACATTTAAATTTGACCTCCAGCTAAAATTATTTTTATCTAAATTGAGGGTTGTCAATTCGATCTCCAGTCCCTTATTTTCAACGGTTGCAGGTAGGTTGGCCTGAACTGAAGTAAAGCCAGTGATATACGGCAGAGAATATCCCACTAATTGGTTAGAAGACCTATTACGATACCAGCTTAATCCAAGATTAACACGGTCATTAAAAAACCCCAGTTGTAGTGCTGCCTCAAGTTTACGATTTACTTCCCACGAATAATCAGGATTCGCTAATGAAGTAGGGTATAGACCATTAATACCTCTGGTAGCCTGATATGAATCAAGATAACCATAATCCCCAATTTGGTCATTCCCTGTACTTCCGTAGCTTCCGCGAAGCTTTGCAAAGGAGAGAATAGAGAGATTATTTTTAATAAACTCTTCTTCACTAATTATCCAGGCTGCCCCAATCGCGCCAAAATTGGCAAATCGATTATTAGGTCCAAAGCGGGAAGAACCATCTCTACGAGCAGTAAAATTCAGGAAATATTTCTTATCCCAGTTTAGTCCAATACGGGAAAAGATCGCTGCGTATTTATATTCCGTTTCGCTGCTTTTGGCATTGAGGATACTTTCAGCAGAACTTAAATTACCTATGAGCGCTTCAGATGCATATGCGCTTCCCTGAAAACTGCTAAGGGTTGAATTATTTGTTTGGAAAGTTCCTCCTAATAAAAATTCGGTATGGAATTTTTCAAACTTTTTATCATAGGTTAGCTGTGGTTCTATGATCCAGGATCTTCGACCTGTACTAAGATGAAAAGAATTATTTTCCGGGTTGCTTGAAGGGTTGTAAGATCGTGCGGGCAACTTCCATAATTCGTTACTTTGATAATCAGCATACCCAAGGCTGGATTTTAGTTTAAACCCATTAAAAATCTCATATGAAAGTAGCACGTTTGAAGTTAAGTTCTTTGTGTGTGTACTTGTAGTATTAAAGAAGCCTTCAAAGGGGTTGGTGAGTCCTGCGGCTCCCCATTCTTCCCAGTTAAGGGTAGTGTCTTCATTGAAAATTGCAGGCGCATTCGGAGGCAATAGAATAATCGATGGATCCAGATTGCCATTGCCAACCAGGTTATTTCGATCTGTTCCATAATTTATCTTTAGATTTAATCGAAATTTATTATTTTTTGATAAATGGTTTAATGCGATATCACCAGTCCATTTTCTGTAATCGTAATCTCCGGGGTAAACGGTACCCTGTGTAAAATAGGATCCTCCTAGTCTAAAAGAAGTATTTTCATCTCCACCGGTAAATGACAAATTAGCATTAGTGACTTCGGATTTTCCACCTAACAAATACTCCTGCCAGTCGGTATAGCGATCCTGATTCCATAATACGAGATCATAAGCATTGTTCACATCCGGTTCAACTCCATCATTTTGAAATGCTTCTCGTCTTACCTGTAAATACTCTTCGGTATTTAATAAATCCATTCTTCCCGGTACTGTAGAAACACCGGTATATATCCTTGCCTCAAGTCCTGTTCCATACTTATAGCCGGATTTCGTAGTAATTAAAACGACTCCATTGGAGCCCCGGGAGCCATAAATTGCAGTAGCATCAGCATCTTTAAGCACCTCAATACTTTCGATGTTAGCCGGGTTCAGATTATTTAAAGGATCAATTCCTGATGTACTTAATAGAGAGTTGCTTTCTACCGGAACCGAACTAATTGGAACACCGTCTATAATATAAAGCGGGTAATTCCCATCTTGGCGTAAACTGTTGGTGCCCCTTATTTTTATGGTAGAGGCCATACCGGGATTAGCCCCTCCGGAAACAATTTCTACCCCGGCCATTCTTCCCTGTAAAGCCTGTATAGGACTAACCACAGGCTGATTTTCTATTTCCTCCGCTTTAACTCGGGAAATGTTCCCTGTACGCTCCCGCTGGGTGGTAGTGTAGTAACCTGCATTGATCTCTACTTCTTTAAGTGAAGAGATATCTTCTTCCAGGACTATATTAATAGTAGATCGACCATTAATCATTATTTCCACGTCTTTAAACCCTATAGATGTAACAACCAGGGTATCCTGTGCATTGGCATTTATACTATAATTTCCTAACAGGTCTGTGTTTGTACCATACTGCTTATTTTTTACCAGAAGTGTAACTCCAGGTAAATACTTTCCATTAATATCCGTAACTGTACCAGTAATTGGTTGCTGATAAAATAGGGAAGGAGTAGAGAGGCTGGCGGCTTTAGCCTGACCCATCGCCAACATGACTAATAAAGCCATGGCTAGAAGGAACATGATAATAAGCATGCCCCTCTTGTAAAAATTTTTCATAATTTTACATTAGTTAAATGAAACATTTGTTTTATTAAAGCTTAGGCCTTCCCCCGCCAGACGCCAATCTTAAGGGAAGGCTTTCTTGCTTTTACCCGTAAAAACGAGTGTTCACTTTTTTCTTTTTAAATGCCCAGTGGGGGCTTTCATTCGCATTTTTTTTTGTGGCTAAACAAACTATTAAAATGGAGCAAAAAAAAATTACCTTACCCTAGCCACCTCTATATGAGAACTGGCTATTGCCCACCCAACTGCTATTACTTTTACAAATAATAGCAACCCACGGGATTATTAGCGGAATTATCTCGTTCCCGTAAACAAGCTTAATAAAAACACTCCGCAAGGAATGCCGGCCGCTTTGACCTTTTTTAAAATGTAGGGTTAATTGTTAGCGACGTCTTTTTAGTGAAGAAACAAATGCTTTAAATATAGTAGAGCAGGTTTAGCCTAAATACAAAAAAGGCGTGAGAGCTCATCTTATTGCATCAGAGGTACTGGTATACCTTAAAACCACAATAAGCAGCAAACTCACGCCCGGGTCGTGAGCATCCTTACTTATCCTCTCGTGGTTTATTTGAAAATTACCAGTTTTCTGACGCGAGATTCAAAGCGAATGCTTCTAATATTTTACTTTAAGAAGTTTCGCAAATATATTATAATGAATCAAATATAATAAAAAAATCTTTATTCGGATTATAATCCGAGATATTTCTTCACTCTTCCTTTTTATTTGTAAAAATGGCGGATAGAAATAAAAAAATAGTAGAATTTTTGTATCATAAATGGATCAGTAAAATCACAAATAATAGTGATTTTGCTAAAAACCATAATATTGACGAGAAAACAGTTCGATTAATTAAAGAAAGGAAAGATTATAGAACCAGTCTTGAAACAATAGAAAATATATGTGAGGCTGAAAATTTAAATCTATCCCAGTTTTTTCGAGAGGTTGAAGAAATGTTTCCAGAAGTTAAATTCAGGAAATAAATCTAAAATTCCGTAACCACGAATTTATTTTTTCCTAATTGATTATCCCACCCTCTTTCTTTCACAAACGTTGACTATCTAACGAAAGCACTATTATAAAAAAGATTTTTGTAGAAATAGAGCGGGGAGAGGCTAATCCAAGCTTTGAAAAATTGATTACTCTGGCAATAGTTTTAGAGGTTTCTTTTAAAGAATTATTCAACTACGATTAATGGTTAAAACTTCTTAACCCTGAAACATCCTTCGATAAATATTTATATTTGGTATGATAAAACTAGGTTGTCGAAAGCCTTAAAAAAAATTACTACAAACAATTTATGGCAAAGAAAAAATACTACGTCGTTTGGGAAGGTAGAAAAACAGGAATACTAGATAGTTGGGATGAATGCACAAAAAGTACTCAGGGATACAAAGGAGCTAAATTTAAATCCTTTAAAAGTTTGGAATTAGCCAAAAAAGCATATTCAG
This sequence comes from Christiangramia oceanisediminis, assembly GCF_022570735.2. Taxonomy (GTDB): domain Bacteria; phylum Bacteroidota; class Bacteroidia; order Flavobacteriales; family Flavobacteriaceae; genus Christiangramia; species Christiangramia oceanisediminis. The sequence continues at coordinate 911,784 of NZ_JANCNS010000002.1, read as the reverse complement.
AAGAATATGAAGATTATAAAGGAAAAACATTTACTGGATCAGAATTATCCAAAGAAGAAATTGACTTAATTGGAAAACCAAATTTAAATTCCGTTTCTGTAGATGCAGCATGTAGTGTGAATCCAGGAAAAATGGAATTTAAAGGTGTTGATACAAATACTAGAGAAATTATTTTTCAACGAGGTCCATTCAGAGGTGGTACTAATAATATTGGTGAATTTCTTGCCATCGTATTAGCAAGCGCTATATTGAAAAAGAATAATGATTTAAGACCTATTTATACGGATAGCAAAGTTGCTATGGGATGGGTGAAATATAAAAATTGTGGGAGTTACCTAGAACAGAATGAAAACAATAAAGAAATTTTTGAACTAATAAAAAATGCGGAAAAGTGGTTGGAAAATAATCAAATTGAAAATCAAATTTTAAAATGGGAAACTAAAGCTTGGGGAGATATCCCAGCTGATTATAGCCGAAAATAAAAATTAAAAATGAGCCCAAAAAGAACGAGTCATCGTTCATTCTCAGCATCGTTAGTAGAAATCCAATTAAGCGTAACTAACGATTAATAAGCCCAGAAGTTCAGTTCCCTTATACATTATGGCGATAACAGAGACTGGCAACAATGAGTTTAAAATTGATTCCGAATGAAATACATTTATATCATTATAAATCCAAGATTCAGAAAATATTCACTTATAAATAGTACGAACAAATCCTTAGAAAAAATAACTTCTGAATTAAATGAAAAGTATGCAAATCCAGAGATTGCTAATGATTTTTATAAAATTGTTTATTCAAAAGAAATCAATGGAGATATTTCTGATACTTTAAAACGATTAAAAGAATATAAATTACCAGGAAGTGAATTTTATAATATCAAAGGTAATTTGGCCATAGAAATTTTGGAAAATGAGTTATCAAAAAATGTAATTGCAGAGGGAGAACTATTTGATTGGTGGAATTGTTTAAATGTGAGTTGGAAATACACTTTTGAGAAGAAAATATATACTCAAACAAGGCAAGGTGAAGAGGGTCCCAATTTTGATAAAATAACTATCAAAGACCTTAGAGAACTTTTACTTATTGAAAATCTTACTGTATGGAGAAAGGGAATCAAATCACTAGAGCCACTTAAATTATTTAAAAAATTAAAGAAACTTAACTGCGGTGACACGGATAGTTTTTCTGACTTAGAACCAATATCGGAACTTTACAAATTAGAAGAATTAAATATCGTAAATACTAAAATTAAATCATTAAAACCTTTATCTAAGCTCTTGAATTTAAGAAGACTCTACTGTTTTAAAACTCGAGTTAACTCAATTAGCGCAATTTTACATTTAACGAATTTAGAGATCCTCAAAACTAATTATGATATCCCTAGTAATGAATTGAGCGTATTAAGAAAAAATAATCCCAATTGTAAGATAAACTAAAGCCTATACTAAAATATTATATCGCCAATAGCTGGCACCGTTAGAAAGAAAATAATTAACTTGACCAACGAACCAATACTAAGCCGACAAAACCGCATCCTTATTCCGCCAACTGACGATAACCGTTGTAAGCAAGCCAGAAAGAAAGAATTTATGAGAAAAATTTATATTCCTATAAAAGTAACTTCAAGTGCTAAAGGATATGAACTCTTAATAAGATTATATGATGATTTAAAAGATCTACAAGATGAAATAATTCATCTAAGTTTATATAACGTTCAATGGTTTGAGGCAAATTTAGCCGCAGTATTAGGCGCAATAATTGAAAATTTGGAGAATAAGAACAACAAAGTGTATTTGGTAGATGTTGAAGAATTTCGCCAAAAAACAGATATTTTATATAGAAATGGTTTTCTTCCATACTATGGTATAGAGGGAGAAAATTTAATGAATAGTAGTACTCAAATTCCCTATAAGAAATTCAGAGAATCAGACCACAAAATTTATAATCAATACATTCAAGTTGAGTTATTGGATAATCCAGATTTTCCAAAACACAGTAGAAAATTAGGAATTGAAATTAAAAGAAATATTTACGAGTTATTTGAAAATGCAAGAACTCATGGTAGATGTAAAAATATCCATACTTGCGGTCAATTTTATCCTGGCAAAAAACGATTACATATTACCATAGTTGATACGGGAAAAACAATAATCAATAATGTCTTAAGTTTTTTAAAAAAAGAACTGTCTTCTTCAGAATGTATTGAATGGGCCATGGAAACAGGCAATACAACAAAAATTGGAAACACACCTGGAGGATTGGGATTGGGTTTAATTATGGAGTTTATTAATCTAAATAAAGGAAAAATTCAAATTGTATCTTCTAATGGATTTTGGGAATTAAGGGAGAGTAAAATGGAAAAATATGATTTAAATTTTAGTTTCCCGGGCACCATTGCCAATTTAGAATTTAATTTACAAGAAGACAAAATTTATAGTTTTGCAAATGAGACTCCAGATATGGATAATATTTTTTAATTTTGTATACTAATTGGTGGAATATGTCAGTAGAAGTTTTAATAAAGGATTTAATCAAAACTAATTTCGCCGTCTCCACGGATGATGGTAATCAAGTTTTTGATATTGTTAATAAAAATCTATCCAAAAAAGAATCTATCATATTAGATTTTAAGGGTATAAGTTTGATGACCACTGCTTTCTTAAATGCTGCAATCGGTCAATTGTATAGTAACAAGGATTTTTCTAGTGAATTCTTAAATTCAAACTTAAAATTACAAAACGTTCCTGAACAGGATAAAGCTTTATTTGGTATGGTGGTAAAGCGTGCGAAAGAATATTTTGCCAATAAAGAAAGTTTTGAAAGAAACACCAACGATTCCATGTATGGCCATAATTAAAATCCAAAACTATAGGGCAAAATTTGGAGATCAATTTTTTTTTGACACTAATATTTGGCTTTTGATTTATGGTCCAGTTGCCAATTATCAAAAAAAAGATCAAAAGGAATACTCAAAATTTTTAGCAGAGATAATTACTCGAAATTATCCCATCTATATAACTTCAATGGTAATCTCTGAATTTGGTAACGTAATTTTAAGAAGAGATTTCAGACAATGGGCAGACAATCAAGTTAATAATCCAAGCCCAGATTTTAAAAAAGATTTTATTGGCACTCAAGATTATATAGGATCGGTCCAAGATATAAAACAACTAATACAAGATATTCTTGCTTTGCCGATTGTAACTAAAATTCCAGATGACTTTAATAATCTGGATATTAATTCAATACTAAATCATTTTGATTTAGTTGATTTTAATGATTCTTACATCTCTATTCTGGCTGAGAAGAAAAAATACAAAATTGTAACAAACGATAAAGACTTTCAAAAATTAAAAGATTCAGTAGAAATTATTACTACACAGGTATAGCAAACCTGGCCAGCTTACAACAACGGTTCCTATGAAAAGCAATAAGCGGCAGCGTTAGAAAGAAAATAAATAACTTGATCAACAAATCAATACTAAGCCGACAAATCCGCGTCCTCTTCTCCGCCAACTGGCGATAGCCGTGAACGGCAAGATATTTAATAGTAAATTGGGTTGTCATTATATAGTTTAATCACCCTCACTTAGTGAAAAGCTTCCATCACCATTAAAGGAAGAAAGAGTTATTTTCACTGACCAGATTCCCGAAGTTCCACTAGATGTTACACCCGAAAAAGAATCGGATTCCATCGCACCGCTTAAAGATCTATCTAAAACAACATTGCCATTTGAATCTTTAACCTCTATTTCAAATAATCCATTTCTTGAAGAAGTAATATCAGCATTATAATCGGCTGTGTTTAGAGAATTTTGCCAAAAAAATGTCCGTGTTGCACTACCACCGTTCCCAGTAAAATCACCATCAACATCTCCAAAAAAATCATCTCCATCATCGAAAAGAACTGTTCCGTTGACAGTTAATTCCACGGATTGAGTTGAACTATCGTCATCAGAACTACAATTAATATTTATTGCAAGTAAAGTTGAAAATAGAATTAAAAAAGCTGATTTGAAAATATTATTTTTAACATGAGTAGAAATTTAAAGCTTTAAACTAAAACGTTTATTATAAAACAATATTATTATTTTTAATCTGGAATTATTTAGATCTAAAGAAATACAATTTGTACAACAAAGAACTAAGGTAAAATCCAAGTACTTTTAAGCTAATTTCTACATATAATTTTCCTGGTAATAAGTTCCTGATTTAGCAATGGCAAATGCCTGTTAAAGGAGTTTGTTACACACGGCTATTAGTGCCAGTTTCTTACTCTTTCCTATCTCTTTGATTCGCTCATAGATCTCTATATAAGCTCTATAAGACTTACAAGCAAAAAAGCTACAAGAATTTTTGGGAAAATATAAAAAGCTCAAAAAGTATTTACACCTAAGAGGATGAAAATTCCCCCTCTTCACGAAATTCATATTAATAGAGAATTAAGAAATATCGAAAATAATTTTGAAAGTTTTTTCAGTAAAATTGAAATTATTTGTGATCACAAATCTTTAATTTTGGTATCCTGCGATCTGTTAAATTTTAGATTATTTAAATTTAATATGCTAAAAATCTTTCGGATGGTTAGATGTCGAGGGTTTTAGTTTTAGCTACTTGCAGTACATCAAATTAGATTTCAATAGTTTTTCAGATGAACCAGTAAACTTTTTTGTTTGATACAAAAAGGGAAATAATAAATAGTTTATAATTAAAACCAATCAATTAATATTATGAAATTTTCAATTAAAATTGGGCTAATCCCTCTGGCAATTTTGTTATTTATCTCTTGTGTAGATAATAAAGGGAAACAGTCAGTGGAGATAAATACTCCTGAAGAAGTTAAAGAAGCTGAAAAGAAAACCGCAGATGTCGCAGACCAGGATTTTATTGATGGTATGACCGGTAAAATATGGCATAATTATCTGGAAATGAAAATAGCATTGACTAATAGCGATGCCGGTCAGGTTCAGGATGTTGCCAAAAGTATGGAAGAATCATTCACTCAAGAAAGAGCAGAAATGAAATCTTTAGCCGGGGAGATTGCCAGCACAGATGATCTTGAGAAACAGCGCGAGCTATTTTCAAAATTTACTGAAAAAGCAGGGCCTATGTTTGAAGAAGCGCTTTCAGGTGGAACCATTTATAAGAAGTTCTGCCCTATGGCATTTAATAATCAGGGTGCCTACTGGTACGCCGATGTTTCTGAGATTAAGAACCCATATTTCGGTGAAAAAATGCTGAAATGTGGATCTGTAAGAAAAACCATTGAAAAGTAGTTTTTATCATACTAACCAATAACCAAAAAAATGAATTCAGAAGAGAACAATAATAAGAACATGAAAGGAAACAATTATGGCAAATTCTTTCTTATGTTGGGATTATCCTTTGTAGCTATGTATATCACAATGTATTTGAATACTTATGAATTTGACCATGTTTACTTTAGTCTAACCCGTTTTTACATGACCTGTTTAGGGATTGCCGCTATGGCCGTTATAATGCTATCCCTTATGTTGAACATGTACAACAATAAGAAAAAGAATATCGCCATTTATATAGGAAGCCTTGTACTATTTATAAGTGCCCTGGGTCTCGTAAGAGCGCAGAGACCCATTATTGGTGATGTTCTGTATATGAAGGCAATGATACCACACCATTCCATTGCTGTTTTAACCAGTAAAAGAGCTGATCTAAAAGATCCCGAGACTAAAAAACTGGCCGAAGAAATTATTGAAGCACAGAAAAGGGAGATCGCTCAAATGAAGAAAATAATATATCGTCTGGAAAATCAGGACTAATAAATAGAAGAGAGGGGATTCCCTCTCTTTTTTATCATATGCAAAATGAAAATGAAGAATTATATACTCTTACTCATAGTTTTAATAGGAATGACGGCACGAGCTCAGAGAGAGCTAGAGGCCTCGGTGGAAGGAAATGTGAATGAGCTTCCGGTACGAGAATACCATTTAACGATTAATCAGGAAAAAGTAAATAAAGCGGGTAAAGAAGTCATGGGGATGACGGTGAATGGAGGGATCCCCGGGCCCACCCTGGAATTTACCGAGGGAGAATATGCTGTGATCTATGTTGAAAATAAAATGGATGTGGAAACATCTATTCACTGGCATGGAATGTTGCTCCCTAATTATTTTGATGGAGTTCCTTATTTAACTACTCCGCCTATTAAGCCCGGCACTACTTTTAAGTATGAATTTGAGATAAAGCAAAATGGAACCTATTGGTATCACTCCCATACAATGTTGCAGGAACAAAGCGGTGTTTTTGGGTCTCTTTTAATTAATCCAAAGGAAAAAGAACTGGAGTATGATAAAGATCTGGTACTGGTATTATCAGACTGGACCAATGAAAAGCCAAAGGATGTTCTTAGATTTCTGAAAAGAGGAACTGAATGGTATAATATTAAAAAAGGTACTGCGACCCCGCTCAACCAGGTAATAAAGCGTGGAGCCTTTGGTGCCCAATTAGATTTTTGGAGACAACGTATGGAGGGCGCTGACATTGCAGATATATATTATCCCGCCTTCCTGATTAACGGAGAAGAAAAAATTGAATATCCTGAATTTAAACCTGGAGAAAAAGTAAGGTTGCGAATTATTGATGGTTCAGCCTCTACCTCGTTCTGGATGACATTTGGAGGCGAGACGCCGACATTGGTTTCTGCTGATGGAAAAAATGTAGTTCCGGTGAAACGCAATAAAACCTTTATAGGGGTTGCCGAAACCTATGATTTTATTGTGGAGATTCCTGAAGACAGAAAGCTGGAGTTTAAAATAATGGCCCAGGACGGTTCAGGCACCGCTTCAGCATTTCTTGGACGGGGAGAAGTATTGCCTGCGCCAGAAGTCGCCCGGCCAGATAAGATTGGAATGATGCAGAAAATGGCAAAAATGAAGATGAAAATGGGTGCTCCGGCTTTGCAATCCCGGCCTAATCACCCCGAACCATATGAACTTAAGGAGAAATGGGGCATGCAGATGGATGATATGAACATGGAGGGAATGAATCATAGTGAAATGCAGATGGAAAATGAGACTAAGAAGATGCAAACGAACGACTCTAAGATGAATCATTCAACAATGCAGATGGCGAAAGATTCTTCAATGAAAAAAATGGATCATTCAATGAATCATTCTAATATGAAAAAGGAGAACGAACCTATGAGAATGGCAGGAATGGAAAAGGAGGGCATGAAGGGTATGGATATGTTTTCAGAATATAATTATGATTATTTGAAAGCTACTGAAAAAACCGATTTCAATGATAGTATACCAGTAAGGAATGTATTATTGAACCTTACAGGAAATATGAACCGATATATTTGGAGTTTAAACGGGGTGCCGCTTTCCGAAGCCGATAAAATAAAAATAGAGGGGGATGAGGTGACGCGAATAACATTTAATAACCTTACGATGATGCACCACCCAATGCATCTCCACGGGCATTTCTTTAGGGTGATCAATAAAAATGGTGAGTATTCTCCATTGAAGCACACGGTAAATGTGCCCCCAATGCAAGAGGTTACCATCGAATTTTATGGAAATGAATACGGCGACTGGTTTTTTCATTGTCATATTCTTTATCATATGGATGCCGGAATGGCCAGGATCGTAAGTTATGATACCCAAAGGAATGAACGTATGAAACCCTTCCCTGTAAGTAATTTGATAAGGGAAACAAATAAATTCTATACCTGGGGGATGCTGGATGCAGCGTCACATATGACAGAGTTGAATGTGGTAAGCTCTAATATTAGGAATCAATTTACAGCATTGGCAGAATATGGTTGGAATGAGAACCTGGAGGCTGAATTTTCTTATGAATATTATATCAATGACTGGGTGCGACTATTTGGAGGGATTAATGTTGAGAATGAAATGGAGAACAGTATGGACGAGCTTAGTACCACTGCCATTGGAGGAATAAGATATTTTACTCCCTATATGTTTCAAATGGATGTGAGACTGGATAGTAAATTAAGACCACAAATAAGCCTGGCCCGGGAGATTATGATCTTTCCAAGATTAGCCGTTTTCGGGGAGTATGAATTTCAGGCAGATTTTGGCTGGGTAGACGAACTTGAACCCGGGAAAGATTTTGAAAATGAGCAAACCTGGAGCGCAGGCCTGGAGTATTTCTTAAGTAAAAACTTTTCATTAATGGGTAGCTATGATAATCGTTTTGGTGCCGGAGGTGGATTATCTCTACGGTTTTAGCCAAAGTTTCAGGGGAATATCTATTGATGATGAACCTGCAGGGTCTTTTGGAATAGGACAGTATTTTGATTATTTAATTTAATTGGTTGAAAAATAGAATGTTTGTTTCAATAAGATCCTGCTCTTTAATTTTAAAAAATACTTAATATGAAAAATCGTATCTTTTTAATTCTATTAGTGCTGAATATTAGCTTAATTTCTGCACAGCATAGTCACGATGAAAATACGGCACACGATTATGACAGTATAACTAGTTCTTCAATTTCAAAGGAGACTGAAACACAGGTTGAACAACATGGAGAGGCTGATGAAGCTATAACCCCGGAGCTTTCGGGTCTTGACCAGGAAGTAAAGGCTAGTTTAGATTCTTTCCCTAACCTACATCCTCTAATCGTACACTTTCCAATAGTACTACTTCTATTAGGAGCAATTTTACAGCTTATTCAGTTGTTTGTGATTAAACGAAATTTGGACTGGGTAATTTTGCTGTGTACAGGAGTTGGATTTATTGGAGCCTACATCGCTGGAGTATATGCCCATCCACATGCTCATGATCTTACAGAAACAGCAAAGAAAGTATTAGAGCAACATGATATCTATGCAGAGTGGACGATTTATTCAAGTGCCCTTGCTTCAATATTAAAGCTAGGTAGTCTTTTTCTTATAAAAAGGAATAGAATTTTCGAAATAGTTACGGCATTGGTTCTGGTTTTTTCGGCTTATTCTGTATCTGAAGCGGGACATTACGGAGCACAATTAGTTTATCTTGAAGGTGTGGGACCACAGGGAAAATTTCTTGAATCAAAATCAGCGCCCGGTGAAACCAGTGAAGGACATTCTCATTAAAATAAAAGTATGATAAGAATATAATTATAAGTTTTTTGATGCTTCCCATTAGGAAACCAGGTATGTGGCGGGTATTTTTTATTAATTTCAATCTATTTGTTCCGGATAATAGATTACATACAGAATTCCGATAATATTTTGCGGAACTATCCAATCCATGGGAGATTTACCAATTAAATGGAAAAAGCAATGTCATTTACTCCAAGAAACTTTTTTCTTAATTAGATACAAAAAGAGATTATTTATTAAAGAGTAGCTATCCTCAATAAAAAGAGGCCTTTTAGTACTGAATAATCTTATGAGAGTGCCGGTGGGGTGGCCAATTTAATAGTTTGAATATGACCTATAAGGACAGAAATACTTTAGATTTTTCAATTACCATTAAAATAATTTTTCTGTCTGTTATTAATATATCAAAGAAATATTACCAAATATGGATTTTTATTTTATTGTAGGCGTAATCCTATACTTTGCAATAGTTCTAGATATACTACAAACCACCTTATCTATGCAAGGTGGTGGTTGGATTACTAGCAAATTTTCACATCATTTCTGGAAATTTTTTCTTGCGATTTCGGGCAGGAACGGAAAATCAAAAGTCCTGGCCCACACCGGATATTTTCTGCTAATATTTATTGTTTTAATTTGGGTACTAATTTTATGGGCAAGTCTGATTCTAATTCTTTCAGCTTATCCAGGATCTATTTTAGATAGTACTACGCAAATGCCGACTAATATTTGGCAGAAGGTCTACTATAGTGGATTTACAATATCTACGTTGGGAATGGGTGATTTTGTTCCTTCAACAAATGTATGGAGAATAATTACCAGTATATATTCATTCACAGGACTAATCCTTCTCACCATGTCTGTAACTTATTTCATTCCTGTATTATCTGCGGTTATAGATCAACGTAAACTTGGAATTAAACTAAGCACTCTAGGCAGCAGTCCAGAAGAAATAGTGATTAACGGTTGGAATGGCAAGGATTTTAATTGCCTGCTTCGTAAAATAGACAACATATCAGATTTAATTATTAAATATAGTCAGCAGCATCGTGCCTATCCTGTAATCCATTATTTTCATAATGTAAAAGAGAAAAATGCAATTATTCTTCAATTGGCAAAGTTATACGAAGCACTATCAATTCTATCAGTTCACGTCAAAGAAGAAATAAGACCAGAGGAAAATGATTTAAAGCCTTTGGTAATTGCTTTCGAAAATTATTTTGAAGTTCTTGCTGAAGTCACACATATAAGTACTGGCAAATCTGTGCCCCCATTACCAGGTAGAAATAAGCTTATTGAAAAACAGCTAGTACTGGATTTACAGAATTATGACTTTTCTGAGGATGTTAATCTGAATAGGAAAATTTTTAAAACACTCGTTCATCAGGACGGGTGGGATTGGAAGCAGGTAGTTACATAGAATTCTTAATTGTACTGCACCAATTGGTATTTGAGTGGGTGAATAGATACCGAAACCTATAATAAAATTGTGACACATAGTTTAATAAACTAATTCTAGAGACTAAATTTTACATTTGATAACATAATCAATTATTAAAAGAAAGCCAGCCTATTGCAGAATAGCTTGAAAAAGAATGACTAAGGTCAGGTAGGATTATAAAAATTTGGTGGTAGAAAAACTGTAGGTTTTTCGAATAAGGATTAATAAAGCGCATTTTCATAAATTTCTTTGAGAAAATATAACATGCAGGTATAAATTAAAAGCAGTTGTTTCAATCTAGAAAATTCCACAATGTTTTTACAGAAAGATTTCTGTCTGTTCCCCCCTGCTTTTGGAGTAGAGGAAGAAACATTGGTCGATTTTCACAATGTTCCCGATAATTCTAAAGCAAACTAAATTTCTGCGGCATTTCTCGATAAAGTTTATTTCAGGAATTTTTTACTGATCAAATAAATTTTGTCCTTTCCCTTGGCATCCGCCAAAAAAATAACCAGCATGTATTTTCGATCTCAATTTCAGCTAAGCCTTAATAACCCTGTGTTACAAATGTTACTGTAGCTACAAAAGCATAAAGTTAATTTCGTGGTCGATTAAAAAATTGATAAATGGAATTACTTGAAATTTTTGGTTATGTAAGTTCTCTTATTATAGGGATCTCACTTGGTTTAATAGGTGGCGGTGGTTCTATTCTCGCAGTACCAGTACTGGCATATCTTTTTTCAATGGGAGAGAGGGTGGCTACCGCGTATTCATTATTTATCGTTGGGGCCAGTGCCCTGGTAGGTGGTATCCAGCAACATTCCAAAGGCTATGTAGACTGGAAAACGGCAGTGATTTTCGGTATTCCTGCGGTTATAGGTGTCACCATTGTTAGGCATTATGTGGTTCCGGCTTTACCTGAAACATTGTTCTTTATTCAAGATTTTGAATTTACCAGAAGGATGGCCATGTTCGGGTTATTTGCCGTGCTTATGATACCCGCTGCTTTTTCCATGTTGCGAAAAAAGTCTCCTGATGCAGACCAGGAGAAGAATAAAAAGGTGAAATATAATTATCCGCTAATTCTGGTTGAAGGTTTGATTGTAGGAGCTATTACAGGAATGATTGGAGCCGGTGGAGGCTTTCTTATTATTCCCGCTTTAGTCATTTTGGCAAACATTGAAATGAAGACTGCGGTGGGAACTTCGCTCATTATAATTGCTTTTAAATCTCTACTGGGCTTCTTTTTGGGAGATGCCATAACCATGGAAATAGACTGGGTATTCCTAGGTATAATTACGGCCCTTTCTTTTACGGGGATTTTTATAGGCTCCTATTTAAGCAATTATATTAATGGAGCCCGTTTAAAAAAAGGTTTCGGTTACTTTATATTCCTTATGGCCGGATTCATTTTCTACATGGAATTCTTCGTTAAAAATTAGATAACAATTCAAATTAAAAATAAATGGAAAATTTAAATACAGATGATTTTGCTCATAAAATCAAACAGGATAAAAATGCTGTGATCATAGATGTGCGAACCCCCAAAGAATGGAAAGATGGTATAATACCTAATGCGAGATTAATTAATCTATTTGAGCCCGTCACTTTCCAAAGGGAGATAACAGGTTTGGATAAAGATAGAAATTATTATATATACTGTCGTAGTGGAAACAGAAGTGGGCAGGCTTGTAAAATTATGGAATCCAAAGGTTTTAAAACTTATAATCTTAGTGGTGGTATTATGCAATGGAATAAAGAACTCTCTAAACCGGTATTCTAGATTTATTTTAATATAATGAACGATAAAACTAAGGAATTCTGGGAAAATAGATATAGTGAACGGGAGTATGCCTATGGGGAACAACCAAATGATTTCTTTCAAAATGAACTAGAGAAATTAAAACCAGCGTCTATCCTTCTACCTGCCGAGGGAGAAGGACGAAATGCTGTTTTTGCTTCCAAACAGGCTTGGGATGTGATTGCATTTGATCTCAGTACTATGGCAAAAATCAAAGCTTTCAGTCTTGCAAAAAAGAATGAAGTGGATATAAGTTTTAAGGTTTCTTCTGTATTGGATTTCCAAAGTGATAGAAAATTTGATGTGATAGCCCTTATTTATGCTCATTTTGACGCCGATATAAGGATTAAAAGCCACCAGCACTTAATTAATCTTTTAAAGCCCGGTGGAGTTTTAATTTTTGAAGCATTCTCAAAAAAACAATTAGGTTACAAATCCGGCGGACCGAAAGATTTAAAGATGCTATTTTCCATTGATGAGATGAAAAGTGAATTTTCAGGTTTAACAATCCAATATCTTGAAGAGCTACGAATAAACCAGAAGGAAGGAAAATATCATCAGGGCAAAAGCAGCGTTATTCGTATGGTTGGAAAAAATCTGACATAGCGATTCAGGCACGTAACAATTGTTACTGTAGGTTTCAATTGTATTTGGCAATTTTACAGTAGAAATTTAAAATATAATTTATGAAGATAAAACAGTTTAAAGATGATCCATTATCACATTTTTCTTATGCTCTGGTAAGCAATGGAGAAATGGCTTTAATTGATCCCGCCAGAAATCCAATCCAGTATTATAAGTATGCTGAAGAAGAAAATGCTAAAATTGTAGCTGTCATGGAAACACACCCACATGCCGATTTTGTAAGCGGCCATCTTCAGATACATAAAGAAACGGGAGCCACTATTTATATCAGTGAAAAAGTTGGGGTAAACTATCCCCATCAGGCTTTTGATGAAGGGGATAGTGTTGCCATAGGAGATGTTACCATCAAACCAATATTCACCCCGGGACATTCTCCGGATAGTTTGACCTTCTATGCTTTTGACAATAAGGAACATATCTTATTTACGGGAGATACGTTATTTATCGGGGATGTGGGGCGTCCGGATTTAAGGGAAAAAGCCGGCAATACGAAAGCAAAGCGTAAAGAGCTTGCTCAAATGATGTATCAGTCTATTCAAAATAAATTCGATGATCTGCCAGATGAGGCTATAATTTATCCTGCTCACGGTGCAGGTTCGTTGTGTGGTAAGAATATGAGTGACGCCAATAGCAGTACTTTAGGCAATGAACGTATGGGTAATTGGGCTTTTATAAAGCAAACCGAAGAAGAATTTGTTTCTGAGATTTTAAAGGATCAACCATTTATACCCTCTTATTTTGGTTTCAACGTAGACCTTAATCGGGAAGGTGCAGAAAATGTCCAGGCTGCTAAATATCGAGCACCAATACATTTAAATGTTGAAAATATTGAAGATGAATTTCTTGTAGTAGATACCAGGGATGAACAGATTTATAAAAAGAGTCATCTTCCCTATAGTATTAATATCATGGCGCGGAGTGAAAGCGACAAGTTTGAAACCTGGCTTGGAGCTATTATTGAACCTGAAGAACAATTTTATTTAGTACTAGAAACAATTGATAAACTGGATGAAATCCTTGAAAGGGTTGCAAAAATTGGTTACGAAAAACAATTAAAAGGAATTTTTACTTTATCTGATAAGATTACAAATTCTTCGGAAAAATTTGATGTGGCAACTTTCGATGAAAATAAAGAAAACTATACGATTGTAGATATTCGTAATGATGCTGAAGTTTCTGAGGCTAAGATCTTTGAAAATTCTTATCATATCCCTTTAAACGAATTACGAGAAAGTATAGGAGCCCTTCCTAAAGATAAACCCCTTGTGGTGCATTGTGCCGGAGGATATCGTAGTGCTGCCGGCAGCAGTATTTTAGAAAGTGAAATTGAGGAAGTTGCGGTTTATGATTTAAGCGAGGATGTAAAAAAATATAAATCCTAGTGAGCCAAAAACTTGGCTTAAAGGAAAATTGGAAACAGTTTTCCTTACTGGTTTTAATAAATGCCTTTGTTGGTGGAATGGTGGGACTGGAGAGAAGTATCTTCCCCCAATACGCCCAGGAAATTTTTGGTATAGAATCTAATACTGCGATTCTATCGTTTATAACGGCCTTTGGTATTACCAAGGCCGTTACTAATTTAATGACCGGAAGATTTGCCAACAGGTTTGGCAGAAAACCTTTGTTGGTTTTCGGCTGGCTGTTTGCCATTCCTATCCCTTTTATTTTAATGTATGCAACATCCTGGAATTGGGTGATTTTTGCTAATATTCTTTTAGGGATTAACCAGGGTTTAACCTGGAGTAGTACGGTAGTCATGAAAATTGATCTGGTAGGCGAGAAGGTTCGTGGGCTGGCGATGGGGCTAAACGAGTTCTCGGGTTACCTTGCCGTAGGGATAATTGCGTTTTTATCTGGCTATGTTGCAAATAAGTATGGGATCACACCTTATCCTTTTTACATTGGAATAGGGATCTCTGTGGTGGGTTTAATAATGAGTTATCTTTTTATAAAAGATACCAGGACATTTGTAACGATAGAAAAGGTTAGTAATAGTACTTCTCCCTTAAAAAATGTTTTTTTAGATACTACTTTCCGAAACAGGACTTTGAGCTCTGTTACCCAGGCAGGACTGGTTAATAATTTGAACGACGGAATGATTTGGGGATTGTTACCCATTATTCTTTTGCAGGCAGATTATGATTCAAAATCCATTGGTATCATTACGGCAGTTTACCCTACCGCATGGGGGATAGGTCAATTATTTACCGGTAGAATGTCTGATATTTACTCAAAAAAAGGATTGCTTTTCTGGGGAATGTTATTACAGGGAATCGCAATCCTCATTCTACCATTTACAGAAGATTTTTTCTTTATGGTGGCTATTGCTTTTATTTTAGGATTAGGTACGGCACTGGTGTATCCAACCTTCTTATCTGCTATCGCCACGGCAACCAATCCCACCCAACGGGCTGAAAGTATTGGCGCATTTAGATTTTGGCGTGATTCGGGTTATGCCATTGGAGCGATCCTATCAGGAATTATTGCTGACCTGTTTGGCGTTTCATTTGCAATTATTTCAATTGCTTTAATAACCATATGTTCAGCAGGAATAATTAAATTAAGAATGCCTGAAAAAATAAATTCTGAACCGTAGGCAGGCTATGTATTCTAAATCGATACGACGTGAAAATTTTAAATTTTAGAGTTCTATTGCAGTATGTAACAAAGGTTACCGAGTATGCACTGCCTATTCAATATATTCGCCTAAAAATAATATAATATGGAATTGATCTACGAACCCTGGCCCTGGTATATTTCCGGGCCTTTAATTGCGGCAACGATGTTCGTGTTGCTCTATACGGGAAAACAATTTGGAATGTCTTCTAACCTACGTACCATGTGTTCTGCGACAGGGGCCGGTAAAGCGGCCGATTTCTTTAGGTTTGACTGGAAGAAAGAGAGATGGAACCTTATGGTGGTTTTAGGTGCTGTACTGGGTGGTTTTTTTGCTTCTACATATCTATCCAATAATACGGTAGAAATAAATGAAAGACTGGCAGATAAATTAAGCAATGAATATGGTATCCATAGTGCGGGAGAAGCTTATATGCCTACCGAAATTTTTGCTATGCAGAATCTGGGTGATCCGCTTGTTTTATTTGTATTGATCGCCGGTGGTTTTTTGGTTGGCTTCGGGGCCAGGTACGCGGGTGGTTGTACTTCAGGGCATGCAATATCAGGATTAAGCAACCTGCAACTTCCATCCTTAATAGCCGTAATTGGCTTTTTTATTGGTGGCCTTATAATGATACATTTATTTTACCCATTAATATTTTAAATGATGAGATATATTACCTACGTTTTAATCGGATTCTTTTTTGGTATTATAATGTATAAATCTGAAGCAGCTTCCTGGTTCAGAATTTATGAAATGTTTGAATTTGGAGCGTTCCATATGTATGGAATAATTGGTTCGGCATTAATTATCGGTGTGCTGGGTGTTCAATATATAAAGAGAAATAATATAAAAGCGATGGGCGGGCAGGAGATGCAGTTAAAGCCAAAAGATAAAAGCATTGCCCGTTACTTAATTGGTGGGATCATTTTTGGATTGGGTTGGGCCCTTGCCGGTGCCTGCCCGGGTCCTATGTATGTGCTTGCAGGAGCTGGTTATATTTCGATACTGGTGGTGATCGCGGCTGCTTTATTCGGAACCTTTGTATATGGCCTGTTGCGAAATAAACTTCCTCATTAAAAAAGCTTCTGCTATGAAAACTGATTTATATGAAGCCTATTCCTTTGTGTTCGAAGAGGAATTGCTAAATGAAATATCTGAAATTGGGACCTTTAAGGAAATTCCTGCTGGAGAAGTAATTTTAAGTGCAGAAGAGTACGTTACCTCTATACCTTTATTACTGGATGGAGCTATAAAAATTTCCCGGGTAGATGATGATGGTGACGAGTTATTACTCTATTTCCTTGAAAGAGGAGATACGTGCGCAGTTACACTCACTTGTTGTTTAGATAGAAGTAAAAGTGATATAAAAGCAGTTACCGAGAAGGATACCAGTTTAATTATGGTTCCTGTAGGAAAAATGGAGGAATGGATTGTAAAATATAAATCCTGGCGAACCTTTGTTTTTCAAAGTTACAGCTTACGACTTAAGGAAATGCTGGATGCAATAGATTCAGTAGCATTTCTTAAGATGGATAAAAGATTGTTTCAATATTTGCAGGATAAGGCAAAGGTAAATCAAAATGAAATCCTGCAAATAACACATCAGGACATCGCTTACGATCTTCATACTTCCCGTGTTGTTATTTCCAGATTGCTAAAAACCTTAGAGATGGAAGGTAAAATTTCATTACGCAGAAATAGTATTGTAATAATTGATTTATAATTTCCCTTGGTTATGTAACAAATGTTACTTGATCTACTCATACTGTTCATTACTTTTGACTTTATGAACCTACGATCATACATAGCAATAATTCTTGCCCTTATTATGTTTGGTAAGTTAATTGCCCTGGATTCAAATATTCTGGGGGAGATCGTAAATTCAGACAAAATTAGTTATGTAAAGAAACATTGTGATTTGAATGCTGGTAAGAAGTCTTTAGATGGTAACTTTAACCAGTCATCTGATGGAATTCAAATTACTTTTCATTCGTTTTGTAATTCCGTATTTCAGATAGAAAAACAACTGGAAGATGAAGTTGTTATTCAGCTCAATTTCAAAAGGAATTTCAAACACATTTATGCCGAAACAAGGGCATTTACTTACAAATTTGTTCCTCCTCCTAAATTATCCTGATTTTTTAAAAGGTTCATTTAACTGAACTACAAATTCTTATTTATGAAGCTGGAATAATCAGCTTCTAATCTAATTATATAATCAGGCAATAAACCTTCTTGGATGTTTTAAAATATTGTAAGCATATCGGGTTATTGCATTAAAAAATTTAGTGATGAATAAAAAAGTAAAGAAAAATCTTCTCGAATATGGTATTACAGGAACGATTATACTCACCTTATTTTTAACCGGATTACATACCGAAGTTTTTGGTTTTGTACAACGAGGAGTTTTAAAGACGGGATTAATGAATCCAGATGTAGAAGCAAAATCAAATCCGAAAGAACAAGCCAAAAAACCTAAAGCCGATTTCAACATGAGCCTTATCAATTCTAAGGGTGAACGCGTTGAAATGGAAGAATTTCGAGGTAAAGTCATTTTCTTTAATATGTGGGCAACCTGGTGTCCTCCCTGTGTGGCAGAAATGCCGGGAATAAATAATATGTACAATGATGTAAAAGGTGAAGAAGTTGCCTTTATAATGCTTTCTTTAGATAATGAATTTCAAAAAGCTATAGATTTTAATAAGAGGAAAGGTTATGATTTTGAAGTATATAAATTGGCCGGAAACTTGCCTCAAATGTACGCTTCCCAGGCAATCCCCACTACTTATATTATAGATGCAGATGGAAATCTGGCCTTAACTCATCAGGGTATGGGAGATTACGACACTCAGGAATTCAAAGAATTTCTAGACGGTCTCAAATAGGCTTAAGGTCAATTTAAATCTAAAAAATAAGTCTTTATGAGATATATTAAATTCTTAATGTTCTTGCTGAGTATTTTCATCAGCTCCTTATCAAGTTATGGCCAGGTGATGGATCCACCGAATTGGGAGGTGTCTGTAGATAAAGAAAAACTAGAACCGGGAGATACGATCGTAATCAGTTTTCAGGCAGAGGTTCCTGCCGACTGGTATTTATATTCAAGCGACTTTGATCCCGAACTGGGACCGATGCTTACCGAGATTAATTTTGGTGAAAATCAATCTTATGAAGTTATTGGTGATCTCATCCCTGTTGACCCAAAAGAAAAATATGACGAATTATGGGGAGGTAAGTACACTTATTTTACGGGTATAGCTGAATTTCAACAGCGTATTAAGATTAGAAGCAGTGTACCCAAAATAGAAGCTGTAGCCATTTATCAAATATGTTCTGATGTTACAGGACAGTGTATCCCCTTTGAAACGGATTTGGTATGGAACAGCAAGAAAGAGGATTTTTTACAAAATCAGAGTGCCAGCATAAAAGATGGAAATGATCTTATATCCTCAAAAGAATTGAAATCTTTTAAGAATGAGTTTAAAATAGAAGAAAAGGAGGAAGGCGGAGCTTTCCTTCTTACCTTTTTTCTACTATCCTTTGGGGCCGGTCTGGCAGCTTTGTTAACACCTTGTGTTTTTCCTATGATTCCCATGACAGTAACCTATTTCACAAAATCTAACATCAGTCGGGCAAATGGAATAAGTCAGGCATTATTATATGGTTTTTCGATTATTCTGATTTATACGTTAATAGGAACAGTGTTTTCTTTATTGTTTGGTGCCGATTTCGCTAATTTTCTTAGTACACATTGGCTACCCAATCTTTTTTTCTTTGCAGTTTTTCTACTATTTGCACTATCCTTTTTTGGATTATTTGAGATCCGTCTGCCAAATTCATTTGTGAATAAAATAGATGCACAATCTAACAAAGGTGGTTTGTTAGGTATTTTTTTTATGGCTTTTACTTTAGTGCTGGTTGGTTTTAGTTGTACCGGGCCAATTGCAGGAACAATTTTATTGCAAGCGGCTAATGGGGAAACTATAAAACCCCTAATTGGGATGCTAGGGTTTTCGCTGGCATTTGCACTGCCTTTTACGCTGTTTGCAATATTTCCCCATTGGTTAAAATCATTACCCAAAAGTGGAGGCTGGCTCAATACGGTTAAGGTTGTTCTGGGGTTTGTGGAATTGGCATTAGCCCTGAAATTTTTGAGTATAGTGGACCAGGTTTATCACTGGGAATTTCTTGACCGCGATATTTATTTAGCTCTTTGGATTGTGATTTTTGCATTTCTTGGATTTTACCTGTTGGGTAAAATTCAATTTCCACATGAAAAGAAAACGGAAAGTGCTTCAGTATACAGAGTCATATCGGCTATATTAATATTTAGCTTTGTGGTCTATTTGATTCCGGGATTATTTGGTGCACCATTAAAACCATTAGCAGGATATTTACCACCTATGAGCAGCCAAAATTTTAACATGAATACTTCAACTCTGGTAAGTGAAAACGAAGTTGATAGTAATATTACAAATTGCGGAACTCCGAAATATAATGACCTTCTGGAATTACCTCACAATATCCAGGGATATTTTGATTATGATCAGGCATTGGAATGTGCGCAAAAGCAAAATAAACCCATTTTTATTGACTTTACAGGTCATGGCTGCGTTAATTGCCGTGAAATGGAAGCTACAGTCTGGAGTGATCCAAGGGTTTTGAAACGGCTGAAAAACGATTATGTGGTAGTAGCGCTATATGTAGATGAAAAAACAGAATTACCAGAATCTGAATGGTATGTTTCAGCCCATGATCAAAAAGTTAAAAAAACCATTGGCAAACAGAATCTGGATTTCATGATCCAAAAGCTAAACGCCAATGCGCAACCATATTATACGCTGGTTGATACTAGTGGCTCTTTATTGAGTGCTCCAAAAGGCTATGATCTAAATGTTGAAAATTTCGTTGAATTTTTAGACAATGGTTTAAAGGAATTCGATGCAAGACAAGAAAAGAATATTGCTTCGACAGGGATAATTCAGAATAAGGAGGATTAAATACAGTGTAGGGAGTATACTGATTTACTTAAAAATTTTGGAACACACGCTATTCTCTTAAAAAACAGATACTATGAAATTAAATGTTTTATTTATAAACGATGTACATGGTTATATCGCCCCACATCCCGAGCTATTTTATAATGAAACCGGGGAAGTGGTAGAAACTGCCGGAGGTTATGCTCATATTGCAGGATTCGCGGAACAAATTCGTAAAAGAAACCCTAATACATTATTCTTTGATGGGGGAGATACCCTGCACGGAACAAAACCTGTTGTAGATTCTGAGGGCAAAGCTCTTGTACCTATTTTAAATGCGTTAAAGCTTGATGCACTTGTAGGGCATTGGGATTTTGCCTATGGACCTGATCGATTGAAAGAGTTAAATACTCAACTGGAATTTCCGGTATTGGGGTGTAACATATATTCAGAAGATGGGTCAAATTTTTTACAACCCACTGCCATGTATGAAAAGGCAGGTCTTAAAATTGGCGTAATAGGTATTAGCGCTATGATCGTGGATAAAGTGATGCCCGAAAAGATGAGCAAAGGTCTAAAGTTTACCTCCGGTTTGGATGAAGTATCAGAATATGTAAAAAATTTAAAAGCCAGGGGATCTGATATAATAATCTTGCTTTCCCATAATGGGTTTCCGCAGGATGTTGAACTTCTGAAAAAAGTGGAAGGTATAGATATTTGTCTGAGTGCCCATACCCATAATAGAATTTATAAACCTATTGAAATTAATGGTACACGTATAGTACAATGCGGATGCCACGGCGCCTTCATAGGGAATTTTATTCTTGAAATAGAGGATAAAAAGATTAAAGCCTATGATTACGAACTTGTTAAAGTGGATGCTTCATTACCAAAAAATACCAAAGTAGACACCATGGTTCAAAATCTGCTAAAACCCTATCAAGAGATAAGAGAACTGGCTATTGGTAGTACTACCGAGACATTACATCGCTATAATACCATAAATTCTACTTTGGACGAATTATTGCTTCGATCGATTGCCAATAGTACCGCAACAGAGATTGTCTTTTCGAACGGATGGCGTTACGGTGCACCCATTCCCAAAGGAAATATTACAGAGAACGATTTATATAATATTGCCCCAATGAATCCTCCTGTTTCCACAGTAGAACTTACAGGTGCAGAAATTAAGGAGATGTTGGAAGAAAACCTGGAGCGTACCTTTTGTTGTGATCCCATTGGTCAAATGGGAGGCTATGTGAAACGTTGTTTAGGATTACAAGTAAATTTTCGCATTGAGAATCCTAAAGGTCATCGCATCCAGGAAATATATTTTAAAAGTGACCATATCAATTTTGATAAAATATATAAAGTGGGGTTTGTTACCACGCAAGGGGTTGCTCGTAAATATGGTAAAAATAGAAAAAGACACGAACAAACGGCCGTAGCAGCTATGAAGGAGTATTTGAAGAAAAATCCAGTTTTTACACCCAGCAAAGTTGGAAGTTTTAGGCTGGTTTGAATGAGCTTATTTTAGAAAAAATAAATTAATACTCCGCAAAGTTTCCTGAAATTAAGGAATCAATGCATAGCCTTTTAACTGATAGTTCGGTAAGACAGTTAAAGCTGAAAGAGCCATTTCAACATACAAATTGAGGTGTTCTTTTTCTATATTTCTTGAAGCCATAGCCTGCCCACAAACCAAAACTGTCACTCCGTTTTCTTTTAAAAGCCTTAATAACCCCATATTGGGATTTTGGGTTTGAAAACGCTTTTTATATTCTTTGTCAGTTAAAATCGCATAAGTGGCCTCTCCATGTAAAACAGCCACAATATCAATCTTTTCATTAGATATATTTCCGGCTTTTAGTATATTCAAGGTCCGGGCAATTCTCCATAACCCCACGTTAACACCTTCTTTTTCCTTTTCGCTATCAATATTAAAAATCATTTTATAGGTTAGGGAAGTGTCAGGTAATTCAGCTGCATCTTCAAAATACTTGATCTTCCCATAACCTTCTATTTCAGGAGTCTGCCATTCCTGTGCTTTCATTTGAAAACTGATTGTAAGAATTATTAAAATCTTTAATGTTGTTTTCATAAAAATCTTTTTTTAATCAAAGTAAAGATTATTTGGTAACGCTAATCTCTCCCATATTTTCAGGAAAATCAAGCTCAGCTACTTTTCTTAATTTCTCTAATATAAATTCAGTTAGAATTATATCTGTCTTTTCAATATTAGTGCCTTTTGAAAATTCTGCATAATTATGAATCCCGTTTAGCATACCTGAATGTGTGGCAATTTTATATAGCTTGCTATCTACTAAAGACTCATTGTTAATTTTTATATCTGATATCCGTTTTCCAATAGGCCTGGAAAGATCTACATGATAATGAATGCCCGATGACTGAATAAGACCTCCCACAATATCCAATTTATTTTCAGGCTTTAAATTTGTAGCCGTTTGCTCTAATGTTTTTCTTATCTGATCTCCCGTCATTTCCAGGGTCACAATTTTTGCAGGATGAGGGAGTAACTTGTATATATCCTCACTGGTAATAGTTCCCTTTAAGGAAATCCCATATCCCACACCGGGAAGAAATGCGGCATCAGTTTTGAAATTGTCCTTCATCAACGTGGTCACTACTTTATCAAAAGGGCTTTCAGATTTATATTGTCTTCCAATAATTGTATCGGTTTGTGTAATTTTTTCTTCTAGTTGGGACACAAATGGCTTACGAAGCTCTTTCACTAATTTCTGCTGTTCCTCATCTGCTGTATAGGTATCATGCCATAAATAGTGATATCGCGTTTTGATGCCAGACAATTTTTTATTTGTAATTATCATTTCAGTTTCACCTAATACTGCAGCATCAGACAAAGCCTGCACTACGTAGGTCTGGTTGATTTTAATTGGTGGTTCTATAACATCATGGCTATGGGCGCCAATAATTAGATCAATCCCATTTATTTTTTCAGCTATTATTTTATCTACCGCCATACCTTCGTGGGAAAGCAAAACAATAATATCGGCTTTGGTTTTCAATTCAGGAAGATATTTGTCAACTGCTTCTATCCCCTTAATAAATTTTAAGCCTTTGATATTTTTAGAATTTCCTGTTAGAGGAGTATTCCTATACCCAATTGGCAGCAAACCAATTTTTAAATCACCTCTTTCCAATATGATATAAGGATCTTGAAAGATTGGGCTTCCGGTTTCCTGATCTATTATGTTGGCTGCACGCATCGGAAAATTAGCCATTGTCTCCAGTTCACGAGTCCTCTCCAGGCTATAATCAAAATCATGATTTCCCAGCACCATCAAATCATAATTTAGTTTATTCATCATCAGAATCATCGCTTCACCTTTCGTTAAATTCCCTAACTGGTCATCACTAAAAGTATCTCCGCCATCAAGCAGAATTATATGGTCATTCCCTTTCTCTTTTCTAATTGATTTTATAGCCGTTGCCATCCAGGCCATTCCACCTATTTTTCCCTCTTTTTCAAATCTCATTAGATTATCAATAGAATCGCCGGTTTGAGCGGTGGCATTATCTAAAGTGGTGGTGAAAGGCATATAGGAACCATGCATATCATTGGTATGTAAAACCGAAACTTTTTTAACCTTATCTATATTATTTGAATTTGTTCCCACAATATTCTTAGCAGATTTACATCCCGCCAAAAGGATACAAGAAATCACTAACAAAACTGATAATTTAAGTCCTGACATATTATTCATGTTTAATTTTCATTCAAATTTTCGAAAATAGGATCTTCATTGCTATCCCCCTGTAACATTTGTTACATAGCTTTTTATAAGTAAGTTTTATGTTTGAAAATTATGCATTTATCTGGTTAAACCTGTTGATTTTGAATGTTTTTAGTTTATTGTTATGAAAGATTTTAGATCTTTGATAAGGTCCATTACATATTTTTTTAGCTCCTTAATTGCACTCATTGTAGTATTGTTCATTGGTATCTTTTTATTCGATTCCAATCCTTCCTTATTTATTAAAAGTGAGATTTCTTCGGAAGCCTGGCAACCTAAAGATGTTGATGCAGAGTTAGCCTCAGGTTTTATGCCTTCGGATGTAAAATATGGGTATCAGCTTATAGCCGAATCTTCGAAATATATGGGACCTCAGGCACAAGATCCTGGGATGCGTTATGCTGGCAACAACCTTGCTTGTATCAATTGCCACTTAAAGGCAGGTACCCAACCTGGGTCAGCCTCATGGGTAGGTGTTACTGAGCGTTTTCCTCAATTTCGTGGAAGATCCAATAGTGAAGGAACTATTGAAGACAGAATTAATGGCTGTATGCAACGAAGTATGGACGGGGAAAAACTTCCTACAGAATCCCGGGAAATGAAATCTATCGTGGCTTATATGAAATGGTTGGGAGAAGATTTACCAGAAGAAAGGGAAAAAGAATTTAAAGGTTTCCCTAAAATCAACATTCCTGATATTGCGGTTAACCTGGAAAAAGGTAAAGCACTATTTATTAAAGAATGTGCGGTTTGCCATGGGGAGGATGGACAAGGTCAGCGATTGGCAGATTCCACTAAAGGATATCAATACCCTCCTCTTTGGGGCCCAGACAGTTATAATAATGGTGCGGGAATGCACCGGGTAATAACCGCTGCCCAATTTATCAAGGGCAACATGCCTTTTGGCCAGGCTACCTGGGATAATCCTAAATTAAGTGATGAAGAGGCTTACCATCTGGCCGGTTATATCAATAGCTTTGAGCGTCCTCAGAAAAGTAATTTAGAAAAAGATTATCCAGATCTAAAATTAAAGCCAGTTTCAACCCCATATGGACCATGGGCGGATACTTTTTCTTCAACTCAACATAAATATGGCCCATTTCCACCTATTATGGAATATTACCAACAGGAATACGGCTTAACAAAAAATAAATGATTAGATATTTTTCCGCTTTAATAATTTTAGCATTCTTTAGCCCCACTGCGTTGATTTCACAGGAACTTGAAGAAGATAAAAAACGCAGTATCCTTTCCGGGCAATTGCGTTCTTACTATATGAATACTTTTAATAAAGGATCCTTAAAAGATTTCAAGGCCCTGGCAATAGGAGGGAAGTTAAAATATCAATTCATCCCGAACGAAAACTTAAATTTTGGGATTGCGGTTTATAATTCTACCAATTTGGGATTACAAAATTTGACAATTCCAGATATGCAAACAGGAAAATTGAGCAGGTATGAGGAAGGCCTTTTTGACCGTTTAAATTTAGAAAATAAAGCTATATTTTTAATTGGAGAACTCTATGCTAATTATAAAATTCAACAACACGAATTTAGCCTGGGTCGTATGAAAATTAAATCCCCTTTCGTCAACCCGGAAGATGGAAGGATGATTCCAAGTCTTTTTCAGGGGTTTCGTTATCAATATACCCCCACCAAAACCATACATTTTCAAGCAGGGATTTTTAATGCAGTGGCACCCAGATCTACTGGGGAATTTTATGGCATTGGTGAAAGTATTGGTACATATGCTACGGGTAGGGACTGGTCTGGTAATCCCGCCCAATATGCCAATAATACAGATTCGGATTTTCTTTTTATTGCCAATGCAGATATTAAAATTACAGAGAGCCTGAGTTTTGAAACCTGGAACTATTTTATAGAGAACGTATCCAATTCATTTTATTTGAAACCCAAACTTGATATTAACGAAAATGTTGATCTCGAAATGGAATGGTTGCATCAAAACAGGATTGGTGATGGTGGAAACTCGATAGATTCATTGCGTTATTTTCAAGCGAATTCATCGGATATTCTGGGCTTGAAAGTGAAATATAACTGGAGCGATAATACTTCTTTATCATTAGGCTATGACAGAATTCTTCCTCACGGTCAGTTCATTTTTCCACGAGAATGGGGACGGGAATTCCTATTTAGTTTTCAAAAAAGGGAGCGAAGCGAAGGTTCCGCAGACAACCATGCATTAATTATTTATTATGATGATACTTTTACTTTAGGCGATCCTCAGTCAAAAATAAAATCGGTTCTTAGTATAGGCCACCAATGGAAACCTTCAGTTTTAGATCCTGAATTAAATAAATATGCGGTACCTGATTATACCCATATAAATCTTGATTTATTTTTCTCTTTTAAGAAATTGAAAAACCTAAAACCGGAACTATTATTTGTAACTAAATTCGCAAATGGGGATTTTCCTGATAACCCAAATTTTTATCTAAATAAGACAGATTTATTTCACGTGGATCTAATTTTGAATTATAATTTTTAGAATATATTTTAACCTGCGTAAATAAGGAGTTCTATAGTTGGGTTAGTACCTTTTTCAATTTGTCGGCAATTTCATCGGCGATGTGCTCTAATTCTTCGTTTTCAACAGCCTGCATCGATGCCATTGGATTTACGGCGGCAACTTCAATTTTTCCCTTTTCCAGTTCCTGAACTATTACATTACATGGTAACATAGTACCGATTTTATCTTCTGCCTGCAAAGCTTTGTGAGCATAAGGGGCATTACAGGCTCCCAGGATACGATAGTTTTTAAAATCGATGTCTAGTTTTTTCTTAAGGGTTTCCGTAACATTTATTTCTGTTAAAACTCCAAAACCTTTTTTTTCCAGTTCATCGGTTACTTTTTTAATTACTGCCTCAAATTCGCCGGTAATGGTCTTATCAAAATAATATTTCATAGCTTTTATTTTTTAATTAAGTTTCAATATAAGACTATATAAAGAGATATTCAGTAACGATTGTTACATAAACTGAAGACATCTTTTTTATGTAACAAAGGTTACATGGCGTAGATATCATTTCTTATATATTTGAAATTCATATGCTAATAAAACAATATATAGCGATAATTATGCTGGTGATTTTTTCCGGAAAACTTATCACCATAGATTCTGAATTATTTAGTTTGTTACTTAAGACTAATGAAATTGTGCTATTAAACCCTATTTGTGAGAAGAAAAGTGACGATATGAAGAAATTGGGCTACCAATTTAAAGCTTCTTCCCGGGTGCATGTATTGAAACTAGCCAGGATCTGTTCTAATAATTATCAACAGCCTGTAGGAAAAGATATTCCTGAAGTTTCATACTCTGTAGATAAGCAATTCAAATATCGAAAACTTCAAAAAAGTAATGACCACTCTAAAAAATTATACCCACCTCCTAAATATTCAATGGTGATTTGACTAGAACTGGTTTAGATATACGTTATGCTAAACTAATTTATACACCTAAACTATTGAAATTAATGAAAGCAAAAATTTCTGTATCCTATAGATCGGTACAGCTATTTCGCATATTACTTAGCGGAATATTTTTAGTAGCAAGTTTTAATCATATTTTAAATCTTGAAAAGACATTAAACCGAATTGATCAGGCAAGGTTTAAAGGTATAGCCTACTTTTTTGGGAATCCGGAGTACCTGGTGATCATATCTGGAATAGTAATGATGATTGCAGGCTTTTTTCTCCTGATTGGCTTTAAGACACGCTGGGCAGCGATAGCTCTTGCTGCTGTTATTATACCAATTACATTAACCGTCCAGGTTGGACAAATTCACACTTTAGGACCTCTTTTTAAAAATATAGCAATCTTAGGGGGACTCCTGTTTTTTATATTAAACGATATTCAAACTTTTAAAAAAGAAAAATTATGAAAAAGCTAATTTTAGGATTATTTATCCTTACACTAACGTTCACAAATGTATTAAACGCGCAAACCTCCAAACAGGATCACCACTCACATAATTATGTGGTGCTCACTAAAAAGATCCCCCAACTCCAGCCAATAATTTTGACGGCTGAAGCCCTGGCGGAAGAAGATGGGAAGAGCTTTGGCGATTTTCAGGCGATCATCTGCGGAAAGACTGTTGAAGATCTCACTGATAAGGAAATGATGAAAAAATTTATTGAAAAAGCTCAAAAAGCCCACGTTAAAATTGTGGTGTGTGGGTTTTCTCTGAAAAAATTCAAAGTCAGTAAAGAAGATATTCCTGAGGAACTTGAAGTCGTAGACAATGGCATCTTGCATGATTTTCAACTTCAAAAGAAAGGCTATTTGAGTATAGAACTCTAAATAGTTAGATGTTTATTTAATTGAAGTATAAACCATAAGGGCTAAGGTTCTTATGGTTTATTTTATTATTTATCAATTCTCTGCTATAAATTGCTATTTTTGTACTCTGTGCAAATCAAAAATCAAATAAAAGCCTTATTTCTTCTCAGCATTTTTATGCTGATGTCCTTTCATCAGGTCATACCTCATGCACATCACGAACATAAGGAGAAGAAAGAGGAGATTGCGCATCATCATTCAGGTGAAGATCATCATCACCAGGATAAGAACGAAGAGAATAATTCAGGAGATTTTCTATCCTATTTATTAGCGATTCATTCTCATACCTCTACTTCCAGTGAAATTCTCGTTCTAAAAGAACATTCGGAAAATTTCAGATTTCAAAAGACAGAAATTAAAAAGAAAACCGATCAGGAATTTTATAATGTAGATTGGGTGTTAATCGATCAGGAATCACTGAAGTTAAAAATTTATCAATCTCCCAACCATTATTTCAATCCCTATTTATCCTTACTCTCGCTTCGGGGACCGCCCCAATTAGTTTAATCACTAAGTCGTGCCGTTGTTTTTTAACAGCAGGCAGACCCTTGTTTTATAGATTAAACTAAAATCAAAATTTATGTACAGATATATAGTTTCCGCTATTTGCGGAATCCTTATCTCTATTGGCTCTTTTGCTCAAAGTCCCGGAGTAAAAGGTGTTCTGGATGAAATAAGCCGGAATAACAGACAGCTTAAGGCTTACCAGTCATACATGGCCAGTCAGACCCTTAGCAACAAGACAGATAACAACCTTCAGGATCCTGAGGTTTCAGCCTTTTATCTTCCATTTGGAGAACATGAGACTGGTAATTATTCAGAATACCAAATCTCACAGAGGTTTGAATTCCCCAGCGTTTACAGTGCCCGAAGCAAAAGGATAGAAAGGCAGAAAGAACTACTTGAGTTTGAGTATAATGCCGTGCGGCAGGAAGTACTTTTAAATGCTAAAAAACAGCTTTTGGAGCTACAAATTCTGCAGAAGCGAAAGAAGCTGGAGCAGGAAAGAGTTGAGCAGGCCAAAGAGGTTTATGATCAGATCCGGCGTTTATTTGAAGCCGAACAGATCGGTATTTTGGAACTCAATAAATCTAAAATAGCCTGGTTGCAGGAACAGTTTGAAATAGACCAGATTAATATCCAGATCAGGAATACGCTTTTAAATCTTCAGAAATTAAATGGCGGAAATGCTGTTAATACAGATCAGATCCAGTTGATGGAAGATTCTGAATTAGCAACTATGCAGAGGCTATGGGAAGAAAAACTTTCCGCAGACGCAGAGGTTCAGCAATTAACTGCCCGTGAAGCTTTGGCTGAGCAGCAGGTAAAACTGGAAAAGAATAAGATCCTTCCCAACCTAAGCATAGGCTATAATTATCAGGGAGTGAATTCCAATAATTATTCCGGGTTCTTAGGCGGCCTTTCAATTCCCCTATGGAATAGCAATAATAAAGTGAAGGCAGCTAAAGCAAATCTCGAGTTTACCCAGGCCAATACGGGTGCCGAAACCGCTGAACTTTATACCCGGTTTCAGGAGAACTATCAGCAATATCAATTATTAAAAAGAAAATTTGAGGAATACGAAGAGACTTTCAAGGATCTGAATTCCGAAGAACTTTTATTCAAAGCCTACGAGCTTGGTGAACTTTCCTTTCTGGATTATTACCGGGAAGTTGAATTCTACAGGCAGGCTTACAATAAGAAGCTGGAAATGGAGAAAGAACTCCTTCAGCTAAAAGCAACCCTATTAAAACATCAATTATAATTAAAATTTAAAAATATGAATTTCAGGAATTTATTTTTCGCAGCAATATTAGTATTTGGATTTTCAGCATGTAGAGATACTGCCAAAGAGGATCACGGTCATGAGCATGAGGAAGGCACCGAAACTCATGAGGAAGATGCGCATGGACATCCCCATAATGAAGATGGAAGTCATATGGAAGGAGATCATATGGAGCAGGAAGAATTTAAAGTAGGTGAGGATTCATTGGAAATGCATGAAGAATCTGATCATCATACGCATGATGACGGAACCGAGCATGAAGATCATTAAAAAATAGAAATTTAACATGAAATATATTTATATAACATGCATCGCACTTTTTCTTTTTTCCTGCGGAAATAACGAGGAAGCAGAACACGCGCATGATGCAGAAGGAAACCATGTAGGCTCCGAAGTTCCTGCGATTAGTAAAACCATTTGGACAAACCAGACAGAACTTTTCGTGGAATTTCCGGCTTTGGTGGAAGGCAGAACCAGCAAATTTGCAGCTCATTTTACGGTGTTGGACAAACATCAACCTGTTCGTAAAGGTTCAGTAACGGTGAGCCTTATTAAGGGAGAAACCGGGATTCGCCATAAGGTGGATGCCCCTTCATCCCCAGGAATTTTTTCACCCGCTTTACAGCCGAAAACGCCTGGAACCTATGATCTGGTCTTTGATCTGAAAACTCCTGAGTATTCAGATAGAATCGTGATCGAAGATGTACAGGTTTATGCTTCTGCAGAAGAAGCTTCAAAGAATGTAGCGGAAGCAGAAGAAGGCGGCATCAGCTTTTTAAAGGAGCAGGCCTGGAAAATCGATTTTCAGACGGAACCTGTCACACAGGGAGAAGTGTATGATGTTGTTCATACTTCCGGAATTTGGCAGGCTGCCCCGGGAACTTATAAGACCCTGGCGGCAGGAGCTAATGGAATGGTGAATTTTGTTTCAGAAAACCTTACAGAAGGCACCGAGGTGAAAAGAGGGCAATTATTGATGAACCTGAGCAGTGAAGGACTTTCTTCCAATAATGTACAGGCAGAGATTGCCCAGGCTAAAGCCAGATATGATCAGGTCAAAGCGGAATATGAACGGAAGAAAGAACTCTACGAGGATAAGATTGTTCCCAAGGCGGAATTCGAAAAGGTGGAAAGCGATTTTCGCGTAGCCGAAGCGAATTACCGGGCGCTTGCTTCTAATTACGGCGCAGGCGGGAAGCAAATTAGAGCTCCCTTTGCCGGGTTTATTAAATCCATCAGTACCTCTAACGGAAATTATGTGGAACAGGGAGCACAACTTGTCACCGTCGGGACCGATAAATCACGAATATTGAAAACACAGTTAAGTGCCTCTCACAATCCAAGTAAAGAATCAATTGCCAACGTGTGGTACAAGAGTGAAAATGGAGAATGGAAGGAAGTGGAAGGTTCAGATAGCTCGATAATTTCGGTAGGCAAGGAAGTGGAAGACCGAAAACCGATGATCCCGGTATTTATCAAGGTAAATGATGTGGTTGAAATGCCTGAAGGTAGTTTTACTGAAGTCCAGATTGCTCTGGGTGAAGCTGAAAATGGAATTGTAGTTCCTGAAGCGGCTTTACTGGAAGATTATGGAAATTATTCTGTTATCGTACAAACTGGTGGCGAGAGTTACGAAAGAAGACCTGTAAAGATCGGGAAGCGAAATGGTAAGCACGCGCAGGTTCTTAGCGGACTTGAAGCTGGAGAAGTTGTGGTAACCACAGGTTTCTACCAGGTCAAAATGGCTTCTATGTCCGGTACAACTCCTGCACACGGCCATGATCATTAATCCTGAAAAAGAAACTAGATGTTAAATAAAATATTATCAATTTCGCTTCAGAACAGGCTTTTGGTTCTTCTGGCAGCGGTTGTACTGAGTATTACCGGGTTTTACCTCGCACGTAATATGAACGTAGATGTATTCCCTGATCTTACTGCACCTACTGTGACCATACTTACGGAAGCCCACGGTATGGAGTCGGAAGAAGTAGAGAAACTAGTGACCTACCAGCTTGAGACCGCGATGAATGGCTCGCCAAATGTGAGAAGGATTCGTTCTTCTTCTGCGGCAGGAATTTCTATCGTTTGGGTTGAATTCGACTGGGGCACCGATATTTATAAAGCCAGACAGATCGTAAGTGAGCGTATTCCAATGGTTCGTGAAAACCTGCCCAGTGGGATCGGTGCTCCCACAATGGCACCTATTTCTTCCATTATGGGAGAAGTAATGTTGCTGGGAGTCACTTCAGACAGTCTTAGCCCTATGGAGTTAAGAACATTATCAGACTGGCAGATCCGTCCGCGTATTAAAGCTATCGGAGGGATTGCCAACGTAGTGGTGATTGGAGGTGATTATAAGCAATACCAGGTTTTTGCTAATCCCGGAAAAATGAAATATTACGACGTAAGCCTTGAAGAGCTTACTGAGAAAGTCCGGGAAGCGAATACTAACGCCCCGGGTGGTTTCCTGAATGAATATGGAAATCAGTATATCATTAAAGGAAATGGAAGAGCCTATGCTTTAGAAGATTTGGAAGAAGCTGTGGTCAAGCAGGTAAATGGCCAGAGCATCAAGATCAAAGATATAGCTGAAGTGCAAATTGGATCTGCCGATAAAATTGGTGATGGTTCCCTGAATGCAGAACCGGCGGTTATCCTCACTATATCCAAGCAACCCGATGTGAATACACTGGAGCTTACAGAAAGGCTTGATGAAGCCATCGCCGAACTGGAGACCAGTCTTCCTGAAAGCGTAGAGATCAAAAGCCAGATCTTCCGACAAGCCGATTTTATTGATGCTTCCATAAGTAATCTTAATATGACGCTGCTGGAAGGAGCATTTTTTGTAGTGATTGTACTCTTTATTTTCTTAATGAACTGGCGTACAACCCTCATTTCGCTGCTGGCAATTCCAATTTCATTACTGGTGTCAATAATTGTTTTGAAAATGCTTGGGTATACCATCAATACAATGAGTTTAGGAGGTATGGCTATTGCAATTGGAGCTTTGGTAGATGATGCCATCATTGATGTTGAGAACGTTTACAAACGCCTTCGGGAGAACATTCGAAAACCAAAAGCTGAAAGGCAGGGGGTTATTACAGTGGTAAGGGAAGCTTCGGTTGAAATTAGAAGTTCGATCATCATTGCGACACTTATCATTATTGTTTCTTTTGTACCGCTATTTTTTCTTGGCGGAATGGAAGGGCGATTGCTGAAGCCTCTCGGAATAGCATTTATAACTTCAGTCCTGACTTCTTTGGTGGTGGCGGTAACCGTCACTCCTGTATTGTGCACCTATCTTCTGAAAAAGGAAAAGATGCTGAAGAAACAGGCTGAAGGGACTAAAGTTGAAAGATGGTTACAGAAGTCTTATGCTGATATTCTAAATAGAGCATTAAGGATTCCCAAAACAGTGATAACGGTCACAGTGATCGCTTTTTTACTGAGTATTGCCCTCTTTACTCAATTAGGAAGAAGTTTTCTTCCGGAATTTAATGAGGGTTCTATGGTAATTAGTGTGGTTGGTCCTCCGGGAATGTCGCTGGAAGAAAGCAATAAGACCGGGAAACAGGTAGAGCAATTGTTGCTTGAGATGCCGGAAGTTGCTGTGGTTACCAGAAGAACAGGAAGAGCCGAATTGGACGAGCATGCCCAGGGGGTGAATGCCGCCGAGATCGATGTCCCGTTTACCCTGGAAGATAAGTCCAAGGAGGAATTTTTTGAAGATGTTAGAAATAAACTCAGCATCGTTCCTGGTGTTAATATCACCCTTGGACAGCCTATTGCCCACCGTATAGATCATATGCTCTCAGGAACCAGGGCCAATATCGCGATCAAAATTTTTGGCCCTGATCTGCAACAGTTGTATGAAATAGGTAAAAGCGTGGAGGAGAATATAAAACCTATCGATGGACTTGCCGATGTAGCTGTAGATCAGCAGATCGAAGTACCGCAAATCAAGATCACTCCAAAACGTCAGATCCTTTCCGCTTACGGAATGACAGTTGGCCAGCTGATGGTGCAGGTGGATGTGGCTTTTGCAGGACACGAAGTAGGGGAGATCTATGAAGGACAGAAGTATTTTGATCTGGTGGTACGTTATGAAGAAGGTTTCAGAAATAGCATTGAGAAAATCAAAACCGCTTTGATTGGTCTGCCGAATGGATCACAGGTGCCACTAGAGCAGCTGGCACAAGTTTCTTCGGTTAGCAGCCCTAATACCATAAGCAGGGAAGATGTGCAGCGTAAAATTGTCGTTGCCGCTAATGTGCAGGGCCGTGACTTGAGAAGTGCGGTAGAAGAGATCCGGGAAACTGTAAATTCTTCGGTGACTATTCCGGAAGGTTATAGGGTACAGTATGGCGGGCAGTTCGAAAGTGAGTCAAGAGCTTCGCAAATGCTTTTAATCACGGCCGTGATAGCCATTTTTGTGATCTTTTTATTGCTTTATTTTGAATTCAATAATGTAAAGCTGGCATTTGTTGTACTTATCAATTTGCCATTGGCACTTATTGGCGGAATCCTGATCGTTTACTTTACTTCCGGAATTGTAAGTATAGCTTCTACTATTGGATTTATAAGTCTCTTTGGAATAGCAACCCGAAATGGAATCTTACTCGTTTCGAGATATGAAGATCTAAGAAAAGAAGGTTGGAAAGGTTATGAACTTATAAAAACCGGGGCGTTAGATAGACTGAATCCAATCCTGATGACCGCTTTTACAACTGGTTTGGCGCTTATTCCGCTAGCCTTAAAAGGAGGTGAACCGGGTAGTGAGATCCAAAGCCCTATGGCGGTTGTTATTTTGGGTGGTTTACTTTCTGCAACCATTCTGAATCTGGTGGTTATACCTTGTGTGTATGAACTAGTAACCCATAACAATGCAGGTAATCAAAATATAATTGAATAGAATTTATTAATATAAAAAGAAGCCGTCTCAAAACCTCTTTTTCGTCACCCTGTCCCGATAGCTATCGGGACGATTCAGGGTCTAATAATTATTTAATTTAAAATTGAAAAGATTCTGAAATAAATTCAGAATGACGGATACTTTACGGTTTTGAGATAGCTTCTTAATTTTCCCAGGTTTCAGCATTCCTTCTGAACATGAGCGAAAGAGTGCTATTGTTGCTTTCAATTATTAGAATCAACTTTTTTAAAATTTAGTTTATTTGGTTTTTCCAATACTCGTTTTATTCTTCAACAACAGGCAGAACCCCCCTGTATTGGCGGACAGGCAACCGAACCGTAAGAGCAAAAGACACAACAGTCCCCTTCTTTAGGCTTAAGAACCTGTTTACAGTTTTCACATTCATAAAAAAACTGACAGGCAGTTGTGGGCATTAGCTCTTCCTTTTTATATCCACAATTCGGGCAGGTGAGCTCCGATTTTAATTTCAATTCCATAATAAATTTAATTTTTTCTACAGCATATGGGGTATATCCGACGCCATAGTAGGATAGGCGAAAATCATGGTTCTTAACTCCTGTAATTTCATTTTTGTTTTAATGGCCATGGCGAAAATATTAATGACTTCCTCTGAATTGGGTCCAATTAAATGAGCACCTAATAGAATCTGTTCTTCTTGATCCTCTATTGTTTTAAATGCGTATTCCTTAACGTTCAGACGTTTTGCATTAAACCAATCATCGGCAGATTTATAGTTTACTTTATATTGAATTCCTTTCTCGTTTGCCTGTTTTTCTGTCAATCCCACTGAAGCCATTGTGGGATGGGTAAAAACAACTGTGGGCATTGGCGGATAACTAACTTCTTTTTTATTCCCTTTAATAATGTTGGAAGCCAGTGTATGTCCTTCCAGAACCGCTACAGGAGTCAAAGGTAGTCCCCGTGTATCTGCTGCATCCCCGGCTGCATAAATTCTGGGATTAGAAGTACTTTGTAAATATTCATTTACCGCAATCCCCTTTTTTGAATACGAAATGTTTGCTTTTTCCAGATCAAGATCAAAAATGGCCGGGGGCCTGCCAGCTGAATTAAAAACTGCTTCGACCGTGAAAGATACGTCTTTGCCATTTTTATTTCCTTTCACATTGTAACCTTCTTCGGTTTTTTCTATACCGGAGACTTCAGTTTCCAGAATCAATTTAATTCCTAATTCCTCAGTAGCATTAACAAGATGCTCTACAATATCCTGTTCAAAGTTTTCCAATGGCTTTTTACTGCGATGAACTATAGTGACTTCTGCTCCTGCACGAGCAGCAATGTGAGCAAATTCGAAAGCAATATAACCTCCTCCTATAAATAGTAGGGACTGAGGTAGTTCTTTCAGGTTAAGAAAATCAGTACTTGATAGCGCATATTCCCCACCTTCAAAATCCAGTATTCTTGGTTTTGCCCCTGTAGCAATAACTATTTTATCTGCTTCAATAACTTCATCGCCTACCTGCAAGGTATTATCAGATAAAAATTTAGCGGCAGTGTGATAGGTGTCAATATCTTTATTTTTATATGCTTTTTCAATTTTGGGGGGCATGGCATCTACAAAGGACTGTTTAAATGCCATGATATCTTCCCAATTGACTTTGGGTATGGTATCTATTCCATTTCCTTTAAGCCTTTGGGCAAAATCGCGAACCTCAGTAGCTCCTATAATCACCTTTTTAGGATCACACCCCCGCAGGGCACAAGTACCCCCGTATGGCAATTCATCAGTAATCCCAACTTTAAGTCCTTTGGAGGCACATTTGTTCGCCGCAGTCATTCCGGACATCCCGGAACCAATTACAAATACATCATATTTTTTCATTTCATCTAATCTTTTTCTCCGCAGTAATAGCTTTATATCCAGTCTTATTAATAGCCATAAAGATTTCAGTTGCCGTTACTTTCGATTTATCAAATTCCACTATAGCATTTGAATTTTCATAACTTGCTTTTACAGAGATAATCCCCGGAAGCTTATTTACTTCATTTTCTACATGGGCTTCACATCCTGCACAAGTCATTCCTTCTATTTCAATAATTTTTTTCTCAATATTATTTTCAGCTACTACAAGAATTTCTTTTTCAGAAGTATTATAGAATAACCTTGAATAGTAGGGAAAGGTGAGCATCAAGGCCGTAAAAACAGTAATAACAAACAGAAAACTCTTTGATCGCCAGAAAGAGGTTTTTTCATCTTCGTCACATGCGCATTCTATTTCCTTTTGTGTTCTAGGCTTCAATTTAAGGTACCAGGCGAATACAAGAATTCCTATGGTAAGCCCAATCAAATAAGGTCGGAAAGGTTCTAACCAGGAAAACATGGTAGCAATTCCGCCGCTTCCTGCCAGAATAGCAATAAGTGGCGTTATGCAACATAAAGATGCGGTAATTGCTGTTAATATACTTGCGAATGCAGAATTGGTTGATTTACTGGAAGATTTCATTTAAGCTATTTTTTTGAAGTCCTTAAGGAAGTAAAAATATTGTTCAGTAATGTGGTTTTCTCTCCAACTAATGAATAGTATAGTGTTTGTCCCTCCCTTCGAGACTTTATAAACCCCGCATCTTTAATCTTACGAATATGCTGGGAGATAGCAGGAACACTCATTTCTAAAATATCAGCTATGTCACAGGGACATAATTCATTCTCCATATTTAACAGGAACAGAATTTTTAAACGAACCTCATTTCCGGCAATAGAAAGGAGTTTGGTAATTTCTTTAAAATTATCGTCCATCTTATCTAAGGTCGCTTTGCAATTAAGAAGCTGCTTATGATCAGCTTGTGCTCTGGTACAGGTGATTTCCAGTTTCATAGTATTTAATTATTGAACAAATATATATAAGTATACTTATTTAAGCAAATACTTAAAAATATAAGTGCTTGGATATATATTACAATAAGAGTAGGAGGTACTGACTTACAATTGAGAATTATAACTATGAGAACAACATTCTAGCTAGATTTAATATTTAATCTCAAATAATATTAAATGGTATTATTGTACAATTTGGAAAAGAAAATATAGCTATTCAGTATTTATTCCGTACTAGGTTAAAAAACAAAAGGCTCCCGATTTCTCGAAAGCCTTATTTTTAGTGTACGAGTTTTGAACTCTTGTCCTCCGGGATAGGAATCAAATTGTTAGAAACCGGAAACTGATTTGAAAAAATGAGAATTAATTTTCTTTAATTAATATAAATATGAGAGATAGAAGAACATTCTTCATTCTATAGACTCTTGACCCAGAATTTTTCGAGTTTAATTTCTAAAGGTTTTGATGGAAAGATAAATTTCTCTATCGAAAAAATTACTTGGGTTAATCAAAAATCAATCAAATTGTGTTAAATTTTATAGGTATATGTTAAAATTCCTAAAAGTGTGCGTAAACTGTGCGTATTTATGAAATGACTAAGAGAACAACGCATATTTAAAGAAACTGTTAGCGCCGAATGCTACCATATTTTTAAACCATAAAAAAAGGGACAAACCTTTCGGAAGTCCCTATTTACAGTGATCGCGGCAGGATTCGAACCTGCGACCGTTTGCTTAGAAGGCAAATGCTCTATCCAACTGAGCTACGCGACCGGTGGTGCAATTCTGTATGTCAAATTCGCCTGCTTAGAAGGCAGATGCTCTATCCAGCTGAGCTACGAGACCTTTTTGCGGTTGCAAATATAAGCCACTTTATAAATAAAACAATGCTTTTTTCTTTTAAAATTGAGCTTTTTTAAAAAAAGAAAAACTTCCACAGGGAAGTTTTTGATTATCAGAAATTAAACCTGCCCTGGTTTAATTTTCATGTACTAAATGCTTTTCAAGGTTCAGGCTGCAAACGATGAGTTGATTGATCACTGCCGGAGATTCTTCCCGGTCTTCATGTATGCGTGTATATAATTGATTAAAACGCCTGATGAGTTCAAGCGTATTTAAAGAAAGATTAAAGAAATTACCAGATTCGTGGACTTCTTCAATCATTTTTCGAACCGTTTCAATTTGGGAAAAATCTTCCCTGGTAGTCACGATTTGTTCCTTGCGTACCTGCATAATTAGTTATGTTTAATGAAGCCAGGCAGGTAAGTATCATAGTTTGGGTAGCTCAAATATATGCCGAAATTGATTTCCAAATAAAATTATTCTGTAAAGCGAACAGAATAATCGGTAAATAACATGGAATTACAAATTCATAAAATTACCTTAATTTAGCCGAAATTTTCGAACCCCATTTCTATGCCCGAATTTCTGCTTAAGATTCATCAGGTTTATGACAAGGATGACCTGTTTTCCAGCAAGATCGATTACTCAGTAAAGATTTTGATGAGGATGAATGAAGATATGCTTGACCTTAATTACGGAACTACTGGCAAAGCATGAAATACGAATTCACGATAATAGTACCTGTTTTTAATGAGCAGGAGTGCCTTCACGAATTGCTTGGCCAGCTCAAGGCTTATTTGGCGAAGGCTTCAAAAATAACCAGGGTACTGCTCGTTGATGACGGTTCTACCGATTCGAGTCCGCAGCTAATCAGGGAATTCTGTAGCCAGAATGAATCTTTCAGGTATATTATTTTTGAAAGAAACTTTGGGAAAGGAGCTGCATTAAAAGCTGCTTTTGACCATATCGACACACCCCTGCTGGGATACCTGGACGCCGACCTTCAAACCTATCCACAGGATTTTGAAAAATTGCTGCCTTTTATTGGAGAATATGACCTGGTTACGGGCTGGCGAAGGGATAGGAAAGATACCCTGGTAAAAAGGATCTCTTCCAAAGTAGGTAACGGGGTACGTCATTTCTTCACAAGCGATAAAATGCATGATACTGGTTGCCCGCTAAAGATCATGAAGACCTCATTTGCCAAAAATATTCCTATGTTCAAAGGTTTACAACGATTCCTTCCTGCTATGGTACTGCTGCAGAATGGAAAAATCAAGGAGGTAGAAATTCCTCATTATCCAAGGCTTGCCGGGAAATCGAAGTATAATTTTCGCAACAGATTTATGGGTCCGTTAATAGATTGTTTCGCTTATGTATGGATGAAAAAATCTTATATAAAGTATAAAATTGGCGATAGGAATGAGTAGTTTGATTCTCTATTCCCTCGGTTTTTCGGCCCAGATATTATTTTCAGGCAGGATGATCTTTCAATGGGTACTTTCTGAAAAAAGTAAAAAGCTGGTGACCCCGGCACTTTTCTGGTATTTGAGTTTGCTGGCTTCCTTTCTGCTTTTCGTTTATGGTTATTTCAGGAACGATTTTGCGATCATGTTTGGCCAGACGCTTACGTATTTTATTTATATACGAAACCTTCAGCTACAGGGTGAATGGAATCGTATTCCAAAACTTATGAGATGGTTTCTATGGATCTTTCCCTTGCTCATTGTTTTTTATGGTTTCAATAATCATGCATACGATGCGAGGCAGCTTTTCAGGAATGAAAATATCCCAATCTGGTTGCTCATATTGGGAAGTTTCGCGCAGTTCTTATTTAATCTAAGGTTCTTCTACCAGTGGATTTATTCTGAAAAAAGAAAAATATCACGTCTTCCTATGGGGTTCTGGGTGCTTAGTCTATTAGGATCGGGCCTCATCCTGGTCTACGCCATATTAAGAAAAGATCCGGTTTTGCTCGTAGGACATGGGTTCGGGTTTTTTATCTATATCCGTAATATGCATATTCTGAAATATGAAACTGAAGGATAATTATCTGCTTATACTCGTCCTGGCTTGTATCTCGATCTTTTTTGTGAACCTGGATGCCATTGTTATTAATATCATGGAGGCCCGAAACTTTGCAACGGCACGGGAAATGATCACGCTTGATAACTGGATCTTTACTACCCTGAATAACGAGCCACGATACGAAAAGCCGCCACTGCCTACATGGCTAACCGCGATCTCCATGATGCTCTTTGGAATGAAGAATCTTTTCGCACTTCGGCTGCCTGCAGCAATCATGGGAAGTATAGTAGTGATCTCCATTTATAAACTCGGTTTCAGGTTTACAGCCAACAGGAAGTATTCTTTTATAGCGGGGTTGATTGCATCCACTTCCTTTTACATACTTTATTCAGGACGTGACGGGCAGTGGGATATACATACCCACGCGTGGATGATACTGGCGATCTATTTTTTATACCAGCTTTTTACCACAGCCTCAAAACAATACTTGAACGCGATCCTTGCCGGAATATTCATTGGATGTTCTTTCCTGAGCAAGGGCCCGGTTTCAATGTACGCCCTTTTACTGCCTTTCCTGGTCGCTTTCCCCATAGTTTTCAAATTCTATGAGCCCAGGAGACTTTGGAAACCGGTTTTGTTGATGCTTTTTATGGCATTTATGGTAGCCGCTCCCTGGAGCCTGTATGTTTATTATTTCGATACTTCAGCGGTATCTCAAATAACCGATAAAGAAACCGGAAGATGGCTGGATTACAACGTAAGACCGTTCTATTACTACTGGAGTTTCGTGATACAAAGCGGACTCTGGACCATCCCGGCATTTGTTGCTTTATTATATCCTTATTTAAGGAACAGGGTTTTTAACAAACCTGCTTATAAATTCACCCTTATCTGGACGCTGGCTTCGGTTATTTTACTTTCGGTGATCCCGGAAAAGAAATCAAGGTACCTGCTGCCTGTTTTGATCCCAATGGCGCTGAATACCGGGTTCTATATCGAATACCTTTTCCGAAGTTTCAGGATGATGAAAATGAAGGAAAAGTGGGTGGTGTATTTCAATTTTGGCCTGCTCGCTCTAATTGGCATCATATTCCCGGTTGCTGCATTTACCTATTTCCAGGATGATCTTCAGCAAATATGGCCATGGTTAAGCCTAACATCGGTTTGCTTAATCCTGATAGGCGGCTTCATGCTTTATTTTCTATACAGGAACAGGATCAAACCGGTATTTTACCTGTCCATAGCATTTATAATCAGCATCATCTTCTTTGGATTGCCTATGGCTAATAAAGTTGAGGTGAATCCAGACTATCAAAGCATCAAGGTCGTGGATAGCTATTTAGAAAAAGATCCAATGCCGCTTTACGAGTTCCAGGGTTTTACTCCTGAAATGATCTGGGAATACGGCAAACCTATAGAGACCCTCTGGAACGGGAGCGAATATGTTATTCCGGCAGAAAATGAATTTTTGGTACTGGCCACTCTTGAACAGTCTGTAGAGTTAAAAGAGCACTTTAAAGACTACCAGGTGACCAAATTAGACGAAATTGATATGAATCGTACGGATAACACCCATAGGGAACGCCTGTTTAGATTCTTATATTTGGTAAAAAAGCAACCTAATGATTAACTATCCAATAAAATTCCATCCCATTTTACAGGATAAGATATGGGGAGGCGAAAAACTGAAGAAGTATTTTAACAAGAATACCAACCGCAAGAATGTAGGAGAGAGCTGGGAAATTTCTGGAGTTGAAGGAAATATTTCGGTGGTGAGCAATGGTAGTGAATCGGGGAAAAAGATCGATGATCTTATAGCTGAATATAAAGCCGATCTTGTGGGAAAAAAGGTATATGAACATTTCGGAAATGATTTTCCGCTGTTGATCAAGTTCATCGATGCCAGGACCGATCTTTCGGTTCAATTACATCCCAACGACGAACTGGCCAAACAGCGTCATAATTCCTTCGGAAAAACCGAAATGTGGTATGTAATGCAGGCCGATGAAGGTAGTAAGCTTAATATCGGTTTCAACAGAGATCTCGACAAACGAGAGTATTTAAACTACCTGGAAAAAGGAAAGATCACCGAAGTTTTAAATTTTGAAGAGGTAAAGCCGGGCGATTCGGTTTTTATCAATACTGGGAAAGTTCATGCCATTGGTGGCGGAGTCCTGCTGGCAGAGATCCAGCAAACTTCAGATATCACCTACCGGATCTTTGACTGGAACCGGGTGGATTCTGATGGCAATTCCCGGGAACTGCATACTGCTCTCGCGCTGGATGCCATAGATTTTGAAAAGAAAGACGATTACTGGCTGGAGTATGATAAGGAAACCAACAAATCTTCTACCATAGCTTCCTGTGAATATTTTACCACCAATTTTTTACCGGTGAAGGGGGAAGTGGAAAAGGATTACTCGGCCCTGGATTCTTTCGTGATCTATATGTGCGTTAACGGAATGGCAGAGATC
Source organism: Christiangramia oceanisediminis (assembly GCF_022570735.2). Taxonomy (GTDB): domain Bacteria; phylum Bacteroidota; class Bacteroidia; order Flavobacteriales; family Flavobacteriaceae; genus Christiangramia; species Christiangramia oceanisediminis. Next base: position 868,174 of record NZ_JANCNS010000002.1, on the reverse strand, counting down.
AGTATTGGAGAACATTCAGAAAAGATCAAAAAAGGAGAAAGCCTGCTTATTCCCGCAATTTCAAAGAAGTTCAGAATTAGTGCAACCGAAGCTGAACTGCTGGAAGTTTATATCTAAACCCCAGCAGTTGTTATTTAAGGAATTAGTAGAACCTTGCTGGAACTTTTACCCGATTCCAGGTATTCATGAGCATCCCGGCCATCTTCAAGTGCAAATTTTACCGGTTCCTTGATCTGAAGATTTCCGTTCAAAACCATTTCAAAAAGAGCGTTCGAGCGTTTGATACGCTCTTGAGAAGAGGTAAGGTACCCCCAAAGATCTCCGCCCGTAAGGGTTTTACTGGTATCCATCAGCATCCTGGGATCCACCTTTTTTGGGTCCCCACCACTCATTCCATAAAACACTACCGTTCCGGTTTCCCTGGTCACTTCAAAACTGTCCATCAGGCTGCTGCCAACACTATCGTAAGCAACGTCCACACCTTTTGGCCCCGTGATCTCGAAAACCCTATTTTTCCAGTTCTCATCAAGAATAATGGCATGATCGGCACCGGTATCCAGGATGGTCTTTAATTTTTCTTCATTTCGGGTTAGACCTATTACACGGCCACCTTTAGATTTTACCAATTTTGAAAGCAGCTGGCCTACACCTCCTGAAGCAGCATGAACGAGCACCCAGTCGTTATTTTTAACATGATAGCTATCATTGGCCAGGTAATGAGCAGTAAGACCCTGGAGCAGGAGGGAAGCGGCTGTCTCAAAACCTATCGAATCTGGAAGTGGGATCACATGCTCTTCCGGAACTCCAACGAATTCGGCATTCGCAAAAGCAACATCTGCAATCGCGATTCGGTCCCCAACCTTGAATCGGTCTGACCTGGATTCAACGATCACCCCGGCAGCTTCGTAGCCGGGAATGTAGGGTGGCTCTCCTTTTAAATGATAATTTCCTTTTCTTCGGTAGATATCGGCATAATTAAGACCGATCGCTTTGGTTTGGAGAAGCACTTCTTTTTCACCAATTCTGGGTTTTTCCATTTCACAGATTTCCATCACTTCTGGACCTCCAAATTCCGAAAAGGTGAGCGCCTTCATTTTTTCACCCATATAGTTTCAATTTAGTAGTTCAGGATACTATCGATTTCTTTAAGTTCAGATTCAGAAAAGTTCAGCTGATTAAGCGCTTCTATGTTATCGTTTAATTGAGATACCTTGCTCACACCCACAAGTACCGAAGTAACCCGTTCATCTTTCAGCAACCATGCAACCGCCATCTGGGCCAGACTTTGATCCCGGGCTGCTGCGATCTTGTTAAGCCGGGTAATCTGCTCGACCAGTTCTTTTGTAATTTGGGATTTGTCAAGATAACTCCCCTCTCTGGCTGCCCTGGAATCTTCCGGAATGCCGCCTAAATATTTACTGGTTAGAATACCCTGTTCCAGCGGAGAGAAAACGATACTTCCAATACCAATTTCTTCCAGCGTGTCCAGTAGTTTATCTTCCACCCATCGATCCATCATGTTGTACCTTGGTTGATGGATAAGAAAAGGCGTTCCCTGTTCCTTTAAGATTCGGGCTGCTTTGGCAGTATCTTCAGCATTATATTGAGAAATTCCCACGTACAGGGCTTTTCCCTGTCTTACGATCTGGTCCAGTGCACCCATGGTTTCTTCCAGTGGCGTTTCAGGATCGGGCCTGTGGTGATAGAAAATATCTACATAATCCAGCCCCATTCGTTTTAAAGACTGGTCAAGACTGGCGATAAGATATTTCCGGGATCCGAAATTCCCGTATGGTCCTGGCCACATATCCCAACCTGCCTTGGTAGAAATGATAAGCTCATCGCGGTATTGCTGAAAATCATCACTGAAGAACTTTCCAAAGTTTTTTTCAGCGGAACCGTATGGAGGTCCGTAATTATTGGCAAGGTCAAAATGCGTAATCCCGTTGTCGAAAGCCGTCCTTAAAATTTCGCGGGCATTGTCCTGATTGTCGTGATCACCGAAATTGTGCCAGAGGCCAAGGGAAATAAGAGGCAGTTTGATACCGCTTTTTCCGCAACGCCTGTATTGCATTTTTTCGTATCTGTTTTCTGAAGCTTTATAAGGTCTCATGACTGGTATATTTGATTTATTACAAAGAAATGAATTTATGTTTTTTGTGGAGACAGAAATTAACTTTTATGTCCTGTATGCTTTTTGAAGATTTATAATCTAATTTAATTAATGCGTGGAATAAGATGTTGTATGGTGTACAAAACAACCACCAAAAACCAAAATATCCGGCGAGTGGAGACAGGTTGATTTCATAAAATCGAACCAAGGATACTTCAAAATGTTCAGGAACTTGAAGCATCAGGAAATGGCAAATAAAATTCAAGACGATTTTCTATACTTCCTTATGTATAGCCATCTATTTACGCATCCTGGTATTTGGAGAGGTAAGATTTATTGAACGAAAAATTTCCAACAAGGTTCTTTTTTGGCAAATTTCAATTATCGCTTGTTAATCAGGCCTGTTTTCGTGAAATAAAGAGGTTGAACATCAATTTAATCAGGAAGGATAATCTTCCCTAAAAATTCATGCTCTACTCAAATGCCTGGCACGACATTTCAGGCTGCTGAAGTAAGTTCGGTCAAAGAGAATATCTTTGACGAAACTGGTTGATATCTTTAATTTTTGCTGAAGCTTACAAACAGGCTCGGACCGTCCTGGGGTCCTTCAAGTTCGAGATTCACCAACTTATCTGTAGCCGAAATAACATTATAATTATGGCTAAGTTCAGCCAGTTTGGCTGAAGGTTCGAAGAAGATATGAAAGTCAACATCATCAAAAGAATCGAATTCGCCCCCCGAATCAATATTGACGCGCCAGCTACCAACTAAATTGTCGAGGCTGGAATTCGCCGATAAATTATTATTGGTTTCAAAAACAAATGTATAGTCTTCAAAACGGGCAGTTTCATCAGATCCGTCAATCTCAAATTCAGATACCCGCCATTCACCATCCATGATGATCCTGTTCAATTCCCTGGCTTCCAGTACAGGCTTGTCCAGGTCGTCGTTGTCTTTATCGCATGAAATAAAAAGGGATAGGCAAAAAAGGACTAAAAGAAATTTTAATCTTTTCATGTGGTAGGGATTTTTGTTGCTTGTAACTGAACGTAAAACTACAAAGCCTATTGTTTTTATTTAAGGAAATTTTAAGAATTAACAATTAAAAAATCCAGTTTCTGGCGTTTTTGATAAAAAAGGGGGGTTAACCCTAGCTGCCCAAAAAATTAACATGAACAAATTATAAATTCGAATATTAAAATATTATATTTGAAAGCGTTATGCTTTGTAAATGAGCGATATAACGGAAAGTCCCCACCTTTCCCCCCGTATAGATTAGGTAATTTAACATGCGTTATTATGAAATTCATAACCGGGAGAGAAGATCAGATCAAAATCATCATCCTATCTGTTAGCCTTGTTCTCATTATTTTAGTGGCGATCTTCAAGTAGGAAATTTATTTTAAACTCTTTTTTAGAGCCAGGATTTCACTCGCTGAGATCCTGCTCCTGCAATTCAACACCGTTCACTTAGGACAATATTAAATTTTTATCCTATTCAAAATTAGGGCTCCAGGATAAAATTCAAATTCAATCCAATATTTGTTAAAAAGTTGTATTTGACATGTTGTCAATGAGTTATATTTAGTAAATTTCTGTATTGATTCAGGCTAAATGTGACTTTTGATTTAAAGATATGCTTAGTTTCCTGGCCCGGTCTTAAATATTAACTACTAAAAAATTTGAAAGATGAAAACGAAATTTCTACCAATTTTATTGACTTTTCTGATGTTTTCCTGCGGACCAAGCACGCAGATAACCGGTGCATGGACCAAGGATAATATTTCCTCACAAGGCCCCTATAAGAAGGTATATATCGCCGCACTTACTCCTAATGTAAATGCTCAGAACGCCATAGAGAATAACCTGGCTTCAGCAGCCAGAGAACGAGGAATAGAAGCGGTTACCAGCAAACAGAGTTTTACCCGAACCTTTACACAGGATAATCAACCTTCCAGGACAGAGATCCTGGATAATATTCGTGCCCAGAATGCCGATGCGATTTTTACGGTGACCCTGGTAGACAAAGAATCTGAAACCAGGTATATACCGGGTAATACCACCTATGCACCCATGGCGTATGGTCCTTATTACGGAAGTTTTTATAGCTATTACAATACTATGTATCCAATTACCTATGATCCTGGATATTATGCTACAGATAAGATCTATTATATGGAAAGCAACCTGTATGATGCAGAGACAGAAGAACTGATCTGGTCTGCGCAGTCAAAAACAGTTAATCCTGCGAATGTAGATTCTTTCGCCAGGGATTATACCGAAGCGATGATCATGGAACTTGTAGAAGACGGCGTGTTGAAGGAATAAGATGTAGGTTCCTGCTGATTAAACAAATATAAATTCAGGCTTATGAAAAGATCCTTGCAACTATCCATTCTTTGCATCGGGGTATGTTTAAGCCTGGCTGCACAGGATTCTCATTACTGGTCGCAACAATTCGGAACCAGGTCTGCACTTCTTTCGGGTGCGGTTCTAGGAGGCGCCAACGATAACAGCATGATATTTTATAACCCGGGAGCATTGGGATACCTGGAGAATTCGTCCATATCTATTAATGCCAGTGCTTATAGCATTGGAAATATAAGGGTAGAAAATGCACTGGGGCAACAGGCCGATTTTGAAAGCGTGCAGATTGGATCTGTACCTCTTTTGGCAGGAGGAATGATACGAACAGGTGATGAAAAATGGAAAATTGGGTACGGCATTATAACGCCGGTAGATTTTAGCTTTAAAGGTATTGCAAGGCTGGATAATAGTTATGAGGTGATCGATGATACCGAAAGTCCTGGCCTGGAAGAACTGGTAGCAGAAGCGGCAGTGACCACCAAAACCTCGGAGATCATGCTCGCATTGGGTGTAGGCAGGCAATTAAATGATAAGTGGTCTATTGGGTTGAGTAATCTTTTCAGCGTTCGGTCTCATTCTTACCAGCGAAACTTCTCTACCTATGTTTTTATGAATGATGAGAACAGGACCCTGGTAGGTGCCAATCAAAATCAGAATGTAGAATATTATAATGTGCGATATGCAGCCAAATTAGGGCTGGTTTATCGAAGTGGTGAATGGAGCACAGGTTTAACCCTTACATCACCATCCATTAATTTCTTTGGGAACGGAACTCTTGCAAATAACATCGCGGTAAGAAATTTGAAACTTGTTGATGATGATCGAATAAGCGGGGTGGCCACCGCCCGCCAGGCTGAATTGAAAAGCACTTTTAAATCCCCATTTTCTGTAGCGCTCGGAACCAATTATACGAAAGGTAGGTCCTACGCGGGAATTGTAGTTCAGTATTTCAACTCGATAGATCCTTACGAGGTCATGGAACCCATGCCGGGTACTTTTGTGAGACCCGCAGAATTAGCTCCAGAATTGCAAAGCGACCGATTCCTGAGGAACAGGGCAGGAGCAGAATCGGTTTTGAATGTGGCCATAGGATATGAACACCAGTTAAATGAATCGCTGGCATTACTGGCAAGCGCCAGGAACGACATTTCTTATTTTGATGAATCACTGAATGACGGCCCGGGTATTAAATCTACCATCAGTTCCTGGGATATTTACCATTTTACGGCAGGAGTAAATTTAGATCATCGGCAAAGCAGCATTAGTCTTGGCCTGCTGTATAGCACGGGCAACACGGGCAGGTACGAACAGCCCGGTAATATAGATCCTTCTAATATCAACCTGGTTGAAGGTAGTACTACCATCACCGAAGCCAGATACGGCAACTTTGGGTTATTGTTAGGTTACACCCTCAACCTGGACCGCAGAACCAACAGCAATGATTTGGAGTAAAAAGGTCAATATTAGCTAAATCCTGGTGTCACCTCAAACAATTCATAAAATAATGCTAATCCAATTTATTTAACTGCTTATCAAATAGTTGAAAGTCAATTTTTCGTTAAATTTAGCAAGCTCTTTTTCTACGTTTTGAAACCCATACCTATTGAATCTGGGTATTATGATCTAATTCTCCCTTTTCTGATCATTCAAATTACAGGGTATGAAAAAAATTGCTTTATCTCTCTCGATCTTTTTGGGTTTTGCATACACTTTACACTCGCAAACCTTTACCATGGGAAAGAAATGCCGGGAAATTTATGTTCGAGCCGAGAATGCCCTTGAACAAAACGCTTACCAGGAAGCACTCAATATTCTGAATGAATTTTCAGATGAATGCAAGACAAAGGATGCCCGGGAATTAAGAAGCGTGGCCAAAGCCGAAGCCTATAATGGCCTGGGCCAATACGACGATGCGATGAGGGAGGCCGAGCTTGCTTTGGATGTGACAAAAGGAGAAAGCCTTAACGCATGGTTCCAGAAAGGTATTGCGCAAAATAAAAAAGGAGATATACAGGGATCCAGGAGTTCCCTGGAAAAAGTGATATCTCTTACTGAAATGAATCAGAACACTCAACAACGAGCCTCTAATTATGCACTGATGGGAGCGCTGTATAGCCGCCAACTCAATGAACCCGATTCCGCATTTTATTACCTGGATAAAGCCAAAGAACTGGATCCCGGGAATCCTGATTTCCTGATCCAGGAAGGGGATATCTATGTGAACTTTGATGATTATGATAATGCCTTCAGGGCTTATGACCAGGCACAGGCTGCCGGTAAGAATGATATGGAAATGTATATCATAAGGAGTGAAGCCCGGTTAAAACAAATGGAACATCAATATGGGACTACCAATGCCCAGGAATTAAAATCAAAAATGACCGCCCAGGAAAAGGAGACTGTTTGCGGCGACCTCCAGAAAGCCCTGGAAATGGGATGGCGGGATATGAACAAAGACATGTTCGCCGCCCTGGTATGTAACTAAAAAAGCAAAAGCTATGAAAAAGTATATCACCTTGATTTTAGTCATTAGTTTGTGTCTGGGCTGTGGCTCCTGGAATAAACAACAAAAAGGAACTGCGGCCGGTGCGGCCGGTGGAGCCCTAATAGGTGCTGCAGTTTCTAAAGGAAGCGTATGGGGTGTGCTGGCCGGTGCTGCCATTGGGGGTACAGCTGGAAATCTTATCGGAAAGCATATGGACGACCAGGCGAAGGAGCTTGAACAGGCTGTGCCAACGGCCGAGGTTAACCGGGTAGGAGAGGGGATCAATATGACCTTCGATTCCAGTCTTGCTTTCCAGATCAATTCTGCAGAGATCAGTGATTCCTATAAAGATGAACTTAGAAGTGTAGCGGGAGTTTTCCAGAAATACGATGACACCAATATTCTTATCGAGGGTCATACCGACGATACCGGGGAAGAAGCTTATAATATGGAACTTTCCAAAAAAAGAGCCCAGGCCGTGGAAGCTTTCCTTATTAGCCAGGGGGTAAGTTCCTCAAGGCTTACTACCAAGTGGTACGGTGAAACCCAGCCAAAATATGAAAATACCGAGGCAGAGCGTGCCAAGAACCGAAGGGTTGAATTGGGAATATATGCTAATGACGATATGATCGCGGCAGCGAAAGAAGGAGAATTAGATTAGTTTTTTATTAACCATTCTGGAATAACCTCAGTCGGTTTTAATATCAGGCTGAGGTTTTTCTTTTAGGCAAATTGATGATATTGACGAATTTACTTATTAAGTATCATTTATGGATTTCAAAATAAATTTAGAAATATAATGGTGGCAATCAGCAATTACCAGATTAATGAATGGCATTGAAGATCAGCTTTTCATGAATATTTTTAAATTTCAGGTTAATAGTATTGAAATACCAAGTGGATTTGTCTAACCATAAAAAAACCACCTGGTACAGGTGGTTTTAATTCTAATTCCGAAAAAATTATCAGGCAGGGATCTTTTTAGCTTCTTTTTCTCGTTTCCAGTTTCGATGCATCTGAATGGCCTTGATAAAATCTTCCGGCCCTTTATTGATAAAGATCGCGTCGTCCTTTTTAAAATCCTTACCATAGGTTTCATCGAATAGCTTTTCAGCTTCAGAATCGATCGCAATCGCCTTGCAATGCTTAATGGTTTCATTAATGAATTTTTTGGCTTTGGCAATTTCCATTAAAGAATCTATGCTTTTGTTGCCCCCGGGAATGTAAAGCGCATCAAAAACCACGCTCTCGGTGGTCATCAATGCGGCGTCTACCTTGTGTTTCTTGTTTTCACTGCATTTAACTTCACCGCCATGACTTGCCACGATGTTCACTACCGCCTTTTCCTTTTCCAGGGCATTTTTCATTTTGCTGAATTCTGAAGCATTAAAGCCGTCGCTCACAAGAAAAGCAATTTTTCGAGCCTCGATACTTTCAGATTTTAGATGGGTCTGGCTTAATGCGGCTGAATTCTTTAAATAATCTTTTCGTTTCCCGGGCTGATTGGTTTTAGAGCCGGCATCGGCTCCGATTGCCTGGTTTACTGGTTTTTCAATTTCTGAAGGTATTTCCATTCTCAGGTTACCGGCCACTTTTTCGGCAAGGTTTTCATCGATCTGATTGATCAACCATAACATTCGCTTTTTTATATGGTCATAGGTACATTTTCCAAGTTCGAATGAATACGCCTCGGCTACATGTTCCTTTTCCCATTCTTCCAGGCTTCTATAAAATATTCCCGGTTGTGAAAAGTGATCACTGAAACTTTCACTTCTGGCTCTTACCTTATTTCCGTCCTGTCTTTCTTCATAGCTGGTGAATCCGCCTTCAGCCATTTTTGCCAGGTGAGGACAACCACCTCCAATCGAATTAGGGAAATAGGCGGTTTTTCCCTTGTTCACGGTCATTCGCATATGGGCATCACGTTGGTTGTTGTGAACTTCATTAACAGGGCGGTTGATGGGAATTTCATGAAAGTTAGGACTGCCAAGCCTGGAGAGCTGGGTATCTGTGTAAGAGAACAGCCTGCCTTGTAACAGCGGATCGTTACTAAAATCTATTCCCGGAACGATGTGGCCGGGATGGAAAGCCACCTGTTCGGTTTCCGCAAAAAAGTTATCGGGATTCCTGTTGAGAGTCATTTTTCCAATTCGCTGAACGGGCACCATTTCTTCCGGAATTAGTTTGGTAGGATCCAGGAGATCAAATTCGAATTTATGTTCATCCTCTTCAGGTACCACCTGAATTCCGAGTTCCCATTCAGGATAATTTCCTGCTTCTATAGCATCCCAGAGATCCCTTCGGTGAAAGTCAGTATCGGCTCCGTGAAGTTTTACGGCTTCATCCCAGGTTACCGATTTTACACCTAGCATGGGTTTCCAGTGGAATTTCACAAAATGAGATTTGCCTTCTTTATTAACCAGGCGAAAAGTATGAATCCCGAAGCCTTCCATCATCCTGAAACTTCTGGGAATGGCGCGGTCACTCATAACCCATATGTGGTTATGAAGGGTTTCCGGGGTATGGGATACAAAATCATAAAAAGTGTCATGGGCTGATGCTGCCTGTGGGATCTCGCGGTCTGGTTCGGGTTTTACCGAATGGATTAGATCGGGGAATTTCATGGCATCCTGAATAAAAAATATGGGCATATTATTTCCTACCAGGTCAAAAACTCCCTCTTCGGTATAAAATTTTACAGCAAAGCCACGAACATCCCTGGCCAGGTCTGCAGAACCCTTGGAACCGGCTACCGTAGAAAATCTTACGAAAACCGGCGTTTTTCTGGAAGTATCAGTAAAAATACCAGCTTTGGTAAGCTTTTCCTGATTTTCATATAGTTCAAAATAACCGTGCGCCCCGCTTCCCCTGGCGTGTACGATACGTTCAGGGATACGTTCATGGTCAAAATGAGTGATTTTTTCTCGAAGAATAAAATCCTCCAGCAGGCTCGCACCTCTTTCTCCTGCTTTAAGGGAGTTATTTGTGTCGTTAACCTTAACCCCTTGATTAGTGGTCATGGTTTTACCTTCAGCATTTGATGTGTTCTTTTCAAGGTCTTTCTCCTTGGCATCTTTCTTCTCGTTGCTCATAATATGATTTATTAGTGTGGTTTACTTAAAAGTAAAACGAACAGGCCATGCATAGGAATAATTTCCTGTTAAACAATTCCGGGATTTTCTTAAAATGCGAAGTTTAAACTCGCCATCTTTTTGAAAACATTTCAAAATAAAGTGAATAAAAATCGTGTTTTATTGAATCCCGTATATCTGAGTTGGCTAAAGATTGATAGAATTAAGATGCTCAAGACCATCAGTGGTCATCTGGAAACCGCCCTTGAAATGGCAAAAGAAAGGATTGGCTGGTGATCGATATGAAAGAAGATTTTAAACAGATCTTTCCGAATTAAATTCGATTAATAAACACAATTGAAAAAATAAAAATACCGGCTTTCGCTGGTATTTTTATTTAATAAACTAGCAATAAGTAACTTGAGGAGATTTTTTCTTAATTTAATGCTTGTTAAAACTACTTATGCAGCTACTTAAAAAACCTATTGCGCAGATCCTCATTTTTGGCTGTTGCCTTGCAGCGATACTTCTAATCGTTTTCGGTGCGAAAAATCCCGGACTGGAAGATAAAAAAGTACTCATTGGCAATGCAGATGTCGCGCAGTTGATCGCCAGTTGGGAACGTACCTGGAAGCGCCTGCCCACGAAAGAGGAGCTCGACGGTTTATTGCAGAACCACGTTAGGGAAGAGATCCTTTACCGTGAAGCGCTGAACCAGGATATGGACGAGAATAATGCCATGATAAGAAGAGGCCTAATCGTGCAAATGAATATGTTGGCCGAATCCCAGGCCCAGGATAAAAAGGTTTCTGAGGAAGCCATCCAGGCCTATTATGACCTTAGGAAGGACCAGTTTATGAGCTCACCGGAATACACCTTTACCCAGCTTTCTTTTGACCAGACTAGTACTGAAGAAGAGATAGAAAAAATCAAGCAGCAATTGATTGAAGACGGTAAACAACCCGACTCCGATGACCTGCCAGGAAAACAGGGAATGTTGCAACGAGATTTTGACGGAGCCAGGCTCTACGATCTTGGCAGGACCTTCGGGGAAGGCTTTGCTGAGCAGCTGGACGAACTTCCGCAAAACACCTGGGCCGGCCCGGTAAAATCGGGATATGGCTGGCACCTGGTTTATATCGAAAATATCAAAGCATCTGAGCCACTTCCTTTGACTGAAGTAAGAGATGCGATCATCACCGAACTTCAATACGAAGAGGCTGAAGCGGCCAGAGAACAATTCTATACCGAACTCAGGCAGGAATACGATGTTGTTTATGAAGGAATCGCAAAAGACTTGGTAAATGATTAAGAGCTTAAAAAGGCTGTTATATATCGCACTCTTTGGATTTTGCTTTTTAAAACCGGCAGATTTCAGGGCAGATATTGTTTTCCCCGCAAGGCTGGAACTTACCGAAACCCAGCCGGGCGTCTTTGATGTGTTCTTTATTCTACCTGTGGTTAACGGAAAAGTATTAAAAGCCAGCCCTGTTTTACCCGAAGCCTGCACTTATCAAACGGAACCTGAAATAACCGGAACACCAAATACCAAGCAAATTACCTGGAGCATAGATTGCCAGGGTGAATATATTTACGGGAAACAGATAGGAATTGAAGGCCTTCAGGGCAGCCAGGTAGAGATCATGCTGATCATCAATTTGCTGGATGGGCGCAGTTATAACAAGAAATTAAGTCCGGCGATGGCCTATTTCGAGGTACCAGAGCCACCCACGACCCTGGAACTACTGAAGAATGGAATGATCAATGGAACAAGATCTCTGCTTTCACAGCCTTATCTTTATCTAATCCTTTTCTGCCTGGTGATCTTTACAGGTTTTGGAAGTAGATCAGGTTTCTATCCTGGTTTCTTTATTTCCATACTTATTGGATACTGGCTGGGAGCCTTTGAAATGATGATGACTCCCCAATGGATGTTCAATCTAACCGCTGCTGGTTTCACTCTTCTGGTTGCTTTAAAATCCAGGAAGGACCTTACAGAAGCTTTTTCCAAATTGCTTTTGATCCCGCCAGGTTTATTCCTGGGGAATAGTTTAAGTCTTCAGGAATTCGGACTTATCCTCACGCCGGAAGAACAGGTAGCTTTTTCTGTATTTTTTAGTCTGGGGATCGCTATAGGAATTCTACTGAGTTTGATCCTTTTCACCCAGCTCAAAAATATTCTGAAGTCCTATTCGGTCTACGAAAGCTCGCTTAAAGTATTTTCCATCCTAATTGGCTCTATAGGTCTCGGTTTACTGATCTTTGAAAGCAGCCTGTTCTGGAAAACTACATCCATGTTGCCACAGATCCCGGCTATGCTGATCCTTTTCTTCCTGCTGCTGCCACTTTTAAGAGGCTCAATGAGTCTGATGATCTCTGGCCTGTTGTTTATCCTGTTTTCGGCCCTTGGTCTAACGCTGGCCATGAACGAAATAAGCCTTCCTTATTCTGAACTGTTCCTGCTGGCATTGATCCTGATCTCGGGCGTATTCATGCTTGGTAAGGGCATGGTCCCGAATTTCATGTTTTTGATCCTGCTTATCATGGGTTCATTTGCCGCCGGGAATATCATGGGAGAATATGCGAATAATAATATTTCCTATCCGCTGGCAAGGTCGGTAGGTTACCTGGCTTTCGGATTATTCCTGATCGGTATCCTGGGTAGTTCAGTTAAAACAGCTGAATCCTCCAATTTCTTAAAAGCTGTTTCGGTCATAATTACTGGATTGGCTGTGCTGATCCTTTTTAACCTGTTTTCCAATGATTATTTTGAAGGCATCGTAACCGCATTCCTGAGCGGAAATCTGCCGATCCCTGTGATAAGTATTTTACTGCTCATCCTCGCCATCATTTTCTGGCCGAGAAACAGAAAAGTCCACCGGCAAATGGCCCTTAAAAGCCGAAAACCTCTTGTTAGTTTAAGTATGGTGATCCTGGCGGTTATCCTGCTTCCTTTTCATCTGAATATAAATAATCCCTGGTTTGAAGCAGAAGACCTGGACCAGGCGGGGATGGAACGTATCATGCAAAATGTACTTTCCAATACCTATTCGGCCTTTAATGTGGAAGATGAAGAAAAATTGTTTGAAGAACTCTCAAACAACGTAGATTCAGAATTGCTGGATAATGTTTACCTGGACAGCCGGAGAAGGCTGAATATGGGCCTTCGGGAAGGAGCCGAAGTGAGCGTGCAGGAGGTAGAACTCAACAGTATGGGGAAACCTCAGGTATTGCAAGACCCTGAAAGCATCGAATATCCTGCCCAATGGACCGTAACGGCGAGAGTACGACATTTAAAACACATACATTACCGTAAAAACCAGTATACCGGCACCGTAGCCCTAAAAGCGATAGATAATAAATGGAAGATCTCAAAAATAAGTCTCACCTCAGAAGAGCGGAAAGTGATCGCGGCTTCCAGCCTTTGATAAAACTGGAAGACCTCAGCTTCTCCTACACCAGGGATTCTTTTTATTTAAAGATTCCAGAGCTTCTTATTGGCAGATCTGAAAAACTGGGCATAACAGGTCCCAGTGGCTGCGGAAAAACCACTTTACTGAACCTTATTTCGGGAATTATAAAACCCAATTCCGGGAAGATCTTTACGGGAGATATCGAACTAACCAGCCTTGGAAACCAGGATATCAAAGACCTCAGGCTGGTAAAAATGGGGCTTATCTTCCAGCAATTTGAATTACTGGAATACCTCAGCGTTCTGGATAATATCCTTTTGCCCTTCAGGATCAATCCAATTCTGGAGCTACAGTCCGAAACTAAAGAAAGAGCGAGTTCCCTGGCAATTTCGATGGGGCTTGGAGATAAACTGAAACGCTATCCTGCTAATCTCTCGCAGGGAGAACGTCAACGGGTATCGGTAGCACGGGCCCTGATCACCAAACCGGAACTGCTAATCTGTGATGAACCCACGGCCAACCTGGACCCTGTAAATCGTGACCGCATCCTGGATATTATAGATTCTTACTGTGATAAGACCAATACGGCCTTAGTCATGGTGACCCACGACCGGGAGATCCTGGGCCGATTCGACCGGGTGCTGGATATCCTGGAATTTTCGAATTTTAAAGATAACCGTGGCCATGAATAACAGTTTTTACATAGCCTGGCGTTACCTGCAGTTTCACTGGGGCAAGACCCTGCTGCTTATCCTTTCCATTTCGCTAGTCATATTTATTCCTTTAGGCCTGAATCATCTGGTGAACAAAGGTTCTGAAGACCTTATGGCCAGGGCTGAAAAGACTCCGCTCCTGGTGGGCGCACCTGGAAGTGAAACCGAATTAAGCCTTAGTTCCCTGTATTTCAATAAACCGAAAAATCAACCGGTGATGTTTCGTGAAGTGGAAAAGATAAAGGAGCAGCAACTGGGAAAACCAATTCCGCTTAATATCGAATACCAGGTGAAGGAGCAACCCATTGTGGGCACGACGCCAGATTATTTTGAATTCAGGGATTTGAGCCTGGCTGAAGGCCGGAAAATGGCCATTTTGGGGGAGTGTGTGTTGGGTGCTGAAGCGGCCAGGAAACTGAATGCGCAAGTGGGATCTTCGATCATCTCATCTCCTTCAGGAGCTTTTGATGTTGCCGGAAGTTTTCCCCTAAAAATGAACATCGTTGGTATTTTAGAAGAGACCGGTACTTCTGATGATGAAGCTGTTTTTACTGACATCAAGACCAGCTGGGTCATTTCAGGAAAGGCCCATGGGCACCAGGACCTGCAGCAGGTGGAAAACGACAGCTTGTTACTGGCTAAAGATGAAACTCAGGCGGTGGCCAGCCCTGCCGTACTTTCTTATACCGAGATCACACCTGAAAATATCAATTCCTTTCACTTCCATGGGGACCCGGGAGATTATCCTGTCAACGCGATCATCGTGGAACCTAAGGACCGGAAGTCGGCTTTGATGCTGAGAGGTCGGTACGAAAATGAACAAAGTTCTGTGCAAATGCTGGTGCCGGAAAAAGTGATTTCAGAACTGGTGGGCACCATGATCTCGGTTAGAGACCTGCTTATCCTGGCCGGGGTGATCATTGGTATCGCCTGTTTGGCCATTCTTGCATTCGTTTTTGCTTTGTCTATTAAACTCAGGAAAGCCGAATTACAAACCATGAAGCATATTGGCGCCTCCCGAAATTTCATCGGCAGCGTTCTGGGCCTGGAAATAGGACTCGTCCTGCTTTCGGCCATTATAGTATCAGGAATATTAACTTTGATCATGGGGAACTTCGGGATTCCCCTTATTGAAAAACTAATCTCATGAAAAAGACCAGCCTAATTCTAGCATTTTTGATCTGCCTTGTGGCCTGCAAAGACAAGGAAAAAGAGAATAACACTACCGAACCCGTTTCCGAAGAAACACAGGAAAGCCCGGTAGTCTATGTAAGCAATTATCCGCTTTATTATTTTGCTGAAGAAATTGGCGGGGAGGCAATAGACCTGAGATTCCCGGCTTCCGGGGAAACCGATCCTTCCGGTTGGGTTGCTGGAGCTGAAACCATCCTGAATATGCAGCAAGCAGATCTTGTCATCATCAATGGCGCTACCTTCGAAAAATGGCGGAATAATGTGACCCTGGAGGAAGCGAATATCCTAAATACTACCCAGGGACTGGACGATAGGCTGCTTCCGCTAGGAGAAAAATTCACCCATAGTCATGGCGAAGGCGGTGAACATACCCATGAGGGGACGGCAAGCATTACCTGGCTGGACCTTGAACTGGCCATTGCCCAGGCTGAAAAGGTGAAAAATGCCTTTCAGGAACTGCTGCCTGGAAAAAGAGAGGAATTCCAGCAAAATTTTCAGGATTTAAAGCAAAGTCTTACCGACCTTGACAGCAATTATGACAAGCTGGAGGTAGATCCTGAAAAATTCCAGCTTATCTATTCGCACCCGGTTTACCAGTATTTGCAAAATGCCTATTCACTTAAGGGTGAAAGCCTGCACTGGGAACCCGGTGATGCCTGGAACAAGGATAAGAAGCATGAAATAGAGCACCTGGCGAAAAAAGGCAAAAAGACCTACCTAATCTGGGAAGATGAACCAGCTAAAGAGACAAAAGAAGGCCTGGAAGAAATGGGGGTTCATTCTATCGTGGTAAACCCTGTTTTCGGACAGCCAGAAAACCTGGATTTCCAGGAGGTGATCTTTAAGAACCTGCAAAACCTTCAGAAGATCAAAGAATAGACTTTTATGAAATTATTTAAAAACCTGTGGTCAGATTTTGGTCACAGGTTTTTTTGTTTAACCTTCTGACTGTCAGATATTTATTTTAAATTTTAATTTTCTTGTTGTATCTTCAATATTCCTTTCTTAAAAAGGAGAGGATCTTGCCCCACATTTTTTATTCGAACCTGAGATTTTAAAAAACAATTGTTTATGAAAAATTATTTGAATGTATTAGGCCTGATCCTTCTTGGCAGTCTTGTAATAAGTTGCGGCGATGAAAAGAAAAATGATTCAGAAGAATCATTGGCTGAAAATGAAGCCGAAACAGCAGAAATAAAAACCAACCCGCTAAAAGAGGTTTACTGGGGAGATACTCACCAGCATACGGGTAATTCTTTTGATGTATATCTATTTGGAACGCCAAATTCCACACCAGAGACTGCCTATCGTTTTGCCAAGGGAGAAGAAGTGGTCAGCCCAACTACCGGAGAAAAATGGCAACTAAGCAAACCACTTGATTTTCTTGTTATTGCAGATCATGCCGAATTGTTGGGTTCCATCGCGTTGATGTATAAGGATACCCCTGGAATTGCAGATACAAAAACAGGAAAGACCTTTCTGGAAATATCCCCTGAACCAGAGGAAGAAGGAATGCAAAAAATATATGACATCATAAACTACGCGGCATTTGATCAACCCAATGATGCTAATTTAACTTCGAAAGATCTTATCGGGGATTTTGGAGGCGATAAGGTAAGAATGGCCTGGGAGGCTAATATTGAAACGGCAGAGGCTCATAACGAACCTGGAAAATTTTCAGCAATCATAGGATGGGAATGGACCTCCAATAATGGCGGTGCCAACTTACACCGGGTAGTTTTCATGCCACAGGATGGTGATGTGGCTAAGCAGTTTATTCCTTATACTGCTCTGGAAAGTGATGATCCCGAGAGTCTTTGGGATTGGCTTGATGAAACCAGTGCCCGTACCGGTGCAGATTTCGTAGCCATCCCGCACAACCCGAATATCAGTATCGGGCTCATGTTTCCTGAAGTTCGCCTTAACGGGCAACCTATTGATGAAGCCTACGCCAAACAACGAATGAAATGGGAAAAGAACGTAGAGATCACTCAGATAAAAGGGGATTCTGAAACCCATCCTGCACTTTCACCCAATGATGAATTCGCAGATTTTGAAACCTATGATTTCGCCTTAACTCCCGATGGCACCAGGCCAGATCCTACCATGGCAGATTATGTTCGTACCGGTTTGATGAGAGGTCTTGAGCTTGAGAAAAAGTTAGGCACTAACCCTTACAAATTAGGGCTTATAGGAAGTTCAGATTCGCATACCGGAATATCGGCTGTTGAAGAAACCAATTTTGCGGGCAAAGGACAGCATGATGCCACACCAGAGCAACGACCTCATCCAACAGGTCTCGGCTCATCCAAAGGTTGGGATATGGGTGCTGCCGGCTGGGTAGGTGTTTGGGCCAAATCGAATACACGCCAGGACATTGTGGATGCATTTCAAAGGAGAGAAGTCTACGCAACTACAGGCCCCAGGATCACTTTAAGGTTCTTTGGCGGATTCGATTATTCCGAAGCAGATGCCAATGGAAATAATATGGTTCAAACCGGTTATGATAAAGGTGTACCTATGGGAGGAGACCTTAAAAATACCGATGGTAAGGCGCCAACATTCATGATCGCCGCCATGAAAGATCCAGACGGCGCGAACCTGGACAGGGTTCAGGTCATTAAAGGCTGGTTGGGAGCCGATGGTAAATCAAAGGAAAAAGTTTATGATGTCGCCCTATCCGGTGACCGTAAGGACGGAAGCGAAAAAGTGGGGAATACGGTAGACCTGGAAACAGGAAAATATACCAACAGTATAGGTGCATCCGAATTAAAAACTCTTTGGACCGATCCCGATTTTGATGCTTCGCAGAGGGCCTTTTATTACGTTCGTGTACTGGAGATCCCAACACCCAGGTATTCCTTACTGGATGCCATCTAGTTGGGTATTGACCCAAAGGAAACCAATCACCCGGCAACCATTCAGGAACGAGTGTATAGTTCACCGATATGGTATAACGCTAAATAAAATTCTCAGGATCCATTTTTAAAAGAACTAAAAAAAAAATTTAAATCAAAAAGCCTGTAATTCTTGTGAATCACAGGCTTTTATTTTTAAGTTTCAATTTTAATTTAATCTGAACTATGTTTCAGGATCAACATATTGAAATCTCTGCTGTTATACTTTTACCTGCTACCAGGCATGGAATTAATAGTCTCACTTAAATTGGTAACCTGTACAGACATTCCTTTCTGACTGGGCGGATACTCTTCAAATGTTTCTACGAACCTTCCTATTATCTTACCTGCCTGCCCCAGGATCCAACTGCGATTTTCAGACCACTCGTCATATCCTCTGGCTTTTATAAACCTTTCAAAGGGATCCATTTTTAAATTGATAAGGATGGGTGTAGAAAGTGGTACCTGTTCTGCCCGAAACCATTCCTCCTGATCTATAAAGAGCAACTTCCATTGGTTATAACGCATTCCATGGAAAACCGTCTCTGTAAAATAGAAAAATTCTTTACGATTGGTTTTACCATTGTTCAGTAAAATATCACTTTGATCGTAGCCGTCGAGATGGACTTTAAATTGTTTGCCATTTATGTTCATACCGTCAAGCAGATCTTCTTTGATGTTATCGTCTCCAACCCAGGCCATCAGTGTAGGAATCCAATCTTCCATGGTCATAAATTCACCAGTAACAGATCCTGCTGGAATATGGCCGGGCCATTTTACCATCATAGGCACTTTAAAGCCACCTTCCCAGCCACCAACACCTTTTTCTCCGTGGAAAGGGTGATTACCTCCATCAGGCCAGGAATTTGAGGGAGCCCCATTATCTGTAGAAAACATTACGATTGTATTTTCATCTGCACCAAGTTCTTCTAGCAGGTCTAATAATTCCCCAACGTCATCATCCAGTTCCATCATCCCGTCTGCATAAAGGCCATATCCGCTTTTCCCATCGTATTCTTCATTAAGGTTGGTACGGTAATGCATTCGTGTGGTGTTATGCCATACAAAAAATGGTTTATCATCCTCAACCGCATCACGAATAAAGCGCTTAGATTCCTCAAGGACCTGCTGGTCCAGATTTCTCTGTACTTCTCTTCCCCAGGGACCAAGATCCTTGATCTCCTGTTCACCATTAGCTAAGGCTTTGGAATGAATTATTCCGCGTTGATCGAGATTATAACGTTCCTGCACCTCTGGATCTTTTGGGAAATCATCCTGTTCAGGGTATTCCCCGGCATTCAGGTGATACAGGATCCCATAGAATTCATCAAAACCATGAGCAGTTGGTAGATGCTCATCACGATCTCCCAGGTGGTTCTTGCCAAACTGCCCGGTAACATAACCGTGGTCTTTTAACATTTGCGCAAGAGTAGGATCACTATCCTGAATACCTTCTTTCGCTCCTGGAAGTCCAACGGTAGTTAATCCGGTACGGATTGGATATTGACCCGTAATGAAGGATGCACGCCCGGCCGTACAGGATGCCTGAGCCAGGTGATCCATAAATAACATCCCTTCCACAGCTATTTTGTCAATATTTGGTGTACTACCGCCCATCATTCCGCGGTGATAGGCCGAAATGTTCCACATTCCCACATCATCACCCCAAATAATTAAAATGTTCGGCTTTTCCTGAACAACAATCGCCAGGGGGAGCATGAGCAGAATCAGCAAAACAGACCAA
Source organism: Christiangramia oceanisediminis (assembly GCF_022570735.2). Classification (GTDB taxonomy): domain Bacteria; phylum Bacteroidota; class Bacteroidia; order Flavobacteriales; family Flavobacteriaceae; genus Christiangramia; species Christiangramia oceanisediminis. The sequence goes on along the minus strand of NZ_JANCNS010000002.1, from coordinate 848,177 downwards.
TGATTTGTCGCTTTCTTTTTCATATTGATAGTTTATATAGTTAATAAAGAGTTATTCAGCTTTAGCCTAACATACTTTGGGGTATAGAATAAGTTATGTTGATGGGGTAATTCCTGTAAAAGCTTGGGAATCATTGAATTTAAGAATTTTCCTGATTATTTTCCTACACATATGCCTGAAAAAAATATTATAACTTCTGATTTATAGTGATTTAACTTTTGTTGATCGAGAAACCAGGCATTTTTTAAAGCATCAAAAAGCCTGTAGTTTTTATTAAGCTACAGGCTTTTTGATAAACTGTGTTTTCAAATTCTTATTCAGGACTATACCAGAAAGGTGAAGCCCAGGCTCTTTCCACGATCTGTTTTGGAATACGGTCAGGGAAATCTACACCGGCGCGAATCTCATCAAAGAGGTTCCATCTTGCGGTTGGTAACTGCAACACCCTTACATAGTAATAGGCATATTGATCTGGATTGAATTCAGGATCGGTCCATACGCCCGATAATTCAGGAGCTCCTTTTTCAGTATTGAACTCACCGGTTTCCAGGTTCACCGGAGCATCTATAGGTTCTACAGAACCATCAGATTTAAGCCTGTCTCCAGAGGCTACTACATTAAATATTTTATCCTTTAGTTCACCATTCTCTACCCAGCCTTTTATGATCTGGATTCGATCCAGGTTAGGCCCAATAGGATCTTTGATTGCCCAGACAAGGATCTGCGGGGCGGTATCTCCCTTATAATCCTGCCCCATGGGAACGCCTTTATCATAGGCATCGGTTATGATATCTTCATAAGATGTTTTGGAAGTATCAAAGCCCTGCCCGGCAAAGGCACGAACTTTTATCCTCGGACCACTGGTAGCGAAAGTTTCCTTGTTATACATTCCATCCCAGATCGCTTCTCGCGTGTTAGAGGTGGCCCAAACACCGGTAATGGCCCCTGGATTCATATCTGCCACGGTCATTTCTCCATCCATATCGTTGTTAGCCCTGTCTTCAGGAGTACGATCGGCCAGGCCGTGACCACCAACTTTCCAGTTGTCTTCCTCTACATTGGAAGGTGAACCATTATGACTATCGGTTCCGCCTGCGAAACCGTATTTAAATGGATTGGTGCCCAGGTCCTGTTCATATTTTAATCCCCGGGTAAGACCGTAACGTACAAAATTTCGTTTTTCGAATTTTCGGTCATTGAATTTTGCGATGGAAGGCGCGTTCTCAAAATCGGCAAATTCATCCTTTTGCCAGAATTGAGAAACCACTTCAGAATTACCTTTTATCTGCATCATCTCGATAAGCGGTTCCATGCTGTTCCTTGTTTCCACGTATTCCTTGGTAATAGGCCCACCGCTAAGAGTTTGTTCCGGGAAATCCAGGCCTTTACTTTCATTGGAATTATGTGGCACGGCAAAAACGCGCATTCCTTTATCCCGCTGATCCTGCATCCAGGCCCAAAGGTCTTCCGGATCCTTACTTTCGTTGGAAGAGAATGGAATATCAGGCACATTTGTGTCTCTAAAGAATACATTTCGGTGGGAGTTTCCTTCGTTTGGTGCAGAGGACCACTCATATGCATGGATCGTGGTAAACTTCCCGGGTTCATAATGTTTTTCGGTAGCTTCAAAATTGGCTTTCCAGGTAGATTTTACAGCCTCCCAGCCTTCCCAGAACTCGGCATGCGGATTATCACCTCCGGCAAGTACGTCCAGTACATATGTTTTATAAAGCCCAAGTGCTTCCTGGTAATCGGTCGCATTTCGAAATTTTGTAGGTACTTCAGAATCATAATTTTCAGATTCAGGATTCATTAAAGTGTAAGCTTCACCCATGAATTCAGAATGGTCGGTCACCGCACACCAATCCAAAGGTCTTTTGATCTGGTGCATCTGTCCGTTAACTTTTACCTGTTCTCCCTTGGCGAACTTATAGGCATCATCGGGTCCTATACGGGTTCCGGCGATATAAGCATCCATGGAAACACCTGTATGCAGGTGCTCCTCGCCAAAATAAGCATCTTTTAATGGGTTTTCCTTAACCTTGACTTCGGCTGTTTCAGGATTGGTTTGATTTAATTCAGCCTTTGATTCACTCTTATCAGATTTACAGGAAATAAGAAAAAAAAGCGCTGAAATGAAAATAATAGATCGTTTCATAATGAAAAAGGATTACGTAGTTGGCTATAATCACCCTAAGATACTGAAAAATAGAATACTATATAAAAAATTTTAAGTCTGGTTTGCAAAAGCCATTCAATTTCTTCGTTAAGATTGAATGCCTAACGTAACCTATGTTACGGTTCAGGTGCACTATAAATCTTAGTTTTGCCGGAGTGAGTTTAAACGCCCCCATATCCATTTTCCTTAGCCTGATGTTCATGGCTAAACTATTCCTGGTAGATGCCAGCTTTATGCAGGTGCTTAGCGGGGGTGAGATCAGGATCGAGAAAGCATATTGCAAGAAAAAGACCTCCATTTCAGAAAATAATAGGGCAGCTGCCTTTGTTGCTGAAACCAATACGAATAATTTTAGCCTGGAACTTTTGAGTTCCTGCACTCCACAGTTCAATTTTTTCATCGCAGGCTGGGATTTCGGATATTCCGAACCTATCAGGGCTACAGATGATCTTCATACTTCCAGGCTTAGTTATCTATACCTCGAGAAGCATTCTCCTCCTCCAAAAATTGGCTGATCTGCTTTCAGTCATAGCCTGAATCTTACTCTTCAGGTTTATCCTAATTCAATTTAAAATACGTTCAGAAATGACGAATAATATTCAGATTAATCGTCGTTCCATTCAGCTATTGCGTGTGCTGCTAAGCGGCATCTTCCTGGTGGCGGGAAGCAATCACCTGCTTAATACCACGCAAACAGTAAGAAGACTGGAACAGGCCAGTTTCAAAGGCATCGCCTATTTTTTTGGTGAACCTGAAACGCTGGTCCTGCTTTCCGGGATCCTTATGCTCATAGCCGGCTTCCTTTTCCTTATTGGATATAAGACCCGATGGGCGGCGATCGTACTGGGACTCATATTGGTCCCTATCACACTAACGGTCCAGGTAGGACAGATCAATACCCTGGGCCCGCTTTTCAAAAATATAGCAATCCTCGGTGGCCTGTTGTTCTTTATGATCAATGACACCGAAAAATCATTTAAAATCAAATAATATGAAAACGATACTCAAAATAAGTTCAATACTAATACTTGCAATTTTCAGTATGTTGCCTGCACAGGCACAACAGCATCATGCTGAAGAACATAATTATGTGGTGCTCACCAAAAAAGTACCGCAACTGGAACCTATCCTCATAACTGCTGAAAATCTCAAAACTGAAGACGGCGATCACTTTGGCGATTTCCAGGTGATCATCTGCGGAAAAAATATAGCTGATATCACCGATCCCGGAAAAATGGAAAAATTCATTGCCAAAGCTGAAAAGCTGGGCGTACAGCTGGTTGCCTGCGGATTTTCCCTAAATAAATTTGGAGTGGACAGAAAGGAAGTTCCCGAAAGTATAAAAACAGTAGAAAACGGGATCCTGTACAACTTCCAGTTGCAGAAAAAAGGATATAAAAGTTTAAGCCTGTAATTATGGAGTTAATAAAGAGAAATTTAGTTCCCGGTTTCGGATTCCTGGCACTGCTGATACTTTCAGTTGCCTGTAAATCTGAAAAGCGGGATTCAACAGCCGGGAATACCGGCAAGGATCCGCTAAGCATCAGCATCCTGCAAACTGCCGATATACATGGGCAACTGGATACACATCCCGAATTATTCTGGGAAGACGGCGAGATCACTTTCAGGGATCGCGGCGGACTGGCAAATATTAAAAGCCTTTTTGATAGTGAACGAAAAAGGAATCCCGGGAGAACGCTTATCGTGGACGGGGGAGACCTTATCCAGGGTAGCGGGTATATGGCCCTTTCAAAGGCAAAACAAATGCCGGAGATCATCAGGAACATGGGTTATGACGTGATCATTCCGGGTAACTGGGAGGTTGTATATGGGAAGGACGTAATGCTGGATGTGATGAATTCGTACGATACCCAGGTGATCGCGCAGAACATGTTTCATGAAAAAGACAGAGAAGCATTGTTTCCGCCATACTGGATCAAGGAGATAGAAGGAGTGAAAATAGGCTTTGTTGGGCTCAATGATCCTGATGTGCCGGTTAGACAAAATCCGGTTTTTAGTGAAGGCATCGAATTTACGGGGATCAACGATGAATTTCTTCAAAGTCTGGAAATGCTTAAAAAAGAAAAGGAGGTAGATGTACTTTTCCTGGTTACCCATATTGGGATCTTTAAACAGGTTGAACTGGCCAATAATCCCGATCTGAAAGAGGTAGATTATATCCTGGGTAACGATACCCATGAAAGAGTTAGGGAACCAATCCAGGGAAAATTTGCGAAGGTTACCGAGCCCGGTGCTTTTGGTTCTTTTGTTGGAAAACTGAAGCTTGATTTTGTGGATGGCGAACTGGTAAATGACGATTATGAGCTTATCGAAGTAGACCCTGAAAAATATCCAGCAGATGAACAGATACAGGCACTGGTGGATAGCGTGAAAGCTCCTTACCGGGATCACCTGGAAACGGTGATCGGGTACACCAAAGAACCACTTTATCGATACCTAACCGTAGAAAACCCCATGGACAATATGATCACCGATGCGGCCCGTTGGAAAACCGGGGTAGATATCGCCATTTCCAATGGTTTTCGCTTTGGGAATCCCATAGTTCCTGAAAATGGAGAGCCGGCACCCATTACCCGCGCGAATCTCTGGAACCTTTTACCGGTAAATGAAAAGATAAAGACCGGGAAAGCTAGCGGTAAACAGATCAAAGACTGGCTGGAAAACGAGATGGAAAATGTTTTTTCGCAGGATCCAACCAACAGGTTTGGCGGCTGGCTGGTTCGATTTTCCGGAATGAAGGTCAGCTTCGACAGTCAGAAGCAAAAAGGGGAACGTATCGAACAGATCACGGTAAACGGAAAGCCTATACAGGATGATGAATATTATAGCATTTCGGCCTGTGTTAGACCCGGAGACCCAATAGATACGCTTTGCCGATTGCCTGATGTTGAGGATGTGCAAATAAAGGATTACACCATTCACCAGGCAGTAGAGGAGTACCTTAAGGTACATTCTCCTGTTTCTCCAGGTTTGGAAGGCCGGGCCTATTGCGAATACCTTGGCGAGTACTCCTTCTCAACGGTACCGGGTACCAATTATGAATTTCAGTAAGCCTTGAATTTTTAGGTTTATCAGAACTGGCTACATCCTGGGTGTAGCCAGTTCTTTTTTTATTCACGATGAACGAATGTTAAATATGGATCAAAACCTATGTAAAGTGCTGTTTTGTAGATATTTATTTAAAGCATTAAAACTTTTTTACTAATTTAATGCTGGCATTTTAACAACCCGTCCGGAAATCATTCTTTTTTTTACCAGTTTAAGTCGTTTCCCCAAAGGCTTAAAAGGAACTTACCCCAAAGGCTAGAATATACTTACTATTGGATATAAAGCGCAGAAGCAAATCGGGTTTATATCAGGTTTGTACTGTCGAAAATGGAGATTAATTAGTTGAGATGCCGAAGATGATCTGGATAGTTTCGGGTTGTCTTCGGCTAATTAAGCTGATTCACAATAAATGTTGTAGTAATTAACCAGTCTAATAATGAAACTTCAGAAGAAATTATTAATCAGCATACTGCTGTGTTTGTTGAGTTTCCCCGCCTTAGGCCAGGAAGAGATGGAAATGCATAATGAGGAAGAACTTGAGGAACATCATCGCCATAAACATGTGATTTCCCTGGGGATAGGTCATGCGCATATCAATACAGGGGTTGAAAATGGTGTAAAGCAGTGGCTGGTATTGCCATCCTGGATGCTGGATTATAATTTCTGGTTTACAGAACGCTGGGCAATTGGATTGCATTCCGATATGATCATCGAAACCTTTGAGGTAGAAGATGAGCATAGTTCCGGTTCCGTAATTGAAAGGGAAAATCCCATAGCCCTGGTAGGTGCCCTTTCTTTTCAGCCAATCGAGTGGCTAAGCCTGGTTGCCGGTGGAGGTGTGGAATATGAAGCCAATGAAAGTTTTGGACTGGTTAGGCTGGGAGTGGAGCCTCACTGGGAGATCCACGAAAAATGGGAAATATTCGTCAATATAGGCCACGATATCAAGTTCGACGCCTATAACACTTGGAACATCTCCCTTGGGATAGGTCGGGGATTTTAAAAATCTCTGAAGCAAGCAGCATAGTATAATTTGTATGAAACAGTCGTACCTATTTTTGATCCTGATTTTGATTTACGCCCCCGTTTTTAGCCAGGGCGAGGAGATTGTTGAAGAAAAACAGAAGAAAGTCAAAATAGCGGGTGTTCCCTATCTTAATTATAGCCGTACCGTTGGCTTTTCTTATGGCCTGCTTGGCGCAGCCTTCTATAAACTGAATGCGAACGACAGCATTTCTCCTTCGTCGTCAACCACAATAGCGGGAATTTATTCAACTTCTGAAAGTTATATTGGCATGGGGATACAGCAATTCTATTTTGCTGAAGACCGTTGGCGAACCAAATTAGCAGGGGGAATTGGAAACGGTAACCTGCAGGTTTACCAGAGCTTTTATTCCGGCGGAAGCTTTATAGATTACAGTACGAAGGTAAAATTTATAATGGGGGAGGTAGCCCGGCGGGTCGCACCAGATCTGTATGTGGGGCTTTCGGGAGGTATGGTGAATGCCCGTACCGAGTTCGATCTAGATCTTCCGCTTACCGATAGAAGGCCAACAATTGACATTCCTATAAATTATGTGGGCACCTTTATTCAAAGTGATTCCCGTAACAATGTGAACTATCCTAATATTGGTCATAACATCCAGGCCAGCTTCAAGAATTCGGGAGAATGGCTGGGCAACGAAACCAATTTCAATCAGCTGGAACTTTCGTATGACCTTTACAAACCGCTGATGTCTGGCAAGGATATCTTCCTGGCGAGGTATTATTCCATCAGCTCTTTCGGCGATGTTCCCTTTGTAGGGCAGAATACGGTGGGCGGCGATAATATCAGGGGATATTCTGAAGGTCGCTATCGGGATGACCAGCTCTATTCCATTCAGGCTGAATATAGATATAATTTTGAATCGAAATTCGGAATGGTATTCTTTGGTGGATTTGCAACCGTAGTACCCGAGATCTCTGAAATCTTCGAACACGACCTGTTGCCCGGGATTGGAACCGGTATTCGATATCTCCTTCTTCCGAAGGAAAAAATCAATATAGGCCTCGATGTAGCCGCAGGGAAAGGAGACTGGAGCCTGAGTTTCAGAATTTCAGATGCCTTTGCAAGATAAGCACGTACACGCCTAATTAAAGTAGCTATGAGAAGAAAAAGCCCGTATCATTCAACAATCCAAAAACCTGTTTTCACGCTGGGTTTGATCTTGTGTGTGCTTATGATTCTTATAGGTAGCCCTGCGAATTCCCAGGTAACTAAATTAGATAAAAGCGAAAGGGACAGCCTGGCAGCTATTCCATACCCCTATGTACTTCCCATATTTGGAGGGAAGATCAGGGAAAAAGGAATAGATTTCCCGCATCCCCTTGGGATCATGGTTAATTATATCTACCAGGAATCGAAATTCGACCTGGAGAATCCTGCTATTGGGCTGGGCGATTTAGACCTGGTGGGCATAGATTTCGTGGATTTTAAGACCGTTCAGAATCAAACTAATATCATCAATGTAAGAGCCGATGCCTGGGTATTTCCATTTCTCAACCTCTATGGTATTTATGCGAGATCGGAGTCAAGGAGCGATATTCAAATTGGTGTTCCTCTGAATATCGAGGTGGAAGGGAACCCATCTGGTGAAACCTGGGGTTTTGGGGGCGTGGTCGCCTACGGAATCGGAAATTATTTTGCAGCGGCTAATTTGAATTATTCCTGGACCGATGTGAGTTCCCTTTCAGATCCCGTGCAGGGAATAGTTAGCTCGCTACGGATAGGCCGAAATATTGAACTGGGAAGACGAAACCGAAGTTTTATACCCACCATCGGGATCCAGCATCAACGAATTACCCAGGATTCGGGCGGGGAATTACCAATTTCCACCATCTTTTCGAAGTTCGACCAGGATAACCTGGACGACCTGAAAGCCCAGATTGCCGATGAGGCTATGAACTGGTATGATGACCTGAGTATTCCACAGAAACTGGTGGTAGACCGGCTGGTGACTGCCCTGGATAACTGGCTGGCAGGCCGGGATTTGGGAAGTACCCCATTGCGATACAGGTTTGATAAGGTTCCGGTTGGGGAATGGTCTTTCCAGGTAGGGTTTCAGTATAACCATAATAAGCACTGGTGGTACAGGCTGGAAACCGGTTTTGGTCCCGGTCGATTTCAGCTGATGACATCCATAAACTACCGATTCGGGATATGAAATTTGACCTTGTTAAATATGTTTGTTTCTTCCTGCTGATATTCTTCAGCATAGATGCTTATACCCAGGAAAAAGGCATCAAGGGATATTTTCAAAAAAGGGCGGCAAAGAAGGAAGCTGCCATAGAAGAAGGCAGGCCTTTTTTGAGCGTTCTGGCCGGGCCTGGTTACACCCCTGAAAACGGTTTGCTACTGGGAGCGGGGATTTTGTATACTTTCAAAACCAACCCCGAAGATACGCTCATTCAACGATCTTCCATTCCAATAAATACTTTCTTCAGTACCAAGGGGAACTATGGCTTTAATGCCAAACTGGCTTCTTTCTGGTTTCAGGATAAGATCAGGTTCAATTTTGTTGGAAAATTCTCGAGTGCGAACGATAATTATTTCGGGGTGGGATTTTCAGAGATCAACAGGATATCACTGGGAGATAGCACCACGGCTTATGAAAGAAAGCGATACCAGATCGCTCCTACCTTCCTGTTAAGGGTGATGCCGAATATATATGCAGGTGTAGGCGTAGACCTGAATAGAACCAGGGTCACCGAGCTAAACCCTTATATGGAACAGAATGACTATTACAACCGGTTTGGACCTGAAAATTTTAATTCCGGGCTCAAGCTTAACCTGAATTACGATAGTCGCGATATTACCGTAAATGCCTGGAAAGGCTGGTTCGTGAATTTCAACGCGACCTTTTATGGAGATTACCTGGGCAGTGACAACGATTATAACATTTATGAACTGGACATCAGGACTTATCACCAGATCGCCAGGGAAGGGAATACCATTGCCGTTAAGTTATATGGGAGAGTAGGTACTGGTGATATTCCCTATGAAGAATTGACCAAAATTGGAGGCACCAATGCCCTGCGGGGTTATATAGATGGGCAGTATCGCGATCGCAGCGGGGTTTACCTAATCTCGGAATGGAGGCATATGTTCCTAAAATCCAACCAGGAACTGAGTAAACACGGAATTGCAGCCTGGCTGGGTTCCGGAAGCATTGCAAATGACCTCGATTCCATCAACGAGTGGATCCCGAATCTCGGGGTGGGTTACCGCTTCGAAGTGCAACCCAGGATGAACCTTAGGATCGATTTTGGAATTGGTCGCGAATCATCGGGCCTGTACTTTAATTTTACCGAAGCATTTTAGTTTTAATGGCTGGCTAACAATTAGATACAAAAAAATAATTAGTTTTATAAGAACAACTAAAAATCAAAGTGTTATGAAAAAATTTACCTCAAAAAGAAAAATAACCCCTCTTTTTATTTTGATTTTTCTCTTGCCTTTTATGGTGGTGGGCCAGGAGGAAGAACAGTTAAGTGCCGATGAACTAGCCCAGAAATTACAGAATCCTGTGGCCAGTTTGATCAGTGTTCCGTTCCAGGGAAATTTCGATTTCGGGGTGGGGCCATCTGATGGTCGTAGGTTTACCATGAATTTTCAACCGGTGGTTCCAATTAGTATCAGTGAAGACTGGAACCTGATTGGAAGACTCATTCTTCCAATCATTCATCAAAATGACGTCTCTGGAAATAGCGGCAGGCAAACCGGGCTTGGCGATGCCGTGGTTAGTTCATTCTTTTCTCCCAAAGAACCATCTTCAGGAGGGCTGATCTGGGGAGTTGGTCCGGTATTTTTACTGCCAACAGCTACCGATAACCTTGGACTTGAAAAATTTGGAATTGGACCAACCGGGGTTGCTCTTAAACAGATTGGCGATATAACCATAGGTGCGCTGGCCAACCATATCTGGTCTGTAACCGGAGATGATGACAGGCCTGATGTCAATGCCACTTTTGTTCAGCCTTTTATCGCGAAGAATTTTACAGGTGGTTATGCGATTACATTGAATACTGAACTTACCCAGAACTGGGATTTTGATGCTACTTCGGGAACAGTGAATCTAACTGGTTCCAAGGTAATAAGCCTTGGGAGCCAGTTGGCCCAGGTAGCCGTAGGACCAAGGATTCCATACGGGAATGCGAATACATCAGAATGGGGCTTCAGAGCCGCATTCGTTCTCTTGTTTCCAAAATAAGCTGCCTATGAGATTACTAGTATGCTCTGTTTGTATGTTCTTTTTTCAGATCAACCTGGTTGCACAAAAGGATTCTCTTGTCTTTACCAATAACAACATCATGGTTGGTGAAGTAAAGGCCTTGGATAAGGGTGTTATTACCATTGAAACCGACTATAGCGACAGTGATTTCAAGATCGAATGGGATAAGGTTAAGGAACTCTATTCTCAAAGCACGTACCTAATTAATCTCACAGATGGCAGAAGGCTCAACGGTACGATAAGTTCTGTAGATTATCCAGACTGGGAGATCTACAGGATAACTGGGGATACGGTTGTGGTTCAAAGAGACGAGATCGTGTATTTTAAATCCTATGAAAAGGACTTCTGGAGCAGGGTGAGTGCCTCGATTGATGCCGATTATAGTTTTACAAAAGCCAATAATTTTAACCAGATAGGAGGAAGGGCAAATATTGGATATACCGCTCCAAAATGGTGGTTAAAGGCAAGCTATAGCATTTTGCGTTCCAACCAGGATAATGTGGACCCGGTTAAACGCCAGGACGGGGATCTGTCCTACCGGGCTTTCCTAAAAAAAGACTGGTATTTTAGTTCGGTGATCTCATTCCTGTCCAATACGGAGCAGCTGCTGAATTTGCGTGCTAACCTTAAAGCTGGTATGGGTAAATATATCATTCATACCAATGTTTCGTACCTGGCGGTTGAAGGAGGAATTTCAGGAGTGAACGAAAATTTTGAAAATCGGGTTTCTAACCTGAACTCCCTGGAGGCCTATGCCGGGTCTGAATTGAACTTATATGATATCGGCGACTGGAGCCTGCTTACCAGGCTCATCGTCTACCCCAGTTTAACCGAGAGCGGAAGGTGGAGAATAGATTACGTACTGGATACCAAATATGATCTTCCCCTTGATTTTTATGTCAAGGCGGGCTTAACGCTAAACTACGATAACCAGGCGGTAGAAGGAGCGGCAGATGTGGATTATGTGGTACAAACCGGGATAGGCTGGGAATTCAATTAATCACCAAAGAAATAAACTCAAAACAATAGTATGAAAATGTATATCGATTGGTTCAGGAGCCAGAGAATCCTGGTAATTATCTCCTGTATCTTTGCTATCCTTATATTATTTCAGTCCTTCAGTTCTAATAACAGAGCCAAAAATAATTTAAAGATAGGCGATCTATTAACTGCCAGAACTTCGGAAGAGATCCTTGCCCTTGAGAAAGATTGGGCTGCTGCTTTGGTCGCAAATGACCTGAGTAAGGTTGAAGATTTGATGCATAAAGATTTCCGCTTGATCCGGGTCTATGGAGACACACCGCCCATTACACGGGAAATGTATCTTGGAATGAAAGGAATGAGTGCAACCTCTGCTGAAGTCACCTCGCTAAGGATTTCTGAAGAATTAGGTCCAATAGCGGTTGCAAGAGTAAGCTGGACCCTGGACTGGCAACAGGAAGGGGCAGGTAAGTTACCACCACATTTTGATATGATTGACACCTGGATAAAAGCTGATAATGGTAAATGGCAAATCCTTTCAAGGATCAGCCAGGTTGCAGATAAAGCTCACCAGCCCAGACAGGATTAAGAATATATCTAGAAATGATATCATCAACCTGAACCAGGTTGAGCATGTCAATGAATGAATTATTTTAGTATGAAAAGTGTGGAAACCTTTTAGTGCAGGTTGAACTAAAAGGAAACTTAAAGGTCTGGATCTTTTAATAGTCTGCAGAAGATCCTGTGTGCTCTCTAATTATACTGTACCCTCGATTTTAGCTGTCCAGGCTGATTTCTGAATTTATCTATGGAAATCCTGAATTCGGTACCCGTATTATCGTCACTATTCACCTCGATATGTCCGCCATGTGCTTTTGTGACCGCTTTTACCAGACACAGGCCCATTCCCCAGCTTCTGAAACCTCTGTTTTCAGCCGATTTTTCGGAATGCAGGTAATTAAAAATTTGTTTCTGTTTGTCCTCGGGAATCGCTTTCCCGGTATTATGCACGCAAATACATACTTGTTCCTGCTGGTCAAAGACGCTAATATTTACAGGTTTGCATTTATCACCGTATTTTACGGCGTTGGTAACCAGGTTTTCAAGGACCCGGCGAATGGCAACCCCGTCAAATACACCTCGAACTTCAGAACTATCGCAATTGAGCTTTATTTCGTTTTGAAAGATCGTTGCTGTTTCTTTTACTACCCATTCTATATCCTGAAGTATATCCTTCTCCTGGAAATTAAGGGTGATGCCTTCACCAGCTTCCAGGCTAATCGCGTCAAGGAGACCTTCGATAAGTCTCATGGAGTAGTCCAGGCTGTTAACAGCCATTTTCTTTACCCGTGAAATATGTTGAGGTCCTGCATGTACATCCAAAAGATCCAGCGCCAGGTAAGCTGCAGATATAGGATTCCTGATGTCGTGAACCAGGGTTCCAACCATTTTCTCCTTCATTTCATTAATTGAATTGTTGAAAGAACTCGCCGAGTGAAGCATGGCTGTTTCTATAGTGCGTTTTAAGATGATACCTGTCTCTACACTATATACATTTTTCTCCATGAGCAGATCTGTAAGAACCCTATGAAAGATCATATATTCCTTTAATATTCCCGCTATGGTATAATTTGCGGTAGAAGCCCGGTGTCTACCATGTTCCAGGCTATTTTCAACTATTTCTTTGAAAGGTGCATTCGATTTGATATCCTCTACCTTATCGAAACTGTCCAGGATTCCTGAAATATCCTTAAGCACTTGTGGTAATTGGTTTCTTAAGGCCAGGCTGGGGGTTTCCTTAGAGGCTTCTATCTCTAATTTCACCTGTTTTTCCCAGGACTCAATGATGCCCAGACTATTTTCTCTTATATAGGTTGCCGCTCTTTTCATTAAACTTATTTGGTGGTAATGAATTGTAAACTTCAAATATATAATCAACAAGAGTTAAAATGACCATCTGCATACTTGCTGGGTCAATCATAACCGATTTTGTTAGAATTTGTTCCTATTGAGTCAGGTTCCAGGTTTAAAATTGAGGATATTACTGATGTTTATCACAGCTTGTATAATAATATGAGGTCATCAAAATATTCTGGTAATATGAAAACCTGCCTTGAAAGGCTGGAGAAAAGGTTTGATCTAACCAGGGAAGAGTTACGGCGTGTTCGATCTATTCGCAATTGCGAGTTCATTAGTATTTCTATTGCGTCAAGCGGAGGATTTGAAGCTGCTTCAGGCGAATTTCAATTAAATGATAACCCGGGTAATTACAGGGTGAAAATTACCTTCAGCAAGGATGATGATAGTATCCAGGAATTTATATTGCTAAAAGGTAACACCTAAAAGATCAACAGGATTGTTTTTTCAGGCTAATGACGGGATATTAGTTCTTAATATTATTATAAAAGTTCAATTTTGTTAGGATCCATTTCAATAGTTTCATGATTTTTAAAAAAGGAGACTTATTTTCGGTATCGAGGTATTAGGTTAAGTCTAAATGGGACGAATAGAGGTCATAAAGTTTTAGTTTATGGCCTCTATTTTTTTTAATCCTGAATTTAATTTCTTGGGGCTATATAACCGCGAATTATAGTATTCGCAGTGTTTTTTAAAGATCTAACAATAATGAACCAATTTCTAACAAAATAGAGTTTAAAAAATGTAATAACTTAAAGCTTTGCCTTCCATTTATTTATTTTGAACGAAAATAGCATTTGGAAATAAGTTTAGGGACTGTAAATCCTGAAGAATACATTCGTGAGCACGCCAGGTACCTGGATGCTGAAGTCGTTTCGAGATACAATCAATACTGGTTGAACCTGCCTCCTGAAATTGGAGAAGGAATCTATAAAGGGATCGCGTTTAATGACGGGTTCAATCTTTTCCAGTATAAGATGATCCATCATACCGATATGGAGATCTTCTTCGAACAGCGGGATGAGCCCCGTAATATTCTCATATTTAATCTTAAAGAGAAAGCTGAGCTAAAAATTAACGGAGACCAGGAAAAGGTTATGCTGGATAAGTACCAGAATTTCGTTATCTCAATCCCTGAAGGCACCCCTTACTCTCTAAAATTTTCAAAGAACAGGCCTTACTTTCTCAATATCCTGGATATATCCGGATTGCAGATAAATTTTGATAAAAAAAATATCCATGCCTGGGAGAAGATCATGAACAGGCTGTTCCAGAATTTTGATAGCAGTAAGTTATATATCCACAAGGGTAATTACAATCTCGCGTCATTAGAATTGTTCGAGCATATCGAAAATTTTAAAAAAAACGACATGCTGGAATATCTCTTTCTGGATGCCAAGGCTCACGAGATACTGGTGAGGCAATTATCCCTATATGAATCTGAAATCATGGATCCAGAAGCCGGCATAGTTGGTTCAGCTGAAGATGCCGAGATTATCGCAAGTGCCACGAGAATAATAAAGAACCGCCTTGGAGAAATAAAGACGGTTACAGACCTTGCCCGCAGCTGTGCGACCAATAATAATAAGTTACAGGAAGGCTTCAGGCGCTATCTGGGGCAAACTGTAAATCGATACCTCATTTCAGCCAGGATGGAGCGAGGGAGGGATCTTTTGATTGAAACCAATTATACAATTTCTGAAATAGTGGACAGAATAGGACTTCGCAGCAAAAGCTATTTTTCTAAAATGTTCCGTGAAAAATATGGTTTTAGCCCTTCTGAATTCCGCCGAAGGCTGAAAAGAAATTCAGAAGTATTGCCTGGCACCGATGGACATTTAACTAAACATTAGGCGTTGTTCGTATTAAAGTTAATTTCCTGCGATATGCGTTGATTAATCCGTATGTTAAGCAATGATTCCAGAATGGAAGGTATTGCAGGTTCAACGGCTAAAAATTTGGGTCTTAACCTGTTTTATCTTATACTAAAGAAAGTCACGATGCCTGTTGACCGGTAATTGTTCTTTTCAGAACTTATTTGCTGAAATATGAATTACAAGCCGGTTTAATCTTAATTACAGGAATAAACCAACTAAAGGGAGCATGAGATGTTAACCTATAATATTAATTCAATTCCTATAGACCAGGTAATGGAAGAATTAGCCGGTCAATTCAATACGCAAATCAGTACGAATTGCGGGGAGTGCACCATTAATATACCCAGTGAACTCGGGCAGGGATATATAAAGGGGGTAGTATTTGATAAAGGTATTGGTTTTATAAATTACTGCTGTGAATTCAGGGAAGAGGTACAGATCAATTTTCTCAGAAATAAGATTCATCCCTTAAAGTTTTTATACGTGCTGGAAGGAGAACTAAGTCATTATTTCGAGGAAACCGAAAATGTACAGGTACTGGAACAATTTCAATATTGTTTGCTTTCAGGAAAATCAACCATAGCTCATTCCATACGTTTTCATAAGGACTCTCCTTTAGCGTTTAACAGCCTGGAGATCAATAGGAAAAGTTTTTTTGAATCCATGTCCTGTTCCATTCAGAAAATGAAACCTTCGGTTAGAGAATTACTCATGGACCTGGAATCGAAAAATGCTTTTTATCACAAAGGTTATTATTACCTGGAAATGGCCGATCTTTTTCAGCAACTTCAGGATGTTACAGTAGATAAAGGTTTCAGAAAGATTTTCCTTGAAGCTGTCGTACATAAAATGCTGCTTACTCAATTAGAGGATTTCACTTCAGAAGTAAATGGAGATACCGAAAAGGAAATTTTAAAAAAACACGAGGTACGATCTCTGGAGGAAGCCCACGATATCATTCATAATGAAATAGGGGAGTTGCCCAATATAAAGGAGATCGCCTACCGTGTAGGTTTGAACTCCAATAAACTTCAATTTGGATTTCGAAGGATGCATGGTAAATCCATCAACGCCTATGTTAAGGAAAAAAGGCTGGAAATATCAAAGAAACTATTGCTGGAGACCAGTTACACTATTTCCCAGGTAAGTGATAAGATAGGAATTGCCAGCAAAAGCTATTTTTCCAAATTGTTCCGACAAAAATATGGGCTTAGCCCGTATGAATTCAGAAAGAAATATCAAAAGGATACGGTATAGATTAAATTACACACCGTCTCAGCTTAGACCAACAAAAAAGCCCCGCACGAATGTGCAGGGCTTTGTTTTGGCGGGGGTGGCAGGATTACCTCCCTACGATCGGTGATCCTGAGTTTGGCTTTATTACTCATCAAAATCCAAACAGGCTTCGCCCATTGTTTTTTTGTTTGTTTTCAATCCGAAGTATACTTCGATTTCCTCCAAACAAAAAATCCAACCACGTTGTGTGATTGGATTTTTATGGTCGGGGTGGCAGGATTCGAACCTGCGGCCTCCTGCTCCCAAAGCAGGCGCGATAACCGGGCTACGCTACACCCCGAAATTGCTTTCGCAATTCATTCAATATTTTTTATTTAAGATTCAAGATCACTTGAACCTTCTTTCCCGGTCTTTGCGGCCTTCCCGCCTTGGCGGGACGATATAACCGGGCGGAGTTTATCCTGTTCCCGCGTATGCGGGAGAAGGGCTACACCCCGAAATTGCTTTCGCAATTTATTCGATCTTATTTTTAGCCTTTTCCGTTCCAAATCACTTTAAAAAAAGCAGCCGGGAAGCGGAGGAAATCTATTCCTGTCTTTTCAAAAGAAAAGGAGAATAAATAAACCGCAGACTAAAAATCTTTGCGGAGAGACCGGGATTCGAACCCGGGCATCCAAGAAGGATGACAGCTTAGCAGGCTGCTGCATTACCACTCTGCCACCTCTCCGTTTTTTATATGAACGTCGCAACTATTTTTGCGGTTGCAAATGTAACTTTTACTTCCAAACCATCCAAGTCTTTTACACCTTTTTTCGGGAATTTTTATTCGGCTCTTTTTGCTTTAGCCTTTAAATTACTTGTCATCAAGAAACTAAAGAAAAATTATTTTTATAAAGTTTTTTCTGAAGCGATCAATCTGTGAACGTTCTCCAGCGCTTTCTGATGATTCCTTACAAATGGATTAGATTTGTCCCATACATACCCGGCCAGTACGGCACAGATTTGTTCCTTTATATGAGGGCTGGGATTAGGATGAAAAAAGATGTCCTGTAATTTACCAGAATACCATTCCTTTACATAGGTCGAAAATACCTCTACGCCCTTTCGAATATAAGCTACGTATTCGGTTTCCCAATCCACCTTTTCGTCTTTTAATTCCCTGTAAGCCAGTTTGGCGGCCAGCAGTCCCGATTCGGTTGCAAAAGCCACGCCTGAAGAAAACACGGGATCCAGGAACTCGGCAGAATTTCCTGTGAGGGCAAAGCCTTTACCGCAGATCATTTTTACATTTTTTGAAATGTTCTGTAACTGTAAAGGTTCGAATCTGAAATCATAGTCATCGAAGCGTCCTTTGTAATATTCAGTTTTTGCCAGCATGGCTCTAAATCTTTTAGCTTGAGTACCCGGGAATTGATCGAACCAGGAATTTGGCCCCACGAAGCCCAGGCTGGAATCGCCATTGGAAAACGGGATATACCAGAACCAGGTTTGGGTATTGATCACTTCAAAAGTAATTTGTTCTCCTTCCTTGCCTCGAGGACGTTCAGTTTCCTGTATATGAGTAAAAATGGAAGAATGCTCGTAGATCCTGGGAGGTGCCTCTAGATCCAATTTATTGGCCAGGACCCTGCCATTGCCACTGGAGTCGATCAGGAAGCGGGCGGTTAGTATCTTACTATTTCCCGAGTCATCCCTGGTTTCAATTTCCCAAAGATCATTTTGACGATTAACCGAGAGAACCTCGGTTCCAAACCTGATATCGGCTCCCCTGGAGCTCACCTCGTTGGTTAATACCTTGTCAAAATCGGCACGGGGAACCTGCCAGGTCCAGTCCCAGCCTGATCCGTGCTTTTTGCTGAAATCGAATTCAGCCATTTCGTTTCCCTTTAAGAACCGGGCTCCGAATTTTTTCTGAAAACCTGCTTTTTTCAATGCGTTCAAAAGGCCTGCTTCCTCGAAATTGTCCATGCATCGGGGAATAAGACTTTCGCCAATTGCGAAACGCGGAAAATGCTGTTTTTCCAGGACGATGAACGCCGCCCCCTGTTTTTGAAGGTAACCGGCAGCAACCATTCCGGATGGGCCAGCACCTATGATAATGATATCGGTATGCTTACTTTTCATGGGTTTGAAACGATGGAACAAACTTACAACAGATAGGTGGAACTGTCGAAACTTAGATCCAAAATTAAAAAGTCCCAACCATCAGGCCAGGACTTTATTGAGATATAAGCACAGAATGAATTCCTTACTGTTTTCTTATCATTAAGAACTTAAATCTTGACAGGAATTCCATTCTGGAACTAAAGATATAGGTTGGGCTGGCAAAATAACAATCCAGGGCGAACACCTAATTATTTTTTAAAATGGGCATGTGTTTGTTAATCTTAAATTTATGTTGGCTTAAACTGGTTATAAAAACCGACCTGTTTTGGCGTACTTCCAATAGCTTCTCAATTCATAGGCTCATTCTTATAATTATATTACATTTGTTAATTCCTTTAACAGTTTGCCCTAAACCGAAAAACTAGTCGAAAAGATCTATGCTGAACCTGTCGAATGCACTGGAACTCCGGGATTTTTACCGGGTTCTATTTGAGAATGAAAAAGTTGAACTGGATGCAGCCAGTTTGAAGCGTTTAGATGATAGTTTTAATTTTTTAAAGGAATTTTCAAGAAATAAGATCATCTACGGGGTGAATACCGGTTTTGGTCCTATGGCCCAGTATAAGATAAGTGACGGGGACAGGATACAGCTTCAGCTAAACCTTATTAGAAGTCATGCCACCGGGGCAGGGGAGCCTATGCAGCCATTGTATGTAAAGGCTTTAATGCTAGCTCGGCTTAACACCTTATGCCTGGGTAAATCTGGGATACATGCTTCGGTTGTAAGGACCATGGTATATTTGATCAATCATGATATCACGCCGCTTATCTTTGAACATGGCGGAGTAGGAGCCTCGGGAGACCTGGTACAGCTCGCACACCTGGCCCTGGTGATCATTGGAGAAGGGGAGGTTTTCCATAAGGGAAAAAGAAGGCCTGCTAAAGAGGTCTTTAACGAATTGAACATAACTCCAGCCCGGATAGAAATACGGGAAGGCCTGGCCTTGATGAACGGGACTTCGGCCATGACCGGTATCGGGATCGTAAACCTTATCTATTCGAAACGATTGCTTAATTGGGCTATTTACTGCAGTTCGGTCATCAATGAGATCGTACAGGCTTATGATGACCACCTTTCAGAAGAACTGAATTCTTCCAAATTGCACAAGGGACAGCAAAAGGTTGCTGAAGCCATGCGCAAGCACCTGGAAGATTCGGTGCTTACGCGAGATCGTAACGAGCATTTATATAACAACGGCGCCGATAAGAATACTTTCTTTAAAGAAAAAGTACAGGAATATTACAGCCTGCGATGTGTGCCGCAGATTTTAGGCCCCGTGCTGGATACCATCAAAAATGCTGGTAAAATACTGATCGAGGAAGTAAATTCGGCGAACGATAATCCAATAATCGATGTAGAAACCGAACATGTTTATCATGGCGGTAATTTTCACGGCGATTATATTTCTCTCGAAATGGATAAATTAAGGCTGGTGATGACCAAAACGTCTATGCTGGCTGAGCGGCAGCTTAATTACCTGCTCAACTCAAAACTGAACGATATTCTTCCACCTTTTGTGAATCTACAAAAACTGGGTCTTAATTTCGGAATGCAGGGCGCGCAGTTCTCGGCGGTTTCGACCACTGCGGAAAACCAGATGCTTTCCAATTCGATGTACGTTCATAGCATCCCTAACAACAATGATAACCAGGATATCGTGAGCATGGGTGCTAATTCAGCCAATATGACAAGGAAGGTGATCGATAACTCGTTTGAAGTGCTTGCCACCGAACTCGCAACCATCGTACAGGCGCTTTATTATTTAGATTTTGACGATAAACTTTCCGAAGCCACAAAAGCCAGGCTTTTTGAGCTACGAGAGATCATCCGGCCCATCAACGAAGACAAACCTTTGTACAATGAAATGGCAGGGCTCAAGGAATATTTACTGAACAACGAAGCTTATTGATATGAAATATGCATTGGTTACGGGAGGCTCCAGGGGAATAGGTAAGGCGATCTGCCTGCAACTGGCTGCAGATCATAAATATAATATCCTTCTGAATTATCATTCCAATATGGCTGCTGCCGAAGAAACAAAATCAGAGGTCGAAGCCATTGGGGTAAAATGTGAACTTTTAAAATTTGATGTATCAGACCTTGAGGCGACGCAGACATCAATCGAATCCTGGAGATCTGAAAATCCCGGTGCAATCATCGAGGTACTGGTCAATAATGCCGGTATCACGAAAGATGGGTTGTTCATCTGGACCAACCAGGAAGCCTGGTCAAAGGTGATTGACACCAGCTTGAATGGATTTTATAATGTCACTCAGAGCCTTTTAAAAGAAATGTTGCGAAAGCGCTACGGTCGCATCATTAATATCGTCTCTCTTTCGGGACTAAAAGGAAACCCTGGGCAGGTGAACTATTCTGCCGCAAAAGGTGCAATGATCTCTGCTACCAAGGCGCTAGCACAGGAAGTAGGGAAAAGAAAAGTTACCGTGAATGCGGTTGCGCCAGGTTTCATACATTCAGACATGACCAGTAATTTTGATGAAGAAGAACTAAAAAAACTGATCCCGGTCAACCGATTTGGAGATCCGGAAGAGGTAGCCAGCCTGGTATGTTTTCTGGCTTCAGAAAGATCTTCCTATATCACTGGCGAGGTAATCAATATCAATGGAGGCTTATATTCCTAAATATATGGCTAGCTGGAAGGGACAATCAAGGGGAACCTTGTTGGGCTTCAGGATCTATGTTCAGATCATCAAACGAACAGGGCTTTATAGCGCCTATTTTGTGTTGCTCTTCGTGGCCGCCTATTTTATCGTCTTCTCCTTTCATTCCACTCGCAGTACCTATTACCTTTTTCGACGCAGGCTGGGCTATTCGGCACTGAGCGCTGCCCTGAATGTCTACAGGAGTTATTTTACCTTTGGAAGAATTCAGCTGGACCGGGTGGCTATTTTAAGCGGACTCCGGCATAAATTCACTTTCGAATTTGACGGAAAAGATCATATTGAAGCACTTCTGAAAAAGGGTAAAGGCGGAATTTTGTTAACCGCGCATATCGGTAATTTTAATCTGGCCAAGCATTTTTTCGAGGAAAAACATTCGGAAGCGGTCGTAAACCTGGTAGTGACAGATTTTGAACATAAGCAAATCAAGAATTACCTGGAATCGGTCACGGGAACTTCAGAAGTGAAGATCATCGTGCTCAAAGAAGACCTGAGCCATATCTTTTATATGAAAGAAGCCCTGGCCAGGAATGAGTTGCTGGTTTTTGCCGCCGACCGATATTTGAAACATTCAAAAACCTATACGGCAGAATTCCTGGGAAAGAACACAAAATTTCCCCAGGGGCCTTTTAAACTGGCTGCCAGGAATCAAATTCCAATTTTGTTCGTGCATTTGATGAGGGAGCGAAACTTCCATTATCATTTTTATGCCCGTCCATACAAAGCAGTGGAAGGTACGCCTCGTGAAATTTTAAATGCCTATCTTGAAGACCTTGAAAAAATGGTACGTAAATACCCGCATCAGTGGTATAATTACTATGATTTCTGGAACGATTTCAGTTAACTATGGCAGAGAATTTATTACATCATCCCATCACAGAAGTAGGTGATCTTATTCCGCAAAAAGAACCATTCGTATTTGTAGATACGCTTTATGAATACACCTCGCTTACCGGGGTAACGGGATTCACCATTCCGGCTGAAAGTTGCCTGCTCGATGATGGATTCCTTTCAGAAAGTGGACTTATTGAGCACATGGCTCAAAGCATGTCCCTTCACAGGGGTTACCAGGGTTCTTTAAGTGGAAACCAAAAACCTAAAACAGGATTTATAGGGGTTATTAAAACTGTAGAGATCCTTGGGCTTCCTAAAGTAGGAGAACGTTTAAAGACCTACGTGGAGATCCTGCACGAGATCATGAACGTAACTTCGGTATCTGCCAGGACCGAAAACGAGAAAGGTGAGGTGATCGCAATTTCCGAAATGAAAACGGTAACGGTGGAATGAATTCAGAATCCCTGGAAAGTATCATACAATTAAGAGTTCGGTTTCATGAGTGCGATCCCTTACAGATCGTATGGCATGGAAATTACCTGAAATATTTTGAAGAGGGAAGAGAGCACTTTGGGAGAGAACATGGAATCTCTTACCTCGATGCTAAAAAGCATGGTTTTGCAACTCCGGTCGTCAAATCAGCCTGTGAACATAAACTACCTTTAAAATATGGTGATGAATTTGAAGTTCATACCATCTTTAAGAATACTGAGGCCGCCAAGATCATTTTTAAATACGAGATCCTTTCATCTGGAAAACTGATTTGTACCGGGGAAACGGTTCAGGTTTTTACCGATAAAAACCAGGAACTTATACTTACCAATCCACCGTTTTTCTTAGATTGGAAAACGAAAATGGGACTGGTATCATGAACTTGAATTTCTTACTGGGCGATTCGATCATTTCTCCTTTGGGGTTTGGCACCCAGCTAAACCTGGAAGCCATCAGGCAGGGAGAAACAGCCTTGCAATCCCATACCAATCTTTCCTATCAAAAGGATTCGTTCTATGCAGGAATCATCGATAATGATCTTTTAGACGAGGCCTTTTCCAGGATAGGAAACCTGCGGGCCTACACCAAACTGGAGAAAATGATGCTGCTTAGCATTCACCAGGTTTTGGAGGATTTTCCCTATTTAGATCTGGAAAGAACCGGGCTGGTTATTGCCACCACTAAAGCTAATATTGATGA
Organism: Christiangramia oceanisediminis; assembly: GCF_022570735.2. Classification (GTDB taxonomy): domain Bacteria; phylum Bacteroidota; class Bacteroidia; order Flavobacteriales; family Flavobacteriaceae; genus Christiangramia; species Christiangramia oceanisediminis. The sequence goes on along the minus strand of NZ_JANCNS010000002.1, from coordinate 824,775 downwards.
ACTGGGAAAAGGCCGATTTTCTGAGGACAGGTTGATGCTTTGGAAATTAGGTGAGGTGGTTGCCAAATTCTTCGGTTTTCAGGATAAACCAATGATCGTTTCTAATGCCTGTGTTTCTGGAGCTCTGGCTTTGAAACTTGGTAATGACCTCATTCAATCTGGTAGGTTTGACCATGTGATGGTTGCAGGGGGTGACCTGGTTTCCGAATTCGTTCTATCCGGTTTTAATTCCTTCCAGGCAATTAGCCCGGAGCCCTGCAGGCCATTCTCAAATGACAGGCAGGGGATAAGCCTTGGTGAAGCGGCAGCAGCCATGCTAATTGGTCCCAAAACAGGAAAAGGAGAGACAAGGATAGGCTATATCGATGCTGTTACGGCCAATGATGCGAATCATATTTCAGGTCCCAGCCGTACCGGGGAAGGTTTGTATTCGAGTATTTCGCGTTTGCTAAAGGCGAATAAGGTGAAGCCATCTGAGATCGATTTTTTATCGGCTCATGGTACCGCAACGGCCTATAACGATGAAATGGAATCCATAGCTTTTAACCGAGCCGGACTTCAGGACATCCCGGTTAATAGCTTAAAAGGCTATTATGGCCATAGCCTGGGCGCCTCGGCCCTAATCGAAAGCATCATCACCCGGCACAACATGCTTAATAATGAATTATTCGCTTCCCGAAATTTTACAGATCTGGGTGTTTCCAGACCGTTAAACATTATTCAGCAGCATCGAAGTTCAGAACTGAACCTGGCCTTGAAGACAGCTTCCGGTTTTGGCGGGTGTAACCTGGCCATGTTTTTAAAAAAAGTTCAGGATGAATAAGAAGTATTACATAAAGGATTATGTGATCCTCCGTCAAGGTAGACTCATCAGGAACGGGGAGGTGTTACTTGAAGCGGGGAATCCAGAATTAAAGGATTTTCTTAGAAAGATATATAAGAGTTTTGGTATGAGATACCCTAAATTCTTTAAGATGGATGATCTTTCCAGGCTGGGATTTCTGGCTGCCGAGATTCTTTTTGACCAGGAAAAGCCGGAAGCAGATACCGCCCTGATATTTGCCAATTCGTCTTCCTGTCTCGAAACAGATAAAGCCTATTCTAAAACGATGAGTGGTTTTCCATCTCCCTCCTTATTTGTTTATACTTTACCAAATATAGTTTTAGGAGAGATAAGTATACGGCATGGTTTACGCTCAGAGAACCTTTTCCTGGTACAGGATAGGTTTGAGCCAACCACAATGATAGATTATTCACATTCCCTGCTCAATAAGGCTAAGGCCAGCAATGTGCTTTGTGGATGGGTGGACTTGCACAATACGGATTATGATGTATTTTTGTGGCAAATTGCTGCTTCCGGGCGATTAGAGCATAATGAAGAGGAGCTAAATAAAATATACTTACCTGAATGAATGACCTGCACACCGAGCTAAAGAAGAGTATTATAGACCAGTTGAACCTGGAAGATATGGACGTGAGCGATATCGAAAATGATGAGCCGCTTTTTGGAGACGGATTAGGGCTGGACAGTATCGATGCGCTGGAACTTATCGTATTGCTCGAAAAAGATTACGGGATCAAGCTGGAGGACCCTAACCAGGGAAAAGAGATCTTTAATTCTATTAATAGTATGGTCGATTTTATCGAGAAAAACCGTACGAAGTAAAACATGTGTGCCGTTGCCGTCACCGGGATGGGGATCGTTTCTTCACTGGGGAAGAACCTGTTTGAAAATTACCAATCCTTAAATACGGGAAAAACCGGCATTTCTACGCCTGAAATCCTTCAAACGAATTATAAGGATCTTCCGGTTGGGGAGATCAAGATCAACAATACCAGGTTAAGTAATGATCTGGGGCTTAATCCCGGCCACTCCTATACCCGTGCTGCCTTATTAGGATGTATGGCTGTTAGGGAATTACTTCATAATTCAGGACTTTCAGAATTTGATCCAGGTACAGGATTTATTTCCGGAACTACGGTTGGTGGAATGGATATGACCGAATCCTTTTTTGATCAATTTTCTGAAAACAGCGAGAACCTCAGGTATATCCAGGCCCAACATCCCGGCTTTACCACAGAAAAGATCGCAGCATATTTTGGGCTCAATGCTATGGTAACTACCATCAGCACCGCCTGTTCCTCATCTGCGAATGCCATTATGCTTGGTGCCCGTTTGATCGAATCGGGCAGGTTGAAAAGAGTCATCGTGGGAGGAACCGATTGTTTAACCAGGTTCACTCTTAATGGTTTTAATTCCCTGAAGATTCTATCTGGAGAAACCTGTAAACCTTTTGATGAAAACAGAAACGGACTCAATCTTGGAGAAGCTGCTGCTTATCTTTTGCTGGAAGCTGATGAAATGAAGGGAAATCGCCCCGCCATTGCAAGGATCTCCGGTTACGGGAACGCCAATGACGCCTTTCACCAGACCGCTTCTTCCCAAAATGGGGAAGGAGCCTATTTAGCTATGAAAAAGGCTATTGAAAAAGCAGGCGTGGATCCGGTGAACATCAATTATATCAATGCACATGGGACCGGTACGGGCAATAATGATCTTTCAGAAAGTGTTGCTATCAAAAGAGTTTTTGGTGATCATATTCCCGAATTTAGTTCTACCAAGGCTTTGACGGGTCATACCCTGGGTGCAGCCGGTGCGGTGGAAGCTGTGATCTCAATTATGGCCATACAAAACCAGGAAGTCTTTCCAAACCTGAACTTCAGCCAGCCTATAAGAGATACAGGATTAATGCCTGAAACGAAACTGCACTCAAAGCAGTTAAATTATGTTCTTTCCAATTCCTTCGGATTTGGAGGAAACTGTACCTCTTTAATTTTCCGAAATGAATAAGGTTTTTATCAACGGGATTTCGGCTATTTCTGCCCAGGATGAGGATATTTTCGATACAGGGAATTTCCAGGAATTTAGTTCCAGTATCGTTAAGGCCAAAGATCAGGATTACAAAGCCGTTATCAAACCCATGATGCTGCGCCGTATGTCGCAGGCGGTAAAAATGGGACTGTATTGCAGCAAAAAAGCACTCACTGAAGCCGGGATAATACAGCCTGGAGCCATTATTATAGGAACCGGGCAGGGATGCATTCAGGATACTGAAAAATTTATGCAAAGCATGATCGAGTCTGAAGAAGGTTTGCTGGCGCCAACTTCTTTTATCCAGTCCACTCACAACACGGTTGGTGGCCAGATCGCCCTGGAACTCAATTGCAATAGCTACAATATGACCTATACTCAGAATTCGGGTTCTTTTGAAAGTGCCTTGCTGGATTCCCTGATGCTGATCAATACGGGTGAAGAAACAACTGTCCTGGTAGGTGGGGTGGATGAGACATCACCAGCCTTCACCGGTTTCCAGGTTCTTGACGGGCAAATTTGCAAAGAACAAATCTCGGGCCCCGATCTTCTTAAAAAAGATACTCCGGGAACCATGATCTCTGAGTCGGCGTCCTTCTTTGTGCTGGATGCTAAAAAGCAGGAAAAGTCTTATGCCTGTGTACGTGACGTATGCCTGAAAAATAGGATTCAGAAACAGGAACCTGAGCAATTGATCCTTGAATTTTTAAAGTCGAATGAATTGGATATCAGTGAGATCGATGCCGTGATCCTTGGGAATAATGGAGATTGCAGGTATGACGGTTATTATTCAGGAATCCAGGAAGCGATCTTCTCAAAAACCGCCCAGTTGGCCTATAAACACCTGGTGGGTGATAATCATTCCATTTCGGCCTATGCCATGTGGCTCGGAGCTCGCATAATTGCTGAAAACAGGATTCCAGAGGCTTTTCAAATTAATCATGTAACTTGTGATAAAATAGATAAGGTGCTGATCTATAATCAATACCTTGGTAAAAATCATGGCTTAATTCTGTTGGAAAAACCTTGACCTATAGAATACTGAACATACTTTTTGTAATCACCCTGGTGATTTTTTTATACCTGTACCTGGAAGATCTTTGGTCTTTCTGGCCAGTTGTCCTGCTGGTTTTGGGATATATCCTGTTCCTTTTAGTGGTTTCTACCAACGTTGGCTTTAATTTTTTTGTAAAGGCCTATAATAGAAATCCAGATTTCGAGGGAAATTCGGTGGCTTTAAGTTTTGACGACGGGCCTAACCAGAACACCCTGAAGATCCTTGATATCCTGGACCGGCATGAGGTGAAGGCCACCTTTTTTTGCATCGGGCAACAGGTTGAGGCTCACCCCGAAGTATTCAGGGAGATCCTGAAAAGAGGACACCTGGTTGGAAATCATACCTATTCTCATACCCGTAAAATAGGATTTTTGAAATCTTCCCGAATAATTGAAGAAATTGAGGCCTGTGACAAGGTTGTTAAAGACAGGTCTGGGCTAGAGATGCGGCTTTTCCGGCCGCCTTTTGGCATTATAAACCCTAAAGTTAAAAGAGCGCTGGCTAAAACAGGGCACCAGGTAATTGGCTGGAATAACAGGCCTTATGATGCGATCACCAGTTCACCAGAACGCATCCTGAAAAGAATTCTTAAAAACCTTGATAAAGGCGACCTTATTCTTCTTCACGATAATATAGAGAAAACTTCGGTGGTATTGGAACAGTTATTGGTAAAGCTAAAGCAACGCAATCTTGGTGTTGTGAGACTGGATAAATTATTTGATATAGATGCGTATACTAATTAACATATTTGCCTTCCTGATATTTTCAGGAACTATTGCTCAAAATAACCTGCTTTCAGATAAAGAAGGAGACAGGTTTAAGACCAATGTGATCCAGACTGCTGAAGGGATCAATAGCTTTTCTGCTGAATTCAGCCAGACCAAACATATGCAAACCATGAACACCGAGCCTAAAAGCGTGGGAATGGTTTATTACAAATCGCCAGATATGCTGAAATGGGAATATCAAAGCCCGTTCGATTACCAGGTTCTTTTCAGGGACTCCAAATTGTATATCGTGGAAGACGGCATGGCTTCAGAGATCGACCTTTCATCCAGCGAATTGTTCGAAAAAATGGGCGAGCTGGTTGCAGGAAGTGTAAATGGAAAGATACTTAATGCAACGGGTAAATTCGATATTTCCTACCACAGGGATGGCGATAGCTACAAAGCGAGAATTATTCCGAAAGACGAAAATATTAGCGGACTATTCCAGGAGATCTGGGTGAATTTTAATTCAGATTACCATATCAGGTCGGTACGCCTGTTAGATCCGTCTGGAGACTATACCGAGATCAGGATGAAAAATATTAAAATTAATCAGCCTATACCTCAGTCGGTTTTCCAGAACTAAGTATCTTGTAAGCCTGATCCAGTATTTATGATTTTACAGGAATTCTACGAGCTTATTTCTTCAAAAGAACAGGACGGCCTGCTTCTAACCACTCTTAGAATCAATAATGAACATCCCCTTTATAATGGACATTTTCCCAACAGGCCGGTCACGCCGGGAGTAGTGCTCATGCACCTCTTTAAGGAAGAAGCCATGAGAAGAACTGGAAATGAACTTCAACTGGTTCGCGCCAACAACGTGAAATTCATAGCGGTTTTCGACCCGGGCCAGACTCCAGAGCTCCTGCTTGAGTCAAAGCTGGAAGTTTCCGGTGAATTTGTAAAGCTTAACGGCGTCGCCAGGACGGAGAATGGGATTGTCCTGAAGATCCAGGCACTGTATAAGACTCTCTGAATCTTATGTTGCTTTCGTCATAAATAATACCTTTGCACAAAGCTTTAATCTTGAATACTAATTCGGTTTTTCAATCGAGGTTCGATGCCCTTAATTGCTGTGTAATTGTACCAACCTATAATAACGCCGCAACTTTGGGGCCTTTCCTTGCTGAGCTAAGAACCTATACCCTTAATATTATCGTGATCAATGATGGTTCTACTGATGAAACATCCCGGATCCTCGATTTGTATCCCCATCTGGAGTTAAGAGAACACACCGAAAATCAGGGTAAGGGGATAGCCCTAAAAACCGGTTTTAAGGCAGCAGAAGAACTGGGATATAAATATGCAATTACCATTGATTCAGATGGCCAGCATTATCCAGATGATCTGGATGTTTTTTTAACCGAACTGGAATCCCGTACAGATTCTGATCCTGAACTACTGCTTGTTGGAGACCGCAACATGGGCCGTGAGGGAATTCCCGGGAAAAGCAGCAAGGGGAACAGGTTCTCTAATTTCTGGTTTTTAGTGGTAACGGGCATCGATCTTTCAGACACCCAGAGTGGATATCGACTATATCCGGTAAAATTGATCAATTCTCTTAAACTGATCACCTGGAAGTTTGAACTCGAAATAGAGGTCCTGGTCAAGGCTGCATGGAAAAAGGCCGATGTAAGAAATATTCCAATCAAAGTACTTTATGAAGAGGGAAAGCGTGTAACGCATTTCAGGCCTTTCTGGGATATCGTTCGAATTGTTCTTTTATATATGTGGTTCGTGCTGGTAAGCTTTTTTTATATACATCCCAGGAACAAATACCAGGATTTTAAAAATAAAGGCTTTAAACGATTCTGGAAAGAAGACGTGATGAAAAGCCAGGAACCACCGCATAAAAAGGCCTCTGCCATCGCCCTTGGAATCTTCGTAGGTTTGTCTCCTTTCTGGGGCATCCATACGTTGCTGGTCTTTAGCCTGGCTGCCCTTTTCAGCCTCAATAAGGTTATAGCCTTCTTATTCTCCAATATAAGTATACCGCCTTTTATTCCATTTATAATCTACAGCAGCTACCAGTTAGGTTTATTTCTCACTGGAAATGGTTTCAACTGGGATTTGAATTTGCATAATTTTGATTCGGGAACCGAAGTTTTTCTGGGTCTATGGCAATATATAATCGGCAGCCTCGCGCTTTCAATTGTATCGGCTGGAGCAGTATGGATTGTATTTTATTTTTTATTTTCGATCTCTAATCAAAAGCAGGTCGTTAAACCTTAATGCATAAAGCCTTTTATAATAGCTACAGGTATCTGAAAAGCCATAAAAGAACAGGCTTCCTTATACTTTTTGTCTACCTGCTCATCACGGGTTATTTTGCCTGGAATATTCAGCTCGAGGAAGATATCACCAGTCTCATCCCTTCTGGCGGAGAACAGGAAAATCTGAAAAAGGTTCTTAGAACAACCAATCTTTCCGATAAACTAATTATAAGTATTTCTGCAGAAAATGAAAATGTTTCACCAGATAGTCTGGTGAGCTATGCCGAAGCTTTAACCGGGAAACTGGAATCGAACCTGGATGACTATATTCTGGACATCAAAGGTAAAATTCCGCCTAATGACCTAAGACAGATCTATGGTTTTGTATATGAAAACCTCCCGATCTTTCTAAATGAAAAGGATTATAATGAAATTTCAAACCGACTTTATGCCGATAGCATACGCGCACGAATAGGTTCGGGATATCGACAATTGATGTCTCCAACGGGTTTTGTCACCAAGGATTATTTTCTTCGCGATCCCCTGTCCCTCACCAATCTTGGTTTGTCCAAACTGCAGGAATTGCAGGTTGGGGAGAACTTTGGATTGTACAATAATTACCTGATCACTAACGACCGAAAGAATATCCTGCTATTCGTTGATGCGGCCTATCCCTCTTCAGAAACCGATAAAAACGAGGAATTCCTTCAGGGGCTTGATTCGATCGTAAACGATCTGAATGGTCGATACCCGGAAGTAGAAACCAGTTATTTTGGTGGTATGATGTACTCAATAGCCAATGCCAGCAGGATAAAGCAAGACATCAGGCTTAGTTTAGGGATAGCGGGAAGCATCTTATTACTCTTGCTTATATTCTTTTACCGGAAGATCTACGTGCCGCTAATATTATTCATTCCCAGTATAGTTTCCGGAATCACGGCTATTGCCTTACTGAGTCTTGTAAAGGGAAGCGTATCGGCCATTTCCCTTGGGATAGGCTCCATCCTGCTGGGTATCACGCTGGATTATTCCCTGCATACCCTAACGCATTATCGCAATAATCGAGATGTTTCAAAACTCTACAGGGATATTACCAAACCGGTTTTGATGAGTAGTATCACTACTGCAGTGGCATTTTTATGCCTGGTTTTCCTGAACAGTGAAGCATTAACCGATCTGGGAATATTTGCGGCGGTAAGCGTAATATTTTCTTCGATCCTGGCTCTGCTGTTGGTACCCTTATTATATGTTCCCCCTTCTGAAGATTATAAGCAGAATACTTTTCTCGACAAGATCGCTTCCGTAGAATATTCAAGGTTCCGGCCGCTTATTTATCTGATCCTGGGTATATGGTTGGTAAGTGTATTTCTTTTCAACAACGTTAGTTTCAATGATGATCTTTCCAGGATCAATTATCAGCCTGAAGAGCTCATGGAGCTGGAGCGAAAGGTGGAAGGCCTTGCCGGCCGGGAGGGTAAGACCATCTATATGGTCGCCTACGGAAACAATATTGATGAAGCACTTCAGGAAAACAGCAGGCTTTACGATAGGTTGAACGAGCTGGAGAAGGAAGCTGAAATTCGTAATTTTAGCAGTATAGGAGGTGTAATTCTATCAACGGCAACCCAGAATGACCGAATCGAAAACTGGACATCCTTCTGGAACCCTAAAAGAGCTGATAGTCTAAAGACCCATCTTGTAAACATTTCAGGGGATTATGGCTTTAGGCCGGAAAGTTTTAGACGCTTTTATTCTTTGCTTGAACAGGATTTTGAGAATATAGACCTTGATGATTATAAGGATGCGGGTTCTCTTTACCTGAGCGATTTTATATCGGAAGATGAGAATATTGCCACGGTTACCAGTACGGTAAATCTTGCTGAAGAAAATACCAGTGAATTCCTTTCAGAATTTGAAGGGGTGGAGGGTGTGCTTGCGCTGGATCGAAAAGCTATGAATCAGGTATTTCTTGGAGACCTTAAAGACCAGTTCAATAAACTGGTTCTGTTTTCACTGTTGGCTGTCTTTATTATCCTTTTGATCGCATACCGAAGTATCGAAATTAGTCTTTTTACACTGCTTCCAATCCTGGTTACCTGGATTTGTGCCTTAGGGATCATGGTTTTGCTGGACATAGAGTTCAATATTCTCAATATTATCATATCGAGTTTCATCTTTGGATTGGGGCTGGATTATAGTATTTTCATTACCAATGCCTGTTTACAGGAGTATGAGACGGGGAAAAAGGAATTGCAGACTTACCAGACTTCCATACTAATTTCGGTCATCACAACCATGCTGGGAATGGGAGCCCTGATTTTTGCGAAGCATCCCGCGCTAAAATCGGTTTCTGTAGTTTCGATCATAGGAATAATTTCAGCGGTAAGCATCAGTTTTATTTTGCAAAGAGCTATCTTCAGAAAACTGATCCTGGAGAGGGTGGAAAATGGAGAATCTCCTTATTTCCTCAAACAATTCATCCGGTCAAAAGCTGCGAAATATCCAACCGAAAGTGAAAAGCTTTACAAGAAATGGGCTGTTTTGAGCAATTACCGTTATAAATCGATCTATGGCGAGGTTAGAAAAAGATTCAGGGCTTCCCGCGAAAAATTCCTTCGGGTAAGCCGATACCTGAATGAAAAGGATAGAGTGACCGTGATTAATTCGGGTTACGGGATTTTGCCTTTGTTCCTATCTTATAAATTCAGTGAAATTGAGATCCATGCCTTTGAAGGTGATCTGGAACTGCTGGAAATCGCAAAAGCAACGCCACGTTCCAAAATAACTGAAATCGAATTTTATCCGGAACTTGGTTCATTGCCACCTTCCGAGATATTTATTATTCAGGGGAATGTGACCAATGCCCAGCCCCTTATAGAATTTATGAAACCTCATGCCAGAAAGGTGATCATAATCGATTCTGAATTTCCGAATCGCTGGCTGCTAGACCTTAATTTCGAGATCGTTTACCGTCAAAACAATATCCTGGTCTTACAAAAAGCAGAATGATGAAAGCAAGGCTTGTATATTTGATTTTTGTTCCCCTGCTTTTCATATCCTGCGGGTTAAAAAAATCGATGGAATTCGAACCCGATATTTCGGGGATTGAAAAAATTGATACGACCCGTATACAGCATTCCGAGAATCATTACAGCCTAGGAAAGAATCAGCTTTATAAGAATGAATTCGGTATCTGGGAGCTGTATCTCGAAGGCGATGCCCTGGAAAGAGGCCTTGCTAACGGCAGTCTTAGTCGGGAGCTCATCAGGCACCAGGAACAGGTCTTTATGCAGCGGCTTTCAGAAATGGTGCCTTCAGAGAATTACAGGAGTTTCCTGTTGAAATCCGTATCATTCTTTAACCGGAAGATGTACCAGTATATTCCGCAGGAATATCTAAAGGAGATCTACGGAGTTTCCCGATATGCTTCTGCCGAATTTAATGAATTCGCACCTGCTTTTACGAGAATGCTTTATTTGCACGGCGCCCACGATATAGGCCATGCCATGCAGGACCTTATGCTGGTAGGTTGTACTTCGTTTGCCGCCTGGGATGAGCAAACAGCAGATGGCCAGCTTTTGCTGGGAAGAAATTTCGATTTTTACGCCGGTGATGAATTCGCTGAACAGAAGATCGCTGCCTTTATTAATCCCGATAAAGGCCATAAATTCATGATGTATACCTGGGGCGGAATGATTGGAGTGGTAAGCGGGATGAATGAACAGGGTCTAAGTGTCACGATCAATGCGGGTCGATCTGGAATTCCCCTGGTGGCGAAAACACCGGTAAGCCTGGTGGCCCGGGAAATTCTTCAGTATGCCTCAAGTACGCAGGAAGCTATTGAAATTGCCAGGAAACGGGAGGTTTTTGTTTCTGAAGCTATTATGGTGGGGAGCGCCAAAGAGCGAAATGCGATCCTGATAGAGGTTTCACCACGTAACTTTGGAGTTTATGAGGTTGATAATTCCAGTCAATTGATCTGCAGTAATCATTTTCAGAGCGAGGCTTATTCCGAAGACCGGCGGAATAAAAAAGCGATCCTTGAAAGCCACACTCAATACCGGTATGAGCGTATGCAGCAACTTCTGGCAGAGGAACAGAAACTGGAACCTGGAACTGCAGTTTCCATCCTCAGAAATATGGAAGGTAAAAACGAAGCAGAACTTGGATATGGAAATGAATTGGCGATCAATCAGTTGCTGGCCCATCACGCGATCGTATTCAAACCAGAGGAAAACAGGCTTTGGGTCTCCACGGGACCTTACCAGATGGGCGAATTCGTAGCCTATGACCTGGATTCGGCTTTTGAAAAATTTACTAATGGAATTGTGGGAAATTCAGTTGCCAGTAAAGAATGGAATATTCCGGAAAGCGATTTTATTCATCAAGCTCAATTCAAAAACTACGAGCGATATAGAAAGTTAGAATATGATGTTAAAGCTGCCCTCAGAAGGGATGAAATACCGGAAGTGGTTGAAGCTGAAGAACTGGTAAAATTAAACCCACAATTCTGGGAAGCCTGGTATCTGGCCGGAATGGTGTATTACGAGCAGGAAGACTATGACCAGGCACTGAGACATTTCGAAGAAGCCCGGCAAAAGGAAATAACCACACTTCCTGATGAGGAAGAGCTGGAAAAAATGATTAAAAGAACACAGCGAAAATTATAATGCAAGATCTCTATTTTCAGGATATAAAAAAGATCAGGACGGCTCAATGGAAATTGATAAAAAGCCAGTTGCAATACTGCAAGGACAATTCTCCATTTTACCAAAAAATGTTCAGGGAACGTGATATCTCTTTAAAGGAAATTCAGCAGCCAGGGGACTTTAGCCGGCTTCCCATCACCAGCAAGGAGGACCTGCAGCGCTTCAATTCCAATTTTATCAGCGTTCCTGAGGCCGATATTATTGACTTTGTAACCACCTCGGGCACACTCGGGAGTCCGATGAATTTTGTCCTGAATGAGGAAGATCTCGAAAGGCTGGCTGAGAATGAGTTGAGATCGTTCAAAATGGCAGGAGTAAAAATGGAACATAAGGTCCAGATCACCACAACCCTGGACCGGAGATTTATGGCCGGAATGGCTTATTTCCTTGGACTGAGAAAGCTGGGAGCAGGTGTCATCAGGACGGGAAGCGGACTGCCTCAATTACAATGGGAAAGCATCGAGCGATTTAAACCGCAGTACCTGGTAGCCGTACCTTCTTTTCTGCTTAAGATGATAACTTTTGCGGAGGCTAACGGGATCGATTACCGAAATTCCTCCGTAAAAGCCGCTATTTGTATCGGGGAGGCGCTTCGGGATTCAAATTTTGAATTGAATGCAATAGGGAAACTCTTACAGGAAAAATGGAATATTGAAATCTATTCTACCTATGCCTCAACGGAAATGGCCACTGCTTTCACCGAATGTCCCGAACATCGTGGATATCATGTGCCTGCCGATCTGGTTTATACCGAAGTTTTGAACGAGGCGGGAGAGGCCGTTCAACCGGGTGAAATAGGGGAGCTGGTGGTCACCCCGCTGCAAACCCGAACCATGCCGTTGATCAGGTTTGCTACCGGCGATATGCTTACCTATTATGAAGAGCCCTGCGATTGCGGAAGGAATACCCCACGGCTAGGTTCAGTGGTTGGAAGGAAACAGCAAAAGATCAAACTGAAGGGAACCAGCCTTTACCCGCAGCACCTGATTGAGGTTTTAAATTCCTTTAAAAAGCTGGATTCCTATTTGATTGAGGCCAGGCATGATGAATTCGGAAATGATGCGGTAACTGTGTTCGTACCTGCTGATTTTATGGGAGTAGCACGCCTTCAGGATTATTTCAGGGCCAGATTGAATGTTACCCCGATAATAGATTTGATGGAACTTGAGGAGATCGAAAAATTAAGGTTTCCGAAGATGAACAGGAAACCACAGGTTTTCAGGGATCTTCGTTAATCATATCTTCTGGCAGAAGATCACGATCTTTTCGTTTTCCAGGTTGGTGGTAAAGAAAATATAATCGCTTCCACCATCCTTAATCTTGAATTTCTTCCGAAGGTTTTCTACAGAATCAGGAAAATTACGGGTAGTGATATTGGCTTTTCTAGACTTTAACTTCTTCTTTAGGTAAGAATCTTTAAAATACATACGATCAATCACTTTAAAGCTCCTTCCGGGGAATTTAAGCGGGTGATTTGAGGTGTATAAATGGGAATGCTGATGTAGCTTCGTAGTACCGGTTTCTAAAGCCAGCTGTTTAAAAAGTCCGCTTTTCATAATAGCCGAATTGGGCTCATACAAATACTCCAGCGGTTCGCTAAAATCGATCGATAGCCCTTCCTCATCATCCAGGCTTCCCTGGAATTTCTCAATTTCACTCTTTTCAAAATTTACGCATTTGGTAACGGGCGAAATTTCATGTCCCTTTTCAAGGATCCACAATAACTCCTTTACCTCGTTGCGAACGGCCAGGATATGGATCTCCTTTACGAATTTCAATTCCCTGTTTCCTGCAGAAATATCAAGAATAGGAGAGGTTTTCAATAAAAGATTGTTGGTCTTTGAAAATATCAGGTCGAGATTTGCAGGAATATTGGGCTCGCAATCTTCCAGCCTGAATACCTTTTCGCCAGTTTTACCCCGCCTGGCAGGATCGGCATAGATCCAGTTGAATCCTTCCTGTTTTTTTAGGTATTCCAGCGAATCGGTATGTTGAACTTCGATATTTGCATGAAGCGACCTGAAATTATGTTTGGCGACTTCGGCCAGCTCTCTATTTAGCTCGCAGTAAACGAAATTTTCAAAATTCTGGGAAATATAATAAGAATCGATTCCAAGGCCACCCGTAAGATCGATGCACGATTTTCCTTTTACCAGGGATGCCTTGTAAGTTGCCGTAATTTCAGAAGAACTTTGTTCGAGGTTCAGGCTGGGTGGGTATATGATTTCATCAGATTGATAAAATTCCGGGAATTTCCTTTTTGCGATCTTAAGCCCTTTCAACTGGCCGGCAAGCTCCTGAACGCTTATATCATCAAATGGACTGCCCTTAAGAACCAGTCCTGGAATATCGCTTTTTTCATTATTACGAATGAACTTAACGACTTCTGGTCTAAGCAAGGCCCTGTTAAACATGATCAGAGGTCTCTGGTAAGCCTTTTTACGATTTTGTATTCGCTTAGTGACTCCTTGGCGATCACTTTAAGGGCTGTATAGAAAGGAACAGCCACAACCATTCCTGTGATGCCAAACATAAGCCCGGCGATTAGAATGATCAGGAATATCTCCAGCGGGTGCGATTTTACACTGGCTCCAAAGATCATTGGTTGCGAAATGAAATTATCGATCAACTGGCATATCCCGTAACCCAGCATCACATAGATTACTCGTGGGAGGATCACACTGCTGAATTCGGCTCCCAGGTTGCTGGAGATCACAAAAAGCGCCATTAAAATACCTGCCAGTAATGGGCCCAGGTATGGAACCAAATTTAAAACTGCACAGATAAAGGCGATGGCAATCGGGTTATTGATCTCAAAGACCGAAAGCAGGATACTGTACAATAGAAAAAGCACCGAGATCTGGAGGGTTAGGCCAACAAAATAGCGGGAAAGCAGCACCTTGATCTTATTGAAGACGCGCTGAAATTTCTTTTCTTCTCCTTTATTGGCAAATACCAGGATGCTGTTCAGCATCAGTTTGCTATCTTTCAGAAAGAAAAATGAAATGAAAAGAATGGAAAATACAGCGACCAGGGTCGCTCCAAGAATCCCGAAAACATTGTTCAGAAATTGGGGAATAAGGCTAACGTCAAAATTCCTTATAAATTCGCTTCGTTTCAGGCCTTCAATTATATTGATCTCCTCAACACCGAGGTAATTGTTGATCTGCTCGTTAAGGTCGTTTAAATCATTTTTAAACGCCTCTATATCTATCTGGCCTAAATACTTGCTTTGTTCGATCACGATCGGGACAAAAACAAAAATGATCCCGGCAAAAATGGCGAGTACCAATAGCAGTACGATCACTACGGCAAGCTGATTTGGCAGCCTAAGCTGGTTGCGAAGAAATATTACCACCGGTCTTCCAATAAGCGCAATAACCGCAGCAACGGCAACGTATACGATCACCGACTGGATCTCCCATAAAAAGTAAAGAAGGAGGACGATACCGAGCATGATCCCGGTTGCCCTGAGGATTCCATTTGCAAATTCATGTGCTTTCACGGCGTAAATATATTATTTCTTGTCGAACTTGTTGAAGACTTTGGTTATTTCGTATAACGCGATCCCCACCGATTGTGCCACATTCATACTGCTGTTTTCCCCGAACATTTCTATATGAAAAAGCTCATCGATGCTTTCCAGAACTTCTGCTGAAATACCATGTCGCTCATTTCCAGCGACAAGCAGCGTTTCACCTAATTTTTTTTCTGAAATCTCATGTATAGGCCGGCTTGTACTGGTGATCTCAAGCCCGATACTTTTATACCCCATATTTCGGTAGGTATCAATTGCTTCAGAAGATTTTTCATAAAATTCAAAATCCACCAGTTTATGGGTATTCCGCGCAGTTCTGGTAAGGCGGTTACTATTTAGATTGGGCCTGGAGCCTCCGAAGATGATCTTTTCAATTCCGAAAGCGTCGGCAAGCCTGAAGAGACTTCCAATATTCGCTTCACCGGTCACATTGTCTAATAATAGCACAATGGGAAATTTTTTTTTTTGGAAGGAAGTTTCGGTGTGGGATAGTTGTTTTATCAATTTTCGAAGGCGTATTTAACAATATTTGCTCCCATTTTTAAAGCTTTTTGTCTTACTTCTTCCGGGTCATTATGAACTTCCGGGCTCTCCCATCCGTCACCCAGGTCACTTTCCAAGGTGAAAAGCAACAGGAGCCTGTTATTGTCGAATATTCCGAAAGCCTGTGGAGGCAGGGCATCATGCTCGTGTATCTTGGGAAGACCATTCGGGAAATCGTAGGCGATCGAGAAAATTGGATGATTTTTAGGTATTTCGGTGAGCTCTTTTTCGGGAAAGAGTTTTTTGATCTCCTTCCTTATATATTCGTTCATGCCGTAATTGTCGTCGATATGGATAAAACCGCCGCTAAGCAGGTAATTCCTTAAATTTTCAACCTCGTCATCATTGAAGATCACATTACCATGCCCGGTCATATGAACCAGTGGAAACTGGAATATATCGGTGCTTCCCGGTTCAACGGTTTGAGGCTTTGCGGCGATATTGGTCTGGATGTTCTGGTTGCAAAAGCTAATCAAATTAGGAAGTGCGGTAGGATTGGAATACCAGTCACCGCCTCCGTTATATTTAAGCACAGCGATCTCCTGGGCCTTCCCTGAGGAGGCAAGGATCAAAAAAACTAAGAGAAAAAAAACGTTTAAGGTTTTCATCAGGTATCTTGATTAACCAAGGCAACCGTATGGCAGGCGACTATCGCAGCAGTTTCGGTACGCAACCTGCTTTCGCCAAGGCTTATTTGCTGCCAGTTTTTATTTTTGGCCATTTCGATCTCTTCAGGGCTGAAGTCTCCTTCAGGCCCAATTAGAATATTCACGCGTTGCCTGGCCTGTAATTTTTTCTGAAGATATGGTTTTTCGTTAACATCTTCGCAATGAGCAATAAACCTGGAACCTTCCAATTCCTGGGCCATGAGGTCATTAAAACCTATGGGTTCATTCAATTTTGGAAAGCTAAGATGCAATGATTGTTTCATGGCGCTTAACAAAACGCGTTCATAGCGTTCCAGTTTTACCACTTTACGTTCACTGTGATCGCAAATTACTGGAGTGATCTCGTGCACCCCAATTTCCATGGCCTTTTCAAGGAACCACTCATAACGGTCGTTCATTTTGGTTGGAGCGACGATCATATGAAGATAATAGGGTGGAGCAGGTTGTTCTTCAAAAGACAGGATTTTTACCACGCAATGCTTCGGGTCGGCTGATATGATCTCAGCCTGAAATAATAAACCTTTTCCGTTTGTGAGATTAAGTTTGTCTCCTTCATTTTTTCGAAGAACCTTGACGATATGTTTACTTTCATCCCTGGGAAATGTTACCAGGCTGTCTTTTTCCGAAATATCTGGATTAAAGAATAATTGCATCTTAGAATTTATATCTTGACTGTGCGGTGATTGAAAGATCGGCAAAATCTTTTTGAAGGTATTTGTAATAACCGGCGATACCAATCATGGCTGCATTATCTGTGGTGTACTCAAATTTTGGTACGAAACATTTCCAGCCCCACTTCTTTTCGGCATCTACAAGTGCCTGCCTTATCCCGCTATTGGCTGAAACCCCGCCACCAATAGCAACCTGACTGATCCCGGTTTCTTTTACCGCCTTTTTAAGTTTATCCATCAGGATCCCAATGATGGTATACTGAATGGATGCGCAAATATCTTTAAGATTCTTTTCTACAAAATCCGGATCGTTTTTTGTTTCCTTCTGAATGAAATACAGAACTGCGGTTTTGAATCCGCTGAAACTGAAATTCAGTCCATCCACTTTCGGCTTCGGAAATTTAAATGCCTTTGGGTTTCCTTCCTTTGCGTATTTATCGATAAGCGGTCCCCCGGGATAGGGAAGTCCCATGATCTTGGCGCTTTTATCAAAAGCTTCACCAACAGCATCATCGGTTGTTTCCCCGATCACTTCCATTTCAAAATAATCGCTAACCTTTACGATTTGAGTATGTCCACCACTAATGGTCATGGCCAGAAATGGAAATTCGGGTTTGTCATAACCTTCCTCTTCAATAAAATGGGCAAGGATATGGGCCTGCATATGATTTACCTCGATCAATGGAATATTCAATCCCATCGCCAATGATTTGGCAAAGGAGGTTCCTACAAGCAAAGAGCCCATTAAACCGGGACCGCGGGTAAAGGCAATTGCAGAAATATCTTTTTTGTCGATATTTGCCGTCGCTAATGCCTGATGGATCACCGGAACTATATTTTGCTGATGGGCCCTGGAAGCCAGTTCCGGGACTACCCCGCCATATTGTACGTGAACTTTTTGAGTAGCAACAATATTGGAAAGGATTTTTCCGTTGCAAAGTACAGCGGCAGCCGTGTCATCACAGGAAGACTCGATTGCGAGAATGTTAATTTTTTGCTCTGGCATCAGAAGTAATTGGGCTTAGAAGTTGTAAATTAGACGCAAAGTTAAAACATATTAACGTATCAAAAAATTCTGGAAAATACTAACTAGAACAGTGGTCGCACTTGTTTTGTTATTCATTATTTTATTGATAGTATTTTCTATTCCCGCAGTACAAACTTCGGTCGCAGGTAAGATCACCGATTCCCTCAAAGAAAAGAACGATGTAAACCTATCCATTGGCAGGGTTTCACTGGGTTATTTCGGAAAAGTACGCTTAAGGGATATCTATGTGGAAGACCATCATAATGATACTCTGCTTACGGCGGAAGAGATGCGGTCTTCTATCCTAAGTCTTACACGGCTTATAAACAACAAACCCAGATTGGGAAGCACCCGTATTGATGGCCTGGACCTCAAAATGCGGCGTTATGAAGGGGAGGATAAAGATAACCTGGGGATTCTTATCGAAAAACTAAGGAAGCAGCCAACTGGAAATCCACCTGAATTCGAATTAACGGCCAGAGACGTACAGGTGCTTAACAGCCATTATAGCTTTATAGATGAAAACCTGGATAAGCAGGATGTAGTGATCCTGGATAGTTTGAACATCTATGCCAATGAATTGAAGATAGATGGTGATAATATAGACCTGGAAATCGCTAGCCTGAACGGCTATGAACAAAGGGGGATCAAAATAACCAACCTGGTCACTCAATTTCATTACGATCCCTCCAACATGAGCCTGGTTGATATGAGTCTTCAAACACCTGGTTCCCTGATTGACGCCGATCTTTACTTTAATTATGACCTGAGCGATTTTTCCGATTTTGAAAACCTTGTGCAGGTGGAAGCCAACTTCCGAGAAAGTATTATTTCCAGTGACGATCTGCAGGCTTTTTATGACGGTTTCGGAAAGGGACAAATCCTCCAGTTCAAAACAAAACTTACCGGTACTTTAAATGACTTTCAGCTTACCGATTTTGGACTTCAGGGACTGGACAGGACCACGATCTATGGCAATTTCGAGCTGAAGGGATCTTTCTCTAAAGACCCGTCTGAATTTAGTATGGATGGGAGTTTTTCAGATTTTAACACGAATTACTACGACATGGTGAATTTTCTTCCGGGACCTTTATTAGGAAAATTACCCGAGGAGCTTAGAGAATTTGGTAATGTGAACCTGAAAGGGAATACCTATGTTACCAATTCTTCTTTGATCGCCGATGTATATTTGAACAGTCAGCTTGGTGCCGCAGATGCCGATTTTACACTGAGAAATTTTAATAGTTCGAAGAACTCAACTTATAAAGGTAATTTGGTCTTTAAGGATTTCAACGTGGGTCGACTCATGGAAAACAAGCAATTCGGTAAGACCAGTTTTAATATTGAATTTGAGGGAGGTGGCTTCGATCCGGAACATCTCAACAGCCAGTTACGGGGAAGTATTTCCAAGCTTCAGTATAATAATTACACCTATACCAATCTTCGGGTGATCGGTAATCTACGAAACCCGGTTTTTAATGGTAACCTGGTTTCCAGGGATCCAAACCTGCAAATGGAATTCAATGGCCTGGTGGATGTTTCAGAAGAGATCAATGTATACGATTTTGAAGCCGCCGTGCAGTATGCCGATTTGAATACCCTGAATTTTGTGGACCGGGACAGCGTTTCGATTTTCAAGGGAGATGTGATCATGAATATGAAGGGGACGAATATAGACGATGCGTTTGGAGATATCCTGTTGCTCAACACCTCGTACCAGAACGAAGATGATCTTTATTATTTTGACGATCTGAGTATTTCCTCGAGCTTTGAGGGGCCTGTAAGAACCATTAGTATCAATTCTCCTGATGTGATAGACGGGCAGGTGAGGGGAGTTTTCAGTATTAACGAAGTAGGAGCTCTTTTCGAGAATTCACTTGGGAGTATCTACACGAATTACCAGCCCAGGACCATCACCACCAACCAGTTCCTCGAGTTCGATTTTGAGATCTATAACCAGATCGTTGAAGTTTTTTACCCTGAGATTGAACTGGCGCCAAACACCTTTATCCGGGGAAGGGTGGAGTCTGACGAATCTGAATTCAGGCTTACCTTCCGTTCGCCCAGGATCGATGTCTTCAATAATATGATGGAGGATGTGAACCTCCAGGTTGATAATACCAACCCCATTTACAATACGTTCTTCGAGGCCGATAGTGTTTCAACCAGGCTGTATAATTTCTCTGAATTCAGTTTTATCAACGTTACTCAAAGAGACACCCTTTTCATCCGTTCAGAATTCAGGGGCGGGGAAGATAATTCAGATGAATTTAATCTGAACCTGTACCACACGATCAACGAGGAAAATAAATCGGTGGTTGGGATACAGCGATCTGATTTCAAATTCAAGGAAAAGGTATGGTATCTCAACAAGGCTAATGTACGAAGTAACCGAATCGTTTTTGACAATAAGTTCAGGGACCTGAGCATAGATTCGCTGGTGATGAGCCATATGGATGAAGAGATCAGGCTAAGCGGGGTGATGCGGGATTCCACGTACAAGAACTTTCAAATGAGTTTTGATAATGTGGATATTGGAAAGATCACGCCCGAAATAGACAGTCTCGACCTTGCTGGAACCATTAACGGGGATCTGGACCTTTTGCAGGAGCAGGGTTTGTATTATCCAAATACCAAAATGCGAATAGACTCCCTTAAGGTAAATGATATTTTCCTGGGGGATCTCGATTTAAATGTGGAAGGAAATGAAGACCTCACCAATTATTCGGTTTACAGTGTTCTGAAAAAAGAGGGAATGGAATCGCTTTCCACCATTGGCGACATTAACGTTAGCGGGAACGAGCCTACTATAGACCTGGAAGTGAATCTCAACAGGTTGAACCTCGGGATTTTTACCCCGCTCGGGGCTGATGTGCTTACCGATATCAGGGGTTTTGCCTCCGGTAGGGCATTTGTTACCGGGAATTACAAGAATCCTGATTTTTCAGGTGGCCTGGAACTGAACCAGGCCGGGTTAAGGATACCCTATTTGAACGTGGATCTGAACCTTCAGCAGGCTGCGCAGGTGGATCTTACCAAACAGCAATTCGTATTCGATAATATCTCCATTGTTGACACTAAGTATAAAACACGCGGAAGGTTGGACGGCAGCATCTCTCACAAGGATTTTTCAGAATGGTTTCTCGACCTGGAGATCAGCTCAGACCGATTGCTGGTTCTGGATACCGAAGCCGATGAAGACGCCCTTTACTACGGAACCGCTTTTATTGATGGGGAAGCTACCATCAAGGGGCCTACCGATGAGCTGGTGATCGATGTGACTGCGGCTACCGAAAGAGGTACGGTTTTCAAGATCCCGTTGAGCGATACTGAATCGGTTGGGGACAATTCCTTTATTCGGTTTTTAAGCCCGGAGGAAAAAGCTGCACGACTGGCGGGGGAAGAAATTGAGATCCCTGAAGTTAAGGGGATCGAGATGTTGTTCGATCTTGATATCACCAACGATGCCGAAGTAGAAGTGGTGGTAGATAAGACCAGCGGCAGTACACTAAGGGGGCGTGGAGCCGGAAACCTGCTGCTGGAGATCAATACCAACGGGAAGTTCAATATGTGGGGAGATTTCATAGTTTATGAAGGAGTCTATAATTTTAAATATGCCGGTTTGGTTCAGAAGGTTTTCAACGTGGAATCTGGAGGGAATATTAACTGGGACGGTGATCCGCTGGATGCAAGCCTGGATGTGAGTGCCATTTATTCAGTAAATGCAAACCCGGCGGTATTATTAGAGAATCCATCGGTAAACCGTAAGATCCCGGTAGATGTAGTGATCAATCTCCAGGGGCAGGTAGAACAGCCGGAGATCACTTTCGATATCGAATTCCCCAACGCAAGTTCTACGGTAAAATCTGAATTACAATATCGTATAGATGATCGTGCAAGCAAGGAATTGCAGGCTTTATTCCTGGTAACCCAGGGAACATTTTACAGTGAATTCGGGCTACGTGGCGCCGCTATCTACGGAACCCTTGCAGAAAGGGCTTCCAGTATCGTGAACGATATTTTTGCCGATGATGACGGTAAATTCCAGGTAGGCGTCAATTACGTTCAGGGAGATCGAACGCCAGATCAGCAAACTGTAGACCGTTTTGGGCTTACGCTTTCCACCCAGATCTCAGACAGGGTCGTTATTAATGGCCAGGTTGGGGTGCCAATTGGTGGTATTACCGAATCGGTTATTATTGGTGACCTGGAAATCGATTTCCTTCTTAATGAGGAAGGAACGCTTCGTGCCAAGGTTTTCAATCGCGAAAGCAATATTCAGTTTATAGGAGAGGAGATAGGGTTCACCCAGGGGGTGGGGCTTTCCTATTCGGTAGATTTTGATACTTTTAAAGAGCTTTTAAGAAAGATCATGAATGCCGAACTGGTAAAAAATGCGGCAGAAGATGTACAACAGGAAAGACTTGAGACCATGGCGCCAGACTACATGAATTTTCCGGCCAAAAATTAAGAGCTTCAAAATTTTAATAATTTCTTAGTGTTCATTCGTGGACATCCCTTTAAATTTGAAGGAGAACTGGATTTGGGCTACGGCATCGAATTTAGTTTGTAGATTTATAATTCAATTTATGCTTTATGAGTAAAAAAGTAAGACGAATTGGGGTAATGACTTCCGGAGGTGATTCTCCTGGGATGAATGCTGCAATAAGGGCTGTTGTGAGAACATGCGCCTATTATCATACAGAATGTGTTGGTTTTTACCGTGGGTACCAGGGCATGATCAATAACGAATATGTTCCGCTTAATGCAAGGAGCGTTCGAAATATCATCAACCAGGGAGGAACCATTTTGCAAAGCGCCCGGTCCAAGCAGTTTATGACCGAAGAAGGTCGATCTCGCGCAGCAGAGAACCTTAAAAAGGCCGAAGTTGACGCCATGATCCTGATTGGAGGAGATGGAACTTTTCGCGGCGGACTGGCTTTGAGCCAGGAGCACGATATTCCGGTTATTGGAGTGCCAGGGACGATAGATAATGATATTAACGGGACTCATTATGCGATTGGTTATGATACGGCACTTAATACGGTGGTAGAGGCTATCGATAAGATAAGGGATACCGCGAGCTCGCATAACAGGTTATTCTTTGTGGAAGTAATGGGACGCGATGCTGGTTTTATTGCTCTAAACAGCGGAATTGGAGCAGGGGCCGAGGAGATTCTGATCCCGGAAGAAGACCTTGGAGTGGAGCGTTTACTGGATTCACTGGAGCGAAGTAGGAGAGCAGGAAAGACCTCGAGTATCGTGGTTGTTTCAGAAGGAGATAAAACAGGAAAGAATGTTTTTGAGCTGGCTGATTATGTCAAGAAGAACCTTCCGTATTATGACGCAAGGGTTACTGTGCTTGGACATATCCAGCGAGGTGGAAGGCCTACCTGTTTTGACAGGGTTCTGGCCAGCCGACTATCGGTAAAGGCAGTTGAACTACTGCTGGATGGTAAAAAGAACCTGATGGTTGGAATGATGAATAACGAAATAGAATCATGTAGTCTCGACCAGGCCTTGAAAGGAAAACATAATATAAACAAAGATCTGCTGAGGATCTCCGAAATCTTATCTACTTAATTATGAAGACGATCGCCATTATAGCTCATGACGGGAAAAAACCTGAAATGGTGCAATTTTTAAACGAACACCGTGAAATCCTCGATTCCAACCAGGTAAAGATGATTGCTACCGGAACCACAGGTTCAAAGACCGAGGCAGCCGGGTATAATGTTGAAAAGCTGCTTTCAGGCCCTGTGGGCGGAGATGCGCAGATCGCTGCCAGGATCGCTGAAAAGAAGGTGGATATGGTTATCTTTTTCAGGGATCCGTTGGACAAGCATCCTCATGAACCTGATATTTTCATGCTTATGAGGTTATGCGATGTTCATAATGTGCCACTGGCAACGAATCCTGCTACCGCCAGGTTATTGATCAAAGGTCTGTAAGAAGACCTTTTTTATTTTTACTGGAATCTAGAGTTTAACGGCTATTGCGCTTATCTCTACATTCACAAATTTTGGCAGATTTGCCACCTCCACGGTTTCCCTTGCTGGTGCGTCTTCAGAATCAAAATAGCGAGAATAGACTTCATTGATCTTCCCGAAGTTGTTCATGTCGCTTATAAAAATCGAGGTTTTTACCACATGGTGAAAATTAAGACCGGCCTCTTTTAAAATAGCTCGCAGGTTTTCCAGCACCAAAGTGGTCTCTTCTTCAAGATCATCGGTTTTGAGGTCACCCGTAGACGGATCAATTGCTATCTGTCCTGAAATATATAAGGTGTTTCCGGCAAAAACTGCCTGGTTATAAGGCCCTATCGGTGCCGGTGCAAATTTTGTTTGGATGATTTTTTTCATATTGAGAAAATTTAAATCTTTCTAACTTCTAACTTCAAACCTCGTACTTCAAACCTCGTACTTCAAACCTCGTACTTCAAACCTCGTACTTCAAACCTCGTACTTCAAACCTCGTACTTCTACCTTACAACTGCCTGTCTCTTTCCCTTCGCTTCTCATACTTGATATCCTTAAGCACATTTGCCTTGATCCTGATAAGGAAATTCCAGGATTTCCTGTCGCTGAACGGAACCCAGCTAAAACTCATCATCCAGCTGTCCAGGTCTCTTTGAAATCGAAGCTGGGTAAAGGTAAAGCCCCTGTCTACCAGGTCGTATCCAGAGCTAACCCCGATCTTCCATTTTGGAGCCAGTTCTACGTTTCCTGAAAACATGATGGAGTGGGTATTGATCTCGCTCTGCCTGGCATTGTTATTATAATTCATCGAGTAAGCCAGCCTAAGATCCCATGGGATGGTATAATTATACCACGAATTCTCATTTTCTTTTTCTTCACCTTCAAACGGGTCCTCGTCAAAGAGTTCTCCATCCTGGCCCATTCCCTGTCCGAAGAGGTTGTCTTTTCGTCCACCATTCCGGAAGGTTTCATTATCTATATTGTCATCTTCATCATCTTCCTCGCTTGCCTCAAAATCCTTGTTGGAAAACGAATAACCAAAATTAACACTTCCGTTGGTGAGCCTGAAAAGGCTGCCTCCATTTTCGATATTAAGTCTGTCTATCCTCCGGTTGTTGTTGTTCAGGGCATAGATGTCCAGGTTCCCCCCAAAGTTGATATCTAACTTGTTTTTCACGATGGGGATCGCTCCCCTCAGGGCAATTGGCGAAAGTTTTAGTGAATCTGCAGCCAGGTTGTAACTTGTGCTTACACTAAAGTTGTTGAGTAAGGTTATCTTTTTAGGTTCGATCTCCGTACTGTCTTTTGCGGTCACCTTGGCTTCCAGTTGATTAGATATATTAAAGCCCACGGAACTTGAAAAATTGCTTCCAGGCGCTCCGTATAGAGTTCCATCAAACCTGGAGTAGTCAACCAGTTCGATCTGGTTGGGATCTGCCAGGTCTGCTCTTTCATAGGTATCATAATACTGGTCAAAACCAGGTCTAATGCTATAACTTACCGAAGGTCTCATTACATGCCTTACGGCCTGTATCTTTTTGTCTGCTCCAAAATTTTTGATCCCGTAGACCGTCGTACCCATACTGGCATTCAAATTATAGGTGCGATAGGAGTCGAAGCCATTGATGGTATCTCTCACAACCTGGCCAAGAGCAGGATCGTAAGATTGTTCAAAGGTCCTTGAAACCCAGGTTTCCTCATAATTAGCACCGGTACTTACACTCAGGAACTTGAATAACTTGAAGTTAGTGGAAAGCGGGATCTGGTGTTGCGCACCCAGCCTGGCATCCCGAAACATTTCTGATTTGAAAAATAAGGAATCGGTAGTTTCGATCTGGTTTTCAGCGCGGAGGTTATATTGAAGGTTGATGTTATCTATAAATCCCTTTTTGGCTCCTACTTTTGGTGCGAAAGGAAATATCCTTGACATGCTAAGCTGAAGGGTTGGCAGGCTCATACTGATACTCTGGGTACGTGTATTTTGCTGGTGCCTGGCTGCAAGGCTCAGGTTTACCTGGGGTTCTCCTTCAAATGTTTTACTGTAGGATACCGATGAACTCAGGGTGTTGTTAAGGAAGTTCCCGGTATTCGCCTGGTTTATGGATTCCTGGTAATATTCACTACTTCCAAGATTTACCGAAGCAGAGAACCTGGAAGTTGGATTCGCCTTGGCATCCTGGTTATGAGACCACCGGATGTTATAACTGGATGATTCACTAAAATTTGGAAATCCTCGCTGGCTGTTGAATCGTTTCTCATACCTAACACTAAAATTTCCTCTAAAGCGGTACCTTAAAGCATAATTAGAGGTAAGCTCCATATTGTAGGTTCCGTTAGTGAAATAACTTCCCAGTGTTAAAAGATCTACATAATCACTGATGGCGAAATAATACCCACCATTTTGAAGATTAAATCCAAATTGGCTTTCTCCAACGGCAGGAATTATAAAACCGGATGTTTCTTCATCGGTTAATGGAAAATAACCAAATGGCAACCCAATTGGAGTAGGGACATCAGCGATGTACATGTTCACCAGTCCGGAAACGATTTTTTTATCGGGTACGAATTTGATTCGCCTGGCATAAAAGAAATAGTCTGGATCGTCAACATCTTCTGATGTGGTAAACCTTACATTTTGCATGAAATAGACCGAATCATTTTCACGCTTTGTCACCATGCCCTTTACGTTGAATTCGGCTTCCTTGGTCCTGGAGTTATATACCAAAGCACGTTCGGTATCAAAATTAAAACGAATGGAATCTGGCCTTACTTCACGTTGTGCCTGGGTGAATATAGGCGTCTGGGAATATACCCCAAGCGAATCTTCGATCCCGTAAGCATATACCTCATTAAGTTTATTATCTATTATTATAAGCCCTGCTTCAATGGTCATATCGCCGTACACTACCTTGGCTTCATTATACAGGTACATTTTGTTTTCCTTTGAACTAAGCCTCATATAGTCGGTAGCCGTATAATTTACAATATCGGTAAGAAATTGAGGTTTTCTAAGGGTATCGGTCTTTGTGGTATCCTGTTGCTGAACCTGGATATCTACTTCTGAAGTATTGACAGTTGCAGGAATTGAATCCCTTTCGGCTTCTACAGGAACCGAATTATTCTCTATTTCCTGTGCCTGCAGAATAAGGGAGAAGAACAGCGTGAAAACTAAGCAAAAAAGACTATTCGGGATATTTGTTTGCAATGCTTTAAGTGCTATTTTTGTACGGATTGGCTTGCTTTTTGCAAATCCAAAATTACATATATTTTTTCAGCTGACTTTGGCGAGCTAAGGAAAAATAGTAATTAAAATATTCACCCCAGTTAAGCGTTAGCCTTTTATGAGAACGAATTTACTTAGACTTTTCGTATTTCCAATTTTACTGATTGGTTTAACAATAAGCCTTAAGGCTGCTGAAGTTCCACCTTCGGCCGATAAGTTTGTTGTGGTTCTGGATGCAGGCCATGGTGGTAAGGATACAGGAAATATCGGTAATGGATATAAGGAAAAGGATATTGCACTTAGCATTGTGTTAATGGTTGGCAAAGAGCTCGAGAAGAAGGGTATCGAAGTAGTTTATACACGGGATAGCGATGTTTTTATACCTCTTGAAAAAAGAGGGAAGATCGCCAATGATGCCAATGCCGATCTTTTCGTTTCCGTTCATTGCAATGCTCATAGTTCACAGGCATATGGGACCGAAACCTTCGTTTTAGGGCTTCATCGTAACGAAACCAATTTTGAAGTAGCCAAACGCGAAAATTCGGTGATCTACCTTGAGGAAGATTATGAAGTTACCTATAGTGATTTTGATATCAATTCTCCGGAGTCCTTTATTGGCCTAACAATTATGCAGGAAGAATACTTGGATCAAAGCATCCTGCTGGCAGACTTTGTTCAGAAGGAATTCACAAACCAGCTCAAACGCAAGGACCGCGGTGTTAAACAAGCCGGTTTCATTGTGCTGCATCAAACTTATATGCCAAGTGTTTTGATTGAGACCGGGTTTTTAACGAACAACCAGGAGGGAGCTTATCTCAACAGTAACCAGGGCCGGCAAAAAATGGCCGAGGCGATCACCAGGGCAATCGTAGAATATAGTCATACTATTAACCTGAACACCCTGGAAAGTATTGCCCAGGAGCAAACCAATGTTGATGTTGAAACCAAGCCCGCTCAGCCAGAATCACAGATCTATCGCGATGTTACTTTTAAGGTTCAGATCGCGGCGGGATCTAAAAAGATAGACACCAAAGCTTATAATTTTAAGGGGCTTAATAATATCGTAAGGGAAAAGGAAGGTAAACTATTCAAATATTACTACGGAAGTACCTCTGATTATATTAAGATCCAGCAACTACATAATGAAGCCATAAAAATAGGATATCCAGATAGTTATATCGTTGCCTTTAAGAACGACGATAAGATTACGGTTAATGAGGCGTTAAATTCTGGAGTTAAATAGAATGCCTTTTCTATATTTATTTCTAAATTTGTGCGTATTCATTAAAAAATTTGCTTTTGAAGTATTCCAGAGAGGTCAAAACTGCCCTGCTAGCTATTATTGCAATAGCGATCTTAATTTTCGGTTATAGTTTTCTAAAGGGTGAAAATCTACTGGATAACAGCCGTACATTTTATGCAGTATATGAAGATGTGGAAGGTTTGTCTCCTTCTTCAGAAGTGACCATTAACGGGTTGAAGGTAGGAAAGATAACCAGTATCGATTTTCTCAATCGCGAGGGAGACCTTGTTGTGACGTTTACAGTTAAAACCGACTTCAGATTTTCCAAGAACAGCGAGGCCCAGATCTATGGAGGAGGTATTATAGGTGGGAAATCGCTTGCTATCGTACCCAAATATGATGAAGGTTCGGGTTGGGCAACCTCCGGTGATACACTATCTGGCGGAAAGGAAGAAGGGATCATGGAGCTTGTGAACGACAGGCTTACACCTCTTCAGAACAAACTCGAAGGCACCATTGTTAGTGCCGATTCCATGTTAACGGCCATTAATCAGATCCTTGACGATTCTACCCGTAATAATATACGCGGAACTTTTAAAAACCTTGATGCCACTGTGTCTTCCTTCCAGGTAACAGCTAACGAATTGCAGAATATCGTACAGGGAAATTCAGGTAAGCTGGACAGGACGTTCACCAATCTTGATGAAATGTCCACGAATTTCAATAAATTTTCAGACACGCTTACCAATATGAACATCAATAAGATCACTACCGATCTGGAAAAGGTGGTCGCTGATTTTGAAGCGGTGTCCAATAAACTGAACAATGGTGATGGTACGGCGGCAAGGCTGATCAATGACGATGCTGTTTACAATAACCTTGATAGAGCTACCAAACAACTGGAAGAATTGCTTCAGGATGTGAAGCTGAATCCGAAACGTTATGTTCATTTCTCAGTATTTGGAAAAAATCCGGGGCCTTACGATCCTCCAAAAGATTCTTTAAAATAACCAACCATGCAAATTCTTGCACAGATCCTTTTTGTAATTGCCTTAGTGGCAGGAATAGGCTTTTTTGCCAGAAATATTAAACGGGTAATCCGAAACATCAAACTGGGCAGGGAAGTAGACCGCTCAGACAGGTCTGGAGAACGTTGGGCAAAAATGGGTCGTGTTGCGATAGGGCAGAGCAAGATGGTGAAAAGACCTTTTGCAGGTTTTTTGCATATCGTTGTTTATGTAGGTTTTATCATCATCAATATTGAAGTCCTCGAAATTATTATTGATGGGATATTTGGTACCCACCGAATATTTTCCATTTTAGGCGGATTTTATGACGTCCTTATCTTCAGCTTTGAAATTCTTGCCTTCCTGGTACTTGTTGGAGTGATCGTTTTCTGGACGAGGCGTAATATTTCAAATATTCGCAGGTTTCTGGCCCGGGAACTTAAAGGCTGGCCAAAGAACGATGCGAATTATATCCTGTATTTTGAAATGATCCTGATGATCCTTTTCCTTACCATGAATGCTGCAGATTACCAGCTTCAGCTTAATGGTGTCGATGATTATGCATCGGAAGCCGGGATCAAGGGAAGTTTTCCTATCAGTCAGTATTTATTGCCATTATTGGATGGATTGAGCAATTCAACCTTGATCATCATCGAGCGAGTGGCCTGGTGGCTTCATATTCTAGGGATACTGTTCTTTCTGAATTACCTATATTATTCAAAGCATCTTCATATTATCCTGGCATTCCCAAATGTGTATTTATCAAAGCTAACTCCGCAGGGAGAGTTTGATAACCTGGAATCGGTTAAAAAGGAGGTGGAATTGATGATGGATCCCAATGCCGATCCATTTGCAGCACCAGCCGAAGGCGAGGAAGAGGAAGAACCGGAAAAATTTGGAGCTTCAGATATTTTTGACCTCAATCAGGTCCAGTTACTGAATTCCTACACCTGTACGGAGTGTGGACGCTGTACGGCTGAATGTCCGGCTAACCAGACCGGGAAAAAGCTTTCACCAAGAAAGATCATGATGGATACTCGTGACCGCGTGGAAGAGGTTGGAGAGATCATCAACAAGAATGGTAAATTTGAGGATGATGGTAAAAAACTGCTCGACGATTATATATTAAGAGAAGAACTCTGGGCCTGCACTACCTGTAATGCATGCGTGGAAGCCTGTCCTGTAGGTATAGACCCGCTTTCTATCATCGTGGATATGCGAAGATACCTGGTTATGGAAGAAAGTGCCGCTCCAAATGAACTGGCGATCGCGATGACCAATATCGAGAATAATGGTGCACCTTGGCCTTATAATCAAATGGATCGTTTGAACTGGGCAAAGGAAAAATAAATTAAGTAATTAAAGAATAAGATAAAGATCAGCAATATGGCAGAAGCACTAAAGGTTCCTACAATGGCCGAATATATGGCAGAAGGTAAAAAACCCGAAGTATTGTTCTGGGTGGGATGTGCCGGTAGTTTCGACGATCGGGCCAAAAAGATCACCCGGGCCTTTGTTAAGCTGTTGCACCAGGCAGGAGTTGATTTCGCTGTGCTTGGAACTGAAGAAAGCTGTACCGGGGATCCTGCAAAAAGAGCCGGGAACGAATTTCTTTTCCAGATGCAGGCCGCGACTAATATCGAAGTTCTGAACGGGTATGAGATCGAAAAAGTAGTAACTGCCTGTCCGCATTGCTTCAATACCATAAAAAATGAATATCCGGCCCTGGGTGGAAACTATGAAGTGATGCATCATACACAGTTTCTGAAAGCTCTTCTAAACGAAGGAAAGCTGAAGGTTGAAGGCGGCAAGTTCAAAGGCAAGAAAATAACCTTCCATGATCCCTGCTACCTGGGACGTGCGAATGATGAATACGAGGCACCTCGTGACCTGCTTAGAAAACTTGAGGTTGAACTGGTAGAAATGCGAAAATGCAAGAAAAATGGACTTTGTTGCGGTGCAGGTGGAGGACAGATGTTCAAGGAGCCGGAACCTGGAAATAAAGATGTGAATATCGAAAGAACCGAGCAGGCTCTGGAAACCCAACCCGAAATAATCGCAGCAGGTTGCCCTTTTTGCAATACCATGATGACAGATGGTGTTAAGAACAAGGAAAAAGAAGACAGCGTGGCAGTAATGGATGTGGCAGAACTTATTGCCCAGGCTGAAGATCTTTAAAAATTCACAAAAGTTAAAACACGGTACTATATTTGAGCTGAGGGCTAAAAGAATTAGATTTGTAACAATTCAAATGTAGCCCTTATGTTAGTACCTTTCGAAAGTCTTCCCGATACTGCAAGAGTCTGGATCTACCAGGCCAACAGGTCGTTCACCCAGGAAGAAGTTCAGGAAATAGCCTCAAAATTAGACGCCTTTATCGAAAAGTGGACTGCGCACGGAGCAGACCTAAAAGCTTCTTACGAAATCAAATACAGGCGTTTTATAACTATAGGACTTGATCAGCAGCTTAATGCAGCATCAGGATGTTCTATAGATGCATCTGTACATTTCATTCAGCAACTGGAAAAGGAATATGATGTGGATCTGCTCGATAAAATGAATGTGTCCTACAAGCAGGGTGAATTCATCGCCTATAAGAGTTTAGCCGATTTTAGAAAAATGGCTAAACAACGCGCCGTATCGGCAAATACCATCGTATTTAATAACCTTGTAAACAATAAAGCCGAATATCTCAATGACTGGGAGGTACCGGCATCAGAAAGCTGGCATAAACGATTTTTGAATTAATGAAGTTGAGATCGCCCTGGATTACCGGATTCTTTTTTATTCTTTTCCTTATTCCCAATGCTTTAACCGCGCAGATCACAAACCCCTTAAGGGCTGAAGATCACGTAGCCCAGAAGCAATGGGTGGATAGTATATACAACGCCATGAACCTTGAAGAAAAGGTGGGGCAGTTGTTTATGGCGAGTATCTGGTCTAGGAACGATAATGAGGCAGATACCATCCGGAAGCTGATAAAGGAGCATCATATTGGGGGTCTTATCTTTTCAAAAGGCGGTCCCATAAAACAGGCAAAGCTCACCAATGAATTCCAGGAAATGTCCAAAATTCCTTTATTGGTGGGAATGGATGCGGAATGGGGGCTGGCCATGAGACTGGATAGTACCTATGCATTGCCATGGAATATGACCCTTGGGGCGATCCAGGATAGCCGTTTGATCGAAAATGCTGGGGCTGCGATTTCCCGGCACGCCAGAAGGCTTGGTGTACACTTCAATTTTGCCCCGGTAGTTGATATCAATACCAATCCCCTGAATCCAATAATCGGGAACCGCTCATTTGGAGAGGATAAGCTTAATGTAACTCTGAAGTCTCTTGCGTTCATGCGTGGGATGCATAGGGAAGGTGTTTTAAGCTCTGCAAAACACTTTCCGGGTCATGGAGATACAGATACCGATTCACACAAGGCCCTGCCCATCATCCAATTTTCAGCTAATCGTATCGATGAAATAGAACTTTATCCTTATAAGGAATTGATCCCGGAAGGTCTAAGCAGTATTATGGTGGCTCACCTCGATGTGCCCCAGCTGGAACCTGCGGAAGGTCTTCCTGCTTCGCTTTCAGAAAATATTGTTACAAATATTCTCAAAAAGAATATGGGCTTTAATGGCCTGATATTTACCGATGCTCTTGGGATGAAAGGGGTTTCCAGGAATAAAAAGCCTGGTGAGGTGGATCTGGATGCTTTCCTGGCCGGAAACGACGTGCTTTTGATGAGTGAAAATGTAGGGAAGGCATCGAATAGCATTATCGAAGCTTATAACTCCGGCATCATTTCAGAAGAAAGGCTGGAATTGTCCGTGAAAAAGATCCTTTATGCCAAGTATAAAGTTGGCCTGAATAACTTTAAGCCCATTGAACCCGACTACCTGTTTGATGAACTGAATACAAGTCGGGACCAGGCGCTACTGGAAGATCTTTTCGAGAATGCCGTAACGCTTTTGAAGAATAATAAAGCGGCCGTGCCGGTTAAGAAGTTGGATAAGCAAAAGATCGCCTACGTAAATTTTGGTGATGCAGATGGCAGCCCTTTCCTCGAACAAATGCGAAAGTACAGCAGGATAGACTGGGTTAAAGCCGAAAGATTACCAGATCTGTTGAGTAAACTTGAAGATTATACCTATGTAGTTATAGGTTTTCATAAGTCTGATAAAAGCCCGTGGGCATCTTATAAATTCTCTCAAAAAGAACTGGTTTGGCTTCACGAGATCGCACGACAGAATAAAACGGTTCTTTCATTATTTGCAAGGCCTTATGCCTTGATGGATGTGAAAAGCTTCGCCAATCTGGAAGGCATCGTTGTAGGGTATCAAAACCATCCTGTAGCACAACGAAAAGTCGCTCAGGTTTTGTTTGGAGGATTGCCGGCAAAGGGAAGACTTCCGGTTAGTATCTACCATGAATTTCCTGAAGGGACCGGTTTTAATACAAAAGCTGTAGACCGCCTGTCTTATGGGATTCCCGAACAGGTAGGTATGAATTCTGCCAGGCTGAACAAGATCGATAGTATCGTGAACTATGCGATACAGGAAAAAATGGCTCCCGGGGCCCAGGTTTTAATTGCCAGGAAGAACAAGGTGATCTATCAGAAAAATTTCGGTTATCAAACCTATGATAAGAAGCTTCCTGTTACAGATACGACCATCTACGACCTGGCTTCCCTAACCAAGATCCTGGCCACCCTTCCAATCGTTATGAAGCTGGACCAGGAAGGAGTCATTGATTTTGAAACCAGGCTGGAAGAATTGTTACCGGTTTTTGCCAATTCAAATAAAGGAAAGATCAAACTTCAGGACATGTTGATGCATTATGCGCGTCTACAGGCCTGGATACCATTTTATATTTCTACGTTAGAGCCCAAGACCCGGAAACTTTCACCCGATTATTACAGTGAAATTCCGTCAGACATCTATAATCTACAGGTCGCAAAGAATATGTACATCAGGAAGGATATTGGAGATACCATTGTAGATGTGATCAAAAAGAGTGAATTAGAGCGTCGGCTTCAGTATAAATACAGCGATTTACCCTATTACCTGCTGAAATATTACCTGGAAGGTCATTATGAATCCAGTCTTCAGGATATCACCCAGGAAGAATTATATAAACCTATTGGAGCTTCCTATACCGGGTTTGTTCCGCTTACCCGCTTTGACAGCCTGCAGATCGCGCCAACCGAAGATGACAGGCTATGGAGAAGGCAGGTGATAAGAGGCTATGTACATGACCAGGGCGCGGCCATGCAGGGCGGAATTGGAGGTCATGCAGGCCTTTTCAGTAACGCAAATGATGTTGCCAAGATCATGCAAACCTTTTTAAACGGTGGTAGTTATGGGGATGAGCGTTTATTCGATAAGGAAATAATTGATAAATATAATACCTGCTATTATTGCGAAGATAATGTACGCAGGGGAGTGGGCTTCGATAAACCACAGTTAAGCGGGGGTGGTCCCACCTGTGCCTGTGTTTCCATGATGAGCTTCGGGCATAGCGGCTTTACCGGAACATTTGCCTGGGCAGATCCTGAAGAAGAGATTGTTTACGTATTTTTGTCTAACAGGACCTATCCAGACTCTAATAACCGAAAGCTTATTCGTGCGGATATTCGATCTGAAATACAACAAATCATTTACGAATCTATTGATTATTAATACATGAAAATAGCCATTGTTTGTTATCCCACTTTTGGTGGGAGTGGGGTTGTCGCCACCGAGTTGGGCCTGGCCCTTTCGAAAAGAGGGCACGAGATCCATTTTGTGACCTACAAACAACCGGTGAGACTGGAAACCATATCCAGTCATATCAGGTTTCATGAAGTAAATGTACCGGAATATCCTTTATTTCATTACCAGCCTTACGAGCTTGCACTGAGCAGTAAACTGGTAAACGTGGTAAAAAATTACGGAATCGAGCTGTTACATGTACACTATGCCATCCCTCATGCGTATGCTGGTTATATGACCAAAAAGATGCTTGAGGAAGAAGGGATATCGCTGCCCATGGTAACCACGTTGCACGGAACCGATATTACCCTGGTAGGGAATCATCCGTTCTATAAGCCTGCGGTTACCTTCAGTATCAACAATAGTGATTTCGTGACCTCGGTTTCGTTAAGTTTACGAGATGACACCATGAAGTTTTTTGAGATCACTAAAGAAATAGATGTGATCCCTAATTTTATAGATTTCTCTAAGTTTCAGCAGAAAAGTTTTACCGATTGCCAAAGAGAATTAATGGCAAATGAGGATGAAAAGATCATAACCCACGTAAGTAACTTCCGCAAGGTGAAACGAATCGAGGATGTGGTGAATATTTTCTACAGAATTCAGAAAGAAGTAAAGGCCAGGCTTATGATGGTAGGTGAGGGGCCCGAGCGGGAGGTAGCTGAACAATTAGTAAAGGAGCTGAATATTCGCGACCGCGTTTTGTTCCTGGGACAAAGTAATGAAATAGATAAGATCCTGTGTTTTTCAGACTTGTTTTTACTGCCTTCAGAAACTGAAAGCTTCGGTCTTGCTGCACTTGAAGCAATGGTTCACTCTGTGCCTGTAATATCTTCAAATACAGGAGGCTTACCTGAGGTTAATGTTGACGGGTTTTCGGGTTATCTACACGATGTTGGCGATGTAGACAGCATGGCTCAAAGCGCGATTTCAATACTTAAGGATCCTGGTAAATTAAGTAAGTTTAAAAGTCAGGCCAAGGAGGCTGCGAAGAGATTCGATATCAACGAGATCGTTCCCATGTACGAAGATCTTTATAAGCAGGCGAAGATTAATGCATAAAAAAAGTGGAGACTCCAATGAGCTCCACCTTTCCTTTCTTAAACCTATTTAAGAAAATCTAAAACTGATATCGTATCCCAATCGCAACATCGGGAGTAAAATCGTCGTGGTCGTCATAATTCGAAAATCCTATCTCCGGTCTAAAATCCAGCGAAAGTAATAAGGGGAAATCAAAATTATATTCGATACCTATATCACCTGCAACGAGCGCAAATAAACCGTCGTTGTTGTGCCTGTCGTCGTCATAGTTTCCTAATCCGGCACCAGCACCAACATACCAGTTGAACCCGCCTTCGATATTCCATACCCATTGGTAAAGACCTACTAGTTTGATCGCACTAAAATTGCTATCATCTCTCCAGCCCAGGTCGAATTCCAATCGGTTATTATCGCCGCCAATAGCTCTCTGGTAGGAGACTTCAGCCCCATATCCGCCGCCGCCACCTATACGCAAACCAATGGCATTATCGGCAATTTGCTGGGCATTCGCCTGATTACAAAACACACCGCCTAGAATAAAGGCTGCAATAAGAACAAGTTTTTTCATGTTAGATCGATTTGATTTTTGACAAATTTATAAGTAATAGCATAATGCAAACGCAGCCTGCAGCAAATCTATTGTTAATATTATTTAAAAAACTGTTAAGTCTGCAACCTGAAAACTTCTAAATTTGAGTATGGAAAAGACTGATGCCCTTCATAAATTATCCAAGGCACTTAGCGGAAAGCTTTACTACGATGCTCTGTGGAAAAGCATATATGCTACAGATGCCTCTGTTTATCGCGAGGTTCCGCTTGCGGTTTGTTACCCTTTGAACGAACAGGATATTATTACCCTCATTGAATTCGCCAGAAAGCATAAAACCTCCCTTATTCCAAGAACTGCGGGAACTTCACTGGCTGGACAGTGTACCGGGAATGGTATTGTGGTGGATGTTTCAAGGAATTTTACAGATATCCTGGAAATTGATGTGAAGAAAAAAAGAGTATGGGTGCAGCCAGGGGTTATTAGAGACGATCTTAACAGGCGACTCGAGAAATACGGACTTTTCTTTGGCCCTAACACATCAACCTCGAACAGGTGTATGATAGGAGGAATGGTAGGTAATAACTCAAGCGGAACCACTTCTATTAAATTCGGAACCACCAGGGATAAGGTTATATCCATAAAATCAATCCTGAGTGATGGGAGCATGGCCGAATTTCGGAATCTTTCAGAACAGGAATACCAGGAAAAACTGGGCCTGGAGAACCTGGAAGGCGAAATATATCGAAGCCTGGACTCCAAATTAAAAGACCCTGCGAATCAGAAAGAGATCAGGGAGAAATATCCTCCTGCAAGTTTACACCGAAGGAATACGGGTTATGCCCTTGACGAATTATTAGACTGCCAGGTTTTTCAGGAAAGCCAGAAACCATATAACCTTTGCCGACTTATCGCGGGAAGCGAAGGTACCCTGGCATTTATTACCGAAATATGCCTTGAATTGGATTCATTGCCTCCAAAACATACAGCGATGGTCGCAGCACATTTCGCCAGTATCGATAACTGTATGAAGGCTGTGGTGCCCGCCATGAAACACTCCCTTTTCACCTGTGAGATGATGGATAAGGTGATCCTGGATTGTACGAGCGAGAATTTGAAATACAGGGAAAACCGGTTTTTCATTGAAGGGGACCCGGAAGCAATCCTGATGCTCGAATTGCGTTCACATTCCCAAAAAGACCTGGAAGAGCAACTGAAAGCCCTGCAGGAAACCCTGGAAGACGCCAACCTGGGATACTCGTTTCCGGTGCTATATGGAGAACAAATAGAGCTTGCCCTCGAACTTCGAAAGGCCGGGCTTGGCCTGTTGGGCAATATGAGAGGTGACCGGAAAGCTGTTGCCTGTATCGAAGATACAGCCGTGGCTCTGCCAGTACTGGCTGATTATATCTCAGAATTCAGCGGCATCATGAAGGGATACGATCAGCAGGCTGTGTATTATGCACATGCCGGTGCTGGAGAGATCCATTTAAGGCCTATTCTGGACTTAAAAAAGTCTGAAGACGTAAAACTGTTCAGAAGCATCACGACCGATGTAGCAAAGCTGGTAAAAAAATACAATGGCTCTCTTAGTGGAGAACACGGAGACGGGCGTGTACGTGCAGAATTCATCAAACTGATGTATGGAGACCATATCTACCAAATGCTTAAAGACGTAAAACAGGTATTTGATCCAAACAACCTGTTCAATCCCGGGAAGATCGTGGATGCTCCTCCAATGGACAGTTCTCTAAGGTACGTCCCGGATCGCAAGGAACCCGAGATCGAAACCATTATGGATTTTTCAGACGCCGATGGGATCCTTAGGCTGGCCGAAAAATGTAACGGTAGCGGAGATTGCAGAAAATCGGTGGAAGCAGGTGGGACCATGTGTCCCAGTTATCGTGCGACCAAGGATGAAAAAGATACCACCCGTGCCAGGGCCAATGCCTTAAGGGAGTTTTTAACCAATTCAGATAAGGTAAATAGGTTTGATCATCCGGAATTAAAGGAAGTTCTGGACCTGTGTATTAGCTGTAAGGGCTGTAAAAGCGAATGTCCTTCTAATGTGGATATGGCTGCCTTAAAAGCTGAATTTCAGCACCAGTATTATAAAAGTCACAAACCAAGCTTTAGAGATAAGGCCTTTGCGAATATCACCCGGCAGAATGCCATGGCCTCAAAAGTTCCTGGGATCTCAAGATTCCTGCTTTCGAATTCCTTTACTTCTGGAATCGCGAAATCAATGCTGGGCGTGGCGAAAGAACGTCAACTGCCTGTGATTGAAAAGCAGAGCCTAAAGGCATATTATTTGTCTCATAAGAACAAGTTCCAGAAACCAGATTGCATTAAAACGGTATACCTTTTTAACGATGAGTTCACCAATTACCTGGATGTGAAGGTGGGTAAGGATGCGCTAAACCTGCTGGCTAAACTGAATTACCAGGTTAAACTGGTAGATCACCCGGAAAGTGGGCGTAGTTATCTTTCCAAAGGTTTTCTCACCGAAGCAAAAAAACTGGCCAATGAGAACATAAGGATTTTTAAAGACCTTATAGATGAAGATCATCTTTTGATAGGAATCGAACCTTCAGCTATCCTGAGCTTTAGAGACGAATATTTGAGATTGGCAGACGATAAGCAGGCTGCAAAGAAGCTTTCGGCTAATACGTTCCTGATCGAGGAATTCCTGAAACAGGAAATCGCCAGTGGGAATATCAGGGAAGAACAGTTCACAAAAAAGAAAGCCACTGTTAAAATCCATGCGCATTGCCATCAAAAAGCCCTGTCCAATTCAAGCAGGACTTTTGATATACTGAACTTGCCGAAGAATTATAAAGTTTCCATCATAGCTTCCGGTTGTTGCGGGATGGCGGGTTCATTTGGTTATGAAAAGGAGCATTACCAGATTAGTATGCAAATTGGTGAGAATTCGCTTTTTCCAGCTATCAGGAAAGCTGATAGGTCTGTGATCATCTCGGCAAATGGTACTAGCTGCCGGCACCAGATCAAAGATGGCACCGGGCGTACTGCTCAGCACCCTGTAAGTATACTTAGAAATGCCTTGAAAAAGCAGTAATAAACAAAGTTTTGTTAATGCATCTTAAATCTTATAGCCGCCCAACTTCAAAATCTTACATTTAGCCAGATTCAAATAATAGAGGATGAAGGAAGGATTACAGATTGAGGAATTAGAGCAGGAAATTGATAAACTTCGTCAGAAAAACGCAGACCTGAAAAAGCAGGCTTTTGATTATGAAAAACATATATCTAATCTTGAAAAAAAGCTATACCAGTATAAGGGCGTTATCTATTCATCCTCTGCTCTTATAACATTCCTGAAAGGACCAGATTATATTATCGAGTTCGCTAATAGGCCCATTTTAAAGGTTTGGGGAAAAGGTGATAGGATAGAAGGCAAAGCATTGTTCGATGTGTTACCTGAACTAAGAGAACAGGGTATTGAAACGTATTTAAACCAGGTTTTTTATAAAGGAATTCCGTATCACGCCCAAGGCCTCCCCATAGAACATGAGGTTGACGGAAAGTTGATCAGGTCTTATTTCGATTTTTCCTATACTCCTCAATACGATGCAGAAAAGAATATAATCGGGATTGGTGTGATCGCCCAGGATGTCACAAATCGTGAACTCCTAAATGACCAGGTTCGTAAAAGAGAAAAGGAATTCAGCGAACTAATAGATTTTATGCCCCACAAGATCAGTCTTGCTAATCCTGAGGGAGAGCCGGTATTTTTTAATAAAAGCTGGCAGGATTATACCGGTAAACCTATGGAAGAGCTCATCCAGGAAAAGTGGTGGTCTGCAATTCATCCAGATCAATTGGATAAAGCCCAGAATGAGGTGAATGAAGCACTTTCCAGGGTGAAGGATCTCGATATGGAATTATTAATCAAAGACCGAGAAGGAGAATATAAATGGCATTTGTATCGTACTATCCCGGTTCTGGATGATAAGGGAAGCCTGTCTACCTGGATTAGTTCAAGCACCGAAATACAGAAACTTAAAGAAGTAGAGCAGGGGAAGGAAAGTTTTCTAAAGCTTGTAAGTCATGAACTTAAAACCCCGGTAACTTCCATAAAAGGCTACGTACAACTTCTCTTAAAGATGATCCGTGATAAAAATGGAGAGACCGATATTCCCGTACAGCCTTACCTGGGAAGAATTGAAGATCAAATTGAACGATTGATCGTTCTCATCTCGGAGATGCTGGATCTATCAAGAATAGAGACCAATGAAATGAAAATGCAGCGGGAGGAATTTCAGTTAAATGAGCAGGTAGAAAATATTGTTCAGGAGGTTTCAGATACCCATAGCGATATCGAAATTGTGCTTAATCATGAAGCTAGTTGTCTGGTGGAGGCCGATAGAAACAGGGTTGGCCAGGTGCTTATTAATTTTCTTACCAACGCCTATAAATATTCTCCTGAAGAAAAAAACGTGGAGGTTAAGATCCACAAGTATAACGATGATTTTGCCGCAGTAACTGTTAGTGATAAAGGAATAGGCATTAGGGAGAGAGACAGGAGGAATATTTTTAAACGCTTTTACAGGGTTGAATCTAAGAACGAAAACACCTATTCAGGTTTTGGTATAGGACTTTATTTATCAAAAGAGATTATTGAAAGGCATAACGGAAAAATTATTTTAGAAAGCGAATACGGAAAGGGATCTGAATTTACATTTACACTACCTTTAAAATCATAAAAAATGGCGAGAATTTTAATAGTCGATGACGATCAAACAATAGGGATCATGATCCAGGACATTCTTGAGTTCAAAGGCCATAACGTGGTGGTCACCCAGCAGCCCGCTACCACAAAAGACCAGATTCTCCAGCATGATATTGAACTGGTTTTACTTGATAAGCTGATCTCTGGGGTAGATGGCACCGATGTGTGTTCTGAACTTAGAAAAGATGAACGTTTCAAAGATCTGCCAATCATCATGATGTCTGCACTTCACAATGTAGATGAAATCTGCCGGGAGGCCGGAGCGACCGAGTTCCTATCTAAGCCTTTCGATATGGACACACTTATTGCTGCGATAGACAGTATAGTGAATGGTGAATCACAGAATTAATATAAAATCAGGATCGATTCAGCAGTAAACAGCCGTTTTTATTTAAAAACTGGAAAGAATTCAGGCAAATTTCTGATTCATCTCTGGGTTTATTATTGATCAAATTTTTTAAGCTACATTGAACGCATAAAATGCAACCTGCTGCACAATAAGCAGGAATCCATTTTTAAATATGTGCTTAAAAAATTACATTTGTTCAAAATCCTTTAGATGCCCGGAAATTCCTTTGGTAATTTATTCAAATTAACCACTTTTGGTGAGTCACATGGTGTGGCCATTGGTGGGATCATAGACGGTTGTCCAGCCGGTCTCGAAATAGATGTTGAAAAGGTTCAGAACGACCTGGATAGAAGACGTCCGGGCCAGTCGGCCATCGTTACCCAGCGTAAAGAGCCGGATACCGTTGAATTTTATTCCGGAATTTTCGAAGGAAAATCCACGGGAACACCAATTGGTTTTGTGATCAGGAACGCAAACCAGAAATCCAAGGATTACTCTCACATAAAAGATACTTACCGCCCGTCACATGCCGATTATACCTATGATGAAAAATATGGTGTAAG
The DNA here is from genome assembly GCF_022570735.2 of Christiangramia oceanisediminis. GTDB lineage: Bacteria > Bacteroidota > Bacteroidia > Flavobacteriales > Flavobacteriaceae > Christiangramia > Christiangramia oceanisediminis. Next base: position 782,256 of record NZ_JANCNS010000002.1, on the reverse strand, counting down.
AGATTATCGCGGTGGTGGAAGGTCATCTGCCAGGGAAACTGCCTGCAGGGTGGTTGCCGGAAGCATCGCAAAACAATTGCTGAAGGATATAAAGATCAATGCCTTTGTTTCCTCCGTTGGAAAAATGGAATTACAAAAAAATTATTCTGAGCTGAATTTTTCAGAAATTGAAAAGAATCCAGTTCGTTGCCCCGATCCTGAAATGGCTCGCGAAATGGAAGCCTATATCAAGGAAATTCGTTCCGAAGGTGATACCGTGGGAGGCACCGTGCAATGTGTGATCAAAAATGTACCGAAAGGATTAGGCGAACCGGTCTTTGATAAACTTCATGCTGAACTTGGCAAGGCTATGCTTTCCATCAATGCCGTTAAAGGATTTGAATACGGAAGCGGCTTTGAAGGAACAAAGATGAGAGGCAGTGAACATAACGACCATTTTAATACAGATGGTTCAACCCAGACCAATTTAAGCGGAGGCATCCAGGGAGGTATTTCCAACGGCATGGACATCTACTTTAAAGTAGCCTTTAAACCGGTTGCGACACTTATGCAAAAACAGCAAACCATTAACTCTAAAGGTGAAGAAGTGGAAATGCAGGGTAAGGGAAGACATGACCCATGCGTGGTTCCCAGGGCGGTTCCTATTGTGGAAGCTATGGCCGCATTGGTTTTAGCCGACTTTTACCTTCAGAATAAATCCTCTAAAATCTAAATTTAGAATATCAAAGAATGAAAAAACTTGCACTGCACTGGCAGATATTATTAGGAATGGTTGCAGGGGTACTCTTCGCCCTGATCCTAACCAATTTTAGCTGGGGAGCCGATTTTGTTAGCGACTGGATCAAACCTTTCGGAAACATTTTCATCAATGCCCTTAAATTAATCGCAGTGCCTTTGATCCTGGCATCTTTAATAAAAGGTATCTCGGACCTTAAGGATATTTCGAAATTATCCAAAATGGGAACCCGTACCATCGCTACATATATAGTGACCACGGTTATTGCGGTCACCATTGGTTTGGTGATGGTTAATATAGTTGGTCCCGGAAGAACAATTTCAGACGAGACCAGGAACGACCTAATTACCAGTTATGAGGGAGATGCCTCGGTAAGAATCTCAGATGCTCAAAAGCAGAAAGATGCCGGTCCCTTGCAGGCCCTGGAAGACCTGGTGCCCAGCAATATAATTGGTGCAGCAGGGGATAACGGGAATATGTTACAGGTGATCTTTTTCGCCATCTTCTTCGGAATTGGTTTGATCCTCATTCCTGAAAAAACGGCCAAGCCTGTAAAAGATTTCTTCGACGGCTTTAACGAGGCCATCCTGAAAATGATCGATTTGATCATGCTCACAGCTCCTTATGGCGTATTTGCCCTTCTGGCTGCCCTCGTGGTAGAATCACCTAGCACCGACCTTTTTGCTGCGCTGGCCATGTATGCCTTAACCGTATTGATTGGTCTTGCTATGATGATTGGAGTTTATATCCTACTGGTATGGATATTCACCAAAAACACGCCTTCTTTCTTTATCAACGGGATATCTCCTGCCCAGCTTCTGGCATTTTCTACAAGTTCCAGTGCGGCCACGCTGCCGGTTACCATGGAGAGAGTAGAGGAACATATGGGAGTAAATAAGGAAGTTACCAGTTTTGTCCTGCCAATTGGTGCTACCATCAATATGGATGGAACCAGTTTATACCAGGCAGTAGCGGCGATCTTTATTGCCCAGGCCTTTGGAATGGACCTTACCTTAGGAACTCAGTTGGGAATCATAGCTACCGCTACTTTGGCCTCCATTGGTTCTGCTGCTGTACCGGGAGCCGGAATGGTAATGCTGGTGATCGTACTGGCCCAGGCAGGAATTCCTGAAGCCGGTCTGGCTTTGATCTTTGCAGTAGACAGGCCGCTTGATATGTGTAGAACGGTAGTGAATGTTACGGGTGATGCAGCGGTTTCTTTGATGGTCGCAAAATCGGTAGACATGATGGGCCCGCCGAATGTAAAGGAATGGGATGATAATTATCACCCGGAAGCCGAAACAGTTTCAGAAAAGGCCTAATCCAGGAATTTAGCTTTTAGTTCGGGAGTAGGGATCATGCATTGTTCCTTTTTCCCGAACCACTTATATCGGTTTTTCGCTATAAAATCATAGATCCTGTCACGCATAACTTCGGGTATAAAAAGAAAATTCTTCAGTAAGGAATAACCTCCTGATAGATCTCTTGCTATCTCCAGGGCGGCGGTGGATTTCCTGTAGTAGGCAACCCCAGGCTCAATGAGCATGATTGAATCGATCTCCTCCTGATCCATTCCGCGTTCTTTTACCAGTTCCTTTCCCAGTTCGCTTTGCAGCGAGGCATACCGGAATACATCCTTTTTATCGTGTTTGATGATGAACTGAACGGCACCATCGCAAAGGTTGCAAACTCCGTCGAACAGGATGATCTTTTTATTTTCAGGTAATTGAGCCATAAACTATTTTTTTGCAGCCTGAACCAGTTCCAGCTGATCTAAAGATACAGAAGTGGTGAACATCCCGTAGTTAACGATCGCTTTTCCTTTTTCAATGGTATCTATAGAACCTACCGATTTGCTGTCTTCTAAACGAACGCGATCACCTACTTTTAGTTTCGCTTTTGGTTTATTCGCTTCCGCTTTTTTGATCTCTTCTTCTTTCTTTTTCTCCGCTTTCTTCTTTTCCCTAATAGGCTGGATCTTTTTCTGAACTTCCTGTTTCAGCTTACGTTCCTGGGCTTTTTTTGCTTTCTGTTTCCTGATATCCTCTTTCTTCCTTTTGGAATTCTCGATTTCAACCATTTTCAGAAATTCGCCTATCAGTTCCTTTTTCTTTTTACTGGTGAAATATTTTTCACTCATATCGTTCACCTTCTGTCCCAGGTAGATCAACCTTTGGTTGGCATCATAAAGCTCCTGGTAACTTTCCAGTTTTTGCTGAACCCTGTTGTTGATCTCCTCCAGCTTTTCTTTCTGTTCAGCGGCTTTTTCTTCCTTGGTCTTAAGGGAATCAGTCGTTTTTCTTAATTCGGAACGCTCCTTTTGAAGCTTGGCAATACTCCTGTCAAATCGTATTTTTCCTCTTTCAACCTTCTTTTTCGATCGATTGATAAGGCTATATGGGATCCCGTTTTTCTGGGCTACCTCAAAGGTGAACGAACTTCCTGCCTCGCCAACCTGAAGTTTATAGATCGGCTCCAGAGTTTGGTTGTCGAACATCATATTGGCATTGCTCATATCGGGCAATTCGTTCGCCAGTTTTTTAAGGTTGGCGTAATGGGTGGTCAGAATTCCATAAGAGCCTTTTTCATAGAAAACTTCCAGGAAGGTTTCGGCTAAAGCACCCCCTAATTCAGGGTCACTACCGGTACCGAACTCATCGATGAGGAAAAGCGTTTTTTCATCGCATTTCCTGAGGAAATAGTTCATATTCTTCAATCGATAGCTATACGTACTAAGGTGGTTTTCGATAGATTGATTATCACCAATATCGGTAAGAACTTTATTGAACAGGCAAACGCGGCTGTATTCATGAACAGGGATCAACATTCCACTTTGAAGCATGACCTGCAACAGGCCAACCGTTTTGAGCGTAATACTTTTACCTCCGGCGTTAGGACCGGAAATCACAATGATCCGGTTATCAGAAGCCAGTTCGATAGTTTGAGGAAAAGTCTTTTCTCCCTTTTTCTTATTACTGAGATAGAGCAGGGGATGATAAGCTTCTTTAAGCTGAAGCTCGCGGTCTTTGCTTATCTTCGGAAGCAAAGCATTGATCTTTTCGGCATATTTGGATTTTGCGGCGATCACATCCATGTCGCTCAAAAGATCCTGGTATTCAATTAAAACGTCCCGGTAAGGTCTTGAGAATTCGGTCAATTCCTTCAGGATACGTTTGATCTCTTCCTTTTCTTCATATTCCAGGTTGTTCAGTTCCCGTGTATACTGGTAAGTGGCTTCCGGCTGAATATAAACGATACTACCGGTCTTGGAATTCCCCATAATACCACCTTTCACCTTTCTTCGGTACATGGCCTTTACTGCGAGCACCCTTACATTCTCCATTACACTTTCCCTGATCTCATCCAGGTAACCATAAGAATTATAGGTAGAGAGTGCGCTATTGAAACTGGAGTTGATCTTCCCTCTTACCGAATTGATCGATTTTCTGAGATCCTGCAAAAGGGGAGAAGCGTCATCTTTCATTTCCCCAAAACGATCGATCACCGAATTTATCTTCTCGGTAAGACTGGTGTCGAATTCAATATGCGAAACGGTTTCAGCAAGCACCGGGAAGACTTCGCTGTATTTTTCAAAAAACTTCAAATGCGTATTAACTGTTTCAGTAATAGCTGAAATCTTTCGGAAGCCCGTGATCTCGATAAGAGAACCTTCGATTCCCAACAACTTTATTTCGGCTTGTATGGAATCAAAGCCATGATTGGGAATAGGTGTGTCGTTGGTTTTGGAATTGAAATATTCATTGGTCTGGTTAAGGCCAAAAATGGTCTTTTTATAGTTTGGATACGGCTGGATGTTCAGGGCTTTTTCCTTTCCCTGTCCCGTTATGCAAAATTCGCTGATCTGTTCACATACTACCGGGAACTCAAGATCTTCTAGACTCCTCGAACTTATTTTAATCATATCAATTTTTCCCTACTTTTGAGGCGCTACAAAGTTACTTAATTCTAATGAACGTAAGAATACACCCCAGCTGGAAAAGTGAACTGGATACCGAATTCGAAAAAGACTATTTCAAGACGCTAACCCATTTTGTAAAAAATGAATATGATAAGCACACCTGTTTTCCTCCGGGACCTGAAATATTTGCGGCATTCGATCATTCAAATTTCCAGGATACCCGTGTGGTCATTCTTGGGCAGGATCCGTACCATGGGCCGGGTCAGGCAAATGGGTTGTGTTTTTCAGTACGTGATGGAATTCAATATCCGCCTTCGTTGATAAACATCTTTAAAGAGATAGAACAGGACCTGAATAAACCTATGCCTGAAACAGGAAATCTGGAGCGTTGGGCAGACCAGGGTGTGCTTTTATTGAATGCGACTTTAACGGTTAGAGCACATGAGGCAGGTTCTCATCAGAAGATGGGATGGGAAAAATTTACTGACAGTGTGATCAAACTTATTTCAGAAAACAAGGAGAACGTAGTATTTATGCTTTGGGGCGGCTATGCAAAAAAGAAATCAAAATTGATCGATTCTTCTAAACACCTTGTTTTAACCAGTGGGCACCCGTCACCATTAAGCGCGAATCGCGGTTACTGGTTTGGCAACGGGCACTTTAGCAAGGCAAATGAATATCTTACGCAAAATGGCAAGGCTCCTATAAACTGGTAAAGAAGGAAATTGAAATTTTAGAATTTTACCTTTCATTCGTAAAACAATTCTTCCTTTAATTTTTCTTCCTTTGATCCATAAAACTCATATTCTGGTATTCACCTGTATTTATTGAAGTTTTCACCTGGTTCAAAGATTGCGCCGTCAATAGAATGTTATTCCTAGGTTTTTTCTTATCGGTATAATTAATCTCTGTTATTAGGCTTTCTGAAAATTGCTTGATAAGGTCTGGATCTATGTTTGGAAGTTCCTTATCCATTGGTCCTGAAAAATTAAACAGGCCATTCGTTTTTATAGGAGCCTGGGTTGTATGATAAACCTGCGCAAAATAATCCTCATTCTCAATCTCTACGCCCTTGCTGTTATATCCAATGATAGTTTTATCTGGAAGTTCTCGAATTTTGAACTCCGGTAAATTACCAGGATTGTCCTGGTTTTGCATAGTATGTACCTGGAGGAATTTTCCATCCCCAGATTGTATGAGCATAACCAAAGAATTTATATTTAAATCGAAGACCATAGTTGCTTCAACCGATTTTTCCACCTTCATCTTTATACCTTGATAATTTGCACCTTTTCTAAGAAGCAGGATCATATCCATTGCATCTTGTTTCTGGTTCGACATATGCATTTTCAAGTGGTATTCCCAGTCAAAATCATAACTTCCCGGTAAATTATCTTTCCCAAGGTTGCCTTTTTCACCGGTAGATCTCATGGAACTTTGCGTAACCTTCTCGGAACTAGTGTTTCCGGAACTAATTTCAATATTGTTTCCCGAAGCTGGGTTGTTTTCTCCGGGAGGTGTTGCATCTGCACCGGCCAGGAACAGATCCTGGAATGGCATTTTTACCTCTACAGCATCTGGTACTTTAACCGAAACCGGCTGGTATAAGAATTTAAAACTTCCGGTACCTTTTGCCTGTTGAGAATCTACCTTAGCGAAAATCTCCGACAATCTACCTTCGCTATCGAAAAGCACCCACGAACCCCGATTCTCAGGATTGGTGTTTAAGAATTTTGGACAGCTCCCTCCATTTGTGCAGGGAATGCTGGTTTCTTCGTAATCTCCATTTCTGAAATGCTCCGGCTTATATATGAAAGCTAATTCCACGATCTGGAATGTATTCATATTTAGCCCTTGTTCCTTTAGTTTTCTTGAAGCTTCTAAACTGGGTTCTGCAGGAAGTTTCAGTATTCCCATAGACATGGTCGGCATCATAAAGGCCATTCCGTCAGACCTCATGAGTCCCGTTTTTTCCCAGCGACCTTCTCCCTCATTATAAGCGTAGTTGAAACCTTCACTATCTATATAAATAGGTCCTTTGGCATTGGGAGCTTCCCCTCGGGCTGCAATTTCATTGCTGTCAAAATAATAAGTGCTGCCCGGGCCCTCGGAATCTGAGGTTTTTACGATCACGTCTGAAGTGTAAAAGGCTCGCTTAGCTGCAGAGTTGATCGTTTTGGCTTTATTCGAACTTTTATAGTTCTCGCTACTTACTTCTGAAGTATTATTTTGCTTTTGAGGATTAACAATACTATCAAAGGCACTCTCCACGGTCTTCTCAACTTCTTTCTTTAGCTTTTTGAATATTTGTCCTTCAGCAAAACTGCTGGTGAAAAGAAAACAAAGGCTAACAATTAATAATCTCCCTTTCATGTTCCATCCTTTTGTTTATTGAGTAGTAAATTATATTTATGTCATCTAGAATAGCATGATCATAAATTCAGAGGGGGGTTGTCTTTCGACAATTAGGCGGTAGTAACCTTAGGGTCAGTGATCTTACAAAGATACGATAAATCAAAAAATTGATGATAGGCTAAATAGCTAATTTCAATAGAATACCATATTTGTTTCATTTAAAGCCTGGTATTTGGAATTTAAATGCTGAATTAATAAGTTCTCAGTTATTAGGATTTTACTAAACCCATAAAAAAAGCCGACTTATGAGTCGGCTTTTTGAATTTATGCGTTGGTAACTAAAACCGGAATCCCAGATTAACCATGAACTGGCCAACGATTGTTGGAGAATTGTTGCTTAAAAGGTTTCTTCCAATTCCTGCATTTAGATCGAGTAAGAAACCACCGCTGGAAACAAATTTTCCTCCCAGTCCAAAGCCTATAGCAAAATCGGCGTAATCGTCGGTTTCAACTATATAATCACCATCTGTCCAGTATGATTCTGTTTCGTATTCACCGCTGGAGATCATTCCGAAGCCATTTACATAGAAACCACGGGCATAGGTTGAACTAAAGAAGTGTTTATATTTTCCGGTTAGCGACAAATCTTTATAGTAAAGTTCATCTACATAGTCTTCCTTGTTCGGATGAATAAAGGCTTCAACTGCCCAGGTAGAATTTTCACTGATCACGCGTTCGTAGGCTACTTCTATGACTCCGAAGCTTACAAGGTTAAAAGCATTTAAGCTTAATTCATTTTGGGTGATATCCCTCTTTTCAGGTTCCTCTTCCTGTAGGTTTTCCTGGGATAAACAAATTGAAGTAGATAATAGCAGAATCCCTGCTATGGCAAGTTTTTTCATTAGATCAACGAATTATTTTAGGCGCCGAAGTTAGGAAAAATATATTGCGAAGCGGGAGAGAAGCTTATAAATTTTAACCTGCAAAGGCTGTGCGAAAATTCAGTTTCTGAAATTCAGCAACTTAAGTGATAAGATTCGGGATTTTTAAAAACTATGAACCAGATCAGAGAATTTCCTCTTATGGCCAATGAGATTCAGCTTCAAAAGGGTGTTCTGGACATTATCCAGGTCTTCCTCGCTGATCTGTTCCTGGCTCCACCTGGTTAGATCAAGCCACTTCCTGATATCTTCCAGTTTCTGGTCGTAACGTTTGGCGAGTTCCTGGTCTATCTCCTTCTTCATTTTGAAGTTAGTAGTTTCTGCATTGATCACATTCAGCATTTTTTTCAGCCTTTGTGGATTCATTCGGATACTTTCGGTACGCGCAGCAATTACAAAACAGGGCCATGGAGTAGGGCAGTCTGCGATCAATCGGAAGGTTTTGTTATCAACCAGCGGTTTGGTTGTGAAATGTTCCCACATAAAATACTGAGCCCGATCTTCTTTTAAGGCTTTGATAGCTCCATCCAGGTTATCAACGATCTCAAAATCCAGTTTATCAAGGTCCCAGCCCCGGTTGCTGGCATTGACGTAAGCCATGAGATGACTTCCGCTGCCTTTCCTGCTTATTGCCGCCCTGGTGCCTTTAAGTTCCTGAAGATTTTTATACGGGGAGCCTGCATCTACATGAATTCCCCAGATCAATGGGCTTCCAATATAAGTTTGAATGATCTTTGCATCATTTCCCTGTGTAATATCTTTGACGATCCCTTCGGTAAGTATGATAGCTGCATCCAGTTCGCCAGATCTCAAGGCCTTGCACATAGCTCCGGTACCTTCAGGGAAATCCTTCCAGATCAAATGCACATCCTCATCCTCGAATTTTCCTTGCTCCATGCACAGATGCCACGGCAGGTTAAAATGTTCTGGAACTCCTCCTATCTTAATGGTTTTCATAAACTGTGTTTTTCTTTAAGATACTCATAAATAGCATATTGAGACCGGATCTTCTTTTCACCTTTCTTTTGCTGAACATAGGTATTGCTTTCTGAAGCATCCTGTATACGCGCCTTGACATTATCATTCAACTGGATTTGGAGGATATCCTTGAATTCCTGCTTGATATCTTCATCCAGAACCGGAGAGATCACCTCGATCCTTCGGTCCAGGTTGCGGCTCATCCAGTCTGCACTACCATAGAACATCAGTTCATCACCTCCATTTTCAAATAAATAGATACGGCCATGTTCCAGGAACCGGTCTACTACACTGGTGATATAGATATTCTCGCTCAAACCTTTGATCCCGGGGATCAAACAGGTAAAGCCTCTTATCAGCATTCGAATTTCAACCCCAGCCTGGCTTGCCTTGTAAAGCAATTCGATCATTTCCTGGTCTTCCAGGCTATTCATTTTAGCCGTTATCCTGGCCTTTTTACCTTCCCTGGCATGTTCGATCTCATTAAATATCAATTTCATGAATTCCTGCCTGGTAGAGAAAGGGGAAATTAGGAGATTCTTTTCCCTGGGAATAATAAGCTCTCCTTCAAGAACTTTAAACAGGCGCTCCATCTCCTTTGTGATATATTTATTAGCCGTAAAAATGGCGTGATCACAATAGATCCTGGCGGTTTCGCTGTTGAAGTTACCGGTACCTATATAGGCATACCTGGTTTTTTTATCTCCTTCTTCCCGGCAAATAAGCATGATCTTGGAATGCACCTTGACCTTGGGATAGCTGTAAATAACATTAGCTCCCTTTTCTTCGAATTTACGCCCCCAGATGATGTTGTTCTTTTCATCGAACCGGGCTTTGGCCTCCACGAATACCGTGACTCTTTTTCCATTATCAAGAGCTTCGAGTAAGGAAGACGTAAGTTTGGATTCATCTGCCACACGGTATAGCGAGATCTTGATCTCTGTAACCTTCTCGTCCTTCGCAGCCTGTTCCATGAACTTTTCCACATAATCGAAGGACATATACGGAAAGTGTAGCGATATGTCTTTTTTAGAGATCTCATCAAAATAATGATCACTTTGTTCAAGTGTGCGATGCTTGAGCGGCGTGAGTTCGGTATAATGTAACTTCTTATTGTTGGTTGGGTCAGGAAATGAAAAGAAATCCTTGAAATTGTGATATTTCCCTCCCGGCATCATATCGATCTTACCAAGCTTGAGAAGTTTTCTTATTTTCTTTTGGGTCGCTTTAGGCATACTGGCATCATAAAGCAGCCTGGTTGGCTGTCCATCGGTTCGCTGTTTCAAAGATTCATAGATCTTTTCTGCAAGTACGCCCTCGTAAATATCGTCTATATATAATTCCGCATCACGCGAAAGTTTTATTTCGTAGATCCCGGTAATTTTTTCTTTTGGAAAGATGGTATGAGCTTCATGCCTGATGACCTCGTCAAGGTAGGCGATATGGTGTTTCTCTCCCTTATCTTTCACCATTACAAACCTGCCGCATTCTCCAACCGGTATGTTCACTACCGCAAGATGATCCTCACGCTCAAAAGTGATCAGGAAATAAAGGACCGAATTCTTAAGAAAAAGCTCATTCTCTTTATTCAGGTCGAGGTAGATTGGTTTTAAATGTTCTTTTACCTTATTCTGAAAGAACGAACCCACAAAATCTTTATGATGCTCAGAATAATGTTCGGCATCAATGATATTTATATTATTTTGGGCCAATTCTGGAAGGATCTCATCCTGGTATATTTCACCAAATCGTTCCTGCTGGTTCTTTACTTCCTCTATGATTTGCTTGGTGATCTTAGAAGGGCGTAAGGCCAGCTTTTTACGAATGCTTTTCTTAACTCTTTTGATCTGCCGAAGCTGCGATACCCGAACCCTGAAATATTCATCAAGATTTGAAGAAAAAATGGCCAGAAATTTCATCCTTTCATATAAAGGATTGATCTTATCTGCGGCCTCCTGAAGAACTCTCTCATTAAAACTCAACCAATTCAGATCTCTATGTCTAAAATGGTCTTCATTGGGTTGCTGCATGTATCTAGGATTGTTTATCCAAAAATACGAACTTCAACAGGCATTGCTTTTAATATATTGTTAAATACCTAAGCTTTAGAAACGATCTTATCCAGGCAGTATTGAATAAGCTCATCCATCATTTCAGAAGCGTTTTCAGAGAATTCTCCGGTCTCCCTGTTCGCCAGGACCAGGTTCATGGAAATCGCTTCGTGACCTAATAATTTGGCCATTCCGTAGATGCCTGAAGTTTCCATTTCCAGGTTTGTGATTTGAAGTCCTTTATGATCAAAATCCCTGATCTTATCGTTTATTTTGGGATCGGGTACATCCAGGCGCAATACCCTTGCCTGTGGACCATAGAAGCCAACATTGGTTGCGGTAAATCCTTTTTTGGTTCTAGCCGAACTCAATTTATCGATTAGCAATCTGCTTCCTTCCACTACATATGGCCTGGCCTTTAAAGAAGACCAGTTAGTTTGCTCCACGAATGCTTCGGCGATGTCTTTTTTTAAGAATTCATCACTTTTATAATAGTGCATAAGCCCGTCAAAACCAATGGCGAGTTCGCTTACCAAAAAGGAATTGATCGCAATATCCTTTCTAATAGATCCTGTAGTCCCTATCCTGATAATATCCAGTCTTGTATGGTTTTGCCTGATCTTCTTTTCTTTTAGATCGATATTGACGAGCGCGTCCAGTTCGGTTAAAGCGATATCGATATTATCGGTTCCCATCCCGGTAGACATTACAGTAATTGGTTTGCCTTTGTAAACGCCAGTATGAGTGGTAAACTCTCTTTTGCTCTTTTTAACTTCAATCGTATCGAAGAATTTGCTTACCGAAGATACCCGACCTGGATCCCCAACGGTTATGACTGTATTTGCAATATCTTGAGGTAAAAGACCCAGGTGATATACCGAGCCGTCACTATTGAGAATTAATTCGGAAGCTTTTAAGCTCATGCTATAATTTTAAAAGTCGGTGCGAATCTGATTCATAGAGGAAATCATACATTTTTGCACCGCCAAAATATTCATCGTTTTTAAGATCCCGGTAAAAGTTCTTTTCCTGGTTCAAAACCTGATTTCCTTTCTGGTTTAATATCAATCTCTCTGGAGTTTGCTCGATAAAGATGGAAAGCTTGTCCAGGAGTCGCTGCATCTGGCTGTCACTGTAGCCATAATAGCCCTGATATTGCAAGGAGTAACCAAGCAGGTGTTTCTGGTTCTTTATTTCATGGTTTTCGATAAGCTTCAGTACATTCCTTTCAAGGGTATTGATCCCTGTGATGCTATTTGGAAAGCGCTCGATATGCGCACGAATACAGCTTGATAAATATTCGAAATTCGTTTTTATCTTGATCTGAGGTTTCAGTTTAAGCGGGTTGTTTCCACAATAGAGTTCCCAAATAAGAACTGCCACTTCAATATCATCCTCGTTCAATTCGATCCTGTTATCGTAATGATTCTGTAGCTCTTTTGGATTCAGGTGGGAAAGCGGTTTATGTTCTTTTTCACCAGATAGTTTCTTACTACACACCAGGGACAGATAAAGATCTTTTCTTTTTTGATATAAATGATCAATGACTGCCAGCATATTGATGTGGCAAAAAAGATCGAATTCGAACCAGAGCACTACGCGATCATAGCCATCGATGTTCTTCAGCTTCTTTATCTCGGAAACGAACCTTTGCTCATAATTTTCAGCAGAGATATCATAAGCCTTCTTTAGAAATTTCTTCCGAAGTTTGATAAAATCCTTGTCGATCTCCTGTTGTGTAGGACCCTCACAAAGTAATTCCCGCCAAACAACCAGGTCACCAGGAATATCTAATTCCTGGAAGCCTTCGGTAAGACTGTCTCCATTAATAATATGTAAGGTCTTTTCTTTCATCCTAAAAAAAGCGCATTGGATTTAACCTCCAACACGCTTTACTTTTTTATATCCTTCTTTTTTAAGAAGCTGAATTATTTTCTCTCTGTCGTCACCCTGAATGATGATCTCTCCATCTTTGACCGACCCTCCAACTCCACACTTCTTTTTCAGAAGTTTTCCAAGGGCGATAAGGTCTTCTTCCGGACCCTGGTAGCCTTTGATAATGGTTACGGTTTTTCCACCGCGGCCTTTATTGCTGAAATGAGCCTCCAGTTCCTGTTCATCTGGTGATAAACTTTCCTGTGATTCATCTTCAACATAATCCTTTTCATCAAAATCATCGTTCGTTGAAAAGACGAATCCACCAAGATCTTCTAATCCTAATTTCTTCTTAGCCATAATTATTTCTTGGCCAGGCCAATTTCTACAAGACGCTGATGTAGAAATTCACCGGCAGTGATATCTTCGTATTGTTTTGGGTGATCCTCATCGATACATTCTTCCAGGCAATCCAGCCTCATGTCACTTCGTGGATGCATGAAAAACGGTATAGAATATCTTGGATTGTCCCATTCTTCTTTTGGAGGATTAATTACCCTGTGAATGGTAGATCTTAATTTGTTATTGGTATGTCTCTCGAGCATATCGCCTACATTGATCACCAGTTCATCTTCCTGTGGAATCGCATCTATCCACTCTCCATCTTTTCTCAGCACCTGAAGACCTCCGGTTGAAGCACCCATTAATAGGGTTATCAAATTAATGTCTCCATGGGCTCCGGCTCTAACGGCGCCTTTAGGCTCCTCGGTGATAGGCGGGTAATGAATGGGTCTTAATATGCTGTTTCCATTACTGGCCCAGTGATCAAAATAATGCTCTTCCAGACCTATATAAAGGGCCAGAGCCCTTAACACGTAGATACCAGTTTTTTCAAGCATCCTGTATGCCTGCATTCCTACCAGGTTGAAGTCTTTTAATTCCTCTACCTGTACATTCGCCGGGTATTCTTCGATTAGATTTGCATCTTTAGAGGGTTCCTGGCCAAAGTGCCAGAACTCCTTTAGATCGCCTTCCTTTTTTCCTTTAGCATGCTCCTTTCCAAAAGAAATGTATCCACGCTGGCCAGCCAGCCCTTCGATCTCATATTTCTGTTTGGTTTCAAGCGGAAGGTCAAAAAACGCCTTTACTTCTTTATATAGATCATCTACGAGTTCATCACTTAAAAAATGATTTTTTAAGGCTACAAACCCAATTTCCTCGTAGGCCTTTCCAATCTCTTCTACAAATTTTTGTTTTCGGTTTGGATCATCTGATAGAAAATCGGCCAGATCTACGCTGGGGATATTATTCATTGCCATTTTAGCAGTATTTTATGTAAAATCAACAAGCAAAGTTAAGTAAAATTAGGTGATATGCCCCTAGATTATATTTTTCTTAGCATATGGAATTTTAGTTACATTTGAGATATAAACGCTTATTTATGCTCTCCAGAAAAACCAAATCGAGTCCTGTCAAGTTTGAGAATACCCAACTATCAAATGACAAGTTGCTGGATCTTTACAGGTCTATGCTGAAACCCAGAATGATAGAAGAAAAGATGCTTATTCTTCTTCGCCAGGGAAAGATTTCCAAATGGTTTAGCGGGATAGGGCAGGAAGCAATTTCAGTAGGGGTTACTAAGGCCCTGAATTCCGAAGAATATATTTTACCCATGCACCGGAACCTTGGTGTTTTTACGAGCCGAAATGTGCCTTTAGACCGATTGTTCTGCCAATGGCAGGGAAAAGCCAGAGGTTTCACCAAAGGTAGAGATCGTAGTTTTCACTTTGGCACCCAGGAATATAGAATCGTAGGCATGATCTCGCACCTAGGACCGCAGTTAGGAGTAGCCGATGGAATTGCGCTGGGACACCTTTTGAAACATGAAAATTTGGTTACCGCTGTATTTACCGGAGAAGGAGGTACCAGTGAAGGTGATTTTCATGAAGCCCTTAATATCGCTTCGGTTTGGGACCTCCCGGTGATTTTCTGTATCGAGAATAATGGCTATGGACTTTCCACACCAACTTCTGAACAATTCAGGTGTAAGGACCTTGCCGATCGAGGCATAGGCTACGGAATGGATTCCTACATAATTGATGGGAACAATATCCTCGAGGTTTATTCCAAGGTCTCAGAGATCGCTGAGAGTATTCGAAAACAGCCACGACCCGTTTTGATCGAATTCAAAACCTTCAGGATGAGAGGACACGAAGAGGCCAGTGGAATCAAATATGTCCCAAAAGAGCTTATGGAAGAATGGGAGGAAAAAGACCCTATTCTTAATTTTGAATCGTACCTTTTTGATAAAGGCATACTTACAGAAGCCATATTAGAGGAATATCGAACTGAAATTTCTGCTGAAATTGAAGAGAATCTCCAGGTCGCATTTTCTGAAAATTCCATTGAGTCTACTGAAACTTATGAATTAAATGATGTTTTTCAAAGTTTTGAATATGAACACTTTGTTAAAAATGAAAACACTGAAAATATTCGGTTTATAGATGCGGTTTCCCAGGCCCTGGATAGCTCAATGGAAAAACATGATAATCTTGTTCTGATGGGGCAGGATATCGCCGATTATGGCGGGGTTTTTAAGATAACCGAAGGATTTACAGAGAAATTTGGGAAAGATCGCGTTCGGAATACGCCTATTTGCGAATCGGCTATCGTGTCCACAGCCATGGGTCTATCAATTAACGGAATGAAGGCGATGGTTGAGATGCAGTTCAGTGATTTCGTAAGTTCTGGCTTCAATCCTATAGTGAACTACCTCGCGAAGGTACATTATCGATGGAACCAGAATGCCGATGTTGTTATCAGGATGCCCTGTGGAGGTGGAGTAGGAGCTGGTCCATTTCATAGTCAAACAAACGAGGCATGGTTTACCAAGGTGCCTGGTCTTAAAGTGGTCTACCCGGCTTTTCCGGAAGATGCCAAAGGCCTGCTCAACACTGCTATTAATGATCCAAATCCCGTGCTTTTCTTCGAACATAAAGCGCTTTACAGGAGTATTCGTCAGGATGTACCAACAGGATATTACACTATAGCATTCGGAAAAGCAGCATTATTGAAAGAAGGAGAAGGCATTACGATTATTACTTATGGAGCTGGTGTACATTGGGCTTTACAAACTCTGGAAGAAATGGATTATCATCAGGCCGATCTTCTCGACCTAAGATGCCTGCAACCCTTAGATCTGGAAAGCATCCTAAATTCGGTAAAGAAAACAGGAAAGGCGATCATTCTCACCGAAGATTCGGTATTTGGAAGCTTAGCATCTGAAATATCTGCCATTATTTCGGAACAGTGTTTTGAAAACCTGGATGCACCGGTGGTGAGGGTAGGAAGCCTGGAGACACCTATTCCATTTGCACCTGCCCTTGAAAAAGGCTATTTACCCCGTGATCGATTTGCCCAAAAATTGAAAGATTTAATAGACTATTAAAAAATCGCCTTAATTATGGCATTTGAATTAAGAAACCTTAACAAATTCACTGTTAAAGTATTAATAATCTTTTGTCGAAGGAAAAGCACTACTGTAATTTAGTTTTAACTAATCAATTAAAACCTGTAAAATTATGGTACGTTTAATCGTTATTTTTCTGATTATCGCAATCGTGGCCGCGATCTTCGGCTTCGGTGGAATAGCTGAAGGTGCTGCAGATATCGCTAAGATTATATTTTATATCTTCCTGGTTCTGTTGGTAATATCACTATTAAGCAGATTATTCAGAAGATAGAAAAGCTGTTCATATAATCCAATGTGTTTTATGTAATAAATCGCATTGGATTTTTTTATTAATCAAATTTATAACATGAAAAAGATTGTAATGCTACTTATGCTCGGAGTGTTTATAGTTTCCTGTGGCGGTTCCAGTGAGGTCGCTAAGGAAGCCAGAAAGACCTTCGACGGAAACTGGACTCTAACCAGTATTACCTACCCCAATAATACCGGCGAATTCAATGTTACCCTTTTTAACGAAGCTTCGGCTTCCTGTTTTGAGAACAGTACCTGGGATTTTGTATCCAATAACAATCGCGGTACTTATTCGGTATCTGGCATTGGATGTGATGGTGATACCAGTTATTTTATCTGGTCTATAGACGAAGAGAACACACCTGCCGGTGTCTATGATTTTTTATTAAAACCAACCAACGACGATTATAAGTCTACCACTGGAAATCAGGGGTTCAGACTTAATTTAAAGAGCCTTACAGATACCAATATGGTTTGGGAGCAAACCGTTAGTCTGGATGGTTCCCCATTTACTATAAGAATGAATTTTTCAAAAATTTAAAAACTGAAAATGCTATGAAGATTAGATTAAATAAAATGATGGCGATAGTACTGGCTGCAGGAATGCTGGTAAGTTGTGAAGCCACAAAAAATGCCAACAATAAGCAAAAAGGTGCAGTAATTGGTGCTTCCAGTGGTGCCGTTATTGGTGGTGTGATTGGTAATAATACCGGTGACGGAAATACCGCCCTTGGTGCAATTATAGGAGGTGTAGTTGGTGGTACTGCTGGTGCCATCATCGGAAATAAAATGGACAAACAGGCCAAGGAGATCGAACAGGAAATTCCCGGTGCTGAAGTTGAACGGGTTGGAGAAGGTATTAATGTAACCTTTGATGAATCCAGTGGAGTATATTTTGACACCGAAAAATATAATATCAATGATAAATCCCGCCAAACGCTGAATAAACTGGCAGATATTTTCAAGGAATACCCACAAACCAATATTTTGGTTGAAGGACATACCGATAATACCGGAAGCGATAGCTACAATCTTACCTTATCCAAGAACCGTGCACAGGCCGTTACCGGTTACCTGGTAGATTCTGGTGTAGACAGAGGTAGATTTACCACCAAATGGTATGGCGAAAGTCAGCCTAAATATGACAATAACACTGCTGAAGGCCGTGCAAAGAACAGGAGAGTGGAAATTGCCATTGTTGCGAATGAAGAGCTTAAAGAAGAAGCGAGGCAACAGGCAGACCAGGAAAACTGATAAATTTTAAACTCTTAAGTATAAAATAAGAATCCCGGACAGTCTCCGGGATTTTTATTTTAGTAAATTGAAGCTGTGAAAAAGACCCAGGTGATTATTATTGGTGGAGGACTGGCCGGTTTAACGGCTGCGATCCACCTGTCAAAAATGAGACTGGAGGTCATCCTTATAGAAAAGGAGAACTATCCCAAACACAAGGTTTGCGGGGAATATCTTTCTAATGAAGTCCTTCCATATTTCGAAAGCCTGGGAATCTGTTTCAGGGATATTCCAATACCTGAGATCAGCAGAATGGAATTCTCCAATAACGATGGTCAATCCCTTTTTTATGACCTCGAGTTGGGCGGAATGGGAATCAGCAGGCATTTTTTAGACCACCAATTGTATAAAAAAGCATTGGAAAATGGCTGCGAGATCATCAAGGATACTGTTACCCGAGTAGAATTCGCTAATCAAGAGTTCCTGGTGACTACACAGCAAGAAGTTCAGATTAAAAGCGATTTTGTTTTAGGTGCCTTCGGAAAAAGATCTAACCTTGATAAAATGCTTGACCGTAAATTTATAGATCATCATTCGGGATGGCTTGCGGTCAAGGCTCATTATTCAAATGATCATCATCCTGAAAACCTGGTTTCCCTGCATAATTTTAATGGCGGTTACTGTGGAATTTCTGCTACCGAAACAGGTAGGCTAAACGTATGCTACCTGGCTAGCTACCGAAGTTTCAAGAACTTCAAGAATCCTGAAAGTTACAGGGAAAAGGTTTTAATGGCGAATCCTAAATTGAAAGAATTCTTTATCAATTCCGAAAATGCTTTTGACAGGGAACTAAGTATTGCACAGGTTAGTTTTGAGAAGAAGGACCTCATTAAGGAACATGTTCTTATGCTGGGTGATGCCGCAGGTCTTATTCATCCGCTATGCGGCAATGGTATGGCTATGGCCGTTCATAGTGCAAAACTAGCCAGTGAAAAGATCCTGAAATATTATAGTGAACCTGTGATGGATAGAAAAAATGTAGAAAATGAATATATGAAGAACTGGAATTCTAATTTTAAAGACCGCCTACGAACAGGAAGAATACTTCAAAAAATTCTTCTGAATCAAAGCCTTTCTGGTCTTTCTCTTCAATTACTTACTTATTTTCCGGGCCTGATGCCTCAGATAATAAAAAGAACCCACGGCGATCCAATTTATGTTTAGAATAGATACCAGCCAGCGTACGAAAAAAGAAGAGATCATGGATGATTTCGAGTTGAAGGGGCCTGAACTCGAACGTACTCTAAAAGATCTCGAAAACATCAATTTTCTGTTGGGTGGAAATGGCATCACCCTGGATGGTCTGAAAAAAATCCTACAGGCTTCGCCGGGAAAAAAGACCATCAGAGTTATGGATGTGGGCTGCGGGAATGGCGACATATTGCGAAGGGTCGCGAAATGGGGTAGACAAAACGGTTTTTCTTTTCAATTGATAGGAATTGATGCCAATGCACATGCCATCGAAATCGCAAAATTGGCTTCAAGTGATTTTCCGGAGCTTTCATATCGCCACCTGGATATTTTTAGTGAAGAATTTAAGAGCCTGGAATGTGACGTCTTATTATGCACGTTAACCCTGCATCACTTTGATAATCAACAGATAAAAAAGTTGTTAACCAGGTTTTATAAGCAGGCCAATTTTGGAATTGTGATCAACGACCTGCACAGGACCAGGCTGGCTTATGGTCTTTTTAAATTATTCTGTGCCGGCTTTGTTAGGAATGAGATCGCGCGGCAGGATGGGCTCACATCAATTTTAAGAGGATTTAAAAAAGAAGATGTCCTGCAGTTTTCCAAAAATTTACCGGGCCAGCATCAAATCAAATGGAAATGGGCCTTCAGGTACCAATGGATCATCCAAAAAGAAACGAAAACCGTATGAGCGTAAATATAATTAGCACTGAAAAGGAATTACCTGGATATTCAAGGGAAACCAAAGAAATTCTTCCATTAGTTGAAGATTGGCTGGGCGACCAGGAAGATCGTTTTAGAAGAAAGGTTCTCAAAATATTTGAAGGTGCCGGCGTGGATAAACGCTATTCGATCATGGAACCTTCAGAGGTATTTACAGCAACTTCTTTTGAAGATAAAAATAACATCTATGTCCGGGAGGTTAGAAAACTTGGAAAAAGCGTGTTGGAAAGATCGCTTGAAAAGGCCGGCTGGAATCCTGGATCGCTGGATTTCATCATTACCGTAAGCTGTACAGGGATCATGATCCCAAGCCTGGATGCTTACCTTATTAATGAAGTGGGTTTAAAACAAAATATCGTCCGGCTTCCGGTAACCGAAATGGGTTGCGCCGCCGGTATCTCGGGAATGATCTATGCCTACAATTTTCTAAAATCCAATCCCGGGAAAAGGGTAGCCGTAGTGGCAGTAGAAAGTCCAACGGCGACCTTTCAGCTGGGAGATTTCAGCATGGCAAATATGGTAAGCGCAGCGATCTTCGGGGATGGAGCGGCCTGTGTGCTATTGTCTTCAGAAGAAGGGGTGAAAGGACCAAAAATCCTGGGGGAAGAGATGTACCATTTCTATGATTCCACTCACCTAATGGGATTCGACCTGCGAGATACCGGACTGCAAATGATCCTGGACCCTGAAGTGCCGGAAAAAATTAGTGAACATTTCCCTGAGATCATACATCCGTTTCTGCAAAAAAATAATACCTCCATAGAGAAGGTTAACCATTTTATTTTTCATCCTGGTGGTAAAAAGATCATTCAAACAGTTTCTGATCTTTTTGGTAACTTAGGAAAGAATATTGATGACACCCGGGAAGTCTTACGCCTGTATGGGAATATGAGCAGTGCAACGGTGCTTTACGTCCTTCACAGGTTTCTCGAAAAGGAGATTCCTGAAGGAGAACAGGGCTTAATGCTCAGTTTTGGTCCAGGGTTTTCAGCACAAAGAATTTTAATAGAATGGTAGAAGATTTCAAAGATAAGGGTTACTGGGCGCTGATCTTAGGCGGTAGCAGCGGCCTTGGCTATGCCAGTGCCAAAAAGCTGGCCAAACATGGGATGAACATCATTATCATTCATCGCGATCGCAGAAGTGAAATTCCGGATATAGAAGAAGCCTTCGATGAGATTCGGTCTTCGGGTGTGAAGTTTGAAAGTTTTAATGCCGATGCCGTTAAGAAAGAGAGCAGGGAAGATCTGATTGAAAAGATCAAAAATCTGCTTGGTGAAAAAGGCAAAATAAGAACCCTTCTTCACAGTATCGCGAAAGGAAATTTGAAACCAATGACCGGGGAAGAGCCTATCCTTGAAAATATCGATTTTCAACTCACTATAGATGCAATGGCGCTTAGTCTTTATGACTGGACGCAGGCAGTTTTCAGGAACGGTCTGTTTTCAAAGGACGCCCGCGTAATTTCGTTCACTAGCGACGGAAATAAAAAAGCCTGGAAGAACTATGCGGCGGTTTCAGCTGCCAAAGTAACCCTGGAATCACTAACCAGGAGTATGGCGCTTGAATTCGCCAAAAACGGCATCAGGGCCAACTGCATACAGGCCGGGATCACCGTCACCAGATCTTTCCAGATGATCCCCGGCAATGAGACGCTGCGAGTTCATGCCCTTAAACACAATCCATTCAAAAGGCTTACCGTACCTGATGATGTGGCTAATGTGGTCTACCTGCTAAGCAAGGATGAGGCCAGCTGGATCACGGGCAGTATCATTCCTGTTAATGGCGGTGAACACCTTATGTAAATCCAAAAAGCATTGCATACCAATATCATTTCTCAGTTGCCCTATTCCTCGCCATTCCTGTTTGTAGATACCATCTCAAACCTGGATGAGAACGGTGTGACTGGTGAATATACCTTTTCGCCAGATCTAGAATTTTATAAAGGTCATTTTCAGGATGCACCTGTAACCCCCGGTGTGATCCTTACCGAATGTATGGCCCAGATAGGCCTGGTTTGCCTCGGGATTCACCTCGTAAATACTGAAAATATCAAGCTGAATGATCCCCTGATCGCTCTTACATCCTCAAACGTGGAATATCTCTTACCGGTTTATCCCGGTGAAAGGGTAAAGGTGATTTCAGTTAAAAAATACTTCCGATTCAATAAATTGAAGTGTGAAGTAAAAATGTTCAATTCCAAGGATGAACAGGTATGCAGGGGAACATTGGCCGGTATCGTTTATGAAAAATCAAAAAGCAGAAGACATGAATAGGAGAGTGGTGGTAACTGGAATGGGGGTCGCTGCACCTAATGCTGTTGGACTTGATAATTTTCATTCGGCTATAAAAGAGGGGAGAAGCGGTATCAGGTTCTTCAAAAAACTGGAAGAGCTCAATTTCAGTTGCCAGATAGCCGGTAAACCGGAAATACCAGGCGAACTTCTTCAGCAATACTTCACACCCCTTCAGCTTCGCGGACTCAATAGCAGCGGGATAATTTACGGTGTGATCTCTGGAACAGACGCCTGGCACGATGCCGGGCTGTCCTTCGTAGAAGGTGAGAATCCTGACTGGGATTCGGGGATCGTTTTTGGAACTGGTATCCTGGGAGTTGATAAGTTCCGGGAAGCCATACATTTAATTGATGAAGGAAAGACGCGACGACTGGGGAGTACCAGCGTTGTTCAAACAATGGCCAGCGGGATCAGTGCCTACCTCGGCGGAATGCTGGGCTGTGGCAACCAGGTTACTACCAATTCTTCGGCTTGTACCACCGGAACCGAGGCTTTGCTGATGGGATTCGAAAGAATTCAAAGCGGAAAGGCCCGTAGGATGCTTGTGGGAAGTTGTGGTGATCATGGTCCTTATGTTTGGGGAGGTTTTGATGCCATGCGTATCTTGCCAACAAAATTCAATAAGAATCCTGAAGAAGCATCCAGGCCCATGAGTGCATCGGCCTCTGGATTTGTTCCCGGAAGCGGTGCGGGTGCGCTGGTGCTGGAAGACCTGGAATCGGCCATGGAACGAGGCGCTAGAATTTATGCCGAGATCCTTGGGGGAGATGTGAACAGCGGCGGCCAGAGAGGTGAAGGAAGCATGACAGCTGCCAATAACCAGGCGGTAGAACGTTGCATAACCAACAGTATTAAAAATTCAGGAATTCAAGCACAGGAAATTGACTGCATCAATGGTCATTTAACCGCTACTTCCAGGGATTCAACCGAGATACAGAACTGGGTAAACGCCCTGGAAAGAAAGGCTCATGATTTTCCCTTTATCAATTCCTTGAAAGGTATGACCGGGCATTGTTTAAGCGCCTCGGGATCTATTGAGTGCGTCGCTTCGGTTTTGCAACTATACGAATCCTTTATTTTCGGAAATGTAAATTGCGAAGATATTCATCCAGATATCCTTAATTTGATCACTGAAGAGCGCATCCCTCGAAAGACCATTCAGAATGAAATAAACATCCTGGCCAAGGCAAGTTTTGGCTTTGGGGATGTTAATGCAGTAGTTATATTTAAAAAATTCAATAATAATTAGATTGTAATGAGTGAAAAAGAGATCATCCAAAAGCTGAAAAGGATCGTGGAGCCTTATGTTCAGCGAAACGAAGGCCTGGACAACTTCCACGAGGAAACCGATTTTTTACGCGACCTCGAGATCAATTCGGCCAACCTCGTTGACGTGATACTGGACGTGGAAGATGAATTTGATATTACTATAGATAATGAGTCAATGGAGGGAATGTTAACAGTGGGGGACGCAAAGAATATTATTCAGCATAAATTATAATGATAGGAAACGATCTTGTTGATCTGAACCTGGCGCTTCCTGAAAAAAAAGCTAAGAACCTTCGGTACCAGGAAAAGGTATTTTTGGCCGGGGAAATAGACGAGATCAAAGCCTCGTTAGATCCAGAGCGAAGTTTATGGCGATTCTGGTCTATGAAAGAATGTGCCTATAAGGCCAGTCAACGGGATACAAGATTCAGAAGAAAACTCAATCCACTTGATTTTAAATGTGAGATCCAAAAGGATTCAACAGGATTGGTTCACACCAAAAATGCCACTTATAAGGTATATTCAGAAATTGAATCGAACTACATTCATTCCTATACAATTTCTGAATCTTTTAGGCCTTCGGTGATCTATCACCTGGATATTTCCAAACAGGAAAAACTTGCTGCAATAGCTGCGGCTTTAGGCCTTTCAAAAGCTCTTGTAAATATTGAAAAAGACAGCCTTGGCATCCCTTGTCTCAGGTTAGGCTCTACACCCAAAAGCTTCCCAATTTCGATGAGCCATCATGGGAATTTTAGCGCATTCCTCATTCCGTTAATTAACTCCTAAAAGCAGTTAAACATTTAAAAACTGGTTTGACCCCTAGTGGCCTGTTTTGTATCTTCCAACTGTAATTAAAAACTATTATTTTATGAAGACAGTAGATAAAATGGAGGTGCTTCACAGTCAGTCAGCAGAGTTCATTGAAAAGGGAGAAACAGGAAAATTCCTGAAGTTGATCCCCGATACATTTTTGATCAAGGGTGACACACATAATGGAGTATTTAATCAGGGATATGCCATCCGCCATTTGAACAGGCGTGATATGATCCTTATTGATGTGGTAGAAAAATCTACTAAAGATGCAGTTAAAAAATTAGTTGAAGAAGGTTATAATATTAAAGGCATTTTGATCACCTGTGATGCGGTGCTTAATACGGCCTATGCCGATTTAAAAACTATTTCTGAAGATGCTGGTGGAGCTCCTGTTTATGCTCATCCACGAAATAACATTAAAGACAATTTCAAAACTAAAGACATAACCAAAAAAGACAAGGTACTGGATAGCTTCGATATCAATATTTTCGATTTACCCGGTAGTGAGGGTGCTTCTGTTGTGGTTTATTGTGACCTTAATGACGGGATGCTATTCCCGGGAGAAGATGCAGTAGGCTCTGATTATGATTCAGAACTGAACACGTTTGTTCGCCCTGAAAAAAAGAACGCAAATAATGATTACGGCCTGGCCGAGAGCTGGGCAGCTTTTGATACTTCCTTCAGCTACCTCTTCCCAAGAAAGGGAAAACCAGGATTTAACCTCGAGGAAGGTCATCAAATCGATATCCTGAACAAATTAGGGAAAAGCTAACAAATAAATTTTATTGCATTTCCGGAAGGGTTGTTTAGAAAGAATGAGTCGAACCATGATTGCCTTGAATTCAGCAAATCCGTTCGTCAAGACATTTTTTCAAAACACCCTTTTTTTAATTTGCTTGTGATTGCTGTTCCTCCTTTTTCTTTTGTTCATTCTGCCTGGCTTCTTCTTCAGATACCAGCGGGTGATTGGTAATTCCCATTCCTACTATCAGGATCACATTCGTGATGGTCCAGTAAAGCATCATGATCACGGCGATAAATCCACCGCCAATAATTGATGCAACACCAAGAGTTATATAATAGATGGTTTCGTACCATTCCCTGGTTACTTCTTCAGATTCACTAATTGGAAGGTTTAGCATAAGGAAGGTTATTACAGCAGTAATAATAAGGATGGTATCATATTTTGCAATCATAAGCACATCCTTATAATGCCGCCTGGTTAATGTAGACTCTGAAGACCTGCTTAAGCCCAGTAGAGTTAACATCAGTGCCAGAATGGTGGTAGAGCCCAGGATCACTGTATTGCATAACATATTAATGCCGGGAATCGATTTTTGGAGTAACTCCAGGGCCTTATACCCTGAAATCTGTCCCAGTATAAATGCTCCTGTACCCATGATTAGTGTAGATACAATACCACCTACAAGGGACCTCTTTACAATGGTATTCATATTGATCAGGTTTATTATCTAAAATAAAACCCCTGAATAAAAATCTTTATTAATCTTCCTTAAAAAAATAAGGCTTATAGGCTAAGGTTCTGTTAAACACCCTCGGGTTTTATATAAAAGATACTAATTTGAGGATTAAAACTTCTAACAATGCCAAAATTAAACGTCACTCAAAAACTTATTAAAGAACATCTTTTAAAGGGAGAGATGGAACCCGGAAAGGAGATAGGGATCAAAATAGACCAGGCTCTTTTACAGGATGCGACAGGGACACTGGTACAACTGGAGCTGGAGGCCATGGGGCTTAAGAAAGCCCAGACCGAAGTTGCAGTTCAATATGTAGATCATAACCTTTTACAAACCGATTTCAAAAATGCAGATGACCATCTTTTCCTGCATTCTGCAGCTCAACGATTTGGACTTTGGTACAGCCGACCTGGAAACGGAGTTAGCCATCCGGTGCACATGCAACGATTTGGAAAACCGGGAAAAACGATGGTAGGTTCAGACAGCCATACTCCTGCAGCCGGTTCACTAGGCATGCTAGCAATTGGAACCGGAGGATTAGATGTGGCCGCTGCTATTGCCGGTCAGCCGTATTTCGTTAAAATGCCCAAGGTAATGGGAGTGAAGCTTACCGGGAAACTGCCCGATTGGGTAAGTGCCAAAGATGTGATCCTTGAAATGTTAAGGAGACATGACGTTAAAGGCGGAGTAGGGAAGGTAATTGAATATTATGGTGAAGGGCTTGATAGCCTGAGTGCCATGGATAGGCATGTGATCGCCAATATGGGCGCAGAATTAGGTGCCACTACAACAGTTTTTCCGAGTGACGAGGAAACCAAAAGATTTCTAAGGTCTCAGCAACGAGAAGAAGACTGGGTGGAATTAAAAGCCGATGAAGGATGCGAATATGATTTTCACGAAGAGATCATCCTGGATGAGCTGGTACCTCTTATAGCACTTCCTACCAGTCCGGGTAACGTGGTTCCGGTAAGGGAAGTAGAAGGTAAGGAGATAAGCCAGGTGGTAATTGGTTCTTCTGCCAATCCGGGGCTTAGAGATTTCTGGATAGCCGGCGCCATTGTAGAAGGTAAATCAGTAAATAACGATGTGTCTTTCGATATCAACCCAACTTCGAGGCAAATGATTCAGAATATGATAGATAATCGCGCTTTTGCCAATCTTATCAAGGCCGGAGCAAGGTTTCATCAATCTGGTTGTATGGGATGCATTGGAATGGGACAGGCACCTGCATCGGGAACCATAAGTTTAAGGACTATGCCACGTAATTTCCCGGACAGGTCTGGAACCAAGGATGACCAGGTACACCTTTGTAGCCCTGAAACAGCGGCAGCTTCGGCATTAACGGGTAAAATCACCGATCCTCGTGACCTGGAGAAATTATATGATATGAAGTATCCTCAATTTCAACATCCGGAAATTGAGATCATCAATACCGAAATGCTGGTTCCACCACCGGAAGATGGTACCAATATTCAATTAAAGAAAGGTCCAAATATCAAATCACTTCCATATATCGAACCTATGCAGGAGAAATACTGCGTCCCGGTACTTTTAAAAATGGGAGACAATATTTCAACAGATGAGATCTTAAAGGCAGGAGCAGAAGTTTTGCCATTTAGAAGTAACCTGCCAGAAATAAGCAAATTTTCTTACACCGTGATCGATGAAAGTTTCTACGACCGTGCTATGCAGGCGAAAACTGAGCACGGCGGGCATATCGTTGTGGCAAAAGATAATTATGCCCAGGGATCCAGCAGGGAGCATGCAGCCATTGCACCAAAGTACCTGGGACAGGTTGCTGTGATCGCCAATTCGTATGCGAGGATCGCATGGCAGAACCTGGTTAACTTCGGAATTCTTCCATTGGAATTCATCGATATCGCAGATTATGAGAAGATAGAGCAGGGGGACCTGGTATATTTCAGGAATCTTACCGAGGATGTTAAGAATCGAAATAATATAAAAGTTATAATCAGGAACGAGAACGGAGATAAGAAAGAAGAGTTTGAGACCAAACACAGCATGAGCGACAGGCAGATTGAGGTTCTTCTCAAAGGTGGGATCATCAATGAATTTAAAGACAAGCTGGAAGAAGAAGACCTTAAGGCCTAGTAGATAAAATAGCCTTAAATAAATAAAAGCCCTTACGTTTTTGCGTAAGGGCTTTTTTATTTGAAATTCCATTTTTCCTAATGGGTATTCATTTTTGATTTTCTTTTACTGCACTGCCTGTCCAGGTCACTTACTGTCTCCGCTACAGAGGCTTCAAATGAATTCTCGTTGGACTTTGCAAAGATTTCAGGACCCGGTGCACTTAACCTGATCTCCGAAATATAACCTTTGGGCTTTTGATTTTCATCTCTTTTAAGGTATACATTGGCTCTTACGATCCAGTCATATTTGTTTTCAATTTTATCAAGTTTTTTTTGAGTGAAGGATTCGAGAGCTTCACTTTTATCAACATTTACAAATTCGAAAATAGCTTCCATATTTTAATTTTTAGATTATTTAAATAAACTGATTATATAAAATCCCGGCAAGGCTCTTAAGCCAGATTTGGCAAAGATTTAGCACTCTTTTAGAATTGATCAATAATCTCTTAAAATGCACTTAATCAACCGGTATTTCGTGTGAAAAAAAGCAATAGCTGCTTATAAACTCTTAAATTTGTAAATCTATGGAAATTAATCAAATACAATACAAAATGATGAACCGGGCCATAGAATTGGCCCGAGAAGGAGGGGAGATGGATAACGGAGGACCCTTTGGAGCTGTGATCGCCAGGGGAGATGAGATCATTGCTGAAGCCCGAAACCAGGTTCTCGGTAAATGCGATTGTACTCAACACGCCGAATTGAGGGCTATTCAAAGAGCTTGCAAAAAATTAAATAGTACCAAATTAAAAGGTTGCGCGCTTTATACCAGTTGTGAGCCTTGCATGATGTGCCTGGGAGCTTCGTATTGGGCCGAATTGGATTACCTATATTTTGGCGCCTCGGCAGAAGATGCTAAAAAACATGGATTTATATATAGTGATCTCTATTATAATTCTGATACTAATAAACGCCACGAAGAATTCAACATGATACAATTAAATCGTGAAAAAGCTTTGGCTGTATGGGAAACACGCACAAAGAGTAAGTTGCAGTTTTAAATTTTTAGCCAAGTTGAAGGTCCAGGAATCCGCAACGATTCCTGGATTTTTTATGCTATAAATAAAAATTATTATCCGTTATCTTAATGAAACAAAAAGTAAAAGACAAGGAAGAGGTAGATCGCGAACTTAAATCTTCCGATACCAAAAAAGATGATACCACTAGGACACATGCTGAAATATTAAAACAGCAGATTGAGGAAGCCTGTAAAACTTACGACCGCAATACACCCAGTATACTCGTTAGCAGTTTTACGGCAGGGCTTGAATTAAGTTTTAGCTTCCTGTTAATAGCCACCGTACTTCATTTTTTTACAGGACATTTTTCTGAAGAATCCATCTTTAAATTCACCGCCCTGGTTTATCCAATTGGATTTATATTAGTTGTGCTTGGCCAGTCTATTCTGTTCACTGAACAAACCTCGTTATTAACCTTACCGGTTCTGAATAAGGAAAGAAGCCTTATGAACCTTTTCAGGGTGTGGGGGATCGTTATTTTTGGGAATCTTGCCGGTGGGATGCTCATGAGTGCCACCTATATATGGATTGGTCCCAAGTTAGGCCTGTTCAATATGGATGACCTGGAGAAGATCGCATTGCATATGACTGAATATAGTGCCATAACTATTTTTGTTAGTGCAATCCTGGCTGGATGGCTTATGGGTTTACTATCCTGGCTGGTTACGAGTTCACGGGAAAGCATAGGGGAGATCCTGATCATATTTTTGATAACCGCCATAATGGGCTTTACGAGTCTTCACCATAGTATTATTGGAAATATTGAAGTTTTTACCGGGTTTCTTATTTCAGATCAAATAAGCTTCTGGAAATATATAAAAACGATTGGCCTGGCCCTTACAGGTAATGCAGTTGGTGCAGTAGTTTTTGTAGCTTTATTAAAATACAGGGCCTTTGTTTTTAATGTGAATCGTCATTAAATTAATAGTGAAATTAATGAATCTTTAAGTTATGAAAATCAGAGTCTTACTGAAATTATTAAGTGTAGCAATTTTTATACTTATCATGACCGGGTGTGGCTCATCAGGTCAAACTTCATTTAATCCTGAAGAGTTTCAAAAAATAAGCGATCTGGTCAACTCCCGTGAATTCATTATTGAAAATGAATGGGCGAATCCAATACAGGGACGACAGATAAATCTTATCGATAATCCAAATCACATAATTTTTAAAGGAGATAGCGTGAATGTACATCTTCCTTATTATGGAATTCGCCATACCGGGGGTGGTTATAACCGGGAAGGCGGAATTAAATTCAAAGGCGTGGCACGGGAAGTAAAAATAGAAGAGAATACAAACAGGCGATTAATCGATCTAAGTTTTGATGGAAACCAGAATGGTGAGGTCGTGGAATTTGATATCAGGATCTTTGCAAGCGGTAAAACAACTACTACGGTAAATTCTTCACAGCGCAGCATGATCTCTTACCAGGGGGAGTTGCAGGCTTATGAGAAGGAAAAAAATTAAAGGGTTGGAAGTTTAATACCTATTCGTTCTATAATATTCTATTTTACATAATATAAATTATAGTTCAATATGATATAATCTTTATAGTTCACAGCTGGCATTTATTTCCTGTTGGATCTCATTTCCTGAAATAACTCTTTAAATAAGCCACGGGCAATTAGAACCTTCATTATTTCATTGGTTCCTGCATAGATTCTGGCTACGCGATTATCGGCATACATGCGTGCAATTGGATAATCCCATATATAACCATAACCTCCAAACAATTGAAGACATTCGTCAACGACCTTATGATGCATTTCTGTTGCTGAATATTTTGCCATGGAAGCACTTTCAGCCGTCAACCTGTTTTTTGATAATAATCTCGTACATCGGTCCAGGAATGCCTGATGAATTTGCAACTGAGTAGCACACTCAGCCAATTTGAACTGCGTGTTCTGAAATGCGGCGACAGGTTGTTTAAAAGCAGTTCTAGTTGATGTATATTCAATGGTTTGTTCTATGGCACCCTGAGCTCCACCAATTGCATTCAGGGCAACTACTAAACGTTCCCTGGCCAATTCGGTCATCATAATTTTGAAACCTGAACCTTCTTCTCCAAGTAAATTATCTTTAGGAACTTTAACCTGGTCAAAGAATAGTTCGCAGGTATCCTGGGCTTTCATACCTATTTTTTTGAACGGAACTCCCTTTTCAAAGCCCTCAGAAGTACTCTCCATGAGCAATAAGGAAATACTTTCCTTAGGAGTTCCCAGGTTAGTTTTAACAGCTACGAGTGACATATCGCTTAAATAACCGTTTGTGATAAAGGTTTTTTGTCCACTCACCAGGTAATGATCCCCCTTATCCACCGCCTTTGTCTTAATTGCCTGCAAATCGCTGCCACAATCTGGCTCGGTCATTCCCAGTGAGGTGATCAATTTTCCGCTTGCCATTTGAGGGAGATATTTCTTCTTCTGGGCTTCGGTTCCATATTTCAGTATATATGGCGCAATAATATCTGAATGCAGGGAAAAGCCCGGACCAGTTATTCCTTTTCTGCCCATTTCTTCCATGAACAATGCGCTAAAACTAAAATCCATTCCGCCGCCGCCATATTCTTCAGGCATATCCATGCATAATAATCCCAATTCACCGGCGCGTTCCCAGATCTCCCGGCTCACCATACCATTTTTTTCCCAATCTTCAATTTGATCCTCGATCTCATTATTAATGAAATCCTGGATCATTTTCCGGGTCATTTTATGTTCTTCTGAAGAATATATTTTTCGTTCTAATAAAACATTCTGCAACATAACAGTTCCTGGATTAAGTGATTAACTAGGCTTTAAAGGATAAAAGATGAAAATTGAAATGAACCTGCTTTAATCGATGGGGATTCTAATGGTCTTATTTAAGGTAATTTACAAAATCGTCCTGAATGATCTTTAATTTTGGATCTATATATCTCTTACAAAACGGTCTTTGTGGATCTTTTCTATAATAATTCCTGATCTGCTCTCGTGATTCCCTGAATTTACCGAAGTAAAATACTTCTGTAATAAAATCTATATTCTCCCGAGATAAGCGGTCCAGGATATTTTCTGCTTCGGAAAATTGTTCCTTCGTGAAAGTATATACAGCAGACAGATATCTTGATCTTAAACTATGGTTCTTCTTACTTTGATGAGTCTGCAAATGAATTCGAATCAGTGTCTCAAGGTCTATTATTCCAGGATCAAAATGTACGATCACCCCTTCATAAAATTGTTCTGGTTCAATACTGGTTGAAATATAGCCCTGTTCTACCCTTTCCACTCCCTTTAGAAACTGGAAAACAGCTTCAGTACACCAATGACAACCTCCGCCCACACCAATTTTCTGAATTTTATTCATAAGCCATTGATAAGTTAAAAATTCCACTTACATATTTTTAATTATCCTCGGTGCTATTTTTGAATCCATTTTTACTTAATAATTTTCCAATTATCTCCAGTTCACTTATTTGCAAACAAATAACCGTAATAATTCCCATGATTGGAATTGCCAGTACCATCCCAATAATACCCCATAACATATTCCCAAGAATAACCGCCAGGATCACAAAGAAAGGGTGAACATCTACCCTATCTCCAACTACGTAGGGTTGTAGTACGTAACTTTCCACGAACTGGGTGATGGTGAAGGTCAATGCAATACCTATAAGGACACTGGTTTCGCCGGAAGTTAAAAAACCAAACGCAACGGCCATTGTGAATCCTATGATATTTCCTATATATGGAATTAAAGTAAGCAGGGCCGCGATCAAACTCACAATAATAAAATTACTAACACCAGAAAGCCCTAAACCAATTGAGTAAAGAATTGCCAGTAACCCCATGAGAATAAGCTTTCCTACCAGGTATTCCGAAACAACCTTGGAAGATTTCACCATGATATCTTTAGCCTTATCCCTTCTTTCATCAGGGAATATTCTGATGAGAAAATTTCGAAATACGTGTCGATAATTCAAAAGAAAAAAGATGTAAACGAATGTGAGAAGGTAATTCGCCACAAAACTGCTTAGTTTGCTCATAAAACTGGCCATCCTTTGTGCAATGCTCGATCCTGAAGGATTGGAAGACTTTTCTGCTTTATCGATATCTTCCTGGCTCAATGGGGAGTGTTTCAGGGCGAACTGCTTGACCTGCTCTATCTTAGGCTTCATTGTTTCCTTGATCTTAGGCCAGTCATCTGCAAAATTCCTTATCTGGAAGGAAACCAGGGCCAATACTCCAATCGAAATTAAGAACAATAACAAACTGCTGAGCAAACAGGCAACAGACCTGTTCATGCGTTTTTCCAATTTCTGAGTTATGGGAAGTATTAGCAGGCTTAGTGTAATTGCAGTTACCAGGGGAGCCAAAAATGACCTTGCCTCAAACAAGCCCAGGAATAAAAAATAAGTCCCTACAATGATAACGGTTGTAAACAGAAGCTTTCTTCTGGAAGCCATATGTTTGGTTGTTGGTTCACTTATCAATATCGGAAATGTTCTTTCATTTTATATTAAAGAAATCTAAAACCAGCGAATAATAAGCTTAAAGACATAAAGAGGAGCCAGTTTGCTGAACTTTTTCTGAAAGGAGCTTCCCTATTCAATTAATGGCTATCAAAGAACCAGGAAAATCATTTTAAGGATTGATCTGAATAGAATATTGAGATTAAAAAATAAAAAAGGCCATCTCTCGATGGCCCTGAAATTTGTAAGAAACTGAAGTGATTAGTCGATCACTTCAACGTTTATAGCGTTTAATCCTTTTTTTCCCTGTTCTGTTTCAAACCTTACCTTGTCGTCTTCACGAATGTCATCGATAAGACCGGTTGAGTGTACAAAAATGTCCTGTCCAGATTCGTCTGAACTAATAAATCCATAACCTTTGGAATTATTAAAAAACTTTACTTTACCTTTTTGCATTATAATGCTTATTAATTGTTATAAAATTTGCCATTTATATTACAGATCCAATGGCATAAGATCCTTTCTATCCGGCCTTCAAGCCGTCAATTCTTCCCAGTTGCCTCAACATTTTGAAATGCTGACCCACAGCCGAGAAAAAACTGTGTTTGTTGTGATATGGTAAACCGTACTCTTTTGCAGTTTCGGCTACGATATGCGATATTTTTCTATAATGAACATGACATATATTTGGCAATAAATGATGTTCTATTTGATAATTGAGTCCACCTATGAACCAGGAAAACAACCTGCTCTTAGGTGAGAAATTACTGGTTGTAAATAACTGGTGACTTGCCCAGTCCCCTTTTATAAATCCGTTTTCGTCTGGCAATGGATATTCGGTAGTAGGAACGATGTGAGCCAGTTGAAATACGGTGGTAATTAAAAGTCCCGTTACAAAGTGCATACTTATAAATGCGAGTAGCACCACCCACCAGGACTGTTGTGCCATGAACATGGGAAGTATCAGTACAAAACCGAATGACAGGGCCTTCCAGCCAATAACTTTATACAGTTCTTTACTAAAAGAAGGTTTTTCCTTAAAAAATCCCATCTTTTTGAATTTTACCATTCTTACAAAATCCTTGGCCGTAACCCAGGATACAGTAGATAGCCCATAAAAGAACCAGGAATATATATGCTGAAATTTATGAATACCATATCTCTTGGTATGCGGTGTGAACCTTAAGAAAAAAGGCGGATTGATATCATCATCAGCCTCTTCAATATTGGTAAAAGTATGGTGAAGAACATTGTGCTGTATCTTCCAGATACTGGCATTTGCACCAATTAAATTGAGTGTATACCCAAGATATTTGTTTACTTTCTGGTTCTTTGAATAGGAGTTGTGTATCGCATCATGCATAATACCCATCCCAATTCCAGCCATCCCAAAGCCACTAATGATATAAAGCAGGAAAAGCAACCAGGTGCTGCCAACAATCCCTGTATTGATAATAATAAGTGGAGCTATGAAAACCAGCAGCATCAAAACCGTCTTAACAATCATACTTGAGTTCGCATGCTTGCTTATATTATTAGACTTGAAATAGGAATTTACCCTCTTTCTTAAAGTCTTCGAGAATTCTGACGCTCTTTTCTGAGCAAATTGTGGACTATTAATGTTTACTTATTTTAAGGTTAAAACAGATTATAAAAAACTAAATCTATCTAAATCTACGATAAAAACGAATATTGCAGAATATTAAATTTTCTTTACTCTAACTGCGTTTAAGCCTTTCATTCCCTGTTCCAGTTCAAAGCTTACCTTATCATTTTCCATGATCTCATCAATAAGCCCGCTTACGTGAACAAAATACTTTTCTCCGGTTTGACTTCCAATTATAAATCCAAAACCTTTTGAGTGATCAAAAAAGGATACTTTACCTTCTGTATCGGTAATTACCTCTTCTTCTTCCCTGTCTTCTTTCTTAGGTACTGCAATTTCGATATCCTCTGCATCTACTTCCACCTTTTGAGATGGATCTGGCGGAGTGTCGGTAAGATTTCCATCTGCATCAACATAAGCGATCATGTCTTCAAAAGAGCCTCCTTTATTAGAATTCTCTTTTCGCTCCTGTTTTCTCAGTTCTTTTTCTTTCCTTTTTTTGAGCTTTTTCTTTTCTTTTTCTCTTTTGTTTTGGGTTTGTCCGGATCTTGCCATTCAATAAATTTTAATTAATACTCTTTGGAATTTCAATGCCTTGAACCACCAAACGAATACCAGAAAATTTAATGTGTAAGATTATCTTTTGAAGGATTTATTCAGAGAAAGCAGCGGATCAAGAACTGCATTAAAATTTTGTGTAAAGATAATCATCCTGAAGGGATAATAAAAGCTAATTGGTTTTTTTAATTGGAATTATTCCCCTGATACGGAAATAAGCCTAAACTCGATCTTTTTAATATGAAAATGGCCGGATTTTCATCCGGCCCTGATATAATTTAGAAGTAATAAATTCTATTCACCTACGTGAAAAGAGATTTTGGTAGTAACTCCGTATGAGGAAATCTTGTTGCCTTCCACTTTTCCGTTCATATCCTTCACGTAAACCGATTTGATATTTTTTACCGTTTTAGAAGCTTCTGTCACCGCGTTGTTGATTGCGTCTTCAAAGCTCTTGTTAGAAGTGGCCATCACCTCAATTACCTTAACTACTGCCATAATTTTAAATTTTTGATATGGTTATACAATATTGCTTATGGAAGGTAACCAAGAATAGGCTGTATATCAAATGATTAACACAAGATTATAAGATAATACTATCTGCTGTTCTTCAGTCTTTTTTGATTGGAACCATATATACGGGGATTTCGGTTTTTTCAAGTACCCGGCTTGCTGTGGTGCCCATTAAAACCTTTTCCAGCACTGAATGGCTATGAGTTCCCATAACGATCATATCGGCATTCCATTTTTTAGCATAGTCGAGAATAGCCGTTGATGTTGGTCCTTCGGCCATATGGGTGATCACCGAATCGTCATTGAGGTGCCTTGCCGCAGTTTTGATAAAATCCTTTGCCACTTCCCTTAATTCTGAAATCACATTAAGATCAACCTGCATTTCATTGTAACCTTCATAACCCATAAAGGTTGGGTAATTCACTCCATAGTAGCTAACATCTGCCAGCACATGGATCAAACATACTTCTGCCCCAAGCTTTTTTGCAAGTTCATAACCCTTTCGGGCAACCTGTTCAGAACTCGGATTATAATCCATACCTATAAGAACCTTTTTCATATCTGGTCAATTTTTGATTGGTCCTTCTAATTTATGGAAAAATTCAGGCATTCACTCACTGGTTTCAGGCATATTTCTACTGTTTTTTAATCACTTTTACCAGGAAAGGCATCAACCGGTTTTACAAATGCAACGAACAGGTAACAGGGGCCAGAATCGTTACAGGTTGCGGTATGAGGTTTTTTGGAAGGCCCGTAGGCATAATAACCTTTCTTTAAGGTCTTGGTCTTTTCTCCCTCATAGGTTACCTCCAACTCCCCTTCTATCAGGATCATTCGCTCAGCCGAATTATGCCAATGCTCAGGAATTTCGGTGTTTGGCTGAATTTTGAAGATCGCATCTGTATTACCTTGTGCAGGGTCGCCATGTAAAATGGAAACATTACAGCCTGCCGGCATAAAGTCTGGGCAATTACCCCATTCCAGGTTACCGTCCAGGATGTTGATCGCAACCGATTGTTCCTGGGAATTCATGTTAACACTAAACAACAGGATTAAAAATAACAGGCCAAGGGGCTTTGCTATTGTACTACTGAATAAGGTTTTCATATGATTTGATTTATTGGTTTCGGTTTTGAAAATTATTCTTGGTTAAGGTTCTTAAATTCAACACTTTACAAGTTAGTTAAAATTCATAAAAAGCTGATATTCATCATGTTAATTTCTTACCCATCGCTTCCTGACCAGAGGTTTTTAGAGTAAATTTATGAGAGTGAACCAATAAAATTTTAGGCTTATGAAAACCACAAGAGAAGCGGCTAGAGAAGCCAGTCACAAGAACCTGGTTGAAGCCCTGAACATCCTGTTGGAAAAGAATTATAATGCTGAAAAGGGATTTAAAAAAGCAATGGAACATGCCGATAGTCTTCAGCTCAAAAGATTCCTGAAAAAACAGGCCGTTCAGCGAAACCATTTTGCAACCGAACTGGATAAGCAAATCCATGAGCTGAACGAACATCCAAAGGAATCTTCAAAAGGTAGTACCATTGCGAATATCCATCGATTCTGGATAGATATTAAAACCGCCATTTCCAAAAATGATGACGAAAGTATACTTGAGGAATGTTTGCGCGGAGAGAAGTCCAGTTTGAAAGAATATGATGAAAAACTGGAAAAGCTTATGCTTCCTCCTAAAGTTAAAGCCATGCTTGAAGACCATAGGAAGAAAATAAGTGAGACCCTCAAGGATATCAGCGTACTGGAAGATCTTTATGATTAAAACTAAAAAAGCTGGTAGAGATACCAGCTTTTTCTATTTGCACTGTTTGAACTATTTAATTTTTTACGACGATTAGCTGTGCCCTAGCACCGGTTAAAAGATTCCATTCCTTTTTAGCGATCTGTTCTCCCTTGGTGTTGAGCACTCTTAATTCAGCGGTATTTGGGCCCGATGATCCCTGGTTCAATGCCACGAATTCGATACTGTTAAAACCATCCTGAAGGCTTACAAGTACCGGCTGAAACCCTGCATCAAGGCTCATACTTTTTGCGACCACCTCTCCATTCACGATGATCATGACCTTATCTCCATCTACATATTCGTGGTCCCGGCAATAGACTTCAACGAATTTTCCCTGAGTCACAACATTACCTAAATTCTGGTCTCCTTTGAATTCATCTATCACCTCACGATCCTTGGTCATTTTATTTTTATAGGCATCAGCTGCAGTCAAAAGCCCTTTGGGATTTTCTCTCATGTCTATCTCCTTGGGTTTATCTTTTAAAAACCGGCTTTCACTTTTGGTCTCCTCTCTTTTAAGAATGGGGAATTTTCCAGCTTCCATTTCTTCTGCAGGGATCATCGTCCCGGTATTGGTGCTTCGGGGAATCTCTATCTGGGCCGTAGCCGTGAAGCTAAAACCAATGAAAGCTAACAAGATAAATATGGATCGCATGATATGTTAATTATAAATATAATGCATCAAAAATACAGCCAAAATTACGAAATGTATGCAACAATCTAATATTCACCGAATTTCTTCATCAATCTCGGGGGAATCCTGAACTCTGTTTGATCTCTTCAATTTGCTGAATATGCCTGTGGGTATGCCCAGACATAAAAAGAACAGTTTGATGTGCATCTACTTTGCCAAACGGAAATTCATTGATATAGTTTCTCATATTTACATTGGAATCTTTAAGAAAATCAACGATCTCATCCCTTTGTTCATTAAAGGCTTCCAGAGCTTCTTCAGAGGTGGCAAATTCGGCAGTAGGTTCAAATTGTGCCTGTGTCTTCATCTTTTCACTTCGGTCTGAAATAAATCCCAGGATCTGTTCATCGCTCATCTTTAATTCAGACCTCATACTGGGAGTCTCATCTTCCTTGAATTTATTCTGAAGCATCCCGTATAAGGCTCCTTCTACCGTATTAATGTGCTCTACGACCTGTGCGATAGACCAACTGTCTGGGCCAGGATGAAAAATCATTTGCTCTTCGGTTAAACCATCGATTGCCTCGTTCAATTCTTCTGAAGTTCTGTCCAGGTGTTCATAGATATCCCTGTCCTGGGTCATTAAAATTTCAGGTTTCCCATCATTGCCTTCCACTCCACCCAGAAGCAGCAGGCACATAAAAATTGAAATAATTTTCATGATATTAAAAAATTACTTGTTAGCACGAAGTGACATAAAAACTAATAACCTAAATGCTTAATTTGTCCCTGATTGGTGAAACATAGGTTCGCAGTTCCCGGAACTTATTCGATACCTCATCAGGAAAAATATAGATATCGCAAAAGGCATATTTTTTGGCCTTAGCCGGTTCTAATTTCATCTCAACGATACCTTCTACCACGCATTTCTCTTTTTCATTGATCACATTTTTAACGATGATCTCAAGGGGGCCACCCAGTTTCATACGATCCAGGGAGGCTTCAAATTCAGTTTTTCCAGAAATTGTCTTTTCTCCAACGATCACCCATTTGATATCATCGGTAACGCTATTTGAAATAAATTCAGCATCTCCTTCAGCAAAGGCCTTATTGATCTTTGTCATCAATTTCTCTCTGTTTTTCATATGCCTGTTTTTTTATCTTTAAACTGAATAATCAGGATCTGCCGTTATTTTGTTTCTGGATCGATTCGGAATCAAAAGTTTAAAGTTCAACCAATTTAGATAAAGGGTCGATTTTTCTTCTTAAAACTGTTATTCAGCTAGTTACTATATAAATTTACAGTTTTATTTCTTATGCTGAATGATTAATTTGGGATACATTCAACAGGAAATTTCTAAATTTGAAATTCAATCCAACATACAAAATATGCAGGTTCAGGAATTGCTCCAGAAAAATTCAATCGCCAATAAATTTATCGCCCAGTTGAGGGATGTAGAGATTCAGAAGGATCGCCTTCGGTTTCGAAAGAATATTGAAAGGCTTGGAGAGATCCTCGCCTATGAGCTTAGCAAGGAACTAAAGTATAACAAAGAACATTTTCAAACACCACTGGGAGAAGTTGATGTTCCGCAACCCGAAAGCGACCTGGTGATCTGTTCTATTCTTCGTGCCGGTCTACCCCTTCACCAGGGCCTGCTGAATTATTTTGATGACGCCGAAAATTCCTTTATTTCAGCATACAGGCATCATCCAGATAATGATGAGAAATTCGAGGTCCTGGTAGAATATATGGCATCGCCTTCCCTGGAAGGAAAAACCCTTTTACTGGCCGATCCCATGCTGGCTACCGGAACTTCTTTTGCAAATGTCCTGGAAGCATTAAAACCCATGGGAACTCCTGCGAAGATCCACCTTGTTTCGGTGATAGGATCTGAAGTTGGGATCGAAAACCTAAAGGAAATTTTTCCGCCAAATTCCAAATTATGGATCGCCACCATTGATAAGGAACTCGACCAGAACGGCTATATAGTACCTGGATTAGGTGACGCGGGAGACCTGTGTTATGGCACCAAGAAACAGCATTAAAACGGGTAACCTATCGCGAAGTTGAATACCGGTTTGTCGAATTCGAAAACCCATTCAGGCCCGCCAGGTGCTGTAGGATCATGCAAAGGTGCAGCCA
Organism: Christiangramia oceanisediminis; assembly: GCF_022570735.2. Classification (GTDB taxonomy): domain Bacteria; phylum Bacteroidota; class Bacteroidia; order Flavobacteriales; family Flavobacteriaceae; genus Christiangramia; species Christiangramia oceanisediminis. The sequence continues at coordinate 741,697 of NZ_JANCNS010000002.1, read as the reverse complement.
GGTCGAACCTGATCACGAAACTCTGAATATCCACCCTTAAACCTACTCCTGTACCAATTCCCAGTTCGTTGATAAAATTGCTGTTGAACTGTCCTACTCCAGGCTCGTTCCCGGGATCGTCCTGAAGATCTGGATTCACATCACTCGTCCAAACGTTTCCGGCATCCACGAATACCGCACCATTTAAATACGTAATTAAAGGAAAACGATATTCAGCATTAGCTTCGAGACGAATATTACCATTCAGGTCACGATAACCTGGATCTCCATCTGGTGGTGTATAGGTTCCAGGACCAAGGGACCTTGTACGGAATGCCCTCACACTATATGGTCCACCAGCAAAGAATTGTTTACTGTAGGGCATCACTTCTGAATTTCCATAGGGAAGGCCATAGCCCGCATAAAGACGGGTAGCGAGTACCTGCGAGTTTCCCATCCTGATATGATACCTGAAATCGGCATCCAGCTTGGCAAACTGGGCATACTTCAATCCTAAGACTTCTTTTTCACCATTTTCAGTTTCACTCGCAAACAGGCTTAATGTATTCCCGGCTATTTCGAAATTTGAATTCAAAAAGAAAACATGTTTTTCGTTAGGATCAATGATCCCGTTATAGGTGAACGAATAATTAAGTCCCGCAATAAATTCATCCCTGAAACTGGCCTCCAAAAACGGATTCTCTCTCAATATATCCTCAAATTCGGGAGTGGTATCCCCCAGGCTCAGGTAATTCAAACTTATGGGATTAATTTCATGAGACACATATTCATTGGCGTTCCAGTAATAACCAAAATCAAAGTGTAAAGTAGTTAGGCTGAAAAGTTCACTTCGGGTCAGATAATCGGCTCCCAGGCTTATTTTGGTCTTCGGAATGGAATATTTAAAGAAATCGGTGTTCAGGTTAATGGGAAACAGCATCCGCGGAATGATCAGGTCATTGGTAAGGCCTAACTGAATACTATTCCTGCCCGCCTCTCCTGCCGACCCCGACTGGAATTCGAAACCAAGATTGGCTGATGCATGATAGCTCTCTCCTCCCTTGAACAGGTTTCGGTTCGAAAAGGTCAATGCCAGATGTGGACCGGTAAAATTATTAGATTTGGTTACGGCCTGCAATTCGGCCCTTATCGCCCTTTTCTTAAGCGGAGACAGGTAAATATTGGCTTCCAGCAAACCTATGCTATCGGTAGCCAGCGTATCTACCTCGTCGTAGCGAATGTTCACGAATTTATAAGAGCCAATAGATCCTAATCTACGACTGGTATTCCTTGACTTTTCAGGATCCCAAAGATCGCCGTTTTCGATTAGAATATAGGGATCCAGGTATTTGGGTTTGAAGATCACTTCCTGCTGGAAATAATTCTTTTCCTCGTATCTCTTGAAGTTCTTTGTTAACGAATCTTCATCTACATTATAATTGGCATATACATTTACGTTGGTTATTCGATAGGGAATTACCGATTTTGGAGGAACATCCTTTTTCAGTCTTAAATAAAGATCGAATCTTTTTTTGTTGACATACTGGTTGGTATCGGCTTCAAAAATGAGGAAGCCGGGATTAAAGTTATAGTATCCTTTCTTTTTCAGCTGGGTATCCAGCCTTTCCCTTTCGGCCTTTAACCGTGGAAGGTCAAAACGCATTCCCTTTTCCAGTAGCGTTTCTTCCATATGATTTTGGATCTGACGGTAAACCAGAAGCGTATCGGTATCTAACTGGTAAGTTTCCATCAAATAAGGCTCGGGAACGATTAACCTATAGTCGGTACTTGCCACCTGTTCTTCTTTGTTTTCGGTTACTTCAGACTCCACCCGGCTATAAAAGAATCCACGATTCTCAAGTCTATTCAGCAGCAGGTCCTCTGTATTGGTGATCTCGATATCTGAAAGATAAACCGGTTCCTCTCCCAGGTTCTTATTCAGGAATTTATTGATAAAACCTGGCTTTTCCCTTTGCGCTTTATAATGAAAGTAAAGACCCGGACGCATTCCCAGGAATTTTGAATTAGGTGAAGGTCTGATTACCGATTCCAGTTGGGTTATCAACTGTTCTTTTTGCTCGATCGTTGTATCACTCTCGATCTCGATATTGGCACCGGTATAGAGTAATTCATTATCTGGAATGAACTTTTTTACATTACAGGAATAGCAAAGGCAAATCAAGATCAATATGTAGCTTATCCTATTTTTCATCTTCACTCTGATTTTCCTTGGTTTCGTTTTCCTGCTTTTTAACTTCATCGGCAACTGCCTTTTCGAAGATGTTTTTAAATTCATTGAATTCCTTGGTAAATATCAGTGCGATACCACTAACGATGATCTGTCCGTCGATCACATTCTCAAACTGGCTTCTGTTGAATCCTTTCAGTCTCCAGGTGCCATTTGGATCCAGAAGGTAAGCGATGCTCACGTTTCCAATTAGCGGCGTGCCCTGCTGCCCGGGCTGATTTCCACCCTGAATATCTACTTCGCTTCCTACTTCCACGATTAAGCGGTCTTCCATAAATGCTTTCTGGGCATTTATATCCAGCTGGGTTCTGTCTTCCGGGGTATTTCCCTGGTAATCGGTAAAACTATCCAGCTCAAAATTAAGCTGCACTCCACTTTCGCCCAGGATCCTGCTGGAAAGCATGTTCAATTGGTCAGAAAGTGCATCATTCAGGTTGTCTCTCGCCACAGCCAGGGTTCCTCCACTTGCGCCAGTGCTACCCGATTCGGGGAAAAACCGATTTAAAACCAGCAACGAAAAGACCTGCTTGTTCAATTCCTGTTCCTGGTTGTTCAATTGCTGAATTCGGCCATAAACCTGTCCGTTTACTGCTCCCTGCTCATCCTCTGGCATGTCTAGGTTAAAGGTCAATTTTGGTTCGGTTAATTCTCCGTCCACATTAAGGTAAACAAAGAATGGCAATTCCTGCCTGTATTGTCTTTCCAGGTCCTGGTTAACCCCAGAGATCTGACTGGCCATTAAGGCCGAAGCAGAGGCTTCCACCTCGTAGATCGCCCGCACGTCGAGCTGGGCGTTAAAGGGATCACCAGACCAGGAAACCCGGCTGCCATCGGCGATATCGAAACGTCTTTCTACCAGGTTATAAAGGCTCATTCGGTAAAATCCGTCATTGATCTCATATACACCGGTAAGTGATATACGGCCATTAGGGTACATGTCGAATAACAGGTCCCCCTCCCCTTTTACCTGGAACTGGTCGCCGGTATCTTCGTTCAGTATCACATTAAATTCAGCTCCCTCCTTTACATTGATGCGCGCAGAAATATCATAACCAGAAACTGTATACGATTCTTCCTGAGGCTGGGAAAGGATATCATCCGGATTTTCCTTATTCACAAAGATCACCACCCCGTCCCGTTCTTCCATTTGTATCTCGTTCTCTGGGATCACATAGAAGAATTTTGTTTCCTTCTTTATGGTCACCGATCCATCTACTACCGGTAAATTAAGGTCTCCTGTGATCTGGGCATCTACGTCTATTACGGCTTCTCCATAGAAAAGTTCGTTATCTTCCTTGGTTGAACTCAGCAGTTTGAAATCCTGTGCTTCCAGATCGAGATCAAAGCCCGGGTTAAGCAGGTTCTCTGTATCTACTTCACCATTAACCACGAATGCATTATTGCGGGCATCCTGTATCCTGAAACTGTTGAAATATACTGCATCATTTTCAAGCCTGAGTTGCTCGTCTGGCAACGTAAATGTTGCGTTTACATAAGCAATATTGAATTTGGCCTGGTCAAAGTTCAGTTCGCCCTGGTATTGGGGTTCGGTCACATTTCCTGTTATGCTGAAGTTTCCTGAAAAAGAACCACTGGTATTGGTCAATTCTCCCTGTGAAAAACCTTCCACCGCACTCATCTTAACTTCGTTCAGGTCCAGATTTAGGTCCAAATCTGCCGAAGGTTCCGCAGCGGTGTAAGAGCCAGTAAGATCAAGGTCTACTTCACCGCCTTTTACCGCCATTTCAAAATCATATTCATTGAAGCCGGTGGAATTACCTTTTATGTCCATTCTATTGAGATCTACCCCAAGTACCTGAAGTTGATTTACGTTCAGGTTGGCCAGGATTCCGCTTTTTCCGAAAGGATCCTCATACACCAGCCTTCCGTTTAACTGTCCCGTTGCCAGTTCATTTTCAGGGTTTAGATAGGTCAACAGGGCAGCCAGGTTGAAATTTTCAAAATCCATACCCAGGTGTTCTTTTTCAACTCCTGTAAGATCATTCGTTATTCTCATTTGTTGCTGATTTCTGCTTAAAATGAAATCTTCAAAATTCAAATAACCTTCCGAATAACTTACCTGATTAGAGCTGGCGATCTGCCAAGGATTTCGGTTCAGGATAAGTTTCTCTGGTTTTATATGGAATTTAAGAGTATCGCCCTTAAAATTTAACTGCGACTGAACAAAGACCAGGGAATCCTCCTCAAAACTTGAGGCGAAATCAAGGTCCAGTTTCTGGTCAATCACCCTTCCCGAAAAACGGGTCTTTTTGATGGCCAATGGACCGGCATCCAGGGACTTGAAACCAAACTCAAAATTCAGGTCTTTCTCATTTGATTCCATCTCTACCTCAAGACTATCGATCTCACTATTGAAATAGTTGATGTATGGTATGGATACCATAGCGTCGAGTCTTCTTTCCTCTTCGCTGAAATTCATATCTATGTCTATACTATCCATTTCCTGGAGGTTAACAAGAAAAACCTCGTTTAAGATAGGGGTTTCCACGATATGCGCCTCCAATTTCAGGTTAACGGGATTGGTAACCGTATCTTCCACAACGCCTTCGGTGATATATCTTCTAAAATGCCTGTTTATCGCAGCAGTGAATGCAGCGGGATCGGCATTTGACTGCAGATCCAGTTTCAGCGCCCGGTTGGATACCTGGATGGAAGTGGTATCGGGTCTTACATAAGCCGAAGCATCAAGGTTGCCCAAAAGGTAGGATTCATTATTATAGACGGCCACACCATCCCTTATTTCGGCTTCGGCCTCGTAGCCATCTGGCAGGCTGCGGAACCAGCCATCCAATTGAAAACCGGTTCTTATATTTCGTTGAGTCACATTAAGGGCTCCAAGATCGGCTCCTTCGAGATCCAGGTCGAAGTCTATCCTGGTAGAAACCGTATCCAGTTCCAGCACAGAGCTGGCCTGCATATTAAGATTCTGGTCTTTGTAAGTAAGGTTTACCGGGCCTTTGCCATCTTCCAGTTCCCCGGTGATCGAAATATCCTTGAATTCATAGTCATTATAAGTGAAAGAAGTGATATTAGATTGAAGGTTGGCATCCAGGTCATTTACTCCACTCCCACTTCCCTTCAGGCTTAAACTAAGGCCAATTTCTCCCAGGGCCTCATTTTGGAGAAGTTCTCCCAGGGCGATACTATCCCCCTTTATTTCGGCGTCGAAGGCGATGGCATCGGCAAAATCGAATTCACCGGTAATATTCAGGGCACCATCTGAGGTGATCAGTTCAGAATTGGTCTTTAAGCGAGAGCTGCTGCCGGAAAAGCTTCCGGTTAGTTTAATTTCCTGCGGAAGCTTGATCCCGAGATCTGCCTCTTTAACAAAATTGAGAACATCGCTCTTTTGAGTTTTTACTGTAGCCGAAGACAGGTCATAAACCAGGGATTCAGGATCCTGAAGGTCATATAGTTTTCCTGTTCCCGAAATTCGGGTGTCGTTCCAGGCCAGATCGAGATCGTCGATACTCAGGTCATTGAGAGTACCGCTAAGCCTTAGATTTGCTTTTACCGGATATCCTGCCAGCGAATCTAAATACTGGTTTTCTTCCAGGGACGGCTGGAAGCGATAAAGATCGCTAACGAGGATATTCAAAATACTGATATTGGCATTCATTCTAACCTCGCCAGGCTGATTGATAAGCTCGTTAATACTTTTATAATCCAGACCTATAGAACCAGAAAGCCGATTCTGGTTTAGTGCGATTCCAATTTGATCGACCTGTAATTTTTTATCGGTAAGCAGGGCCTGCAGGTCGAACCTGTCTAATTCAATTCCCGAACCCTCTTTAAATTTTATGGCTTCGATATTAAGCCTGGCTTCTTCCTTTTGGTAAGCAAACTGGTTAGCTTTAAAGATCAGGCTGTCCAAAGAGATGGCATTGGGATCGAAAACACCTTTTTTAACTTCGGCATTATTCACGAAATAATCGAAAGAATTGTCTTCAAGGTTGATCCTGTCTATCTTAATGTTCCATCCCGGCCATTCAAATTCGGTAGTTTCAGAAGGTTCTTTGCTTTGCTGGGCGACTTCAGGTTGCTGCATTCGTATGCCTATATCCGAATTTTTAAGCGTGATACCTTCGGAAGTGATCGCCAGTTTTTTCATATCCATTTCAGAATTTTCCAGCTGAAAATCTGCGATCTGGAATTCGGTATCAAGAGAATCTGGTTTTGACCGATAGCTTCCTGAAATCTGCTTCAGCTTAAGATCATTAACAGAAATTATAGGTTCCGGCGGGGGAAGACTATCACTGGGAGGAACGGCCTTTGTTTGGGTGTAATCTATCTGTGCATCGCTGAGCACTGCCTGGTCTGCCCGGAAGATCATCTCCTGAAGATCGGTTTCAGTAAGTCCTATTTCAAGTGAATTAAACTTTATACTGGCATCGATCCCGGTCACCGCGTCCTGGTAAAGAATATCAAAATCATTCAGGTTTATATCACCAATATTGATCTCCATTGGAGCTGAGGTAGTATCGGTAGTCGGGGCGGTTTGAGTGGTATCTGCGCTTCCGAAGGCATTCAGCAAAAATTCATAATTAAAGCCGTTTATGGAATCCTGGCGAATGATCCTTGCCTTCAGGGTATTGGCCTGCAGCTCATTTAAACTGAAACTGTTTCCCTTTATAATTGGCCAAAAGGGAATAGCTGCAGAGATGTTTTTAGCGTAAACGAGGGTATCCCCATCGGGTTCTTCGATATATAATCCTTCAATGCTGATGTCACCATCGAACTCGATAAAGATCCTGTCAAGATCTATTTTCGCATCGGTCTTTTTTTCGATATTCGAGATGAGGCGGTTCTTAATGAAATCCTGACCCCATGGACTGCGTACAAAAAGCACTAAAATCAGTAATAATATAAGTATTCCCAGGATGATCTTTCCCAGGATTTTTAGGATTTTAAGGAGAATTCTGCGGGTTTTAGCCAAAAACTTGATTTTAGTTTATCTTCAAAGGTATTGTATAGGTAAGATAAAGAGAAGAGCTGTAAACCCAATTTGTTCTAAACTTCTGTTAAAATCTGCTGAAAACACTAAGTTCACTGGCTTTTTATAATCTCAAAAAATACATGGAACTGGAGATTTTTTCCACAGGATATCGGTTTTTCCACAATTTTAAGGCCTGTATGAAATTACTGGCCACTATATCCTAAAGCCACTCGATAAAATGCATAATAATCTCTCAGGCACCGTTATTGCTGACTTTAGTTGAAATATTAATAGTAAGAATTTATTGAGTAAAAGGAGAATGATGGCGAGATGGCATTATTCTAGCATCTACACTATTCGAAAGACTGAATACTAAAATCAATTCAACATTAAAAAAACATTATGAAAAGAGTAATAACAGTAACTGTTTTAGCTGCGGGGGTGCTTACCTCCTGTGTTTCGAAAAAGAAATATGTGGCACTGGAGAGTGAGCTGAACGATACCAGAAGTACCCTTCAGAAAACACGAGTAGAAAAAGAGGAGATCGAAGATAAATATGCACGTATAGAGGAGCGAGTAGCCGACTATAATGCCAAGATCAATTCCCTTAGAACTGAAAATGAGGGGATGATGGAAATGAACGATCTAACGGTGATGTCTAAGAACACCAAAGCAAAAATGCGCAGTACCATTGCCAAAATGGATCCAGAAAAAGTAAAAGGGGCCAAGACCTTAGAAGACTCTATCAACCTGGCTGTTTCTCATAATCTTAAAAAGAACATTAGTGAAGGAGCTGATGAAGATGATATCGACATTAGCGTTGATGAGACTGTAGTAATGATCAATGTTTCAGATAAATTATTGTTCGGTACAGGAAGTTACAGGGTTACCAAGGAAGCACAGCCACTACTTAAAAAACTGGCTGAGGTGATCAACAGCGAACCTGCCATGGAGGTAATGATCGAAGGTCATACCGACGACAGAACTATGGTAAAGGATTCTTACCTGAAAGACAACTGGGACCTTAGTGTTAGAAGAGCAACGTCTATAGTGAGGTTACTTCAGGATAAATATGAAGTAGATCCTTCTAAATTGATCGCTGCAGGTAGAAGCAGTTACCAGCCTTTAGTAGATAATTCTTCCAAGGAAAATATGGCTAAGAACAGGAGAACCAGAATCGTGATCATCCCGAACCTTGATAAATTCTTTGCAATGCTTGAAGACCAGGAGAGTGTTGCCCAGAATTAAGATAAAAGATCCTTCATCTTTTAGGGAAGCCATCGTGCTTCCCTTTTTTATTTTCTAAAAGCTTTAACTTGATTTAACCTGGGCTTATAATTTATTCCAACTTTTAAAGCTTACATTAAGGAGAACTAAAATTTGAACGATGATGGAAAAGAAAGTGAATAGACCTGAAGAAGAAAAAAAGAAAGGAAAACCTGACAATCTTCCGTATAATCCTGATGTGACCAGTGAAGACAAACAGGCCCTGAACCAAAAAGGCCGTTCTATGAACAAGGGACAGGATAAGGATTTAGACAGGGAACGCGATGTAGATTTTACTTCTGATGAAATGGATATACCTGCCAGCGGAGCCAATGACCCGGAAGAAGGTGACCTGCCAGATGCGCAGAATTACCAGTACAATAAAAAAGGAAAACGCGAAGATTGGGAGAAATCAAAAGACCACCCAAAATCAGATAAAAAGATCTAATTAACTTAAGCCCGGAAACGGGCTTTTTTTAAATGATATACCAAAGCATCAAACTGCTTATTAGACCGGTAAATGCAATTATACACGTCATTACCGTCCAGGAGCTGAAGGTTTGTTTTTCGGTTAAACCCAGATACTGACCCACCAGCCAGAATCCGCTATCATTTACATGTGAAAAGCTGGAAGCACCTGCAGCAATCGCAATTACCACTAATGAAATCTGTGCGGGATTATAAATACCATCTCCAAGTACGGGTGCTGTAATCCCTGCAGCGGTTATCATTGCCACGGTAGCCGAGCCCTGCAAAACCCTCACCAGTAAAGCAACCAGGAACCCGAATAATAGCGGGTTTAAAATACTTTGATTCAAGGCCCCTGCGATCATCTCCCCCGAACCGGTGGCGATAAGGATCTGTTTAAAAGCTCCTCCTGCCCCTGTGAGCAAAATGATTATACCAGCAGACTGGAAGGATTTGGTAGCGATTTTTAGAAGAAAGTCCTTCCCCATTCCGCGCCGAATTCCGATGAAATACCAGGCCAGCAAATTGGCGATGATCAGCGCCGTGAAGGGGTGGCCAATTAAATTGATCATATATAATACTCCTGAAGGTATCCCTGTTGTGGAAACCATTGTGCTATTTACAAGAGTGCTTAGTACGATAAGCACGATGGGAACACTAATTATCAACATGATCAATCCTGCTGATGGTGGGTTATGGATCTCCTTCTCTTCGACCTTTGCAAATTCCCCGGGGACAATATGAATCCTCCTGGAAATAAACCTGGCGAATATGGGACCTCCCAGAATGGCAGCTGGAAGACCTGCCAGGAATCCGAATAAAATTACCCAGCCAAGATCGGCTCCAAGTATATCGGCAACCGCAATTGGCCCCGGTGTAGGTGGTATAAAGGCATGGGTGATGGCAAGCCCGGCGAGTAATGGAAGGGCGTATAACAAAAGAGATTTGCCCGTACGCTTGCTAAGCGCATAGGTGATAGGAACGAGAATTATAAAGGCCACATCAAAAAATACCGGGATGGCCACTGCAAAGCCGGAGATCATCATAGCCCAGGGAGCCCGTTTTTCCCCGGTTCGTTCCAGCATATAGGATGCCAGTCGCTGTGCACCTCCCGATTGTTCAAGGATTCCGCCGAATAAGGCTCCAAGTCCTACCACGGTTGCCACGAATCCCAGGGTGCTTCCCATCCCGTCCTTCATGGTATCCAGGATTTCCAGTGCTGGCATTCCTGCCATCATTCCAACGATGATACAAGAGATCAAAAGGGCGAGAAAAGCCTGGATCTTCAGTCTTAAAATAAGAAATAACAAAATTCCAATTCCGGAAAGAACGGCAAGTAATAATTGAAATTCCATCAATTTTTAATTTTCCAGTGAGTTCGGTAAAATTCTCCACGTGGCTTATCGGTCCTTTCGTAAGCATGTGCACCAAAATAATCCCGCTGTGCCTGGATCATATTAGCAGAGCTTTGAGAAGAGGTGAAATTCAGAAAATAATTGATCGCTGAAGCGGTTACCGGCATAGGGCAGCCATAAGACATCGCCTGGGTTCCAACCTCGAGAAGTGCCTCCCGGGACCTGTTCGCTAGCTTTACAAAATTCGGATTCAGAAGTAGATGTTCCTTCGGATTATCCTTAAAACTGTCTATTAAACTGTTCATCAGGGAAGATCGTATGATACATCCATTGGTCCAGATTCTTGAAATTTCGGAAAGATCCAGCTCCCAGTTGTTTTCTTCAGAAGCCTTATTTAACAAATCAAAACCTATAGAATGATTAACGACCTGTACAAGCCTGAATGCTTCAAATAATTTTTCATGAATCCCATCGTATAAAACTCCATCTAACTTTTTAAAGTTGAATAAAGCAGCCGCACGGGTTCTTCGTTCCTTATCCCCCGAGATATTCCTTGCCATTACAGCAGCTGTAATGGTATCCAGGGCAACGCCATATTTGAGGGCTGCCTCTGTAGACCAGCCACCGGTTCCCTTCTGCCCTGCCGCATCAAGGATAAGATCGAGCAACAGTTCGTCATTTTCCTTCCGGTGTAGGATATCGATCGAAATCTCTAGAAGATAACTATCCAGTTTTTCATTCCACTTTGCAAACATAGCCGCGATCTCCTCCACCGGCATATCCAGGAAAAAACGCATATAATGATAGAATTCCGCAATTAGCTGCATTTCGCCATATTCTATCCCGTTATGCAGCATTTTCACAAAATGACCGGAACCGCCAGGACCTATGTAGCTGCAACAGGCTTTTCCCGTTTTGTCCCTGGCCGCGATACTTTCCAGGATAGGCGCTACTCGTTCATATGCATCTTTAGAACCGCCGGGCATAATTGAAGGACCGTTACGAGCACCTTCTTCCCCACCAGATACGCCGGTTCCCAGGAACAGAACTTCTTTATTTTGAAGTTCAGCGATCCGCCGCTGAGTATCTTCATAATGGGAATTCCCGGCATCAATGATAAGATCGTCTTTCTCCAGGTACGGAAGTAATTCTGAAATAACAGAATCCACAGCCGGTCCTGCCTTTACCATTAACAGGATATTCCTTGGCCTGGGAAGATATTTTAAGAATTTCTCGAGATCACTAAACCAGCTAAAATGATAAAGTTCCTTATTCTCATCGGCAAAGTTTCGGGCTATATTTTCTTCAGCTCCCCTGACTTCCCGATTGTAGACCGTAACCGAAACCTGGTTGTCTGCCATATTCAGGGCCAGTCCCTGCCCCATGACACCAAGACCTATAATTCCAATCTTGGGTTTTTTGATCTCCTGAAGGATTTTGTTCAAAGTTTTTTCAGGTGACAGGTTAGTGCGCATATGAATTCCGTAGGCGGGCGGTTCCAATGTATCGAACTGCGAAGTAAGAAGTTCGGGATTAAAGAAATGTTCCCTTCTTGAACGCATCCGGTCGCGAATGGTTTCGAAACTTTCGTAGAGATAGATCCATTCAATTCTGGATCGGGTACGGTTCATTAGGTATTCCCTGTAAATTTCTTTTAATGCTGAACAGGTAAAAACGGCTCCACCTTTATCCTCAACCCTGTTAATCTGGCCGGCAATCGCTTTTAACCATGCCTGGCGATCCTCATCGTTCAGAGGATAACCATCGGTCATTTTTTTTATATTTTCCGGTGGATGAAATTCGTCTCCCTCAAAAAAAGGAATATTCAATTCAGAAGCCAGGGCTTTGGCAGTACTGGTCTTTCCTACCCCGGCAACGCCCATAACGATATAGATAGGTTTCCCCTCTCCTACTGACATTATTTTTTCTTATACAGTTTAAAGTCAAGAGAATATTTTCCAGGTCCGGTTAAAAACAGAAGCAGAAAACCAGATGCATACAGTAAGGGTAATTCCTGTTTACCGAAACCATCGGGGATATGCACGATGAGTGCAGCGGTAAGCATGGTAATAAATAGCGGAATGCTGGAAATCCTGGTAAGAAAGCCAAAAATTATAAATATCGAACAGAAGAACTCTGCGAAAACGGCAAATGCGAAGGTAAATGTTTCTCCAAACCCTAAAGGATCGGCAAAACTGATCTCATCAGGTCCAAAAAAACGGAGAAGTTTGGACCAGCCATGGGTTAGCATTAAACCACCTATAAAAATGCGGAATAGTAGCAGGCCAAGATCAGTTCTAAAAAGGTTTAAATTGGTTGAATAGCTGTTTTTCATTTGGGCAAATTTCCTGAAAGCTATTAAAAATTCCTGAATAAGTTAACATATGCTTCGGTCATATCTCACATAAAAACCTATTTTTGGGAAAAATTTCATGCCCAAAATTCTGGTGATCGGTTATGTTTGGCCTGAACCCGCTTCTTCTGCTGCGGGTTCCAGAATGATGCAGTTACTCCAGCTGTTCAGGAAAATTAACTACCAGGTTATATTCGCAACTGCGGCAAAAGAAACCGAAAACATGGAGGATCTTGGTAGGCTGGGAATTCAAACAGAAAAGATCAGGCTTAACCATTCATCTTTTGATGACTTCCTGGCTGAAGTAATGCCCGAAATTGTTCTTTTTGACCGCTTTATGATGGAAGAACAATTTGGCTGGAGAGTGGATAAAATCTGTCCCGGTGCGATAAAGATTCTCGATACCGAAGATCTTCATTTTTTACGGAAAGCCAGGGAGCAGGCTATCAAAAAGCAGCTTGCGGAAGCGGAGCTATACCAAGAGCTGGAAATAACCAAACGTGAAATTTCGGCTATTTATCGCTGTGATCTTAGCCTTATAATTTCTGAGTTCGAAATGAATTTGCTTCAGGATGAATTCAGGGTTTTACCTGAGATACTTCTTTACCTGCCTTATTTACTTGACATTCCCGATACTCCTGATATTGCCGGGTTTCCGTCATTCGATCACCGAAAGGATTTTTTGTTCATCGGTAATTTTCTGCATGCCCCAAACTGGGATTCGGTCTTGTTTTTAAAAGAAAAGATCTGGCCGGGTATCAGGAAGAGGCTTCCGGATGCAAACCTGCACATCTATGGTGCCTATGCGACAGAAAAGAATTTTCAGCTTCGAAACAAGCAACAGGGATTTTTTGTGCATGGCTGGGCCAGCGATTCTTCGAAGCTAATGCAGCAGGCCAGGATTTGTCTTGCTCCCATTCGATTTGGGGCCGGACTGAAGGGAAAGTTCATTGATGCCATGCAGAACGGAACCCCATCGATTACCACTAAAATAGGAGCTGAAGGGATTTCGATAGATGATTCCTGGCCAGGTTTAATTGTCGAGGAACCTGATGATATCATTGAAAAATCGATTCAGCTTTATGAGGATCAACAGCTTTGGCAACAAAAACAGCTGGAAGGATTTGAACTGCTCAGGATTCGATTTGATCAAAAAAGATTTTCAGAAGCTCTGATTTCTGAAATCCAAGGTCTAAAAACCAAATTACATAAACATCGCAAGACCAATTTCACAGGGGAAATGCTGAAACATCACCTGCATCGCAGTACATATTTCATGTCACGATTCATCGAAGAAAAGAACAGGGATAAAAATTAAAAAACCGCTGGCGGCTGAAGCATCCAACGGTTTTCACTACACAAAAAAACTGTTTTAGTTATGGTGATTTACTGCAGGTTATATTCGGGCCTGTTAGTAAAAAGCTTATCATTCAATTTTTGTAGAACCTCGATCTTATGACTGGTTTCTACCAGCAATGAAATATTATTATTGCTTCCGCCATAAGAGATCATTCTCACCGGCACATCCTTTAATATTTCGAATATCCTGGAACTGCTTTTATCTTCGATGAGCCCCTCTCCTACCACGCAAATAATGCTATGTTCGAAGTCTACATTTACTTCGCCGTAATTGGATAGTTCAGCAAGGATATTGTCCAGGTTTCTAACATCATCTATGGTAAGCGAAATGGCAATCTCTGAAGTTGTGATCATATCGATAGCGGTTTCATATTTATCAAAAACCTCGAAGATCTTTTTAAGGAAACCATGAGCCATAAGCATACGGTTAGACTTTATCTTGATAGCCGTAATGCCGTCTTTTGCTGAAATCGCCTTCAGACCTTTACGGTCGGTTAAGGAGCTAATACAGGTTCCCTGTGCTTCGGGTGTAAACGTATTCTTCAGGTAAACGGGTATGTTCTTTCCAATTACCGGGGAAATGGTTTGCGGATGCAGGATCTTGGCCCCAAAATAGGCCAGCTCTGCGGCCTCCTCAAAGCTCAACTGGGAGATAGCATGGGTGTTTTCCACGTAACGCGGATCGTTATTATGGAGTCCGCTAATGTCGGTCCAGATCTGAATTTCTTCGGCGCGTATGGCAGCTCCCAGGATGGTTGCCGTATAATCGCTTCCTCCTCTTTTAAGGGTACTTACTTCCATTTTCGAATTAAGCCGAACAAATCCCTGCGCGATCAAAATATCGGTTTGTTCCGTATTTTTCAGGATCTCGTTCAAAAGTTCTGCGACATGTCCCGTATCTGGATTCTCAAGATTTTCGATATGCATGAAATCACGAGAATTCAACAGCGTATTCTTAATTCCCATAAAATCCAGGTACCTGCTAAAAATAAAGGTAAGCATGGTCTCGCCTGTAGTGAGGATCTTCGCATTGATCTCTTCATTCCAGGACTGGGTTGCATGATGCTGAAGTTCAGCCAGAAGGTCATTAATATGCTGTTTAACACGAGTATTTAATGAATCCTGGGGTATAAGCTCATTTATCAGGTTAAAATGCTTTATGCGAAGCGCCTCGATGTTTGGAGAAATAAGGCTGTTATGATCATTTTTGCAGGCCTCTGAAATTTCCACCAGGCTGTTGGTCACTCCGGACATTGCTGAAAGCACCAGCATTTTAGTTCCGTCCTGGGAACGTATAATTTCCTTTACGTTTCTTATACTTTCTGAAGATCCTACAGAAGTTCCGCCAAATTTTAAGACTTTCATAGCTAAGGTTTTGCGGCTGCATAGGTATTACTATTTTGGAGCGGTTCAAAAACTCACATTCATTTTATATACATTTGCACAAAATGTTTAATAATTAACAAATGAAGACAATAACCACCGTTGTTCATGATATTATAAGGCACCAGCCTTTCCTGGATGATGCAATAGCAAGGGATATTGTAAATTTTAGTGGACTCGCAGCAGATATTCAGCCCCAGGTAGAAAAAGAAATGCGAAAACCTGTTAAACAGGGAAGTATTATCATGGCATTAAGGAGGTATGCTCCAAAGAGAACCAAGATCGATATGAAAAGTTTGCGGGAAATGGGTGATATTATCGTTCGTTCCGGAATAACCGAATACACCTTCTTAAATTCGAAGACCATAATAGCGAATAAGGCAAAATTGCTGGAAGCCGTTAAAGACCAAACAGGCGTTTATCTCAATTATTCAAGTAATTACCAAGAGAGTAATATATTGGTGTCTACGTCTTTGACAGATCTGGTTGAAAAATGTTTCAGGAGTGAAGTACGGGTTTCCATCAAGGAGGAATTGTCATCAATAACCATAGGTTTGCCTAAGAACAGTTCTCAGACAGTGGGATTGTATTTTTACATTTTTAAGCTTCTGGCTTATGAGGGAATTCCTGTATTTGAAATGATTTCTACCTCGAATTATTTTGCACTTTTTCTGGAAAAGGAATATATCAATAAGGCATTTTTATTGTTGAACGAGATCAAAAAGTGATCTACCAGTATTCGTAATAAACGCCGGTCATTGCAACTATGGTCACCACGATAACTAATGCGATGGCTATAAAAATCGTTTTATTATGAAAGTTCTTTTTATAGCGCATAAAATTATCCTCTCCAGGACGGGAAGTTGTTGGTTGTTTGGTTGGCATAAAAATCTAAATTTTATCGAATCGGCTTCAAGATACTAAAAATCAAATACTTAATTATACCGGTCTTTCAAGTTTTATTAAAAATACCCTTTTAGGGGTACTGCTGAATTAAATTTAGAGGCTAATTTATTGCGGATGAAAAATATCATCAGGGCATTACTGGCAGGATGGGGTGCCAGGAAATTTGGGGGTGGCTGCGGCTGTTTTGGAATGATCGTGGTATTCATCATTCTGTGGATCCTCCCTGGATATTTAGGTCTTGGATAATTATTTATTTATAATCTTCAACCAACGCGCTCCACTCCATACTTTTTAGTGAGCGAATCAAGACCGGATTTATCTTTTTAAGCAAAGGAGAATCTTTTGGAAAGGAATAACTATAATAATCTTTCTTTAAACTTTGCGAGAGAATTTCCAGCTCATCTTCAAGATTTTGCTGCTGAATAAGATATTTTAGAATGGGCTCATCATACACAAAAATGTTCACCTCTTCATTCAACAGGGCCTGTATCGCTTCCATTTCATTGTTAAACAATTTACTCTCTATATTATAAAGTTCAAGTAATTCCTGGGAGCTTGAACTATTAACGGTAGTAACATCAAAACGCTGTAGATCCTGAACGGCACCAATTTCTTCGTTTATACTTTTAACAGTAAGTGAGGAAGCAATTCCCGCCGTGAAACTTGAAATAATGATCACCGCCAGAAACATCCAGATAAGGCCAATTATACGACCTCCGGTGGTTCTGGGGGATTTGTCTCCATAACCAACGGTAGTCATGGTTACCGCGCTCCACCAGAAGCCCTGCATGATGCCTCGAAAACCTTCGCCAAATTCTTCCCTATTCTTTTTTCGTTCAAACAGCCAGGCCAGGAATCCGAAGATGAATATCACAAGCAAAAGGAGAAATACGACCTTAAAGAAATCCCAACTGAAGAAATTTTTGATATGCCTTAAAAGGGTTGATTCCCTTCTTTGTACCAGGCTGGTATGAGAGATAAAATAAGGCTGGGAGAAATCCATCCTTTTCATGCGTTGTTCCGTGACAGTGATAGGATTTACGCTCATGTCTACCTCTCCTTTTTCTATTCCAGCAAGAAGGCTATTAAGATCATCATATTCACGAAATTCATATTCGGCCTGCAGTTGTTCGTTCACCAGTTTCCATGACGAGATGCTCAAGCCTGAGTAGCCATATGGTTGTTTCTCTACGAAAGGAGGTGTTTCGGCAATCCCGATGATCAATTTTCCCTTGGGAGTGGCGGTTGAATCAGGTTGTGCAAATGAAATATGACTTCCGAAGAAAACTAGAAACGCAATCAATAAAGATCTAACAAACATTCTGGAAATTTTAAGAACTGGCAAAATACTATAGGCTTTTGAAAATTCAATTCTTAATGGAATCTTTTTTGAAAATATAGGCCATGTTCAGTTTTTTACGGCCAAATTCCCTTGCTTTAGCTACATCTTCTCCCATATAGATATCCACCTTGTTCCGCCAGCGATAGTGCATTTTATCCTTAACCAGGAAAATACTGTCAAAACCCTCTATTTTAACCTTGGAGTTATGACCAAGCCCCAGTTTCATAAGGTCACGCGAAATAGCAATGGCATTCATTCCGGGTTTTAAGGTATCGCCCCAGGCCGTGATATTTGGATCGCCTTCTGTTTGATAACCTGTAGAATTGTAGGCTGTTACCGTGACACATATCGTATCCCAGTCAACTTCATCTTCCCTGTCCTTCATATTTCTGCAGGATGCACATAGCAAAGTGCATAAAAGGAGAACTGTAATTTTATTTAAGGAATCTGCCAGAATGCTATTCATGAACTATAAGGTAAATCCATCGGGGTACTCCCGCTTCACGAACTGGTTCGCTTCATCAAAGTTGGTTACCCGCATATTTTCAGCATCCCAGATCATTTTTAGATCCCTGCCTGGGTAAGAGACCTTGTTTCCTTTTTTCTTCTGAATGTCATACCCCCTTATTGCCAGGTTGGCAATTAAAAGAGATTCGGTCAAAGGACCCGCGATATCGAAAGGTGAGCTAACTTCCATATTGCCATAACCAGCAATAGCGGCTTCCACCCATTGGGCATAATGTCCATTCATACCTCCAGGGACTCGTTTGTATTTTTGAGGCACCGTTACCTGATCGGTTTTTGAAGTGGGTAATAATCGTGGATTCGTTCCGTAGGTTCCGCACATCATCTTCCCTTTGGTTCCAATTATAAGGGCCCCATTACTGCCATCACCAAATGTTTCTTCGGGACCTAATTCTTCAGGACGCATGGGTTTAATACCACCATCCATCCAGTGCAGGTTGATATCTTTTGAATTGGAATCCTCGAATTTCATGATCACATGGCTAGATGGCGGACAACTTTCCGGGAAATATCCTCTGGCAAATGCATCAACATAGACGCTTCCCACGCTGCACTCCACCTCTTTTGGATATTTTAAGTCCAGAACACTAAAAGGTGGTTCAATTAGGTGACAGCCCATATCTCCAAGGGCACCGGTTCCGTAATCCCACCAGCCACGCCAGTTAAACGGCACTAATCCGTCTATATATTCCTTGTATGGTGCAGTTCCAAGCCATAAATTCCAGTCCAGTTCAGCAGGGATCGCGGCGTTGGACTTTGGCCATGGAATTCCCTGTGGCCAAATAGGCCTGTCTGTCCAGACATAAACTTCTTCTACCTCACCAATTATACCTGCATCATACCATTCTTTCATAAGCCTTACCCCATCGCCTGAAGCTCCCTGATTTCCCATTTGGGTTACTACCTTATGTTTTCTGGCCCCTTCGGTTAACATCCTGGCTTCATAAATATCATGCGTAAGCGGCTTTTGAACATACACATGTTTTCCTCTTTCCATGGCCGCCATGGTTTGCACGGCATGATTATGATCTGGAGTAGAAACACAAACAGCATCAAAATTATTGGCTTCCTTATCCATCATCTCCCTGTAATCCTTGTAATACTTGGCCTTCGAGAACTTTCTTCTGGAAGCTTTTGCCCTGCGGTCATCTACGTCACATAAAAAGGCAATTTCAGCCTTTCCGCTTGAATGAAAACTTTTTAGATCGGTTTCACCTTTTCCACCTACCCCAATACCGGCAATTATCAACTTATCACTGGGAGCAATAAAACCCGGTCCGCCCAGAACATGGCGTGGTACGATCATAAAGCCTCCGGCAGCAACAGCCGATTTTTTCATAAAATCACGTCGGGATTCCCTGATATTCTTTTTAGTTTCTTTTTTCATAATTAAGTAATTGGTTGGTTGGTTTTTCAGGTGAACTATTCATTTTTAAAGTTATTTGATTAAAATGGAAATTCCAACTATGACAAAATGTAAGCTAATCGGTTAATCTGTCGGGTAATTTGGCTTTCGGCAAGATACTTGTACATTTGCAGCTTTAAATGGCTGAAAATGAATTTTTAGCCGGAAATTAAATAGATAAAAATACTTTTTATGAGTCAAGTAAAGCAAAATGATGCCGTAAAGGTACACTACACAGGTAAATTGGAAGATGGCCAGGTTTTCGATAGTTCAGTAGAACGCGGAGAGCCTATAGAGTTCACTCTTGGCCAGGGCCAGCTTATCCCTGGATTCGAGGATGGCCTTATCGGGATGGAAGTGAACGAAAAAAAGACCATTAATATACCTAAAGAAGAAGCATACGGTGAGCCTAAAGCTGAGTTGATCCAGGAAGTTGATAAGAATCAGCTACCTGAAGAATTGAAGCCAGAAGTAGGAATGCCATTGGTTTCTAAAAGCCCTGATGGTCGTGAGATCAACCTGGTTGTAACCGAAGTGAAAGATGACAGCATCGTGGTAGATGCCAACCACCCACTTGCCGGTAAAGACCTTATTTTCGATCTTGAAGTATTGGAAATTAAGTAAATCCCCCTGCAATATTTAAGAAAAGCCCGACCTGGTCGGGCTTTTTTAGTTATATGGTTAAGGTTTTTATAATTAGTTTCCTGTTCATCTTCTGCTTATTACCTTAGAACTAAATCACAAAAAACTAAATTATGAAAAGAAAAGGATCGGCCAAATGGATGGGCTCCTTAAAAGAAGGAAAAGGAACTGTAAGCCTGGAAAGCGGGGTATTGAAAGATGCACAATATTCATTTAAAACAAGGTTCGAAAATGGAAAGGGTACCAACCCTGAAGAGCTTGTTGGTGCGGCTCATGCCGGATGTTTCAGCATGCAGCTTTCGGCATTCCTTACTGAAGAAGGATTTGAACCAGATTCGCTGGAAACAACTTCTGAGATTACCTTTGAAGATGGCGAGATCACAAGGTCTCACCTTATCCTTACGGCCAAGGTTCCGGGGATAGACGAGGAAAAGTTCGATAAACTAGCCAATAAAGCCAAGGAAAACTGTCCATTATCCAAACTGCTGAATGCAGAGATCACGATGGAATACGACCTTAAATAGGTGATTAAATAATAAAGATCAAAAAGCCTCATTTTCGAGGCTTTTTTTATTTTAAACCTTCAATAGACTGGTAAACGGCTTTCTTTATGTCTTCGTCTGTTCTGTTTTTGCTAACCCACTTCTGGTTGAGTTCGATCTCGATGCCGGAATAATTTTCAGGGAATTTTTTCCTCAAATAGGTTGTGAAACCATCTGCTTTTCCCAGGTATGGATAATTGAACCTGACTTTTAGATCTGGTTTTTCCTGCATCAATCCAGCTTTCAGCTCACGTGCATATTCTTTTTCTGATGACCTGGAAGGATCATATAAAAGGCCAAAATCACAATTGCGAACCTCTCCTCTTAAAATTGGCGTAAAACTATGTATAGATAAATGTAATACCAGATGGCCCTGGGAAATCATTTTCTTTATTTCGGTTTCAACCTTAAACCTATACGGATGATAATATGCATCCAGAAGAGCTTTCTTTTTTTGGTTGTCGAGTATTTTACTGAACCTTGAAAATAAGGATGGATGGGTAACCGATCTGTTCACCTCTACCAGCAATCTTCCTATTACCTGGTATTCGCTAAAGCTGGCCAGGCTCCTTAGTTCTTCGAAAAGATCAAATGCCCCGGGATCATAGCCTTCGTGGGTTTTCAAAACCTTGAAATTATCCCGGAACAGTATCCTGTAAGCCATGGGAATATCTGGAAATGCATGTTCGCAGGTGAGCACCAGTTTCATGGCCTGAACATTTGATTCTTTTCCAGGCAGCTGGCAAGCTGGGAAAAAACCTTGACGATATGTTCGTGGGAAAAATCATTACGCAAAGCCTTAAGGATCCTGGTGGCAAGGCTTCCATTCTGGAGAATGAATTCAATATGCTTTCGATGATGCTCCGCCAGGTTGTCTGATACCAGTTCAAAAAGCCTTTTCCAGATCTGCCTTACATCTGATGCCTTGTTAAGGTCGAAAAGCGCCAGGTATTTGGAATTATCGATCAGTGTATTCTCGGCATCCTTTATCACCTCATTGAAAATTTCGAAAAGTTCATCTTCATGCCATTTCTTCTGGTCTTCCAGGGAAACCAGTTCCTGGCTTACGAGCAATTTCAAGACCTCAATAATAAAGGCAGCTATGGCCACATCGGCCGATGGATTTTCCTGTAGATCGATCACCCTAATTTCGATCGCATTACGGTCGAACCTGGAGATCGCTCCCCTTGAATTCAGAAAATGATGATCCAGGATCTCTTCTGTATCAAAAGGTTTAATGGCTTCGGTTATGGGTTTAAAGATCTTATCATAATATTCGGCCTTGTCAAAGATCTGTTCGGGAATCACCTTCCCGGTCATATGCGGGATTTCCTTTTGATTGCTTTTGTAATAGTGCATCCTGGAATCTTTAAAACCGGTGTAATTGCCATCCAGAACCGGAGAACTAGCAGCAAGGCCCGGAATTATTGGCAGAAGTACCCGCACTGCCGCATGTAATTTTTCAAATTCTGCATCTCCTGTAAATGGCAGGTTAATATGCATGCTTTGCACATTGCTCCAGCCATGTCCCTTACAATCAAAAATGCGATTGTACAATGCATAGATCTTGCTGTAATTATGTTTCCATAGATGAGTTTCGGTGAACGGATCCATAAAAGGATGTGAGGCAGTTGGCAGCAGCCTGCTATCAAATTCCTGTAAAAGTTGGTTCATTTCCTTTACATTATCGGCGAACAGCAAACCCAGTTCATCCAGGTTGCCGGTGGGACCATTGGTCTTCATTTCAACTACATGTGCCACTAACTCATTGCTCCATTCAATTTTCCCGTTTTCAACGTCTGAGGTTAGGGAGCCGTTCTTTTTAGTAAGCAACTTGTCTGTGATGGGGTTTACCTTTAGATCTGAATTATGAACCAGCATATATTCCAGTTCGATCCCGTAAACCTCAAAAAGGTGATATGACATAATTATTTATTTTCGAGTCGGTTTTTCAAGGCTGTTAAGATTTGTATATATACCTGGTCACCATAATACAGGTCTTCTACGCCCGCATCGATGTTCGGGTTGTCGTTGATCTCGATCACCAGGGCCTTCCCTCCTACTTCTTTAATATCGATCCCATACAATCCCTTTCCCATAAGTTTTGCCGCCTTGATGGCATTCTTTAAGATCTTGGGAGGAACCTTTTCGATAGGCATACAATCGGCATTGCCATCTCGATCGTCTTTTTTCTTTGCACCCCAGTTATAGATCTGCCAGTGACCTTTGGCCATATAGTAACGGCAGGCATAAAAGGCCTTACCGTCCAGCACTCCAATTCTCCAGTCGTATTCTGAAGGAGAAAATTCCTGGGCGATCACCAGTTCAGATTTTTTAAGCATTTCAGAAACCAATTCCTGGTACTGCTCTTCGGTTTCTGCTTTTTTCACCCCGAAGGAAAAGGTAGAATCAGGAGATTTAAGAACTACCGGCAAACCGGTTTTTTCCAAGACATGTTGTTTATTGTCCTTATGGACAATTACTGTCTTTGGTGTTGGGATGCCTGCATTTTCCAGCGCTTCGGCCATAAATACTTTATTACAGCATTTAAGGATGGCATCGGGATAGTCAACAATGGCAATATCTTCCTGCTGGGCCTTACGAGCGAAGGCATAGGCCTCGTTATTCACCTCGGTGCTTTGCCTGATTAGCAATGCATCAAATGCAGAAAGCCTGGAAAGCTCTTTTGGCGAGATGATTTCGGTATAGAAGCCCATTTTTTCAGCCTGCTCGATGAACTTTTTTAGAGCTTTTGCGTTGCTGGGCGGTGCCACATCCTTTTCCTGCACCAGAATGGCCAGGTCATGATCAAAACTGGTTTGCCTGGGCGTGTCGTAACGTTTTTTTGCAAAATATTGCTGGGCAAACTGCCACATGCTTTCCTTGTGTTCTTCAGGGATTTCAGATTCTGAAATAGCCTTTATGTTTTTGATGTTCCACCTGTTGCTGAAATTGAATTTAACCCGCAGGAACGGGATCTGGAAATGCCTGAAGAACATGGCGCTCAATTCCTTGTACTTTGCGGCTACATTTTGCCCAAAGTAAACGCTTAGGGTGAATTCCTGGGACTTGATATTCTTTAAGGATTGCTGGATAAGGTCATCGAATTCTTCTGAGACGATCTTCACCAGCTTAGGTTCAGCCATATCAACGATGTTCTTAACGGTTGGAATGGCTAAATGTCCTCTTGCCTCTGCCAGTAATGAGACATAGTATCCTTTAGACTGGTATGCGTAATTCTTGCACAAATTGAATACCCTGGCCTTCTTTAATTGAGAATATTCAGGATTAGTAAGGTATTCGCGGGAAGAAATTATTTTAACATGTTCTGAAGATAACCTCCAGGTCTCCGGTTGATTTACAACTATAAATTTATTCATTAAAACAAAAAAGTTTATCCAAATGTAGCTGAAAATACCATCCCTTTTTAAAATTTAGGGAAGGCTTAATATTAATTCTTAAATTCAGCATCTTAAAATCAAATCAATTTAATCCATGAAATTAAAGATTAGTTTACTTCTATTCCTCGCAGGCTTTTTAAACTTACCTGCGCAAACCAATAACTCATTGGTTGAAAAGGCGAAACGCATCCATGAAAAGGTGATCACTATAGATACTCATAATGATATTAATGTAGCTAATTTTACCGAAAACAAAAATTATACGATGAACCTGGGAACCCAGGTGAACCTGCCCAAAATGGATCAGGGTGGCCTTGATGTTTCCTGGCTAATCGTGTATACCGGGCAGGATGAATTAACGGCAGAGGGTTATGCTGCGGCCTATGAGAATGCCATCCAGAAATTCGAGTCTATTCACCGGTTAACCAAAGAATATGCTCCGGAACAAATTGGTCTTGCCACAAATTCGCAGGAGGTTCGAAAACTGGTTTCAGAAGGAAAAAAAGTGGCGATGATTGGTGTTGAAAATGCCTATCCGGTAGGTAAGGATCTGGATAGGATCGAGGAATTCTACGATCGTGGAGCGCGTTATATGTCGCTTTCACATAACGGCCACAGCCAGTTTTGCGATTCCAATACCGGTGAAGAAGATAATGTATGGCTGCATAACGGATTAAGCGAACTAGGGAAAAAAGCGGTGGCAGAAATGAACAGGCTGGGAATGATGATAGATGTTTCGCACCCAAGCAAAGAGTCCATAAAACAAATGTTCGAACTTTCAAAAGCTCCTCTTATCGCTTCTCATTCTTCGGCCAGGGCCTTGTGTAACCATAGCCGCAACCTGGATGATGAATTGCTGGATTTATTTAAAAAACATGGCGGGGTAGTTCAAACTGTTGCTTTTAGTGCCTATGTGAATACCGAAAAAAATGATGCGATGGGAGATGCCATGAAAGAAGTTTATGCCAGAAGAGCGAAGGAAAAAGGAATTGAAATACTTAGTAATAAAGAAGTTGAAGCGCTCAATGAGAAAGACAGAAAGGCCTATTTTGAAAAATTCAGGGAAGTTAGAGAAGAAGCAGGCTCAGAAATTGATCGCCTTAAGGATGAAGTTGAATTTGTGAATGTAAGCGATTTTGTAGATCATATCGATTATATGGTTGAGAAGATTGGGATAGACCATGTAGGGATCAGTTCCGATTTTGATGGCGGAGGCGGAATTGCTGGCTGGGACGATGCTTCAGAAAGTCTCAATGTTACCATCGAGCTTGTAAAGCGTGGCTATTCAGAAGAAGAAATCGCCAAATTATGGGGTGAAAACCTGCTTCGGGTTTTAGATGAAGTTGAAGCAGTTGCCCGGGAAATGCAGAAATCCTGATCAGTTTAATTTCACTTCAAGGATGCTGGCATCGGTTCCCTTTGCTTCATTAGATATAAAGATTCGGCCGGAAGGGCTAAAACAGATCCCTTCCGGTTGATAAAACTCCCTGGGTTTCAACAGGTATATTTTTTTGATCTTTCCTTCATTATCCAAAATAAGAAGTTTGGGAATCTGTGCTCCCAGCACATAGATATCACCACTGTTGGGATGAATTTTTAGGTCTGAAGGCCTTATCAGGTCCTCGGGTTCGGTCACCGGTAGCACTTTAAAGGCCTCGTCGTCATAATTGATCGTTAAATAAGGTTCTTTATTTAATTTGTCTTCCACCGGATCATATAAATAAATTGCATCGTGCAGCCCGTCTCCAGTTGAATTAAGGTTTCGGTCTTTAGGCAGAATAAGGATATTCCCCTCCTCTGTTGCGGCAATGCCTTCAATATTATTCTTGTATTCGAAGCCGGTTTGAAATTCCTGGGTTTTCTCAGGATCATTGAGATCTCTTACCCGGAAGAGTTTTCCGTTGCTTTCAGCAACCCATAATTCATCATTGAGCAGGGTAAGGCCTTCGTAGTCGCCAGGTCCTCCAAATTTATATTCCGCAACGATTTCAGAAGTATTCAGGTCAAATATAAAAATGATCCCGTCTTCATCCTGAATACAGGCAATGCGATCGTTACCCATCCATACCATACCTGAGATCTCATCCAGGGGATTTGGCAGGTTCCATTTTTGAACTATTTCATACTCCTTCATCGATTCATCAAAATCATAGGAGTTTTCCTTATGGAGGTAATAAACCAGTCCAACCAGTGTTAGAACGGCAATGATGATGCCTACGGCCCATTTTGTCATAATACGTATTTGATTGTTTTTAAAAGTAAATGAATAGAAATCACAGACAAAAAGATTAACAAATCTTTGAAATTAGAAGGGTTTCCAGATGAAAGATATAAATGACTGATAATCAGTTAAAAGTTAAAAAACAGTTAAATTGGTACCTTTTTATGCATAGTACTGTAACAGAACAAATCTGGTGTCGTCTATTAGGTAAACAATCAAATTACATTTTTCAATTATTAATTATCAATCATTAAAATTCATCGATTATGAAAACTTCATCAGAAACCAAAAGCAGAAAGCAATTCATGAACACCGAAGCTAACAGCAGAGGATTTTTCAGAAGAAGAATAGCTTAAACAATCATCAATTATCAATTATCAATTATCAATCATCAATTAAAGAGTATCAATCATTAAAATTCATCAATTATGAAAACTTCATCAGAAACCAAAAACAGAAAGCAGTTCATGAACACCGAAGCTAACAGCGGCGGGTATTTCAGAAGAAGAATAGCTTAAACAATTGTCAATTATCAATCATCAATTAAAAAGTATCAATCATTAAAATTCATCAATTATGAAAACTTCATCAGAAACCAAAAACAGAAAGCAGTTCATGAACACCGAAGCTAACAGCGGCGGGTATTTCAGAAGAATAGCTTAAACAATCATCAATTATCAATCATCAATCAAAGAGTATCAATCATTAAAATTCATCGATTATGAAAACTTCATCAGAAACCAAGAACAGAAAGCAATTCATGAACACCGAAGCTAACAGCGGCGGGTATTTCAGAAGAAGAATAGCTTAAACAATCATCAATTATCAATCATCAATTAAGAACATCAATCATCAAATTCATATCATCATGAGACATCTGGAAAGCATCATTCAGGACTTTGGCCATAGCCAGCATCACGGTCTTTCTCCCAGAAGACCATTTATGAACCAGAAATACTCCCCTATTCACCTGGAGTTGGATAGCAGGAGATATTACGCCTAGGTTTCTTGAAGAAACCAGTCATCAAATAAGATCATTCAGATCAAGGACCCTTAAAATCTTACTTGTATGAATATACTTTCAAACTAGCCGGTAGACATTAGTTTACCGGCTATAATATTTGGTTAAAAAAGATTAAAATTAGCTTAAAATTGAACCGACTGGGTCAAACATTTGTTTATTTGCAGCAATTTCAAATAAACGGATGTTAAGCAAAATAAAAAGACACCCCAAACTTAAATGGACACTGATCATAGTCTTAAGCGGGATCGCACTTTTCTTTTTATTCTTCGGAAGTATTTATTTTGGAATGTGGGGAAAGATACCCAGTTCCAGTGAGCTAAGTCAGCTTAACCAGAACAAGGCAACGCAGGTGCTGGCCTCTAATGGTGAACTTATTGGCAAATTCTATGTATATGACCGGCAGCCTATAGATTTTTCAGAATTTCCCCCTCACCTTATAGAAGCGCTGATCGCAACCGAAGACGCCAGGTTCTATGAACATGACGGGATCGATAACCGAAGTTTGCTACGGGTCTTTTTTAAGTCTATTTTGCTCCAGGACGAGTCGGCAGGCGGTGGAAGTACCATCACGCTTCAGCTTGCCAAAAATCTATATGGAAGACGTGATTTCGGGATGTTCGGGATCGTGATCAATAAGATGCAGGAGGCCATTATCGCCAAACGCCTGGAAGACATCTATTCAAAAAATGACATTCTCGAACTCTACCTGAATACCGTTCCTTTTAGCGATAATACCTACGGAATTGAAAGTGCTTCCCTGAAGTTCTTTAACAAGAATACTTCAGAATTAAACCTGGAAGAAAGCGCCGTGCTCATAGGTATGCTGAAGGCCAGCCATTATTATAATCCCAGGATCTTTCCGGAGCGCAGCCGGTTAAGAAGGGATGTGGTGCTTATGCAAATGGCCAAATATGATTACCTAACACAAGCAGAAGCCGAAGAAGCCAAAATGCTGCCTCTTCTCCTCGACTACAAAAGTTACAGTCATGACGAAGGGATCGCGCCCTACTTCAGGGAACAGGTTCGTAAGGATGTAACCGGGATACTTGATACCCTTAAAAATAAGGATGGAAAAAAATTCAATATTTACCGGGATGGATTGATCGTTCATACCACCCTCGATTTTAAGATGCAGCAACTGGCCGAGGAAGCCATGCGGGAACATATGGCAGAGCTCCAGGTTCAGCATGAGAAATCCTACGGAAATTATGCGCCCTGGATTCGGAATAAGGAGATACTCAATGATGCATTGAAAAAAACCGAGAGCTATCAGAAATTACAAAAACAGGGACTGAATGAAAGCGAGATCAGAACCCGGCTGGAAGAAAAACACCCTACCGAGGTTTTTGAATATGACGGCATTAAAACCAAGAATATCAGCACTATAGACAGCCTGGTTCATTACCTGAAATTTGTGAATTCAGGTCTGCTGGCGGTGGAGCCACAAACCGGATCGGTTAAGGCCTGGGTTGGCGGGGTTGACTTCAGATTTTTTAAATATGACCATGTTTCTCAAAGTAAAAGACAGGTTGGTTCAACCTTTAAACCAATAGTCTACACGGCTGCACTTGAAAGCGGTATGGATCCCTGCAGTTATTTTTCGGTCAGGGAAGTGACCTATGAAGACGGCTGGACGCCTTCTAATTCTTCTTCAGAAGGAGATGATCCGCATATGAACTATAACTTAAAGACGGCACTAAGCAAATCAATGAATACCATTGCCGTGAAGGTTCTTATGGAAACAGGCATAGGAAATGTAATAGAACAGGCCAGAAGAATGGGAATTGAATCCAAACTTCCAGCAGTTCCATCCATTGCCCTGGGAACGGCTTCACTTTCTCTAAGTGAACTTACCAGTGCCTATACCAGTTATGTAAATGAAGGTTATACTTCCAAACCTTTTTATATAACCCATATCCAGGATGCGAATGGAAATACCCTGGCGAAATTCGAACCAAAGATTTCAGCAAATAAAGCCTTTAGTGACGAAACCAGGAAGATCATGATCAATATGATGGAAGCTACAGTTAACGAAGGGACCGCTTCAAGGCTGCGCTATTCCTACGGTCTTCAGAACGATATTGCCGGGAAAACTGGTACAACGCAGGACAACAAGGATGGCTGGTTCGTTGGGATCACACCAAACCTGGTTTGCCTTACCTGGGTAGGCGCAGACGATCACCGTATAGGCTTTAAGAACACGGCTATAGGCCAGGGTGCGAATACGGCCCTGCCTATTTTTGCGAAATTGATGCAGCAATTGAATGCCGATTCAGAATTCAGTAAGATCACTAATGCCAGGTTTGAACCCCTGTCCCCTTCCCTAAGGGACATGATGGAATGTCCCCCACAGGAAAGAGATAATTTTTTAGAAAGATTATTTTCTGGAAAAGATGAAAAATCCAGCGAACCAAAAAAGGAGAAAAAGAAAAAAGGATTTTTTAAACGCCTTTTTGGAAAAAAAGATGATAATTAAGATCCTTCTAAATATCTAAATCGCTTTTAGTCAGCCAGATATTCTAAGTAATATTCACTAGTTTTAAGAAAACCTATTCAGTAAAATGAATAAAAACGGTGATGTTTCAAAGATCAAACAGCTGGATTATAAAATTTCCCGCTGGATGTATGTTTATGGAAAGACCATACTTAGATATTCTCTTGCCCTGGTTTTCATATGGTTTGGCAGCCTTAAAATTACCGGGGACAGCCCTGCAACAGAAATCGTTGAGATCACGGTGTTCTGGTTGAAACCCGAAGTTTTCATCCCTGTTCTAGGGATCTGGGAAATTCTTATCGGACTATTCCTGATCTTCAAAAAATTAATCAGGCTGGCCATACTTCTGCTGGTTTTTCAAATGCCCGGTACTTTTCTACCACTCATTATTCACCCCGAAGTTTGTTTTAAAGAATTCCCCCTAATACTTAGTATGGAGGGGCAGTACGTGATCAAGAACCTGATATTAATAAGTGCAGGTATCGTGATTGGCGGTACTGTTAGGGAACCGGAGTTTGTTGAAAGAGATATTAAATCTTCAGATGCTCAACACAAGCCCTAAAACTCCTTGTTGATCGCCATTCTTAATTTCCTGGAATAATCTTCCTCGAGCCAGTCCCTGTAATTCTTGGTGCTTTTACTAATACAATAAGAATACTGCTTGATCCTTGAGGCAATGTCGTCCTTCAATTCCTGGGCAAGGATCCTCGCATCAAAAACATCTTCGCTGTTTTCCACACACATTTTTACATGCTGCTCCATCGACCATTCGAGTACCGACTTGGATTTGAGTCCTTTTTTGATCACTTCGTCGTAGGCCTCTTCCACATTAAAGCTTACGTCGTTGGTATTTGAAAACTTTTCCCTGATCTCTGGAGGCATTTCATACTGAAATTCCCTTTCGATCTCTTCGTCACTAAGAAGGTTTTCAAAATAGAAATCTGGTGATCGAAAGATCTGTTTCCAGTCTACCGGGGTGCTCCAGTGGCCAAACCTGGCCATGTTGTTCCCAAGGTCTATCACTGTGAATTCACTTTTGTCTTTAAGAACTCGTGATCCCCTACCAATCATCTGGAAATAAAGGGTTAGTGATTTTGTAGCGCGATTAAGAATAATGGTTTCGACAGTGGGCTCATCGAATCCGGTGGTAAGAATACTTACCGAAGTCACAATAGCATCGGGAGTATGTTTAAACCATTTAAGAATATCCTTTCGGTCCTGTTTGCTCGTGGTATTATCCAGGTGCCTGATTGGAAGCCCGGCATTCTTAAAGGTATGATATACTTCAACAGAGGTATTGATACCATTGTTGAAGATCAGGGTCTTTTTTCCTTTGGATTTTTCGTAATAAGCTGTAAGCAGCTTTTCCTGCATACTGTAATTCGAATACAGTTCTTCTGAAGATTTTACCGTGTAATCCCCGTTCATCCCAACCTTAAGAGTGGTTAGACCAACATTATAACTGTAGATATTCGCTTTAGCCAGGAATCCTTTTTCTATAAGGGAAGAAATTGAATCCCCAACGATGAGCTCCCTGTAATTATCTTTCATTGGAAGTTTGATATTGGAACTCAATGGCGTAGCGGTTACACCGAGTATAAAACACTTTTCGAAGAATTTGAACAGTTTCCTGAATGAATTATAATGAGCTTCATCAATAATCACCAATCCAATATCTGAAAGTTCCAGCTTTTCGTCGTTCAAACGATTGTTCAGGGTTTCAACCATCGCCACGAAACACATATATTCATCCTGGTCTGGAAGTTCCTTTACTTTAGAGTTGATGATCTTATTTCTAACCCCAAAGCCTGAAAGCATTTTTGAAGTTTGCTTACACAATTCGATTCGGTGCGTTAGGATTAGCACCTTTTTATTGGTTCGCTGAATATATTCCCTGGTCATCTGGGAAAAGATCACTGTTTTACCACCTCCGGTAGGAAGCTGGTACAACAGGTTATATCGTTCGGGATGTTCTTCTATTACCCCGAATATCTTGTTGATATCCTTTTGCTGGTAATCGTAAAGTTGTTTGTCTACCTTCTTTTTTTCAATTCCAAATGTTTCTACCGCCATAAATTCAGTTAAGTGAGCAATTTTGCAAAAATAAGGCATTTTAAGGTTTATAAAAAATTTACTGAAGGTTTCTGCGGCCTGAAAAATAGCATTCAGCAAAAAATTGTAAATTTGTGAGGCTTCCTTCCCATAACGGAAGATTTTCACACCGCTTTAGCTTTACCAATTCCCCCCAGTTTTTTTGTTTTAATTTAAAACTAGCTTCAGGATTTGGCAAATACGAATGAGTTATATAAAAAATACGGTTCTACCTTAAATAGATGCGAGCTTTTCCAGGGCATGGATGAGAAACAGTGGAATGACCTCCTGAACCATTTTCATGAAGAAGAATGGCCCAGGGAATCCTGCTTTATCAATCACCAGAAATTCTTGTTTCATTTTTTTATCATCGTGTCTGGAAGGGTTAAAATGTATAATGTAGACGATTTTAGTGAAAAGGAACACACTTTATTTCTACTGAAGAAAGGAGATGTTTTTGATCTATTCTGCCTGCTGGACGGCGTACAGCACCAGGTTTATTATGAGTGTATAGATCCGCTTAAGGTATTGGCGGTCCCTATGGACGATTTAAGAGACTGGTTGAAAAAAAATCCAGCTTATTACCAGGGATTTCTTTCCTACGCCGGTAAGATGATGAGAATGCTGGAAGAGAATGTTTCCCAATTAATATTCACTGATATTTCCACACGTCTCTTAAAACTCTTGCTAAGCAACGTTGATTACAGTTCAAATCGTCTTCAGCATATCAATGATCTTCCTAACAAGGAAATCGCGAATTTGATAGGTTCTACCCGCGCAGTGGTGAACCGGCATCTTCAGAAATTAAAACGCAATGGTTCCATTAAAGTATCTCGAAATAAGGTGCAGATCAGGGATATTTCCATTCTTCTTAAAGAGTTGAACAATCAAAATAAAAAGTTATGAAAGCTCTGTTGTGCTACTTAGGTAGTTTATAATGAGTGATTTATATTTTATCTTGCAGCATCATTAAAAATCAATTATTCATCAATTTAAATTATTCATCATGAAAAAGTTCATCACTTTTCTAATCGTAGCAGGATGGGTTTTTACATCCTATTCACAAGAAGTTATTCAACTGGAAGAAACCAGTTTAACTTTTGAACCAACAGCTCAGGTTGTCTTTGAAGATTACACAAAAGGTGTCATTAGGGTTAAAGAATCCTATGCGAAACAATTTGAGAAAGACGCAGTGAAATTTTTAAAAGAGAATTTCAACATTAATGAGTTTCTAAAAATTCATGAGCCTGATAAAAATGAAGAAATTAGTGTTAGGGTTCAAAGTCCTAAAGGTCTTTTAATGGCTACTTATGATTCAGATGGTAGTCTTAAAAATACCTATCAGAAATTTAATGACATCGCTCTTCCATCAGAAATTCGCAACCAGTTATATAAAGCCTATGGAAATGGCTGGGTTATGACCGAAAATAAGTATGTTGCCTCTGGTAGAGAAGATGAAATCGATAAGGAAACTTACACCATAAAAATGAAAAATGGTAGTAGTAAGGAGAAACTTAAAATCACTCCAAACAGAGTAACCGGAGTGGCTGTTATCTCAAATGAGTAACAGAGTATAATTAAAATTCTACAGACTGTATAAAAGTGAAAGATTGTCTTATCTCATCATGAGACAGGAAATGTTGAAATGTAATAGTAGTTAATATTGATCTATCTGATCGATTCAAACAGAGTTAACCTTCCACTTTTATACAGTCTTTCTTTATTCAAATAAATCAGACGACAAATACCTGTCTCCCCTGTCACAAACAATACTTACCACCAAACCGCTTTCCAGTTCATTACAAAGCCTGAGAGCTGCAGCAGCTGCACCACCACTGCTCATCCCGGCAAAGATGCCTTCTTCCTCAGCTAATCGCCTGCTCATATCAACGGCTTCTTTTTCACTAACCTCAAGAATACGATCTACTTTTCCGGGATCGAATATACTTGGCAAATAAGCTTTTGGCCACTTTCTTATCCCCGGAATCCTGGAATCATCGGTAGGTTGAACTCCAACAATTTGAATGTCCTGATTCTTTTCTTTTAGATAGGTGCTGGTTCCCATGATAGTCCCGGTAGTACCCATGGACGATACAAAATGAGTGATCTTATGCTTGGTATCTCTCCAGATCTCGGGACCGGTGGTTTTAAGGTGAGCTTTCCAGTTATCATCATTCCCGAACTGGTTCAACATAAAATAATCGCCAGTTCTCATTTTTTCCTCTGCATAATCCCTGGAACCTTCAATCCCATCTTCGGCACTGGTCAAAATAACCTTCGCACCATAAGCTCTCATGGTTTGAACCCTCTCTACGGTAGAGTTTTCAGGCATAATCAGTTCAATGTTCAAACCAAAAATGCCTGCGATCATGGCAAGTGCGATACCTGTATTTCCGCTGGTTGCTTCAATTAATTTGGTCTCTTTAGAGATTTCTCCTCTATCCAGGGCACTCTTGATCATATTATAGGCCGCCCTGTCTTTAACACTGCCACCGGGATTCTGACCTTCCAGTTTAAAATACAATTCAACCCCATCTTTCTGAAGTATTCTGTTTGACTTTACAAGCGGCGTATTTCCTACCAGGTCTAAAATTGATTGATTCATTATTTAGCGTTGTTTTTAATGCTTATCTGAGGTGTATGCGAAACCATTGAATTCTTTGGAACCGATTTGGTCAACCAGACATTCCCTCCTATAATGCTGTTTTCTCCTATAACCGTCTCACCGCCTAGTATGGTTGCATTGGCGTAAATCGTCACATTCCTTTCGATGGTTGGATGCCTTTTAATATTGCGCAGGGTCTTATCTACAGTTAGAGCACCCAGGGTTACCCCCTGGTATATCTTAACATTATCTTCAATAACGGCAGTTTCACCAATAACAACTCCTGTTGCATGATCAATAAAAAATGAATTCCCAATTTGCGCTCCAGGATTGATATCTGTTCCTGTACTGCTATGGGCACATTCGGTCATAAGGCGCGGAACCAACGGCAGGCCAAACTTATACAGCTCATGACTGAACCTGTAAATGGCAATCGCATAAAATCCAGGATAGGACAGGTAAACTTCCTCTACCGAATTAGCTGCCGGATCGTTTTGTGCAATGGCCTGTGCATCCAGGTGTAACTTTTCCAGAATTCCCGGAAGCAATTCTATATAATCGCTCCAGATATCCTGGCAGGGTGAACCAGGTTCCCAGCAAACCAGTTTCGCCAGAACCTCGAAATCCATGCCCAGCTCCATAAGATTATCCCTTACCGGAGTTTGTTTGTCAAAAAGGGTATGGAAGAGTTTTTGGGTGAATTTTTCGGTTTTTTCCTTAATGCTTAAATTAAGATTGGGGAGATTCTTTTGAGATTCGATCTGGTCTATAATTTTTTGCAATTCCATAGCGCAATAGTATTATAATTCAAATTTACTTAAAAGAATAAACTAGCCAGCTAAATTCTGGTTTTCAACGCGGCAATTCATCCAGGTGCTTAGTTAAACTTTTACTAAGAAAGAAACAGGCTATTTAAAGACTGATTAAATTAGGGAATAAACATGCTGCCTTATTTAAGGAATTTCTGATTAAAAAATAATTCGAAATCTCCTGGCAGGTCAAAAAACAAAAACCAAGTAAGCCTAAAAATTAATTTTTAGTGAAAATACTTTGTTTATCAAGCCACCTCTAAAAGGTGGCTTTTCATTTATCTTACCAGCGAAAAATTCCCGGTTTCGGGCGGGTAACCATCGATCCTTATTTCATACCAGTAATCTGCAGCAGGAAGGGCTGCCCCGTTATACTGCCCGGTCCAGGAAAAATTTGTGCCAGGTCCCACTTTTAGCAGTTTCCCATACCTGTCAAAGATCCTTATAACCGAAGATTCAAAATAATTCAGGCCTTTTATCCTGAATTCATCATTATAGCCATCGTTATTAGGAGTGATGAATTTGGGGATCACAATATGGGGGAATTCAATTTGTTCTACCTGGCAGGCCGCAAGATCCCTGATGTAGGCCGTGTAGATCCCTCCTTCTACAAAGTCAAAATAATTCGATTCCTGAAAGTTTAGCCCATCCAGTGAGTACTCGAAATCCCCTTCGAATTCAGGGATGATTTCAACCGATGCATCATCAGAGATCACTTCCAAAATGCTGGCATTTGGAACATTTATCACCTCAATGGTCTTCAGTGAAGAGCATCCATTACTATTTGACACTTCTACGAAATAGGTACCCGGACTATCCACCAGTATATCCTGTGAGGTTTCACCTGTGTTCCAGCTGTATTCCATCCCTTCTATGCCGGCATCCAGTTCAAGCATCGTATCAGGGCATAGTTGAAGCAGTTCATCAGTAACTTCAGGAATTTCGAAAATGCTCAGTTTTACTTCAGTTCTCGGGCTGGCCGCACAATCCAGTCCCTGGAGCCTGGCTTCTGCAAAATAAGTTCCTTCGGTTTCTGGTTTATATGTTGTGGAATTTTCAGCTAAAAGATTTCCACCTGCAGCAGAATCGAACCAGAAAACCTCCTCATTTTCATTCGCTGAAACTCGAAGCTCTGGAATGCTTTCATTGCTGCAAATTGAAATATTCCCGCCACTGGCTGGCGCATCTGGTCTTTCAAATATTTGCACCTGGAAATACTGGGAAGCTGAACTACATACATTCGAAAGTAAATTAGCGGGATCTTCGGCAACCTTTACCCGGAAATAAGTAGTTGTCTCTATTTCATCCTCTTCAAAAACCGAAGAATTTTCTCCGGCGATATCCCGCCAGTTTTCACCGTCAAAGCTTTGCTGCCATTGGAAATAATGTTCTTCATAGACCGAAAAGTCGGGAACGGCTTCCAGCCTGATTTCAGCCGGTGAATTCTCTTCGCAAACCTCGTAATGGAGCTCAGATCCAACATCAGACGAAATGCTGGTAAGATCTCCACACGACCTGAAAATAATATCATCGATCGCGAGATCGTTTCCACAGCCGCCTTCCCCGTTGTTGAACATTTTTAAGATCACACCTTCCTGGCCGGGTTCCGAAGAAAAAGTAAGAGCATATTGCTCCCATTCTGCGGTTAAACTGGATTGTATATCACCTGTATTCCCAGATTTCAATAAAACCGAATCGGTCTCATCCCATATTTCAAATCTTACATTAATAGGAATACCACCAGCATCGCAAACATTACTTGCGCGGTCATAAACATTCATTAGAAAGGCAGAGAATTCGTAAGTTGTATTTTCACATAGTCCCGAAACACCTATTCGATAGAATTGTCCCGCATTAAAATCGGCATTCACAATCAGGGCCCTTCCATTAGACACGGTGGAATTAGGTAAGGAATTGTGCCATGAGGTAATAGAGTTCCCAATATTATCAGAGATCGTGTATTCCCCATCATATGGGTCACTGCCCTCGATAAAGGTGTAACTGGTAACGCCCGGAGGAAGCTCCTCCCCGGTTCCAGTCCCGCTTCCAAAATCCTCATGAAAGATGGGGTCGCCCTTACTCCCGCTGCAGAAGCCGAGTTGAGCCTGTGCCTGAAGGCTTAGAAGTAATATAATTAAGACAGTGAGAATTCTCATCATTTTACAAAAAACGGTCTAAAACACGTTGAAACTGATAGGAGTTCTCCCAGTTCTGGGCTTCGGCTTCTTCAGCAATAACCCGAATTCTTCCGGTGAACTCTGCCGAAATTCCTTTTTCGATCATAAAATCAACCGCCTGCTCAAATGATTTGAACATGCTCTTCTGAAAAGCTTCGGTGATCCTTTCCTGGTCTTTTGAATAGGCCTGGGCCACCTCGATATTATACAACATCACATCGGTTAGGGAATGTGGTTCCATTTCTAATTTCAGGAAATGCTTTACCAGTTTTTGAGCAACCGACCTTCTTTTTTTAGGTTTCCGGGAATTAACAGGAAAATATTCTTTGGAGATCTTGAATTTTGCCTCCTTCACCAGTTTATCCTCGTTGGGGTTAAACACAAAGTTATAATAGACCCTTACCTCGTCGAAACGCTCGTAAAGATCCAGAAGTTGCTCTTCCAGGTCTTTTTTCTTAAGGGTCTTGATATATTTTTTGAAGGCTCGTTTACTCATTTATTTCATTTAGTCTTTTTACTTTTTCAACCAGCTTTTCAGATAGGTCATAAAGCCATTCCAATTGGCCAATTACCAGATGTGCTTCCTGAAGTATATGGCGGGTTTTTCTATCGATCTGCATTTTCCCAGCCCTGATCTCCTCATCTCTTTCACTTGCAAGTTTATCAAATTTTTGCCGAAAGGATTTCCCGGCCTCTCCGAGTTCTGTTTTCTTAATAGCTTCCTGTCTTTTACCTTCCAGGATTTGAATACTGCCAATCAAATTATTGGAAATGGCATTGCTGTATTGCTCAAAGGCTTCTGAAGGTTTTGTGGTTGGATGCGACCTGATGTAAGTGCCCAGTGAGGCCAATGCCGAAAGAAAGGTCTGATTCAACTCCACGATCTCGTATACCAGGCCTAAATTAGCCTGTTTTGACCTTGGTTCCTGCGTCATTCTCTGGAACGCGCCACTTAAATTGCCAATTTCGAGGAAAGCCTTTTTGCGTACCAGTTTATACGAAACTGGCAGTTTATCCTTTCTATGATAGTACCAGTCAATTTCAGCTAAATACTGGCGGTTTGCTTCTACCGAGGCAGAAATAACCGGCCTGATGCCCTGCAGTTCCCATTTTGGCCAGAGAATAAGATTCCCCAGCGCAGCCAGGCCTGCACCTATTAAGGTATCAACGATTCTGAATTGAATGACTTCAAGAACATCAGATTTTAAAATGGCGTAAATGAAAATGATACTCAGGGTTACAAAAATCGCCGCAGTGGTGTAATTACGCTGGATCAGTGAAAAAGCGAGTGTTAGTGACAACAGGCCAAGAATGGTATATACCGCCTGGTTCTGCGTGATATAAACAATGGAGATCGCGATGGCGCCTCCAATAAGAGTTCCAACGATACGCTTCCTGGTTCGCTCTTTGGTAAGTCCGTAATTAGGACGCATGATCACCACAATGGTTAAAAGGATCCAGTAGGAATTTTGAACCGAAAAATATTCACCTACCAGGTAACCAATTATCACTATTATGGCCAGCCTCAGGGAATGCCTGAATATGGCCGATTCAAAATTAAAGTTTAAAGCAAGGATCTTAAGATCATAATCCTGGTGGGAAATAAATTTTTTAACCTCCCTGGATTTATAAACCAGCTTTTTATTTTCCTCCAGATTTCTAAGAATTCGATCGATATTATTGATCTTCTGAACCTGTTTTGCCTGGTAATCGATCAAATTTCTAAAAATGAGCAATAATTCTCTTTTTTCCTGTATATCAACCTTTGATTTAAACTGACGAAATGCTTCCCTGGCTTTTTTAAGATGTTCCGGGAGCCTGTTATCCTGTAACTCTGATTTTCTATGGATCGAAATAGCCATTTTTTCCAGCTGTTCGGCCATCAGGTTATTAAAAGACATCAAATGTTTTAATTCTTCCTGGTTGTCTTTTAAGGCTGTTTTCATTTGCTGATGATCCAGCGGGTTAGCCATCGCCAGCTCCAGGATGTCGACCAGGTCTATAAATATCAATAACCTTTTCCTGGTATAACCCGAATTTCCAGAAGTGGTACGGGAACTGATAAGGATCTCCCGCAGGCTTTCATGATGCTCGTTCAGCTCTGACTGTTTAGTGAATATTGATTTTTGGATTTCGGTTACATCTGAAGTGGAACCCAGTAATAACCTGGACCTGAGCCGGAGATATTCAGCAGTAAGCTCCATGGTCTCGCCAAGCAATTGTTCCGTAGCCCTTTGAGGCCTGAGGAAGTACCAGCCAATGCTTATCAATAGATACCAAATACCGCCCACTGCGATAAGCAGGGATTTTTCCCAGATCTCGATCCCGGTAGACAGGTTCGCAAAACTCAGAACCACGGCAAGCAAACCTGAAAATGTGACCAGTGAAGCCCTGAACCCATATACCGAAAGGAAAGAAACTCCGAACATCATCAGGAACAACATGGGTAAGATCGCGTAGGTGTTTTTCGCGGCATAACCCGCTATCAAAAAGGAAACACTTCCAAGAAGAACCGCAGATAGAATTCCAAGGACCTTATGTTTAAAACTTCCAGGGACATCGCTTGGAGAGGAAAGTAAGCAGCCCATCGCGATGCTGATCCCGATTTCTAGCTTGCCCACAGATGACAAAATCCCAATTGGAACCAGGATGGCAATAGTTAGCACGATCGCCTTGGAGAAATCAGTGCTTCTAAGGAATTTTATAAAATTGAGCTGATGTTGCTTAATTACTGCTTTCAAACTGGATCGAGATTAAAAATCTTCTGTAAGCATCAAATATCAGGATTTAAGGAGAATTTGGCATAAGTTATTTGCGGAAAGCTTGAATTCAGAGTAATTTGAAAAGAAAAAAATCAAATATGGAGAAGCAGATCATTTTAAAAAACAGGCCCAAGGGAGAGCCTTCTGAAGCAGATTTTGAATTCCAGGAAATAGAGAGCCAGGAACCAAAGGCCGGGCAGGTTCTACTCGAAAGCATCTTTATTTCTGTGGATCCCTATTTAAGGGGACGAATGCGTGATGAGGAATCTTATATTGAACCTTTTGAAGTTGGAAAACCCATCGAATCCATGATCGTGGCAAAGGTCCTGAAATCTCATAACCCCACACTTGAAGCCGGCGACCATGTTATAGGCATGCTGGACTGGAAAACCAAACAAGTACATTCGGGTGAGAATTTACGAAAAATCGATTCTGCTGTAGCTCCCCTTTCGGCGTACCTCGGGGTTTTAGGTCTTACCGGGCTTACAGCCTTTCTGGCACTTGATAAAATAGGTGACCTTAAGTCTGGCGAAACTCTTTTGGTTTCAGGAGCTGCCGGAGCGGTAGGCAGCGTTGTTGGACAAATAGGAAAAATAAAAGGCTGTAAGGTGGTGGGAATTGCAGGAAGTGATGAAAAGATCCAGCATATAAAGGAGAAATTCGGTTTTGATGATGGCATTAATTATAAAACCACTAAGGATATGAAAAAGGCCATTGAAGAAGCATGCCCGGAAGGCGTGGATGTCTATTTCGATAATGTAGGTGGTGAGATCCTGGATGCCACTCTTCAGAATATCAATAAAGCTGCGAGGATCATCAATTGCGGGGCTATTTCGATTTATAACAAAACCGAAATCCCAACAGGTCCAAGACCTGAAGGTATTCTCATTAAAAAATCTGCGCTTATGCAGGGTTTCCTGGTAAGAGATCATATGGCTGAATTCGAATCAGCCATTAAACAACTGGCTGGCTGGCTTCAGGAAGGCAAACTGAAATATGACGAAACCATCGTGAACGGTTTTGAAAATACACCTAAAGCATTTATCCAGTTATTTGAAGGAAAAAACACCGGAAAGATGCTCGTGAAGATCTAAACTTAGTATTTAACAAAAAAAGGTCCGCTGCTTTAGCGGACCTTTTTAATTTCAGGATAAATTATCCTACTGCGCCTGTTCGGTTGGCATGATATATACGTCGTTAATATTAGCGCGTTTTGGCTGCGATAATGCATAAAAGATAGATTCAGCGATATCTTCAGCCTGCAGTGGGGTCATTTCTTCAAAATTAGATAAAAGATCTTCTTTTATTTCGTCATCGGTAATGGTGCTGGTAAGTTCAGTTTCAACAAAACCAGGTTCTATTGAGGTAACATTTATATTGAATTTTGGTGCGAGCTCCTGTCTTAAGCCTTCAGAAAACATTTTAACCGCAGCCTTAGTTGCACAATAAACCGCTCCTCCCGGGTAAATCTTTCGCCCGGCACTGGAAGAGATATTGATGATATTTCCGCTTTTTTGCTCCATCATGCTCGGCAACACGGCAGCCACACCGTTTAAGACACCTTTTAAATTAACGTCTACCATCTGGTCCCATTCATCTGTATGCAGGTTCTTTACATAAGACAAAGGCATCAGCCCTGCATTATTAATTAGAGCATCGATAGTTTTAAATTCTTCTTTCGTCTTTTTGACTACTTTCTCAAAATCGGCTTTCTTGGTAACATCTCCTTCAACCACGAGTGCTTTCCCGGCGTTCTCGCTTTCTATTTTAGACTTCAGTTCTTCCAGTCTGTCTTTCCGGCGGGCCGTAAGTACCACGTTCATCCCCTCTCCGGCTAGTTTAAGTGCAGTAGCCTCTCCAATTCCGCTTGAAGCGCCGGTAATAATTACTGTTTTTCCTTTAATACTCATTGCAATTTTATTTTTTGATTCACTCAAAATTAAAGGCTGAGAGCCTGAATAAAGAGGATTCCTGCCTTTTTGTATTCAATTTAACCCCAAATACGACGTGCTGTTAAAGTTTTTACTATTGTTAAATAAAAAACCCGGATCATCATGATCCGGGTTTTTGAAATTAAATAGAATCGAACTTATTTTTTTGGTGGTTGAGATGGTCGTACCTCGATTTTACTCGGAAGCGTTCTTGGATTCATTTTCAGAAGATCACCAACCAGTTCTCCTATATCTTCGATCTGGATTTTCCAGGCATCCTTATTGGAAGGTTCATTTCCGTTAAAATGTGTAGCTACCGATCCTGGCATAATGGTGCTCACTTTCACTCCATGATCTCTAAGGTCCAGCATTACCGCCTGGGTAAAGCCTGTTAGACCGAATTTACTGGCGTTATATGCGGCACCGCCGGCGAAAAAGTTAGTACCGGCAAGGCTGGAAATAGTAATAATATATCCCTCGGATTTCTTTAGCGCATCCACAGAGGCTTTGATGCTGAAGAAAACCCCGGTAAGGTTGGTATCGATTGTTTCCTGCCATTGTTCCTCGGTTAGATCTTCGATCGAACCAAAATGACCAATCCCTGCATTGGCGACAAGAACATCCAGGCTGCCCCAGGTATCCAGGACCTTTTTAACCGCTTTTTTCTGGCTTTCCAGGTTGCGAACATCGGCTTCCACGCCCATGGCTTCTCCTTTTCCCGATAATTTTTTGGCAGCTTCTTCAGCTGAGGATAGTGACCGGCTTGTAATTGCAACTTTATAGCCCATACCTAAAAGAGTTTCGGCTACGCCAAAACCTATACCTTTACTTCCGCCTGTTACAAGGGCAGTTTTATTTTGTGTACTCATGGTTTTCTTTTTTGAATTTTAAAACTACTAAAGCAA
Organism: Christiangramia oceanisediminis; assembly: GCF_022570735.2. Lineage (GTDB taxonomy): Bacteria > Bacteroidota > Bacteroidia > Flavobacteriales > Flavobacteriaceae > Christiangramia > Christiangramia oceanisediminis. Next base: position 698,547 of record NZ_JANCNS010000002.1, on the reverse strand, counting down.
CCTATTCTGCTGAAATTTAAAGCTCTAAGATTGTGTTAATTTTAAAGGTTAAATGCATGATAAATCCACTAAAAGTCTTTTATAAAATGTCAAAAAAACTAACTTTGCATCGGAAAAATTCGGCTGTTGGAAATTAAATTCCGGAGATCATTAATTACCTAATCTAACATAGAGAGACTTGGAAAATATTAAAGCACAAAAACTACTCAATAAAATTCAGCGCGATCTTATGCGCAATGGGATCATTATAAATACGCTTGTTGAGGATCTTAAGGAACTAAGAAAACTGGTGGTTGAAGAAAACATTCCTTTGTTAGCTAAGGTTACCAGGCTCACCTATGAACATATCGAGGAAAATGATGATTTCCTTATTGCTATTCCAGACGATGAACCTCTTGAGGAGGAACTGGAAGGAGCAGAAGCTGAAGCTACAGCCGAGACCGATTCGGAAGAAGTTACCGGGCAGGAAAGTCTTGAATACATGCTATCTCTTATGGCCGATCATTCTAATAAGCTGAATGAAATGGAGCTAAGAGAATATGTAAGGTCGTTAAAAGACGCTGCCGGCGAAAGCTACTAGAATATCATCCTTCCCCACCAGGGAAGGATTCCATGAATTGCTATAAAAAGAAAACAAGTTAATGAAAGAGAAAGCGAAATCTAAAAAGAAGTCGCGAATTCGCTTGTTGCATCAATACTACAATTATACCGGCTTTTATTCCTTTGTTTGGAACAGTTTGAAAAAGGCGGTTCTTCCTATTGTATTATTTGTTGGAGCGCTTTGGGCTATAGATCATTATCTTCTGGATATTGAGGATATGCTCGTTACTATTACCGAAACCTATGCCCCTCTTGAAGTCTTATCTATTTTCTTTCTTTCAGAATCTCTTCTAGGCCTTGTTCCACCAGAACTGTTTATCGCCTGGGCAGGGAAATCGGTTAGTCCATTTTTATATTTGACTCTGCTTGCGACGGCGTCCTATTTAGGCGGAGTGGTTTCCTATTTTATAGGTGTTGGTATTACCAAGATTCCAGCCGTTCATTCTGCAATGGAACTTAAAATGGCCAAGCATATCAAGAACACCCGTAAATGGGGTGGATTTTTGATCATTGTGGGTGCTCTTCTTCCAATTCCATTTGCCATGACCAGTATCGCAGCCGGGATCATCAAGTTTCCCTTTTCAAGTTATCTTATCTTTGGTTTGTTGCGTTTTGCAAGATTCTATCTTTATTCCCTTGTAATTTTTGAAATGGTTTAAGACTTTGTTTTAAACTTTTCATAAGGTTACAGGTTATTGGAGTGCTATCCCATATCTTCGATAGACCTAATTGGTTGAATTGATCATTAGGAGGAAATTAGCAAACCAATAAATTATAGATATGTCTTTATTAACCATTATTCTAAATATTCTTTTACCACCACTGGCAGTGTTTTTAAAACATGGGCTCGGTGTCACATTTCTGATTAGTTTACTTCTAACGGCCCTTGGATGGCTGCCAGGTGTAATTCACGCCTTTCTCGTAAATGGATCAAGATAACCAACAAAAAAGGCCGGTTAAAAACCGGCCTTTTATTATTTAACTCCCCGAAGTTTAATTTTCTTCCGTTTCTTTTTTAGAAACTTCCTGTTGCCACTTCCAGGCGCTTTTTAAGGCGTCGTCCAGCGATCTTTTAGCTTTCCAGCCAAGAACATCATTCGCCTTATTGGTATCGGCATAGGCCGCGATCACATCTCCTTCTCGTCGTCCCGTGATTTTATATGGCAGATTTCTTTCTGAAACTTTTTCAAAAGACTTAATCACCTCCAGAACTGAGTTTCCTGTCCCCGTTCCTAAATTAAATACTTCATAATTAGATCTTTCCTTGCCTTGGATAAGTCTTTGCAGAGCCACCACATGGGCTTCGGCCAGGTCCATCACGTGTATGTAATCCCGAATAGCCGTACCATCTTCAGTTGGATAATCATCTCCAAAAACCGATAACTGTTCTCTTTTACCAATGGCTGTTTGAGTGATGAAAGGCACCAGGTTCTGAGGAGTTCCCAGTGGAAGTTCCCCAATTTCAGCAGTTGGATGCGCCCCAATAGGATTGAAATATCTAAGCGAAATAGCTTTTAAGCCTGAAGCGATCTTACAGGTATCTCTGATGATCTCCTCTCCTATTTGCTTGGTATTGCCATAAGGAGATTCTGCTGGTTTAACAGGTGCATCTTCATCTATAGGAAGTTTATCGGCCTGCCCGTAAACGGTACAGGATGAACTAAAGATAAAATTGGATTTTTCTTTCTTATTCAGTTCCTGTAAAAGATAGACCAGGGTGGAAATATTGTTCTCGTAATACAGCAACGGATTACTTACACTTTCCCCCACGGCCTTTGAAGCGGCAAAATGAATCACATCTTCAACATCGGGGTATTTTTCGAAAAAGTTCTTAACTGCTTCCTTTTCCCTAAGATCTAAATTTTCGAATTCAGGGGTCTTTCCGGTTATCTGGGCAATTCCTCCAAGTACATCCAGTGAGGAATTAGACAGGTTGTCTATGATCACCACCTCAAAACCTTCATTCTGAAGGGCTACAACAGTATGTGACCCTATAAAACCCAGTCCTCCTGTAACCAGGACTCTTTTTTTACTCATAAATTAATTTTCTGATCGCAAATTAATAAAAATACCTTCAGGCAAATCCTTCAGAGTATTAAAAACATCCTAAAGGAAAGATTGAAGCTCCATTCAATGTCTATATTATAAAGTATATTTGCCAGAGTAAAATCGCTTACTATGTCATTAGAAAAACAGGTGAAATTCTTTAAGTGGATCAGTATTCTGGAAGGTATTTCCTTTTTGCTTCTACTCTTTATAGCCATGCCGCTTAAATATATTTTTGAGATGCCAGAGATGGTTAAGCAGGTAGGGATGGCTCATGGAATCCTTTTTATAGCTTACATCATTGGAGCTTTGCTTTTGATAAAGCCTATGAAATGGAGCCTTAGCCAGATGGCTATAATTTTTGGCTGTTCAGTTTTACCTTTCGGGCCATTTTATGTAGAAAAGAAATATCTTTAATTCATGGATCTGAAAAAGGAGTTAATAGATATTATCTGTTTTTTTGAAGATTTTTTTCTGTCTCAGGGCATGAATGCTGTTCTGGCTCAATATTTAAATCTTCTAATCAATCTATTTCTATTAACTGCCCTGGTTCTTGGTGTGAATTACGTGATCAAGCATTTCATCATTGAAGGCTTTAAGTTATTCACCAATAAAACCAAGACCACTCTTGATGATTTTTTGATCAAGAGCAACTTCCCGCGGTACGTGGGTCGCTTTGTTCCCTTATACATTATTTATCAGCTATTCCCGTTAATTTTCATAGATTTTCCCGAAGTCCTGGAAATTTTCTACTTCCTGGTGAATATCTATATCATTATCCTGCTTATCTGGATTTTCAGGAGTATCATTAGGTCTACCAGGAATTACCTTAAGACCCGGGAGGAATTTAATGACAAGCCCCTGGAAAGTTTTAGCCAGGTGATCATGATCTTTATCTGGACGATCGGGCTCATGTTCATCTTTTCTGAAATTACCGGGATCGATATTCGAGGTTTCATCATTTCCCTGGGTGCTGCTTCGGCCGTGATCCTGCTTATCTTTAAGGATACGATACTGGGATTTGTGGCCTCCATCCAGGTTTCGGTTAATGATATTGTGCGAATTGGTGACTGGATAAGCTTTGAAAAATTTGGGGCTGATGGAACCGTGACCGAGATCAACCTGGCTACCGTACGGGTTCAGAACTGGGACAATACCTACACTACCATTCCAACCTATAGTCTGATTTCAGACTCATTCCAGAACTGGAGAGGAATGCAGGAATCACCTGGAAGAAGGATCAAACGCTCGATCTATATCAAACAGAATACGGTAAAGTTCCTTACCAAGGAAGAAATTGACAATCTCAAAAAAATTGGCCTTATCGCCTCCTACCTGGAGACGCGGGAGGCTGAGATCGATAAATATAACGAATCTAACAACGTGGATAAGAGTATCCTGATAAATGGCAGAAACCAGACCAATCTTGGTATTTTTCGGAAGTATGTAGACTCGTATTTACAGGCACACTCTGCAGTTCACAAAGAGATGTATATGATCGTTAGACACCTCGCTCCTACTCCTAATGGAATTCCATTGGAGATCCTGTGTTTTAGCCGGGATAAAAGATGGGAGAATTTTGAATACATCTCGGCAGATATTTTCGACCATATCATTGCAGCAATTCCATATTTCGATCTAAAACTGTTTGAATCTCCTTCGGGAGACGACATACGGGAACTGGCGCAAAAAGCTCATGAGAACTGATCATCTCCAAATAACTTAAAACCTCTATGAATCTAAAATCATTTCTTCAGGGCTTCGGAATATTAGCTGTGGTAATTACGATGGTTCCAATAATCGCTGCCGATTACTGGTGGATAAGAATGTTCGATTATCCACATATCGAATTAACCCTTTTAACCTTAACAGCCATAGCAGCTTATTTTATAAGATTCGAGATTCGAAACTGGAGGGATTATGCATTTATGGTCATTCTAACTGGCTGCTTTGTGTACCAGTTTGCAAAACTTTATCCCTATACTGTTCTGTCCCCTCTGGAACTCAACGAGCCAACAGCGCAGGTGAATCCAGAAACCGGCTTTAAAGTTGTTACGGCTAATGTGCTTCAGAAGAACGAGATCAGCGATTCACTTATTTCGGAAATGAAAAGGGTAAAACCCGATATCGCCGTATTTACTGAAACCAATTCGCGCTGGAAAAATGAGATCAATAATGGGATTGGTTCAGAATATCCATTTAAGGTTGAAGTGCCGCTTCCCAACACATACGGGATGATGCTGTACTCAAAGCTGGAATTGATCAATCCTGAAGTAAAATATCTCGTAGACGATAGCATCCCCTCCATTCATGCCGAAGTGAGGCTGAGATCGGGAGACAGGATAAGACTGCATGCAATACATCCAACCCCGCCAATGCCGCAACATAACCCATCCTCTTCAGACCGTGATGCCGAGATGATGAAAGTTGCCCTGGAAGCGAGAAATTCAGCAATCCCCGTCCTGGTCATTGGCGACTTTAATGATGTTCCGTGGTCACAAACCGTTGGCCTGTTTAAACGGGTTGGTGAATTACTGGATGTTAGGCAGGGAAGAAGTTTCTATAACACCTTCGATGCCGGGAGTTTCATCATGAGGTGGCCGCTGGACCATATTTTCCTGAGCGAAGAGTTCAGGGTCAAGGAGATCGCTGCGGGGCCTAATATCGAATCTGATCACTTCCACTTTTATGCTGAATTGTTCCTTCAACCCGAACTTGCCAATGAACAAAAACCGGAACCAGCAAGTTTAGAGGACCTTGAACAGGCTAGAAAACAGATCGAAAAGGAACAGGAAGAAGACGCAGAGAAAGGTCAGAACGGTTCCAGTAACAACTAAATAGTAACATTTTATTAGGAGCTTCAGCCTTCTCAATTTCATAAATTTGAGAAAACAGGCTTATGCAGGCTACTTCTACAGGTTCAAGAAATATTGCGCAATCCTTCGAGGAGTTTTATGAAAACTTCATTGCTCAACTTCCAGGCATTGGCCTGGGACTTTTAATAATAATCCTTGGCGTTCTTATTGGGATTTGGTTAGGTAAGTTCTTTACCAGGAGAATTTCAGCAAGAACTTCCGACCCATTGATGAGTCGTTTTCTGGGAAAAGCTATTAGGTTTCTCGTAATCGTAACAGCTATAATGCTGGCGTTAAAAGCTGCCGGGCTTGGTGGTATAGCTACAGGAATTCTTACCGCTGCCGGTGCAGGGGCTGTGGTGCTTGGTTTTGCATTCAAGGATATTGGTGAAAATTTCATTGCCGGTATCATCCTGGCTTTCAACAGGCCATTTGATGTGAATGATACTGTTGAGATCGGAAGTGTTTTTGGAAAGGTAAAAGCCCTTGAGTTTCGATATACCAAGCTAAAGACTTTCGACGGGAAGGATGTCTATATTCCTAATAGTGATGTTCTAACAAAACCTACAACCAATTATACTGAGGACGGTTTCTTTAGATGGGATTTCAGTATAGGAATTGCCTACGAAGATAATATCGAAGGGGCCAAACAAACCATTCTGGAAGCTTTAAAAAAAGAACCTATGGTAATCGAAGACGCCATTCATCAAAATTTTGTGATAGAAGACGAACTGGCAACTAGCACCGTGAATTTAAAGGTTTTTTTCTGGGTGGATACCAAGGATTTCCGCAGGCAGGCCATGATGACGCGCGGTAATGTTATAAGAGGTGTTAAGGAGGCATTGCTTGAAAACGGTTATAATATGCCCGCCGATATACAGGAGATTAAATTATATGGTGCTGAAAGGGACTTTCCTGTTCGGCTTGACGATAGAATTAGAAAGCATGGAAAAGATGAATCGTAATCATTTTAGACGATCCTTGACGAATTCGATCTTGGTCTTCCCGTGAGGTTTGGCATTGCCATCACTATCAAGAGCTACCATAACGATCTTGTCTATGGTAATAATGGTTTCCCTGGTCATCTTATTTCGCACTTCACATTTTAAGGTTAACGAAGCAGTCCCGAATTTTACCACATCGATCCCAATTTCAATAATATCTCCCTGGTGAGCAGAACTTTTAAAGTCAATTTCACTCATATATTTAGTCACAGTCTTAGGATTCTCTAACTGGACGATGCTATAAAGTGCGCACTCCTCGTCTATCCATTCCAATATCCTGCCGCCAAAAAGGGTTCCATTTGGGTTAAGGTCTTCAGGTTTGATCCATTTACGGGTGTGAAATCTCATTTTTTCTTTTAAAATTAAGCAGAAAACTTCGGAAAAAGACTTACTGGTTTCAGATTTAGCAGATTATCAGAAACCGGCCATATAGAATCATATTTCAATAAAACTTGGAAAAATAGTTATCAGATTTTAAATCAGAGATATTGCTGAGCCACGTTGATGATTTCATCATGATCGAAGGCCAGCTCAATTTCAGGAAGTTTTTCGATATCGACCCACCTGGCGTCCCGGGCATCATCAGAAGGATCCAGTTCTTCCTCGCAGAAGATCCGGCTTAAGAAAGCTATCGAGATAGTACGACCCCTGGGATCTCTTCCTGGTGTACCAAATGCCTGTACCTGTTCCATGGCTTCAATTTCTAAACCTGTCTCTTCCTTTAGTTCTCGTTTTGCAGCTGTTTCAAGATCCTCGTCCTCTTCAACGAATCCTCCAGGTAAGGCCCACTGATCCTTGAATGGATCGTTCTTTCTCTGGATCAATAATACTTTGAACTGGTTTTCTGCCTTGCAAAAAACCACACTATCTACTGTAACTGCTATATGTTGTTTTGACATACTGTTATTTTGTTTTTCTAATTCTTGTTATCCTTGAATTCCTGGTTTTCATGATCTGACCCCTGTTTATTTAAAATAAACTGTCTTCCTGTTAACAAACTCCTTGATCCCATCTTCGGAAAGTTCTCTTCCGTAACCGGAAATTTTCGTGCCTCCAAAAGGCAGCCTCGGGTCACTTTTAACGAGTTCATTTATAAATACCGCCCCGTCTTCGAACTCAGGCACTATTTTTTCGGCAAATTTCATGTCTTCGGTGAAAAGCGAGACTCCAAGTCCAAATTTTGAAGAATTTACCAGTTCTATGGCTTCTTCATTCTTTTTGAAAGTAGTCACTCCTATAGCGGGTCCAAAGGTTTCTTCAGTAAACATTTTCATTTTGGGAGTGACACCGGTAAGGATGGTAGGCTCCATATAGGCCTTATCTCTTTTTCCGCCAAGAATGATCTTTGCTCCATCTTTTACCGAATCTTTTACCTGTTTCTCAAGTTCTTCGGCAAGATCTTCCCTGGCAAGTGTTCCTATGAAAGTGTCCTCATCCAGCGGGTCTCCACTTTTTAATTCCCGAACCTGCTTTACGAACTCTTCCATGAACTCCTCCTCTACACTTTCGTGAATGATGAGCCTTTTCCCTGCTATACAACTCTGGCCTGTATTCTGAAACCTGGCCATCACACAGGTTTTGACACTTTCCCCGATATTGGCGTCCTTAAAGATCACCAGAGCGTTGCTGCCACCTAATTCAAGAACCGATTTCTTGATCTCTTCTCCTGCTACCGAAGCCACCGCAGCTCCAGCAGGCTTACTTCCGGTTAGGGTAACGGCTTTTACTCTTTTGTCCCTGATAATGTTCTCAATTTTTGAAGATGAAAGAACCAGGTTTTGGAAACATGCCTCAGGAAAACCAGCCCGTTCAAATACCTTCTGGATATTGTTCGCAGACCGCATCACATTGCTGGCATGCTTAAGGATGCCTATATTACCGGCCATTAGTGCCGGGGCTGCAAATCTAAAGACCTGCCAGAATGGGTAATTCCAGGGCATTACGGCCAGAACTACTCCAATGGGCTCATAACTCACATAACTTTTGGAAGCATCGGTTTTTATAGTTTTGGAAGCTAGATGTTTTTCAGCATTTTCGGCATAATATTCACAAACCCAGGCACATTTTTCAACCTCAGAAATTGCCTGTATGATAGGTTTTCCCATCTCAAGACTGATATCCTTTGCATATTCCTTCGCATTATCTTTTAATTCCTTCGCAGCTTTTCGCATATGGTCTGCGCGCTGTTTAAAGCTTGTGGTTCGCCATTCCTTAAAGCGCGAATCAGCAGCTTCCAGGGCCTCATCGATTTGTTTACTGTTTAATTCCTTGAATTTATCGATTACTTCTCCTGTATATGGATTTTTAGATTCGATCATATATCTAATAGCTTTTCTTTTAAATATAGTAAGATGAATAGGAGTAATATGGTCGATTAAGACAGATTTAACTCCGCTAATGTTTATAACCGGTTTACAAGTAAAATAACGGCATGGTAAATGCCGCTATATTAATAAGTATATTTAAAAAAACCTTACTTCCCATGAATCCGAGAGATATTAACCTGCTGGAGCTCAGACCAGAGATACCTTCCGCGAGAATCAATGAGAATATGAGTGCCGATGAGCGTTTTCAGAATGAAACCTTACGTCCCGTAGCCAAACTGCAGGATGAATTACTGGTAGCGGTATTCAGAAATTATATTTCGAAACATAAAAATGCGTTTTATGATCTGAATATTGAGAAACGCCTGAATTATATCGAGAACGCAATTCAAAAGGACATCAAGTTCAGGAACAGTTTAAAGGGAATCATTATAGGCCAGTTCACCCTGCTGGAATATGAGACCTATATTCAGAATTCTTCAGCTTTGAACAAGCGAATGATGAACATCGTAAAAGAAAGGCTTCAAAGTAACATTCAGTTACTGGAAAGCGATATGGCGTACTAAAAAGCCAACTATTATCGTGAAGGTAAAACTCATAAGTGTTCCTATGAGCACATATTCGGTTTGCTTTCTTGCGCCGATTTCAGATTTATCGCTGAACCTTAAAATGGATTTTGCCGCGATCAAAAAACCTATAGACGAAAGGTTGTAGGTTAAAATAAACGTAAGAACCAGTATTCTTTCAAAAATTCCTATAAAACGTCCAGCTGAATCCAGGCTGTTCTGCCTTAAATCGTCTTCCACTTCATTCTGCCATCTCTTGGTTGCTTTTCCTATGAGGTAACCGGCAGGAAGTATAATGATTAAATATCCAACTATAATTGCCATGGCAGATTGGGAATTCAGTATCTCGCTGATAAAAGGAATGACATTATCAAAATTGGAAGTGAGATAAAGCCAGGCCAGAAAAATGGCAAAGAGATGCAATATCTGGTCTGAAGCAAAAATTTTCAACGAGTCCTTTGAGAATTGAAGTTTCCAGAGGTCGGTAAAGAAATGTGTAAAACCTATAAAAAGAGCAATATACCACCAGCTGGGTTCCATTAGCAAAATATAGGTTAGCAAACCTGCCAGAAGAGCATGTATATAAAGGAATTTAGATTTGGATTTATTTCGTCTTTTATCCCTTACCCACTTGTCTGGCTGGATAACAAAATCGGTTATGATATGAGCTAAAAGCAACTGTAGGAGAATAAGTATGCTACTGTTCATGGGAGAAATGTTGGTTAATTACAGTATTATAACGAGTTAAGAGTACATCAATTGCTTCCCAGCCCGCGGCTTTCTTACGCTGGTTAACAGCTGATTGGCTGATGCCCAGTTCAGCGGCAATTTCGGTTTCTTTAAATTCCTTCAAAAGATAATAAATTACCTCGGCAGAAGCGGTACTCCATTTTTCAGATAAGGTGTCAAGGAGCAACAAGGAAGCATTAAATTCTTCATTGATATTCGAATTTGGTGTTTTGAGCCCGATCTTTCGGTTATCAGATTTCATTTCGTCAAGGGTCCTTCCTGAAAATTGAAAGGCCTGGCCATTGGATTCCGGGATAGAGGGCCTTTTAAAATCATAAGTCCCTATACCAATAGCTATTCTGAGATCTGCCTGCCGCTTGAAGGAACGATTCATTTTCTCGTTTTCTAAATGCAGGCTGTTAATGGCAGTCTTTATTCGTAAAGCAAAGAGTAAAGCTTTTGAAGGTTCGTAAATAATACCCTGAAAACTGTCACCACGGTAAATCTCAAATTCTGAGGCTTGCCTGGTTAGCTTTGCCAGAGAATTGAATTCACTATTAAGCCTAACTATAGAATTTTCCAGTAACTCCCTGGGATAACTGGATGAAGACAAAAGATCGGCTGAAAGTACGGCTATCATAAGTCAAATATACAAAAAAATAAGCTTTTAGACTTATAATATTAATATATAAGTTAATAGACTTATAATATATAAAAATAAGCTTATAGACTTATACTGGTAGAGGTATTAAATATTTCCTAAATCTTCGGTTAGCCGGGTAAGCTTAATTAATTTTAAGCAGAATTTGAGAATTGAAAAAAGATGATTACGAATAAGCAAGATTTATATTACAAGTGCCTGGATACAGTGAACCGGCAAATCGAAAAGTACCAGAAGGAAATGGAGCAGATCCGGGAATCTATGGAGAACAATGATGCGCATACCGATTATGACGAGGATGATAGTAAAGGACAATTACTAAACGATTTTGAAAAATATGCTGAATACCTCGATAATTCGAGGAAAATGAAAGAAAAATTAAGCCGGATTGATCCCAAGCATTACAGCGAGCAGATCGATTTTGGCAGCGTGGTGGAAACCTCTGATAATTACTATTTCATTTCAGCTGCTATTGGGAAAGTAGTTTTAGACGAAGGTAGTACCGTTTATGCTATCTCTACCGAAGCTCCTATTTACCAGGAAATGAAAGGTAAAAAACAGGGAGATAAGTTCACGTTTAACGGTAATGAGCAGGAAATTCAAACCGTTCATTAATACTATTCCGGATATTCGATCCTTAAGTGATAAATGTTCTTCAGTTTTCGCTTAAGGATCTTTTTTACCACCTGAATTTCTTTAAATGTAATATTGGAATTCAGGAACTGCCCCTCCTCCATTTGCTTATCAATTATCTTCTCTACGAAATTATCGATTAAGATCGAAGTAGGCTCTTTTAGACTTTTACTGGCGGCCTCCACGCTATCACACATCATTAGCACAGCGGTTTCCTTACTGAAGGGAATTGGTCCCGGATACCGGAATCCTTCGGTAGAAGCATTTTCATTAGCTTCTTTCTCTTTCATATAGAAATAATAGACCGTACTGGTACCATGATGGGTTCTTATAAAATCGATCACCCTGTCTGGCAGGTTATTTTTCTTTGCGATCTCGATCCCTTTGATCACATGTTGAATAATAATTTCAGCACTTTCCCTTGGCGATAATTCATCATGCGAATTTACCGAAGTGGTTTGATTTTCTGTGAAATAGGTAGGGTTGTACATTTTACCGATGTCATGGTAAAGGGCTCCAACCCTGGCAAGCATGGCGTTGGCATTGATCTCGTTTGCCGCAGCTTCGGCAAGATTAGCAACATTAAGACTATGATGAAAGGTTCCGGGGGCTTTTTCGGCCAATTCTTTTAACAGCTTTGAATTCGTATCTGAAAGTTCCAGCAGCGACATGTCGCTAACCATTCCGAAGATCTTTTCATAAACGTAAATAAGAGGTTGAACGAAGAGTGTTGCGAGCCCGCCCAGTAAAAAGGTTAAAAAAACCTCTGCATTGATATCGCTAACATTTCCTTCCTGTATCACGGTAAAGGCGAAGTAGGATATGATATAAACGAGGGTTATCTGCCCCACTGAAATAAATAAGTTGGCTCTTTTGTACAATTCGCTAACCGTAAGAATGGTAACTATCCCCGCAATGATCTGAAGGAACATATATTCATAGCTGTTAGGGACTATAAAGCCTAACAACAGAACAGTGATCACATGAGTAAACAATCCCAGCCTTGCATCGAAAAATGCCTTCAAAGTTAGCGGCAGAATACATAGTGGCACCACATATACATAATCTATATTGAAATTGATTACCAGGGTGGTAAGCATCACCATAAAAATGATATTGAAAAATATGAAAGTTACTTTCACATTATTCTCGAATACGATTGGCCGGTATTTTCTCATGAACAACAACAACATCAAAAGCGCCAGTGCGACCAGTGTGCTGTATCCTACCAGGATCCAGTTATAATTTGACTGGCTCCATACCTGGGATTCATATTCGGCTTTTAGTGAACGAAGAATATCATATTTGTTACCTTCTACTACCTCTCCCTTTGCGATGATCCTGCTACCCTGTTCAATGACACCCCGGGTGTAGGAAATATTATTAAGCTTACTCTCAAGTTCCTTTTGAGTTAACTCGTTATTAAAGCTTACGTTGGGTTCAATAGAATTGAAAAAGACTTCCAGCAACTCTGTTTTGAATGAGTTGAAGCCGGCATTGCTTATTTCATCGCTCAGGAATTTCCTAATCTCCCCCTGCTTGAGAATTCTTCTGTATGCGACTTCGCTGGCTTCATTTTCTTTAAGTAAATACACTAATTGATCGGGATCCAGGCGATTGCTCTCCTGTAACAAACCAAATTCATAGATGTTGTCTACGGTTTCACTAACAAATTCGTCAATGATGTTCTCATATACGCTTAAGGTAGAATCTGAGAAAACATTCTGAACTTCACGCAGAGCCTCTTTCTTGATCTTTGCGGGCTCATCAACATCATAATCGTAATACGGAATATGGTTTTGGGTGATCTCCTGCCTTTCAGCTGCGATCTCTTCGTCTGTTTTTAATATGGCAAAATCGAATGGTGCGTAGAGATTCTCGTATTGCCAGGGCTTACCTTTTGGTATATCGTATTTGAATTTCCCACCTTTAGGAAGCAGGTAAACGATTAGAACAGATGTAAGCACGAACAGGAAAACCTTATAAAACAGTGCCTGATTCTTGTAAAGCTTATTAACGAAATCGCTCATAGATATTGAGGTAATGCTCAAATGTAGTAAAAATAGGCCTGAATAAGCTTAGGTTATTTAATTCCTTATAAAATCACTAACTTCGCAATTCTTCAAATAAATAAACTTAAAACATGAATAAAGAAGTAGTAATAGTAAGCGCCGCGAGGACTCCAATTGGTAGTTTTTTAGGCAGTTTATCAAGCATTCCTGCCACAAAACTGGGGTCTATCGCCATCAAAGGTGCCCTGGAAAAGATCAATCTTAAACCAGAAATGGTTCAGGAAGTATTAATGGGGAATGTGGTTCAGGCTGGTGTTGGACAGGCTCCTGCCAGACAGGCTTCCCTTGGAGCTGGTATCCCAGACACTGTGCCCTGTACTACGGTTAATAAGGTTTGTGCCAGCGGAATGAAAGCCGTGATGCAGGGAGCACAATCCATTATGCTTGGTGATACCGATATCGTTGTTGCCGGAGGAATGGAAAATATGAGCTTGATACCTCATTATATTCATATGAGAAATGGAAAGAAATTTGGTCCGGTAAGCATGGAAGACGGGATGCAAAAAGACGGCCTGGTTGATGCGTACGATCACAATGCCATGGGTGTTTGTGCTGATCTATGCGCAAAAGAGCATAATTTCTCCAGGGAAGATCAGGATAAATTTGCGATTCAGTCTTATAAAAGATCTGCAAAAGCCTGGAAAGAAGGTAGATTTGATAATGAAGTAGTACCCGTAGAAGTTCCACAGAGAAAAGGAGATCCGGTCATTGTTAAGGAAGATGAAGAATTTAAGAACGTAAGAATGGACAAGATCTCTTCGCTTCGACCTGCGTTCTCTAAAGAAGGTACGGTCACTGCCGCCAATGCCTCAACGATTAATGATGGTGCCGGAGCGGTAGTTCTTATGAGCAGGGAAAAGGCAGATGAACTTGGGATAAAACCATTGGCTAGCATTAAAAGTTATGCTGATGCCGCAACCGAACCAAAATGGTTCACCACTGCTCCTTCTAAAGCTTTACCGAAAGCAATTGATAAAGCAGGAATCAAATTAGGTGATGTAGATTTCTTTGAATTCAATGAAGCATTTTCTGTAGTAGGACTTGCCAATATGAAAATTCTGGGACTTAACGATAAGAATACCAATGTGAATGGTGGAGCAGTTTCTTTAGGTCATCCACTTGGGTGCAGCGGGGTACGAATCTTAATTACCCTGTTAAACGTACTGGAACAGAATAACGCAAAAATTGGAGCAGCAGCTATTTGTAATGGTGGTGGTGGAGCCTCTGCAATGATTCTGGAACGAAATTCTTAAACCTGATCAACGAATAGTTAATGCAATACGGTATTTGCCATTTAAGTATAGTACCGCTTAGAGTTTCTGCTTCTCATGAAGTTGAGATGACATCTCAGCTACTTTATGGAGAGCATTTTAAGGTTCTTGAAGAAAGAGCTCACTGGAGCCGTATTCGAAATGCCTATGATGGCTTTGAGGCCTGGATTAACAATAAGCAGTATCTTAAAATACAGGAAGCTGAATATTTTTCTCTTGAGGAAGAAAATATTCGGCTTTCTTCCGATCTAATAGAATACATCGTTGATTCTAAAGGTTTATTGATGCCTATCGCTATGGGTTCTGTGCTGAACTTCAGTAAAAATTTGGCTCACCAATTTGATGGTGCTTCCGTAAGGCCTGAATCTTCATCAAAAACCAAACTTATCGATACCGCGTTGTTGTACCTGAATACCCCTCATCTATGGGGTGGAAAAAGTCCGTTTGGAATAGATTCCAGTGGTCTAACCCAAATGGTGTATAAACTTAATGGTTTTGGTTTGAAAAGAAATGCCGCAGATCAGGCTAAGGATGGAGAAGCTTTAAGTTTTATCGAAGAAAGTGAACCGGGAGATCTGGCCTTTTTTGATGATTCAGAGGGTGTAATTAACCATGTTGGACTCATTATGCAGGAAAACTATATTATACATGTAGATGGTTGCGTACGTGTGGACAGGATAGATCATTCAGGAATTTTTAGTACTGAACTAAAAAGGCATACTCACAAGCTCAGGGTCATAAAAAAAATGATCTGAAAATGATATGGTTTTTCTTAAACAGGAAGAATAAAAAAACCCGCTTAATGAAGCGGGTTTTTTTTTATTGTTTATGAAGTGATCAGGACTAGTTATTCAACTTGGCCTTCATTTCCTCCATTTTTTCTTTTTCTCCAAGCGAAGAATAAATATTCATCGCTGTTCTAATTAGATCTTCATTTTCAGGATTCTTTTCAATCGCAGTTAGAAGGATAGGCAAATTATCTCTATATAATTGCTTTCTTTCTTCCGTCAATTCGTCATATCGCTCATTATCGGCTTTAGACATTCCAAGATTGTTCATTTCCTCCATTAGCGCCTGTTCCTTAGGATTTACAGAAGAAACATAAAGATTAATGTAGTAGTTACCTGCATTTGGATCAAGCTC
Organism: Christiangramia oceanisediminis; assembly: GCF_022570735.2. Lineage (GTDB taxonomy): Bacteria > Bacteroidota > Bacteroidia > Flavobacteriales > Flavobacteriaceae > Christiangramia > Christiangramia oceanisediminis. The sequence goes on along the minus strand of NZ_JANCNS010000002.1, from coordinate 682,643 downwards.
GATAGCCTTCTTATAGTTTTCGATAGCTTTTTCATGATTCTCCAGTTCCTGAGCATAGATCAAACCAATATTGTTGTAGATCTGCGGGTTATCTGGATCTATTTCAGCCATTTGTTCAAATATATCCTTAGCCTTATCTAATTGTTGCTGCTGAATATATATGTTGGCTTCGGCCTGAAGAAGGCTAATGTTTTCCGGATCCAAAGCTTTGGCTTCCTGAAGCGCCTCAACTGCTTTTTCAGATTCCCCCATAGAGGTATAACTACCAGCAATAATTGAAGCAACCTCTCCTTTTTTAGATGGTTCTTTTTCTACTTTTTCATCGCTGTATTCCCCGGTCTTCATCATCAAATCCATCTGATTCTTGTCGGCAAAGGTTACACGATTTCCATCCTTATCTACAGCGGTATAGATCTTTCCGGAACCATCAAATCCAAGTTCCACCAGTTTATTACTGTACTCAAGAGCTTTTTCATACTGCTCGCTGCTATAGGCAGTAGATGCTGCATAATAAAGGAAGATGGTATCTTTTGGATTTAGGTCGTAACGAGCTTTTAGCTTTTTAACACCTGATTCGTAGTTCTCATTTTTCAAATCGGCTTGCGCACTCTCGACCATCTTTTGGTTTAGAGCGGTTAATTGCTGCTGAGCTTCATCGCTTCCCATTTCGGCAGCTTTTTTAAATGATTCTGCTGCGATGGTCAAATCTTCGGCCGTAGCATTGGCACCGGTACCCATATAGGCTTTTCCTTTAAAGAAATAGAAATCCTCGGTCCATCTATCATTTAATTCTCCAAGATTCTGTTCGGCAACCTTTAACTGAGCCTTTGCCTCAGCATAATTGCCTTCTTCTAGGGCATCTTCTGCATTTCTTACTTGATCTTTCTGGGCAATCGCTGTCATCGATAGTAAAGACAGTCCCAGCATAAAAATATTAGTCTTCATTGTTAATTTGGTTTAGTTTTTTCTATTCTTCACTATCATCAGCAATAGTCGTGCCATTAGCCGGTTCTTCACCACCTACGGGCTTTTCGGCATCTTCCATGGCCTCTACATCATCTTCGTCATGTAATACTTTAGCCACTGCTGCTATGGCATCATTCCCTTTAAGGTTGATCAATCTAACTCCCTGGGTTGCACGACCCATTACCCTTAGATCTTCCACGGCTAATCGAATCACGATCCCTGATTTATTGATGATCATTAGGTCGTCCTGGTCTGAAACATTCTTAATAGCGACAAGTTGTCCTGTCTTTTCGGTAACAGAAATGGTCTTAACCCCTTTTCCTCCTCGATTGGTGATTCTATAATCCTCCAGACTGGAACGTTTTCCGTATCCATTTTCTGAAACAACCAGAATATCTGAATCAAAGTCGTTTACCGAAATCATACCTACAACCTCGTCGTTATCGTCGGCAAGAGTGATTCCTCTAACCCCGCTGGCATTCCTACCCATTGGTCGTGTTTTGCTTTCCTCGAACCTGATGGCTTTTCCACTTCGAACAGCTAGCATAACCTGGCTGTTTCCGGTAGTTAATTTCGCTTCTAAAAGTTCGTCTCCTTCTTTAATGGTTATAGCGTTGATACCATTAGTTCTTGGGCGGGAATATCTTTCCAATCGGGTTTTCTTCACCTGGCCTTTTTTGGTGGCCATGATCACAAAATGATTGTTGACATATTCCTCATCCTTGAGGTCCTGGGTACAGATGAATGCATTCACCTTATCCTCCGGTTCAATATTGATAAGGTTCTGAATTGCCCTTCCTTTTGAAGCCTTGCTTCCTTCAGGAATTTCGTAGACACGCATCCAGTAACATTTACCATTCTGGGTAAAGAATAGCATATACTGGTGGTTGGTTCCAACGAACAGGTATTCAAGGAAGTCTTCATTTCGGGTATTCGAACCTTTTTGTCCAACCCCTCCCCTGTTCTGAGTCTTATATTCATTAAGTGAAGTCCTTTTAATATAACCAGCGTGAGAAATTGTAATAACAACTTTCTCATCCGGGATCATATCTTCGATACTAAGATCACCACCGGCATATTCAATTTGAGAACGTCTTTCGTCACCATATTTTTCCTTAACCTCTAGAAGTTCGTCCTTAATAACTTCCATTCTTCGCTCTTTACGCGCAAGAATATCTTCAAGATCTTCTATGGTCTTCAAAATCTCATCATACTCGGCTCTTAATTTATCCTGCTCCAGACCGGTAAGCTGTCTCAATCGCATTTCTACGATCGCACGGGCCTGAACTTCGGTTAACTCAAAGCGTTCCATTAACTTCTCCCTGGCTTCTTCAGCGTTCGAAGATGCACGGATAAGGGCGATCACTTCATCAATATTATCTGAAGCAATGATCAAACCTTCAAGGATGTGAGCACGGTCTTTCGCTTTCTTAAGTTCGAATTCGGTTCTACGAACTACCACATCATGCCTGTGCTCTACGAAATGGTATATAAGGTCCTTGAGATTAAGCATCTCCGGTCTTCCATTTACCAGTGCAATATTATTGACACTAAAGGATGATTGCAGAGCGGTGTGCTTAAATAAGGTATTCAGAACGATATTTGGTATCGCATCTCTTTTTAGCTGATAAACGATTCGCATCCCGTTCCTGTCTGACTCATCCCGGATAAGGCTGATTCCCTCGATCTTCTTTTCATTTACAAGATCGGCGGTCTTTTTGATCATATCGGCTTTATTCACCTGATATGGGATCTCAGTCACCACAAGGAATTCTTTCCCATTGATCTCCTCCATATGGGATTTGGCCCGCATAACGATTCTTCCCCGTCCTGTTTTAAAGGCTTCTTTTACCCCGTCATATCCATAGATGATCCCACCAGTAGGAAAATCAGGAGCTTTTATATGTTCGATGAGTTCATCGATCGTAATATCGTGATTATCAATATAGGCAACGGTGCCGTCTATAACTTCGTTCAGGTTATGTGGAGGCATATTGGTTGCCATACCTACGGCGATACCACTTGCGCCATTTACCAGTAGGTTTGGAATACGGGTAGGAAGTACAACAGGCTCGTTAAGCGAATCATCAAAATTCAACTGGGTATCCACCGTTTCCTTATCGATATCTGCCAGCATGTCTTCGCTGATCTTACGCATCCTGGCTTCGGTATAACGCATCGCAGCTGGACTATCTCCATCTACCGATCCGTAGTTACCCTGGCCATCCACCAACATATACCTCATGCTCCACTCCTGGGCCATACGAACCATGGTGTCGTAAACCGAGGAATCCCCGTGAGGGTGATACTTACCCAATACCTCTCCTACGATCCTGGCCGATTTTTTATAGGCCCGGTTGGAAAGTACTCCAAGCTCATACATACCATATAAAACCCTTCGGTGAACAGGTTTGAGGCCGTCACGAACATCAGGTAATGCACGTGACACAATGACCGACATCGAATAATCGATATAGGCCGATTTCATTTCATCTTCAATGTTGATAGGAATTAGCTTTTCTCCTTCAGCCATATTTTATAATTTAATTTATCTCAAAAAAAATCTAGTGGGCAATTTACATATTTTATCCCTCTTTACAGGCATTTAGACCTTACCAGGCCTTCTTTTTATTAACAAATTTTTATTGTGATTTGGTTAATAAGTTCACTAATTTACACTTTGAATATTGAAAGTAATTTTGTCAATTAGCTACTAACTCCCTATTAGGTACAATTTTTGCCCAATTCGTAGTGAAAATAAATATTGAGAAAGGAAGATAAAATGGATGATAATTTTTCACCAAGAGTAAAAGATGTTATTGCATACAGCAAGGAAGAAGCATTAAGACTAGGTCACGATTTCATCGGGACAGAGCATCTTATGCTTGGTTTGCTGAGGGATGGTGATGGAAAAGCCATAGATATCCTGAATGCGCTCGAAGTAGACCTGAGCCATTTAAGACGAAAAGTTGAAATACTAAGCCCCGCCAATCCAAATACAGTTACAGTTAGTAATGAAAAGCGAAACCTGCACTTAACAAGGCAGGCAGAAAGGGCTTTGAAGACCACTTTTCTGGAGGCTAAACTTTTCCAGAGCTCATCGATCAATACAGCTCACTTACTCTTATGTATATTAAGAAACGAGAACGATCCCACCACTAAATTGTTAAATAAATTGAAAATAGATTACGACGGAGTAAAAGATCAGTTCAAATACATGATCGCAAGCGATGAGGATGACTTTTCCGATAGCCCTTCAGCTGAATCGTTTTCAGACGACGATGGCGGGGATGATACCGCCCGCGAAAACCCATTCAGCAGCAGTGGCGGAACCGGGAAAACCTCTAAAAAATCGAAGACTCCTGTTCTGGATAACTTCGGAAGGGATCTTACCGCTTTGGCAGAAGCCGATAAGCTGGATCCGGTGGTTGGTAGAGAAAAGGAAATCGAAAGAGTTTCCCAGATTTTAAGCCGAAGGAAAAAGAACAACCCGCTTCTTATTGGAGAACCGGGTGTTGGTAAATCTGCAATCGCAGAAGGACTGGCTCTTCGAATCATTAAACGTAAGGTTTCAAGGATACTATTTGATAAACGAGTAGTAACTCTGGATCTTGCCAGTTTGGTTGCTGGAACGAAATATCGCGGCCAGTTCGAGGAACGTATGAAGGCGGTGATGAACGAGCTGGAAAAGAATGATGATATTATTCTCTTTATAGATGAGATCCACACCATAGTAGGTGCAGGTGGTGCCACTGGTAGCCTGGATGCCAGCAATATGTTCAAACCTGCTCTTGCCAGAGGGGAAATCCAATGTATAGGAGCCACTACTCTGGACGAGTACCGCCAGTATATTGAAAAAGACGGTGCATTAGAGAGAAGATTCCAGAAGGTGATCGTGGAGCCTACTACGGTAGAAGAAACGATCGAGATCTTGAATAATATTAAGGATAAGTACGAGGAACACCATAATGTTTCTTATACAGACGAAGCAATTCAGGCCTGTGTGAAGCTTACAAACAGGTATATGACAGATCGGTTCCTTCCAGACAAAGCGATCGACGCCCTGGATGAAGCCGGTTCAAGAGTTCATATCACCAATATCGATGTTCCTAAACAGATTCTCGACCTCGAAAGAAAACTCGAAGAAGTCAGAGAGAATAAGAATTCTGTTGTTAAGAAACAGAAATATGAAGAGGCAGCTAAGTTAAGAGATGATGAAAAGAATCTTGAAAAGGAACTTAGCGTTGCTCAGGAAAAATGGGAAGAAGAATCCAAAAAGCATAAGGAAACAGTATCAGAAGAAAGTGTTGCCGATGTGGTTTCCATGATGACTGGTATTCCTGTGAATAGAATTGCTCAAACCGAAAGCAACAAACTGGTAGAACTACCTAAGAAGATTAAAGGAAAGGTGATTGGCCAGGATGAGGCTGTTGGAAAAGTTGTAAAAGCTATTCAACGTAACAGGGCAGGATTAAAAGATCCGAATAAGCCCATTGGATCCTTTATCTTCCTGGGACAGACCGGTGTGGGTAAAACCCAGCTGGCTAAAGTTCTTGCACGTGAGCTTTTTGATAACGAGGATGCCCTTATTCGAATAGATATGAGTGAATACATGGAAAAATTCGCTGTATCTCGTTTGATCGGTGCACCTCCTGGTTATGTAGGTTATGAAGAAGGTGGACAGTTAACCGAAAAAGTTAGAAGAAAACCATATGCAGTTGTACTTTTGGACGAGGTTGAAAAAGCTCACCCAGATGTGTTCAATATGCTTTTACAGGTTCTTGACGATGGTTATCTTACCGACAGTCTTGGCCGAAAGATAGATTTCAGAAATACGATCATTATCATGACCTCCAATATAGGGGCACGTAAACTGAAAGATTTTGGTCAGGGAGTTGGATTTGGAACATCGGCACAGAAATCACAGGTAGACGAAAATGCCAGAAGTGTGATCGAGAATGCACTTAAAAAGGCTTTCGCTCCTGAATTCCTGAACCGTATTGATGATGTAGTGATCTTTAATTCTCTTGAAAGAGAAGATATTCATAAGATCATCGATATTGAACTTGCTAAATTATTCGATAGGATTCATGGACTCGGATATGATCTGAACCTTACTGATAAAGCAAAAGATTTTATTGCTGAAAAAGGATTTGATAAGCAATACGGAGCCAGACCTCTTAACAGGGCAATTCAGAAATATATCGAAGATGCTCTTGCCGAGGAGATTATCACCTCTAAACTAAAAGAGGGAGATAAGATCCTGATGGACCTGGACGAAGATAAAAATGAGCTTACGATCGATATACAGAAATCGGTTGAAGAAACCGAATCATAAGAATACTTTTTTACTACTTATAAGCCATCCCAATTGGGATGGCTTTTTTATTTTTTCTCTTTTGCTATTTTTGAAATTCATCTAAATTAGCGGCACTTAGTACCCCAAACCAAATGCTAGATAAAACCATTCAACTCGATTTCGGATCTGTAAGGATCAAGGAAAATATTCTTATTGCAAAACTTAACGAAGGAATTCTTTTTGATGTTGAAAACAACCAGAAATTACTGGTCCTGGGACAGGAAGTTTTCAAGGACAAAAATTACGGATACATATCACACCGTGTTAATTCCTATGCGGTAGATCCCCTGGTTTATTTTGAATCAGCCCAGGTTGAAAACCTTAAGGCCATTGCAGTGGTAAGCGATAATGAAATGACCCGCCGAAATGCCGAAGAAGTTGAACGAAAATTCTATAAGGACAGTAATTGCTTTGGAGTTTTTAAAACTTTGGAAGAAGCTGAACAATGGATCAAAACCAAGATCTAATCCAGTTTCGCTTGCTTCGCTTTATGGTTCATTAAATAACTGCCGGATAGCCCTACCAATATTGTTAGCAATATCCCTGGCCAGTAAACTTTCAAAACCAAATTCCTTGGCAGCTATATCTCCTGCCGCACCATGCAGATAAACCGCCAGTACAGCTGCTGATATGGGCTCATAAGATTGGCCAAGCAGCGAGGTGATCACACCGGAAAGCACGTCCCCGCTTCCCGCTGTTGCCATTCCTGGGTTACCCGAATTATTGATCATTACCGAGTCATTTTGAACCGTGCAGGTATGCGCACCCTTAACTACCAGAATGACCTTGTACTTTTTACTAAAGGCCTTCACTTTGTCTAACATTTCGAAATCATCCTTCCATTCTCCTATTAAGCGTTTTAGTTCGCCGGGGTGAGGTGTAAGTATGGAGTTTTCAGGCAAAAGCTCCATAAGTTCATTCTTCATTGAAAGAATATTAAGACCATCTGCATCAATTACCACGGGGTTCCTGGTATGTTCCAGCATATTTCGTAATGCAGAAATTGATTTTTCATCTGTGCCAACCCCCATTCCAAAACAAATCGCGTCGGCTTCAAATTCTACTGGAAATTCGGTAATCATTTTGGAATCACTATCGGTTAAAACCATTGCCTCTGGCAATCCAGTTTGAATGATTTCGTATCCACATTCGGGAATAAACAGGCTACACAAACCAGTCCCGGTTCTTAAAGCCGCGGTGGCCGTTAACATCACGCTACCAATCTTACCATAACTTCCACCAGCAATGAGTACATTCCCGTAATCTCCTTTATGAGTGTTTTTGTTTCGGGTTTTATATATGGCCCTAGCGTACTCAGAAGTGATAAGGAAATGATTGGATTCAAGTGTACCTATAAATTCACGGTCTAAACCTATATCGAGAATTTGCAGATTACCCACATAATCCATTGTTTCAGGAAGAAAGAAGGCAATCTTTGGTGCCTGGAAACTAAGCGTGTAATCGGCTTTGACGATCGCTGCATTTTTCTCTTGTGCCTGGTCTGGAAATAACCCGCTGGGCATATCCACTGAAAGTATGAATGCACCGGATTGGTTAATGTGATTAACCAGCTTAGCCATCCAGCCTTCTATTGGCCGGTTTAAACCTATACCAAAGATGCTATCTACCACGAAATCACCCTTGTTCAACTCAGGAAGATCGTTCTCCCCTTTTAACTGCACTGGCCATCCTTTTGAAAGAGCTTTAAGTTTATCATAATTAGAAAGAAAATCTTCTGAGCGTTTATTACTGTAATTAACGATATAAACTTTAACCTTATAATCGTGTTCCATGAGCTTCCTGGCAATCACGAGTCCATCTCCTCCATTATTACCAATACCGCAGAAAATTTTTATAGGAATTGGCCTGTTTTCTAGTCTATGGTGAATTTCCTCAAAAACCAGGCTTGCTGCCCGTTCCATCAATTCTTCTGAAGTGATTCCCTGTTTCTTGATGCTTATCTTATCGGCTTCGGCAAGTTGTTTTGCACTGAGTATTTTCATGGTATGTATGTCTTGAAATTAAGGTCACAGCTTAAAATTAATAATTTGAAGAGGACTACCCAGCTATAAAAACCCTAAATAAATATTGTATTCTTCCCGAATTGAATAAATTTGCGCAAATTTTTATCAAAAATGAAAGAAATAGCCCTGTCTAAAAAACATAGAGAACTTAACGCCAAAATGATCCCTTTCGCGGGATTCAATATGCCTGTTTCCTATGAAGGTGTAAATGCTGAACATTTGAATGTACGTGAAAAACTGGGAGTTTTTGATGTCTCTCATATGGGTGAATTTCTAATTTCTGGCGAAAATGCACTGGAATTGATTCAGAAGATCAGCTCTAACGATGCTTCGAAATTGACTGATGGAAAAGCGCAGTACAGCTGTATGCCAAACGAAAAAGGGGGTATCGTTGATGATTTGATCATCTACCGTATCGACGCCGAAAAATACCTGCTGGTAGTAAATGCTTCTAATATAGAGAAAGACTGGAACTGGATCGCACATCACAATACGATGGACGCAACCATGAGAGATATGAGCGACGAAATGTCTTTACTTGCCATCCAGGGTCCTAAAGCTGCAGAGGCCATGCAATCTTTAACCAATATTGATCTGGCAAATATGAAGTTCTACACATTTGAAGTTGGAAACTTTGCGGGTGTGGAAAAAGTGATCGTTTCTGCCACCGGATACACGGGTAGCGGTGGGTTTGAGATCTATTTCAAAAATGAAGATGCAGAGCAAATCTGGGATGCTGTCATGGAAGCCGGAAAAGACTTCGGTATCAAACCAATTGGTCTTGCGGCACGTGATACTTTGCGTCTTGAAATGGGATATTGTCTTTACGGAAATGACATCGATGAAACCATATCGCCTATTGAAGCCGGCCTAGGATGGATCACCAAATTCACCAAGGAGTTCATCAATAGCGAAGAGCTAAAAATGCAAAAAGAGAATGGTCCTTCCAGAAAACTGATCGCTTTTGAAATGGACGAAAAAGCGATACCAAGAAAAGGTTATGATATCGTTGATGAAAATGGTAAGAAAATTGGGGAGGTAACCTCGGGCACCATGTCGCCATCACTGGAAAAAGGGATAGGCCTTGGTTATGTACCTACAGAAGTTGCAGGTCTTGGAAATAAGATCCATTTACAAATCCGTAAAAAAACGGTTCCTGCCACTCAGGTGAAACTGCCCTTCTATAAAGGCTGATTTATTTGAAACGTATACTCATCTTAGGAGCTAGCGGATTTATAGGCAATGCCCTGTATAAAGAGCTATGCTCCTATTTTGATACTCATGGTACGTATCGTACTCCAAACAGGTTTTTCGAAGACAACCATCAGTTTCATCAGTTTGACATGGAAACTGAAAATATCGAGCTTCTACTCGAAAATCTGAAACCTGATGTGATCATTTCTGCTCTCCGCGGAAATTTTGATCTACAGGTGGCTACTCATTTCAGGATCATAAACCATATACTTAGGTATAAAAGCAAATTGATTTTCCTTAGTTCGGCAAACGTATTTGATGCCTTCACTAATTTCCCTTCCTACGAATATGACAAGACTCTTAGCCTTAGTGTTTATGGCAGGTTTAAGATAAAAATAGAGAATGCACTTTTACGTCTTCCCAATAACAGTTATAATATTATTAGGCTACCCATGGTTTTTGGAAAATCCTCTCCAAGGATCAAAGAGGTAAGAACCATTCTTGATCTAAAAGAACCGCTGGAAGTTTTTCCAAATGTGGTCATCAATGCCACCGAAATACTTAAAGTCACTCAGCAAATTCATTATATCATAAACAGGGATAAACAGGGCGTATTTCACCTGGGTAGTTCAGATCTTGTTCATCAAAGAGATTTTATGGCAGAAATTTGCGAAGGGCTTGGCTATGAAAATCCACTTTTCAAAAATGTCTACGACTCAAACTATGACCGCTTCCTGGCCGTGTTGCCCAAAGACAACAAACTTCCAAAAAACCTGGAAATTACGATTAGCCAGGTCGTGGAAGCATCAACAAAAAAATAGGAAACCTGTTAATCCTTTTTTAAATAGGATGTTTACTGTCAGATAATTCCTTAATTTCTGGATTCTAACTAGAAATCAAAAAAGCGAATCTGATGAAAAAATTAAGCGACGAAGAAATTCAGGATAAATTGCAGGAATTGGAAGGCTGGACCTATGCTAAAAATGCCATACACACCTCTTTTCAGTTCGAGAATTTCAAGGAGGCATTTACGATGATGACAAGAATTGCCTTTGAAGCAGAAGCCATGCAACATCATCCAAACTGGGGAAATGTCTATAACCAGTTGGAGATCTCTCTCTCTACTCACGATGCAGATGGAGTTACCGAAAAAGATTTTAAACTTGCAAGAGCCATAGAAAAGATCATCGAAACCACGAATTAAAGCGACTAAAATATTCAATCTTAAGGCTCCTGATTTTCACAGCGAATTAGGAGCTTTTTTTATATTTTTGCGGCCGATCTTATTTTAAATTATTATGGGAAGAGCATTTGAATTTAGGAAAGCACGTAAAATGAAACGCTGGTCTGCCATGGCCAAAGCTTTCACCAGAATTGGGAAGGATATTGTTATGGCCGTTAAAGAAGGCGGTCCAGATCCAGACACCAATGCAAAGTTGCGAGCTGTGATCCAGAATGCCAAGAGTGTGAACATGCCCAAGGATAATATCGAGAGAGCGATCAAACGCGCTTCTGATAAATCCCAGGGAGATTATAAGATGGTACTCTTTGAAGGTTATGCCCCTCATGGGATTGCCGTACTGGTTGAAACGGCTACCGATAATAATAACCGAACTGTCGCGAACATTCGCTCTCATTTTAATAAATGTGACGGGAACCTGGGAACCTCAGGGTCTGTTGAATTTATGTTCGACCATACCTGCAATTTCAGGATCAACGCCGAAGGAATCGATCCTGAGGAACTGGAACTCGAATTGATCGATTTTGGTGCAGAAGAGGTTTTTGAAGACGAAGATGGGATACATATCTATGCCCCATTTCAAAATTTTGGAAGCATTCAGAAAGAACTGGAAAACCGAAATATCGAGATCATTTCTTCAGGCTTCGAAAGAATTCCACAGGTTACCAAAAGCCTGAATGAAGAGCAGACTGCCGATGTAGAAAAATTATTGGAAAAACTGGAAGATGATGATGACGTGCAAAATGTCTATCACACCATGGAAACTGCAGAAGATTCTGAAGATTAATTAAAAATTTTCCGGGATCCTGCCTTTGACCCCATCATAAAATCCAAAAATTTCAGAATAATCCTTATCAAAATCTCCGGTAGGCCAGAACGGCTCGGAGATTTTTACTTTTTTGGTCCCATAATCAAAAGCCACACGAATAATGGGAACTTCAGCCTTTAAGGCGATATAGTAAAAACCGGTTCTCCATTTATCGGTTTTTTGTCGGGTACCCTCCGGGGAAAGGGCCAGTCTAAAAACTTCCCGTTTCTGGAAGATCTCCGCAATGGCATCTACCCTTTTCTTATTACCAGACCTGTCTATTGGGGAACCACCTACCATTTTGAAATACCATCCAAATGGAGGCTTAAAAAGCTCCTGCTTACCCACAAAATTGATCTGGATCCCCATGATCTTCCTGATCAGGATACCTATCAAAAAGTCAAAAGAACTGGTATGGGGCGCCACAATGAAAATGCATTTTTTAATTGCCGGGTCGAATTTGTTTTCCAGCTTCCACCCCATTAATTTAAAAAACACAAAGCCTGCGAGCCCCTTCATTTATTATTCCCTCGAATGTTTTACAGATTTATCTCCCTTGCGACGTTTTCTTTCCTCTAGTAATAAGGATAATTCACGCCCGGTCTGACCTTTAACACTGGTGTTCTCCTGGGCTCTTCTTAATAGATAAGGCACCACATCTCTCACCGGTCCAAAAGGAACCAGTTTAACAGCATTGTATCCTTTCCTGGCAAGATTATAACTTATGTGATCACTCATTCCATACAACTGACTAAACCAGATGCGTTTATCATCGATGCTAAGACCTTTGTCTTCTATTATTTGAAGGGCAAGATAACTGCTTACCTCGTTATGAGTACCAATAAAAACCGAAATATCTTCCAGATGGTTCAGGCAATACGAAAGCACGCTATTGAAATTAACATCAGTAGCTTCTTTGCTTTCACAAATAGGAGTTGGATATCCTAATTTTTTAGCCCGGGCATTTTCCTTTTCCATATAGGCACCCCTTACAATCTTGGCGCCAATCTTAAAACCTTCTTCCTTACCTCTTTCATGCAAACCTTTTAGGTACTCCAGCCTGTCCCAGCGGTAGCACTGAAGGGTATTGAATATCAAAACCTCTTCTTTATTATACTTGCGCATCATTTCCTCCATGAGGTCGTCGGCAGCAGTTTGCATCCAGGTTTCCTCACCATCGGCATAGAGGCGAACCTTCAATTCGTATGCTCTTTCACAAAGAGTCTCTACCCGCTTTTTAATGCGTTCCCACTCCTCTGTTTCCTCTTCGGTAAGATTTACTTTTTCACTTACTTTTTCCCAAATCTCAAAACGCCCTATTCCGGTAGGTTTAAACATGGCAAAAGTGATCTCGTCACTCTCCTTTGCATAATCAATAAGACTTAATTTCTTTTCCATGGCTGCATCAAACTCCTCTTCGGTCTTCTTTCCTTCAACCGAGTAATCAAGGATACTATGCAGGTTTTCGTCATACATCTCTTTGGTTACAGGCTTACAGTCTTCCTCGGTAACCCCGCCACAAAATTGTTCGAAAATGGTCTTTTTAATAAGCGTCTCAACCGGAAGATGCAGTTTAAGAGAAAAATTGGTCAGAAATGTTCCGGCTTTTACAATCATGGGCCGGCTCATCATACTGAATAAAAAGATAGCTCTGTCCAACTCTACATTAGATTTTAGTTTGAATGCAGATTTGGTGTTGTTGAATATTTTTTTTCTAATCATAATATACCTGTAACTGCGGCAAATATAATTATTGAAACTTGATTAAATCATAATATTCTCTTTAAATTCGGGGCTTTAAACCTAATAGAAATGAACGATTCACAGGCCTCCCTCAACCCGGTGTTATATACTGAAAAAGCCTATTATGCACTATCTGAATATTTAGAGGAACAAAATCCATCCAAGGTTTTTATCCTGGTAGATTCCAATACCCACGAACATTGTCTTGCCAGTTTTCTTGGGAAGATAGAAAAGGAAATAGAAACCGAAGTGATCGAGATCGAAGCCGGCGAGGAATTTAAGAACCTTCAAACCTGTGAAGGAGTATGGAACGTGCTTTCAGAATTGGGAGCCGATCGTAAAAGTTTGCTAATTAACCTTGGCGGCGGAGTTGTTACCGATCTTGGAGGGTTTGTGGCTTCAGCCTTTAAAAGAGGGATCAAATTCATCAACGTCCCCACTAGCCTTCTGGCCATGGTAGATGCCTCTGTAGGCGGAAAAACAGGTGTGGATCTTGGAAATCTGAAAAACCAGATAGGGGTTATAAATCAACCTGAAATGGTCATGATTGATATTGAATTCCTGGCTACTCTTCCGCAGGAAGAAATGAGAAGCGGTTTAGCCGAGATCCTTAAACATGGACTCATTGCCAGCAAGGCTTACTGGAAAAAGGTCTCTAACCTATCCAGCCTTAACCTCACTCATCTTGAGGAAATCATAAAGGAATCGGTAGAAATAAAGAAGGACGTGGTTTTGAAGGATCCATTTGAAAATGGATTACGAAAAACACTGAATTATGGACACACGCTAGGTCATGCTATTGAATCCTATTGTCTTACCCATTCCGATAAAAAGAAATTGCTTCACGGGGAAGCCATCGCTGCCGGAATGATCCTGGAAACCTATATTTCCAGCGAACTTAAAAATTTTCCGAAGCAAGATCTTATCGAAATAACCAAAATCATTACCGAAATATACGGAACAGAACAGTACAGCAAGGAAGACATTAACCAGATTAAAGACCTGATGAAGTTCGATAAAAAGAACGAACGCGGGCAGATAAACTTTGTCTTACTTGAGGAGATTGGTAAACCCGTTATTGATATTGTGGTACCAGGTGAATTGATAGACAGGGCATTCCAGTACTACCTAAACAACTGATTTTAAATATTTTAAAAAATTTATAGAATTAATAGATTGTTATTGTGAGCAATTTAGATTTTTATTTATACTTGCATAAACCATTGAAACTATGAAAAGGATAATCGTAGATTATAAAAAACTCACTCCGGAAATACTCAGTTTACTGGTAGACAAATATCCAGATGGCTATGATGATGACCAGATCATTTCATTTAAAAATGCCAAAAATGAGACGGTGGATGCTGTTGAAGTACGTACCGAGGATACTATTTACCTGGTAAAGGTTAGTACTCGCCTGGAAAGTACCATGGCTAATTTCGATGAAGACGATTACGATGATTCAGAATTCAATGATCCTATAGTTGAGATCCCTGAAAAAAATGACGAATCGGATGATGACGATGATTCAGATAAATAATAAAAAAAGGAACGTGAAAACGTTCCTTTTTTATTTGATCTATAAATGATCCATTATGCGTGCTGAAGATCATGTTTACCTTCCTTGATCTCTTCAATAACCTTGGCATTAAATGCTGGAAGGTCATCTGGATTCCTACTGGTCACAAATGCCTCATCAACTACTACTTCTTCATCAACCCATAACGCACCTGCATTTTCCACGTCTTTTCTAATTGAGTGGAAAGAAGTCATGGTCCTGCCTTTCACTACATCGGCACTAATTAAGGTCCATGCCGCATGGCAAATAGCTGCTACCGGTTTCTTTTGCTTGAAGAAATCGCGCACAAATATAAGTGCAGATTCTTCTCGTCTAAGATTATCAGGATTTATCACTCCACCGGGAAGAACCAAAGCGTTATAATCTTTAGCAGAAACATCATCAAGGCTCTTATCTACGTTGAACTCTTTTCCCCAGTTGTCTTTATCCCAGGATTTGATCTTACCTTTTTCAAGACTTACGATCTCTACTTTAAAGCCTTCTTTCTCCATCGCTTCTTTTGGAGAAGTTAATTCACTCTCTTCGAATCCATTTGTTGCCAGGATGGCAATTCTCTTTTCCATAATTATGTGATTTTTTTAGTTTTCTCAAATATATAAACGGCTTCTCCCATTATGTATTAAGAGCCTACTAAAACTAAGTATCACTTCGTTAAACCTTTATTAACGCCGGCTTTGAGGTCTATTGATCGCGTTCATCAAGATGTGACTTCAATTCGTCCATCACCTTCTTTTCTTCTTCTAACTGGATCTTTCTCTCCTTTAGTTTCTCCATTTCCTGATAAATGGCTGGTTCTCCAAACCTGTTAGGGACTACCTTTTCCTTTTTAAATAACGCATACTGAACGGTAAATTCAGCGCCGAAGAACAGTATAAGCCCGGTGTAATAAACCCATAGCAGAATTAGAACTACCGAAGAAGCCCCGCCATATACCGACTGTGGTTCACTTTGCCCGAAATAGAAACTGATCACATATTCGCCTATAAGAAATAATAAGGTGGTCAGGGCTGCGCCCATATAGGTAACTCGCAGCCTAATCTTAATGTCTGGCAATAACTTAAAGATCAAGGCAAATAATGTGGTTATAAAGAAAAAGGAAAGCGCAAAATTTGCAATTAGCACTACGAGCTCAGTAATATTTGGCAGGTAAGATTCTATTTGTTCAGACAGTAATTTGAGAAGTGTAGAAATCACCATGGCGATTAGCAGCAAAAGGCCAATCACGAAAATCATTCCAAGCGAGATCACCCTATCCAGAACAAGCCTCCAGAAATCGGTTTTTTTGGCTGCTACATTCCAGATGTTATTCATCGCAACCTTAAGCTGAAAGAACACACCTGTTGCACCAAAGATCAAAGTAGCCAAACCTATGATTATCGCAAAAGTGCTATCCTGAGACAGGTAGGCATTTTCGATCATATTCTCTATCGAATTGGCCGTATCCTGACCAATGAATTCGCCTATATTGTCCATCAACCTTTCGGTCACGTCCTTCCTGCCGAAAAAATATCCGGCTATACTAACTACTATAATCAGAAGAGATGGAAGGGAGAACAGGGCATAATAGGCTATGGTAGCACTTCTTGCATAGGGCTCGTTCTTAGCCCAGTTTTGATAGGTTTTTTTGAGGAGTTGAAATAAATTTTTAAAGAAATCTAACATCAAATGTATCGCTTCTCAATTACATCCTTATGGTGCAGCACATGCCCTGCCATGATAAAACCAATCGCCCTGGGAGTGGCGTTCATCTCATTCATATTACCAATACGCCCGAGCATATCTTCAGAAAAGCTTCTGAACAAAAAGATCCCGGACTCCCGGATCGCCCTGAATTCCCGGATAAGATCTGAAGCTGTCCTGTCTTCCGCAGTGTAGTTCATCGCATAAAAATCATGGTCAAAACCAGGAAGGGGCTTATTTTCACCCCTTGCAAAGCTTAGTGCCCTGTATTGAAAGATGCGCTCGGTATCCAGAATATGCTGAATCATCTGCGCGATACTCCACTTATCTGGAGCGTACCTGTCATTCCACTTTTCTTTAGGAATAGTCTTCAAGAATTCAGTGAAATCATGTGTGTTGCGCTTTAGACAATCAATTAGTTCTGCATCTTCCGGAATTAAGCGAAGGTAATTCCAGTAGAACTCTCCTATCTCGTCAAATCCTAGTTCTGACCTCTTCATCTATGCTGAATTTCTACTTGCATTGATATTTCCATAAAGTGAGCGGGTAACCATTTTTTCATAGGTCTCTAATCGTTCTCCTTCTTTTTCAGGATTTTTGTTCAAATCCTGCACCATTCTTAAGGCATGCTGCTGAATGGTCAATAAAGGAAGCACGATACGCTCACGAGCCTGAATGGAAGCTCTGCCCGCAGGCTGATTTTGCATCAGGTGTTTATATCCTGTAACCTTTAAAAGCATTTTCTTGGTTCGCTCAAATTCTTCGTGGATCAATTCCCAGAACTCACCAAATTCTTCATCATTCTTCATGTAAGCAGTTAAAGGAAAGAATGACTTAGTCAGACTCATCATGCTATTTTCCAAAAGAGTACGGAAAAATTCAGAATCATTATACAATTGCTGAACCCTGCCAAATTCACCTTTCTTCTCAAGCTCTTCCATGGCAGTCCCCACACCAAAGAAGCCGGGTACATTTTGTTTTAACTGGCTCCAGCTTCCTACAAAAGGAATTGCCCTCAGGTCTGAAAGATTCAATTCTG
Source organism: Christiangramia oceanisediminis (assembly GCF_022570735.2). Lineage (GTDB taxonomy): Bacteria > Bacteroidota > Bacteroidia > Flavobacteriales > Flavobacteriaceae > Christiangramia > Christiangramia oceanisediminis. The sequence continues at coordinate 665,011 of NZ_JANCNS010000002.1, read as the reverse complement.
CAGACTTATTCCTTTTCGAAGGTCTACTTCCAATATTCGTTTTAGCGTAATATTTTAAGGTACTCATCTTTTCAAGATACGGGATGAACCTTGGATGCTTCTTAAAGTTAGTATAGGTATTGTAACTAATCTCTGCCAGCTCGGTCATGGTTTTTCTATCTTCATCGCTCAATATGTTCTCACCATCACTAAAGATTTCATTGGATACTCCAGAACTTAACAATTGTTCCAGGTTATAAGTACAGGAATCCCTTGTACCGAAATTGGAACTAATAGTTTGTCCCTGAACAGTTAACTGAATCTCCTCGTTTTCAATAGTTGGCCCTAGAGAAGCATAAAACTGATGGGTTTTTCCGCCTCCACGGGCTGGTGGTCCGCCACGACCATCAAAAAAGACCACTTTTATTCCGTATTTCCTGGACATTTCGGTAATGGATTCCTTGGCCTTATAGATTCCCCAGTTAGCCATTAGGTATCCCCCATCCTTAGTTCCATCGCTGAATCCAAGCATAATAGTTTGCTTGTTTCCGCGTCTTTCTAAATGTTCTTTATAAACCGGGTTGGTGTACAGGTTTTCCATTACCTGGTGTGCTTTTTGAAGATCCGGGACCGTTTCGAACAATGGGACCACATCAACAGTTGGTTTATCCCAGCCACACATCCTTAAGAATGCAAATGGCTGAAGCACTCCCTGCTCACTACCACAATTACTTATGATATACCTGTTGGCTCCGGCTTCACCACTCTTTTCCTGGATATCCTTCATCGCATAGATCGATGAAAGGGTTGCTTTAGCCATTCCTTCATCACCAAATTCTTCCGGATCAATTTCTCCTTTTACATTACTTAAAACTTCCTGCTTTTCTTTATCGCTCATGGAACTAAAGTCAGCGGGAAAAATTCCGTTCTCACCACCATGTTTTTTAAGGATATCCTGAAGAACTTCTTCATGTATACTTGAATCCTGTCGTATATCCAGTGTAGCGAAATGATAACCAAAAAGATTCACCTTATTGATCATGTCATTGATCTCATCGACAAATAAAGACTGATGCTTATCAACAAGTATCTCTTTGATATTATTAAGCTTAGACATCAGGTCTTCAAGTGATATCTTAACCTCTCCAGTCTTGGAAATAGCCGACTCATATAATTTCTTTTCCAGTTCGCCCATAATTTCATCAACCCCTCTAAAGGTTAGCCTCCTTTTTAATTTTCGGATATCCCTGTAATAATTAAGGAAGATGGTTCTGCGTAATCTCTTAGCCACCCTTAAGGTTATATCGGTAGTCACAAAAGGGTTTCCATCCCTATCCCCTCCGGGCCAGAATCCCAGGTTGATAACCTGGTTCCCAATTTCCTCTCCGTCGAAGATATTCTGCTGAAGATAATTATGGATCTTACTCGCACTTTGATAAAATACATTTTCAAAATACCATATAAGGCTAACCGCCTCGTCATAAGGTGTTGGTTTTTCTTTTTTAAAGAACGGGGTTTTACCAAGCTGAGCAAGCAGCTGTTTTATTTTAACCAGGTCGTTCTTTTGAATAGCCTTATCCAGGTCAGTAATAATTCCAAGTACACTTCCAGGATAGAATTGGGTTGGGTGAGCCGTTAGTGTTGGTCTTACCTTAAATCGTCTAAGGTATTCCCGTAGCTCATCAACTTTTTGCTTGGCTTCGGCTTCTTCCTTAACGCTTCTTAAGGTTCCCCTCCCATCCATATTGTTGACTATGGAAAATGATGCATCTTCGATCGCATCAAATAATACTACCTGTCTTTCTATATATTGAATAAATCGAAACAACAGGTCATTCTTCTCCTTTTCTGTTGGATTTTCTCCATACTTATCGAAAAAGCGCTCCACGATCTCAGAAGGATTCAGGTTTTCCTCAAAACCCTTTTCACATATTTCCTGAAACAATGGCAACAATGCTCCGGTTCTTTTTATCTCATCATAGGGAAGAGTTAAAAAAATACTGTTATAAACCTGATATTTCGCTAGTACATTATCATTAAATCGGTCTAATCGAGGTTCTCTGTGCATAATATAATTTTAGTGTGGTATACAATGATGAATTTATAAAAAAACCCTTTAAACTAGGTTGCTCAAAGGGTTTTTAAAATAGTTTTAAGACTAGTTTACATATTCTTGAAGATCGAATGCATCAGGCGCTTCTTGTCATTGATACTTTCTTCAAGGGAAATCATGGTTTCAGTTCGATAAACCCCTTCAATATCATCCAGCTGGAAAATAATTTCCTTCGCATGTTGCGTGTTTCGAGCCCTTATCTTACAGAACACGTTGAATTTACCAGTGGTGACATGAGCTACCGTAACAAAAGGAATCTCATTGATCCTTTCCAGGACAAATTTTGTCTGGGAGGTGTTTTTCAAAAACACGCCAACATATGCGATAAACGCATATCCCAGTTTTTTATAATCCAGTGTTAGGGATGAGCCTATAATGATCCCGGCCTCCTCCATTTTTTTCACCCTCACATGCACGGTACCCGCTGAAATTAGTAGTTTTTTGGCAATATCGGTAAATGGAGTTCTTGTATTCTCGATGAGCATGTCAAGAATCTGGTGGTCTGTTTCGTCTAATTTAAACTTAGCCATTTTTTTGAACTTCTTTTTTTAATGAACCTCAAAAATAAGACAAAAACATTGAATTATTAATAATTTATTTGACAATTATCCGTATTAAAGACTGAATTCCGCAGTTTTTAAGATAATTTTATTAACTACAACGTTTTCGGTAAGTTTTTTCTCACCAGGCAGCCTTACCTCCTCGCCTCGAGCATCAATTTCACGGTGAGCGAATTTTGCCACATTTTCACCAATTTCTTCCACTACCCCTTTGAATACAATCTCGCCCTTCTGCACCTCTTCCTTATATTGAATAACAACATCCACGAGTTTATCATTCAAAAGGGCATTTCTCAGGATTACATCCTGAAATAACTTCTGATTTTCAGGTATTTTGAAATAGTCTTCATACCCCTCCTTGAAATCGATCCGGTTTGCGATTTGATAAAGACAGGAAATATATGCCCGGTACACATATTTTCTTGTTTCCTCCCGTTCATAATCCTCAGGGAAATGACCTGCTTCAAATAAAATCGTAGGTGTTGACATGGACTGGAAGGTATCTCCGGCGCAATTCAGGTTGAAAGCATCATCATAGCGGCCTATCTGCCCGGGTAACTGCTCCCTGATATCCTCGGCCATACCGGCAATAATAGCCATACTCTGCTTTCTGAATTCATCGATATTTCTTCCTTCATCTTTTGAAGGGGTTAAAAACGACAGGGTGGCCGGTTTTGGCAGCTCTCCGGCACTGAAAATGGTTCTTTGATCATGCAGGTTTAGACAGAAGGCAGGCTTTATGGCTAAATACTGTTTTTTCAGGAGTTTGCTTTCTGGCTGACTCAAATCCTGTAGATCCCTGTTTAGGTCAACTGAGTTCGCGTTTTGCCTTGTATATAGATAAGCTCCATCCGGATTCAGGATCGGGATCATATAAATGGTGCATTTGGAAAGAATACCTGATACCACGGAATGATCCTTTTCCTTTTTAAAGGTATTTAGAAGGTCAATCAAGGCCTTGGTAGTGGTAGATTCATTTCCGTGCATTTGTGACCACATAAGAACAGGTATTTTACCGGTTCCAACTTTTACTCGTTTTATAGAACGACCTTCAACGGATTTGCCGATCTCTTCGATTTCAAAATCTTCTTTTAGATCATCTAATGCAGTATCCAGATGTTCATTGACAATGTACCTACCTGATATTTTTTCAAATTTATTCCTGCTATACCAGTCATCCTGGAACAGGCTCTTCAGTTCTCGATGCTTCATGTTTACAAAACTAAACAATCAATATTTTACAAATGTAAACAAGATTCATCAGCCTGATTAAATACATTTGTAAACAACTGTTGATCGGTTGTAAATGGGCGAATTGGATTATTTCCCAGTTTCGACTCTTGAATATTTAAATAATTGTTTTTTAGTCCTTTATAACATTCAATCTATACTTATTATTTAATAAAATATAATACGGTTTACAATTGTAATTATAAGTATGTGAATTAATTTTTTACATTTGTAAATAGAATAATAGCTCTGAAATGTTACAATGGTAAACACTGAAAAATTTGCTTCCAGATTAAATAAGATCCTAGAATACTATGATCTTTCTGCCGCTTCTTTCGCCGATCAGATTGAAGTTGGTCGCTCGTCTATTTCACATATTCTTTCCGGACGAAATAAACCCAGCCTGGATTTTGTGATGAAGATCGTAAAGAATTTTCCTGAAGTAGAATTATACTGGTTGCTCAATGGAAAGGGTAGCTTCCCTTCCATTTCTGATCAACAACAGAAAGAAAAGCCAAAACCAAGGGAGACAGAATTACCTTTTTCCCATTCTCCTGTACAACAACCTGAAAATGAAAAATCGGTTCAACCGGTAATTCCTCCCGGAAACTCAAATAAAAAAATCCAGCGTATCGTTATTTTTTATTCCGACGGTAGTTTTGATGCCTTTGAAAATTGATTATACCAGCCAAATTGATTTTTTTTGCAGTATGAAACGAATACTGCTTTTATTCTTACTATTATCTTTTACCTCCTGTTTTAATGCTGAACGAAATTGTGAGGATTATCGAACGGGTGTCTTCGAATTTGAGACCTATTTGAATGGTGAATTGATCACTTCCAGGTTTGTCAGGAACGATAGCCTGGAGATCGAGACGTTCCAGGGAAATATAGATACCTCTACGGTTAGATGGATCAACGATTGTGAGTATATCCTTGAAAATATAAATCCCCAGAGTATGTCTGAGGAGAAATCGATTCATATAAAGATCTTAACCACAAATCCTAACGGCTATACCTTTGAATACGGCCAGGTTGGTGAAACTAAAAAAGCTCGTGGAGAGGTGACGAAAGTAGCGGAGAATTAATTTCTTCTTTCTTTAAGAAGCTCATTTTGCTCTTTCATCAGGTCATTGAGATTTGCCAGCAATTCGATATCCTTTGGAGTTGCCACTTGTTTGTCTTTTGGATCCTGGGCCCTGTTCCGAAAGCGATTCATGGCTTTAACGATTATAAAAACAACGAAACCAATCACTATGAAATCGATGAAGGTTTCTATAAGCAATCCATATCCTATGGAAACTTCTTCCACATAACCAGGATTTCCTTCGGTGCCAACCGAATCTCTTAACACCATTTTTTTATTGGAGAATTCGATTCCATCGGTCAGCAGGCTAAGTGGCGGCATGATGACCTGCTTGACGAGCACATCAACGACCTTATTGAAGGCGGTACCAATAATGATACCCACCGCCATGTCTACCATGTTGCCTTTTACGGCGAATTCCTTGAATTCCTTAATCAATCCCATTATTCGTCAAATAGTGAAGGTTGACCTTCTGAATTTGATTTTTTTGAAGGCTCCTGAATTTTACCATTCTTTACATCTTCGGCAGTGATCTCGTTTTCATCTTTCTCTTCCTCTTCCTCAGTTTCTACTTCCTTCTCATAAGGTTCAGGATCCAAAAGATTTACCTGGTTCACCTTTTCTGAAGTAAGCTGATTCCCGAGAGCCTTTATTCCTTTTATAGCGATGAATTCTTCCAGGTTGATCTGTTCATTCTCTTTTCGCTCCTTACCTTTTGGCTTGGTATAAACGATTTCAGCTCTTGGATAGTAATCGGTGGAAACGATCTCGAGGAAAGAATCTTCATGATCACTAATAAAACGTTCTTCTTTATCAGGATGTTCAATCAGGAACCTCTTCACGTAGTAACGTTCCTTTTCGGCTTCCCAATAAATTGCCGAAATAGGTTTGTCTTTAACCCACTTCTCGAGGACGATCATTTCATCATCAAAACGAGTGGTAAGCTCAGGCTTAATGGTTTTAACCACCCCATCCTGGGTAATGATTAGCAACCTGTCATCTCCGCGGAATTCCCCAAGCAACTCGCCTCTTTCATCCACGTTCAGTCTTTTCACCGTTTCATCGAACCAAATCCTTCTTGGCTTAAGAGTTGAAACACCTTCTTCTTTCAGTTCGATTCGCTTAACGGAATATTTGGTAACGATATTCCCCTTCACATTTCTTCCCTTGATAAGAACTTCGGCAAAGTCAAGATCGAACTTCACTTTTCGAATGCTTCCAACCTGCCTTAAGAATACGGTTACCACTTCAGCCTCTCCATTTGGGTTGGCAGAGAAATAAAGGATTTTTGAGTCCTTTTTACCCTGGGTGAGATCATAATCCCGGTCCCGCGTTACCGAAGTGACCGAAAAACGCTTTACATAGGTCTTTCCGGCTTTCCCGTCGCGGTAGATCATATTATAGATGGTGCGCTTATCTTTTTTCTTAAAGATCGCAACATGAATGATATCTTTTCCAATAAAGGTTTTGGAGTCCACCTTGGTGACCATCATCTTCCCGTCTGCCGTGAAGCAGATCACATCGTCAATATCGGAACAGTCGGTGACATATTCGTCCTTTTTAAGGGACGTACCAACAAAACCTTCAGCACGGTTAACGTACAACTTGGTATTCCTGATCACTACCTTGGTCGCTTCGATATCTTCGAAAAGCCGAAGCTCCGTCTTACGTTCACGACCATTGCCGTAATCTTTCTTAAGCTTGGTAAAATAATCAACGGCAAAATCTACCAGGTTATCAAGGTGATGCTTGATCTGGGCGATCTCTCCTTCCAGGGCCTCAATTTTTTGCTGAGCCTTGTCAATATCGAATTTAGAGATCCTTTTGATCCTTATCTCGGTAAGCCGTACAATATCTTCTTCGGTTACGGCCCTTTTCAGGTGTTTGGTGTGTGGTTTTAAACCTTTATCGATCGCCTGTATCACACCTTCCCAGGTTTCCTCTTCTTCAATATCGCGATAGATCCTGTTTTCGATAAAGATTCGTTCCAGGGACGCAAAATGCCATTGCTCTTCCAGTTCGTCCAGTTTGATCTCCAGCTCCCTCTTCAATAAATGAAGAGTATGATCGGTAGATCTGCGCAGAATTTCTGAAACTCCCAGGAAAATTGGTTTATGATCTATGATCACGCAACCCAGCGGAGCCAGTGAATTCTCGCATTGAGTAAAGGCATATAGTGCATCAATGGTCTTGTCTGGCGAAATATTGTTTGGCAGGTGAATAAGGATCTCAACCTCTGCCGCCGTATTATCCTCGATCTTTTTGATCTTGATCTTTCCTTTATCATTCGCTTTAAGAACCGAATCGATAAGGCTTGACGTCGTAGTACCATAAGGAACTTCGGTTATCGCAAGCGTATTTTTATCCAGCTGATTGATCTTGGCCCTAACCCTTATTCTACCACCTCTTTTCCCGTCGTTGTAATTACTCACATCTGCAATACCTCCGGTTGGAAAATCGGGTACCAGTTTAAACTTCTTGCCTTTCAGGTGATTGATGGAAGCATCTATCAGTTCATTGAAATTATGAGGAAGGATTCGGGTGCTCAATCCAACCGCGATCCCTTCGGCCCCCTGGGCAAGCAATAGCGGAAATTTAACCGGTAAATTTACCGGTTCATTTTTTCTTCCGTCATAAGATAGCTGCCATTCAGTTAATTTCGGACTGTAAAGAACCTCCAGCGCAAATTTCGATAACCTGGCCTCGATATAACGAGGAGCTGCAGCCCTGTCGCCGGTAAGTATATTTCCCCAGTTACCTTGGGTATCAATAAGAAGATCTTTTTGACCGATCTGCACCATTGCGTCCCCTATACTGGCATCACCGTGAGGGTGATACTGCATGGTATGTCCCACGATATTGGCCACTTTGTTATAGCGACCATCATCCAGGTCTTTCATGGAATGCATGATACGGCGTTGTACCGGTTTGAAACCGTCTTCAATGGCCGGAACCGCTCGTTCCAGAATTACATAAGATGCGTAATCAAGGAACCAGTCCTTGTACATCCCTGTAACCCTGATTAATTCTTCTTTATTTTCAAACTGCTCTTCCTGAGCTCCGTCTAGATTTTCTTCCATTAGGCAGTAGCTTTGGGTGTGGTTGCAAGCACTTTATTGAGTGAATCAACCATTCCCCTTTTCTTTTTTCGGTTTAAAAATGTGGTATTGAACGTATATTTTCGATATCCTTTTTTTCTTCTGGACCTGATATAAATGGTTAGGGCCGAATAGATCCCATAATCGACGAAATTGAATTTTCCCAGTTTACGCTTCGGAAATTCGGCCTTCTTCACCCGATATTCCATGAATTTTGAAAAGAACACCCCGTTATTCTTGAAATTGAGCGTTTCCCCATCGCTGTCAAAATCGAAGGATTGCCCTATTTTATGAACATAGAGGGCCAATAACAAGGTTACGATATTCGGCACAAAATGACTGAAACCTATCTCCTGTTCACTATCAGATGCCATGATCTCGATATTAACGAACACGTTGGTCACAAATACCGCTATCAAAACGATATAAATAGAGGGAATTATTTTAACCTCGGTCTTATTGGTGAATCTCATATGCCAAGTTCTTCAACCAGATCAAGTTCAACTTTGAGATTATCTATGATGAACTCCTGCCTGTCTGGAGTGTTTTTACCCATATAAAAACTGAGCATTTCCTCAATAGACTTATCCTTATCCAGCATCACCGGGTCCAACCGAATATCTTCTCCAATAAAATGCCTGAATTCATCTGGCGAGATCTCACCAAGACCCTTAAATCGAGTGATCTCCACTTTTCCTGAGAGCTTTTTGATCGCCTCTTTTCGTTCCATTTCACTATAACAGTAAATGGTTTCTTTCTTATTCCGAACCCTGAAAAGCGGCGTTTGAAGTATATAAAGGTGATTTTCCTTGATCAATTCGGGGAAGAACTGAAGGAAAAAAGTGATCAAAAGCAATCGAATGTGCATTCCATCCACATCGGCATCGGTAGCGATCACGATATTGTGATATCGAAGATCCTCAAGGCCTTCCTCAATATTGAGCGCGGCCTGCAGAAGGTTGAATTCCTCGTTCTCATAAACGATCTTTTTGGAAAGTCCGTAGCTGTTCAAAGGCTTACCCTTCAAACTGAAAACAGCCTGGGTCATTACATCCCGACTTTTTGTGATTGAACCACTTGCCGAATCTCCCTCGGTAATAAAAAGTGTGGTTTCCAAACAACGCTCATGCTTACTATCTCCAAGATGAACCCTGCAATCTCTTAATTTCTTATTATGGAGACTGGCCTTTTTAGCTCTATCTCTTGCCAGTTTCCTGATCCCTGAAAGGTCCTTTCGTTCTCTTTCAGCCTGTAGTATCTTTTTCTGAAGTCGCTCAGCCGTTTCGGTATTCTTATGCAGGTAGTTGTCAAGATTCCGTTTAACAAAATCATTGATATAAGTTCTTACGGTTGGCAATTCACCTCCCATGTCTGTAGAACCCAGTTTGGTTTTGGTCTGACTTTCAAAAACAGGTTCCATCACCTTTATACTGATAGCCGCTACTATAGATTTACGAATATCGCTCGCCTCATAATTCTTCCCGTAGAATTCCCGAATAGTTTTCACCACCGCTTCTCTGAAAGCTGCAAGGTGAGTTCCACCCTGGGAGGTATTCTGCCCGTTAACAAAAGAATGATACTCCTCGCTATATTGTGAACGGCTGTGGGTGATGGCAACTTCGATATCATTTCCGCGAAGATGAACAATAGGATACAGCATATCATCATCGCTGATACTATCCTGTAAAAGATCCTTTAATCCGTTTTCCGAATAGAATTTTTCACCGTTATAAACTATGGTCAATCCTGGATTCAGGTACACATAGTTCTTGAGCATTTTTTCTATATACTCATTCCTGAATTTGTAGTTCTTAAAGATGATTTCATCAGGAATAAAGGTGATCTTGGTACCTCTTCGGCGTGAAGTTTCATCAAGATGTTCTTCATCGGTAAGATTTCCCTGTTCGAATTCAGCCGAATGGCTTTTTCCATCACGGGTAGATTCCACCCTGAAATAAGAGGAAAGTGCGTTAACAGCCTTGGTACCAACCCCATTAAGTCCTACCGATTTCTTGAAGGCACGGGTATCGTATTTTCCACCCGTATTCATTTTGGAAACTACATCTACTACTTTCCCTAAGGGAATACCCCTACCAAAATCACGAACAATAACCCGCTGATTCTGAACAGAAATTTCAATAGTCTTCCCTGCTCCCATCACGAATTCATCGATACAGTTATCGATAACCTCTTTTAACAGGATATAAATTCCGTCGTCCTGGCTGGAACCGTCTCCAAGTTTTCCAATATACATTCCTGGACGCATACGAATATGCTCCTTCCAGTCTAACGACCGAATATTATCTTCGGTATAATTAGTATTCTCGCTCATAAGTAGTCATGGAGTTATGCCTCTAATATAAGGCAATACCTAAAGAACTGAAATTTTTCAGCCTGATTTTAATTAACAAAGATTTAGGAATAATTGTTAATTAGAGGATCTTATACGAGGGAAAAGTCAGAAATGAGCTAGAAATCAATTAATTCGTCAAAAGATTATCCGAAAATTCGGTGTAATCTTTATTTAATTAACGAATAAAAAAATTATACATTAAAACGGAAATGCATCACATCACCATCCTTTACAATGTAATCCTTTCCTTCCACGCGCATTTTTCCAGCTTCCTTAACTTTGGCCTCACTGCCGTAACTAACGTAATCGTCATATCCTATCACCTCGGCACGAATAAAACCTTTTTCGAAATCGGTGTGAATAACCCCGGCAGCCTGTGGAGCAGAAGCTCCTACTTTAACGGTCCATGCACGAACCTCTTTTTCTCCGGCAGTAAAATAAGTTTGAAGATCAAGCAAATTATAAGCTCCGCGGATTAGTTTAGCCGATCCTGGTTCGTCCAGCCCTATATCCTGAAGAAACATCTGGCGCTCCTCGTAATCATCAAGCTCGGTGATATCGGCTTCCGTTCCAACAGCAAGGGTTAAAACTTCCGCATTTTCATCCTTAACAGCTTCCTTTACCCGTTCTACATATTCATTTCCTTCTACAGCAGCGTCTTCGTTCACGTTGCAAACGTACATTACCGGTTTATCTGTGATGAATTGAAGAGGTTTGATAAATTCCTTACGCTCGTCTTCGGTAAGATCGATCGCTCTTACAGATTTACCTTCTTCAAGACCTTTTTTCACCTTCAGCAAAACGGCTTCTTCCTTTTGAGCTTCCTTATTACCGGTTTTTGCAGCTCGCTTTACTTTTTCCAGCTTTTTCTCAACTGTTTCAAGATCTTTAAGCTGCAATTCCATATCGATGGTTTCTTTATCTCTTATAGGATCTATAGAGCCATCTACGTGTACGATATTGTCGTTTTCAAAACATCTTAGAACATGCAGGATCGCATCGGTCTCCCTGATATTTCCCAAAAACTGGTTACCAAGGCCTTCACCTTTACTGGCACCTTTAACCAGACCGGCGATATCAACGATCTCTACGGTTGCAGGGATCACTCGCTCAGGTTTAACCATTTCACCCAGCTTGGTAAGCCTTGGATCTGGAACATTTACAACCCCCACGTTAGGTTCGATGGTACAAAATGGAAAATTGGCACTTTGCGCCTTGGCATTGCTCAGACAATTAAAAAGAGTTGATTTTCCCACATTAGGCAGTCCTACGATTCCGGCTTTCATAAACTAAAAATTAGATGCTTTGTTTTTGCGGCTGCAAAGATAGGTATTAGAATCGAGAATTTAATAGGATATGTTTTAAGCTTGATCAAAGATCTAAAACCGTCAAAAGCAGGAGTCTAATGCAGTTTGTTTAGTATTTCTTTAACTGAAACAGCGACGAGATTTTTTTAATTTGATCAAATGCTTGGCGAACTTAATTTTCATTAAAACACTCCTATGTCTGTAAAAAAATCCGATCCGAACAATTACTGGTATAAAGACGCAATCATTTACGAATTACATATCAAGGCATTTTTTGACAGTAACGGGGATGGTATTGGTGATTTTGACGGACTTCTTCAAAAACTGGATTACCTGGAAGACCTTGGAGTGACAGCCATCTGGCTCCTGCCTTTTTATCCTTCACCACTTAAAGATGATGGCTATGATATTGCCGATTATTACAGTATTAATCCGTCCTACGGTAATATTGATGATTTTAAACGCTTCATCAAAGAAGCCCACGACCGTGGTTTAAAAGTGATCACCGAGTTGGTCATTAATCATACTTCAGATCAGCATCCCTGGTTTCAAAGAGCCAGGAAAGCACCACCTGGTTCAGACGAACGAAATTATTATGTTTGGAGCGATGATCCCAAAAAATACAAAGATGCCCGTATCATATTTACCGATACCGAACCTTCCAACTGGAGTTGGGATGCCGAAGCAGAAGCTTATTATTGGCACCGCTTCTTCTCTCATCAACCCGATCTGAATTTTGAGAATCCCCAGGTGCAGCAGGAAGTATTTGATGTGCTTGATTACTGGTGTAAAATGGGAGTTGACGGCTTTCGGCTTGATGCGATTCCCTATTTGTTCGAAGAAGACGGTACCAATTGCGAAAATCTTCCGCAGACCCATGAATTTCTGAAAAAGCTTCGTGCACATGTAGACAAGAATTATGACGACAAGCTTTTGCTCGCCGAAGCCAATATGTGGCCGGAAGATTCCGCAGCCTATTTTGGAGACGGGGACGAATGCCATATGAATTACCATTTTCCCATCATGCCGCGGATGTTCATGGCGGTAAAAATGGAAGACCGCTACCCTATTATCGATATCATAGACCAGACTCCCGAAATTCCTGAAAATTGCCAGTGGGGAATCTTTTTAAGGAATCATGATGAATTAACCCTGGAGATGGTGACCGATGAGGAACGGGATTATATGTATAAAGTTTACACTAAGGATCCGCAGGCGAAGATCAATGTTGGGATCAGGCACCGGCTGGCACCCTTACTCGATAATAGTCGCAGCAAGATCGAATTGATGAATGTCCTGCTTTTTTCCCTGCCTGGAACTCCAATCGTTTATTACGGAGATGAAATTGGAATGGGAGACAACTTTTATCTTGGAGATCGTGATGGGGTAAGAACTCCAATGCAATGGACTGCTGATAGAAATGCAGGTTTTTCACTGGCTAATCCTCAAAAGTTATATCTGCCGCTAATCATTGATCCGGAATATAAGTACGAATCGATCAATGTTGAAACCCAGAAAATGATCTCCTCCTCCCTGCTCTGGTGGATGAAAAGGATCATAGGAATGCGGAAAAAATATAAGGCTTTCGGAAGAGGTAGTATTGAGTTTTTATCACCTTCCAATTCAAAAATCCTGGCATTTATAAGGTCGTATGAGTCTGAAGACATCCTTGTGCTTGCGAACCTTTCCAGGTTTACCCAACCTGCTGAAATTGACCTGGAAGATTATAAAGGTTATACACCTGTAGAGGTTTTCAGCCATAACAAATTCCCGGTTATCAGTGACCGCCCATATCTCTTCACACTTTCACCTCACGGCTATCACTGGTTTTCACTGGAAAAAGAAAGGGAACGCGTAAAAGGTGAATCTCAGATCCCGCTGTTGGAGATGGATTCGTGGAATAACCTGCTTAAGAACAGGAGTCTTCAGCATCTATCTGCAGAGATACTGCCTCCTTACCTTAAACACCGAAGCTGGTTCGAAAGCGGTGGAAGAACCATACAGGAAGTAAAAATCAAAGAAACAGTAGATGTCAAACTAAAGGATTTGCCGTCCAGGATTCTTATTCTGGAGGTAACTTACAATGAAGGACTACCAGAACTATACCAGCTCCCTGTTGCTTTTACTTCCAAAGACAATTCCAGTTTGCTTAATGAAATTCCGAAAAGAGGCTTTATCGCCGAAATCAAAATGGGGAAACAAAGCGGTTTTCTCTTTGATGCGGTTTACGCTGAAACTTACAGGGATTATCTTATTGGAGGTTTTAGGAATACGAAAAACGTCAAATCTGGTATTGAATTTTCTGGAGTAAAGGAAATCATTTCAGAGTTTGAGGAAGATCTGCGATCAGATCTTATAAACACAGAGCACAGGCAAACCATCATTACCTATAATAATCATATCATCCTGAAGCTTTTTAGAAGACTGGAACAGGTCTTTAATCCCGATGTGGAAACCATAAAATTCCTTTCAACCAGAACCGATTTTACCAGAATTTCAAAATATGCCGGTGCGATCAATTTCAAGCCTGGTTCAGGCAAGCCATACGTACTGGCCATGATCCAGAAAATGGAAGAAAACCAGGGAGAGGTCTGGACTCATGTAAAGGACTCGCTGGACAGGTATTTTGAAAAGGTCCTGACAAAAAAAGACCTGGATCTCGAAAGACCGGTTCAATATATAACTGAACCTTTGAGTTTCGAGGAATTCCCTGATTCCTTCAAAGAATTGCAGGGAGTTATTTTACCGGAGCGAATATACCAGCTTGGAGAATTCACTGCCGATCTTCATAAGGCGCTGTCTCAGCATCCTGATGATACCGATTTTGACAAGGAAGAATCTTCCCTGCACTATCAGCGCTCGCTGTTTTCAGGCTTACAAACGCTTACCAGGAATAGTCTGGATAATTTAAGATCGGTTTTAAAGCAGTTACCAACTGAAATTCAGGAGGAAGCAAAAGAGGTTCTGGACCTAAGAGCAGAGATCCTTAAGGTCTTCAAGAACATCTATAAGCATAAGATCCCGGTCATGAAGATAAGGACTCATGGCGATTATCACTTGAGACAGATACTGTGGACCGGTAAGGAATATATAATCAATAGTTTTGAGGGAGATCCTTCCAAATCCTTTAGTGAGCGGCGAATCAGGAGATCGGCCATGAGGGACCTGGCAGCCATGATACGTTCCTTACATTACGCCGCTTACAGCAATATTCTATCTCCGGAATATGATCAGCAGCGCAAGGAAGGTGATCTTGAGAAATGGGCAGAAACCTGGCATTATTATAACACCAGGTTGTTTATTAAAGGTTATTTTGATCAGGCCAGAGGCAGTGATTTTGTTCCAGCCGCAATGGAAGACTTCAAGATCCTCATGCATACTTTTCTTCTGGAAAAAGCTCTTAACGAACTCAATTACGAGATACAGAACAGGCCGCAATGGATCATAATTCCAATAAGAGGAATTAAGGAGGTTATCCAGTATTACGAGAAGTCATAAAGCCTTACTCCACGATATACATTTCGTTGGATGCCTTGATGTATTCCTGCGGATTAAAGGTGCTTTCGAAGCTATTTCGAACCAGGTCTAATTTTAAACTAAGATTCTGCATCTCATCCTTGAGATAGGGATCGTTTCTATACTTGGCGATAAGTTTCTCGTATTTATTCAGGTTTTCAAGGATTCGGAAGGTAAGCATCCCAAACCTGATCTTAAGATTCTGAACCCTTAGCATCTGGTCATGGTATTCCTGTTTCCAGTTTTCGGGGTTGCTGCTTCTTTCTTCTACGATCTTATTTTCTGCGATCTTGGAAATATCGAGAATATACTGGGTTCTTTTTTTAGCGTCGGTTTCGTTGGTGAAATTCTCGGTAAACTCAGCCTTCGAAATTCCTAGAATGTCTACCAGGTTATCTTTTATTGCCTTGTTCTGAAGATCCTTCAGCTCATTCAGGCTTTTATTGATCGCGTCCCATTCGGTTTCGATCAGATCCTTATCATGAGTAAATTGAGAGATGGAAGTTGTAAGTTTTAGCATATTCATGCTTTTTTCCTTCAATTCCTTATCGCGACGGTTCAACGAGCCTATAAACTGGCCGATCCCGTCCACAAGGCTACCGGCGAACATTCCGGTAAACGGGGTTCCTTTGGCAAGGTCGCCTGTTACCTGGAGCATATGGCTAAGCGCCGCAAGGCTGGCATTGTCTTCCTTTTGCTCGTTCACAAACTTTTGGAACTGCCCAAACCATTGCTGATATCCGTCATAATTCATTGGATTGCTTACTTCATCCAGGGTAGAATAAAATTCCCTTGAAGAGTTAAAAAGATTCAATGGTTTGATCTCCCGCTCCATGGAAGCAAGGTTAAGCACTGCTGAACTATAATTGTATTTATAAACACTGATGCTGTTCTTGTCTATCTCCTCCTGACGTTCTTCCAGGAATTTTACCCGTTCCAGCAATTTTTCAACCTTTTCAGATGCAGAATTCGTGGATTTAATGCTTTCGTCGAGGTTATTGATCTTGGAATCGATCTCTTTGATCCGGAATTCGAGATTCTGGCTAAGCAGGCTTCGTTCACGATTGAGTTCCTTAAGCACCTGTTCGGTAACCGTAGCATTGTCACTATCAGGAAAAATTTGAGCATTAGCCTGAATGCCAATGATCAAAAAAAGGATAAAGAAAATATGTTTCTTCATAGATTTAGATTTAAGTATTTCTACTAACGCTCCAGCAGGTTTCATATTTCATGCCATTCGCTAAATCCTTGCTATAACGGGTTTTTATAGAAGCTTACTGAAATAGTTCTTTAAGGAAAAGTGTGGAATTATTGATCAGATCTGGAAATACTTCCCATTCTGAGAAAAATGGGAAATGTGATCTTATGACGGTCCCCGAATTCAGCTCGCAGCTCTTTTTCAATGCGTTTAACGGGGTCTGAATGATGAATGTTTCGATAATGTTTAACCGAGGACCAGGTTCTTAAATATCCCAGGAAATGTTCAATAGACCACTCGTATTCCTTTGTAAACCCAGGTGTTTGAAGTTCGGTAAAAGGGAAGGGAATACTTTGGTAAGAATTATCCAGGTATTTTCGCTCCTCATCCCAGTATTTCCCAATTATTTCGGTGTAAAAATGATCGATGATCCTGTTTATCCTGTCATCGGAACGTACCAGGCCATATCCCATTATAACGATCAAACCACCCGGTTTAAGACAGCGATTCGCCTCGGCAAAGAATTCATCAAAACGGAACCAGTGAACAGCCTGCGCGCTGATAATCAAATCGAAACTATCATCTTTAAAATTGGTTTTTTCAGCGGGCTGAACCGAATATTGAATTCCGGGAGACCTGAAGGCATGCTTTAACTGATGACTGCTAATATCTGTAGCTTCAATGCTTTCAAAATATTTAGAAAGTGATCTGGACACCTGTCCATTTCCGGTTCCTACATCCCATGCCCTTTCGGTATGTTTTAGTTTTGAGATTATAAACTGGAAAACTTCTTCAGGATATGTTGGTCTGAATTTTAAATAGTCTTCTGAATTTTCTGAAAAGTTATCTTTCAAAATCAATCAATAATACTAGAAAATGTCATCTGTCTAAATTTCCAGGCGCTTTGATCGTCCAGAGGACCACGCGTTTGTTTAAGAAGGATACCTATGATTTTGGTTTCGGGATCTGCGAAATACTGGGTATTGAAATAGCCGCCCCATTCAAAAGTTCCCTCGCTTCCAAGACCACCCTTATCTTCACCTATTTCGGTAAGTACACCAAATGCCAGCCCGTAATAGGATTCCGGCCCGTTAAAAAGGTCGCCGCTATGATTGGCCATTATCATTTTTACCGTGTTCGGACTCAAGATCTGGTTACCATTATAAGATCCTTTGTTGAGGTACATCTGCAGAAATTTAGCATAATCCAGTGCAGTACTGGAAAGACCGGCACCTCCTGAAAAGAATGCTTTAGCTCCCTTGATGGGATATTCAGGATCGTAGCCTTCTTCACCTCCAAATTCTACCCATTTATTATCTGCTTTTTTCATAATTTGAACAAGCCTGTCTTCTTTTTCCTGCGGAAGATAAAAATAAGTATCATTCATGTTAAGAGGATCAAAGAGCTTTAGTTTTAAAAATTCATCGAAGTTCCTACCAGAGATGACTTCCACCAGGTAGCCCAGTACATCATAGCCTTCAGAATAAGTCCATTTTTCGAATGGCTCATGGTGAAGCGGAAGGGTGGCCAGTTTTTTAATGTTTTCACCTATTTCAACCGCTTCAGTGGTAAAAAGATCGGTGATACCTGATTTCGCATATATCTTCTTGAACCTGTCATCTCCATCTATCATTCCATAACCAATGCCAGAAGTATGCGTTAAAAGACTCCTTATGGTGATAGGAGATGCTGCAGGTTTGGTGGTATAGGAAGAATCTTTTTCATTAAAACTTTCAAGAATTACCGGATCTTTGAATTCAGGTATATATTTTGAAACAGGATCATCGAGGCGCAATTTCCCTTCTTCCCATAAGATCATAACTGCCGTGGCCGTTATCGCCTTGGTTTGCGAAGCGATCCTGAAAATATCATCTTTTTCCAGGTCCTCTCCTTGAATATTTGCATCTCCAAAGGCTTCATATAGAACAATTTTACCATCCCTGGCTATTAATGCCACCGCTCCAGGAATATTCTTGTTCTCAACCTGGGCTTCTAACATGGCGCTGATCTTTCCCAGTCGCTCGGAAGAAATTCCAACGCTTTCCGGGGATGCTTCTTCAAGTTTTTCCTGGGAATTTGCCGAAAAAACGAATAAACCTATGAAAAGATGCAATAATACTGACCTCATGAAAATGGTGGTTTAATAAAAAATTCCCTCTAAATTATACATTTTAAATTAAACAATTCATAAGAATAAGAATCCTTCAATCATTCACTTCAAATTGTTGGTGATTCACATCATAATAAGACTTAAATTCATTATATTGTATAAGTTTAGTTTCGAATTAAAAATACATTATTGTCATGAAAAGAACATTTAAAATTATGAAGGGATCAAAACGACTCCTTTTCACCCTCCTGGGTATACTTTTGGTGGCTGCACAAGGTTTTGCATTTCAACCTTCAGATATCAAGTATGTAGAATATAAAGGAGAAGTAGTCAACTCTTCTAACGGCCGGGGTATTTCCTCAGCCTATCTCGCCCTAAATAACAGTAACATTTCTACCATTACTAATTCTGATGGTGAATTTTCACTGAAAGTCCCGGAAGACCTTATAGAGGCTACCGTTACCATATCGGTACTCGGTTTCCAAAGCAAGACGCTTCCACTTACCTGTTTCAAATCGGAAGAGACCCGGATTGAACTGGATGAAACCGTGCAGGAACTGGATGAGGTAAGTTTATATAAGGCTACAAACGCCGAACTTTTGGTTAAAGAAATGCTTGATAAAAAAGATGAAAATTATCTTTCAGATGAGAGCCTGATGACCACATTCTACAGGGAAACCATTAAGAAAGGATGGAGCAACGTGGGACTGTCTGAAGCTATTGTCAAGATCCAGAAAAGCCCGTATAATAACGGAAAACGAGATATGGTTTCTATCTATAAGGCACGTAAGAGTGCAGATTATGATAAACTGGATACCGTGGCAGTTAAATTACGCGGAGGGCCATTCAATACGCTCTATCTCGATATGATGAAATACACAGAATATGTACTTCGTCCCGAAATGCTGGATAGTTATAAATTCACATTTACTGATCCTACCAAGATCAACGATCGATTCACCTATGTGGTTGAATTTACTGAAATGGATAAAACCGATCCTTGGTATTACGGTAAACTGTTCATCGACGCTGCAACATCTACCCTTGTAAAGGCAGACTATAGTTTGAACGTGGATAACAGGGATGTTGCCGCCAGCCTGTTCGTTAAAAAGAAACCAGGTGGATGTAAAGTATATCCTGTTGAACTCAACTACATGGTAGATTACGCTCAGGAGAACGGTAAATGGCATTATGCCTACGGTCGCGCCGAGCTTGAATATGTAGTAAACTGGAAAAAGAAGATCTTTAACTCCAGATATAAGATCAACAGCGAAATGGTAGTTACAGATTGGCAACCTGTTCAGGACGAAAACTGGAAAAGAAATAATGAGATCATCAATCCTAATATCGTAATGGTGGATGATGCGTCAGGTTTCTACGATTCCAATTTCTGGGGTAGCAACAATATCATTGAACCAGATAAATCCATCGAGAATGCCATCGAAAAGATCAAGCGAAACATGAATCAATAAAAGATAAAAACTCCGCAATTTGCGGAGTTTTTTTTATCATAATCTTATTCTTTTAGATTTCAACTTCCTTAGTGAATTCATCTTGTGGTGTTTTTACCTTTACGGTATAAGATCCAGCCGGTACTCTGGAAAAATCCAGGGTTTTTTTCATTACCTGGTCTTTACACCTAAAGTTACCTACTTCTACACCTTCAGAATCAAAGATCTGAACATACAAATTTAACTGTTCGGGGTTTGCTAGGTACAAATTCACTTTTTGACCTTCAATTTTAAAAGTAGGTTTAAAGGTTACACTTTCCAATCCAAGCTCCAGGCCGGCCTTAGATTTTTTGATGACCGAATTGCTGGTGCTGAACGTCTTATCCAGAACAAGCGTATACTCTCCATCCGGAAGTTCTTCAAATTTTAGTTTTCTGGTGTATATGCTATCACCAAAGAATCTATCCTTAAAAATAACCTCCCCTTCCTGGTTCAATAAACTAAGTATTGCATTGGGTTCGGTTTTTTTCATTTCAACGATCAGGTTTTCATTTTCACTGATCTTAAGATTCATCTCATCTGAAGCTTTTAAGCTAAAAATGAATAACAACATTAAACAGGTTACCAGGGTTTTTTTTGACTTTTTCATAAGCTTAAATTTTAAAAGATTAGAACTTCATTTAAAAATTCAACTCAAACTTAGGCCAAAACCTGTTTCGAGGATAGAAGACAATGAACCAGTTTATATACTATATTAACTTCAATTTGTTCAGTGAAAACGTTTTCGGGTAATTAACCATATAATAATGGTAATTTAGTATCATAATGGAAAGCTGGACTTCTATAATTTTAACCATAATTCTTTGTCTATGGGAACCGCACATAAACCTACGCTAGAAAAGATAGAACCGGGTTTTGGAAGTTCTTTTAGCTTTCGAACCTATCATCAGGATCCTAATAACAGGAAGAACACTTTCTGGCATTATCATCCTGAAATTGAACTTGTATTTGTAAATGGAGGTAGCGGGAAACGGCAAATTGGCAGTCATATTTCGTACTACAGGAATGGCGATCTTATTCTAATTGGTTCCAATTTACCGCACTGCAGTTTTACAGATAGCCTTACTGGTCACCAAAGCGAGTCTGTGATACAGTTAAAACCCGATTTTCTTGGAGAATCCTTCTTCGATATCACTGAAATGAAAGGAATCAAGAATCTTATGGAACGTGCCAAAAAGGGGATTGTGTATCATGGAGACACCAAAAGGTCTATAGGGCGTAAAATTGAAAAACTAAAAGACCTGGAACCCTTTCCAAGATTACTGGGGTTGCTTGATATCTTAAAACAGCTTGAAAAGGCTTCAAATTACACCATTTTGAATGCTGAAGGATTCATTCTTGAAACCGAATTTGAGGATAATGACCGAATTAATGTGATCTTCAATTTTGTAAAGGATGAATTTACCCGTCATATCGGCCTGGACGAGATAAGCAATAAGGTTAATATGACCAATCCTGCGTTTTGCAGGTACTTTAAGAAGATTACCGGGAAGACCTTTACTAGTTTTGTTAATGAATACCGGCTCGTACACGCGGCCAAACTGCTTCATGAAAAGCAGATTAGCATTACACAGGTATGTTTTGAAAGCGGGTTTAATAACTTCAGCCATTTCAACAAGCAGTTCAAGGAGTTTACGGGCAAGTCTCCCTCTGTGTACAGGAATGAATTAAAATTCTCGGTGTCTTAAAACAAAAAACCGTTCCCAGGAGGAACGGTTTTGTTCAATCAGGTTATTTTTTACTTTTTACTCATCCTGGTGCATAAAGCGTTGTTTGGCAAGTAATTCCTCCTCGCTTTCCACATGTTCATCATCTGGAACACAGCAATCTACTGGACAAACCGCAGCACATTGAGGTTCTTCATGAAAACCTTTACACTCGGTACATTTATCAGGAACTATATAATAGATCTCATCGCTTAAAGGCTCCTGCGCCTCATTGGCATTGGCTTCCTTACCGCTTGGAAGGACTACATTACCTTCCAGGTCGGTTCCATCTGCATACCTCCAGTCATCAGCACCTTCATAGATAGCCGTGTTTGGGCATTCAGGCTCGCAGGCTCCACAGTTTATACATTCATCGGTTATAACAATAGCCATAGCTCTTCTTTTTATTTGTAAATTTAAAAAACAGAAACAAAAGCGTCGCAGACTTTAAGAAAAATATGGTTTTAAGCCGTGGAAACTTTAATTTCGCGGAACAAATTTAAGATGCCCTTCACTCAAAACCAAAAAAGAGAATGACAATTGAAGATCACAAATCAAATCTAATCACACTGGGTAAGTTCCTGGGACAGTTTGGAGTTGCCGAATCTTTTAAAGATAAAAGCCTGCCAGGAAATGATCGATTTTTTTCAGAATTAGATGAAAAGATCGATTCAGCTGTGCATTATAATGGGTGGTTTAATCGCGAGAATGTCGTTTTTTCACTTCAGCAATGGAGCCAGGCTTTAACTTTTGAAAATATCAATGCCTGGTTAGATAGTTATGATCTGCGACAAAGTGGAGGAAAAACGGTTGGTATTATCATGGCCGGGAATATTCCATTAGTGGGATTCCACGATTTTATCTCGGTGCTCGTTTCAGGCCACAAGGTGTTGGCCAAACTTTCTTCCAACGATCAGCAAATACTTCCAGTGATCGCAGCCTACCTGATGGAACTGGACAACAGGTATGAAGACCGTATCTATTTCACCAAGGACAGAATGCAGGGTTTTGATGCGGTGATCGCAACCGGCAGCAATAATACGGCGCGATATTTTGAATATTATTTTAAAAATAAACCAAGCATTATCAGGAAGAATCGCAATTCTATAGCTGTTTTAACCGGGGAGGAAACCAGGGAGGAACTGGCTGATTTAGGAGAGGATATCTTCCGTTATTATGGTTTAGGCTGTAGAAATGTCTCGAAACTATTTGTTCCGGAAGATTACGATTTTGATGATTTCTTCAAATCGATCTACGACTGGAACCCCATCATAAACCGGGATAAATACGCCAATAATTACGATTATAATAAAGCGGTTTATCTCATGAGCGAATTCAAATTGCTCGAAAACGGTTTTCTTATCCTGAAGGAAGATAAAAGCTTTTCATCCCCTATCGCTACTCTGTTCTACGAAAAGTATAAGGATACAGAAAAGCTGAACCAAAACCTGCTGGAAAATTCTGAAAAGATTCAGTGTATCGTGAAAAATACCCCTGAAGAAGGAGAGGTTAAATTCGGTCAAACTCAAAAACCCAGGTTGTGGGATTATGCCGATGGGATAGATACCCTCAACTTTCTGTTAAAATTATAAGACTACAATTATAATTTTAATAACAGCAGTTCCTCTCAATTTTAGCATCTTTGTTAGATAATCAACTAATCCTTATGAAAAAGCATAATTTCAGCGCAGGCCCCTGTATTTTACCCCAGGAGGTATTTCAGGAGGCCTCCCAGGCTATTTTAGATTTTGATAATTCAGGTTTATCAATCCTTGAGATTTCTCACAGGAGCCCTGCATTTGTTGCGGTAATGGAAGAAGCCCGTTCCCTGGCCCTGGAATTACTGGGCCTGAAAGATAAAGGGTATAAAGCATTGTTCCTTCAGGGTGGAGCTAGCATGCAATTTTTAATGGCAGCCTATAACCTACTCGAGAAAAAAGCTGCCTACCTCAATACCGGAACCTGGTCTACCAAGGCCATTAAGGAAGCTAAATTGTTTGGAGAAGTTGTTGAAGTTGCATCATCTAAAGATCAAAATTTCAACTATATACCAAAATCCTTCAGCGTTCCCGATGACGCCGATTATTTCCACTGCACCAGCAATAATACCATCTTCGGAACCCAGATAAAGGATTTTCCGGTCACTTCGAAGCCTATGGTTTGCGACATGAGCAGCGACATATTTTCTAGGGAACTCAATTTCAGCAATTTCGACCTTATTTATGCCGGGGCCCAGAAAAATATGGGACCAGCCGGAACCACTCTCGTGGTGGTAAAAGAAGAAATTCTTGGTAAGGTTTCCCGTGCCATTCCTTCGATGATGGATTATTCGGTTCACATTGGAAAAGACAGTATGTTCAATACACCTTCAGTATACGCGGTTTATGTTTCCCTGTTGACCCTTAGGTGGATTAAAGCAAATGGTGGCATTAAAGCCATGCAGGAGCGAAATGATAAAAAAGCCGAGGTGATTTATGCTGAAATAGACCGAAACCCGCTTTTTAAAGGATTTGCGGCCAGGGAAGACCGCTCTCCAATGAATGCCACTTTCAATCTCACAGATGATAGTCATAAGGAGCAATTCGATAAGATGTGGAAAGAAGCCGGTGTGAATGGACTTAATGGACACAGAAGTGTTGGCGGCTACAGGGCTTCCATGTACAATGCGCTTCCACTCGAAAGTGTACAGGTAGTTGTTGACCTGATGAAGGAACTGGAAAGAAAAGTTTAAATATAAAAGAACACCTTATAAAATGAAGGTTTTAGCAAACGATGGCATTTCAAAAAGCGGAGAACGGAAACTTACCGAGGCAGGTTTTGAAGTGATCATTAAAAAAGTCTCCCAGGAGCAGTTAAAGGATTATATTAACGATAACGGCATAAACGTGCTACTTGTTCGTAGCGCAACCAAGGTTAGAAAGGATATCATTGACAATTGTCCATCTCTAAAAATGATAGGCCGTGGCGGTGTGGGTATGGATAATATCGATGTAGAGTACGCCCGTGAAAAAGGCCTGAAGGTTTTCAATACTCCGGCCGCATCCTCCAGCTCGGTTGCAGAACTTGTATTTGCGCATCTTTTTGGCGGAGCAAGGCAGCTTTATCATTCCAACCGAAACATGCCTTTGGAAGGTGAGTCGCGGTTTAAGGAATTGAAGAAGAGTTATGCTGGCGGAACCGAATTAAGGGGCAAAACTATAGGGATAATAGGTTTTGGAAGAATAGGTCGTGAAGTTGCTAAGATCGCACTGGGGATAGGTATGAAGGTTATTGCCAGCGATGATCATGTTGGGGAAGCCGAAATTGAACTGGAATTCTACAACCACCAAAGCATAAAGATCCCTATTAAAACAGAGCCGGTAAGTGAACTTATCAAGCATGCCGATTTTATTAGCCTTCATGTTCCGGCACAGAATAAGCCAATTATAGGAGCTGCTGAGATCGAAAAGATGAAGGATGGCGTAGGCATCATCAATACGGCACGTGGTGGAGTTCTGGACGAGAATGCGCTGCTGGATGCGATTGAGGCTGAAAAAGTCTCTTTTGCGGCTCTTGATGTTTATGAAAATGAACCAACGCCGGCAATCAGGCTTTTGATGAACGAAAGTATTTCATTGAGTCCGCATATAGGTGCGGCGACCACTGAAGCTCAGGAAAGAATAGGAATCGAGCTGGCCGATCAGATCATAGCGCACGCAGGGAAATAAACCGGATTTATAGATCTAAAAAGCCCTGATTTTTCGTATATTATTTAGGAAGTAAAACCTTAATTTTCAAAAAAAATGGCATCAATCTTAGATCTTTTAAATACGCAAACCGGTGAGGCGCTCATCAAAACTGCCAGTGATAAAACTACGGAAAGCAAAGAAACGGTTAGTGCCGCCTTAGGAATGGCTCTACCTTTATTGCTTAGCGCCATGAAGCGCAACCTGGATTCAGAAGAAGGCGCAGCCAGTTTGCATTCCGCCTTAAAAAATGAAAAACATAATGGGTCACTCCTGGAGCAATCTAACAGCCTGGACCCGGATTATCTACAAAATGAGGGAGAGAAAATCGTGAATCATATTCTTGGCGCTCAAAAGAAAGACCAGCTATCTTCGGCTTTGAGCCCTGCCCTGAATATCAAAAAGGACGATCTTTCAGCGATCATTCAAATGGCTGCCCCTATTCTACTTAGCATTCTGGGAAACCAGCAGCGAAAAGACGGGGTTGGCCCGGACGGGCTGAAAGACCTGCTTGGTACAGTTCTAGGCAGCAATACCAGCCACGACACCTCCTTGCTGGAAAGTTTACTGGACAAAGATGGCGATGGAAGCGTGATCGATGATATTGGAGGCATGATACTTGGTGGTAAAAAAGATAAATCCGGTGGAAGCATTCTTGGAGGCTTTACAGGAGGAAAATAGAATTATAAATTTTAGACCTGCTTAACAACTATGAAGAATTTAATATATATCGCTTTACTGGCCTTATTCATTTACAGCTGCGGTTCATCTGGCGGAAGGAACTTTTCAGATAAGATAGCTAATGCCGAAAATGATACGGTTCGCATCGCTAATGATAGTCTTGAATATGAGATCATCATCATCGAGCCTGGTTTTAATCTTTTCCTGAATTCCTATGCCAGGCAGCGCGGCTATTATTCCCAGGATTACCTGGAGAATAAGAACAGAATGCTGGTTACCGAGTACAATCAACGCGTAATGCAACCCAATGCCTTCAATCCTAATTTGTATATCAACGAGATCAATTATGATCCGCGGATTGATTATGGCTATGAAGTGAATTACCTGCTCTACAACTACTTTGTTTACTTCAGCAATCAGTATAATCAGCGATTTAGTGTACCCACGAGAATTTGATTTCAAAAGCAAATCTTTATATTTGTGCCATGAAAAAGCTGAAAAACCGTTGGGGCATAAGTTCTAACTACCAATTATTCTTAATACTTCTGGTTTTCGCCATAACCGGGTCCAGTGCAGCTAAACTGGCCGAACCTTTATGTGAGTTTCTGGGAATCACCCGGGAAAGCACTCACTGGAGTATTTACTGGGCTTCCCGAATCATTCTAATTTTTCCTATTTACCAGGTTCTTTTGGTAAGTTTTGGCTGGATATTCGGTCAATTCCAGTTTTTCTGGGGTTTTGAAAAGAAGATGTTAAGCCGTATGGGATTCGCCAGGCTCTTTAAAGAATAATTTGAATTTAGCGAAAAACATATTATTTGTTTTTACAGCCTTCCTGATCTTTCTACCCTCAGGATTGAGTCTCTCACATATATTTTCAGATCACGCTCATGCGGTGTGCACCGAATATGCAGAATATCACTACCACAAAAAGCAATTGGATTGTGACCTGCAAAAATTTAAGAAGGATCCCGCTCTAAAAATTGATCTGCCACGATATGAACCCTTCGCGGAAATAAGTTTCCACAGGTTTGTTTTTGATTATTATCACTATTTAAATGATTTTGAGGCTCTCTCCTTCTCTCTTCGAGGACCACCTATTCTGGCATAACTTAAAATTCATTTAAGTCAGAATCTCATTTAATCCTCATAATATGCAAAAATTTATATTGCTTACACTGCTTTTAGCAGTGAATACCCTTTTATATAGTCAGAATGAATTAACCGGAAAGGTGCAGAATTCAGAAACTGGAGAACCGGTCTTCAGCGCCAGCGTATATTTCCCTGAACTGGAAAAGGGCAGCATGACAGATGAAGAAGGAAACTTCACAATAACCGATCTTCCTAACGGAAGCTATAAGCTGGTAGTATCTTCCATTGGGTTCGCGAGTTATACTACTGAGGTAACTCTTCCTTCGCAGGCTATTTCTATAGATGTGGTTCCATCGGCCATCGAAATGGAAGAAGTGATCGTTTCTACTCCCTTTCACCAGCTGCAAAGTGAAAATGTAATGAAGGTCGAGCGTGAGAATATTTCAGAACTAAACCGAAAAGGTGCCGTAACCCTTTCTGACGGGATCACGCAAATCGCCGGGGTTGAAAGCCTAACCACCGGCCTTGGTATTGGAAAACCTGTAATACGGGGATTAAGTTCCAACCGTGTACTGGTATACACGCAGGGAATAAGACTGGAAAATCAGCAATACGGCGATGAACATGGTTTGGGTATTAATTCTAAGGGAATTGGAAGTGTGGAAGTAATTAAGGGTCCTGCATCCCTGCTGTACGGTAGCGATGCAATTGGAGGCGTTATGTACCTTAACCCTGAGCCCTATGCGTCGCCTAATACGACCAATTTTGAACTGGAAGGAGATGTTTTCGGCAATACCAACGGATATCAGGGTAGTCTTATGGCTAAAACTTCTGGCGATCGTTTTAAATTCCTGGCCAGGGGTAGCTATGCAGCACATTCAGATTATGAAACCGGTGACGGTGAACGAGTAACCAACACCCGGTTTAATGAAGAAGATCTTAAGGCTGGTATAGGTTTCCAGCAAACCAACTATAAGGGAGATCTTAGATATAACTTTAACCGAAGTGAAATAGGAATTCCCGAGGAAATTGGTCCAAATTCTTTGGAAAAGGATCCTCTAGAACCGTATCAGCTTATAGATAATCATGTTTTAAGTCTCGATAACCGAATTTATTTAAACAACTCAAGTTTTGACCTGAAACTGGGATACCAGTTCAATAACCGCCAGGAATTTGAAGATCATCATCATGAGGACGAACATGACGAACATGATGAACATGAAGAGGAACATGGTGAACATGAAGAGGAACATGGAGAACATGAGGAGGGGCATGAAGAAGGCGAAGCTGCATCTCTAGAAATGCACCTGGAAACCTTTAATTACAATCTTAAATACAACCTTCCTAAAATAGGCAATTTTGAGACCATAGCCGGGATACAGGGAATGTATCAAACCAACGAAAATTTTGGTGAAGAGATTCTAATCCCCGATGCGAGAACCGTGGATTACGGAATTTTCGCCACCACGCACTATCATCTTGAGAAATGGGATTTTCAGGGTGGATTGAGGTTTGATAATCGAAAACTTGATACACAGGCTTATCTAACTGAAGATGGCTCACAGGTTGACGAAGTGAACAGAAATTTCAATAGTTTTAACGGGGCTTTTGGAGCAAAATTCCATGTAGACCAAAAATTCATCGCAAGGTTAAACCTGGCCACAGGTTTCCGCGCTCCCAACCTTTCAGAATTGACTTCAGATGGAACCCACCATGGGACAAACCGGTATGAAATAGGAAATCCTGATCTTGATAACGAGCAGAACTTCCAGGTAGACCTGGCTGTGGAGTGGAGAAATAGACATATTGAGGCATTCGTTAACGTATTTAATAATGCAGTAAATGATTATATTTTCCTGAATCCAACGGGAGAAAGTATAGATGGCGATCCGGTTTTTAATTATGTTCAGGAAGACGCCAACCTGTATGGTGGAGAAGTTGGTTTCCACCTTCACCCCCATCCATTAGACTGGCTACACCTTGAAAGCAGTTTTGAGACAGTAACCGGAAAACTTGATAATGGAGGTTATTTACCACTTATCCCTGCAAACAGTCTAACTAATACTTTCAGGGTTGAATTTGATAAGGGAAGTATATTAACCAATAAATACGCCTTTATCAGGTTACGAAATGTATTCGACCAGGATAATCCTGGCCAGTTTGAAACAGCCACCCCTGGCTATGCTTTGCTGGGCGCTGGTATTGGCACCCAGGTTGCTTTAAATGGTTCTACACTAAACCTGAGGATCAATGGGAACAATCTTTTGAACAAAAGTTATATCTCACATCTTAGCCGGTTGAAACCAGATGGAATTCAGAATATAGGCAGAAACTTCATATTTTCGGTTTCCTGGAGTTTGTAAAGCATGGTATGAAACACAAAAAGGCCGCTATCTGGAAATAGCGGCCTTTTTTCTCTAACTAATTAATTAAGCCTGTACTCAATGACTTTTCACTTCAATTACCTGGGCTTTTAACGGCTCTTTCTTCCATACATAGGTATAAAGATACATCAAGGTAAAAGTTGGTATAATATCGGTTCCTGGCAGGATCTCCTCAAGGAAAACAAGAATCGAAGCTAACTTTCCTTTTCTTCCAGGATACATTTCGCTCATTTTCTTGGCGGCGTAAGGTGCCCAGGCCAGATCCAAAAAGGGACCTATTACCGGAATACCCAAAGTGGCCATCCCAACAAGGTCATATGCCACACCTTTTAAAAATTTTTTATTCTTAAATAAATTCATTTTTAATCTTTTAGTTCAATTAGAGCAAAGAAAGTGCCAGATTTAAATTATCGAAGATTTGAACTGATGAGCTTTAAGAATTCTTCCCTTGTCTCGATCTTTTCAAATTGCCCGCGAAAGCCAGACGTAGTTGTCGCACTATTCTGTTTTTGCACACCTCGCATCATCATGCACATATGAACCGCTTCGATCACAACGGCAACGCCCTTAGGCTTTAGGGTTTTATTCAAACATTCAAGAATATCGCTTGTCAATCGTTCCTGAACCTGCAGTCGGCGAGCAAAAACATCCACCACACGCGGTAATTTGCTTAGACCTATTATCTTTCCATTTGGGATATAGGCAATATGGGCCTTTCCGAAGAAAGGTAAAATATGATGTTCACATAGCGAGTATAGCTCTATATCCTTGACCACTACCATTTCGTCATAGGAATCTTCAAATACGGCCTTATTCAGGATCTTTTCTGCATCCATAGAATAACCCTGGGTTAGAAACTGCATGGCCTTGGCTGCACGTTCTGGCGTTTTGAGCAAACCTTCACGACTCGGGTCTTCTCCCAGGCCCCTAATGATCTCATCAAAATTTCGCTGTAAATCTTTTGTGATGCCAGGGCTGTACTCATCAATTTGTTTATAAGCCATATTATTTAGGTTGTTTCAGTTTATCGGAAAATAGATTTTTGAGTTTCGTGATTTTAGGATCAATTATATATTGACAGTAAGGCTGTTGCCTGTGCCGGTTATAGAATTCCTGGTGTTCCTGCTCTGCTTCGTAAAAAGCAGACGCCTCCTTAACCTCTGTCACAATTGGGTTTTCAAACACCTTTTGAGACTCCAGCATTTGAATGACCTCCTCTACCATCTCCTTTTGTTCGTCGTCATGGTAAAAGACCGCACTTCGGTACTGGGTACCCACATCATTCTGCTGCCTATTCAAGGTTGTAGGATCGTGAGTAGCGAAAAAAATGAGCAGGAGTTCCCTGTAATTGATTTTTTCAGGATCATATTTCAATTGTATGCCTTCGGCGTGTCCAGTTCTGCCGGTAACTACTTCTCGATACGGTGGGTTTTTGATAGTACCTCCCGTAAACCCGGGACGTACCTCTTCCACACCTTCGATTCTTTGAAAAACAGCTTCGGTACACCAAAAACAACCACCAGCCAGGGTAGCCTTTTTAAGATTATTAGTATGCATTCAATAGTTTTGTTTATCAAATCTATGGTTTTAATAAACAAAATGGGTTTTGTTTAACCTTATTTTAATGAAATATTTTGTCGATCGTCCATAACAGTGATACATTTGGGCGTTTTTAAATTATATCCCCAATTCATGCCCGAATTTCGCCGACTTTCCTTATTGATCTTTCTCTTCGGAATAGTTGCATTTTCCCAGGAAAATCAGGAAAAAAGGAAATTATACACCACCCAACGTATAGAAGACGCACCTAAGATAGACGGAATCCCAGATGATGAAATTTGGGAAACCGCTGAAGATGCTACCAATTTTGTAATGATCCAGCCCGGTGATGGAGATCCTATTCCCGAAGATCACGAGACCCGGGTTAAGATTCTTTATAACGACGAGGCTATTTTTATCGCCGCTTATCTAAAGGAAAAGCATGTTGGCCGCATTTTAAAGCAATTTACACAACGTGATAACCTGGAACAGGCTGAACTCTTCCAAATCGATATCAACACTTATGATGACGGCGAGAATCAAACCCGATTTATCGTCACCGCGGCGGGAACCCAGGCCGATGCCAGGCTAACCGGCGAAAATCAGGATTTCAGCTATAATGTGGTTTGGGATTCTGCAATTTCCATGGATTCTGAAGGATGGTATGTTGAGATGAAGATTCCTTACGCCGCTTTGCGATTTCCCGATAAACAGGTGCAAACATGGGGAATACAGTTCTACCGTGAAATTAACCATTTGAATGAAGGTTATGTTTGGAACTATGTGAATAAATCGGTTGGCCAGCAAAGTCAGTATAACGGATTGCTGAAAGGGATCGAAAATATCGATCCCCCGGTTAGGCTAAGTCTTTATCCCTATTTACAGGGTTCTATAGATCGATTTGATGGGGTTACCGAATCTAATTTTAACGCCGGGATGGACCTCAAATATGGGATCAACGAATCCTTTACCCTGGATATGACTTTGGTACCAGATTTTGGACAAACCGCCTATGATGATGTGGTGTTAAACCTGGGGCCTTTTGAGCAGGTATTTGGTGAGAACCGGGCCTTTTTTACAGAAGGAACCGAGTTGTTCACCAAGGGGAACCTGTTCTATTCCAGGAGGGTTGGTAGCCGACCTTTAGGCTTTAACGATGCACAGGCGCAGTTACTCGATAACGAAAGGATCATTGAGAATCCAGAACGTACCGATCTCATCAATGCCCTTAAAGTCTCCGGAAGGACCGATCGAGGACTTGGCATTGGTTTTTTCAACGCCGTCACCAATGAGGTAAAGGCGGTCTACCAGGACACTATCAGCGGGGAAAACCGCGAAAAATTAACCGAGCCACTTGCCAATTATAACATCGTGGTGTTGGACCAGCGATTCAATAAGAATAGCTCCATATCACTTATAAATACAAATGTGACCCGTAATGGTCATTTTCGCGACGGGAATGTTTCGGCTTTCATGTTCGATATTTACAACAGGGAAAATTCCTTCAATTTTGCGGGCCAGGCGACTATGAGCAACGTAAACCTGCCCGGGCAGAACATTACCGGCTTCGCTTCCGAATTTTCGGCCGAAAGGACCAAAGGAAAATTCAGGTATGAAATTGGTCATGAATTTGCGAACGAAACTTACGACATCAATGACCTGGGGGTAAATTTGGTAAATAATTACAACAATTTTAACTGGGGTACTTCATACCAGATTTTTGAACCCAAAGGGAATTATAACCGATACCAGATACGTATCTTTGGCCAACATCTACGAAGGTACAGGCCAGATGTTACTGTAAACACCGGGATGGGAGGCAGTTTTTTTGCCATGACCCGAAAGCGTTTTGCCTTTGGTGGAGGTTTAAATATAAATTCTGAATTCAAGGATTTTTTTGAAACCCGGGCGGTAGACACCTATGTGCTTTATAACGATTTTGGAAGTTTGAACGGTTTTGTCTCTTCAGATTATCGAAAAAAGTTTGCCTACGATGTACGCCTCAACCTGGAAGAATATTTTGAATCCAGTCAGAGCGACATCAGGCTTAGCATTGAACCACGTTTCCGGTTCAACGATAAGTTCAACCTTATTTATGAATTTGTATATGCTTATCAAAACGACAGGGCAAGTTTTGTAACGAAAACAACCGATGATATCATTTTTGGGAACCGGGATCAAAAAAGTATTGAAAACTCGATCAATGCCAATTATAATTTTAATACCAGACAGGGATTAAATCTTAGTTTCAGGAATTTCTGGTCTACTGCTACTTTTACTGAAGGCCAGTTTACCAGGCTCATCGAAGACGGAGAGTTACAGCCTATAGACTATCCTGTCACCAAGGCAAACGACCCCGATGTTAATTTCAATATCTGGAATCTTGATCTTAGTTATCGCTGGCAATTTGCTCCAGGAAGTGAAGCCATACTTCTTTATAGGAATTCGATCTTCAACCAGGACAACCTGAGCGACCTGGCCTATACCCAAAGCCTGGACCGCCTTTTTATGCAGCCCGCAAGGCATAATCTTAGTTTAAGGGTGGTCTATTTCATAGATTATAATATCGCCCGTAACATATTCAAAACTTAGTCTTTGGGAATCCTGTTAAATTGGCTATTTTCGGAGCTCCTATTCGATCACTGATGATAACTGCGAAGAACATTCATAAATATTACGGCGACCTTCATGTCCTGAAAGGTGTGGACTTACACATCAAAAAAAGTGAGATCGTTTCTATTGTTGGCGCTTCAGGTGCCGGTAAAACGACTTTGCTCCAGATCCTGGGAACACTGGACCGACCATCAAAAAAGGAAAATTCGGAACTCGCTATAAACGACACCAATATTTACGGACTTTCTTCCAAAGACCTATCCAGGTTCAGAAATGAACATATAGGTTTTATTTTTCAGTTTCATCAATTATTACCAGAATTCACCGCATTAGAGAATATTTGCATCCCTGCATTCATCAAAAAGACCCCGCGTAAAAAAGCTGAAAAACGAGCCATGGAATTGCTTGGATTCCTGGGTCTTGAAAACAGGGCATCTCACAAACCGGGAGAACTAAGTGGTGGTGAACAGCAGCGAATCGCGGTAGCCCGAAGTCTGATCAATAACCCTGCAGTGGTCTTTGCCGATGAACCCTCTGGAAATCTCGACAGTGAATCTGCGGAAAATCTTCACCAGCTTTTTTTTAAGTTGCGGGATGAATTTGAGCAAACTTTTGTGATCGTGACCCATAATGAAGAGCTGGCCGATATGGCAGACAGGAAGCTTACCATGGTAGACGGGGAAATCGTAAATGACTAAGCTAAAATCTTACATTCCTTTCTGAATACCTTACGGAAAGTTATCTTTGCAAAAATTAAAAACGTTTATGAAGCTTTCCAAAGCGGCGCTTAAGGAATTTTTAGACGAAAAGGTAAAAAAATACAACACCCCGGAATTCATAGAATCTGATCCTATTCAGATCCCGCATCAGTTCAGCAATAAACAGGACATCGAAATTTCTGGTTTCCTTACCGCTACTATCGCATGGGGAAACCGAAAAAGCATCCTTAACAATGCTGAAAAGCTGATGGACCTAATGGACAGGAGTCCGTTTGATTTTGTGATGAATCACGAGCAAGACGACCTTGATCACCTGGATGATTTCGTTCATCGAACATTTAATTCGGTTGACCTGAGATATTTTATCAAGGCACTTCAGAACATTTATAAGAACCATGGAGGTTTAGATAAGATCTTTCAGGATCATTCTGAAAGAGATAGTCTTCAGCCCGCTATTCATCATTTCAAATCGGTTTTCTTTGAGCTGCCACATCCAAAACGAACCGAAAAGCATGTGAGCGATCCCTTAAAGAATTCAGCAGCAAAGCGAATTAATATGTATTTGCGGTGGATGATCAGGCAGGATACTAATGGAGTGGACTTCGGAATCTGGAAAAGCCTGTCCCCTTCTCTACTTTCCTGTCCGCTGGACGTTCATTCAGGGAACGTTGCACGTAAACTTGGCTTGCTGAAACGCAAAATGAACGACGCCAAAGCCCTCGCCGAACTGGATGCCAATTTGCGGAAAATGGATCCAAAAGATCCGGTGAAATATGACTTCGCCCTATTCGGGCTGGGTGTTTTCGAAAAAGAGCATTTTTAGGCAGTTGCTTTTCTCCTATTTTTTAGTTTATTTTAACGTTTATTAAATCCAGTATTTGATGATCACCCCCACTTTGCCAGCTAATGAATTAGCCCGGCTTGAATCCTTGAAAAGTTTGGATATTTTAGATTCCCTTGCCGAGGAAACCTATGATAGCATAACGAAACTGGCGAGCGAGATCTGCCATACTCCAATTGCCCTTATCACCATTACCGACTCGAAACGAAACTGGTTTAAGTCGAAGATCGGGACGAGTATTCCGGAAACCGACCGGGAGATATCCTTTTGCACTCATGCCATTTTAGAACCTTCAGAATTACTTGAGATACCAAATACCCTGAAAGATACCAGGTTTAGTGAGAATCCGCTGGTCATTGCAGAAAACGGGGTGCGGTTTTACGCCGGGGTACCGATCAAGGACGAAAAGGGTTTGCCCCTTGGAACGCTATGTGTACTCGATTCAAAAGAACATCATCTTAGCCAAAGCCAAAAAGAAGCATTAAAGGCACTGGCTAAACAGGTGGAGTTGCTTTTTGAATACAGGCGTAAGAACCAGGCTCTTGAGAAAATGAAGAACGACCTTGATGAAACAAATCGGGTTCTAAGGGAGTTTGCCAGCACGGTTTCTCATGACCTTAAGATGCCTCTGGCCAATATGATCGTTAGTGCCGATATATTAAAGGCTAAGTACTCTAATATAATGGACGAGGAGGGTGTTAATTACCTCAATTACCTCAAGCAGGCCGGTCTTACACTCAGCGATTACATAAATGGACTTTTGGACCATTATTCCAGCAATCACATAGAATCTGTGAACCATCAGGAGTTCTTTTTGAACGACCTTTTAGAGGATATCATTGACCTGTTGCAGATCGCAGAGAACTGTGAGATCAACCTTCCAGATAATAACCTGAAGATCCATTCCAACGGTGCTGCCCTGGGCCAGATCTTTATGAACCTGATAAGCAACAGTCTTAAATATAACCAGAATGATAAGATCGTAATCGATATAGATTGTAATGAAAACCGTGAGTTCTTCAATTTCAGCATTAGTGATAACGGGATAGGGATTCCTGAAGCTAAACAGGCCTCCATCTTTGATCTATTCACCACAGCTACAGACCTGGACCGGAGGGGAAAAAAGGGACACGGGATTGGACTTTCAACCGTGAAGAAACTCGTAGCAAGCCTGGGTGGAAGTATCAGGGTGATTTCAGAAGAAGGAAAAGGAACTCGCTTTGAATTTAGTATAAAACGTACAATACCGGTAGATTAGGATTTTTTTATCATTATTCTATTCTATTTTAAATAACTTTAAAAACAATATTCGATTTGGGGCAATGCAACATAAATTAGTGCCATTCAATGAAAAGCTAAGACAGGCTGCATTGATGGAATATAAAATAATCAATACCGGGCCAGATAAAGATTACGATAATCTTACCTTTCTGGCTGCGGCTATTTGTGATGTCCCAGTTGCTAAGATCAGTATTGTTGACAAAGACCGTATCTGGACCAAGTCTATCTACGGAATGAAGAGCGATGTTTTAAAGCGGGAAAACTCTCTTTGTGACAACGCTATTCACCAGGAAGAAAACATTACCATACTTTCAAAATCAAAAAATCCGGAGCTATTTTCGAATGTAGAATCGGTTTACGGAAAAGATTTTAGTTTCTACGCCGGGGTTCCTCTTCATAATCCACAAGGTCATGCTATCGCCGTCTTTTGTATTTTTGATACCCGTGAACGCAGCCTAACCGATGAACAGGTAAAGGCACTCATCGCCCTTGCCGGGCAAACGATGAACCTGTTCGAGTTCAGGAAACAGAAGAATAAATTATACGAGGTTCAAAAGATACTTAAGGAGAAATACAGGGAACTGGAGCGTTTCGCAAGCCTGGTTTCCCATGACCTTAAATCTCCTTTGGCTAATATCATCTCCCTTAGTGAATTGCTGAAAGAAGAAAATAAAGGCAAATTTGATGAGGAAACAGAGCAATATCTTGAATTCCTCGTTGAATCCTCCTATTCCCTGCGGAATTATATTGACGGAATTCTGAGCTTCTACCGAAGTGATCATGTACTGGAAAAAGATTACGTAAATTTAGACCTGCATAAATTGCTGAAAGGCATCGTGGATCTTTACCAGGTTTCAGACGATATCGAGATCACCTACCCTGATGATGTAATGCTTCATAATGTCAACAAAGCAGCGCTCACGCAGGTATTCCTCAATCTTATCAGCAATGCCCTGAAATATAATGATAAGCCAAAACGCAAGGTAACTATCAGCCACAGCAGAAATGAAGAATTCTACTTTTTCGATATAAAGGATAACGGGGCCGGAATTCCGAAGGAAAAAAGCAGGGAAATTTTCGAACTATTTACCACGCTTGAAACAGCCGACCGGGACGGTAATATGGGTAGCGGGATTGGCCTGGCCACCGTAAAAAAGCTGGTTGAATCTATGGGCGGCAGCATAACGGTAGAGTCTACTCCCGGTGAAGGCAGTCTTTTCAAGTTCCGAATTAAAAGGTTGTAGCGATCAATCGCATTTCATTTTCTATATTTGAGAAACCTTTTTCCTAACTATGCGATTTCAACACCCGGAATTATTGTATGCCCTGCTCCTGCTCCTTATTCCGATAATCGTTCACCTGTTCCGTCTAAGAAAATTCCAGAAAGAAGACTTTACCAATGTCAAGTTCCTGAAAAAGGTAATCCAGGAGACCCGTAAAAGTTCACGCTTAAAGAAATTCCTGATCCTTATAACGAGATTGTTCCTGGTGGCCTGCCTGGTTCTGGCTTTCGCCCAGCCCTATATCCCGGCAAGCGACAAAGCCTTGGAACCAACCTCCAAATTTATATACCTGGACAATTCGTACAGTATGCAAGCGGGTAATGGGCCGAATTCGTTACTGCAGCTCGCCATTACAGATCTTTTGAACGGGCTGGAAGAAAATTCAGATTATGCGCTTATTACAAACAACTCAGAATTCTATAACCGTACAGAAGCCGATTTAAGGGAGGAATTGCAGGAGCTGGAACATACCCCTGAAAAGATCGATTTCAGGCAGATACAGTTAAAAGCTGAAAATTACTTCAGTGGAAAAGGCCAGGCTAATCAGGAAGTACTTATAATTTCAGACTTTCAAAACACACTGGACCTCCCACAGGAAATCGATTCAGAAACTATCGATTATAAATTCATACAGACCGGCCTTGAAAACCTCAGGAATGTGAGCCTGGACACTGCTTTTATCAACGATTCGAATCCTGGAAGCATCAGTATCAAACTCCAGTTAAAGTCAAATTATAGCCCACAGACCCCGTTGGCAGTTTCAGTTAGGGACGGTGAAAAACTATTGGGAAGAAATACAGTGCTGATAAATGATGAAGAAACATCTGAAATCGAATTTATTCTTAAAAATGAAGAAATTTCGAACGGACTTATCGAAATTGAAGATCCGGGACTTGCCTATGATAACCAGTTGTTTTTCACGATATCGAAAAATCCCCCGGCAAACGTTGTGGTCATTTCTAACAGGGAATCAGGTTTTTTACAGCGAATTTATTCAGCACCTGAATTTGAAACGAGTATTTTCAGCTCAAACCAGATCGATTTCAATGAGCTCAATTCGGCCAATTTAATAATAGTGAATGAGCTGGAGGATGTGCCTTCCTCACTCTCGACCAATCTGGCGAATGCCATGAATTCAGGGACTTCGGTAATCATTATCCCATCAGAAGAATATTCAGATTATAATGAATTGCTTTCCAGGCTGGGCCTTCCCAATTTTACTGGAAATGTGGACAATGAACTGCTTATTAGTTCTATAGAATTCGATCATCCCCTGCTGGAAGGAGTTTTTGAAGACCAAACACAAAATTTTGAATATCCTAAGGTCTTAAACTCTTACAGGCTTAACTCAGGTAACGGAATACTTCTTTACGAAGATGGCACACCATTCCTGACGGGAAATAATTCGGCCTTTCTTTTTTCTGCTGCCCTGAACACGGATAATTCCAATTTTCAGAGTTCACCATTGATCGTTCCTGTTTTTTACCAAATTGGGCTTCAGTCACTTAAAAAGCCACAGCTTTATTATTCAATCGGCAGCGATTCAAGAATTGATGTTGCTGCGAGTTTAGGTAAAGACGAAGTGCTTCAGCTTAGTAATTCTACTGAGGCGGTTATCCCACAACAGCAAAATTTCAATAACCGGGTTGAAATCAGCACTACCGGCCTGGAATTAAAAGCCGGGAATTACAGCGTGGAGGCACAAAATGAAAAAGTAGGGCAAATAAGTTTCAACTTCGATCGCAAAGAAAGTGAACTTGTTTTTACAAATATCGAGGATATCGAGGCTGTTGAAACCTTCAACTCGGTAAAAGAATATTTCAGCCAGGCAAATGCAGCATCGCAAATCAACGCGCTTTGGAAATGGTTTGTTATTTTTGCTTTGTTGTTTTTAGCTGTGGAAATGCTCCTAATAAAATTCTTTAAATGAAGCTACTCATAAAATCGGTTACAATTTTAGATGAAACATCGGCTCATCACAAAAAGACGGTTGATATTCTTATCGAAAACGGGAAAATTAAAAAGATTGGAAAATCGATTAGCGAAAAAGCTGATCAAAAAATAGAGGTTCCAAACCTTCATGTTTCCAAAGGCTGGTTTGACAGTAGCGTAAGTTTTGGAGAACCGGGCTTTGAAGACAGGGAAACCATTGCCAATGGGCTTGACACTGCTGCTAAATCTGGATTTACCTCGGTTGGGCTCAACCCATATACGCAGCCAGTTTTAGATCATAGCTCAAATATTGCCGCAGTAAAGAATAAAGCGAGCCAGCACCCTGTTAACTTATACCCTGTTGGAGCGCTTACCATGAAAAGTGAAGGCGTTGATCTTGCTGAACTTTTGGATATGCAACAGGCCGGTGCAGTCAGTTTTGGAGATTATAAATTACCGCTTCGAAATCCTAATCTGCTAAAGATAGCCCTGCAATATGCCCAGAATTTTGATGCCCTGGTTCAGAGTTTTCCACAGGAAAACCGTATTGCCGGCAACGGAATTGTAAACGAGCAGGAGAACAGTACCAAACTGGGCTTAAAAGGAATACCAAACCTTGCTGAAGAACTTCAAATCACCCGCGATCTATACTTACTGGAATACACGGGTGGAAAATTACATATTCCAACTGTTTCAACTGAAAAATCGGTGAAACTTATCAAAGAGGCCAAAAAGAAAGGCCTTGACATTAGTTGTAGTGTAGCTATTCACAATTTGTTGCTAACTGACGATGAACTGGAGGAGTTCGATGCAAATACCAAGGTCTTGCCACCTTTAAGAACCTCAAAAGATGTAAAAGCGCTGAGAAAGGGATTACAGGATGGCACTATAGACATGGTAACCTCAGATCACAACCCCATAGATCCAGAGCATAAAAAGGTTGAATTTGATAATGCTCTATTTGGTACCATTGGCCTGGAATCTGCTTTCGGAGCCTTGTGCACGATCTATGATGATTCAGATGCCGTGAAATTCCTCAGTGCGGGTAAGAAGCGTTTTGGAATTCCGGAGTATGAAATAAAGGAGGGAGAACCTGCAGATCTAAGCCTGTTTATTCCTGGAAAAGCTTTTACCTTTGCAAAAGAGCATATTTTCTCAAGCTCAAAAAACAGCATTTTCCTCAATAAGAAATTATACGGAAAGGCTTTCGGAATAATTACCGAAAAAGGGCATTTAAGTCAGTAAATTCAGAAACCATGAATACAACAACCGGACAAGCAAAAACAACAGCCGTGGTTTCGTATATAACCATAGTTGGGACGATCATAGCCTATTTCATGAACCTGGACCCAAAAGATCCCTTTGCCAGTTTTCACATAAGGCAGGCCTTTGGAATTCATATCACCTTTTACGTACTTGGTGCACTTGTAAGTATCTTTGACCAGGGTATAATCGTTGGAGCCTTCTATGTGTTCTTTTTTGTGCTTTGGGGCTATGGACTTTTAAATGCAATAAGGGGAGAAATGCGCGAAGTCCCGATTTTGGGACCCTTCTTTCAAAAATGGTTTAGTACAATTACGTAATGAATAAAGAATTTTCACTTCAGCACCTTCTAAGAAAACCTAAAACCAAAATTCAAAAACCCGCTGCATTGATCCTGCTTCATGGGTATGGCAGCGATGAGAACGATCTTTTTTCGTTTGCAGATGAATTGCCGGATGAGCTTTTGATCATTTCAGCAAAGGCTCCATATTCGATGCAACCATTTGGAAATGCCTGGTATGCCATTCACTGGGATAACAATGATGGAAAATTCAGCGATGATGCCCAGGCCATTACTTCCAGGGATACCATTCGTGATTTTATAGATGAAGTGATCGCCCATTACGAGGTAGATCCAGAAAATATTAATTTGCTTGGCTTTAGCCAGGGAAGCATCCTTAGCTATGCGGTGGCCCTCTCCTATCCTGAAAAAGTTAGGAATGTGGTGGCGTTAAGTGGATATGTGAATAAAGGAATTCTGAAGGATGGTTATGAGAACAATGATTACTCCAAACTGAAATTCTATTGCTCGCATGGTTCGGTAGACCAGGTGATCCCAGTAGAATGGGCCAGGAAGAACAAGCCTTTCCTGGATAATCTTGGAATTGAAAATGTATATTCCGAATTCGCGGTAGGCCACGGAGTGGCCCCACAGAACTTTTATGAATTACGCGAATGGCTTAAAGCCAGGATCTAAGACCGGGGATATAAAAAGGATTTCTCGGGAGTAAAGCTAATCTCTCCATTTTCTCCAATCTCGTAACTAAGGAAAACTTCTCCCCAGTAAGTTCCATCGGTAAAATCGGCTATCACCCATTTATGGTTCAAAACCCTGATGCGATTGATGCGCATATCGCCTTCCATGCCCGCATGCGGAACTAATGGATTATCCTCTCCTACCTTGTTCTTGCTTATAATGGCATCCTGGATCTGAGCTTCCAGGTTTTCAGTATCTATATTCCTGTTTTCGAAATAGGTGATGGCATCCTCATTATCGGCGAATCCAAAATAACTTTCATCAGTTCCAGTAGGTTGAAAGTTTGGCTCTGCCACTTTTTCCAATTCTTTTTCAAGTTGCTGAATCTGGTATTCCTTAGAGTCCAGGATCCTTTTGTCGTTCACATAAATGAAAATGGTGAACAACAAGGTGAATATGAACAGGTACATCAGGATCTTACTTTTCATTCTATATCTTAATTTTAAGATTATCATAGGCCAGGTGAACACCTTCTGGCAAATTAGCTTCCACTTCATCGTGAAATCCAAGCATATGGCTAATATGTGTTAGATAGGCCGTCTCAGGCTTTACTCTTTCAATAAACTCAAGTGCCTCCTCTAAATTGAAATGTGAGTGATGAGCCTCTATTCTCAGGGCATTCACAACCAAGACTTTGAGGTCCTGTAATTTTTCCACTTCCTCGTCTTCGATAGATTTAAGGTCGGTCAGGTAGGCAAAATCCTCAATTCTGAATCCAAAAACCTGTAAACGGTTATGCATGAAATTGATAGGAGTTACCGTAAGTCCCTTAAAATTAA
This sequence comes from Christiangramia oceanisediminis, assembly GCF_022570735.2. Lineage (GTDB taxonomy): Bacteria > Bacteroidota > Bacteroidia > Flavobacteriales > Flavobacteriaceae > Christiangramia > Christiangramia oceanisediminis. Next base: position 622,076 of record NZ_JANCNS010000002.1, on the reverse strand, counting down.
AAGGTTTGTTATGTATCTCATGTTCAATCACACCGGGTGCCCCGGGATACTTATTTTCAGAAGCAAATATATAGTCAAATCGTTTGCGAAGTGCTTTCAGCACGCGTTTATGAGCATAGACCGGGATATCGCCCTGCCTGAAGAAAAATGGCCTTATATCGTCCAGTCCTGCAGTATGATCGTTGTGCTCGTGGGTATAAAAAATTCCATCAAGGTGCTTCACATCATTAGCCAACATTTGCTGCCTGAAGTCGGGCCCGCAATCTATTAGGATGTTATGTTCGTTCCAGGAAATTAGAACAGAAACACGCAGCCGTTTGTCTTTTGGATTTTCACTAAGACATACCGGGTGTTCACTCCCGATAATTGGTATTCCCTGAGATGTTCCCGTTCCTAGAAAAATTACTTCCAAAGGCTGTTATTTTTGACACAAAAGTAAATATATTTTTTTGTATGCCTAGCGCTTTTAGTACTTTTGAAGTACACAAAAAACATTGTTTACCTAAAAGAAAAAATATGCCAATTACTATAATGGGCGACAAGGAATTTGAAAATGTTCCTTCAATAAATAGTAAAGCCCTTCGCATCAATTTAAATGAAAACATCTACGGGACGTTTTCTGAGATTGGTGCAGGCCAGGAAACGGTTAGAAACTTTTTCCGGGCCGGTGGTGCATCGGGTACTATTGCCAAGGCAATGAGTGCCTATGACAAGGATTTTAGTGATGCTATTTATGGTGTTGAAAGCGACAGGCGTTATGTGACCGAAGCAAGGCTGAAGAAAATGCTGGCTCACGAAACCAATCTTATTGAACAGCGAATTTCCCGAGAAAAACATCCTAATAAACTGTTCTTTACTTATGCCAACACGGTAGCGACCATAGATTTCGCAAAGAAGTATAAAGGTCACGGATGGGTTGGAATCAGGTATCAGGTTGATCCAAAAGAAGATTATAACGAGATCCTGCTTCATGTTCGTTTTCATGAGAACGATGCGAGGCACCAGCAGAACACCCTCGGAATCCTGGGCGTTAACCTTATTTACGGAGCATATTATAAATATGATAACCCTAAGAAACTACTCAGGTATCTTTATGATCATATAGATAAAGATCAAATCGAGATCGACACCATTAACTTTTCGGGTCCTAGATTCGAAAATGTGGATAATCGTTTGATGAGTTTGCAACTCGTGAAGAATGGCATGACCGAAGCAGTTATGTTCGGGCCAGACGGGAACAATGTTCTTCCCGCCAAGATCCTTTACAAAAAGAACATCCTGGCACTTAGAGGAAGTTTTCGTCCCGTTACCAAGGTAAACATGGACATGTATGAACGCTCAAAGGAGATGTTCTTTAGCGAATCAAAGGTTTCAGAAGAAAATACAGAGATCATTTTCGAGATCACGTTGTCTAACCTGAGAGCCGAAGGTGAGATCGATGAACGCGATTTCATGGATCGTGCTGAGCTTTTATGCTCTCTTGGACAAACTGTTATGATCTCCAACTTCCAGGAGTATTATCGCCTGGTTGAGTATTTCTCCAGATATTCAAAACAGCGAATGGGCCTAACCATGGGCGTGAACAACCTGGTAGATATCTTCGATGAGAAATATTACCGACATCTAAGTGGTGGTATTCTGGAGGCCTTCGGAAAACTGTTCTTTAAAGATCTTAAAGTTTACCTATACCCTCTTAAAGATGCGGAAACCGGCGAGCTTACTACTAGCGAAAACCTTAAGGTGCATCCGCGTATGAAAGAACTGTATAAGTTCTTTAAGTACAATGGTCGTGTGGAAGATATTACCAACTATAATCCTGACATCCTGGACATTTACTCAAGAGAGGTCCTGAAAATGATCACCGAAGGGAAAGAAGGCTGGGAAGATATGTTGCCTGAGAAGACCACGAAAATGATCAAGGACCAGAATCTTTTTAATTACAAGGAAAATAAACAGAAAGCAAAAACAGAAGAAGTTTAATCGATATTTTTAAAGAAATGGAACTTAACGAAATTAAAAAAGCTTTATATAAACAAAATCCGGAAGCAATATTGCAGTTCATCAGGATTAAAGTTGCTTATTATGAAGCTAGTTTAGAAGATGGAACCAAAATAAGATTCGAAGTTCCTGTGGATGACATGGGCAGCACCGATTTCTTTCCAACAATGGACTCCAAATTGCTTATCAGGTGGATCAATAAAGAAAATGAAGTAGAAGCCTAGGTTGTCACTTCCTTTAAAATCATAAAAAAAGCTGTTCGAGAAGAACAGCTTTTTTTATACCAATATTTTCTTGCTCTTAATTAAGCCTCGTGATCTTCGCGCCTATCGCTCTTAGTCGCTCTTCAATATTTTCGTAACCTCGATCAATTTGCTCAATATTATGGATAGTCGAAGTACCCTTAGCAGAAAGTGCCGCAATAAGCAGTGAGATCCCAGCCCTGATATCAGGACTCGTCATGGTTGTTGCCTTCAGTTGAGATTTAAAGTCGTGGCCAATCACGGTAGCCCTATGCGGATCACATAATATGATCTTTGCCCCCATATCTATTAATTTATCCACGAAGAATAGTCGGCTTTCGAACATTTTTTGATGGATAAGCACGCTTCCTCGAGCTTGTGTAGCGATAACCAGCATAATACTAAGCAGGTCTGGCGTAAATCCGGGCCATGGAGCATCGCTGATGTTCATGATAGACCCATCTATAAAGCTCTGTACCTCGTATCCATCGGTATGAGCGGGAATATGAATATCATCACCTTTTCTTTCCAGGTTGATACCTAATTTTCTAAAAGTTATAGGAATGATTCCAAGCATGTCCCAGTTCACATTCTTAATAGTGATCTCGCTTTGGGTCATGGCTGCAAGACCAATCCAGGATCCAATTTCGATCATATCTGGAAGGATAGTATGCTCGCAACCTCCAAGTTTTTCAACACCTTCAATAGTAAGCAGGTTAGAGCCCACTCCCTGTATCTTGGCTCCCATTGAATTCAGCATTTTGCATAATTGCTGAAGGTAAGGCTCACAGGCCGCGTTATAGATCGTAGTCGTTCCTTTAGCGAGAACAGCTGCCATCACGATGTTCGCTGTACCGGTAACCGAAGCTTCTTCAAGGAGCATAAAATCTCCCTTAAGTCCGTTTGGAGCTTCTACTCCATAAAAACGTTCTTCTTTATTATACCTGAAGCTGGCACCCAGCTTCATAAAACCTTCAAAATGGGTATCGAGCCTTCTTCTCCCAATTTTATCACCACCGGGTTTCGGAATAAAACCCTTCCCGAATCTTCCTAATAGCGGACCAACGATCATGATAGAACCACGAAGTCCACCCCCGTCGACCTTAAACTGGTCACTGGCGAGGTAGTCCATATCCAGTTCATCACTTTGGAAGGAATAACTTCCCTTTCCAAGTTTTTCTACCTTTACTCCAAGATTGCCAAGCAAATTGATTAGCTTGTTCACATCCAGAATATCCGGAATATTATTGATTATTACTTTTTCATCGGTAAGCAGTACTGCACACAGAATTTGCAGCGCCTCGTTTTTAGCTCCCTGGGGTTGAATTTCCCCGCTTAAACGATGCCCGCCTTCAATTTGAAATGTTCCCATTAAAAGATTGTGAATTTAGTGGCGTTTACGGCCTCCTTTTCGGCCTGACTTTTTTGATTTGGAATACTTCTTTTTGTTGCCTCCACCTCTAATAAGATCTGAAGCCTCACTTAGGTCTTCATCGGCATTTTTAAGGTTGATCTTGCCATTGCTAAGATCTTTCAAATGTTCAAAGATCACTTCATCATCCACAGAATCCCTGTTCCAGTTAAGGTAGGATTTCTTCATATGATTGGCAATGGTAAGCACCAGGGCTTCTTTAAAATCACCTTCTTCCATATCTTTCGCGGCATCTATCATTCTTTTGATGTTATTGCCATAAAAGCGATATTTCGGATTGTTTTCAGGATAGTTTAGCATATCCGGGCGCTCAGCCAGCATTTCCTTTGTAGGCTTCGGAAATGGAGAATCAACATCCAGTTTGAAGTCACTGATAATAAATAACTGATCCCATAATTTATGCTGAAAATCGGGCACATCCCGAAGATGAGGATTCATATTTCCCATCACCGCGATGATGGAACGGGCTACCTTATTCCTTTCAGCATCATCTTCAATGCTTACGGCGTGCTCTACCATTTTTTGCAGATGCCTACCGTATTCAGGTATTATCAGTTTGCTCCTTTCGGAGTTATATTCTAAAGCGTTTGTCAAAATTGAAAATTAAGTTGGTGATTAATTGAAGTTCGCTGATGCCTGCAAAATAGTAAATATTACTCAAGAAGCACAATTATTGATACCTTTTTGCACTAATTACAAAGAGATCACCCCTTCAACATTCGCAGCTACTTCCTTATACTTATTTATCACGGCATCGGGGTTCTTCATACGAACATTTATAGAGACACTTGTATAGGTACCTTTTTTTGATTGCTTTCTTTCAATCACCGCACCCATATTATTAAAGATATCTTCTACCTGCGCTATCTTCTCCCCTTTTGTTGGAACGATGAATTTATATAAATATTCTGAAGGCCACATAGCCGTATCCTGTAGTTGTTTTTTAAGTTTTGCATAAAATTCCTCAGGACTTTTCTTTGATTCACTCATAATTTTTCCTCATCATTTAGCTGCAAAGATACAAGGAATGCTCACATTTTTATAATCAATTTCAAATGACGAAATTTGCGGGGTGAAAAGCAGAAAAATCGTAATAACCGGTGGACCGGGCACGGGAAAATCTTCCATTGTTCATCGTTTAGAAGAAAAAGGAGAAAGGTGCCTGCATGAAATCTCAAGACAGGTAACCCTGGAAGCGCAAAAAGAAGGAATCGCCCAGTTATTCCTGGAAAGGCCTTTATTATTCAGCGAAAAATTACTAGAAGGCAGACTAAAACAATATATAGAAGCCGATAAAATTACTGGCGATCACATCTTTATTGATCGCGGTCTTCATGATGTGCTGGCCTATATGGACTATTTCAAAACGCCTTACCCCGATCTTTTTGATAAGATCTGTAAGGATCACCCCTATGATAAGATTTTTATCCTGCCGCCCTGGAAAGAGATCTATAAAAGTGACAATGAACGATATGAGAGCTTTGAGCAAGCCTTAAAAATTTCCGATTATCTTTATTCCACGTACAGGAACTATGGTTATGACCCGATCGAAGTTCCAAAATTATCGGTTGAAGAACGTACCCGGTTTATTTTGAATAATATCTAAAACTGTTTGCAGGAAGAAGCGCGCAACATATTAAGGGAATACTGGGGTTTCCAGGAATTCAGGCCACAGCAGCTGGAAGTAATAGAATCTATTTTCAAAAAACAGGATTCGCTCACTTTATTTCCAACAGGTGGCGGAAAATCATTGTGTTTCCAGGTTCCTGCGATGATGATGGATGGCATTTGTATAGTGGTATCCCCGCTAATTGCTTTGATGGAAGACCAGGTCGCTAATTTGAAGCGCAAAAATATTAAGGCAATGACGATCACTGGTGGAATTCAGTACACAGATCTGGATCGGAAACTGGATAATTGCATTTACGGAAACTTCAAGTTTCTTTATTTATCGCCGGAAAGATTACAGCAGGAACTGGTTAGGGAACGACTCAAACAAATGAACATCAGTTTTATAGCTATAGACGAAGCTCATTGTATTTCCCAGTGGGGACATGATTTTCGACCGGCTTACCGAAACATAAGTGAATTGCGGGACTTACTTCCTGAAATTTGTTTTGCAGCATTTACAGCAACTGCGACAACTGAGGTGATCAAGGATATTTGTACCCAGTTAAATTTAAAGAGTCCGGTAATCCATAAAAAGTCTTTTAAAAGATCTAATCTTTATTATGAAGTGGTAAAGACCGAAGACAAATTCTTCAGGCTTACGCAACTTCTAAAGGACGATTCGGCCATCATTTATGTTCGAAGCAGGAATGCTACCCTGGAGATCAGTAATTTTTTGAGGAAAAATAATATTTCGGCTGCCGCTTATCACGGCGGTATGAAAAAGGAAGAAAAAGCTGTGAATTTTCAGGCCTGGAAGGAGAATGAGATCCGGGTTATGGTAGCTACTACCGCCTTTGGAATGGGAATAGACAAACCTGATGTTCGCCATGTAATTCATATTGATCTCCCAGAAAGCCTTGAGAGCTATTTCCAGGAAGCCGGACGTGCAGGCAGGGACGGACAGTCATCCAGGGCAATTATCTTAACCAATGCCAGCGATATTCCTGTATTAAAAAACCAGTTTCTTAACACCCTGCCTTCTTTTGAAGATATCAAGCTGGTGTATCGTAAGCTTAACTCTTATTTTAGCATAGCTTTCGGAGAAGGTGAACAAACTATCCATGATTTTAATTTCTCCGATTTTTGTCACCAGTACCAGTTCAACGCCAGTAAGGCTTATAATGCCATCCAGCTTTTGGACCGGTGTAGCGTTTTGCGCTTTCAGCAGAATTATAAGAAAAAAACCGAAATCCAGATGCTGCTCCCGGCCAGTCACCTGGATGCCTACCTGGATGATAACCCAAAATATGCTTCGGTTTTAAGAGTGATTTTGAGGAATTATGGCGGCGTCTTCGAGAGCCTGATCCCAATTAGCCTGAATTCGGTGGTGGAAAAGTCGTTAAGTTCAGAACAGGAGGTTATTTCGATCCTGGAAGAGCTGGCTAAAAAAGAGATCATAGAATTCCATTTTTCGAAACACGATGCCAGTATCCACTTTCTGGTCCCCAGGGAAGATGAGTCAACCCTGAACCCCCTTTCGGGATATATCAGGGAATATGTACAAACCAAAAGGAGAAAGATCGAATCGGTCCTGGAGTTTGTGGAAAATGACAGGGTTTGTAAACAGGTTCAGTTACTTCGGTATTTTGGAGAGGAAGATCCTGCCTCCTGCGGAAAATGCTCTGTTTGCACAAAGGATAACAGGGAAATTACCCGGGATGATATGAATGAGATCTTTCTTGCGATCAAAAGAATTCTCAATCATGGGCCGAAGGACTCACGGGAGATCGTTTCCTGTTTGGATTACAAAGAAGATGCTATCTTAAAAGTCCTTGCCTTATTATCTGAAAAAAAGCTGGTGGTGCGAACAGCCAGCAATAAATATAAATTGAATTAGAAGATGAAAGACCTAAGAATAGTATTTATGGGAACTCCAGATTTTGCCGTGCAAAGTCTAGAGGAAATCCTGGAGAAAGGATTTAATGTGGTAGGCGTTATCACGGCTCCTGACCGGCCAGCAGGAAGGGGAAGGAAGCTAAAAGGCAGCGCGGTGAAGGATTTTGCAGTTTCAAAAGGTCTTAAGATCCTGCAGCCAATCAATTTGAAGGACGGGGATTTTCAGAAAGAACTTTCAGAACTAAAACCCGATGTTCAGGTAGTCGTCGCCTTTAGGATGCTGCCAAAATCGGTTTGGAGTTTACCGCAATACGGCACCTTTAACCTTCATGCTTCCCTCCTGCCTCAATATCGCGGGGCTGCACCCATTAACTGGGCAATTATCAACGGTGAGCAAAAAACCGGAGTTAGCACTTTTTTCCTGGACGAGAAGATCGACACCGGAAACCTGATCGAACAGAAAGAGATCACTATAGATGAATCTGAAAATGTTGGTTCCTTGCATGATCGCCTTATGGAAATTGGAGCAAAGCTTGTGGTTTCCACTCTGGAAAAGATTCAGCGAAACGAAATTGAACCAAGGCCACAACCCAACACCGGCGATTTAAAACCAGCTCCTAAATTAAATAAGGAAAACACTAAAATAGACTGGGAAAAACCAGTAAGCACTATTTATAATCATATACGTGGACTTAATCCCTACCCGGCTGCGTGGTGCATGATGGAATCTGCGAAAGCTGAGCTTCCGGTTAAGATATATGATGTAGATAAGTTGGAGCAGGCCCAGCATCTGCCTAACGGGACGTTAGTAATAGAGGATGGAAAGATCAAAATAGCCGCAAGTGACGGTTTTATTATAGTAAAGGAGTTGCAATTACCAGGAAAGAAAAAGATGAATGCAAAATCGCTTTTAAATGGATATAATTTTCCAGATGATGCCAAAATGCGCTGAGCCCTTATTACTACTGATTTTGTTGCATTTTAATAAAAAACAATTATCTTTATCAACAAATCGGTCAAGTTATTAACAAATAGGGCCTTTTCCCTTGTCATTACTTGCATGGACAAGAAATCCGTATAAATTTGTATACCAGTTTAACAGAATGTTTAACCAACAATTAATTTAAATTTCAAATTATGAACAAAACAGATTTAATTGATGCAATGGCTGAAAACGCTGGAATTTCTAAAGCAGCAGCAAAAAAAGCATTAGAGTCTTTCCTTGAGAACGTAGAGAAATCTCTTAAAAAGGGAGACCGAGTATCACTAGTTGGATTCGGATCTTGGTCAGTATCTAAAAGAGCTGCTCGAGAAGGAAGAAACCCACAAACCGGAAAAACCATTAAAATCGCTGCTAAGAACGTAGTGAAGTTTAAGGCCGGAGCTGATCTTCAAAAAGCTGTAAACTAATAATTTGCATAAGAAAATTCTTAAAGCCTTCCTTCGGGAAGGCTTTTTTTATTTAAAAATTGGGAATTATATTGCATTTTTTCCCGGAAATAATTAGTTTAGATAAAAAGACTGCTATAATGATCTCTTTAAAACCAACCAAGGGTCATCTTCTCGTTGCAGAACCATCCATAATTGGAGATGTCTCTTTTAATCGCTCGGTGGTTCTCCTGGCTGATCATTCAGATAATGGTTCGGTTGGCTTTATCCTGAATAAAATTCTCGATTTTACTCTTAAAGACCTTATTCCCGGAATTAAAGGTAATTTTAGGGTATACAATGGCGGGCCTGTAGAACAGGACAACCTATATTTTATTCATAAAATTCCTGATCTGATCCCGGACAGCATTGAGATTGCTAATGGGATTTACTGGGGTGGAAACTTTGAAGCCGTTATGGACCTGATCGCTGAAGAACAGATCGACGAAAAACAGATCAAATTTTTCCTAGGCTATTCAGGATGGGATGCCAATCAGCTCGATGACGAATTAAATTCTCATTCCTGGGTGATCACACCTAATGAAGATCATACCGATCTCCTGGAAAAACCTTATAATTCCTTCTGGAAAGACAAGATGCTGGAACTTGGCGGTGAGTATGTTCTTTGGTCTAATTCTCCAGAAAACCCTACCTATAATTAACCCAATCTTGCCTGGGTATTTAATTTTCCTATCAATTGCCGGGCAACTTCGTTGGTGAATTCCTTTTTTCGGTATTTGCTTACAGGCTGTATTCCAACGGCAATATTCGTAATAAAAAGCTCATCGGCCTTTTGTAATTCGAAAGGTGAAACTGAGGCTTCCTCCACTTCAAGTTCTTCCGTTTTTTTCAGAATATTGATCAGTTGCTTTCGAATGATCCCGTTCAGTACCCCATCACTCAAAGGTGGCGTTTTGATGGTCTTTCCTTTTACCACGAAAAGGTTCCCGTTGAGGGCCTCAACCACACTTTTTTTCTCGTTCAGTAACAGGCAGTTATCGTAACTATTTTCACTGGCATAGATGCTGCCCAGTACATTCACGGCCCTGTTATTGGATTTAATGGTCGAAAGCAAACCAGAAGTGACATAGTGATCTTTGAACAATTCGATCTCGTAATCTTCTTCATTCAATATATAAAACGCGTTTTCCAGTGCTTCGGCATTGATCACATAACCAATTTCTCTAGTAGCCGGGGTATAATAACCACCCTGAATCCTGTAAACTGCGAATCGAATTCGGGCCGGAGAATTAAGCAAATCATTCGCCTCAATAAGGTCTTTAATCTCCTGTTCAAGGAATTCTGGAGAAAAACTGGCGGGAATTTCCATTCTCATGATACGCATGGAAGCCATTAAGCGGAAATAATGATCTTCCCAGAACATGATCTTACCATTTATTACCCGTATAGTTTCAAAAACCGAATCACCGTAAGCAAAACCCCGATTATGCACAGAGATCTGCGCATTCTTCTTTTCTACTAGTTTTCCGTCTAAATTGATCATAAAAAAACCCCGTTTATAACGGGGCAAAGGTACTATTATAAATATACTTTTTAAGCCGATCCAAGGATCTGTTTCAGGTCTGATACCATATTTTCCCACAGCATCTTTCCTTCATCGATCTCATCCTCCTCGGCAAAGTCGGTGATCATCAAAGAAACATCCTTGGTTATATCATCTACCTGTATACGTAATTCAAAGAAATATGGGGTTTCCTCGTCATCGATCCATTTGAACTTGATTCGCTCATCGCTCTTTTTACTAACGAGCTTGGCCTTCTCTTCGCTACCTTCCCAAATAAACGTAAAAAATTCACCCCGGGAATTCACATTATCGGCATACCATTCACTTAGACCTGAGGGAGTTGAAATATATTGAAACAGTAATGAAGGAGAAGCTTGAATTGGAAACTCCATTTCGTACTTGATCTTTTCTTCCATTTTTGATTAATTAGTTTCGGGCAATATAGATATTAAATTGAAAGATTAAAAGAAATCAAAATAAATATTTTAGAAAATAAAGTTTGCTTCAAAACAAATAGTTTTTATATTTGCACCCGCATTCACAAAAAGCCACGAGGCCTTGCTTGACAAGGCATCCGGGCGATTTAAGAAAATGCAAAATACATACGGCGAGGTAGCTCAGTTGGTTAGAGCGTCGGATTCATAACCCGGAGGTCCCGAGTTCAAATCTCGGTCTCGCTACAAGTAAACATAAGGCTTTCGAGAAATCGAGAGCCTTTTGTTTTTTCATCTAGTACAGAATAAGTACAGAATCTCAACTATTTTTAATAAATTACTAAGAGCCATTTGGAAAATCTCCGTTTGATATCAATTGAAACGGAATTTTATATTTATTCCGGAAATTAACTCTAGAAAGTAACCATTAATTTTCCATCGTTAATAAGATTCAATATTTTAGTAATTAAGATCCAATCTTGAATCACTGCCCATTACTTCCCTGGAATAGCTCAGCATGCCTGAAACCTGATAGCTATGAAATACTTCCTCTTCCCTATCGTAAAAAGTTCTCATATATATCCCTTAGAGATGCAGCTGTAAAAAATTCCTAAAAGTAAAGCAGTGAAGAAATGCGAAACGTTAGATTCTTGAAATGAAGAAATCACAAAAAAAATCAGGGTGCAAACATAGCCTATAACAATAAATTACACCCATTAATTAGAGTGAAAGAGCTTTTTAAAGAAAGGTGAATTACAAGTAATTAGAGCTATTATTTAAGGTTATTAGGAAATTGTTTAAAAGGAGTCATAATCATCCGAAGGAATGTTATTCCAGGTAATACTTAGCCTCGAGACTAGAAAGCATAGTAACTCATTTACACCGCTCTATTTTTCTTAAAATTCTCCGCCTGGTCAAATATTTCTTCATAAACTTCATCTCGTTCCACCGGCGGATAACCGTGTTCATCGAGTAATAAAATTAGCCCCACTTTTAAGGCAGATTTAATGTCGTTCCTTTTGCTCCAGTCCGGGAATTTCGCCTGTTCGTCCACTAAATCTTTTATAGCTTTTGAAAGCTCGATGAGCTTATTTTCGGGATATTGAAAATCATACTTTACACAAAGCTCTCTTAAAATATCATAGAAAGCTTTTTCTTCAAAATCAATTCCTAACTTTTCCCCGGCCGAAAACTCTTTTTGTACCTGCCAGATTAGGTCTGTGAGCTGCTCTGCCATCTCTTCGTAGACCTCTCCGCGTAATACATCTCCTTTTCTCTCATTGTATCGGGAGACGAGGCCTTCCATCTTTTTAGAAAAATCTACTCCTTTTACCTTGTTCACTTTTTTAATCTCTCCAATCGCCCTGGCCAGTAATTGCTGTAAAAGTTTGATTTTAGTATTGGGCAATTTGATCTTATCAATTTTTGACAAATAATCCTCATCAAATATATCTTGCTGACTGTTGGTCTGATCGCCCATTTTAAAGATCTCCTCCACGCCTTCACTTGCCAAAGCATTTTTAATCATTTCCCTTACTTTGGCATTCATCTGCGCGGTATCCGGTGCATTTCCCCTGGTGAGTTTAAAAACTATAGATTTTACAGCTAAATAAAAATGTGTATAATCCCTTTCTTCCTGTGTTAACTTTTCACTTCCAGCACAAATATCATAAGCAGCTTTCAGGCGTTTCACCAAATCCATAAACCGTGTTTCCAGCTCCTTGGTTTGCTGTACGTATTCAACAGCCACGTTAAGGTTGTTCAATTGGCTTAAAGGATCTCCCTGGAAATAATCTGTACTGTCAAATTTGTGAAAAATCCTGGCCAGTAAATCAAGGTGGTCCCTAACTATCTTCAGGGACTTTTCAATATCTTCGAAATTCTGACGCTCACCCTTATTATATTTGGCAAGAGCTAAGTTCATTTGTTTCTTAATACCAATATAATCTACTACCAGTCCTTTGTTTTTACCCTGGAACTTCCGGTTTACCCGGGAAATCGTCTGGATAAGGTTATGTTGCTGGATGGGCTTATCGATATAGATACTATCCAGAAACGGCACATCAAAACCTGTGAGCCACATATCGACGACAATGGCAATTTTAAAATTCGATTTCTCATTTTTAAATTGACGGTCCAGCTCTTTCCGGTACTCTTTTGTTCCTAAAAGATCATACATTTCTTTTGGATCGTCTTTTCCCCTTGTCATGATCATCTTTATCCGCTGAATAGGCTTGAGTTGCTTCCTGTCTTTTTCAGTTAAATCGGCACCTTCTTCTGCCTTTCTAACCTTTGCCCATTCCGGTCTTAATTCGATGATGTTCTTATAAAGCTCGTAAGCTATTTCACGACTGCTACAAACAAAAATTGCTTTTCCTTTTACGGTAGCACCTTCCTCTAGCCTTTTTTCATAATGATTGACAAAATCTTCTGCTATGGCCTGTAAACGATCCGGATCACTCAAAATGGCATTAATGTTAGCCGACTGCTTTTTACTCTCTTCTACCTGGTACTCATTCGCACCTTCTTCCTCAGCTACCCGGTAATATTCCTCAATTTTCTTTAATTCCCTGTTTTCAAGGGCCACTTTCGCTGCCCTTCCTTCATATACAATACGTACTGTAATTTCATCTATTACAGATTCTGTCATTGTATATTCATCTACCACCTTCCCAAATACATCTAAAGTAGCATCGATTGGCGTCCCGGTAAAACCTACAAAAGTAGCGTTAGGCAAAGAATCGTGAAGGTATTTAGCAAAGCCAAAAGTTTTCTGCACCCCTTTTTCTGTGATTTTTATTTTCTGGTCAAGATTGGTCTGGCTCCGGTGAGCCTCATCAGATATACAAATAACATTGCTTCTATTCGTAAGTAACTCGGTATCTTCTGTAAACTTATGTATAGTGGTAAGGAACACACCACCACTTTCCCTTCCTCTAATCCGTTTGCGTAAGTCTGCACGGCTTTCTGCACTTACGATAGCATCATCCCCAATAAAGGCCTTGGCATTGGTAAATTGCCCTGTAAGCTGATCATCCAAATCGGTTCGATCTGTAATCAAAATAATAGTAGGACTTTCAAAATGATCACTTTTCATTAAAAGCCGGGTTAGGAAAAGCATGGTATAACTTTTTCCGGAACCGGTTGCCCCAAAATAGGTGCCTCCTTTTCCGTTTCCGTTGGGTTTTTGGACTTTCTGAATATTTTCAAATAGAGCCCTTGCCGCATAATACTGGGGATAGCGGCACACGATCTTTTCATCCTTTTTTGAGCTATCCGGTAAATAAATAAAGTTTTTAATGATGTCCCGCAGCCTGTATTGATGCAACATACCCTGAATAAGGGTGAACATGCTATCAATACCGTCAACTTCCTTTGCCAATCCTGCGATTCTGCGCCAGGCATAGAAGAATTCATAAGGTGCAAAAAAAGAACCTGCTTTGGTATTTACACCATCGCTGATTACACAAAATGCATTATACTTAAAAAGTTCAGATATGTCCCTTTGGTAACGCACTGTTAATTGAATATAGGCGTCATAAATGGTGGTATTTTCCTGAATCGCCGTTTTGAATTCGAAAACAACTACCGGAATTCCATTAATAAAAAGAATCCCGTCAGGAATACGTTTTTGGGTTCCGGTAATTTCCAGCTGATTAACGAACTTATAAGTATTTTGGTTGTCTTCTGAATAATCAATTAAATAGATCCAGATATCTTTTTGGAAACGGTCTTCCCGCTTTAGCGAAAAACCATCAGAAAGCATTTGCATAAATTCTTTGTTGCTTTCATAGAGGTCTGATGCCGGAAGAGTTTTAAGTCTAAGAATAATGGAATCTATTTCATTTTTAGTAATCCCGTTTTTCCGGTACCTTGTCAATAGAAATTCCCGAAGATCACTTTCAATGAGCACTTCATCTTCCTTTCGTGAGATAGTACTACCTAATTGATGCTCATAACTTTCTTGTTTCAGCTGGTTAGCAAAAACACTTTCTAGTTGTGCTTCGGTAAATTTCATTCCTGTTTTGCTTTTCTTCCTTTCTCAGTTAGTCTATACTTCTGTTTACTGCTTTTTGGCTTATCAGGTATTGTTGGCTCTACGAAACCATTTTCTATAGCCGGCACTAAATAGTTGATTCTAAAATTTTTTCTGTCCACAAGCCCTAATGATTTTTGCAATTCGATTCTACTTTCTTCGCCCTTAAAAACATTAAGAAGATCCCGTACTTGGGGGGTAACTTGCGGGGTAACTTGGGGGGTGACTTGGGGGGTGACTTGCGGGGTCTCCCTATAAACTTTATCTGCGGCAGGAAATATCATCCTGAGGAAATTATCAGAAAATCGGAAACATTCTTTACTGTACGATTCCAGTATTCTGGGAATTCCCGAACCCAATTGTTCCACCAGGTCCAGATCTTTATAAATACGCATAAGCTCCTTGTTCCTCGGAATTGAAAAGCCTTCAAAAAACTCATTTTTACTTAAGCCATCAGGTAAAGAACCTGCGGAAGTTATTTCGATGCGATCATTAAAGATTTCAAATTTTGGTGCAATTTCGCGGGTATAGTCATTATGGACAAAGGCATTTATAATTGCTTCCCTAAGTGCAATGGCATTCCATAGACGATGTTCCTTTCGTTCTTTCTGAGTTATTTGTGTGATGGTGCGGTTTTCCAGGCTTATTTTATCCAGTACACTCTTAGTAGCTTTCACAAGGGAACAATAACCGTATTCGTTGCTTTCCATTAAATCTACTCGCGTGTCACCCTTATATTTTGCGACCTTTACGGAAAGGTTATTTTCATCGGCCAGCAAATAAGCGGCGTAATTCAAATCACCATCGGTGGTTGTAAGCTCTAAATTCTTCCTGAACTGTTTATTAAGGGGTTTTTGTTTTTCCTGGTAATAAATATGAAGCTGCTCAAAGTTTAGATCCTGGCGATGGGCTTTTATTTTCCCTATGGAATTCCGGGTACGAGAGGCAAAAAGTTCTTCAATTAGTTTTTGGGACATGGGTTCTGCAGCAGAACCCAATCGTATAAAACAGCCTTTTTCACTCATCCCGAATTTTTTGAGATGGTATGGTTTCTCGGAACCGCTGGCCACAATAATCTTTAAAATTTCTTTCCCATCCCTTTCTTCACTTACAATATCAAAAAGCCCAAGGGCTGAAGGACGAATATTATTCTTTAACCGGTCTTTTATTTTTAGCTGGTCTCCATCGGCATCCTGAACGCCAACTGTCCTACCTTCTTTATCTATGCCTATATAAATTATGCCACCTTCTCTGTAATTCAAAAAAGCCACAACTTCTTTCTCCAGTCCTTCGGAAAGTTCACGCTTATATTCTATACGATTGGTTTCGGACATTTTTTATTTTCTAAATGTTGTAACTTGAATATGGTCTTTTTTTTCTTTGATTTTAGATATTTTGCCTTCTTGTTTTAAATACTGAAAAAAACTGAGTAGAAGGGCAGTGTTTTTAAAGTATGGCATAGGACCTTTTTCATTTAATTGCTTATAATCTCCCCCTAAAGAACTTAAAAAGGATGTTATAAATTCTTTATCAAAGGGAGTAAGATTGTTCATGAAAAGCTCAATTTTCTCATTAGTCTTTAATGCAGATTTTATTAGAATTGAAGAAATATTTGAATCAGACAATTTTAGTTCTTTGTGTTTTAAGGCCATTTTTCCTATTAAAGAAAGTGCCTTCTGATCCGAAATAGCGTTATCGGCTTCGAATTTTTCTATTAATTTTATTTTATGAGAATCAGTTAACATAGAATTTCCCAGGATTTCCGCCAAATCTGATTCTGATAGAACTATTTCTGAATATATTTTACACCATAGTTAAGAGATATACAATATACGCTGCATCGAAAACGAATATCTGCCATCTGCTGAACCCGTGAAGCTCCTTGCTTTGATGAACAAATACCGAATATAAAAGCGGCATCAGTCCTACAAAAGCCAGGTTGACCCAAAACAACTGGAAATCTTCGATAGGTGTTGTTACCAATGCCAAAGGAAAAAATGCTATCGTCATGGTAACAGCATTATCGGCAATTACGCTCGTGGTGCCCGCGGTCACTTCACCTCCTTTTACCACACTCCATGTTTTAAATATTTCTGGGGCAGTCGTCATTATTCCGGTAATAAACAGCCCTCCAACAATTTCGGAAATGTTCAACACCGAAACAATATTTTCCGTAGCCTTAACAATAAAAAAAGCACCCACGGCTATTGCCATAGCTCCGGCTACTGATAACCACACTTTCTTCTTATCCCACTCCACACTTTCCCCTTTTTTCCTGCCTTTTATAATGGCACGCATTAAAAAAGCCGCATAGGCCGCCAGCATAATCCACCCATCAATGGGTTGTAACCCACGCCAGGCTTTTGGAAGGGTTAGTATAGCTACCAAAGCAATGATTGCCAGATAGGGGATGGACAATACCGAGACAGAACGTTTGTTCAGGGCCAGCAGGTTGGTATCTAAATGTTTTTGATGTTCCTTATTGTTTTTAAATTGTTTTCTGGAAGCGAAATAGGCGATGGTTACCATGAGTGGGATGGAAATTATATTGGAACCAAGCAAATTTCCTAATCCGATATCAGATACTCCCCGGGCAGCACTTGTAATATTTATCGCCACTTCCGGGCTCGCTGTTACAATAGCTAGGAAAGCTGCTCCTGCAGAAGCTGTAAGCCCCCATTGCTTACGCAGCATTTTCAAAGGTGTTAGGAGTTGATCAGCACCCCAATGTGCGGCCCAAGCTGCCAATCCCAATACTACTACCCAGAGCCAAACGTTCATAACTAATCGATTTTTATAATTGTCCTGTTACTTTCAGTATATTTCAACTTTTTCTTATCCGATATTTTCTGGTCTTTTTTTTGTTGGCTTTGAAAGATCAGGAGTAAAATCACTCCCGTGCTAATCCAAACATCTGCGGTATTGAATACAGGGTCGAAAAAAGTAAATTCATTGCCTCCCCATAATGGCAGCCATTCCGGAAGCCTTGTATCAATAATAGGGAAGTACCACATATCCACCACATTGCCATTTAAAAATCCCGCATAACCACCGCCTGAGGGGAATATTTCTGCAATGTTGCGAAGTGCGGGATCACTTTTTTCAAAAAACAGTCCGTAAAATGCACCGTCAATCAAATTGCCCAATGCACCTGCGTATATAAATGCGGCACAGATTATAAAGACTTTTGCATATCCTTCACGTATCATCTTTTTGATATAAAAGGTCCCCCAAATAATGGCTGCTAAGCGAAATAGTATTAAAATAAATTTGGCCACATATCCCTCCCCAAATTTAAAGCCCCAGGCCATTCCGGGATTCTCCAAAAAATGCAAGCGAAACCAATCCAAGCCAAACACGTAGTACTCCTCGCCATAATAAAAATGGGTCTTCACATAAATCTTTATGGCCTGGTCTATTGCCAACAACAGTAAAATCAATAATGCTACATTTCTTTTATTCATAATCATTATGTTGTTAGCAATACATATTGTGTCGATCACATATTTAAATTATTTCGAAATTTTCAATATCCTTATGGCGCCTCGCATTACAAAAGTGAACACGATTCCACCAATGATCAAATCTGGCCATTTGCTATCCAGAAAATAGACCAGCACCCCGGCCAGTATCACCCCGCCGTTTACGATGATATCATTGGAGGTAAAAATAGCACTGGCCTGCATATGCGCCTCCTTACTTTTGGCCTTATTTATCAACCAAAGCGAAATAAGGTTCCCCAAAAGGGCGAAAATGGAAACAATGATCATCAATTGGAAAATTGGTGTTTCACTACTTGTAAAAAACCTTCGCAAAACCTCTGCAAAACCAAGTGTTGCCAATGCAATTTGAAAATACCCGCTGAATTTTGCCACCTTCTTTTTTCTGGAAATGGCACCACCTACTGCAAATAAACTTAGCGCATATACTATCGAATCTGCCAGCATATCAAGCGAATCGGCAATAAGGCCCATAGAAGAAGAAATCCACCCCGTGGTCATTTCGATAATGAAAAAGCCGAAATTTATCCCGAGGACCCACCAAAGGATTGTTTTCTGTTTGGATTGGTCTTCTATTTCAGGAGGCTCGGCTTCTTCGGTCCCTTGAAAGGAATCCCCAAGGTTTAAACTGGCTATTGATGTTTGTATATCTTCGATTCCATTCACATGATATACTTCCAATTTCCTGTTGGGAATATCAAAATGCAAATATTTCACTTGTGTATAAGCCTCCAACTTCATCCGGATCATCTGTTCTTCTGAAGGACAGTCCATTTGACTTACTATAAAGGTACTTTTGTTCATTTCTCCCATATCACCTAACTATATTTTTCCTTCCTTTATTGGAATTTAATAAGAGAATTACCGCACCGCCAATAGCTGCAAGTAATGAAGCTATCAAAATGCTTATTTTCGAAATTTTAATCAATTCCTGATCATTAAATGCGAGATTGGTAATAAAAAGGGACATGGTAAAGCCAATTCCCGCAATCATACCAATTCCAATTATATGTTTCCAGTTTAGTGTAATATGTAATTCGGAAACTCCAAGTTTTTGCCCGATCAATGTAAAAATACCAATCCCTGTTACTTTACCAATTGCTAATCCCAAAAGGATCCCCAGCCCTAAAGAACCGGAAACAACCTCAATTAAATTTACATCGAGCTTTACTCCCGCATTCGCGACTGCAAAAATTGGAATGATAAAGAAAGCATTGAAATCAACAAGGGAATTTTCCAGTTTGAGCAAAGGAGGCCTTGAATTCTCAGTATCTGTTTTAATGGCTTTTAAAATTATTTGTTGTTTTTTATCCTGAAGGGGATTTAATTTTTCCAGCTCTGTTTTCTCAAGATTAGTAACGTTTGTGGCAGTTCTTTCTTTTAATATTTTACTGTCTAATTTGGGCACTATTGGAATGGTAATGGCAAAAAGTACCCCCGCAATAGTTGGATGGATCCCCGAATTAAGGAAGCAATACCATAAGATGATCCCAATAATAATATACCAAATCAAATTTTTGACCCCAGTCCAATTCATTAATAATAATAACCCAAATGCCCCCATGCCCGATCCAAGGTATATCCAGCTCAACTCGTTGCTATAAAACAATGCTATCACCAATATGGCCCCTATATCGTCAGCAATAGCGAGGGCTATTAAAAATGTTTTTAACTGCCTGGGGACATTTTTCCCCAGTAGGCCAATAATCCCTAGTGAATATGCGATATCGGTAGCCATAGGGATGCCCCAACCCTTTATATTTTCAGTTCCTAAATTTAGGCTAATAAAAATGAGGGCCGGAACTGCCATACCACCTAAAGCTGCCAACAAGGGGGCTGAGGCTTTTTTAATTGAAGATAATTCCCCCACCATAACCTCCCTCTTCAATTCAAGGCCGGCAACCAAAAAGAAAATTGCCATTAGGCCATCATTGATCCATTCTTCAATTGTTAGCCCAAAACTAAGATGCTCGGAAAATTCAAAAAGCAATTCATCGCCAAGAAAATGATGATAGGCACCTGCCCACTGTGAATTAGCTAAAAGAAGGGCAACTATAGTAGCAATTATTAAAAAAATCCCCCCAGCTGTTTCCCTGTCGAGGAACTTTGTTGCCGTTTCCCTGATATACCCAATAGTGGATTGATTTCGAACTGATTGCCCCATTTGATCTTATCTATTTTTTGAGTTAATTACTTAAACCTTAATATTTCAAAAAGCTCAGTAGCGTCTTAATTTTTAAGAACTTACTGTTAGGTCAACTTTAAATATGTAATGCCCTATCATCTGTAGCGGCCAGACACGCCTCTTTAAAGGTCTCTGAAAATGTGGGATGCCCGTGTGACATTCTTGCAATGTCTTCAGCAGATGCCCTAAATTCCATTGCTACCACCGCTTCGGTATAACTGTCTGCAATGCGAGGGCCTATCATATGCACGCCCAGTATCTCATCGGTCTGCTTATCTGCGATTACCTTTATAAAACCATCGGTATCCATACTTATCTTTGCCCGTGCGTTTGCCTTATAGGGGAAAGACCCTATTTTTATATTTTTATTGGCCTTTTTCAATTCTTCTTCCGTCAAGCCTACGCCGGCGACCTCGGGCTGGGTGTACACGATATTTGGGATGAGCGAATAATTAATATATGGCTTTTGACCAACAATAGTTTCGGCTACAAAAACGCCTTCTTCACTTGCTTTATGGGCAAGCATCGCACCCCTGATTACATCCCCAATGGCATATATTCCTTTGACATTGGTTTCGAGATTCTCATCTACGATTATCTGTCCTTTCTCATTGGTTTCCACGCCAATGTTTTCAAGGCCTAAATTGGCGGTGTACGGTTTCCGGCCAATGGCCATAAGGCAATAGTCGCCTTCTAAATTCATTTCTTTTTTATCGGACAGGTTTTCCGCTTTCAATTCAACTTTGTTGTCCGTTGCTGTTGCATTGGTCACTTTATGTTCCAAATAAAACTCAATTCCCTGTTTTCTTAGGGAACGATGCAATTGATGTCCCAGTGCGCCATCCATAGTGGCGATGAGGCTATCAAAATATTCCACAATAGACACCTTAGAGCCCAGGCGGGCGAAAACAGAACCTATCTCAACCCCGATAACGCCTCCACCAACGACCAATAAATGGTCGGGAATTTCCTGTAGGGCAAGGGCTTGGGTGGAAGAGATTATCCTTTTTTTATCGATTTTAATATTGGGCAAGGAAGCGGGTTTGGACCCTGTGGCAATGATAATTTTATCGGTTTCTATAGTTTCCGTTTTAGCTTCGGCCTTAATCTCAATCGTGTTTTTGTCCTTGATGGTGCCGTGGCCTTCATAGACGGTAACTTTGTTCTTTTTCATCAGATACCCAACGCCATTGATGATTTCCTGTACCACATCCTGAACCCTTTGGTTCATTTTCAGGATATCGACATTGGCTTCTTTAACATCAATCCCAAATTTTTCGAATTGATGCTTGAGTTTGTAATAATGCTCAGAGGCTTCAAGCCAGGCTTTTGACGGGATACAGCCCACGTTAAGGCAGGTGCCGCCAAGCGTGCTGTACCTTTCAACAATGGCCACTTTTAAACCTAATTGGGCACAACGGATGGCACTTACATACCCGCCCGGGCCAGACCCTATAATTGTTACATCATATTTTTCCATATCCGTAAATTTTTTTAATTAAATAAGGTGGGGGAAACCTTAAGCTGACCATTGGGCGCAAGGGTTCAGTTTTAAGGCACTCCCACCTATTATTTTTTACTACAATTTTTACATATCCCTTTTAATACCAGGTTCACATCGTTTATTTCATAATCGCCCGGCAAGTTTTGTTTCGATATTCTATCCGGCAAGCAAATAGTTTTTCCACAAACGGTGCAATGAAAATGCATATGTAAATCTGAGATGTTTTCATCAGAAAGTGCATATTTTGCAACGGCCGTTCCATCATCAATCTGGTGGACTATGTTTTTTTCCTCAAACAACTTCATCGTTCTATAAAACGTGGTTTTATTTGCTGTTTTGTTACTTTTACTTTTTTTGAGAAAGACCTTTTGCATTTCGTTCAAACTGTCAGCATAAGTCTTCCTCTTGAGGTATTTGTAAATTTTCAACCTCATTTCAGTAGGGCGTATCCCTTTGGTAAATAATATTTTTTCCGTGTTTGTCATTTAATATTCTTTCAAAAAACTGGATTCTTCTAAGTCCCAATTTTTCTAATCTTTTTTATAAGCCAAAAGGCGCAGCGCATTGGCCACTACTACCAAGGTAGACCCCTCGTGAAATGCCACGGCTATTCCTATGTTTGCCCAGCTCAAAATGGTGGCTGGTATGAGCAGTGCCACAACACCAAGGCTTACCCAAAGGTTCTGCTTGATAATAGCTTTTGCCTTTCTACTCAAGCCAATAGCAAAAGGCAGGGTTTCCAACTTATCGGCCATTAGGGCAACATCCGCCGTTTCCAAGGCCACATCGCTTCCAGCCGCTCCCATTGCTATGCCCACGGTACTGTTCGCCATTGCGGGTGCATCGTTTACACCATCGCCTACCATTGCCACCTTGGATTCCTTTTCCTTTAGCTCTTTTATGGCATCCACTTTTTCCTCTGGTAACAAGCTCCCCCAAGCATCGGTCAATCCTATTTCTTTCGCCACGGCATCGGCAACCTTTTGGTTGTCACCAGTAAGCATAATCATTCGTTTGATACCGATTTCCTTTAATTTTTTGAGGGTTTCCTTGGCAGCTTCGCGAGGGGTATCCATTAGGGCAATAACACCTATATATTCTTGGTTTTTCCGAATAAGCATCGTAGTATTTCCCCCACCTTCGAGGTCACGGACTTTCGTTATTATCTCTTCGGAAGGGGTGCTCTCATCAAGCCCTTCGTACAGGTCGAGGTTACCGACATAGATTTTGTCATTGCCCAATGACGCTTTTATACCTTTGCCAAGCACGGCTTCCAAATCGGTTGCATCAGGTATTTCCTCGCCTTTCAAACGTTCCTTGCCATCTCGAACCACTGCTTTTGCCAGGGGATGATCACTTAGATTCTCTACGGCTACAGCTATTTTTAAAAGTTCGTTTTCAGAAATATCGCCAAGCGGGACCACTTCGGTAAGCTTGGGTTTTCCTTCGGTCAGGGTACCCGTCTTGTCAAAGGCGAGCGCGGTAATAACCCCCAAGTCTTCCAAAGGACGACCCCCTTTGATAAGTACCCCGCCACGGGCCGCTCGTGCAACACCGCTCAATACCGCACTCGGGGTCGAAATCGCAAGGGCACAGGGACTGGCAGCTACCAATACGGCCATAGCCCTATAAAAGCTGGCACTAAACGGTTCATCGACGACCAAAAAAGCAAAGAGCAACAGCACTACCAATACCAGTACGGAAGGAACAAAATATCTTTCAAATTTATCGGTAAGCAACTGGGTGGGGGATTTTTGGGTCTGGGCTTCGTTCACCAATTTTACCAATCGGGACAGTGTTGAATCCTTTGCCTCTTTGATTACCTTAATTTCAAGCGTATTGTTGCCGTTAATAGTCCCGGCGAAAACTCGGTTTTCGTCCTTTATATCATCATCCTCTGAATAGTCCTTGGCGGAATCTTCCACAGGAACTTTATCTACTGGTACACTTTCCCCGGTAATGGGGGCTTGGTTGACACTACTTTTACCATCAACAACAACGCCATCGGCAGATATTTTACTGTTTGGCTTAACTACAATGATATCGCCTTTATTCAACTTTTCAATACCAACTTCTTTGGTCTTTCCATCTTTTTTTAGCAAGGCCGTTTTCGGTGCTAAATCTGCCAGTGCCGCAATAGATTTTCGGGCTTTCTCCATCGCATAATGTTCAAGAGCGTGCCCGAGGCTGAACAGGAACAGTAACAAGGCACCTTCCGCCCAAGCGCCCAAAGCAGCGGCACCGATGGCGGCGACCAACATTAAAAAGTCGATTTCAAAACCACCTTTGGCCACTGTCTGTATGGCCTCTTTCGCGGTAAAATAACCTCCAAAAAAGTAGGCGCCTATGTAGAGGGACAAGCTGACCCAATCCGGTATCGAGTCCACGTAGGACAATCCGAAACCTATTCCGAGAAGGGCACCGCAAATGATGGCAAAAATAAGTTCGGTGTTTTTTCCAAAAACACCACCGTGGGCGTGGGAATGTTCTTCCCCGGCCCCGTGGCTTTCACCTTCCATATGATTCTGGACTTCGTTATCTTTATGCTTTTGTTCTTCTTTGCCCTTTGCCTTTTTTTTATTTAAATTTTGAGGATTCTTTTCCGCAGGTTCAAAGCCTTTATTCTCAGCAGAGGAGCTTTTATTAACTTTTATGTTTTCTTTTTCTAACTTTGCACTTATTTCATCAAAACTGGTCTCACGCTTATCATATTCTAAACGGATCATTCCTCCCGCATTGGCGGAAGCTTCCAAAACGCCTTTGATATTCAGCAGACTCTTTTCTATAGTCCTTGCATGCCGGGTATGTCTAATCCCCTCAACCTCTATAAGCAAATGTCCATATTTCTCGGTAATTTCAGCCCCGGTTCTTTCTGCCAATGATTGAATTCGGTCAATAGAGATAATGTCCGGATCATAATGAAAGCACAATTGTGGAACCGTATCTTCCTGATCATCTTTTATATGCACTTTTTCAAGACCTTCTTTGGCTTCTAATTCCTCAATAAGTCTTTGTACACAGGTATCTTTTTCATTTGGCACCTGAGGTAGCAGTACCGGAATTTTAAGTTGTAATTTTTTCATTTTAGGTATTGTTTGTTTTATGTTTTTTCAAAAAAGGGAAATGATGTGAAACCAATAATAGAATAAGAAAAGCGGATGTAACACTTCCAATGAGGTACATACCAAACCCAATTGATATACCAACCGCGGCAGTGGCCCAAATTGTAGCTGCGGTAGTCAAACCGGAAATTAAATTTTTCGCGCTATCCCTAAAAATAATTCCTGCACCAAAGAACCCAATACCGGAAACAATATTGGCGACAATGCGGGTTTGGTCAGTTACTTCAATATGAGTATTGATTATTGTAATTAATGCGGCCCCAAGGCAAACGGCTGCATACGTTCTAATTCCTGCCGCATTTCCGTCAATTTCCCTATCGAGTCCTATCAGGACACCTAGTAAAAGAGCGACAAATAATCTCGGTATCAGTGTTATTTCAGTTTGAAAATCCATTGTATTCATCTTGTATTATAAAATATAATAATCTGTTGGCTCTTTCTTTACAGGAACATCTGTTTTACCTATCATTTGTTTAATGTTTATTTCTATCGTTTCGGCCAAATCAGTCATGGGTGTATCCAAAGGGTCGTTTTCAAAGGGATCCTGCATGAGTATGGATGTTTTTTCAATGGCAATGAAAATGACTGGTATAATAAATGTTATAGCGATTTCAACTGCTATATTTTTATCGTCCAATCCAAAAGGCAACATTGTAGCAAAAACGTAGATGATCAAATGAATCAATAAGCTGTGTGCTTTGGGGAAGACAGTATTTTTTATACGTTCGCATTTGCCCATTGAATCACATAACCTGGCTATAGTACTGTCTATCTGTACCTGCTGAAAATCATTGACCATACCAATTTCTTTTGCCTTTAACAAAGTTTCAGAGTGTTGTGACAATAAAGCATTAGGAATATTAAATGCTTTAATCCCATAGGATTCTGAGTATACCTTAACCCGAGTGGAAAAGGGTAGTTTCCTCAACGATTCCCCTAGGGCATAGCACCAGATTACCTGACGATCGGTCATCTCTTTCACCATCTTTTGATAGCCTCCTTGACCCCTTGCAAAAAAAGACACACACTGCCTGACCAGTGTTCTGGAATCATTGACAATAGCCCCCCAAATAATACGGGCTTCCCACCACCGTTCATAGGCTTGATTGGTTCGAAAACCCAAAAGTAGAGCCACCGCAGTACCAAAAACGCCGGTTATTGCAATTGGAATAGAGATTTTTGACAAAAAACCATATTGGTCCATATAGCCAACCAGAATTGAATAACTACCGATAAATATCAGGTCAAATTTTATGGTTTTCAAGAAGTCAAAAATTGATATCCGCTTATTTAAGAGCATATTTAAAAATTATTTAAGTCCGTTCAATAAGTTGTTTGCTTATTCTCATAATGTAAACTATACTTCATTGCTACATTTAGAACAAAATTTTGCATCCATAGGTATTGGTTCTTGACAACTTATGCATTTTACTTTACCTAAAGGCTCGCCACAATGTTGTCAAAAAGAAGCATTTTCAGGATTGTTTTTGCCGCATTTTGTACATCTCACAACAACCTTGGGTTCATTAAATCTTGGGGCATTATTTTTACGTTGATGCTTGTTGGAATGATGACCATAATTTCCTCTTAATAAATGTTTTAAAAATCCCATATTGTTTAGTTTAAGTATGTTTCCATATATTCCAACGCCTCGGGCATATCCAACTCGCGGGTTCCGTTCCCGGTTCTGATAAAGAAATGCGAACGATCGCCCAAATTCAAATACACAGGTTTTTGTGATTTGTGAACCCTTACATAACAGATATCCTTTTCTTCAAATTGGTGAAAAGACACTTTAACCAAAGTGCAAAAATGGGTACCCAACTTGAGGGACACCAATTGCATTATATATTGCTCAAACCCGTCCTTGCCAGGTTTTTTTAAAGTACCATAATCCTGTTCCAGCCCCAGAATACTACCTTCATCATCAATTCCGATAATTAAATGCCCTCCTTGGGTGTTCATAAACCCGGCAATTGTTTTTGCTATTACGTCTTCCAAAGCCTTATTCGGTTTAAACTGCCTCAAATCCCATCTCAAGGTAGATTTAAATTCTACTTGCTGGTTTTCTCCTGCCGCAATCAGCTCTCTGATCTCCTCCAGCTTATCTCTTCTTCCGGTCAATTGAAATATTCTTTGCCTGACCATAAACATAAGTGACAAGGCAATGCCCAGCAGTCCAAATAGCAATTTGATTATGGCTTGATCCAAATCCCATACTCTAAATTCCTGCTGATATGAAGCAAGCAGGTATTTCCACCATTCGCCATTATCTCCCTGCATGTCATACATGTGGAGTGAAATAGCCAGGGGCTGTATTATAAATAAGCCAAGGGCTAATCCAATGAATATAAAAACAAATACTTTCCGTTTTTTCATTTTTACCTTCTTTTATATGCCATAGGTGCCATCGGCTTCGATACCTGTGGCCTTATAACTACTTCTTCTTATCCTGAAGGACTTTCTTCTTTTGTTCAAATTCCTCATCGCTTATCTCGTCCCGGGCGTATCGATCTCTCAGGGCTTCCATAGCCTTATCTTTCCGTCTGTTTTGTCCCGGCGTGGGGTAAGGAATTAAGAATATCCAAAAGATAAGGATTATCCAAAGCCCCCACCATATCCAGTGCATTCCCCCAAAATATCAGTCGTCCATCATAATCTTTCTGTTTAAATTTATTTAACTTTTTTAATGATTTCCTTTCTCCATCCATTCCTTGGCCAAATCTTTTTCTTCAGGGCTAAAGAATTTAATATGTGCCTTTGTAAAGGGTATCAAAACTTCCGTAAACTGTTCCTTCCATTTTGTATTTCCCACCAATGCAACCTTTTTAACGCGTTCTTCGTTCGGAAGTTTCAGTTCAATGCCCTTCCAATACGCACTTGCGGTCCACCCCTCAAAATTTTACATTATTAGTAATAAGCGAAAAATGATAAGACGGAAATATTTATATATCACATCTATCTCCCTAATTGCGGTACAAATTTTGTACGGCAGGAGGATATTTTATTTACACTTATTACATCTCCCCAGCGCTATTTTAATAAGGCACTACTGGAAGAGGATGGGATTCTATTTATACTTTTTCATCTTTCTATGTTATTTTGAATTAAATGGCATTCACTCTTTCTTTAAAATAAGCTGGGCAAATTTTATTTCTATGGATCCTTCAAGTCCAGGAACCACTTGATTTAAGCTTGGGCTTATAGTTTTCTCTATAAATCCACCGGCACTTAAAAGACAGGAAAATGTAGGACCTTGGGGGATGTGGGTCAATGTCGCTTTAAAGTAGTTTTGCACTTCTTTATTAGGAAGCCTGATCGTTACCAACCAATTAAAATCAATTGGTTCATGTGGGCGCAAAAGGAAATCCTCAACCGGGACCTTCCCGGTAAATCTTATCCATATAGGTGCTTGAGTACTTTTAAGATAGGTGGCTAGCTGTGGATTATTTGTGTCTATAGTTCTCAAATTTATGGAACCCGTAATTTCTTTACTTGTGTAATCAAAAAACATGGAAAGTTGATGGCTTTCCGCCTTAAATGCCTTGCCATCTATATTAGCTTTTATAAGGATATGCCCCTCCCGTGTACTGTATATAGTTTGGGTATGCAGGATAGGAGCCAGCATTAAAAAAAATATAGTTAGTTGTCCTTTTCCCATTATTTTTCCTGCCTAATTTTTTTCTGGTCCTTTGGTTCATTTTTATTTTGAAGAATATTTACCCGGTGTTTATATTCTTCCTCGCTTATTTCGCCCCGTGCAAAACGCTCCCTTAGAATTTCCATTGCTCCGTCTTTTTTCCGTTTTTGTCCAGGGGTGGGGTAAGGAATTAAAAATATCCAAAAGATAAGAATTATCCAAAGTCCCCACCATATCCAGTGCATTCCCCCAAAATTCCAGTTGTCCATCATAATCTTTCTATTTAACTTTTTTAATGATTTCCTTTCTCCATCCATTCCTTGGCCAAATCTTTTTCTTCAGGGCTAAAGCATTTAATATGTGCCCTTGTAAAGGGTATCAAAACTTCCGTAAATTGCTCTTGCCATTTTGTATTTCCCACCAATGCAACCTTTTTAACGCGTTCTTCATTCGGAAGTTTCAGTTCAATGCCCTCCCAATACGCACTTGCGGTCCACCCCTCAAAATTTTCCATTTCAATATACCAGTACACTTTATGGTTTGACTGTATATGGTTTTTTAATTGAGATATCAAATTGTCATAATCGGTAGCATCCAATCTATTTTGAGCTACCATATATACCTTGCTTTCTTTCTTATAAATTTTCATCATTGTTCCAATTTTTTAAATCAAAAAACTTAATCCAAGTCATTGCTACATTTCTCACAGACTCCCTTGGCCACCAGATTGATATCCTCTGCCACATAGCCTTCGGGCAGGTTTATCTGAGGGATTTTGTGCTCTGTAAGGCACACGGTTTCCCCGCAACTATTGCAATGAAAATGTAAGTGAAGGTCGTTTCCCACCTCACATTCACAATTGTCTTCGCACAGGGCATATTTAATGATGCCGGTGCCATCCTCAATTTGATGCACGATTCCTTTTTCTTCAAATGTCTTCATAGTACGGAAAAGCGTACTCCTTTCCGAGCTTTCGAAATCCTTTCCAAGGTCGCCTAAGCTAACGGCCACATTCAGTTGTGCCAGCCGTCTATAGGTCATCAAGCGCATTGCCGTAGGGCGGATGCCTTTGCTTTCCAACTTTTTTACTATTTTTTCCATTTGCTATAAAAGTATTTAGGGGTCGTAACGCTTTATGGATTCCCCGGTTTTTATCTGGAAGGCATCTTCAATATCGGAAAGATAAATTATTCCGTCACCGGGTTCAGTTGTTTTTGCATTCTCAAGGATAATATCTATTGCTGATTGTGCTTCTTCGTTTTGACATACCAGTTCTAACTTTACAACCGGACTGTCTGTTACACGGAAATCTAAAGAAGGTGATGCGCCTTTTGCTTTAAAAGCCCCGGTACCTTCCCCCTGGGAAAGCGTCATACTTTTGAATCCACTTTCACTAAGGGATTCTATCACTTTTTGAACTCGTTTCGGTTTTATAAATGCTTTTATTTCTTTCATTGCTGTAATATTAATTTTAGTATTAAGGATGAACCCTCTGGAATTTTAATTAAGACAAACATTTAACAGAGAGTCCATCCATCTAATTTTTTTAATTTAATGACCATGGGAAGTCTGGCTTTTCTGCATTTCAGAAACCAGATAATAGGCATTATTATAGGCAACCAACGTACCTTCAGGCAGAGGCTCCAGCAGTTTAATTTCAACCCAACCATCTTCATTTATTCCCGTTCTAACCTGCACTGGTTTCAATTCCCATTCGGTTTCACCATCTTCCTGGTGTTTTTGGGCCGTAAAGATGTAGGGATTTCCTTCTTCTTCAATTATTGCTTCTTCCGGTAAGGCAGGAACAGCTTCTTCACCGGTCCTGATTTTTCCGTTTATATACATCCCCGGAATTAGAAAATCTTCTTTATTATCGATTTCTGCATGCACATGTACCGCTTTGGGGTTTTGTTCAAATTGTTTCCCCACTGAATAAATTTCCCCGGTTAAATTACTGCCTGGAACCGATTCCAGTGTAAACGCAATCTTTTGGCCTTCTTTCACCTTATAAATATCTTTTTCAAAAACCATTAGATCGGCATGCACATGTTCATTATCAACTACCATAAACATACTGGTCTGAGGGTCTACATATTGTCCTACCTGTACCAGTACTTTTTCAATATAACCTCCAATTGGGCTTACTACCGGAATATATTCATATAATTCACCGTCTCTAACCTGGGAAGCATTTAGGTTTAACTGCCGTAACTGTGATTCATACCCCCGCACTTCACCTTGTACAGACTGGTAATCTGATTGGGTTTGTTGAAAAGATTTTCCAGATCCTACCTCTGCTTCATATAAACGTTTCTGTCTTTCAAATTCCTTTTCCAAAAATTGCATCCTACTATATGCATTAATATAATCAGACTGCATTCTGGTTAAATTTGGGTGAGAAAGATAAGCCAACACCTGACCTTTATTTACCTTATCCCCCTCAATAACCTTTATAGAAGTTATATTACCGCCTAAAATTGCCGTAACGGTAGCTTCATATTGTGGCGGCACTTCTAACTGGCCATTGGCTTCCACAATACCGGACAAAGCTTTTTTAGGCAAGGTATCTACTTTAATCCCCAGACTATTGAATTTCATTTCTGAAAGATGTACCGAACGCATCCCTCCTTCTTCTTCATCTCCTTCCTCACCGTGATTTTCACCTTCTTCGGTATTAGTAGTTGCAGTTTCACTGGAAGCATCTTCCCCTGCCGCAGGATTTTCTTTACATCCAAAGAATATGCTGAGCGTTAAGGCAAGCATTAGAATATTTATTGATCTTGTATTCATATCGATTTTCTTATTTTAATTTTTAATTTGAATTCTTAAGGTAATATTCCAGTTGGTAACGGCTGTCGAGATAATCGTTAAAAGCACTCCAGGCATTTACCTCGATTCTAATGGCATCTCTTATATTTTGGAGAAATGTCACATAATCGATAGCGCCTTCCTTAAAGGCCAGCACTGATCCATCTTGTTGCTCTTTGGCCAGCGGAAGTGCTTCATCCCTATAATAATTCCATGAGTTTCTCCATTTGATGTAGTCTTCACGCATATTTTTATAGGCGGTTTCCAGTTCGATTTTATCCTGATAAAAGTTTTGCTCTGCAATCTGTCTATTTACTTGTGCTTCCTGTGTACGGCCTAATTCCGGCCCAAAAAACAGCGGAATTTGAATTCCTATTTGATATTGGAAGAAACCCGATTGCCCGGCTATTTCCTGCCTACCGTACTGACCCTGAAATTTGGGCAAAAATTCAGATTTTCGTTCTCTGGTAACCGCTTTGGCAACATCTATCCTTTGTTCCGAAACCTGTAGCAACGGATGATTTTCAAGCGACTCTACCAGAAAGTTTAAAGGTTTGTCTAAAGTTTCAACAGGCAAATCTGGTACATCATAAATCGTATCACTAACAAACCATAGGTTTAAACGCTGTATTGATTTCAGGTAATTTCGGTATGACTGTTCCAGCTGTATTTTAACCTCGTTCGCCTGGTTGGAGGTAGCAAGATATTCCAGTTTAGAGGTAGCTTCTGTCTCATACCGGATTCTTGCAGCCCTTTCAATATCTTCAAAAATTGAATCCATTTTTCTATATACCTGATACGCCTTTTTAGTTGTATAAACAGATGTCCAGGCCCTGCTTACTTCACGTTCAATTTCAATAGTAGATAGCTCTAAGGCATTTTCAGCAAGTGCCACCCTTTCTTTCTGTAATTTCAAACGGGGAGCTATTCCAAAAACATCTATGCCTTGTTGTTGAACACCAATTTGGGTATAGATCCCATCAGAACCATTTCCTACCTCTTCTTTTCCTGTAAAGATTTGGGTATTCCCAAAATCATAAGCGGTTTTACGCAATACTTCCTCACTTTCAATTTCAAGTTGGGCAGCTTTTAATTGTGGAAAGTTTTGGATTGCCATTTCTTTAGCCTCTTCCAAACTAATAGTTTGTAAAGAATCCTGTATTGGATTTTCCGATGACATTTCATCAGATTGTGCATTTACGGAAAAGGTTCCGCCTAACATCAATCCAATTATCAAAATTGTGGCTAAAGATCGTGAATTGGAAGAACCAAGCTTGTTCTGTTCCTTTTTCTCTCGTCTCTTCTCTACAAATGTATAAAGGACAGGAAGAACAACCAGAGTAAGTAAGGTAGCTGTAAGCATGCCTCCAATAACAACCGTAGCAAGGGGTCGTTGTACTTCAGCTCCTGCTGACGATGAAAAAGCCATCGGCAGAAATCCAAAAATATCTGTTGTTGCTGTTAACATAATAGGTCGTATTCGTTCTTTGGTTCCTGTAAAAATTCTATCTTTTATACTGGTTACCCCTTCTTCTTTTAAGGAATTAAACCTGTTAATTAGCACCAGCCCGTTTAAAACGGCAACCCCAAACAATACAATGAAGCCTACACCAGCTGAAATACTAAACGGCATATCTCTTAACCAAAGAGCAAATATTCCTCCAATAGCCGCCAGTGGAATGGCTATATAGATCATAATTGATTGGGAAAAAGATTGGAGTGCAAAGTACAGAAGCACGAATATCAGAAATAGAGCGATGGGCACTACTATTTGTAAACGCCCTTTTGCTCTTTGAAGGTTTTCAAACTCCCCACCATAAGTAATGTAATATCCTGGAGGTAAATCTAACTCTTCATCCAATTTTTGCTGGATGTCATTTACCACAGATTCCACATCCCTCCCGCGGGCATTAACTCCCACATAGGTTCTTCTAAAGGTGTTATCCCTGGAAATTTGCATAGGACCCGGTACATAACTAATATCAGCTACTTCCTTAATCGGAACCTGGGTTCCATCCGGCAGATCTATATAGAGGGTACGTAAATCATCAATGCTTTGGCGGTGCGCCTCATCAAAACGTATAACCATATCAAACCGCTTTTCCCCTTCAAAGATCACTCCGGCCGTTCCTCCGGCAAAAGCTGCACTTATATAATCGTTAATCTTTTCAATGTCCAATCCATATTGCGCAATTTTTTTACGATTAAACCGCACCGTCATTTGTGGAAGACCAGATGTTCGTTCAGGGTTCACATCTCCTACGCCCGGTATAGTCTGTATTATTTCAGCCATTTTATCAGCTTTTTCAGCAAGAAGGTCTAAATCTTCACCATATAATTTTACCGCAACATCTTCCCTGACCCCGGTAAGCAGTTCATTAAAACGAAGCTCTACAGGCTGGCTAAAAACCAGGTTGACTCCCGTAAGTTCTTCATTAAGTTTCTCTTTGATCTTTTCTATCAATTCCTCTTTAGAACTTGCCGAAGTCCAATTATCCATATCCTTCTCTAATACAATAAACATATCGGCAATATCCATAGGCATTGGATCAGTAGGGATATCGGCAACCCCAATCCTCGCTACGGCGGTTTCTACTTCCGGGAAATTCTCAAGAAGGATATCTTCTATTTTTGTGGAAACATCAATTGCTTCACTCAAACCACTTCCAGGTCTTATTAAAGCCTGCATGGCGATATCCCCTTCATCAAGTTGAGGGACAAATTCCCCTCCCATTCTGGAAAAGATAAAACCGGCTACTATAAGTAAGACAACCGCAGACCCCAATACTATAAACTTCAATCTTAAAGCTCCTTTTAATAAAGGCATGTATCCTTTTTGAATCCCTCCAATAATTTTATCACTAACTTTTTCCAGCCAGCGTTCAAACTTTCCAAACCAGTTCTTTTTATTCTGAATTGGTTTCATAAATAAAGCAGACATCATAGGGACATAGGTAAGGCATAAGAAAATAGCACCTATCATAGCAAAACCAAAAGTAAATGCCATTGGCCGAAACATTTTCCCTTCTACCCCCGTAAGAAAAAGAATGGGCGCAAATACGATAAGAATGATAATTTGTCCAAAAAAGGCCGAACCCATCATCGTACTTCCGGCATCATAGGCTACTTCATCCATTTTAGCCTTATTAAATTTTGTTTTGCCGGAACGCATCCGTTTTTGTATTTCATATACCGTACCCTCAATGATGATCACAGCACCGTCTATAATAATTCCAAAGTCAATAGCTCCCAAACTCATTAGATTGGCCCAGACATTAAATTGCTTCATTAATATAAAAGCAAAAAGAAGTGATAAAGGAATGGTCGTAGCGGTTATAAGTCCACCTCTTAAGCTACCTAATAGTATCACCAGGGCAAAAATCACGATTAAAGCACCTTCCAGAAGATTCTGGGTCACGGTACTCGTAGTTCTTTCAATTAAAACACTTCTGTCAAGGAAGGGTTCTATTGATAAACCTTCAGGCAAAGATTGTTCTACCGTCTCCATACGATCCTGAACATTTGCAATTACTTTATTAGGATTTGCACCTTTCAACATGAGCACCATACCGCCAACAGCTTCACGGCCATCCTGGGTAAAAGCACCATAGCGTACCTGGCTACCAAACTGGACCTCTTCAGCTGCATCTCCAATTGTTACAGGCACTCCATTTTCATTCTTGATAACAATAGATTTTATATCATCTAGTGACCTGATTAAACCCTCACCACGGATAAAATTGGCCATATTATTTTTTTCTATATATGCACCGCCTGTATTAACATTATTTTTTTGCAGGGCATCGAAGACTTGGGAAATAGAAACGTTTAACGCATTCAGTTTTTCGGGATTAATGGCAATTTCATATTGTTTTATAGAGCCCCCAAATGAATTTACCTCTACTACACCTTCGACGAGGGTCATTTGACGCTTTACGATCCAATCCTGGATGGTACGCAATTCCGTAGGGGAATAAACAGTGTCATACTCTTTTTGTGGCTTTATCGTATATTGATAAATCTCACCCAAGCCTGTAGTAATGGGTCCCATAGCGGGACTTCCAAATTTTTCAGGTATTTGGTCCCTGACTTCGTTTAGTTTTTCCTGAACCAGTTGACGGGGTTTGTAAATGCCCATATCGTCCTCAAAAACAATTGTAACCACGGAAAGGCCAAATCGGGAAACAGATCGTATTTCCGTAACCCCAGGTAAATTACCCATCGAAAGTTCAACGGGATAGGTTACAAACTGTTCAATATCTTCAGTGGCAAGATTTGGTGACTGGGTGATCACCTGAACCTGATTGTTAGTAATATCTGGTACCGATCCCAGGTTTACGGTGGACATGGACCAAATACCCATTCCTATAAGCGCTAAGGTAAGTAGCCCAATAATAAATTTATTATTAATGGAAAATGCGATTATCTTATTAATCATATAAATAAAAATTTAATTCAGTTAAAATTCTTGATAATAATTTTGTGCCTAACAAAATCTATCAATAGGACCAAGGATCTAGTATGAGAACCAGGATTTGGTCAAAAAAGAATATAATTATCCTTTAAAAAAACTGAATTAAACTTTTGGGGGATCTAAAAAGGAAAGAATAGGTTCTTCCACTGAGCTGTCAAAATAGACAAAGGCTTTTGATGGAATTTCCTTAATCAAAGCCTTGAAATTTGAAGAACCGAAATCTACCGTATGCACATGGCAGCAATGACAACTACAAAAAGGAGGGCATAAATCTACTACTTTATCATGAGAATGGTCGATATCTAAATTCTGAGCAGCAACCACTGTAACTTCTGAATCAGCAATCACTTGTGAAGTATCACTATCATTACAGGCTAATAAGTTAAGCCCGAATATATACAGAGATAATATGACAGCGATAATTTTCACACTACAAAGATAAAAAAAAATCAATGCACAGATTGTGCAAAAGACAAGTGCGTATATTGAATCAAGGATTTTTATATGGTTTAATATGTTACTAAAATTTTTCGATATCCTATTTTCGTATAACTATAAATAATCCGTGTGTCTCTCACTAGAATTAGATTAAATATATTCTACAACAATTTTGCTCCTCTTAACCTCAAGGCATTGGCAATAACTGAAACCGAGCTAAAACTCATGGCCAGAGCCGCGATCATAGGAGAAAGTAATAACCCAAAGAATGGATATAATACACCCGCAGCAATTGGCACACCCAGGGTGTTATAAATAAGAGCAAAAAACAGGTTCTCTTTAATATTCCGCATTACTTTTTCGCTGAGTTTGATTGCCTTAAGCACTCCTTTTAAATCTCCTTTCACCAGAGTGACCTCGGCACTTTCAATCGCTACATCGGTCCCTGTACCCATAGCGATTCCAATATCCGCCTGGGCCAGTGCGGGGGCATCATTAATACCATCTCCAGCCATGGCTACTTTTTTACCCTCTGCCTGGAGTTTTTTTACTTCCTCCATTTTATTCTGCGGGATCATACCCGCTTTAAAATCAGCCAGGTTCAATTCCTTTGCTACTGCTGAAGCTGTTCTTTCATTATCCCCCGTAAGCATGATCACCTTGATTCCTTCATTCTGGAGTTCGGTTAAAGCTTCCCTACTAGTTTTTTTGATCTTATCTGAAATAGTTACAAAACCAACTATTTGTGAATCTATCGCCAGGTAAGAAACTGTTTTCCCTTTTTCCTGTTCCGCAGTAACCTGATTATTTATTTCTTCTGAAATTCCAGCATTTTCAGCCTGCATTAATTTTTCATTTCCAAGCGCCAGCTGCTTTCCTTCAAAGTTGGCCGTAACTCCTTTCCCTGTAACCGAATTAAATTCTGAAGCTTCACCATAATTGATATTTTTTGCTTTCGCATAATTAACGGTTGCTGTAGCCAGCGGATGCTCACTTTGGGCATTTACAGAAGCGATAAGACGGGTGAGCTCTTTTTCTGTATACTCTGATGTAACCGAAATAACTTTTTCTACGGAAGGTTTACCCTCGGTGATAGTTCCTGTTTTGTCAATTATAAGCACATCGATCTTGTTCATTTCTTCCAAAGCCCGGGCGTTCTTAATCAAAACCCCGTTTTTTGCACCTTTACCAACCCCCACCATCACAGACATAGGTGTTGCCAGACCTAAAGCACAGGGACAGGCAATGATCAATACCGCAATAGCATTTACAAGTGCATAAACATAGGCCGGATCGGGGCCATAGATCGCCCATATGACAAAGGTTATTATAGATATTATTACAACGATAGGTACAAAATAGGCTGAAATCCTATCCGCCAGCTTTTGAATGGGCGCTCGTGATCTGCTGGCATCATTTACCATCTTTATGATTTGCGCAAGCAGGGTTTCATTTCCAACTTTTTCCGCAGTCATGGTGAAACTTTGGTTACCATTAATAGTACCCGAATTTACCTTATCACCTTCCTGTTTATCTACAGGAATAGGTTCCCCGGTGATCATGGATTCGTCGATACTGGATTTGCCTTTTTTGATGGTCCCATCTACCGGGATTTTATCGCCGGGCTTTACTCTTAGAACATCCCCTTTCTGAATCTTATCTACGGAAATTGTTTCTTCTACCCCATCAACCACTCTTACAGCCTTATTCGGTGCCAGCTTTAGTAATTCCTTTATAGCTGAATTAGTCCTGCTGTGAGCACGTGCTTCCAGAACCTGTCCCATTAAAACCAAAGTGAGTATTACGGTGGCTGCTTCAAAATATACATGCACGGTTCCCATTTCAGTCTTAAACTGATCAGGAAAAAAATCGGGGAATAGCATACCAAACACACTGAATATCCAGGCTACCCCCGCTCCGATACCTATTAGGGTAAACATATTTAGATTCCATGTTTTAATGGACCTGTAAGCACGTTCAAAAAACATCCAGGTTGCATAAAAAACCACCGGCAGGGAAAGTCCGAACTGTATCCAGTTCCAAATCTTCATATCTGCCAGGTCATACAGTGGATTATCGGGAATCATTTCAGACATCGCTATCAGGAAAATAGGAAGTGTAAATGCTACTGCGATCCAGAATTTCTTCAAAAGTGTCTTATAACCTTTTTCCTCAGCAGACTTCTGTGGTTCTTTGGGAACCAAATCCATCCCGCAAATAGGACAATCTCCTGGTTCATCTTTTATTATTTCAGGATGCATGGGACAGGTATATTCATCCCCTCCTGAAGAAGGAGAACTCAAATCCATTTGCTCCACCAGATCCATTCCGCAGACCGGGCAATCGCCAGGTTCATCATAAGTTTTTTCTCCTTCGCAATGCATGGGACAATACCATGTGCCGGTTCTTTTACCTTTTGGTGTTTTATCTTCAGACTGATGCTTATGTTTTGCTTGTTCCTCCCCGGGGAGCATGATATGATAATTTCCTCCGTGCTCTTGTAGGGCTTTTTCAAAAACATCAAGTTTAATGTGTTCTTTCATACTGATCTCTGCTTCCCCTTTTTCAAGGTTTACAGCAGCATTTACAACACCTGACACCGTATTTAAGGTTTCTTCCACATGAGATCTGCAGCCATTACAGGTCATTCCCGTAATCTTATAAGAATGTTTCATCAGTTGCCCGGTAGATTGATCCGTTTTCCGCGGCATCATTATATTATAATTACTTCCCTCTAAGGCACGCTCAAATCTCTCCAAAGGAATATGTTCCTTCATTTCAATCACTGCTTCCTCCTTTTTTAAATCAACAGAAACCTGAGTGACCCCATTGACTTCACTTAAGGATTTTTCTACATGTGACCTGCAACCATTACAAGTCATGCCGGTAATTTTATAAGTATGTTTCATTTTCCTTTATTTTTCATCCTGATCGTGAAACCGACCATTTAATTCTGGGACAGACTTTTCAGAATAATACATCTCATTACAAACGCTAGTTTTTATCGCTTTTTTTTATAAACTGAGTGAGAAATACCGCTCCCAACATGGCGACTCCAAAAATTCCAATTACTTTTTTGTGTTCATAAACCTGATCAAATTTACTGTAATCCTGGGCGGTGTTATTAAAACTACCATGAACACCGTGATCCCCGGCCACTGGTTCCCAAAGATTGTGTTTTCTATCGGCATCCTCTAAATTTTCGGTCAACTGCCCATCAACTCCATTTCTGGCCATATAATGATCTAAAAATTGAGGTACTAGTTTATTGCCCCAAACAGTCTGAATGGTGGGATACCCTACCATTCTCTGTCGAACCCCAGATTTAGCCACGTTTACAATTGCTCTTGCAGCGACCTCTGGCTGATAAATTTTACCCATGGGTTTAGGCTTTTTGTCAAACCTGGTCTTTACCCAACCAAACTGGGTGGTATTCATTGCCGGCAAATGTACTATGGAAAGATCTATATTTAGGTTATCATGTATTATCTCCGCGCGCAATGATTCAAAAAATCCCTGAATGGCATGTTTGGAAGCACAGTAAGCAGACTGCAGTGGAATACCGCGATAGGAAAGCGCAGAACCTACCAGAATAATTTTCCCATAATTTCTCTGCTTCATTCTTTTTAATGCAGCCAGGGTTCCGTAAACCTGCCCCAGGTAAGTTACATTGGTAACTCTGGAAAATTCTTCCGGATTCATATCTATCGCTTTGCTAAAAACACTCACCATGGCATTATTGACCCAAATAGCAATAGGACCAAGATTTTCTTCAGCAAAGCTTGCTGCCTCTTCCATCTCACGAGCATTTGCCACATCTGCAATATAAATCCAGGCTTCGCCGCCACATTCTTCCACATCTCGTTTTGCGCCCTCCAATCCATCTTTACCTCTGGCGATAAGTAATATTTTAGCTCCTTTTCTGGCAAATTCTATTGCGGTGGCTCTTCCCAGTCCCGCCGAAGCACCGGTAATTACAACACA
The DNA here is from genome assembly GCF_022570735.2 of Christiangramia oceanisediminis. Lineage (GTDB taxonomy): Bacteria > Bacteroidota > Bacteroidia > Flavobacteriales > Flavobacteriaceae > Christiangramia > Christiangramia oceanisediminis. Next base: position 581,819 of record NZ_JANCNS010000002.1, on the reverse strand, counting down.
TCCATTAAACTCCTCATGGTTATTATTTGATAGTTTCATATATCTTTATTTATTTCGATTTTGTGAACAAAATATTTCGTAAGCTTTTTCCACTGAAGTTGCTGGAAACCAGCCCATGCCCCTTCAGCAATAAGGGTATTGATTAATTTTCTTTTGCCCGCAGATACTCCTTTATTATTTACACCTTCATTTTTACCAATTTCAAAGCCTTTAATAGAGTTTTCTTCTAAAGTAACCCTGAAAGTACTGGTGGCTTCATCAATAAAAAAATGTTCTATTTCCTTATTTAAATGTATAACGCCCACCGGACTTTTACTGGGACTTACGGTAAATTCAGCTGAAGTTTCTTCATTTTTTATATCGGTTACATACACCCAATTCTCAGGTGAAGGTATTGGTAATTCAATTTTTATATAATCATGTAACTCCAGTTCCTTCATTTTTTCACCTTCAGCATTATAAATTTGAAATTCTGCTGAAATCTCTGGTAATGCAGACCATCTGTTCACATCAAACAACTTTTGCTTAGAGCGAACAAACTTTTCCCTGGGCAGCTCCTGGGAATCAAATCTATTTTCGCTACTATAAGTTTTATCTTTTAATCTGCTTCCTGAATTTTGCTCTTCACTTTGCCAAAATTCCTTTATCCATCCCCATATACCCATTACTTTTCAGTTTAAATTGGAGTTACTTCTTTCTTCATTATTCATCATATCTATAACAAGGCCTGCCCAGGTAAAATCTTGAGCACCGTAACCTTCTCCAGTTAGCGGATTGTAATATTCCCTGAAACCACTTTTCTCAATAAGCTCTTTGATACTGGAGGTCAATTTTCCAGCAAGTTCCTCGTATCCATTATTTTTTAAGTACTGGTGTAAAAACCAGTTATGCACAATCCAGGTAGGACCCCGCCATATATAGATCGATTCCTTCGGATTAAACGCAGATGAATTTAAAGCTACAGACGGCAATGGATAGCTTGAATTAAATTCGTCAGCCTGCACTAAATGTTTATCAATCACCTGTTTCTTGATCTCTTCTGATATTCCAGAAAGCACTACAGGATAAAAAATAGTAGGCGTTAGAATTTTTATTTTTTTATTCTCTTTACCGTAGACATCATAAAATGCCTTATCCTCTTTATCATACAATATGTCTACAATACTATCGCTTACTTTTTTTGCTCTTTTATAATATACCTGCGCATCCCTGTCATCTACCTTTTCACATAATTCTCCCAGGCTTTCAAGATTTTGTGCATAAATCGTATTTAAACCCACTTCTTTAACCAGGAAATAGTTCTTCTTATAAATCTTTTTCAGATTATAATTATTCAGGAAATTTCGAAAATCCACCCAAATGACCTTCATGTAAAGCAAGTTATTGGCCTTTCCTTTAAAATTTAGCGGAACATCGAAAGTGGGTTTCCAATCCATTCCAGATTCGAAAGGTGATATGATACTAAGTAAATGATCACCTTCAAAATCACGGTTTTCAGCCAGCCAGTTATAATATCTTTTTAACTTCGGAAGTACTTGCTCTAAAAATTCCAGATCACCAGAGGCATTAACAATTCTGCTCACTGCCTGTGCAATAAGTGGTGGCTGGATAAGAGAACTCATATGACTTTTAAAGAAGTTTTTGTAGCTCAATTTCGATTGAAAAATATCTGCCCATCTACCTGGTTTCAATCGGTCCCAATAGATCATATGCCCAATAAAACCATCCTCCTCCTGAAGTCTTAACAAACTATGTATATGCTTCTTAGCCATTTCAACTTCATCTATAGCGACCAGAATAAAAACGTGAAAGCAGGTATCCCAAAAGAACTGGTAGGGATATCTATCTGGAGCAGGCCGGGTGTAATGATAACGTGGGCTATCATCCTCTTCAGCCATTTCCATATTCTCATAGATAATTTCCCTGACTTTTTTTAAAAGCTCTTCATCGCTCATTAGAATGCAAATAAGTTTCTATTTTACGTATTTATCCCAGAGGCCATATTCTTCTTTCTTCGGTCCACGTGGGAAAGAAAGTCCGGCTACCAATAAGCCTGCAACTAAACCGGTTATTTGCAATCCTAAAGTACTGCCATTTACCAGCCATGGCCCAATTGCGAGAACTAATCCAAGCAGAATATTAAAATATCTTCCGCGACGAACAATCTCTCCCATACATATTACCGAAGTAACCACAATAAGAGAACCGCTAAGGTGGAAAATATTAGAAGGCATGGTTTGAATCTTTACCCCGAATACTGCCGGTGCAAACATTACTGCAATACCTAAAAGAGTTGAAACTGCCAGCGTCCATGGAACACTCATTCCCCAAATGGAAGATTTATAAACGGCTACTGGTTTGTTGGGAAATTCCATAAGTTCAGTAGTACGATCATCTGTATTCTTTTCAAAAGCTTCTCCACCTTTCCAGAACACTTCCCACATATTATCTCCTCTCTTTTTCGCCTGCACCATATGTTGCCCCATTGCGATTACCTCATCAAGTTCCAGCGGGATCATTGGCAGCATAATAGCCGCGGCCAACAAACAAAAGGTACACCATTCTCCAACTATAATAGGCTGGGATATCACCAGAAATATATGGACCAAGCCTAAAGGAATGACTAAGATCCCAAAGAACGTAACCATCCATGGCATAGTTCGCCATCTGGAAGGACTTCCCATCCAGCCCATCAAAAATTCGAAGTTGTAAGCAAGCGCCCCAAAAGCTCCATCTGAAATTGGCAAAGAATGGGACATATTAGAATTTAATATTTTCATCGTGCTCTCCCCAAAGAAAGGATCTGCCGCAAAGTCTGTATATCCTAACTGAAATGTTCCGAGATAACGGGAAACAATCCACCCAAAAAAAGCTAGCACGATCATGATCCACCGCTGGGGCCAGCTGGAAGGATTATAGCTCCAGCCCGGAGGCACTACTGATCCCATTTTCATATAGGTGATCATATTCGGCATACCAGGAATAAGAATGGTCAATGCAATAACCATTACCCCTACCATGGTATCATTATTATAAATATAGGCATTGGGTGCCCAGAATATTACCGGAGCAAAATTCAGCCAAATCCCTATAAAACAGGCAATCCAAAGACTTATAGGTCGGTTGGGCGTTAGGGAACGCCATCCAAAGAACATGAGAAGCAATCCGCTGATTATATCGCTCCACTGCATGATCTGAACCCGCATTGCGTCACTCAGCCAGATAGATCTTCCTCCTGATGGCTGTACTATATCTTTTCCATAATCAAATGAAAAAGGGGAAACTACTAACCATGCTCCCAGAAGAATAAGCAACCAGTAAATCCAGAGGGTTTGCTTATGGTGCATGTGCAGCATTTTCATTCTGTCCATCCCATTATCCTCGCCATCGTCCTTTCCTTTCTTCATTTCTTTCTCGGCCATGGGTCTAGTTACTCCCCGACTCCCCATTCCAGGTGTTTCAGCCTTTTTTTCGTGGTTTTGATCTGCCATATTGAAAATAATTATATTATAATAAGACTCCTTTCCCTTATTTCAGAAATTCAATCAATCAGACTTAGAATAAACCTGTTAAATAAAAAACCCCACAAAATCTCCAGAGAAATAAATTCTCTATTGAAAATTTAATGGGGCCTTAACTATAAATTGATTTTACGCCAAAAACTCTACGCAGGCGCGTTCACATTCTTCACAGGCTTTAGCACAATCTTTACAATGCTGTGTTTCATGTTTGCTGCACTCGTCAGCACATTTCCTACATATTTCTTTGCAGTATTTAACAAGGCCGGTTACCTCTGCACCATCCACCGCAAGAATTTGATTCAAAGCAGCACATGCTTCAGCACAAATTCGATCCAGCCTGATACACTTTACCATTTTTTGAACATCGTCTTCTCCAAGGCAGGCATCTGCGCAATAATTACAATGGTTGATACAATTACCTAATGCAGTAATTAATTTTTCATTTCTCATAACTAATTGATTTTTATGGTTATACCATAAAGATAGAAATGAGTTCAAACCCATACTTATAAAATTATGGTAAGATCTTTCAGTTTTAAATAAATTTAACTTGTGGAAAGAATATTTAAGGTTTTTTTGTGTCTACCTGATTCCAAGTCCATCCATCCTGCTGTACCAGGGTTAGAAAAATTTTACGAAGATCTTCAGACTTAGTGTCTAACGCGTGATTCCCCTTGGACTTGTCAATTAAACTAAGTTCCTCTAATTTTTGTAGGGTTGAATATGCTGGAGTTTCATTACTGGCATTTATATGCGTTACCTCTTTTAAAACTTCAAAATAATTCTCGAAAGCAATATCTAATGGACGTAAGTCTCCTTGCTCTGGTTTTACCCTATCATTTAAGTTAAATGCTAGAATAAGATAGGCTTCGTAAAGTCTAGCAAGTTGTAAAATAATGGCATTCTTCTCTTTGTGATTATGGAAATAGTGAATTACGGGATAAGCCCTATGTTGCTGACTATATTTTATAATTGATCCAGATAGTTCGTCAACTTTAGAAGTATAGGATTGAAAGCTTTTACCATCCCAGAAGTTTAGGATTATTTTTTCAGGACTGCTCCCTAATATGCTAAGTCTTATTCCCAGTTTTCGTTGCTCTATAACTGCTGACAGTACAGGGATGAAATATGTGACCGACATAGTTAAGAGAATGAGGCCGGTAAAAGAATAAAAGCTGGTGAGAATCCTGCCCCCATTTCCGGCAGCTATAAAATCTCCCATGCCCAGGGTAGATAAGGTATATCCGCTGTAATAAATAATTTCCAAAAGATCTGCAGGAATTTGCGTGCTACTGTTAACAATAATTCCAGGTTGTGATATCAAAATAAGGACAAAACTAAACCACAATAAAAATACCCAGATTAAAACAATTGAAATCAACAATATATAACCTGCATGAGATAAGATTTTTGATTTACCATTACCACCGGAAATAAAAAGAAAAAGTTTCCAGAAGAGATGAGAATACCTACTAGTTAACCAGCCTCCTCCTTGCATAGACAATGTCGTTTGAAGTATATCCAGTACTGTAGCTATATAAATAATGAGCCCTAAAGCCAGAAATATTGCCATATCATTAATTATTACTCAAATCGTTTTAAATAGAATTTAATCCTGTCAATATAAATTACACTATTAACGGTTAACTTTTAAGTATAGTTATTTTGTAAACCCATATCTAACCATGTTTAGTAAATGATATAAGTAGGAAAATACAGGTTTTAATGTCCATGACCTTCAGATTCGAGATATTCACCTTGAGGTCCCACTCCTTCTATATATACCAGCTGGGAACCATAATGTCCTGCTTCTGAAACCGAATAGGCTGCAAATCCCAGAACAAGGAAGACCAATATTTCAAAAATCTTATTTTCCCTTAAAAGAAAAAGACTTCCCAGTTTTAAAACAGCCCCTAAAGCACTCGCATAGATGGTCCATTCAGCATACCTATCATGTTGTTCAAGTACTTTTTTAGCCATCTCAGATAGATCGTGGGTATGAGGGTGGGCATATACTCCGGCAATATATGCTCCAATAAAACCAGTCCCGACACATAAAAGAATAACCCAGTCCAGGTTCCTTTTAAGTACAAAAAGCTGAATTAATTGTAATATCCCACCTAAAAGTAAAAGTACTATTGGAAAATGTACTACTAAAGGATGCAGGTTAGGAAAGTCATCCAGATTAGCTTTAACTGGTTTATCCTGATTATTTTCAAGTTTGGTTGATGCATTAACTTCTTTCTCCAGATCTATAGTGTGAACCTGTTGGATGGTATCTTCTTCATGGTTATGATGATAGTGCTCATCATCCTGTGCCCCTCCCAGTATGGGTATGAACATCAAAAAAAATATAAGAACGGTTTTTTTCATAAAATTTAATTTTAAAATAACCAATACCTGTGTCCTATTGTAATTGGCCTGATTAAGTAATAGTTACAGAAGCTAAAAATGAAAGAAAAGGAGGGAGAAAAAGAAATTCAACTAATTAATACTTAAGACCATCCCTCCATTTTCCTCAAACTTATTATTCATGTTCATCGTCATGGTCCATAGACTCATGATGATCCATTTCCATATCATCATCTTCCATTTCTCCATGTTCCATTTCCATATCATCGTGGTCATCTTCAGTAGTTTCCCTGCAGGAGAGCATCGTAAGATTAAAAGCTCCCACAAATAAGACCAACATTAGAATTCTTAATTTTTTCATGATATTTATTTTTAAAGGTTTATTAAAATATTGCTTGTATGTAACGTATTTTTAATTGAAAAATAACTTCATTCTGGACCCGGTTCAGAATCTTATTTCAAGATAAATCAGGGTAATTTGCCGACCTTAAAACTCCCTAAACATCAGGACAGGATGATAAAAGCACTTTTAATATAGAAAAACGGCTAATCAATAAAAACTATAGATTATGAATAACTTTTTCCAGTTTCTCCTTAATCTCTTCGGCTATCTCTCCCAAATCTCCATTATCAACGGCCTGCATAGAAGCTATAGGGTTCACTGCGGCTACTTCTATCTCCCCGGCTTCCTTTTCCTGAACAATAACGTTGCATGGTAGCATGGTACCAATCTTATCTTCTGCTTTTAATGCTTTATGCGCATAAGGAGCGTTACAAGCCCCCAGAATGCGATAATTCCTAAAATTTACATCCAGTTTCTTCTTTAAAGTCTCGGTAACATTGATTTCGGTTAAAACCCCGAAACCTTCTTTTTCGAGTTCCTGGGTAACTTTTTCGATTACCTGCTCAAAATCTCCTTTTATCGTTTTATTAAAATAGTAATTCATGATCTGTTTTTTTTAAGAATACTTTTTTGCTCTTCAAACTCGTCTTTACTTATTTCACCTTTTGCATACCTTTTTTTAAGGATTTGCAAAGGCTCTTCGAGGTTGTTTTCATTCTTTGTTTTCCAACGACTAACGGGCAATAAAATCGCGGCCAAAACAACAGCTCCTATTAAAATCCACCAGTACATCATCATAATTTCAAAAATTATGGTTTCTGTTTATGGTCTTTATGCTTCTCCCCTTCTTTTTTGGATTTGTTCATATGTTGTTTCATTTTTTCCATCATTTCAGGATCGTCATGCATTTTTTCCATCATTTCCTTCATCATTTCAGGGTTTTCTTTCATTTTTTTCATCATTCCCTGCATCATTTTTTTTCTGAATTCAGGATCATTCTCCATGGAATGCATCATCTCATGCATCATTTTTTCTTTCATTTCTGGATTTTCCTTCATTTTCTTCATCATCATTTTCCCCATCATTTCTTTCATTTCGGGATCTTTTTCCAACTTTTCCTGCATCATTTTTTTCATTTTCCCCTTCATCTCAGGATTCTTCTTCATCATGGCTTCCATTTTCCCTGATTCCATCATTTGCATATGGTTCTGCATCAATGTTTTCTTTGCCAATTCATTGTTGGCAGCCAGATCCAGAAGCTCATTGAATTGAGCCGGATTGCTGATGATTTCCTGATAAACCGCATTTCTGTTTTGCTGTGTTTCCATCGCTTCGCTGGCATTAAAAGTTGCATTACAACTTATAAATGTCGCAATAGTTCCTACTAAAAAAGTTACTTTTAAAATTGTTTTCATTGTAATTTGTTTTAAATGGTTGATAAAAGTTTTTGTTTTAAATAATACTAAGCTTTCAAGGATAACCTCGATTCCGGTATTTGCTAAACTATTTTAAAGTTTCTCATCATGCCCATATCCTCATGCTCCAGATTGTGGCAATGGTAGAGAAACAATCCTTTAAAATCTTCAAATCGCATGATCAAATCCATTTGCATACCTGGCAATAGATAAACACTGTCCTGCCAGCCTTCGTTAATAAAACCGTCTTTAGTAAGCTCCCAGAGTTTCTGGTCTACTTCTTCAGTCTTCCGGTTAAGAATATTAAATTGTAACTGGTGAATATGAACCGGGTGTGGCATTTGCATCATATTTCCCATACCTCCTTCACCGCCCATCATTCCGCCATTGCCATGCATTCCTCCGCCCATCATTCCACTGTCATCATCAGAATCTGAAGAAAACTGGTTTCCATTATTGATACGCCAGATTTCGGTAGTATCTAATTTCACAGTCTCTTCTTCGGCTACTTCAGTGCCGTTATAGATACGCCCATTAATGGTCCATTTCATCATTCCGCCCATAGCAAAAGTGAAAGTTCTGGGATTGCTTTTATTAATGGCATCTGTAGCCGCTAATGAATCCAAAGAACTGAGCTCACCAGGCAGTTGAGCATCATTTTCTGCGGAAGCCCCCACCTTTATTTCCAGAATATCAAACTGAGTGTCATAAGGCAAGTGCTCGCTACTGCTATTTCCCATCATACCGCCATTCATCATGCCACCACCCATTATATTATCCAATGGCATGGGTAAATGAACCAGTTTAAAGTTGCTATTTTCTGCTTCCGCAGATAAATCCAGCCAAACATCTACCCGCTGTGCAGGCCCTAAAATTAGATAGGGCAAATTTTTTGGCGCATCCAGCAGACCTCCATCTACACCAAATACAGTTATCGCTTCGCCATGATCCCATGCCAATTTATAGGCGCGGGAATTGGAACCGTTTAAGAGTCTTAGCCGATATTTCCCGTTTGCGCCCAGGTCCAGGGTATTATCAATTTTACCATTGATCAATATTTGCTCACCTAAAAAACCCTGCATTCGATCCATCTGACCATCGCCAAGGTATTGGAGTTGCTTATTATCATCAAAAGTCCTGTCCTGTATCACCACAGGAATGTCATATTCACCCTGGGGTAGATTTAATTTTTCTTCTTCTTTATCAGAAACGATAAACAAACCTGCTAGCCCCTGTTAAACCTGTTCCCCGGTATGCCTATGCGGATGGGGATGAAACCAATAAGTACCAGCCCTGTTCATCACTTCAAACTCATAGTAATAGGTGTCGCCTTCACCTATTACATGCTCTGGGTGGCCATCATTCTCGTGAGATACATGCAGGCCGTGCCAGTGTACTATAGATTCAGCGGGAATCTGGTTTTCATACCTCACCCTAACCTTATCCCCTTTCTTTACCCGAATAACAGGTCCTAAATAGCTACCCTCTATATTTTGTAAATTATCCTCACTTCCTTTTATAATAGATGCTTTATAGGAATATGTATTGGTACTTTTGTCTGGAAAGATGTTGGTCTGAGAAGGTGATGCGGTTAGTTGTATATCTAAATCGGCAATAAAATCCTTATTCATTTTATTCCCCGTCTCTGGATGCCGGGTGGATGTATCAGATTTACAAGAGGCAAAAAAAGGCATTACATAGAAACCTGCTGCTGCCAGGCTTGCAGTTTGTATAAAATTCCTTCTGTTTACGTTTTTTTTCATCATAATAAAATTTTGAATGGCATCCGTAACAATCTCAGTTTAAGAAGGGCTACAGCCCTCCTTAAATTTTAGGTAGCTCGACAATTTAAAAAGTCGTAACTAACTAACAGCTCCTAATTCGCCAATCCTTTTTCCGGAAGTTTTCGATTTAAAAACCATCTTTCACCTAGAAATATAAGCAACATAGAACCAAATGCTATCCAAATAAGTGCAGGATCCCTTTCTATTTTAATAAAAACAAAAGAACTTAATACCACTAGATCCAGAATTATGGCACTAATTACGATCCAAGCTTTCGCCTTTATATCTTCTCTCATTTTGGTAAGCACCCCCCAGTGAATAATAATATCCATAACCAAGTAATAAATTGCCCCAAGAGAGGCTATCCTGGAAAGATCGAAAAAGATAGTAAGCACAATAGCAATTACTATAATATACACCAGCATATGCTTTTGAATACTTCCTTTCATGCCAAAATGGCTATGTGGGATTAGCTTCATATCGGTAAGCATAGCCGTCATTCTTGACACCGCGAATACGCTGGCAATAACCCCTGAAATCGTAGCGATTATGGCTATAGAAACCGTAAACCATAAACCAAATTGGCCAAATAAAGGCCTCGATGCTTCCGCAAGACTATAATCCTTTGCTTCAATTATTTCAGGAATACTTAAATTGGAAATAACCCCCCAGGAAACCAGTAAATAGGTCACCCCGCAGATCAATAAAGATATGACAATGGTCCTGCTTACATTTTTATGCGGATTAACAATTTCACCTCCACTGTTGGTGATCGTCGTAAAACCCTTATAAGCGAGGATCGATAAGGCAAGTGCTCCAAGATATTCCATAACTCCCCTTTCCCCGCCGGTATCTCCTGAAGGTACTAAATCTGATACTACAAAACCCGAAGCATATATAGCTCCTCCGGCAAAGATCAATAATCCACCGGTTTTGAGGATCGCCATGGCTAGGGAGGATTTCCCTATTACTTTATTACCTGAAATGTTAATTACAAAGGCTAAAATGAGTAAGCTTACTCCTAAAACGGGAATGAGATAACTGTCTTTTGGCGCATCGAACAATTGCAAAGTATAACTACCAAAGGTCCTGGCCACCAGACTTTCATTAATAATCATAGAGAACGTCATCAGTAAAGCTGCAAAAGCAGTTACAAGTCCCTTTCCATATGCTTTCTCCAAATACATGGCGATACCTCCTGCAGATGGATACGCATTAGACATCTTGTTATAGGAATAAGCACTAAATCCTGATATAATTCCACCCACAATAAAAGCTATTGGAAAATACTCACCAGAAAGTTCTGCCACTTGACCAAGAAGCGCAAAGATTCCTGCACCAATCATAACATTGGTACCCATAGAAATGGCTCCTATCAGACTTAAACTGTTTTTTTTGTAATTTGACATATTGTATATCTTAAAACCAGATTTCTAAACCGGTCCCGCCCCAAAGCGGTTATCATAACTACCAATTACCTGGATTGTTTTGCTCACTACATATTCCATCCCCACTTGCCAGATAGTTTCATTTTCAAAATTTGAACCTTCAGGAAGATCATTCACCCAGCCAAAATCTATCTGGTATTCGTCTTTCCTGTTGACTAAAAACTGTACTTACTCCCATAAGAAAGAGATCTAGCAAATTCATTTTTATCAGTTCTCGCATATAATTTTCTTAATTTTTAACTTCACTCTCTCCAAGAGATTTCCTTCCTTAATGTAAGAGCTGTAAAATATTCAGATTAATTCTCCTCGTTTTTCAGTCGATAAATGATCTTCTTCATTTGGGCAATTTCGCGTTTCTGTGCTTCAATGATCTCCTCGGCTAGTTTTTTGGTTTCAGGATCTTTAATATCTGCCCTTTTACTGGTTAATATCGCAATGGAATGGTGGGGGATCATAGCCTTCATATATAAAACATCCCCAATGATAGGTCGTTGTGCTCTTACAAGACCTAAGGCCGAAATAAATAACACCAGGCTACCAATATAAATAGCGATGTTCTTTTTTTTGTTTTTATACATTTTCAGCATAAGAGATAACATGATCACTGCCATAGCTGCAATTCCCAAACAGGTCATATAAAAGCGGGTTAAACTAAAATATACATGGTCAAACTCATATGTATTCATGTACATCGTGATATACATAGCTAAAAAGGACAGACCAAGCATTAGGAAAAACCGACCATAATTGCTTCCACCAGACTTGTGGTTATTGTTATTTTCTGAATTCATCTAATTGGGTTTTTAAGGTTTATTGGGAAATTTTACTTTTCTATAGTTTTTCTTACGGAACCACAATTCAGCATTTTATCACCGAAATATGGATTTTTAATCTCCTCTACATCAGCATACCAGTATGCACCATCATTATTAAAAGCCATAGGACAGAATTTCTTGTAAATGGTCCCACCGGATAGGGCTTCCTCAAACATAGGCCCAGCCAATTCTGTAAACTTTGAAAATAACCTTCTCTGCTCCTCAATATCGTCAGTGTCTCCCAACTGCGCAGCAATTGATTTTAATTCTGCACGATCTTCTGAGAAAGAATCGACCATACTTTTCGCTGCATCCTTTGCCTGGCCGGAGTCATCATTGGTAAGTGCCATTTTGATTTCAAGATAGTTATGCCAGATCTTCCCCGTCATACCATCTATAAAATCCTGATCGGCAACATCTGCGGTTTTTTCTTCATTTTTTTTCACTTCCTGAGGCGTGTTTACTTCGACAGATTGGGTTTCTTTTTTATCCACACAGGAAGCTAATAGTAAAACTAATAAGGGAGCAATTCCCAACTTAATGATAGATCTCATAATATTAATGGTTTGGTTAATTGGTTAGGTTGATTTTTTTACACCTCTATTTATTTAAATTAATTAAAAAATTGTAGTATTTGTTATAATTCTCAACATCGATTGAATTGAGAGAGATAAATATATTTTAGCTAAAGGTTAATTAAAGTGAGCTTGCTTCTAAGGAATAGCAAAATTAAAAATCGATGAAATCAATTTCTTATGTTTTTATGGGAAAAACTTTCACAATTAAGTTTATTTAACAAAAAAGTGACATTTTATAAGAAATGAATTATAGATTCTATGGAGAAGGAATAATAAATTTCAAATTACCAAATCAAAAATTGATAACACTATCCAAAGCTTCATCAGCATCCCTATGGATAAAATTTGCCTGATAATTTAAAGTGGTTTTTAAATCACTATGTCTATATAATTTTTTCAGCATTAAAGGGTGAATTCTATCACCTGCAATATTTCCAAAACTATGACGGGCTATATGATTCGATAATGTTTTATCAATGCCACAGAGTTTAGCTATTCTTTTTAAATATTTATTGAGAAGTTTAGTGGTGCTCTTTGTCCTTGTATAAATTCGTTCAGCTTGGGTTTGATCTACTTCCCGTAAAAAAGGGAATAAATATCCGTTATTTAATTTCTTATCTGGGCGATAGTAATCAATTATAATCCTAGCTTTATTCAGGACTAGTCAATAAATTCTTAAATATTATATATTATAGCGCTTTAGCAACTGAATAACTCTGGGGTCATATTTATTCTGAATATGTTCGGTGGCATTGGCAAAGAATGATTTAGAACCATCTGCCCTTTTAATTTTTGTTTTATTTGCTTCGGAATAATTTTTTCTTGGAATTGAAATAATTATCATTGACTTCAAACTTCCTTTTCATCAAAAAGTTATTTAACTTCTTAAAATCCGGATGAGTCTTTTTATCTTACCAGAAACGTCATCCCAATCTTTTTCAAAAACAGATTGTTCTCGCCAGACATAATTCGTTTTATAATTTTGGCTAATTCTTAAGGCCAGAGGTATTCTTCCTTCTTTCTTTTTCATGTTTTTTCTCAAAATAATCTTTAAATTTGCCATACAGTTAAGATTTAAAACCTTGTAAAACAAGAATTTATTATAGAATCAGTTGATTTTTTTTATCAAGCAGAATTTCCCGCTGAAATATTTTTCATAGGAACAGCTCAAATACCTTTAAAATACAAATATTGTGCAGGCCGATTGTGCGCCTACTAATGTTGATAGTGCAAAAAATAAAAAAATCTGGGTCTGGTCCAATATTATTTCGATGCTATGCCTGTACCGAATGATTTAGTTTTTTTGGAAAATCCAACCTAGAGATGGGACCACCTTACTACCAAACCGCCTGATTCACAGATAACAATGTTCTAGGGGACCGTGGTATTTAAGATAAATTCAAAAGAGGACAGATCTATTGGAATAAATTAGGTTATAAATCCAAATCTGTATCTCTTTGCCGGACACTGTTAAAAAAATATAATAATCCAATAGCAACCAAAATAATAATACCAGCAATAATAAATGGATAATAAAACCCTCCCACCACTAACCAAGTTCCTATAACCGGGCCCAAAATCTGGCCTATGCTATTGGTTGAGCTTTGAATAGAAATATTTCTACCCGTATTTTCTTGTGAGATTAATGAAACAGCGGACAACAGATTTGGCGTGACCATAGCACCACCAGCAGCAAACACCACAATTAAACCGTACACAACAAATTCATTTTTGAAAAAAGGAAAGACAATTAATGAAATTCCTGAAATGAATAACCCAATGCCAATTTGCTTTTTCACAGATAGAATCTTTTCCCCATAACTGGCAAATACAGGCTGCAAAACAGCCATTATTGAACCACACAGCATAAAACCAATACCAACCTGATTGCTGTTAAACCCTAATTCGTCTTTACCGTAGATTGAAAAAACAGTTTCAAACAAGGTCACTACAAATTGGATAACAAATGACAAGGCCAATAGAATAAGGAAATATTGGCTGAACGAGAAGTGAAAACTGAATTTTTGAGTTGTAAATTTATGGATGCGAACTGAATTTTTTAACCATTTTACAACAATGACTAAAACAATAAAACCTAATAATGCAGCAAATAGAAACGGCGTGGAAAATCTACCTAAATGTAGTTGACCAATTGCATACTCAAAATGAAGGTCTGATTGCGAAAGAAAGCCACCGATAACGGGTCCAAAAATAACCCCTGAACTAATGGCTACACCAGACCAGGCCATTATCTTCGTTCTGCGTTTTTCTGAAGTAATATCACTTAAATATGCGTTGCTTACAGGAATAACTGATGAAGTAAATATGCCGCCAAAAATCCGAGCGATATATAGCATCGTTAGTGATGTTGCAAGCCCAGTTAGCAATTGCATTATTACAAAGCCAATCAAACCAATAATAATGACGGGCTTACGACCATATCTGTCAGATAACTTTCCCCAAACGACAACAAAAATTAATTGAAATAGTGGATAAATGCTGGTAAGCACCCCAATATGGAAGTTGATTAAATCGGTGTCGAGATTGTCTTTTAAAGCTAATCTTTCGGTATAGTAGGGAAGGGTTGGCAATAAAATACCATAACCCAACATCACTACAAATAAACTCAACAGGATTAAAGATATCCTGTTGAGTTTTTCTTTTCTATCCATTTATTTTTTACCGATTTTTCGCTTCAATAACTGCGCATTAATAGCCACTATAATTGTACTCAAACTCATAAATACCGCACCAACCGCAGGACCTAAAACAAAGCCTGAAGAATATAATACACCAGCTGCTAAAGGAATAGCCACGACATTGTATCCCGTAGCCCAAATCAAATTCTGAATCATTTTATTGTAGGTCGCTTTTCCAAATAAAATTAGGTTGGCAATATCTTGTGGATTACTGTTGACCAGAATAATATCGGCAGTTTCAGCTGCTACATCTGTACCTGAGCCTACTGCAATTCCTACATCGGCTTTTGCGAGCGCGGGCGCATCATTTACACCATCACCCGTCATAGCTACAAAATCACCTTTGTTCTGTAACTCTTCTACAATTTCAACTTTTTGATGTGGCAATACCTCGGCGTAGTAACCATCCAATCCAAGTTTTTCACTCACAGCTTTAGCGGTTTTTTCATTATCCCCAGTTGCCATTAGAACTTTAATGTTATTCGTTTTAAATATTTTGATTGCCTCGGCAGATTCTGGTCTTATTTCATCAGCAAGGGCGATGTAACCGGCCAATTTTCCATCAATTAAAACAAACACTACAGTTTCCGCTGCATCGCTGTAAGCATCTTCAGGAATAGTAATTTTCTCATCTCTTAGATAGCCTGGACTTACTACCTTAACTTGTTTGCCTTCCACATTTGCCTCTACACCTTTACCAGTAATAGCATTGAAGTTTTCTGGGCTAGGGATAGTAATATTATCTTCTTTTACTTTTTTGATAATACCAACTGCAATAGGGTGTTCTGAGCTTTGTTCCAATGCACTTGAAAGTCTTAAAATTTCCTCTGTTGAATAAGTCTCGTTAACAGACTCAATTCGAGTGACACCAAAATCACCCTTGGTTAGTGTTCCTGTTTTATCAAAAAGCAAAGCTGAAATTTTTCTGGACTCTTCAAAAGCTGTTCTATTTCGGATAAGCAATCCATTTTGAGCAGATACAGCGGTAGAAATAGCAACCACAAGCGGAATGGCAAGCCCTAATGCGTGTGGACAAGCAATTACCATAACAGTAACCATTCTTTCTAAAGCATAGACAAATGGAAAGCCTAAAATCAGCCATACTGCTAATGTTCCAAAACCAATAGCCAAAGCGATATAGGTTAGCCATTTTGCAGCCCTATCTGATAGGTTTTGCATCTTCGATTTGGTTTTTTGCGCTTCCTCGACCATCTTAATGACCTTGTTTAGATAGCTGTCTTTTCCAGTATGTTCAACTTTTACTTTTAAGGTGCTATTGCCATTTACAGAACCACCAATAACCTTATCGTTTTCATCTTTTTTTACAGGTTTGGATTCGCCTGTAAGCATAGATTCATTTAGGTAACTTGAACCGTCTACTATAATCCCATCAGCGGGAACTTTTTCACCTGGTTTTACCAAAATCACATCATCTTTTAGTAAATCTTCCAAAGGAATGTCTTCTATGGTGTCACCTTTTACCCTGTGCGCTTCCGCAGGCATCATACTTACCAGTAACTGCAAGGCTTTTGATGCACCTAACACACTTTTCATTTCTATCCAATGACCAAGCAACATTATGGCTATAAGTGTTGATAGTTCCCAGAAAAAGTCTTCACCTCTTAAGCCAAATACAGTAGCTGTACTATAAAAATAAGCTACGGAAATTGCCATAGAAATCAAGGTCATCATTCCTGGTGCACCTTTTTTAATTTCAGAGAAAAAGCCTTTTAGAAAAGGCCAGCCCCCATAAAAATAAACTACAGTGGAAAGTGCAAAAAGGATAAAAGGGTTACCTGGTAACAGAAATTCATAACCAAAAAATTCCTGAATCATTGGTGAGAAGAACAATATAGGGATGGTAAGCACGAGTGTTACCCAAAACCGTTTTCTAAAGTCTGCAATCATCATTTTATGATGGTCGTGACCCATTTGACCGTGACCCGGATTGTGACCCGAATGGTCCCCACCTTTGTGGTTCATTTTAGAATGGTCTTCTTTTTTGTGTTTCATCTTCGAATGGTCCATTTTAGAATGGTCCATTTCATCGTGATTGTGGTGTTCGTGATTTTCCATTATTGTCTTGTTTAAGTGTTATCGTAATTTTTTTCTCATAGCTTCCGAAATGTTTTCGGCATAGACGCCATAGGCATCTACCAAAAGTCCTTTAATCCCATTTTTTGATGAAATAGCATAAAGCACACTGTTATCATCGGTACTGCTCATACCTTCAAAACGATGCATCTCGTCAACATTAAAATCTTCTGGGTGTATTTCAATTTTTAGTGAGGCACACTCCAAACATTCTGGTTTTAGGTTAAAATCGTATGTATAACCTTTTCGCTGTAAATCGTTTATTGCTTCTGAAAGGGTGTCGTAATTGTTCATTTTTATTTTATTTATAAGTCATTGTAAAATAACTATTATCTTCTTCTGTAAATTTCTGAAAGGTCAATAAACCATTCCCGTTTAATTTTTCGTTAACGGTATAGTTGAGTTGCTTAATGCGAATGCCCCAAGCATAAGCCTTAATATTTATTTTTGAATTAATGTTGGTTTTGTTGTCCTTCAATGTTCGGTCGTAAATCTTTATGATGCTTTTTGAACCAAAAAAATCCAGCAGTCCTGAATCAAAAGTCATTTCCAATTCTATATCTTCAAGATTGTCCAAATCGTAGAGGTCTTTAAATTTTTTAGAGGTGGTATTAATTTCGGTCTCCTTTGATTTTGGGTTTGAAAAAGGAAAAGCCATTACCCTTATACTCGCTTCATCAGGTTTACAGCGATAGGTTGTGGTGTATTTATCGGTCGATTTTTTGTCACGATCAAACAATTCCGTAACCACCTCAATTTCATAGTATCCATTTTTCTTTATTGTTTCACCAGCTTCAAAAGTTTGTTTGTTTAGAAAAGAGCCTTCTTCATCAAAATTTTCTCGAACAACAACTCTACCCGAAATCTGCCCAATAAGCATTTCAGTTTGTCCAGTCATTGTGATACTGAATAAAGTGATTAGTACTATGAAGCCTTGTTTTCTCATATGTGATGCATTAATTTTTTTACCTCTTTCGCCATAATATCACTCAAATCTATTCCATTTGAAGAATGTGGGATGGTATTGCACGTCACTATTTTTTCCACTCCGGAATCCAATAAATCTTGATAGGCATTTCCTGAAAAAACGGCGTGAATACCGACGCAAATAGGTGGTTTCATTCCTGCCTTTTTAAGATGTTGTACGGTTTCAATCATTGTTCGGGCTGTGGAAATAATATCATCTACCAAAATGGGTGTAGCATCTTTATAGATATCCACATCGGGAACAGAGACTTCTACATCACGGTCACCGTGACGCACCTTTTGTAATACTGTAAATGGTGCTCCTGCATTTTTGGCGACTTCTGAAACCCATTGTTCACTTTCAGAATCGGGACCGATAAGTACTGGGTTTTCGATGTTTTCTTTTATCCATTCTGAAATGGCATCGGCAGCGTGAATCACTTTATTTGGAATTTGATACACTTCTCCCAACGAACTAATTCTGTGCAAGTGAGGGTCAACCGTGGTAATGCTATCGGCAAAACCTGAAATCAATTTTCCAAAGAAACCAGAAGTTACCCCTTCGCCTTCATTAAATACTTTGTCCTGCCTCATATATGCCAAATAGGGCGCTACCAAACAGGTGCACATTGCCCCTAATGATTTGGCAGTATGACTTAAAAAATAAAGGGGCAATAGTTTTTCGTCTGGTTCGTGCAAGGTGCATACCAGTACAACACATTTGTCTTTAACATCAGATAAGATACGTGTATAGGATTCCCCATCAGGGAATTTACGCAAAGTGGCTTTGCCCACTTCAGCATCCATTTTTGTAGCCATTAGTTCTGTGAGTTTTTCGTTTCCGGGAAGACTGAATAATATTGTTTTCATAGTTTTTTAAATTATAGTTATGATGTCATTATGGTTGTTTTTATATTCCAGAGCATAGTTGAGTTCGCCTTTGGATTCAGCATATATGGTATATAACAATTGGTCTATTTCGATTTTTTCATTTAAATGGACATTCAAAAGAATCCCTGCCGATTTAGACTGCGGTGCGCCGGAAAGCTTGGCAAGTTTTGCGATTTTTCGGTTATCAATTCGTTGCAAAACGCCTGACTTTTCAGCTTTAATTTCAATTTTATAAGGTGCTAAAACTGGTTTTGAAAATTGACCTTGCGCCTTACAAATGGCTATGAATTTTTCATATGCTTTTCCAGATTTGAGAATTTCACGTGCGGTTTCCAGTCCCTTTCCTTTTTCTACTTTTCCAGAAAGTTCTAATAGTTCAGTAGCTAAAAGCAATGCTCTTTCTGTTAAGTCTTTAGGTGCATCTTCCTCATTTTTCAAAACTTTTAATATATCTATGGCTTCTAATGTTGGACCGATACCCCTTCCAACAGGCTGCGTGCCATCCGTAACTACAACTTTTACATTCAACCCAACAGCAGTTCCAACAGTTTCCATATGATTTTTTAGTTTTTCTGCCATTTCGGTACTGCGAACCTTGGCGGTTTCTCCCACGGGAATATCAATGACCACGTGAGTGGAACCAGCTGCTGCTTTTTTAGAGAGTACCGAAGCAATGAGCTGCCCTTCACTATCAATATCCAAGGCTTTTTCAATTTTGATGAGCACATCATCCGCAGGACTTAATTGGGCTGTTCCGCCCCAAACAAAACAACCGCCTTCTTTTTCTACCACGGTCTTTATTTCTTCTAAAGAAAGCGTCACATTAGTCAGTACTTCCATAGTATCCGCTGTGCCTGCTGGCGAAGTGATGGCGCGTGAGGATGTTTTAGGCATTGTAAGTCCATACGCAGCGACAATAGCAACCACTAATGGGGTGGTTCTATTTCCAGGCAATCCGCCAATGCAATGTTTATCGACCACAATTTCTTTGTCCCAATTCATTTGCTTACCAGAAGCAATCATTGCTTTGGTAAGGTCAGATATTTCGTCAATATCCATTCGGTCGCCAGCACAGGCAGTAATAAATGCCGAAAGATGGATGTTGGAATAATCGCCTTCAACGATATCGGTTATGATTTCATTAAATGCTGAATAATCCAGTTTTTGATTATAAATTTTCGCCCTGACGTGGCTTAAGGATTCTATAGGTTCTAAATGGGAAACATATAATGTATCGTTTGGGGAAACATTCAGTTTTTTCGCAGCAGCATCTGATAGTCCGATTTCATTAGGCAAAAGGATATCAGAATTCAGAACATTAAGACTTGCAACGATTGATGTACTTGCGTTCGATATTCTTATTCGGGTAAGTGCCTCAAACCCTTCTGAAATACAGACGTGGCAATCTTCGCGCATATACACTATATTTTCGTTTTGGGTATAGATGCCGAGATGTTTGTATTTTAATATGTTTGAGTGTGTGTCCATATATTATTGGTTGTTGTGATTTATTCTATTTCTTCGATGGTGTATAATTGCGGAATTTCTGCATCCCACCCATAAGTTTCCTTGATGCCTTTTTGCAATGCTTCTGCACTATCTTTTTCACCGTGTACAATGAAAATACGTTCGGGTTTGTTTTTTATCTTTTCCATCCAGTCCATAAGCTCTGCGTGGTCTGCGTGTGCCGAAAGCCCTTCAATTTCTGCAACCTGCATTTTAAACGGCACCCATTTTCCATAGACTTTTAGTTCTTTCTCACCTTCCAATAATTTTCTGCCACGTGTGCCTTCAGCTTGATAACCTACAAAAAGCAAGGTATTATTTGGATTTTGTGCCTGTGTTTCAAGATAGTTTAGCATTCTTCCGCCTGTGAGCATTCCGCTTCCTGCAATCACGATTTTGGGTTTGTTATCTGTTCTTAATTCCATTGTTTCACGATAACTTCTTACGACAGTAAAGTATGAGCACATTTCGTCACATTCGTTGTCTTCCAATCTGTGCCAATCCCGAGTTCTATGAAACAGTTCCAATACGTTGGCACCCATAGGGCTGTCCATTATCATTTGTACTTCGGGAATTTTGTTCTCCTTGAGCAATTTCCAAAAGATGAGCATCATTAGCTGGGCACGTTCTACCGAAAAGCTTGGGACAAATAAGCTACCACCTCTGTTGATGGTGTCATTGACCAATTTTTCAATTTGTGGAAGTGCTTCTACTTCATCAGGATGAAATCTTCCCCCGTAGGTGGATTCAATAAATAATACATCTGCCTTTTTTGGCTTTAATGGCGGAAACAGTAATAAATCGTTTGTTCTGCCTATATCGCCAGAAAACACGAAATGTTTTCCGCGTATATCTAACTCAATGTATGTGGCACCGAGGATGTGTCCGTTGTATTGAAACCTCGCCTTCACATCTTTGAGAATGGGTAGCCATTGCGAGGGTGGTACTCCTTTGAAGTAAGGGATTGTTTTTTCTACATCATTTAAATCGTAAAGTGGTTCAGCAGGACTGTGTTTGGAAAAGCCCTCTTTATTGGCACGTTCGGCTTCTTGTTCTTGTATTTTGGCACTATCATTCAATATGATTTTTGCGATGTCCAAGGTGGGATTGGTGCCGTAAATGGGCCCTTTGAAACCTTGCTTTACCAATCTCGGCAAATACCCTGTATGGTCCATATGGCCGTGGGTGAGCAAAACAGCGTCAATATCAGCAACATTAACGGGTGGATACTCCCAGTTTTTAAGGCGTAATTCCTTCAATCCCTGAAAAAGACCGCAGTCTATCAGTATCTTTCTATCCCCTGTATCTACCAGATATTTTGAACCGGTTACTGTGCCTGCCGCTCCTAAAAAATGGATGTTTATTTTGTTGTTTGTCATCATTATAGCATTTATTTAGTGTCCACCACAGCAGGAAGGCAGGTTTCCTTTATCCTGGGTCGATTTATATACCTGTACTATTTCATTATATAGATTGCGGGAATCTTGTTTTATAAGAAGCGCCAATTTTTTTATGGATTTTGGCTCGGAGTTTACCATTTCCAATAATATTTCCAATGCTTCTTCAAGTATTTTCGGGTCATCTTCCAAGGCCTGGTAAAATGGCTCTAGATCTAGGTTGTTCTGTTCTTGCAATTCTTCTGTTTTCATCTGTATTGTTTTTTTTGTTATTAGTTGTCATTCCCGCTCGGGCAGGAAATCTTGTTATTTTAATGGGTTCTACATAGCTCCTTTGAATCTTCAAGGATTTTTTTTCGTCTTGGATTACTAATACCGATTTGTCCCAAAAAGCCTGGATTTTTGACCAGCTCTTTACAGAGCACGATTCCTTTATTTAGTAATTGGACCTTCTCTGATTTGGTTAGGCTCGTAAGGGCAGTTAATGGATGTAGACCTGCTTTATCTATTCTATCTTTAAGTCCATTTCCCTGAGGATAATCCCAACTTGTCAATAACAGCCCGACACAAGTACCATATTGAATGGCATCTGTCGTAAAACGGGTATTGGTATAAACCCCTCCTTGATGTAATTTGCTTTCGTGCCCTTTGTGATGTTCCCATTGTCTTTCCACGTCCAAAAACCGTGAATGGATATATAAAGGAATCTTTACGTTGCAAAAGCTGCCTTGGTCACTGTGGTATTTACATTCAATCATATAATGTTTATTGTCTTTTTGTGCAATCACATCTACTTCATGTTGTACGCAATTTCCCTGGACAATAACCCCAACCTCTGTCTTGAAGCCTTCAGATTTAAATAGCTTACCTACAAATTTTTCGAACGGAAATCCTGAAGGCCCCAATTCCATCAGGGCTTTTTTAAGCTTATATTTTGATGCGCTTACCCGTGACCTGCTTTTAAGCATTTTAAAAGCCAATTGATAGATTTTTTTGGTGGTCATCCCTTCTTCAATGAGCCCTTGTACCTCACGGGCTATCTCCTGAACATGATTTTCATCTGCTTTTGAGCGCCGTAGGGAGTTGATGAGCTTATTTATATCAAAAACCTGATACTCACCTGAATATTTTTTTATCAGAACTGATTTATTCATAACTATAATTTAATGGTCATCACCGGCAATTCGGAATGATTGGTTACACCCTCAGCGATACTTTTGGAGAAAAGACTTAAAAATCCTGTACTCCCGTGAGTACACATAGCGATCAAATCAGCATTTTTATACTTTAAAAAATTATTTATCCCTGTTTCAACAGCAGGTTCGTTATATACATTCATTGAGTACTTCTCCAATTCCGGAAAATTTTCTAGGAACTTCTTAATGGGTTTCAAACCCCTATCAATACTATTAAAATCAGTTTGTGTGTTGACTCTCAATAAATGGATATGTGCACCGCATTTTGTAGCAAGCGAAATAACCATTTTAAAGGCTTCGCTCACATCTTCCAGAAAATCTGAAACAAAAACGATATCTTTAAAAGGAAAGGATATTTCTTTGTTCTTGACCACGATTACAGGTACATCGGCTTTTCTTACGATTTTTTCTACATTGCTTCCCAGTAGTTCCCGAACTCCACCATGGGTGCCGCTACTTCCTGTAACAATAAAATCGTGATGAAAATGTCCTGAATGTTGTAGGATATTTGCTTGTCCGCCATCAAATTCAAGAAAAGTCCTACATTCCAGTCCTTCGCGTTCCGCTTTTAACTCCAAAGCCCTCAAATCAGCCCTTGCGCTTCCTATTTCTTTTACTGTTTCTGGATATCTCTTTTCTTTTTCCTTACCCAGGTCAACCCAGTTTACCGGGGTGTTTATTAAATGAAAAAAATGAATTTCGGAATTGTAAAGCTTTGCCATTTCAATGCCGAGTTCTTCTGCTTTCTTGCAATTTTTTGAAAAGTCTGTTGGTACGAGTATGTTTTTCATAATTTATTGATTTTGAAATGTTTTCGTTATAATTACATAATTTGACTATTGAATTTTTTTGTTATAATTAAGCGATGGTTATACTATCTTCCAGATATACCTGTTGCACGGAATGCAATAACTCAATCCCCTTATTGAAAGGTTTTTGAAATGCCTTTCTTCCCATTATCAGCCCTGAACCTCCGGCTCTTTTATTGATGACGGCAGTTGTTATTGCCTCAACTAAATCAGATTCACCTTTAGACCCACCTCCTGAATTAATCAGTCCTATTTTTCCCATATAGCAATTTGCCACCTGTAGCCTGCAAAGGTCTATGGGGTGTTCTGTGGCAAGGGTCTCATACATCGCATCATCACATTTGCCAAATCCTATATTTTTAAAGCCGAAATTGTTTACAGGTAATTTTTGCTTGATGATGTCAGCCTGGGTGGTGACACCCAAATGATTTGCCTGTCCTGTTAAATCGGCAGCCGAGTGGTAATCTTCTTTCTCTGTTTTAAAAGCTTCGTTGCGCAGATAGCACCATAAAATAGTAGCCATTCCCAGATTGTGGGCTTCTTCAAAAGCTTCGGCTATTTCTTTAAGCTGCCTGTTGCTTTCTTCGGAACCAAAATAGATGGTAGCCCCCACAGCAACGGCTCCCATATCCCAGGCATTTTTTACTTTTCCAAATAAGGTTTGGTCATACTTATTGGGATAGGTAAGCAATTCGTTATGGTTAATTTTTACGATAAAGGGGATTTTATGGGCATATTTTCGAGCATTCAAACCCAATACACCAAATGTGGAGGCCACACCATTGCAACCGGCTTCCATAGCAAGTTTTATGATGTTTTCAGGGTCAAAATAATCCGGATTTTTATAGAATGAGAAGGCTGCGCTATGCTCAATACCCTGGTCTACCGGAAGAATGCTCAAGTAGCCTGTCCCGCCCAGATTGCCGTGGTTATATAATTGGGAAAGGCTACGCAACACCTGCGGACTGCGATTACTCTTCACAAATACCTTGAGAAAGTTCCTGCCAGGTAACTGCAATTCATCTTTTGTGATCTTTTCGCTAACGTGATCAAGATAGAAGGATGCTTTTTCCCCTAAAAGCTCTGTAATATTTTCGTTTTTTTTCATCTTAATAGTGTTTAATGAATGCCTAAACTTTCATTGGTTTTGGAAATTGATGTTGCACCATCTGTTTCAATTCCGGTAAGTGCCCTAATAGCATCAATAGTTTCGGGAATTACAATAGCCTGGTTATCGACTACGTAAGCGTAAAAAAGTTCGTCCCCCTGTACTTTCAGCATATCTTCCCAAAGGGCAACTTCATACATATCGCCCCAGGGCCTTCCCATATCCAGGAACATTTCCTTAATGGTATTGTTAGAAACCAGGCCTTGGTCATATTGAATTAGTTTAATACGACTTGAAGTTTTGAAAGCATTTAGCACTTCTTCCTTTGTCGCCTGCTTTTTCAATTTCACATTCCAGTAGTGCATATGGCTCAATGTTTCGGGTACTTTTACCGCTGCGGTGATGACATCCAATTCTGGGTCAACACTTTTAGCATCTGGACCTTGATGGCTTGGGATATCTTTTTCGGGAACCATCGTATTCATAATACCACCTAAATGGCTTTCCCAAGGATCTGTTGCCCTTCTTAAAAGCGTGCCCCTGGCATAGTCCAATAAATCGGCCCTTTTTAACGCGGTCAACGTACGAAGAATGGAGGTGGTGTTGCAGGAAACTACTCTTGTCGCATTCAAGTTTAAAGCCGATTTGTAATTATTTTCAGCACTAAAGGAATGACCTGTAGTTTCGTGTTTTTCACCTCCTTGTACAATAAATTTGATGTTTTGCTCCTTGTAGATAACGACATTTTGAGCGGCAATCTTTTTGGGTGTACAATCAACAACCAGGTCTGATTTCTTTAAAAGCTCCTGTAAATTTCCTTTTACTGAAATTCCTTCGGATTTCATTTTACCTTCAGCTTCCTGGGTAGCTGCATAAATATCGTATTCCTTTCTTACGGCATTTTGAATTCGCCAGTCGCTAATGATATCACATACTCCCGAAAGCTTCATATCGTTTTGTAAGTTGATGGCATCTGCCACCCTTTTTCCAATGACTCCGTAACCTATAACTGCTACATTTTTCATATAAATTGTTTTTAATTAATTATGTTTTTTTGTTTTTGTCACTTGTATTCTTCATTCCCATTGGCATATTACCTTCATCGTCTGTGTGTGAAATCATAAAAAGGCGTTCTGCAACAAGTATTAGAACAATCCCAATCGCTGCTACGATAAGCACCAAAGGATCGTTCAGATATTTTATATAAAGAAAAGCTGCCAATACCGCAATGTCCAATACGATGGCTATTAATGGGATGATAGGCTGAAAAACCACTTTGTTTTTAAGGTGACGGAACAGCCCCCAATGGATAGCGATATCCATAATAAGGTAAAAAATAGCCCCAATGGATGCTATCCTTGTCAAATCGAAAAGCACGGTCAGTAAAATGGCGAGGGAAGACGTGAATACTAGTGCTGGATTTTTTAAGCTACCAAGTTTGGTTAAAGAAGGCACCTGTTTCATATTGCTGAGCATTGCCAACAAGCGTGAAGAGGAAAAGATACTGGCAATGACCCCAGAAACCGTGGCAATAATGGCAATGCCAATGGTAATCCAGGAACCCCATTCCCCAAAAACAGGTTTTGCGGCGGCTGCAAGGGCATAATCTTTAGCTTCGATTATTTCAGGAATGCTTAAACCTCCCGCAACAGCTAATGCCAAGGCTACATATATCAGTGTGCAGATAAGTATGGAAAACACGATAGACCTACCAAGATTTTTATGCGGGCTTTTAATATCGGCTCCTTGGTTCGTGATTGTTGTAAATCCTTTATAGGCAAGGATTGCCAATGCCAATGCAGCCACAAAGCCAAAGCCCTGTGGTAAAGCTTCGGTATTTTGAGGAATATAGCTTCCTGTAATGTCTGCAAATCCAGAAACTATTAACCCTGCAATGGCGAGCAATGCAATACCAAAAACTTTGATAACTGCTGTAAAGGTAGCTGTTGCACCAATAACCTTATTGCCCAGGATATTCACTATATAAGCAATAACAATAAGTCCCACTCCAAGAACAGAGGCATAATTTGCGTAGGAATCTGGAAATAGCCTAAGTGTATAAGCCCCAAAAGTGCCGGCCACCAAACTTTCTGAAACTACCATTGATACGTACATCAGTAAAGAATAAAACCCAGTTGTTGTTCCAGGCCCATAGGATTTGTTAAGAAATTTAACCACACCTCCAGACGACGGAAAAGCATTTGAAAACTTGACATAGGAATATGAACTGAACCCCACCACAAAGGCTCCCGCAATAAATGCAATGGGAAATAGATCACCCACCAACTCTGCTATTTGCCCCATAAGGACAAATATGCCAGCACCAATCATTACGCCAGTACCAAGAGATATGGAACCTATTAGGGAAAGCTTATTATTTTTATCTGTGGTGTTTTTCATTATTAAATTATTTTGTTCTGTTTTTAACCGAAGATTTCGGTTTAAAGTTTCTAATAATCAGGCGGTTGCTCTTTTCATAAGTGAAATAGCTAACCGCCCAATTAAAACCAACCATCAATCTATTTCTAAATCCACTTATGGACATCAAGTGAACAACGGACCACAGCAACCAGGCGAAATAGCCTGCAAATTTAAATTTGCCCAAATCGGCAACTGCCTTGCGTTTACCTACGGTTGCTAAGGAACCTTTATCTTTATATTTGAAAGGTTTTATGGATTTGTTATTTATGATATTTAATATCGAATCGCCCAGGTATTTACCTTGTTGAATAGCGGTCTGTGCTACTTGTGGATGTCCTTTTGGGGTTTCTTTGGAAATGAGTGCTGCGATATCACCTATGGCAAAAATATTTTCGTAGCCTTCTACTTTTAAATTGGCATTGGTTTTAATACGGTTGCCTCTGACTACGTGTTTTCCATCAATACCATTTGGGAATTGTCCTTTTACGCCAGCCGTCCAGATAAGGTTTTTAGCCAAAATGGTCTTATCACTTTTGGTAGTGACTTCCTTTCCATCATAATTGCTTACAGCTTCATTTAATAATACCTTTACATTTAAATCCTCTAAATATTTGAGGGTTTTCGAAGATGCTTTATCAGACATTGTACTTAACAACTCATCAATGGCTTCTATTAAATAAATGTTCATAATGGAAGCAGGATACTCTGGATAATCTTTGGGTAGAATGTATTTACAGAATTCAGCCAATGCTCCTGCCATCTCTACACCGGCAGGACCACCACCTACAATTACAAAATTTGTTAGGGCGTCCCGTTCATCATCATCACAGGTAATGGCAGCCTGTTCTAAATTTTGCAACATCATATGGCGGATGTTGAGGGAATCGCGAATATCCTTCATCCCCAAACTATTTTCGGCCATAGAATCCATCCCAAAGAAATTGGTGGTCGTGCCAGTAGCCAACACTAAATAGTCATAAGAAACACTTCCCTTATTGGTCAATATAGTATTTGAATCAGGTTGAATTTTCTCAACTTCAGCCAAACGAAACAATACATTTTTATATCCATTAATTTGTTTTCTGAATGGAAATACTATGCTATCAGGTTCCAACGCACTCGTTGCCACTTGATATAATAAAGGTTGAAATTGATGGAAGTTATTTTTATCGAGTAAAACCACTTGAACTTCTTTGTGTTTCAGTTTTTCAACCAATGCCAAACCTGCAAATCCTCCACCAACGATAACCACACGAGGTAATTTGGTATCGGGAAGACAGATTTCATCTGTTATCTTACAAGTGGATTCTAATGTAATGCTATGTGTTTGCTTTTCTTTCATTTTTTATTTCTATCTCTTGCAATGAGTACTGAACATTTGGCATTTGTGGTCAAATATTGGGATACAGAGCCCAATACTAAGCGAGAAAAAGCACCGTGACCCTGAGAGCCTACTACAATTAAATCTGCACCCCAATCTTCTGCTTTTTCATAAATAGTACTTTTGGGCAGGCCACTAACAACACTTGTGGTTATAGTAAGTGCCTTGTTTTCGGCCTTGATTTTATCGGAAGCTTCTGAAACAATTTTGTTTCCCAATTTTTGAGCGTTACTTCTAATTTCTTCTATGTAATTTCCTATCCTGCCGCCCATAGTATGCAATCCCAGGCCGGTTGTTTTCGGAACTTCATAAACATTTATAATATGAATTTCACTATTTGAGGATAGGGTCATTTTTATAAGTTCGTGAATGGCTACTTTACTGAAATCTGAACCATCTATGGCCAATAGTTTTTTCATAGTTTGAATGTATTAGTTGGTTGATATTTCTTTTGATTTTATAAGTTTTCTCCAATACAAGTGTTCATATAATCCAGACCAATACATACCAAAGGTGAAAGCGAATAATAATTCTTCAATTGGAATTCCTAAAACAAGAATATGGGTCAGGTTGTCCATATTCCAGTACAGCTCCACATATTGCGGATAAAACGGAAGGATGCTTCCGAAATAAATGAAGTACAGTATGGTAAACAGAATTCCCCCAACCCATATCTTTCCTTTTAAATCCGGACGACAATAAAGTGTTGCCAAGCCACCTATGAACAAAGCTATAATACCGCAATAAATGTGATTGAACGACGTAAATAGCGCTAGAATGATGAACACGTATGCTGGCGTAAAAAGTAGAAAAATATGCAATCGGTGCCTGCTATGACTTCGTTCGCTATGCGGTATTTGGGCAAGTCTTCTTTTAAAAATAAGATTGTAGAGTACCGTCCCTATTCCGCCAATGGCAAAAGAGAAGATAAGGCTCTCAATATCAAAACCTATTCTTTCCGCTAAATGGAATAAGGAAGGTGGCATCCAATATTCTGGTACAAATAATGGTTCTGTTAAACCAAAGGGCATCGTAATAAGGCTCATTTTAAGCATTTCTTTTCTATTCCCTTTTTTAGACAAGAAAATAACTGCCCAAAGTGCAAGGATAATGAGAGACCATATAAACCAGACGTATTGCATAGACCTATTGCTTTCTATTTTCTAAATAATTAACAGCTTCTTTAACAGTCAATGGGTAGGTTGCATTGCCAGTACGCACATAGAATGTGGTGTTTTCGGTATCGTTGACATAAATGGGTTTTTCCGAAGGTTCGATATCCACTACGCACACATCTTTTTCATTAATACTGTAAAATGAAATATGGTTGCTGAAACAAGCCTCGTGCCCCAATTGCGTAGAAATAATCCTGAACACCGCACGTTCATACCCATCCATGTTTTTATGCTTTAGGGTTTTATAATCTTTTTCCAATCCCAGAACATTTCCTTCGTCATCAACACCAATTATAAGTTTTCCACCTTTTGCGTTCATAAACCCTGTGATGGTTTTGGCTATGATAACTTCTAGGTCGCGATTGGTTGATTTACGGTAATAGTCATAACGTATGGAAGACTTCAACTCGACCCGTTCATTTTCGCCAGCTTGGATTAATGCCTCGATATCTTGAACAAGTAATCGTTGTTGTGTTCCAATGAGTTCATTTTTCCTTTTAAGGTTTATCCAAAACAAACCAGACAGTAGTCCCAACAGACCACCTAAGAGCGTGAGTAAACCTCCCATTCCACTCATATCAAAAGTGAAAGACTCTAAAAATCGGGTTTTTAAAACATCTTGAAACAGGGAAAACGAAAACACTGTGTTACTATATTCAAACCAATAGAGCACCATTGTAAAAGGGTGTACCAGGAAATAGAAGATGCCTGCCCAAATTAATACTGGAACAGCTATTGTTTTAATATTTCTAAGAGGTTTCTTATTCTGCATTATTAAGGATTTAAAACTTATTTTATATAGTTATGTTCTAATTAAAGAGGTTTATTGCCAAATGCTTTTAAATTTTCCCTGATAAAAAATTATCCCCTTTTAATTTGGGCATTGTAAAATGCTGCAATGCACGCTCCAATTAACCAACCTAAAATGAAGGTTTGAACAATACCGAAAAATGCTTCCAAAAGGGGAACGTCCATTCTTATTATATTGCTTGTGTCCAGACCGTGTAAAAGACTATTGAAAAATATAATCGTTCCTTCTTGTCCCGCTGTTGCCATCACGATCATACAGCCCAAATAAATCAAAGCTCCAGTAAGACCGAGGGCAAAACCAAATTTTTTTACGTTCAATCGATACATAGTTTATGTGTTTTTAGGTTAGTTATCTGGGTTTATTAATTTTTTATATTCTTCAAATTCCTCCTTTGAGATTTCACCCCTGGCAAACCTTTTTTTTAGGATATCCAATGGCTTTTCTTTTTTTGATTTTTGGTAGGGAATATCTGTTGGGATAAAGAAAATCCAAGCCAATAAAATAATCCATATAATCCACCATATTAGGTGCATTCCTCCAAAATGTCCGTCGTATAAATGCATAATTTTTGGTTTTAATTAATTTATTTATGTAATTGTGTACCCGTTAAGTTTGCTGAGCTGCTTTTGCAATTCAGTAATTGAAAGATTTTCCGTCATTGTGATGAGCGTTGCTCCTTTTGGTTCCAGAAAAATTTCTGCCTTTTCGATATTGGGGTGTTCTTCTAAAGTCTTCTTGACCCTTGTTACACATCCACCACAACTGATTCCCTCTATTTGAAATTTTTGTTTCATCTTGTTTTTGTTTTAGTGATGTTCCCTTCTTGATCGTATTTCTTATCATTTTTATCCAAATTTTTATCAGATAATCCATGGGTGTGAGTTCCGTGTTGCATTGGCATCATTAGGTGTATGGCGAACATTAATAAAATGAATGCAAAAAGCCAGGTTCCGCCTCCAATACCAATTGAAGGAGCAAAAAAGATGAGTAACAAGGGAAGGCCACAACCAATGACCATCCATAACCAGTGATTTTTCATTGTTTTTGTTTTTGAAATTGAAATTATATCTGTTTTAATTTATTTTTTTGATCTTCCATTTTTTATTGATTCCCTCAATTGCAATAAGGTCTTCAGAAATAAATTTTGAAGTTATATTAGGAGCCACTTTCAAATACCTCTTTGAAAGTGTAATGTGTATCGGATCTTCATTTAAATACTGACGAATTTCTCCATCCTTATCAATAATTACTTCGAAATAGTGGTAGTTCACCACGTTCTTCATAAGTTCGTTGCTCCCAAGTTGTTCCTTGACCAACTTCAGTACAATGGCCGAACCATTTTTAAAATTAGAAGCGTTCAGGAATTCAGGTGTAATAACTGTTACCCCATCTTTATTTATATATCCGTAGTAGAGAACCCCATCCTTATGATGTGCAATCAAGCATCTATCGTTTTTGAAAATTGGATAATTGGCGTTATCCGTTTTTGTGAGAACCAAATCATTGCGAAAATCAATCAATAAGCTTCCGTCTTTGGCAATAAAACCCCATTCGTTTCCTTTTTTAACGGCGGCGATGCCATTGTTAAAAGGTGATATATAATCTAAATTTTCCAAGGTTTGCGCAATTCCCATAAAAGGAATTATTAAAATCACTATTAATATTTTTTTCATTGTTTTATTTTTTTTGGTTAATTCTTACTTTTCATCATTCGAAGGGCCTGAACTGGCTTGTGAGATAATTGAGGGGTTATCAACACAAGCCGTGAGGAGATGTCCAGGCTTAAATTGAATGTAAACCTACCTACTTTTAAAGTATTTCATCTTCATAATTTTCTTTCTTATTTATATGATTTCATCATAGAACCTACGCTTCCAATTTCCTATGTTTTTGTAATCTGTCATACTCATTCCTACGACTTCCTTAAACTGCCTGGATAAATGATTTACACTGCTATAATCCAGTAGATAGCCTATATCTGAAAAGGTATGTTGCTTAAGTTGGATAAGTTCTTTAACCTTCTCTATCTTCAATTTGATAAAGTACTTTTCAATGGTTGTTTTTTCATTGGTTGAGAATAGTTTGCTTAATGTCTTGTAATCCTTGTGAAGACTTGATGCTAATAGTTCAGATATCTTTACTTTAATATGTAACGGCAACTCTTGCAGTTGTTCAATTAGAATGATCTTCATTCTTTCAACAAGCATCTCTTCTTCTTTTTTTACTATTTCAAAACTATTGGCGTGTAGCACCCTTGTTACGTTATCTGTAATGGCAACTTCATTTAGGTTAGGTGCTTCTACCATTAACCTTCCCAACTCTAATGAGAGTACAGTAATATCTAATTCTTGAAGTTCTTGTTTTATAACTTTGAGGCATCTGCTACAAACCATATTCTTAATCCAAAATTCTTTTCGTGAGCTCATTTTAGTATAGGTATTGCTATTGGGCATGGAGCTCAATAGATCATAAGGTTTTGGCCTTACATGTTTAAATTGATGAAATGTGTTGTGGAATAACGGTTTACAACAATCTTTAACCAGAAGTGGTTCTTTGATTATAAGATAGAATACAGATTGATACGTTCAATCTACAGGGAAGAAAATCAAATTAAATAAATCTCGTTGAGAACTTGTAAGTCCTTAGATAGCAAAGGCGGCCTATAGTGTTTGAAAGGGACGATGTTTGCTTCAAGCCCTTCAAACAGATTAAGGTAGGTATAAAAGAAGGTTCTAAGAAAGAATATATCTTCAGACTCAAGTTGGGTATTAACCTTTTTTATGGTATCATCGCCTGTTTTGACCAAAGTTTGATTGCTGCAGCAGTCTTTTTCTTGAATAGAAGTGCATTGCTTAGTGGTGGAATCTTTCTCTAGTTCCTTGTCTTGACAGACTTTGGCTTTACCCAAAAGTGCCATATCCACCAATTTATTACAGCAGAAGTGCATATCTACTGTAAACGAAGAAGTACTAAAAAATATAGTAGCTGTTAAAAAGAAGGCTAATATTTTGGTAAAAAAAGATTTCACGTAATAAATTTAATAATTTTATATAAAATATTTAAAATATATGTTAAATAATTAGATTTTAGTATTATATTTTAGTTAAGAGTAGATTTTAGTTAACGTTACGAATGTAAATTAGTTGACTATGAAAAAATATGACTTCCGTCATATAAAATCGATTCTAACTTTATGTTATTTGCAGTAATCTTAATCCAGATGTAAAATAGTCTCTAGGTTTTTATAAACTAAACTCTTTGTTAAATAAAAGAAATCTTCTAATTTTTTTTTAGCTTTGTATTCTTAATGAAAAAGGTTTTCTTAAAATTATCATCATTTTTTATGGCACTTTTAGTGCTGTTTTCAACGTTTTCTTTTACGTTGGCGAGTCACTATTGTGGTGATGTTTTAGTTGATTCTTCATTGTTTGGAAAAGTAGAAACCTGTGGTATGGAAGTACAAAAAACTTCCACTTCTTTAAATTGTGATATTACCAAGAATAATTGTTGTAGTGATGAACAACTGCTTTTGGAAGGACAAGACACCTTAAAAATTTCCTTTGAAAAGTTGGATAAAGAACACCAAATATTTGTTGTTTCATTAGTCCAATCTTATTTATATTTATTTGAATATGAAAACTCAGATAAGAAAACATTTATAAATTATTCCCCACCACCCCTCATAAGAGATGTTCAAGTCTTAGACCAGACTTTCCTCATTTGATTTTTAAGTAAATAACTCTTAAGTCCAATCTTAACTTGTTTGGACTAAACTGCTTATATCTTGTTTCCTCAACAAGTATTGTTATTACTTAAAACTCATTTTTTTATGCTGAATAAGAGCATTAAATTTTTAATAGAAAATAAATTAGTAGCTGTATTGCTATTAGCCCTTTTCGTCGCTTGGGGTGTGGTAAACGCACCATTTGAATGGAACACGGGTTCACTGCCCCGAAACCCCGTGGCCGTGGATGCCATACCTGATATCGGTGAAAACCAGCAAATCGTATTTACGAAATGGGACGGTCGTTCCCCTCAGGATATCGAAGACCAAATAACTTATCCGTTAACCACCTCACTACTTGGAATTCCCGGTGTCAAAACGATTAGAAGTTCTTCTATGTTTGGATTTTCAAGTATCTACATCATATTTGAAGAAGATATTGAATTCTATTGGAGCCGTAGCCGAATTCTTGAAAAATTAAATTCATTACCGGCTGGATTACTTCCCGATGGTGTAAACCCTGCTTTAGGACCTGATGCCACAGGCCTTGGACAGATTTATTGGTATACCCTGGAAGGTCGTGATGAAAACGGTAATGTAACTGGCGGTTGGGATTTACAAGAATTAAGAAGCATCCAAGACTTCTATGTAAAATATGCGTTGTCATCTGCAAGTGGCGTTTCAGAAGTGGCTTCCATCGGTGGATATGTATTAGAATATCAAGTAGATGTGAATCCTGAATTAATGCGGCAATACAACATAGGTTTAAATGAGGTTGTGAAAGCGGTTAAACAGAGCAATAAGGATGTTGGCGCACAAACGCTTGAAATCAACCAAGCTGAATATCTCATAAGAGGATTGGGTTACATAAAAAAACTTTCTGATTTAGAAAACGCGGTAGTTACTTCAAAGGATTTTACATCCATTCGTATAAAAGATATCGCAAAAGTAACACACGGTCCTGCTACAAGAAGAGGCTTATTGGACAAAGAAGGTGCAGAGGCAGTTGGTGGTGTTGTAGTAGCCCGCTATGGTGCCAATCCTATGGAAGTCATTAACAACGTAAAAGAAAAAATAAACGAGTTAAGTTCTGGGCTTCCATCAAAAACATTAAGCGATGGGAGGACTTCGCAATTGACCATAGTACCGTTTTATGACAGAACGGAATTAATCCAGGAAACCTTGGGCACGCTTGATGAAGCGCTCACTTTAGAGATATTGATTACCATTTTTGTGATTATTATTATGGTCTTCAATTTAAGGGCTTCCGTATTGATATCAGGTCTTTTGCCCGTAGCGGTTTTAATGGTTTTCATTTCAATGAAACTGTTCAACGTAGATGCAAATATTGTAGCATTGTCAGGGATTGCTATTGCTATTGGAACAATGGTCGATGTGGGCGTCATACTTTCAGAAAATGTTTTGCGACATATAGATGAAAATGACGAGAATCTACCTATGAATACTGTTGTTTATAACGCAACTGCCGAAGTTTCTGGAGCCATCTTAACGGCAGTAATGACAACTATAATAAGTTTCATTCCTGTGTTTACTATGATTGGTGCAGAAGGGAAATTATTTAGGCCGTTGGCTTTTACCAAAACGGCAGCTCTTACCGCATCTCTTATTGTTGCATTGTTTTTGATACCCCCTTTCGCGGCTTATTTCTTTAAGAAGAGAAACATAAAAACTACTTTTAGCTATGTGTTAAATGGAGCATTGATTGTTTTTGGCGTTTTGGCTCTAATTTTTGGCTATCCTCTCGGATTAATATTAGTTGCATTTGGTGTGGTTGGCTTCCTTTCATTAAAGGAAAAGATTACATCAAAACGTGCCAACATCATTAACATATTTGTGTCGGCTTTTGCTATCATATTTTTACTGGCAGAATATTGGAGACCATTGGGCGTTGATCGAAGTATTCTTATCAACTTAATCTTCGTTGGTCTTATCTGTTTTGGACTTCTCGGAGTTTTTACCCTGTTTAGAAATTACTATGTGAGAATCTTAAATTGGGCATTACGCAATAAGCTGTTGTTTCTTTCGCTACCTACTGCCATTGTAATTTTTGGAGTGATGATTATGCGTAATACTGGAAAAGAGTTTATGCCTTCACTTAACGAAGGATCTTTTCTCCTTATGCCCACATCAATGCCGCACGCAGGTGTGGAGGAAAATAAACGTGTACTACAGCAACTCGATATGGCCGTTGCGAGCATTCCAGAAATTGAAACCGTCGTGGGTAAGTCTGGGCGCACAGAATCTGCATTAGACCCAGCACCATTGTCAATGTATGAGAATGTCATTCAATACAAATCTGAATACATTTTAAATGAACATCGCGAAAGACAACGCTTTAAGGTAAACGAAGACGGCTTATTTGTTTTAAAGGATGGTAGTTTAGTGACTAACCCTAATAGTGAAATTGAAGTAGAAGATGATGAGTATAAAGCCTCAAAGATTACGAATCCATTCTCTGTAACAAGGGCACAGCTCATTCCAGATGACGATGGAGAATACTTTAGAAATTGGAGACCTGAAATTGAATCACCAGACGATATTTGGAAAGAAATCGTCAAGGTTACCAAACTTCCAGGTGTTACGTCTGCGCCCAAGCTACAGCCCATAGAAACACGCTTGGTAATGCTACAGACTGGTATGCGAGCACCTATGGGAATTAAGGTGAAAGGACAGGATTTAAAAGAAATTGAGGCGTTTGGGGTACAATTGGAAGATATCTTAAAACAGGCCGAAGGCGTAAAAGAAGAAGCGGTCTTTGCAGATAGGATTGTTGGAAAACCATACCTACTTATAGATATTGATAGAGAACGACTTGCTCGCTATGGCATAACCATAGAACAGGTACAGCAAGTGATACAGGTCTCTGTAGGTGGGATGGTACTTTCGCAAACAGTGGAAGGTAGGGAACGCTACGGCATTCGTGTGCGCTACCCCAGGGAATTACGCGCAAATCCTGCAGATTTGCAAGACATTTATGTTCCAGTAGAAAAAGGAAGTCCGGTTCCCTTAAGCGAGTTGGCCACCATAAGATACGAACAAGGGCCGCAGGTCATTAAAAGTGAGGACACCTTTTTAATTGGCTATGTTCTTTTCGATAAGTTGGACGGTTTCGCCGAAGTGGATGTAGTGGAAAATGCCCAAGCGCTCATTCAACAAAAGATTGATAACGGTGATCTAATTGTACCAAAAGGAATTAACTATCGCTTTACAGGTACCTACGAAAACCAACTGAGAGCCGAAAAAACTTTAAGCGTGGTTGTGCCATTAGCATTAGCTATCATATTTCTAATTCTTTATTTCCAATTCCGTTCTGTTGGCACATCCTTGATGGTATTTACCGGTATTGCGGTAGCCTTTGCTGGAGGGTTTCTTATGATTTGGTTCTACGGGCAAGACTGGTTCCTGAATTTTAGCTTTTTCGGAGAAAACCTGCGAGACCTGTTCCAAATGCACACTATAAATTTAAGTGTAGCTGTGTGGGTGGGCTTTATTGCCCTGTTTGGTATTGCGACAGATGATGGTGTGGTAATGGCCACATACCTCACACAAACCTTTGATAAGAATACACCCGAGACCAAGAAAGAAATAAGGGCATCAGTAGTGGAAGCAGGTGAAAAACGTATACGTCCGTGTCTAATGACAACTGCCACTACTATACTGGCTTTATTGCCAGTATTAACATCAACAGGAAGAGGTAGCGACATAATGATTCCTATGGCAATCCCATCGTTTGGAGGGATGTTAATTGCACTTATAACCTTATTTGTTGTACCGGTTTTATTTAGCTGGACAAAAGAATTTCAATTGAAAAGAACCATTAGATGAGATATATAATTGTAATAGCACTTCTATTTATCGCTTTCACGAAAGCTGATGCACAACAGTTGGCATCCTATATTCAGGAAGCCGAAAAGAACAGTCCAGAAATTCAGGCATTTGAGCTGCGTTACAATATCGCCGAAGAAAAAGTAAACGAAGCCGATTGGTTGCCCAATACGCTTGTTGGAGCAGGTTATTTTGTGAGCGAACCCGAAACCCGGACGGGTGCACAACGTGCGCGCTTTTCGGTATCCCAAATGCTGCCTTGGTTTGGCACTGTTACCGCGAGGGAAAATTATGCGAGTTCAATGGCAGACGCACAATATGTGGATATTGTTATTGCGAAACGAAGGTTAGCACTATCGATATCACAATCCTATTACAAACTATATTCAATCAAGGCAAAACAACTTGTTTTGGATGAAAACATTCAATTATTGGAAACCTATGAGCGGTTGGCATTGACATCGGTAGAAGTTGGTAAGGCTTCAGCTGTGGATGTTCTTCGCCTTCAAATACGTCAGAATGAACTGGTTCAGCAAATAGAAGTGCTGGAACAAGATTTCTTAGCAGAACAAACGGTATTCAATAATCTATTGAATCGGGATGAAACAATTGTAGTCGATGTTCCTAAAGAAATGACTATTCCTGCTGAAGAACCATTGGTCTCTAATGAGAACCTTAAACTGAACCCAGAACTTTTAAAATATGATAAGCTGTACGAATCTGTTGAGCAGTCAGAATTATTAAACCAAAAAGAGAGTTCGCCCAATATAGGTTTTGGATTGGATTATGTTCCGGTATCAGAACGTCCTGATATGAATTTTTCCGATAACGGAAAGGACATCGTGATGCCAATGGTTTCAGTGTCAATCCCAATTTTCAACAATAGGTACAAGTCAATTACCAAGCAAAATGAACTGAGGCAGTTAGAGATTACATCGCAAAAAGAAGATAGGTTGAATAAACTTGAAACGCTTCTGGCGCAGGCCCAGTACAACCGAAACAGTATGAAAATTAAGTTCAATGTACAGCTAAAGAATTTGCAACAGGCTAATGATGCAGAAGAAATATTGATCAAGAACTATGAAACAGGCACGATAGATTTTAATGACGTATTGGATGTTCAGGAACTTCAGCTGAAGTTTCAGATAAACCTAATTGAATCCATAAAAGGCTATTATACAGAATATGCTATGGTAAATTACCTAAGCAGTTAAGGATAAAATTAAAAAGGATAAGCTATTTAATCGCAATGCCTTAAAGTAATATAAAATAAATACAGAGAACAATGCTTAGAAAAATGACAATGTTACTTGTACTTCTCATTTCAACAAAGAGTATAGCACAATATGTAGCTAACAAGAGTGAAAAAAATATAGATAATTGGCCAGAACGAGTCTATGACCTTACCATTGACTACGAGACTGTAAATTTTACTGGCAAAGATGTCAAGGCTATGACCATAAATGGCGGTATTCCAGGACCTAACCTGGAGTTTAATGAAGGTGAATTTGCCATTATTAACGTAACCAATAAAATGGACGAGGAAACATCTGTACATTGGCACGGTTTAATTCTTCCAAACTTTTACGATGGGGTTCCTTATCTCACTACGCCACCCATTAAACCGGGTGAAACCCAACAATACAAATTTGCATTAAAACAATCCGGTACGTACTGGTATCATTCACATACAGGTCTACAAGAGCAAAGAGGTGTTTATGGCTCAATTCAAATCAATCCTAAAGAAACCAACATAGAATATGATAAGGATTTAGTGCTCGTCCTATCAGACTGGATGGATGAAAATCCCAAGACACAGCTTAGAAATTTAAAACGTGGCAACGAGTGGTATCTCATCAAGAAAAACCAAGTACAAAGTTGGGACAAAGTTATTGCCAAGGGAGCTACTGGCGCAAAGCTAAAAATGATGTGGCAACGTATGCCCGATATGGCAATTTTAGATAATTATTACGACAAGTTTTTTATTAATGGAGGGGCAGAACAGAATTATCCCGATTTAAGTCCTGGCGAAAAGGTTCGTGTACGTTTTGTAAATGCCGCAGCCGCCTCTTATTTCTGGCTCACATTTGGAGGTGAAGACCCAATGCTGGTTTCTGCGGATGGACTGGATGTTGTGCCTGTAGAGAAAAATAAAACCTTAATCGGTGTTGCAGAAACCTATGACTTTATTGTAACCATCCCAGAAAGCGGAAAATTGGAAATACTTGCTACCTCACAAGATGGTTCTGGTCAGGCATCAGCTTATTTAGGAACCGGCAAAATTTTGAATGCGCCTAAAGTTCCAAAACCAGACTTGATAAAGCAAATGCAAGAAATGATGTCAATGGATATGAAAATGGGCGCACCTGCAGCAAAGTTCAATCCTTCAAAGAACGATTCCATTGAAAAGATGAAAAAATATGCGATGAAGATGGATGGAATGCAAATGGACGGAATGAATATGAAAGACGATAATATGAAGATGGATGGGATGCAGAAAGACAAAGATTCCACGAAAATGAAGCACGACGAAATGGCTCACGAAGATATGAAAATGGAAAGTGACAAAGGGCAAATGAACGGCGGAATGAAAAT
Organism: Christiangramia oceanisediminis; assembly: GCF_022570735.2. Lineage (GTDB taxonomy): Bacteria > Bacteroidota > Bacteroidia > Flavobacteriales > Flavobacteriaceae > Christiangramia > Christiangramia oceanisediminis. Next base: position 540,944 of record NZ_JANCNS010000002.1, on the reverse strand, counting down.
GGGCTATATCGTGCCGCAAGACAAGGTTATTGGCGACAATATGAAAACAGGAGGAAATCCAGAATTTAACTATAACTATTTAAAAGCACCGGGAAACACTGAGTTTGAAGATGGAAAACCTGTGCGTGAAATGCTTTTCAACCTAACGGGAAATATGAATCGCTACGTATGGTCTATCAACGGTGTTCCGCTTTCTGAAACCGATAAAATTAAAATCAACCAAGGCGAAGTGGTTCGTATAACCCTGAACAATATGACGATGATGCACCACCCTATGCACCTACACGGTCACTTTTTTAGGGTGCTTAATGAAAATGGCGAGCGTAGTCCGTTAAAGCATACTGTAAACGTTGCACCTATGCAGAAAGTGGTTATCGAATTTGATGCCGTTGAGTATGGCGATTGGTTTTTCCATTGCCACGTACTTTACCATATAAATAGTGGGATGGCAAGGGTCTTCAGCTATGATACACCACGGGATGAAAGATTAAAAGGCTATCCACTTACTAATTTGACCACAGAAGCAGACCATATGTGGACTTGGGGCGAGGTGACAGCAGCAAGCCATATGACAGAATTGTTCTATACAGCAACCAATATACGTAACCAGTTCATAGTAAGAGGAGAATATGGTTGGAATGAAAATTTAGAAGCAGAGTTTACATACGAGCGTTGGCTCAATAGTTACTTCAGGGTGTTTGGTGGTGTAAATGTTGAAAATGAGGGCGAAGATAGTCTTGATGAGATTTCCACTACGGGTGTAGTTGGTGTGAGGTATCTACTACCATTGCTTATAGATTCCGATTTGAGAATCGATAATAAACTAAGACCAACAATCTCTTTCGCCACAGCAACAATGATATTTAGAAATGTAGCACTGTACGGTGAGTACGAATACCAAATGGACTTTGGTTGGGTTACAGATTTTGAGGAAGGAACTGATTTTAAAGAAGAAACTACTTGGCAAGTAGGTTTAGAGTTCGTTTTGAGTCGTGATTTCTCTTTGATGGGGAGCTATGACAACCGATTTGGAGCAGGTGGAGGATTATCGCTAAGATTTTAAGAAATGGCAGAATACAAGAAAAATAGTTTGAGTTTAACCGGAGCGGTATCGCTTGGTACTGGTGTAATGATAGGTGCAGGAATATTTGCATTATTAGGACAGGTAGCTGAGTTATCAGGGCAATGGTTTCCGTATGCATTTCTTGTAGGCGCTATCATTTCAGGATTTAGTGCATATACGTATGTGAAACTTTCCAATGCATATCCATCTGCTGGCGGTATTGCTACCTATCTAAAAAAGATATATGGTAAGGGTGCGGTAACAGCTTCTGGAGCGTTACTAATGGCACTTTCAATGGTCATTAATGAAAGTTTGGTAGCACGTACTTTTGGTTCGTACACGCTTCAATTATTCGATATAAATGACAATAGTGTTTGGGTGCCTATCCTTGGGGTAGTGCTGTTAATCGTTGCGTTTTTAATCAATATTTCTGGAAACAATATCATTGGCAAATCTTCCTTTGCAATGGCTATTTTAAAAATTGGAGGTATTGCAATTTTTGCCATTGGTGGATTATGGGCGGCAGGATTTTCATTTTCTGAAGTTGTCCCTTCAGAAAGTTTGACAGAATACCCTATTACCAATTATTTAGGAGCCTTGGCCCTTTCAATCTTAGCTTATAAGGGCTTTACCACGATTACGAATAGTGGTGAGGAAATCACCAACCCCAATAAAAATGTAGGGCGTGCAATTATAATATCACTGGTTATCTGTACCGTGGTATATCTACTTGTTGCATTTGCTGTTTCTTCTAACCTTACTATTGAAGAAATAATCAAAGCTAAGGACTATTCATTGGCCGAGGCATCAAGGCCTGCTTTCGGAAAGTACGGATTGTGGTTCACGGTGGGTATCGCAATCATAGCTACTATCTCAGGTGTGGTAGCAAGCATTTTTGCAGTGTCAAGGATGACTACAATGTTAACTCAGATGAATCTAATTCCCCATAAACATTTTGGGTTACCTGGTAAGTTGCAAAAACATATGCTCATTTACACCGTGGTTTTGGCACTTACAATGACCATTCTTTTTGACCTTACAAGAATTGCCTCACTAGGTGCTATTTTCTATCTAATTATGGATATAGGAATTCATTGGGGCGTACTTAAAAATATGAGAAAAGAGATAAACGCCCGTGCCTCTATTCTATATACTGCTATATTATTGGATTGTATTGTTTTGGCCGCGTTCTTATGGATAAAGGCTTCTAGCGACCTACTGGTCGTAATTGTAGCTGCAATACTGATGGTATTGATTTTTTTAGGCGAAAAATGGTTTCTAAAAAATAAAAGTGAAGAAAAAGAAAAATAGATAGACGATTTATAAATTTTAAAAAATAATAAAATGAAAACAACAGTAAAACTTTTAATGGTAATAGGAATAATAGGAACATTCGTTGGTTGCAAATCAACTTTCAGTGCAAGTGAAACTATGCAGGTTGAAGAAAATAGAAATGCTGTTTATGAAGAAATCATTTCAAACCCTGTTCAGTTTGCTGCATTCATAAGTGAGGCTCGAAAAAATGAAGAAGCCAAAATGATATTGATGAAATCCCATATGGAACAAATGGAATCTGGCAATATGAAAGTGATGATGCAGAAAAACCCCGAGATGAAAGAAAAAATGCAATCGCATATGCAAAAGATGATGGATGAAAACCCAGAAATGAAGGTGAAGATGCAAGAGAAGATGCTTAACAAAATGATGCAGAGCGATGAAGGGAGAAAAATGCTTATGGAAAAAATCCACGGTAATGATGAAATGAAAAAAGCGATGAAAAAAAGGATGTCGCAAATGATGGATGAGAACCCTGAAATGATGAAAGAAATGATGCAGAAGATGATGAAAAAAAATCCAGAAATGATGCAGAAAATGAAAGAAAAGATGAAGAATAAAGGGCAGTAAATTTCCGAAATCTATTGGCAATGAGAACAGTTTATTTAACAATTTAAAAGATATAGTTATGATGATGTGGTGGTGGATACTAATACCGATTATTTTGATTTTGGCCATATTCCTTTTTAGAGGAGGAAGTTTGCGAAACCCTGGAAGTAAGGAAAATTCTATGGATATACTAGACAACCGTTTTGCAAAGGGCGAAATATCAAAAGAGGAATACGAAGAACAAAAACGAACGATTAACTCTAAAAACTAAGAAGATGAACTATTATTTCAATAAAACCCTGAACGAAGACTTTGACAAAGTAATCGAAAAGGTTACTGAGGAACTGAAAAAAGAAGGTTTCGGAATACTAACAGAAATCAATGTAAATGAAACGCTAAAGAAGAAACTTGATGTTGATTTCAGAAGATATCAAATCTTAGGTGCTTGCAATCCACCATTTGCTAATAAGGCTCTAGAAGCAGAAGATAAAATAGGTACGATGTTGCCTTGCAATGTTATAGTTCAACAAAAAAATGAAACTACAGTAGAGGTAGCGGCAATTAATCCGCTAGCATCGATGCAAGCAGTTGAGAACAAAAAATTAAATGATGTTGCCAATGAAATTACAGAGAGGCTCAAAAAAGTAATTAGTCGATTAAAATAGAAATAGTATGGAAAATAGTGCGGACAAAAAACAACGATTACAAAGTCAAAATTATACAGAGAGCCGAAACACATCTTACAGTATTGTTAGACGCTACGGTTCCATAACTTTTGATGAGGCACTAACACAGTTAAGAGATGTTTTAAAGGACAAAGGATTTGACATCATCGGAGAAATGGATGTTAAGGACTACCTGAAGGACTATAACATCGATATGTCTCACCTAATAATTATGATGGTTTGTCATAAAGAAACGGCTGCCAACTTACTGTCCAACGATATCCAAATGACCTCACTCGTGCCTTGTAAAATTAGCATCAAAGCAATCGAAGATGCTTCTTTAATCGAGGTTTCCATCGAAGACGTTGAGACAACTTGGGGCATCTCTGACAAATCCGAAATAGAAGAAATAGCAAAAAGCGTAGGACAAGATTTAAAAGAAATCTTAGACCATTTAGGTCCAAAACATTTTAAACTATAGATTAATAATTTAATTCAAAAACAATGAAAACACTATTAAAAACTTCAATTCTAACCCTTGCACTCATTGCAATTGTAAGCTGCAAGGAAAAACAAACCGTAGAAATTAACACCCCAGAAGAGGTGAAGGCGGCCAAGAAAAAAACCGCAGATATCGCAGACCAAGGTTTTATTGACGGAATGACGGGAAAAGTATGGCACAATTACCTTGAAATTAAGATGGCGCTTGTGAGAGGTGATGCAGCAAAAGCAAAATCCATAAGTAAGGATATGGCCGCGTCTTTTGAAGAAGAAAGGATGGAGATGAAAAATCTCGCTCAAGAGATGGCAGATTCTGATGATATAGAAACGCTACGAAAACTGTTCGCCAAATTTACCGAAAAGGCCGGGCCGATGTTTGAAGACGCATTATCTGAAGGAACCATATACAAAAAATTCTGCCCAATGGCATTTAACAATGAGGGTGCCTATTGGTATGCCGATGTTAAAGAAATAACCAATCCCTATTTCGGAGATAAAATGTTGAAATGTGGGTCGGTAAAGAAAACTATTAATAAATAACCCTTAAATAAACAAAGATGAAAACGATTAAACAAAAATTAATTATACCCATAATCGCTATAGCTTTAGTTAGTGTTACTGCTTGTAAAGACGGAAGTAAAAATGAACCGGCAGCACCAATGAGCAATGAAATGCATAAGGAAAATCCAAATCACGATAATAGTGATGGTCATCACGATGGTCAAAATATGGAGATGGCTATGAACGGAGATGGGAATGGGCAAGCAGTACTAAATGACTATTTCAATTTAAAGAATGCCTTGGTGGGAGATGATAATGGTAAAGCCAAAGAACTTGGGGCAACCCTCGCAACATCCTTAGGAGATTTTGACGCTTCACAATATACCGATACCCAGCAATCAGAATTAAAGGATATTGTTGAAGATGCAGTTGAACACGCAGAACACATTTCAGAAAGTGATATAGCACACCAGCGAGAGCACTTTAAAATATTGAGCAAAGATGTAACCGATATGGTTGCTATTACAGGAACAGAAAACACGCTTTACCAACAGTTTTGTCCAATGTACGATGGCGGTAGTGCTTGGTTAAGTATGAGCAAAGACGTTAAGAATCCTTATTACGGAAGTCAAATGTTGAATTGTGGTAAGGTGCAAAAAGAGATTAACTAAATGAAAATTGTAAAGATTATAGCAATAGTACTACTGGTAGCGTTCGTGGGAATTCAATTTATTCCCACTACACGCAATCAAAGTGATACTGTACCGTCAACTGATTTTATGCTGGTCAATAATGTACCAGAGACTATTCAAAAAAAGTTACAGGTATCCTGCTATGATTGCCACAGTAATAATACTCAATACCCTTGGTATAATAAGATTCAACCTGTTGCTTGGTTTTTGGAAGACCACATTAAAGAAGGCAAGGCCGAACTTAATTTTAACGAATGGGATTCATTATCCAGCCGCAGAAAAGCAAGTAAGTTAAGGTCTATTATCAAGCAGATTGAAAATGGCGAAATGCCTTTGGATTCTTACACTTTTATACATAAAGATGCTAAGTTTTCTGAAGCGGAGACAGAAGAATTAATCAGTTTTATCACACAATTAAAAGATAGTTTATAAACAATAATTTAAAAATAATAAAAATGAAAAATCTAAAAATGAGTATAGCAGCAATGCTATTGTTAGCAGTTTCTTTTACCAATGCACAGGAAAAAGAAAAAATGAACCACGATCACGGTGATATGAAAATGGACCATAGTAAAATGATGGACGACAAAAGCGATATAAAAGCAGAAGCCGTATTAAGTGACTACTTTAATTTAAAAGATGCTTTGGTAGGAGATGATACTAAAAAAGCGGCACAGTCAGGCACTAAATTGGTAGCCTCACTTAAGGCATTTGACACGAAAAGTTATTCCAAAGAAGAACAGGAAGAACTGGCCGATATCATAGAAGATGCCACAGAGCACGCAGAACATATTTCTGAAAGTGCCATAGACCATCAACGGGAACATTTTAAAACCTTGAGTAAAGATATTACAGATATGGTGGCGATAACAGGTACAAAAAACACGCTGTACGAGCAGTATTGCCCAATGTATGATAAAGGGAGTGCTTGGTTAAGCTCAAGTAACGAAGTGAAAAACCCATATTACGGAAGTAAAATGCTGAAGTGCGGGAAAGTTCAAAAGACTATTCAATAGGTAATCCCTTCCCTAAGCATCTTTTTTTGCTCTGGTTTATTAGTTAACAGAAGTAAATAAGATGTCTGGGATATCTTGGGTAGTCATTAAGTCCTGTCGTGGGAAGGAAAAATAGATGATGGTTAGTGTTAGTTCCTTCCCAGGTCAGGCAAAAATTTAAGTCCTAATAAGAGAGAGGGCACATACTTTTGGTTGGTTAGTGAAGCCCTTTCTCTTAATTAGGCACAATAGATTTTAGGAAAAAGGAAGTTGATTTGGTTGATAGCGGCCTGAAAAAAAGGAAGAGATGTCAAATCGTTAGAATTGATTGTAATGCTATACCTGTTTCAGGCAAAATAGAAAAATTTTGAAAAAGAGAAGTTTAGTGAAGAGTACTTGATTTTGAGGGGTAAACATTTTGGTTGGTTTATTGGTTAATAAAGGTTGCCTCTCATTTTCAAGTATTATTTAAAGGATTTTGCATATAAAAAAGGAAGATATAACAATGAAATAATGTTGCAATTCAGGTAATAGCAAAGTGCAAAATAAAAACCCGCTAAAGAAGTGGTTCAATTATATAATGTATGCTATTATAGCCCTCATAGTTTTTTGGGCTTTAGCACTACAACTCATAGGGGACTAATTAAAACCGTAAAATATGAAAACAAAACATTTTTTTTCAATCATTTTGGTCATTGCCTTCTTAGGTAGTTTGACCAAAGCCCTTGCCTTAAATGAAAAACGAAATAGCCTTGATGAAACTGAATTATCGGTCAGCATAACATCGCCCGCACAATCAGATTCTGTAAAAGCAGACTTTGATGCATTCCCCAATTTGCATCCTATGGTCGTACATTTTCCCATAGTTTTATTGTTGTTAGCGGTGGTCTTGCAGTTGATACAGCTGTTTATTTTGAACCGGACAATGGATTGGGTCATTCTTTTAATGGTAGGGTCTGGGTTTATCGGGGCATACGTTGCTGGAACATTTGTACACCCGCACACAGAAGGCCTTACCGAAATGGCAAAAAGCGTACTGGAACAACACGATAAATATGCCAATTGGACACTATGGTCCAGTGCCCTTGCCGCTATTCTGAAAATAGCAAGTCTGTTTTGGGTCAAACTAAAGCGCGGTTTCGAAATAGCAGTTTTTGTAGTAATGGCTTTTTCGGCCTATTCCGTTTCCGAAGCAGGACATTATGGTTCGCAGCTGGTGTATATAGAGGGAGTTGGCCCACAAGGAAATTATATCGGAACCGAAAGCGAAGAAGGCCACGAGGAAAATGGTGGACATTCACATTAAACAAGAACTATAAACAAGAGCAATGAGAAAAGGATTTATCATAACGAACATCATCTTGGTTGTGGCATTAGTTGCCATAATCGTCTTGTATCCATTGCTATGGTGGCTCGCCTTAGTAATACTTCCTTTCCTAATTTTAGGACTTTTGGATTATTATCAAAAATCCAATAATATTAGGCGAACCTATCCCTTGCTTGGTAGAATCACAAATTTTCTTGAGGAGCAGCGCCACGTTATTCAGGAAACATTATTGCTCAACCGTACGGAAGGACAACCCTTTACTTGGATACAAAAGGAAATCGTCTATAAGCGTGCCGCAGATGCCAATAAAAGTCAACCTTTTGGCACACAAATACCGTACGATGAAGTTGGTCGTGAATGGTTTACACATTCCACCTATCCGGCAAAAGAAGTCAACGATGATTTTAGAGTAACATTTGGAAGTTCCAAGTGCGACAAACCCTATTCTGCAAGTATTCTAAATCTTGCGGGAATGAGCTATGGCTCAATAAGCAAAAATGCGACCTTAGCCCTTAATGGCGGTGCTAAAATAGCTGGTTTTGCCCAGAATACGGGTGAAGGTGGCTTTACACCCTATCATCAACAATACGGTGCAGATATTATCTTTCAGTTTGGAACTGGATACTTTGGATGTCGTGATGCAGAAGGAAATTTTGACGCCAAAAAATTCGCCGACATCGCAACCAACGATGTAGTGAAAATGATTGAAATAAAAATTTCACAAGGAGCCAAACCTGGGTTTGGTGCCATACTACCTGCAAAGAAAAACACAAAGGAAATCGCAAAATTCAGGGATGTTGAAAAGGGAACCGAAATTCTTTCGCCACCGCACCATTCAGCATTTGGAAACGATGAAGAAATGATTTCGTTTGTTGAAAAATTGAGAAAACTTTCCAATGGCAAACCAATTGGTATTAAACTATGTATTGGGCAAAAAGATGAATTTGAAAGAATGGTTCAATCTTTCGCTGAAAAGCAAAATTATCCAGACTTCATTGCCATTGACGGTGCCGAAGGAGGTACGGGCGCTGCCCATATGGAATCACTTCATTGGGCAGGGCTGCCGATCGTTGAAGCTATTCATTTCGCAAACCGGATTCTTAAAAATTATGACTTGCGAGATGAGATAAAATTAATGGCAGCTGGTAAAATCATTTCGGCTTTTGATATCTATAGAATGTTGGCACTCGGCGCCGATACCTGTTATAGTGCCAGAGGAATGATGTTTGCCTTGGGGTGTGTGCAGTCCTTAAAATGCAATTTAGATACTTGTCCTACCGGCATAACCACAATGGTACCGTCGAGGGTAGCGTCATTAGTTGTGGAAGACAAGAAGAACAAAGTAGCCAATTACCATAAAAACACAATGCAAGCCTTTAAAGAGTTACTGGGTTCAATGGGACTTGAAAATAGAACGGGCGTACATAGAAAATACATTGTTAGACGTATAAACGAAACCGAAACAAAGACATATCAAGAAATTTTTATAAAACCCTCAAAAGAATGAGTGAAGAAAAGGATATAGAAACCACGGCTGCCTTTTATGGGCAACTTTTCAATAGTTCAAAGTACGTACTATTGGTAGTGCTTATTGCTACAGCTATCGGGCTGTATGTCTTGCCTAATATTAATGCTATCTGTGCTGTGGTTATACTATTGGCCCTTACGCTAATAAAGATAGGATTTATCATAGCCTTATCCTTTAATCAATTAATGAAAATTATCGGACAGAGCCATTTGCTGAGCCACGTTTTAGTGTTATTCGGATTTTTAATTGTCCTGATTGTACTTTCATTCGCTATAGACTATACAGCATTACATTTTTTTGATTCTACTCATTTCAAGATAAATAATAGTTCGGGAAATAACGGGCTGTTGGTATTTTTCGATATGTCCTATTTCAGTCTAATTACATTTTCATCTGTAGGCTACGGCGATATAATCCCGATAACGGTTACAACTAAAACCTTGGTGGCACTTGAGGTGGCCCTCAGATTTTTTGTCCTTGTATTTGGTATCGCAAATGTGAATAGAATTCGAGTAAATAAATAACCCTTAATAACTAAAATTATGAAAACTCTAAAATTAACAACAATCCTAATGCTACTTACGTTTGCCACAGGCCAAATGTTTAGCCAAAATGTAGATTTAGGCACCGAGAAAGAAGCTGTTCTAAAAGTAATGAAAACCTATAAGGATGCGCTGCAAAACCTGACGACTGAAGGCACCTTTGAGTTGTTTACAAAAGACTCAGAAGTTTTTGAATCTGGCGGTGTTGAAGGCTCATACGCACACTATATAGAACATCACTTAGGGCCAGAATTAGGTCATTTCAAGAAGTTTGAATTTTCAGATTATGAAATTGATGCAGAAGTAGATTTGCCCTACGCCTTTACTACCGAAACCTATATCTACACTATCGTTCTCAACCCAGATGATGAAGGCAATAGTAGAACGATAAAGAAAAAAGGGGTGGCAACTTCTGTCCTTAAGAAGATAGATGGGAAATGGAAAATAATTAAAACGCACTCTTCATCAAGAAATACAAAGTAAAATATAATGAAAAAACACATCTATTTTTCTGTAGTATTAATCATTTCTCTAATAGTCTCTTGCAAACAAGAAAGTAAAGAGACCAAAGAAGTTGTGAAGGAAGAAATAGAAACAGTTTCTCAAACCGCTGAACCCGACAAGAAAAAACCATTAAGTCCGCATACCGAAACAATGGCAATGGTTGGCGATGCTCATATCCATATAGATTACTCTTCCCCAGGCGTAAGGAATAGAATAATTTTTGGTGGACTGTTGGCGTATGACCAAGTCTGGCAGGCTGGTGCCCATATGGCCACTTGGTTGGAAACAGATAAGGATTTAGAAATTGATGGCAAGGTATTGAAAGCCGGAAAATATGGATTTTTTGTTATTCCAAATCAGGAAGAATGGACTGTCATTTTCAACAGAAATTGGAACCAACACGGAAAGGATGACTATGATGCGAGCGATGATGTATTACGAATTAAAGCAACGCCTAAAATTTCCGAAGAAATCAAGGAACATTTAGAGTACAAAATAAACAAAACAACAGAGACTTCAGGAACAATCTCAATGAGTTAGGAAAAAGTAACGATTGAGTTTCCTTTCGAAATAAAGTAATATGGTCAACAGAAAAACAGCGAAATGGATTAGAAAAGCACACCGCTACTTGGGTATCTTTTTAGGTATTCAGTTCTTGATGTGGACGATTAGTGGGATGTATTTCAGCTGGACGGACATCGACGAGATACACGGTGACCAATTTAAGAAAGAAGCACCTGTACAGACCTCATTTAATGATTTGCTCGGCACATCCCAACTCGCTACTAAAGAACCCGTCCAATCTTTGGAATTACTGGAAATAGCAAATGAACCTTACTATTGGATAAATGAAGCACAGCTTTATAATGCCAGAACAGGACAAGGGAAAAATGGAATTACTAAAGAAGAGGCTCAACAAGTTGCAAATAGGTATATGTTGAACGATTTGGAAATAGCAAAAATTCAATTAGTCCATTCTGTAGGAGCACATCACGAATATCGCGGTCGCCCACTTCCAGTCTATGAAATTTCTTATGAGACACCACAAAACTTAAAAGCCTATGTGGCGGTTGAGAATGGCGCTTTTCAAACGGTGAGACATAGGGACTGGCGCTGGTTTGATTTTCTTTGGATGACCCATACAATGGATTATCAGGGAAGGGATAATTTCAACACGTTGCTATTAAGGGCATTTTCACTTTTGGGATTGATAACAGTCTTAAGTGGTTTTGTACTATGGTACATCAGTTCCCCATCAATCAGAAAATTAAAGAAGAAGCTTAAATAGATAATAACTTAAAAACCAAAAACAATGGATTCAAAAGAAAACACACAAGACGGAATGAAGAAAAATACTTACGGAAAGTTTATGGCTATGCTTGGGCTTTCATTTATAGCAATGTACATCACAATGTACCTAAATACCTACGAATGGGACCACGTTTGGTTTAGCCTTACAAGATTTTATATGGTTTGCCTCGGTATAGCTGCAATGGCAGTAATTATGTTGTCATTAATGCTAAATATGTATAAGAACAAGAAAAAGAACATAGCTATTTATTTGGGGAGTTTAATACTTTTTGTGAGTGCATTGGGTCTGGTACGCGAACAAAAATCAACTGTAGGTGACGTTCTCTGGATGAAAGCAATGATTCCACACCACTCTATTGCAATCTTAACAAGCAAAAGAGCCGACATAAAAGACCCAGAAGCCAAAAAACTTGCCGAGGAAATAATCGAGGCACAGTTGCGTGAGATTGCACAAATGAAAAAGATTATTTACAGATTGGAAAACAAAAAAGAGGAATAGTACTTGCGCTATTTCTTTTAAAACTAATATTATGAAAAAGAATTTAATATTTATTGGCCTTGCCTTAGTAGTAGGGCTATTGGGAGGATGGCTCATATTTGGAGGGTCAGGAAATGATGAACAGGCGATAAAGGACTTGTCCGATATGTCAGATTCGCACGATCATTCAGGTGAAAGTGCTGAGCAGATGTGGACTTGCTCAATGCACCCACAAATTATGCAACCCGAACCTGGCGATTGCCCAATCTGCGGAATGGACCTCATTCCAGCTGAGGCTGGAGCAGACGGTCTGTCTGCAGATGAGATTAAGATGACCGAAAATGCAATGGCACTGGCTAACATACAAACATCGGTCGTAGGACAAGGTCAGATGGGTAGTGGCACATTAAAACTATCTGGAAAGATAAAGCCCAATGAAGAATCCAACGCTGTGCAGGTCACCTATTTTGGTGGAAGAATTGAAAACCTCTATGTTAATACTACAGGAGAACGTGTAGGTGCCGGACAGCGTTTGGCAACTATTTATTCACCTGAATTAGTTTCTGCCCAACAAGAATTACTCACGGCTGCATCGTTGAAGGAATCACAGCCAGCACTCTATAAAGCTGTGAGGAATAAACTAAAGCTTTGGAAACTTTCTGAAAAGCAAATTAATGCTATAGAGACCGCTGGAAAAGTACAAGAAAATTTCCCTGTTTATGCAACCGTTTCTGGGACAGTAACGCATAAAATGGTAGAAGAAGGTGACTATGTAAAACAAGGACAACCCTTGTATAAAATTGCCAACCTCAATACGGTCTGGGCAGAATTTGATGCCTATGAGAATCAGATTGCTTCCTTGAAAGTTGGTCAAACTATTAAAGTGACTACCAATGCGTATCGCAATGAAGTATTTGATGCAAAAGTTTCATTTATTGACCCTTTATTAAATTCTTCTACACGAACCGTCGTAGTTAGAGCGGTGCTAAATAATAAAAATGATTTGTTCAAACCAGGAATGTTCGTCGAGGGTAAAATTGAAGGTGCTCAAGAAAGCACTTTAAGTAAAATAACAGTTCCTGCTACAGCTGTGATGTGGACTGGTGAACGTTCTGTGGTTTATGTTAAAACTAATCCTAACGAAGCTATTTTTGAAATGAGAGAAGTCTTACTCGGTAATGCCAATGGAGACACCTATACCATAATTGAAGGTCTTCAAAATGGTGATGAAGTGGTAACTAATGGCACGTTTACAGTAGATGCTGCTGCACAATTACAAGGCAAAAAATCTATGATGAACACAGCTGGTGGCAAAACAATGACCGGTCACGAAGGGCATTTAGGTATGCAAGGAAACAATTCTGGAGATAGTAAGGGGAATACTGACCATTCAGAAATGAAAGAAAGGATAGCTGTTTCAAACAAATTTCAAGGCCAGTTAAAACAGGTGTTTGAGGATTATATTCTTTTGAAAGATGCTCTGGTTAATGATGATGCCAAAAATGCACAGCAAGCGGGAAAACAAATAATACGATCCCTGAAAAATGTAGATATGAAGTTGTTATCCGATGAAAAAGCACATAACCATTGGATGACAATTCAAAAGGAATTAAATACTTCGGCAAACGCAATTTCAAGTAATACGGATATTTCAAAACAAAGAGGGCATTTCAAGCATTTGTCTGCGCATATGATAAGTAGTGTACAGCTCTTTGGGGTCAATGAAAATGTTTATATCCAGTTTTGTCCAATGGCAGACAATAATAAGGGAGCATACTGGATAAGTTTAGAGGAAGAAGTCCGTAACCCATATTATGGCGAAGCAATGTTAACCTGTGGTGAGGTTAGAGATACGTTAAAATAATCAGGGTTAGAGTTAATTGGTAAAAGCGGATTCCTCAGCCTTTAATATTTTAAAGAGGAGAAAGATGATGAGTGAAAGTAGAAGAAATAGAAGAAAAAACAAGAAAAATACATATAAACAGAAAAATCCGATTACAAAAAAAGATAAGGTTATCGGAATTTCAGCGATGATAGGATTATTTATTGCTGCTGTAATACTAATCATATATCTAAATTTAGATTTTATTAGGCATTTTTTCAACCTATGAATAATACCATCCACATTAAAAATATGGTCTGTCCGAGATGTATATCCGCAGTTTCCCAAATTTTGGTAGGATTGAACATTGATTACAAAGCTGTCAAGTTAGGAGAAGTAGAATTGGTATCGATGCTTAACGAATTCGAAAAAAAATCTTTGCAAAAAAAGCTACAAAATGCAGGATTTAGTTTGATTGACGACCGTAAAAGTCAGCTTATCGAGCAAATGAAGAATTTGGTAATTGAGAAGATACATTATTCTAATGAAGAGACCGAATTAAAATGGGCCAATATTATAAGTTACGAGCTGAACTTAGATTATAAATATTTAAGTTCCCTATTCTCATCGGTAGAAAGCATCACGTTCGAGCAATACATCATCAACCAAAAAATTGAACGTGTAAAAGAACTTATTGTCTATGATGAATTAACCTTGAGTGAGATAGCTTTTCAATTACATTATAGTAGCGTTGCGTACTTAAGCAATCAATTCAAAAAAGTAACGGGAATGACACCCACGCAGTTCAAGAAATCTGTGACAAAAAACCGAAAATCCTTGGATGAGATTTAATTAAAGAACATTAAAAAACAAAGGTTGTTTAAAAGTTCAAAGTTACTTGTTGCGTTATTATTTAAGTTTTTGCTTAAATAATATAATAATGATATATTTGTGGCCACTTTAAATCAAAAAAGATGAGCTTGGAAATAACCTGTACACGGAACGAAGCAGACAAGAAGCAAATATCGAGATGTAAGGAAACCATAGAGAATTCTTCAGGTAGCTTAGAAGCAATAAGCAAAATTTTGTCTCTTGCGGGAAGCGAGGTACGACTGAAAATTCTATTTCTATTGAACATAGAGAATGAACTGTGTCCTTGCGATATTGCTGACATTCTTGAAATGAGTGTTCCTGCCGTATCCCAACATATCCGTAAAATGAAGGATGCGGGAATTATTACATCGAGACGTGAAGGGCAAACATTGTATTATTCGCTGGTAAAGAGTGAGGACAATGTTTTGAATGGAATTTTCAATTCAATTTCAGCAAGAAAGAAAACAGCTTAGAAAGTTTACATTATGGCACCGAATAAAACTTCAAATACCGCGGCCTATACCGGCATTTTTACCGCAGTTGCAGCATCAATATGTTGTATAACCCCTGTCTTGGCATTAATTGCTGGAACAAGCGGAATTGCATCTACATTCTCTTGGGTCGAGCCATTTAGACCCTATCTTATCGGCTTGACCATTATTGTTTTGGTCTTTGCCTGGTACCAGAAACTACGACCGAAAACACAGGAAGAAATAGATTGCGCCTGTGAAGATGATGCGAAACCATCGTTTTGGCAATCCAAACGGTTCTTATTGATAGTAACACTATTCGCCGCATTGATGCTGGCCTTCCCGTACTATTCCAATCTATTTTATGCACAGCCCGCCAAGGATATCGTCTATGTCTCTCAATCCAATATCAAAAAACAGACTTTTGAAGTCGCTGGAATGACCTGTGCAGGTTGTGAGGCACACGTAGAAAGCGAAGTCAATAAATTGGACGGAATTATTTCTGTCAAAGCCAGCTACGAAAATGCCAACACCATAGTGGAATTTGACAAGACCAAAACCGATTTGCCCGCAATCCGAAAAGCCATAGAGAAAACAGGATACAAAGTAGTCGAGAATACCACCAAAGAAAATAAGTAGATGAAAAAATATGATGTTTTCATAATCGGCTCGGGTATGGCCGGTATGACAATCGCTAATAAATGTGCCTCAAAAGGTCTTTCGGTCGGCATAACCGATGAACTACCTTATGGTGGCACCTGTGCCCTACGAGGCTGTGACCCAAAAAAAGTGATTATCGGTGCCACGGAAGTACGCGACTTCGCGCAAAGACTTAAAGGGAAAGGCATTGATACCATTCCGAATATCAACTGGAAGGATATAATGGCGTTCAAACAGACCTTTGTCGATGAAATGCCGAGGAAAATAGAAAAGGGGTATAAGAAGAACGGCATCGACACCTTTCACAGTTCCGCTACGTTTAGAAATGAAAATACCTTAAGTGTAGGTAACGAGACCATTCAAGCTGATAAAGTTGTAATTGCGTCAGGTTCAAAACCAAAAGTTTTAGATTTTGAAGGCGGACAGCTTGCGAAAACGAGTACGGATTTTCTAAACCTTAAGGAATTACCCCAATCCCTGCTTTTCATCGGTGGTGGATATATCGCCTTTGAATTCGCCCATATTGCCGCACGTTCTGGTGCCGAGGTAACAATAGTACATCGAGGCAAACGTCCATTGGAAAACTTTGACAAGGATATTGTAAAACATTTGGTCGATGTCACACGTAATTTAGGGATTAAGATTGTTCTGGAAACTGAAGTTTCTAAAATTGAAAGTAAAGATGGCCACTACATAACCACAGGAATTTCAAACGGAAACGAAACTACCTACAAAGCGGCAGCGGTATTTAATTCCGCTGGTCGTCCCCCAGCCATTTTTGATTTAGAATTGGAAAAAGCAGGTATATCCTTCTCAAAAAAGGGCATAGAGGTCAACGAATACCTTCAGAGCACAACTAACGCGAACATATATGCAGCAGGCGATGCAGCGGACTCAAGAGGATTGCCCCTAACACCTGTAGCTGTTTTGGAAGGACACGTCGTAGCTTCAAATATCATTAAAGGAAATAAGAAAAAAGTCAGTTATCCCCCCATGCCTTCCGTAGTTTTCACTTTGCCCACTATGGCAACCGTTGGCCTATTGGAAGATGAGGCTAAAGAAAAAGGATATGATATCAATGTCAATTTTGAAAAAGTGGATAATTGGTTCAATGCGAGACGCCTGAATGTGGATGAATATGCTTATAAAACAATCATCGATAAAAATAATAATACCATTTTGGGCGCGCATCTGATCGGGCCTCATTGTGAAGAAACAATAAATCTTTTTGCAATGGCGATAAAGACCAAGATGACCATAAGCGATTTGCGAACAATGATATTTTCATATCCTACAATGGCATCTGACCTAACCTATATACTCTAACTATTATTTATGGAAACTACAATATTAAAATCTACGATCACCTGCCCTGAATGCGGCCACAAAACAGAAGAAGAAATGCCGACGAACGCTTGTCAATTCTTTTACGAATGCGAGAATTGCAAAGAAGTATTAAGACCAAACGAGGGAGATTGTTGCGTATTCTGTTCTTACGGTACTGTGGCCTGCCCACCAATTCAAGAAAATAAAAGATGTAATAATTCAAGTTGTTGCTAAACATTATAATGGACAAATTATGAATATGGAACAGCACAAATTACCCACTGATTTAATCTTGGATATAAAAACAAGATTAAAAACTTTGAGTGGTCAATTAAGCGGCATTGTTAAAATGCTTGATGAAGGAAAGGACCCCGAACAAATAAACATACAGTTCAAATCCATTGATAAGGGGATTCAAAAAGCACATTACTTACTGCTGGATGAAGTTTATCGAAAAGCACTTGCTATTGGAATTGTAAAGGCCGTGGACTCTTGCCCAGGAAATTGTGGTAATGAAGATAAAATTGAATATTTAAAAAGTGAATTTCCCAATTTGGAATTATCCGATTTGACCAATCGCTTAAAAGAAATCCAAACCATTGAAACCAGATTAAAAGACTACAACGAAAAAAAAGGTTAAAAAAAGTTTGGTGATCCCCTACCTCACGTTCTCATCTTTGTTCCATTATTAATTTGAACTTAAAATAAGATGAATTGTGCAACAATCACGAATTCATTGAAAAAAAAGAACATTATGAGTAAACGACAAATCGAGATTTTTACAGCAGGTTGCCCTGTATGCGAGCCTGTGTTACAATTAGTAAATGAGACAGCAGGAAAGGACTGCGAAATCACACTTCATAATCTGTCCGAGCAATGCGAAAGTAAAATCTGTGTTTCAAAAATGAAGGAATATGGGGTTACAAGAGTTCCCGCCATTGCTGTTGACGGAAAACTACTGAATTGCTGCACCAACATCGAAATCACAAAAGAGGATTTGGTAAACGCGGGAATAGGAAGTTGTTAGGTATGGCAATTACTAAATGGAACAAAAAAGCATCTATGGGGACTGCTGTATTTTCAGCAGTTTCCCTTAAACTATGCTGCTGGGGTCCTTTGCTACTTACAAGTGTAGCTGGTATTAGTGGAAGTTCTGTCTATATTTCTTGGCTTATCGCCTTGAAACCTTATCTGTTGGTTATACCATTTTTGTCATTGGGACTGGCCTTTTATCAGGTTTATAAAAAAAAGAAGGTGGACGATTGTGGCAGCTGTGATACTGCTAAACCATCATTTTTTAAATCAAAAATCTATTTGTGGTTAGTTACAGTGTTTGTTGTTGTAATGACATTGGTTTCTTATTATCCGCAAATATTTCACCCAATGGCCACAAAAGGAATTGTTGCAACAAACAATACACATATTCAAACTGTAAAGTTGAATATTGAAGGGATGGTATGCTCTGGTTGTGAAAAAAATATCAACCATTCTGTAAATAAAATTGACGGGGTTACAAATGTATCTACGTCTTATGAAGAAGGGACTTCAAATATAGAATTTGATACAACTAAAACGAATTTCGATGAGATAAAAAAGGTTATTCAATCAAAAGGGTATTTGATTACAAATACTAAAGACCAATAGACACGTTCCCATTGTGATGACAAAGACATAAATCGAGAACAACTTATTCCAATTTGTTGGTAATAATTCGTGAAGAGCAAATTCTACAAATCATTCAGCATATTACGTAACACATTAAATTCTTTTAATCCTGATATTTGCATTATAAAAAATTAATATCAAAGTGTAGCCATCAACATATTGGATACTATCGTCAAAACTTCCTAATAAGGGTATTTTATAAGCTCCTATGATTAAAGAAATTTTTATACGCAATATGGTCTGTGACAGGTGCATCAAAGTGCTTAGAACAGAATTTAAAAACGAGGATATTGACTTAATCGAAATCGAATTGGGTCGTATTAAAGTGGGAATTAAAAATGAATCTCAATTTGAACGTATAATAGCTATCTTGGAAGATGATGGCTTTTCAATAATTAAATCCCCCAAGAAAAAATTAGTAGAAAAGGTAAAGATTGAACTGATTCACATATTGGAACAAGTGCCATTCGGACTTGAAGAAAATCTATCAAGTTTCCTCTCAAAAAAATTAAAAAAAGAATATTCGAAAATCAGTAAAACATTCTCTTTCATTGAAGAGGTAACTATCGAAAAATATTTTATCAAGCTAAAAATAGAGAAAGTCAAAGAACTCATTCAGTCTCAAGAATATAATTTCACGCAAATAAGCCAAATGCTCGATTATAAACACTTAAACCATTTAAGCAAACAGTTTAAAAATGAAACAGGTATGAGCTTAACGGACTATAAGTTAAATCGAAAGGGAGGTAGAAAATCACTGGACAAAATTATATAGATAATAACCAATATTATAACATACAAATTATCTGTCAAAATCTAAATTTGAGGAATTAATAACTAAAAAATTATAAAATATGAAAC
This sequence comes from Christiangramia oceanisediminis, assembly GCF_022570735.2. Taxonomy (GTDB): domain Bacteria; phylum Bacteroidota; class Bacteroidia; order Flavobacteriales; family Flavobacteriaceae; genus Christiangramia; species Christiangramia oceanisediminis. The sequence continues at coordinate 521,276 of NZ_JANCNS010000002.1, read as the reverse complement.
ATTCAAGGTTAATTGATGCACTAAATAATTGTGCTGCCCACTGTAATTATTGCGCAGATGCCTGTCTTGACGAAGGCGACATTAAAATGATGGTTGATTGTATTAGGACCGATAGGACCTGTGCTGAAATCTGTAGCGCCACGGCAAATTTACTTGCTTCAAATTATTCCGATGTAAGGGGTATGGTAGAGCAATGCCGTGATATCTGTAAAAAATGTGCAGATGTATGTGAAAAACACGACCATAAACATTGTCAAGAATGTGCAGATGCCTGCAGAAAATGTGCTGAAGCTTGTGAGGATTTCTTAAGCTAAAAAGTAGAAAGCTTATTTGCTAAGCAAGACGCTATCAAGGACTACAAGATGATTGTAGTCCTTGATTCGTTATAGGTGATATGGGAGAATTCTACAAATCATTCAGCATATTACGTAACATATTAAAGCCTATTAATTCCGAAATTTGTATTGTATAAATTAGAATAGGTTTATGGAAACAATCAACATATTTGAAACCGAAAAAAAGAATCATAAAAAGGGAATAAAAAAATCCTTTCCAGTAACAGGTATGACCTGTGCGGCCTGTGCATCCAGTGTTGAATCTATACTCTCACATACCGAAGGTGTGAACAAGGCCGAGGTTAACTTTGCCAGCAGTTCGGTATTGGTGGATTACGACGAAGCCACTACCGAAGAACAATTGCAAAACGCTTTAAGACAGGTCGGTTACGATATTATAATTGATGCCGCAGACCCTTCGGAAGTACAGCAAGAACTTCAGCAAATGCATTATCAGGACATAAAAAACCGAACCATTTGGTCGGCGATACTTACGCTACCCATTTTTGTGTTGGGAATGTTCTATATGCAATGGGAACCAGGCAAATGGATTTCATTGGTATTGGCCTTTCCAATTCTTTTTTGGTTTGGGCGCAGTTTTTTCATCAATGCCTTCAAGCAGGCCAAACACGGTAAAGCAAATATGGATACCTTGGTGGCGTTGAGTACCGGAATCGCCTTCCTCTTTAGTGTATTCAATACCTTTTTTCCTGAATTTTGGTTAAGTCGTGGCATCGAGCCTCACGTATATTACGAAGCGGCTACCGTGATTATCACCTTTATTTCCTTGGGGAAACTATTGGAAGAAAAGGCAAAATCAAATACATCTTCAGCCATTAAAAAACTAATGGGGCTTCAGCCTAAAACCCTTAAAATTATTGAGAATGGGGAAGAGAGGGAAATCCCTATTTCATCCGTACAGGTGGGTCAGACCATTTTGGTGCGTCCCGGAGAAAAGATTCCGGTGGATGGCGAAGTTTCCAAGGGAAGCTCGTATGTAGATGAAAGTATGATTACGGGAGAACCTGTTCCAGTTCAGAAATCCCAAGGGGAAAAGGTATTCGCCGGTACGGTTAATCAAAAAGGAAGCTTTCAGTTTACCGCTGAAAAAGTAGGCGGGGAAACCCTGCTTTCCCAAATTATTAAAATGGTTCAGCAAGCACAAGGGAGTAAGGCACCCGTTCAAAAACTGGTCGATAAGATTGCTGGTATTTTTGTTCCTGTGGTACTCGGTATTTCCATTGTCACCTTCATCGTCTGGATGTCAGTAGGAGGCGATAATGCCTTTTCACAAGCCTTATTAACTTCTGTGGCCGTACTGGTTATCGCTTGTCCCTGTGCCTTGGGCTTGGCAACGCCTACTGCCATAATGGTGGGTATCGGCAAGGGCGCTGAAAACAATATTTTGATAAAGGATGCCGAAAGTTTAGAACTCGGCCATAAAGTGAATGCAGTAATCCTGGATAAAACAGGTACCATTACAGAAGGAAAACCATTGGTAACCGATATACTCTGGAACGATAAGCTTGAAAATCAAAATGAATACAAGGAAATTCTCTTGGCTATCGAAGGGCAATCAGAACATCCTTTGGCAGAAGCAGTCGTTAATCATTTGAAAGAGGAAAATATTGAACAAGCAGAAATTACTTCCTTCGAAAGCATTACCGGAAAAGGTGTAAAGGCGCAACAGCAGAATGGTTCAAAATATTATGTGGGCAACCATAAACTAATGGTCGAAAAGAATATTCAAATCGAAACTACTTTAATGCAAACAGCAGAAAGTCTCGAAGAAAAAGCAAAAACAGTCATATTCTTTGGTAACGAAAATCAAGTGCTCGCGATACTGGCCATTGCAGACAAGATTAAAGAAACTTCAAAAAAAGCTATAGCTACGCTTCAAGAAAGAGGCATTGAGGTCTATATGCTCACGGGAGATAACAGTAAAACCGCATTAGCTGTTGCAAATCAGGTAGGAATAACAAATTACCAAGGCGAAGTAATGCCTTCGGACAAAGCGGCTTTTGTCGAGAAATTACAGGCGGATGGAAAGATAGTAGCTATGGTTGGCGATGGGATTAATGATTCCCACGCTTTGGCACAGGCGAATGTAAGCATTGCAATGGGTAAAGGTTCGGACATAGCAATGGATGTCGCAAAAATGACCTTGATAACGTCAGATTTGCAATCCATCCCAAAAGCATTGGAACTGTCAAAAAGAGCCGTGTTGGGCATACGTCAAAACTTATTTTGGGCATTCATTTATAACATCATCGGTATTCCAATTGCAGCGGGAATTCTGTATCCCGTAAACGGTTTTTTATTGGACCCGATGATTGCAGGCGCAGCAATGGCATTCAGTAGTGTATCTGTTGTTGCAAATAGCTTAAGACTTAAACGAGTAAAACTTTAATAATAAATAAATTCAATACTATGAAAACTTTAAAATTTAAAACAAATATCAATTGTGGTGGGTGTGTATCAAAAGTAACCCCTTTTTTAAACAAACAAGAAGGTGTAGAAAGTTGGGAAGTAGATACCTCTAATCCTGATAAAATCCTAACCATTGAAAGCGATGGTGCAACCGAAGAAGATGTAAAATCGGTTTTGCAAAAAGTGGGATTTAAAGCGGAAAGTTTAGATTCAAATTAATAGATGTTCCTTAATGGCTTCATCAATATGACGTACACCCTTATTTTCGGACTTATTCTTCTGTTCATATTTTTTCTTGTTTCGAGAATTGGAGGAAAAAAGGTCGAGTCCTTTACCGAACAATGGCATCCTTTGCTGAAGGAAAATGTACTTTTTTATCGGAACCTTTCCACAGAAAAACAGGTGGTTTTTCAGCAAAAAATGATGCTGTTTTTAAGTGAGGCCTATATCGACACTGTGAAGCTTGAATTGGAAGAATTGGACAAGATTTTAATTGCGGCAAGCGCAGTAATCCCTGTTTTTGGCTTCGAAGAATGGCACTACACCAATTTAAGCGGCATCCTTTTATATCCAGATAAATTTAATGAGGATATGCACTCTAGTAGTAAGGATAACGCATGGAATATTGGTGGAATAGTTGGGAATGGAAGGTTCGAGAAACAGATGATACTTCCTAAAAAAGCATTATACCACGGCTTTAAAAATACCAGCGATAAAAGTAATACCGGCATACACGAATTCGTACATCTTATAGATAAGTTGGACGACAGAACAGACGGTGTGCCAGAACAGCTAAGGGAACATCAATATGCAATACCTTGATTAAATTTAATCCATGAAGAGATGAAAGCGATAAATGATAACCATTCTGCTATTAGAAAATATGGAGGAACCAATCAAGCTGAATTCCTGGCCGTTGCTTCAGAGTATTTTTTTGAACGTCCAGACTTCCTAAAAAAGAAACATCCCGAATTATTCAAAATGTGATTAAATGTTTTAATCAAAAAATGACTGATGTTGCCTAAAGATGTGAGGTCTTAAAATGGATTGATAAGAACAGAATGAAGAGGAGCACATTCATTAATTCTATCGTTTTTTGGTACTAGAAGCTTTTCCCAAAATGTTGAGCTCTGAAATTGTCACTGATGAAGTTGGATAAACTTTAAGAGTAAAAGCATATTTAATTCTACAGAAGACCGAGCTGTAAAACGGATTGCTTTTTTCACTAAATTCGCTGCGCTATTCAAAATGGGAAAAAAGATTCAAATAGTGATAATTGTACTTACCCTTGGCATTTTTTTAGTGCCAACGAGCGTATGGGCACATATTGATCTTTCCCACCCATCTGAAAAAATCAGTTGTGCAGATAGTGCAGAACACTCAAAGAGCGATTGTTGCAAGGGTCATAAAAGCCAAGACAAGAAAGAAAAGGATTGCGATGGAACCTGTGGAAGTATTTCCTGCCATTGCCCATCAACCACAATTTTACCAATAAATTATTCTTCAACTTCAGAAGCATCAAATCCTGTTGCTATGGCTGCTTTCAAAAATCTTTGGAACTATGCAAAACAACAGCCAAAACCAGTCTATTTCCAGATTTGGTCCCCGCCAAAATTAAGTTAGTTCATCTACCTTGACAGCCAAAGCTATGTCAGATTGAAAACGAACTTCTTGTTTTCAAAATTAAAACGTATCAAATAATTCAAATCTTTTATAATGAAATCAATATTTAACATATTGATAGTGCTATCGGTGGTGCTATCAACAACTACGGGCTTCGCCCAAATTAAAAACCCAACAAGGGAAACTGTAAAAATTCTCGGTAACTGCGATACGTGTAAATCAGCTATCGAAAATGCGGGAAAGCTTAAAAATGTGGCCAGCGTTACTTGGAACAAGGACAGCAAAATGGCAGAAATAAGCTTCGATTCCGAAAAAACAAATCGGGACGAAATATTAAAACGCATCGCGTTGGCAGGTTATGACAACGACGAATATCTGGCACCGGATGCTGCTTATGCACAACTTGCCGAATATTGCAAGTACGAAAGACAGCAAAAGCAGCCCATAAGGGCTATGGACCATACCAAAATGGAGAAGAAAAAAAATAAACCAATGGAAGAAATGACAATGCCTGAAATGACGGAAACAAATCCAATGGAAGCCGTGTTCAATAATTATTTTGCTATAAAAGATGCCCTGGTAAAAACCAATGCGACGATAGCGAATGGAAAATCTGCGGAATGGTTGACTATATTAAAAAACTTGAAAACAGAAGCGTTGACGGCGGAAGGGCAAACCGCTGTAACCAAGGTAATGCCATCTTTAATGGAAGCCGCAAAAAGCATTGCAGCAACCAAGGATATTGGCAAGCAACGGGAAACATTCAAGGTTCTGTCAAAATATATGCACGATATAATTTCTGTTTACGATACCAATGAGACCCTTTATTACCAATACTGCCCAATGCAGGATGCCAATTGGTTGAGCAAGGACAAGACCGTTAAAAATCCCTATTATGGTTCTCAAATGTTAAGCTGTGGCTCTACCGTGGAAACTATTGACACTAAAAATTGAATTCAATAAAATTTGATTTTTGATACCAAAATGAAAAAAATTATAATAATAATCCTGTTTCTCGAAACGCTTTCCATAAAGGCACAAAATATAGTGCGCTACGACCTATATGTTCGTGATACCATCGTAAATTTTACGGGTAAGGAAAAACGTGCCATCGCAGTGAACGGACAAATACCAATGCCAACGCTAACGTTCACAGAAGGCGACATTGCCGAAATTTATGTGCACAATGAGTTGGATGAAGAAACAGCCCTGCATTGGCACGGTCTGTTTTTGCCCAATAAGGAAGATGGCGTACCTTACCTTACCCAAATGCCCATTCCGCCGCATACCGTCCATAAATATACCTTCCCAATCATACAGCACGGGACCCATTGGTACCACAGCCATTTTGGGCTTCAGGAACAGATTGGTATGTATGGTTCTATGATTTTGAACAAGAGACCGGACGATAAGACCTTCAGAAAAGGCATTGACGACCTGCCCACCATTCCCATAGTATTGAGCGAATGGACGGACTTGAAACCAGAAAATGTGCATCGTATGCTCCACAACGCATCCGACTGGTTTGCCATACAAAAAGGGACTACACAGAGTTATGCCGAGGCTATTAAAAAGGGGCACTTTAAAACAAAACTTCATAATGAATGGAAACGGATGCTTGCAATGGACGTGAGCGATGTGTATTATGACAAATTCCTCATCAATGGCAAAAGTGAAAATGAAGATACATCCCTCAAGGGCTTAAAAGCTGGCGATAAAGTACGGCTGCGCGTTTCAAATGGCGGTGCTTCCAGTTATTTTTGGCTTACCTACGCCGGTGGTAAAATAACCGTGGTGGCCAACGACGGTAATGATGTGGAACCTGTGGATGTTGATAGAATGTTTATTGCTGTATCAGAAACCTATGATGTGGTTGTTACCATTCCTGCGGACAATACTGCCTTTGAATTTTTAGTAACACCGGAAGACCGTACAAAATCGGCTTCCATATATCTTGGAGAGGGCATCAAAAAACTTACGGAACGGCTTCCAAAACTGAAATATTTTGAAGGTATGGAAATGATGAACGAAATGATGAAGATGAACGGCGATCTGGACCAAATGGGAATGAGTATGAGTATGCAGCAAATGGATATGAACGTGGTGATGTATCCTGAAATAACCGGTCCTGAGGATAACGGAAAAGACAAGAAAATGGAAATGGATGGCGAAGATCCTAATGGCCACAAAATCGATGGAAAACAGGATATGGATGGAATGAAGATGAGCGAAGCTATGTACAAGAGCAACGAACTTGCAAACATTACGACCCTCAACTACGCTATGTTGAAATCGCCTACGGTAACAAAACTTCCACAGGATGCACCCATAAAGGAACTGCACTTTACGTTAACCGGCAATATGAACCGTTATGTTTGGAGCTTGGACAATAAGGTTATTTCAGAAAGCGATAAAATATTAATAAAAAAAGGGGAGAAAGTAAGGATTACCCTGTATAACAATTCAATGATGCGACACCCGATGCACCTGCACGGCCACGACTTTAGGTTGCTCAACAGCCAAGGCGAGTATGCACCGCTAAAAAATGTAGTGGATATTATGCCTATGGAAACCGATGTTATCGAGTTTGAGGCCAATGTAGAAGGCGACTGGTTTTTTCACTGCCACATATTGTACCATATGATGAGCGGTATGGGCAGGGTTTTCAGTTATGAAAACCAAGAGCCAAATCCTTTGATACCAAACCCTGAATTGGCGTTAAGAAAATTAAAAGGTGACGACCGGGATTTCCACCTGATGGTAGAAAACGATTTTGCGACCAACGGAAATGATGGATTGCTGATGGCTCAAAGTACACGATGGAGTTTTGGCACCGAATGGCGTTTGGGCTACAATGATATGCACGGTTATGAAACAGAAACACACATAGGAAGGTATATTGGAAAAATGCAGTGGCTGATACCGTTTGTTGGGTTTGATTGGCGCTATAGAAAATTGGGACATAATGAGGTTGAGGAAAATTTGTTTAGCCAAAAAAACACCAAAGATAAACGCTCTTTAGTGAGCATAGGAGTCAATTACACCCTACCGATGTTGGTAATGGCACAAGCAGAAATATTTACGGACGGTAATATCAGGTTACAATTTGAGCGCAATGATATACCCGTAACCCAAAGGTTGCGTATGAACCTGATGTGGAATACAGATAAGGAATATATGGCTGGTTTGCGTTATATCACAACACGTAATTTGGGGATTACCACTCATTTCGACAGTGATATGGGTTTTGGAGTCGGTCTTAATTTAAATTATTAATGGAAAATTATGTCCATTCCATCATTGGTAAATTCAAAAATAGAATTTCTACGTCATCAAAAAGGAAATTAGGTTTTTCATACGGCGTTAGATTTCCAACTTGTAAAAATTAATGAATTAACAATCGAAAAAGATGGCAGATGTTGTTTTTTAGAAGTTCACCACACTATTCAGTACATCATCTGCTTCTTTATGGATAAAATTGCCCCATAATTCAAGGTGGTTTTTAAATCACTATGTCTATATAATTTGTAGCATTAAAGGATTAATGGAATCGCCGGCAATCTTGTATGTCTGGCGGTGTGATTAGAAAGACTTTTATTTTTTCTTTTTAGCTATTTTTTTTAATGTTTTTTAGAAGGTTCGTAGTAATCTGATCATAAATAAAATTGTTCAGTTTCTCTGTTTAAAGGTTCACGGAGGCATTAATCACTCCATCTTCCTCTGATGGGATTCTATTGCACGGAACCGTCAATAGTTGCAGCTAAATTCCAGTTTTTTATAATTATGTGTCATTCTGCTTTACCTTTCATTTTATTTTAAACCGACCAGATAATTTTTGCAAATTCCTTTTTAAAGCATTTAGGATTTCATTATTCGTGTAAGGATTGACACTCCCGGCATAGGGACACCAAAAACCCCTATTACTTTTTTGTGTTCGTAAATCTGATCAAAGGTACTATAATCCTGCGCGCGGTCCTTAAAATCGCCATAAATACCCGGATCGCCTGGTACGGGTTCCCAAAGGTTATCTTTTCTGTGTAGATCTTCTTGCTCATTTGTTAACTGACCCTCAATCCCGTATTTTGCCATATAATGGTCAAGAAAATCGGGCACTAATTTATTTCGTAAAATTGTTTGAATCGTAGGGTATCCTACCATCCTTAGCCGATCTACTGTTTTTCGACTTCTACAATGGCCCTGGCCGCAACTTCCGGCTGGTATATTTTTCCCACAGGCATAGGTTTTTGGATAAACCTTGTTTTTACCCAGACTGCTCCACTTCAAAATCCTGTAATTCTTTCAGAAGCCTTTCGGTGCCTTCCACAGTAATTTTTTGATAAAGAGGGCTGGATTCTCATGAAAAATCATAATAAGCCGCAAGATGCACCACAGAGGCAATTCTATTTCCATAGGCAAAACGTACTCGTTCAAAGGCATTTTTTATACTGGTATCTGAGGTGAAGTCTATACATACACATTCTGCCGTGGGTGGAGGAAAGGGATAACCCACATTATCCAGCCCTACGACAAGATACTTTTTAGCAAGTTCGTTAATATGGTTAGCCCACTGCTTCCACTCACAACAATAACTTCTTTATTTGCCTGAATTGCCGGTTTGTCCATGCCTTATATTATACTATAAATTTTATACTTCGTCCATCTACCCTATCTCTTTTATGGGATTTAAATTCATATGCTTCACATCAGGATCGTCACACCAACTTCACTGTCACCTTCCAAATTTTTTCAAAAAAACCCGGACGTGGCCGGGTTTTTAACAAAACTTGATTTAAATCTTTAAGCTTTAAAAGTAGCACAAGCTTCTGCACATTCGCGACATGCTTTCGCACAATCCTTACAGTGCTGTGCATCATGTTTATCACATTCCTGAGCACATTTTTCGCATACTTTTTTGCAATAATCAACTAACCCCTGTACATCTTTATAACTGGTTGCTAAAATTTGACTTAAGGCAGAACAGGCTTCAGCACAAACATGGTCTATACGAATACAATCTACCATCATCTTTACATCATCTTCATCAAGACAGGCATCTGCACAAAAATTACAATGGTTAATACAATTTCCAAGGGCTTTAATTAGTTTTTCATTTCTCATAATTTATTAAATTTTTTGATTCTACATAAAATTAAGCATGCACATTAAAAATTACTTTTAAAATTATGCTAAGGTCTTTCTGTTTTAAATTATTTTAACTTAGATGTAAAATAATTAAGAATATTTTGTGTCTACATGTTCCCAATTCCATCCTTCCTGACGCACTAAAGTTTTGAAAAATAGACGATTTTTGCTCACCTTTGCTGAAAACCCATCCGTATCAAAATTCTCCAGTATAAGTTCCTTTTCTAAAAGCCTATGAGTAGTTGAAGCCGGAGGGCCCGAAGGTAAGAGCCTCATGTGGGTTACCTCGGCGATTACTTCAAAATAATTATCATAAGCTACTATTAGTGGTTTTATGTCTTTAGAATCAGGTCTGAATTCCTCTTTAATTTGATCTGAAATAATCAACAAAGCTTCATAAAGCCTTGCCAGTTGCAGAATAATCGCATTTTTCCCTTTATTATTATGAAAATAGTGAATTACCGGGTAAGCCCGGTGTTGCTGGCTATATTTGATTATGGAGTCTGAAATTTCATCAATTTTACCTGTTAGCCGATCGAAATTTTCACCATTCCAGGCACTCATTACAATTTCTTCGGGACTGCTTCCCAGTGTACTTAAACTTATGCCAAGTTTACGCTGGTCTATGACTGCTGAAAGGACCGGAATAAAATAGGTGACAGACATGGTGAGGAGAATAAGCCCTGTAAAGGAATATATAGTGGTAAGTACCCTCCAAAGATCGGTGGAGGCTACATAATCCCCCATTCCTAAAGTTGAAACCGTAAATCCACTATAATACGTAATTTGCCAGAAACCGGCCGGAATTTTTGTGGTACTATCTATAATAGAGCCAGGAGAAGAATAAAGTATAAAAACCATGCTCGCCCATAAAAAGAATACCCAGATTAGCACAATAGAAATTAGTAGAAAATAACCCGCATGGGCCAGCAATTTAGAATTACCGTTCCTGCCAGAAATCAGCAATAAAAACTTCCAGAAAAAATGTGAAAAACGGCTGGTAAGCCAACCCCCACCCTGCATGGATAAAGTGGTTTGCAGAATATCCAGAACTATGGCGACATACAGGATTATTCCGATAATTAGATAAATTTCCATATAGGTATTTTTGGTTAGTTAAATAGGCCGAAAAATTAAGGCATTCAATTATTTTGATAGAGAACTAAATAAAATTTGGTCTAAGTTCATGCCGTATCGAGCCATTCTATTCAGGATATTAAAATTTTTAAATGATGGTGAAAAATATCCGGTGTCAAAATTAAAGCTTAGATTTTATATAAGAAATCAAGTAAAGATAACATAATGTAAGGATTATCATAAGATTAAACTTAAGAAAGATAATCTCAAATTAAAAGTTAATAACACTATCCAGAGCTTCATCAGCATCACGATGAATAAAATTTGCCTGATAATTTAAAGTGGTTTTTAAATCACTATGTCTATATAATTTTTGCAGCATTAAAGGGTGAATTCTATCACCTGCAATATTTCCAAAGCTATGACGGGCTATATGATTCGATAATGTTTTATCAATGCCACAGAGTTTAGCTATTCTTTTTAAATATTTATTGAGAAGTTTAGTGGTGCTCTTTGTCCTTGTATAAATTCGTTCAGCTTGGGTTTGATCTACTTCCCGTAAAAAAGGGAATAAATATCCGTTATTTAATTTCTTATCTGGGCGATAGTAATCAATTATAATCCTAGCTTTATCAGGAATTTTTAAACTTAAAGGCTTACCATTTTTTTCCATGACATAGTATAAACGGTTATCCTTGAAATCAGACCATTTTAATTTAATTACATCTGAGATTCGCATCCCGGCAAAATAAAAAGAAAACAACCATATGTTGTGAGTATGCCATATAGTTCTGTACTTCTCTAATTCGAGTGATTCTATCTTCTCAATTTCTTCTACATTCAATCCAATTTTATTACCTGAGGATATTCTAATTTTCTCTTTCTCACCAGCAAAAGGATAATATTTCTGGGCAATTACTCCTTCTTTAATTGCAATATTATAAAGAGTTCTAATGAAAATAAGCTGATTGGTTATTGTCCTTGGTTTATGATTCAGGTAAGAAGAACAAAATGTCTTATATTTTCTAATAAAAGATTCGTCAATATCCCTGAATCTTAGGTTATCATTTTTTTTAAAATATGCAACGCCATCCATCCAGTGATATTTAGATCTTCTTGCCTCGCTCACTCGCTTTAACCGTCTTTGTTTAATTTCTTGGATGATTTTTGCCTTACTTCTCGAATTCTTTAGTTGTATAAATTCTTCAATATTATATAGTATTGATAACTGCGCTTTAGCAACTGAAAAAACTCCCGTGTCATATTTACTTTGAATATGTTCAGTGGCAACAGTAAAGAAAGATTTAGAGCCATCTGGCCCTTTTAATTTTTGTTTTATTTGCCTTGGCGTAATTTTTTTCTCTGCATTGAAATAGATATCATTGACTTCAATCATCCTTTTCATCAAAAAGTTATTTAACTGCTTAAAGTTTGGATGAGTCTTTTTAACCTTACAAGCAACGTTATCCCAATCTTTTTCAAATACAGAATGTCCCAGCCAAACATAATTCGTTTTATAATTTTCGCTAATTCTTAAGGCCAGAGGTATCCTTCCATCCTTCTTTTTCATGTTTTTCCTCAAAACAATCTTTAAATTTGCCATACAGTTAGGATTTAAAACCCTGTAATATAATAATTTACACCTAAAAACTAGTACAGAATAAGTACAGAATCGGTTGATTTTAGGCCATATTATATAATATCAAAATTTATCAAAACAACATTAACTAATTGATTTTCAGGTGTTTTAGATAGATTTAACTTCTAGCAGAATATTTTCATAACCCGGAGGTCCCGAGTTCAAATCTCGGTCTCGCTACAATAAAAAATCCCTGCATTTTTGTAGGGATTTTTTTATGGAAGAATTTGTTACTTATGTACTGTATTCTGAAAAATTCGATAAGATCTATATCGGGTACACTTCCTCGTTGATCCAACGATTCTATTCTCATAATTTTTATTCAAGTACAGGACATACCGCCAGGTTCAGGCCCTGAAAGGTTATTTTATTAGCTATATTTTGATCAAACCTATTCGCTTGAGGATTTGAGATAATACTAGTGAAAATGTTGAGAATAGAAGAGCAATAACTAAATGTTCTGATTTTAAAACCTTCAATGAGAGCGCTTCGCTGAGGAAAGGAATGGCATACCCCAAATAAGTTATAAATAAAGAGACTGCAATGGAAATCCATACCCACTTATTTTTGGTAACCTCATTTTTTAAAAATGAGACTTTCCTGGAAGGCAAATTAAAAATGTTTAATAACTGGGCCAGAACAAGCGTATTGAAAGCGATATTATTAACCGCTGTGTACTCTAGTTTTAAATAAAAATGGGAATAGATCACAGCTCCAATTACTGCGATAGTGACCGAAGTACCATATATGATAGTAGCAATCCAGTGTTTTTGGGTGATGATCTGTTCATCCGGTGGCCTTGGAGGCATTTTCATGATCCCACTACTCCCCTTCCCCAAGCCCAGGGCAAGCGCAGGAAATATATCGGTAATCAAATTGAGATATAAAATTTGCAATGGCAGTAATGGTAATGGTAGTTTGGTAAAACTAGCCGCCGCAACCGAAATCACCTCGGCCAGGTTACAGGAGATTAAAAATATCACGAAATACCTGATATTTTCAAAAATAGCCCTCCCCTGTTGAATGGCTAGTTTAATCGCTACAAATTTATCATCAAGCAGGATTACATCTGCCACTTCCCTGGCTGCTTCGGTTCCTCTAATTCCCATGGCGATCCCGATATCTGCTTCGCTGAGTGCAGGAGCATCGTTAACCCCATCCCCCAGCATGCCAACCACACCTTCATTTTCCTGCAGAAATTTTACCAGTTCCAGTTTCTGGGCTGGCAGCATTCTCGCAAATACCCGGGCCTCCAATACACGCTTTTTCTTTTCCTCATCAAGGTTTTTGAAGTCTTTTAAGTCGGTCCCCAGAAAGCTTAAATTTTCAATCTGGTCTGCAGCAACAATTCCAGTGGCTTTTGCAATATTAATAGCAGTTCCACGGTGGTCGCCGGTTATCATCTTTACCGAAATACCAGCCTTATTATAGACCTGAATAGCCTCAGCCACATCCTCCCTGGGTGGATCCAGGAATCCGGCAATAGCGATTAATACCAGATCCTGACTAAATTCAGTTTCTCCTGGCAGAGTATCCATATGTTTACTGGCAAAAGCCAGAACCTTTAACCCATCGGAAGCCAGGTCTTCAACCTTTTCAAGCCATTTCGCAGAATCCTGAAATTCCTGGATCTGTCCGTTTACGAGAACATACCGGCATCTTTCGAATATACTTTCGGGTGCGCCTTTAAGGTTAATACTAAACCGGTCTCCCTCCTTATTGACGGTCGCCATAAGTTTGGTTGAAACATCGAAGGGAAATTCCTTAACCTCGGGATGTTCATTGATGATTTTGATTAAATCTATATTGGTTTCATGTGCGAATCCCATCAATGCGTTTTCCAGTGCATCCCCGTTCTGGTTAGATCCAGATGGATTCGAATTATTACAAAGGACCGCAATCTTTAGAAATTCAGCCATCGAATCGTGGGATCTTGCCAAACCTGGGATATCCTGGTTTGTAAGCTCCAATTTTTCATCATGGAACTGAATAACTTTGAGCTGCATATCATTTTCGGTAAGCGTTCCGGTCTTATCGGTACAAATGGTATTGGTTTCTCCAAGAGTTTGAACAGACTCCAGCTTTTTGATCACAATATTTCTTTTGGAAAGTTTTACCATTCCCCTAGCCAGGGTAAGAGTGGCCACTACTGGCAATCCTTCTGGAATCGCGGCAACTGCCAGTGCAATACCGGTTTTGAACATAAGTTCAAGATCATTTTCTGAAAAAAGACCGGTAAGCACTATTATGGCCGAAAGTGACAGGGTAAGTATAATGAGCCAGTTAGTGAGTCTGATGAGCTTTTTTTGAAGCGGCGCTCTTTTTTTGCGGGCACTACGGCTTATTTCGCTAATCTCTCCAATCGCGGTCTTATCTCCCGTAAGGCAAACGATTACCTTTGCATTACCGCGGGATACCATCGTGCCATTAAAAACCATATTACTTTGATCGGTTATTCTAACTTCTCCTGATAAAATTCCACCATTTTTAACGACCTCATCACTTTCTCCGGTTAACATTGATTCTTTTACAAGCAAACTTTGTTGATCAATTATCCTTGCATCGGCCGGAATTACCTCACCTTCCTTGATCAAAAGAATATCCCCGGGAACCACCTGACTGGATGGAAGACTAATTTCTTGCCCATTCCTGATTATTCTTGAGTTAGTTTGAACCATCTTATTAAGGGCATCGAACGATTTCACCGCCTGGTATTCCATTGCGAAACCTATAATCGAATTGATTATGACAACCAGCAATATTGCGATGCCTTCAATCGTCTCGCTAAAAAGAAAGGCAAGTATCATTGCTCCCAGTAAAATGTACACAATGGGGTTCAAAAACTGCTCGAAAAAAATTTTCCAGGCACTCCTCGGTCTTTTCTGACTCAGGAGATTGGCGCCATATTTTTTTAGGCGCGAAGCAGCTTCTTCAGAACTTAAACCGGAATCAGCCCGGGTTCCAAGGCGGTTTAATAATTCATCAATTTTTACCGAATACGCATTTTGAATCATTTTTCTAATGATTTTTATACGGAAGGATTTATCACTCTTTAAATAATGAAACTAGACAATAAAATTATAACATTCTAAGAAACAGCAACTTACTATTATTTTTCGATTCCATTTGAGTAAGTTTTCAAAACTCTTGACTATCTTTATGAAAATGATATGTTTTGAAGTTAGAAGACGATTTAAAAGACCGATTTTATCAAAAGCTTGGAGCACTTTTTTATTCGGTGGCGGCTGCCGATAAAGTTGTGCACCCAAAAGAAATAAAGACCCTTAAGGAACTTATCCTCAAAAAATGGAAGGCAACCGAAGCCTATAAAGATCATT
The DNA here is from genome assembly GCF_022570735.2 of Christiangramia oceanisediminis. Lineage (GTDB taxonomy): Bacteria > Bacteroidota > Bacteroidia > Flavobacteriales > Flavobacteriaceae > Christiangramia > Christiangramia oceanisediminis. The sequence continues at coordinate 505,692 of NZ_JANCNS010000002.1, read as the reverse complement.
TTGGGTCTGATGTTATCCATCAAATGGAAGTGGTATTCGACTGGCTGGAGTATAAGAACACTGCTGCCGAAGAAAGTTTTAACACATTCAAGGATTACTATTTAGATAACAGGTCCCTGTTCACCCCCGAACGTAAAGACCTTATTATGAAAACCGCTTCCAAAATAGCTCACTCTTATGCAGATGTGAATAAATCTGAACTGATCATCCTTTCAAAACTGGACCAGCTTTTCAAAGATTGAGAATATATTTAGGTTGATCTATCATGCTTTGACGGTAAGAACCGGAATGTCTGAATGATTTGCCATTTTTTCCCCGAGACTATTGAAAATGATCCTGGACAGTCCCTTTCTACCATGGGTTGGCATCACGATTAGATCGGCCTTAACCTTTTCGGCATAATTGTAAATCCCAGCCTCTATATTAAAATCATTATAAAAGACTATCTTATTCTTGAACTCATCCCTTTTCATTCCCTGCTCCTCAAAGAATTTATCAACATCATTTTCCATTAAACCGGTACTCATAAAATCTTCAGGTGTGTTCACATAAATAAGGTCATAATGCAAAGAGTGATCTTTGAGGAATTCATCGGCTTTCTTAAAGGCCGGGATCATATCGGTATTCAGGTCGCAGGCCATGATCACTTTTTTCAGGTTAAAATATGGCTGCGTTTTTTTCACTACAAAAACAGGAACCCCGGCAGATCTCACCACCTTTTCTGCATTTGAACCAATAAACATTCCCTCAAGGCCGTGAGCACCGTGAGTACCCATAACGATCGCATCAAAATCAAGTATATCAGAAAGAGCTCCAATTTTATCAAATTCAACCTGTCTCCTGATCTCGGTTTTAACCTTTATCCCGGAAAGGAAATCTTTATCCAGGAATTTGTCGAAAGACTCATTTATGCGTTTATGATAATCGATATTTTCATATAATTCCATGGCTTCCTTACGGCTAAGGAATGCATCCTCTCTTTTTATCATGTATAGTGCGATGATCTCGGCATCGAACATACTGGCCAGGTTCGCAGCATATTTCAGTGCATAATCGGCAACTGGTGTGAAATCGGTAGGTAACAGAATTTTTTTCATGATCTTAGAATTTCAAAACTAATTTAATTCATGGTATGCGATTAAAATATGATGAAACTCAGTTTTCAGGCAATTCGGAAACAGACAAAAAAAATCCCGGTACAGGTCCGGGATATCCATTTTTATGATATTTAATCTTAGTCCTTTTCGGGAACTTCAGCATCTCTGTTCACATAGGCTGAAACGCCACGTATAAAATCATTTACGATATCTTCCATCACTTTTCTCGCATTTGAGGTCAGCGGGTAGGGTTCTGAATTAACATCGGAATAAAATGCCCAGTCATCGGTTCCACCAACAATCTGGAATGCTGGTGCATCTGGGCTGGAAAGCTCTACGATCTCTACGTCGTATCTAATTTTTTCATTTTCGAACCTAAAAGCCACATCAAACATGGCATCCCAGGTGAACGAACTACCATTATCTTCGATCGTGAATGCCTGGGGCACGAAAACCTGGTATTCCAAATACTGATCTTTAATCTCTCTTGTTCTCGCTTCCTGGGTGTTGGAAATGGTGAATTCAGCCCACATCTTAGCCGCCAGGAATAGCTGTGAATCGGTTTTACCTGGATATTCCCTCACTACAGAATCTTCAAATCCGGCGGGTGATAAAGTGAATTTTTCGGCAAGCTTTTGTGAATTCACTATAAATGGAAATAATAGGCAAATAAGTGCAATTCTCATCATCTGTATTTTATGGTTAATCCCAAGTTAAGGAATTAAGCTTCCGCAGAAAGTTAAGAATAAGGCAATAGCTGTTAAACTATCTTTAATTACCGGCATTTTTTCGTTGCTGTCTCTCCAGTTTTCTGAAATAACCGCGGAAAAGCCAGTTATGCCTGAGGGCTTCCATGTTTTCGTTCAGTTTTACTGAAGATTGCTTAATATTTAGCATCGTGGTATCAATATTCTCAACCAGTTCCCTATTCTGGCTAAGATAATTAAGCGCGCCTTCACCTTCTTTGATTTCGGTGATCATTGAATTCACCCGGGCTGTGATATCTATGATCTGTGAACTGGCAGAATCCAGGTTCCTGATCACATTTTCGATACGATCTCCTGAAAGGGTATCACTTAATAAAGTTCCAGCCACACTCTCCTGAATATTGATCCTGGCAAGCTCGGTATTGATTTTTCTCATCGCCCTGCTCGTTTGTGCGCTGGTTTCCTTTAGATTCGCAAGGGTTACCTGGATATCCCTGGCCAGCGTGGTATCGCTTACCAGCACACCAAGGGTTCCCCTGGCTTCCAGTATCTTTTCTGTGATCTTCAGTAGGTCTGAAGTGAGCAAAGCGGCATTCTCATTGGTAACGTTTAGTGTGGAAAGCATATCATCGGCTCCTATTCTACTATAAGTTTTAATGGTGTCGCCTGCGCTAATGGCCTTAAGATCTTCCTGGCCGGGTAAAATATTTACTACCATACTTCCAACGAGCCCATCTGAACCAATCGATGCGATAGCATCTCTTTTAATGAAACGAGCCGTGTTTTCTTCCACCATCATTTGAACAATGATCCTTGAGTCTCCTATCATCTCTATTTTACTCACTGTACCCACGTTAATTCCCGAGTAACGCACATTGTTACCAATTTGAAGGCCGTTTACGTTCTCAAATTCTGCAAAAACAGCCATGTTTCTGGTGAATAGATGTTGCCTGTTCCCAATAAAATACAGTGCCGCGATGAGTAATATTGATCCCAGGCTTACAAAAACTCCTAATTTTATTTTTTGTGAAGTCGATTTTTCCATGTCTTTAGGTTTTAAAAAAGGCCTGAACCTTCGGGTCCTGGGATTTAGCCAATTCCTCGAAGCTGCCTTCGGCATAATTGATCCCATCTACCAGGAGGATCATCCTGTTCGAGATCACCCTCGCACAATCAACATCATGGGTGATTATAAGAGAGGACGTATTGTAGGTCTCCTGTATGTTTCTCATTAGCTGAATGATTTCCTTAGAGGTAATAGGGTCTAACCCCGTGGTAGGTTCATCATAAAGAATGATCTCAGGCTTCAGGATCAAGGCGCGGGCCAGGGCCACTCGTCGCTGCATACCGCCGGAGAGCTCAGAGGGCATTGAATCGAGAGTATGTTCAAGGCCTACATTTTTAAGTGCCTCCAGAACAAGGCTTTCGGTATCTTCTTCCATTTTCAGCTGCTTTTTATGTCTTCTTAATGGAAATTCAAGATTCTCCCGCACTGTCATCGAATCATAGAGAGCACTGCCCTGGAACAAAAAGCCTATATGGGTTCGAAGCAGATCCAGTTCTGCCCTTCCTAATACTTCGATATCCTGTTCCTTGATCCTGATGATCCCACTATCGGCCTGTATCAGGCCAACCAGGCATTTAACCATGACCGACTTCCCGGAACCCGATTTTCCCATCACCACCAGGTTCTCTCCTTCGAATAATTTCAAATTAAAACCATTAAGAACATCCTTATCCCCGAAAGATTTTTTTAGGTCCCTTATTTCCAGGATGGGCGATATATTTTTCGAAGTTCTCATCAGCCATAATAAATATCGGCCACGAAGACCGCTATAAAGTCAATCACAAATAATAGCATAGAAGTGTATACAACCGCTTCATTCGAGGCTTCCCCAACTCCTACGGTTCCTTTTGAACAGTTATAGCCTTTATAACAGCCCACAAGTCCAATGGCAAAACCAAAAAAGAAGGTTTTGATAGTAGCTGGTATCAGATCTGAAAATTTGAGGGCGTCAAATACCTGGTTGAAATAAAGAAGAAATGAGACTTCACCTTTAAGGTTTTCTATAATCGCCGATCCCAGTAAGGCGATGGAATCTCCTAAAATGACGAGTAAAGGTATCATAAGCGTAGTAGCAACAATGCGCGTTACAACAAGGTATTTAAAGGGATTTGTTCCAGAAACCTCCATGGCATCGATCTGTTCGGTTACCCGCATCGAACCAAGCTCGGCTCCAATCCCTGATCCTATTTTCCCGGCACATATGAGGGCGATTATCACCGGGCCAATTTCCCGTACAATGGAAATACTCACCATAGAAGGCATCCACGATTCAGCTCCAAATTGCATTAAGGTAGGCCTGGACTGAAGGGTGAATACCAATCCGAGAATAAAACCGGTAACCCCAACAAGTAAAAAAGACCTGTTTCCCATTTGGTAACATTGCCTGAGCAATTCTTTAAATTCAAAAGGAGGTTTAAATACTTCCGCAAAGAATCGGCCGGTAAATAATACCAGCTCCCCGGCTTCCTCGAAAAACGCCCCTATCCTGTTGGAACTTCCAGTCACATCCTGACCAATTAAAGTATTAAAGATAAACAGAAAGACAGACTACTCAAAAAGCTGTAAAACAAGTTATTACAAATAAGATATAATCTTAAAAACACTTACCAGGTCTCCTTTCTGTTTATCTGAAATAAAGTAAGTTCAAATAGCTTAATCAGGCCATGATAAATATCAGGTTCTCAGCTTATTTCCAGGTGATATTCATTTATCAGAAAATTTGGGCATAGATAATAGAAGTAAAGCTTTAATCTTTCCATAATGCTGACCAGCCTCCGCCGTAGCCCTTTTTCACTTCACCTTTTATAGAAGACAAAATAAGAACTAGAACCCCAACGCTCATATCGCTAATGATCGCAACGGTAGTTTCATATCCAAGAATCCAGGGCGCTACCAGAAGCCAGATACCAACTGGAATATTCCATTTTCGAACTCCCCTGGTCGCTTCCCAAATGGCCACTACAGAGAATGTAATGATAATTGGCCCGGCAATATGACCACTGTCTGCGGCACTTTTAGGATAATTTAAAATGCCTGGAGCAATCATTAACCACAATCCTAATAATGTATTGATTATTCTTGCCCACATTTTATTCTACTTTTTGGATTTCAGAAGATGAACCCCAGAAAACTTTCCAGGTTGAAGCTCCGGCTTTACGGGCTCTTTTCATGAATTGAAGACTGGCCAGCATCTCGTCCATGGCCGGTCCTATCATCGCGATAGAGATAACCGCAGATGCCAGGCATAAAGTACACCAGGCCGAAAATAAAACCGGCTGGAAGACTACCAGCATAACACTCACAAAACCAAGTGGTCCAACTGCCAGGCCGAATACGATTACTATCCACGGCATTTTTTTCCATCGACCGGTACCACCTATTACCCCGGTTACAGCATCAAGTAAATAGCCAAAGGCTCCCAGTGCTGCATCAGGAATTGGTAGCACATGAGAAACTTTGGAATTAAGGATGGTGATACTACCATCTCCAAAAAAGGGTTCCCATACACTGTCTATTAACTCGAACTGATACAGTGATAGATAACCGGCAATAAAAAAACCGATCATTGCCAGGATCACAATAGGAATCCTTTCAGACCACGCTGCCGGATTATAATCCCAGCCTGGAGGAATCAGATTTTTTTTATCCGCCATAATCGAGATCATTTTCTTTGTACCATTTTTTGGGATCTCTCTTCAAATTCTGGATCATTTCAGGTATGGTATCCAACACCCTATGAGAAGGTTCCCAATCTAAAACTTTTTTAGCCCTACTAATGTCAAGTTCATAATGATCATCTGCCCGGTCTATCATCCATGGTTTTATAAAAGGATCGCCCATAAGATTTTGTGTCCAGGCTCCAGCTTTAGCAATGGATTTTGGCATTTCGTAAGTTTCCCATTCCTCTCCATGGATATGCTTTCCAATCACATCCTGTAGATCCTGATAAGTAGGTGAACTGGGTTCGCCAATATTGATAGGAATCTCACCCGGAAGATCTTTTCTCCGGTCTACCGTTTTGAGGATGGCATTTAATACATCATCCAGATGTACAAAAACATTTCCATGATCAAGTTCACCTGAATAAAAATGGCTTACCAGCTCTTTTTCGTAAATACGTTTAATTTGCTGACTTATAGGAATGGAGTGACAATGTTCATCATAGATACCGGCAATCCTTAAAAAAACCGTATCGATATCTTTATTGTTCTCCCTGATGAGATCTTCGGTCTGAATTTTTGATTCGGGATAACCCCAATTAGCTTCGACTGGACAGTCCTCATGGATCTTCTTTCCGGGTTCCGTAGGTTTATAGATCAAATTGGAACTGGCGTAAATGAACTGGTCTACTTCAAAGTCCTGTAATTGACTAAGAAACTTCCTGGTACCCTTAATATTGATCTCTTCGTAACCAGGACTTTCTTTGGTATTGAAGCTATAGAAGGCTGCAAGGTGAATTACCGATGCGATCTTACTTCCATAGCCATAACGGATTCTTTCCATAGCAGCATCGATAGCCTTTTCATCGGTAATATCAAAATTAACGCACTCGGCTTGCAGAGGTGGATACGGTGGACCTAACCTATCAAGGCCAACCACCCTGTAGTTTTTTGCCAGTTTCTCAATTAATGGAAATCCAACAAGACCACTACTTCCGCTGATGATAACGATCTCCTTTTCTTCATTTCTAGCACCCTGGTCTGGGTGTTCAATAATCTCGTCCATATTCAAATTGATTGGTTTTCCATTAATTTAAAAATTTACCCATGCAGCAGCAAGTTATTGGGAATCAACATTGGCTGTATTAACCTAACTTTATAAAACAGATCTGGGTTTACTGGTTTAGATAATGAAAAGCCTTTAAATAAAGTTAAAATTTAGCTAATCAATTTAGAGCTTTTCAGGTTTTAGTATTTTAATGAAAAATGTAACTATGAAAAAGCTAGGAAATACCAGCCTTAAAACTTCTCCTATAATCTTCGGCGGAAATGTGTTTGGTTGGACAGTGAACGAAAAGGACTCTTTTGACCTGCTGGATAGGATACTCGACATGGGCATTAACCATATCGATTCAGCCGATGTTTACTCTCGATGGGCAGATGGAAATTCGGGTGGAGAATCAGAACGAATCCTTGGAAACTATTTTCAGAAGCGCGGTAAACCAGACAACCTGATCATTGCAACCAAGGTAGGTTCCAGTATGCAGCAGGGAGGCGATAAGAACATTTCCAGGCAACATATCCTAAAAGCGGTAGAAGACTCCTTACAAAGGCTTAAAACCGATCATATAGATCTTTACTATACGCATTGGGACGATAATAAAACCCCTGTTGAAGAAACCCTGGGTGCTTATGAACAATTGATAAAGGAAGGAAAAGTTCGTTATATTGGTGCTTCTAATCTTTCAGCAGACCGACTTAAGGAGTCTATCGATGCTGCTCAGAATAATAATCTCCCTAAGTATGAAGTTTTTCAGCCAGAGTATAGTCTCGCACAAAGGGAGAAGTTCGAAAATGGTATTAGAGAGATCTGTATGGAAAACAACCTGGGAGTGGCAAGTTATTTTTCACTGGCCAGCGGGTTTCTAACAGGAAAATATGAATCGATAGATGATGTAAAAGGAACCGACAGGGAGATGTTTTTAAAGGATTATTTTGACGATAGAGGTAAAAAAATCTTAACTGCCCTGAAGGATATTTCAGAACAACGCAATCTGCCGCAGGCAGCAATAGCATTGCGTTGGATCATGCAAAGGCCGGGGATAACAGCGCCTATTGCCAGCGTTTCTAAAAAGGAACATTTAAAGTCTTTCGAACATGCGATGAAACTGGAACTAAGCGATGAAGAAATGAGTATTTTGAACATGGCAAGCGAATAGATAAGTAAGCCTCCTGCCGGGAGGCTTTTTTATTCTTCTTCCCTTACATCTACAACTTCATACATATTCTTGCTATCTACCTGTACTGGCTGATAATAGGTTTCCCCATACTTAACAAATGTCTGGTCCCCTATCCTAACTTCTTCGCCGCCTTCAGGCAAATTGGGTACAATGGTGCCAGCAGTTGGAGGAACCACCTTATAGACTTCCCCATCCTTTTCGTAATAGGCACCACCGTAATAATAGTTATTGGTGGTTTCATTAACCTGTACTGTCTGTGCTTCAGCAGGTAACTCCTTAACTTCGGCCCCAACAGGTGCCTGCACCACTCTGTAGCCATTATCTTCTTCAACATAATAGGTTCCACGGTCATAATGGTAACGCTGATTTTCAATACTAACGATAATTGCCGTGGTTGCTAAACTGGTAACGAAATAACCCCATGGATGCCAGTAAGGCCCCCAGTAGAATGGTCTGAATGGATGATAATAATAAGGCCAGTAAGTATAAAACCGAAATCCGCCAAAGATATATGGAGGCCTGATATAAACCCTCGAACTACGTCTTACCTGGGTATTCCTTATATTGATATCCCGGCTGTTGTCTATATTAATATTTATATTATCCCGGCTATTATCGATATCGATCTTGTCCCGACCTCCGGGATTCCTGTCTCCCGGATTCCTGTCTCCCGGATTCCGATCACCTGGGTTACGATCTCCAGGTCTCTCTTTGCTTATGTTTTCCCTGCCAGTGCTGGGCCTGGTGTTTGGTGGACGTTTCACTTCAGACCTATCCAGTTTTTTATCCCGGCTGATATCCCTGGAAGGCATTCGGTTATTACTGGCTTTAACATGGCCGCCATTGATAGACCTGTTTGTAGGCCTGGTCATATTTCGGGTATTTACATTTCTTGCAGGTCTGGAAGGCGCTGGTCTCGCTGCAGGTCTTGCGGCAGGCCTTGACATTTGAGGCCTTCCACCTCTGTTTATACGCTGGGCCTCCAGGTTTTCAACCGGAAAAATGAAAAATAATACGGAAATAATCAGGACCATATATGGAATTCGAAAAGAAAATAAAGTCTTCATCTGGATTTAGATTTAATTCTGTGGTCTAAAAGCTTTTTGTTGCCATAATAGCTATATTCTTCGCATTTGGCGGTGGCTCAAAGGAAAACATCTCGACTGGAAGTCCAGGATTGACCTCCCAGTTGGTGAAATTTACCAGGTATTGTTTGTAATCCTCATCTTTATGAACGATCAAAAATCGCTGCGGAAGAAAAAAGGCATCGTTAGATATCCATAATTGCACATTCGACGATTCATTTACCGCCATAATATGAAAGCACTTAAGACCGTCTACCTCCTTTTCACCCAGGTATTCAATATGATCGAAACTCTCTAGAAGAAGGTCCACGAAATCAGGAAAAAAAACATCGGCAGCGGGGAATTCTATTTCAAAATTTCTATGGATGCTGTCCATCATACTTACGATATCACCAGGAGCATCCACAACCGAGTAGTTATTTTCATCAAAGGAGTAATACACAAGGGATTCCCCATTATACCAATAGCCCTTATGCCCGTAGGTTCCATCTACCTGAACATGCATTTTGTCCGGCCCTACCATATAAACCTGGTTCTCCGAAAACTCCTTCACAAGACCATATTTGCTATCTTCGACATCCTGCGCTATAGTAGCGGTAAAACTAACCGCATTTAAACCGCCAATGAAATCGGCCATACGATCCAGAATCCTTACTGCCACCGTGTCCAGGGTTTTTTCGTTTTGAGAATGGACCGATAGATTACAGACCAGGAACAAAAAAATCATACTTTTTTTCATAGAAATCAACTTGATCTCTTTTCGCATTAAATCAGCAATTTTAAGGATTCAGGGGCGATATGTTTATTCTGAGATCTTCAGCGAAAAGAATTAGACAAAGATTGCTCTTGTAAATATAAACAACTAATTATTAAGTATTTACAAGTTTTCGATTTCCTGGTATTCTTTAACATCTAGACCCTTACCAAATTTCACCAGTAATTTCATTGACTGCTCACGTGGGATATGATGGTAAATACATTTGGATTCAGCAATAAGGATTATCTCCCCATTGTTGATTTCTGGAGCATCAGGAATAAATATGCTTAGGATTCCATTTTCACTTCTATGAGTGATGAAACCAATGTTGAATGAATCATCCCTTTTAAATAATATTGATTTCCAATCATCTTCATCACCAGAGTCTTCTTTAAACAACCTGAATTTCAGTCTTCTCAAAGCCGGAAAAAGAGTATAAATGGTTTCTTCAAAAGTAGAATTCCATTTATGCAGTAATCCCCGGTGGATCAATATTCCACTTACATAACACAGTAAAACAATAAAGAGTATTGCGAGCACGCCTATGGTCGCCCTTCCGAAGATGGTTTCGATCCCCATAAAATTTGCCAGTTTTTGCACAACAGGTCTAACCAGGTGGATAGCTTTGATAAGGATCGCTATAAAGATCACAATGGGACATAAAAAAAGCAGTCCCCCAACAAATAAAGAGCGGAAAGTAGTTTTGAAAGCAGACATGTTCTAAAATTGAAGTTTATTTTCTTAAGATAGTTCAAAAAGTTGATTTACAGAAAACTACAATTCTTAGAACTTCACAAAAAATCTCATCAAAATGAATTGAATGAGGGTTTTCAAATAAATTATTCAGTTATCAGGAGCTTAGTTTTTCCATTAATTCATCCAGGTTAATACTCACCTGTTCTCCAGATTTCATGTGCTTCAGGGTGAATTTTTGATTGTTCATCTCCTCTTCCCCGGCCAGGACGGTGTATGGAATATTCCTTTTATCGGCATATTTCATTTGTTTCCCCATTTTGGCTGAATCTGGGTACAGCTCGGCTGTGATATTGTTCGCTCTCAGGCTATTGATCGCCTTTAAGGCATATAAAGCTTCCTTTTCGCCGAAATTGATGAATAATACCTTCGTATTCTGTGAAACAGTTTCTGGAAAAAGACCCAATTCTTCGATCACGAGATAGATCCTGTCCAGGCCAAATGAGATCCCTATCCCGCTCATATCTTTTAACCCGAAAATGCCAGTTAGGTCATCATAACGGCCTCCACCTCCTATAGAACCCATTTTCACCTTTTCTGGAGCGGCCACTTCAAAAATGGCTCCGGTGTAATAATTGAGTCCACGGGCAAGGGTCACATCCAGGTCCAACCTTGCAGTTTTTAAAGGCATGGCTTCAATAGCGCCTTGAATAAACTGCAATTCTTCAATTCCTTTCTGCCCGCTTTCAGAACCTTCCAGAATACTTTTTAAGCCATCGATCTTTTCAGCAAAACTTCCTTTCAAATTAAAAATAGGCTGGATCTTGTTTATGGCTTCTTCAGAAATGCCTTTTTCACGCATTTCTTTTTTAACTCCTTCCTCTCCTATTTTATCTAGTTTATCCAGTGCCACGGTGAAATCGATGAGTTTATCCTGTTCACCTATCACTTCAGCAAAACCCGAAAGCACCTTACGGTTATTGATTTTGATCGTCACCCCTTCTAGGCCCAGTTTTGAAAACACAGCGTCGTAAAGCTGTACGAATTCAACTTCCTGCCAGAGACTTTTGCTTCCAACCACATCGGCATCACACTGATAAAATTCCCTGAACCTTCCTTTTTGTGGCCTGTCTGCCCTCCAAACCGGCTGGATCTGGTATCTCTTAAAAGGAAACTCGATCTCGTTCTGGTGTTGAACCACGTACCTTGCGAAAGGAACGGTTAAATCGTAACGCAAGGCCTTTTCGCTGATCGAAGAAGTTAACCTGGTGCTATCCATTTCAGAAATAGCCGACTTATCAGCCTTCTTTAGAAAATCTCCTGAATTCAGGATCTTAAAGATCAAACGGTCACCTTCATCCCCGTATTTTCCCATCAGGGTTGATGAATTCTCAAAACTGGGAGTTTCAATGGGTTGAAACCCGAATCGTTTAAATTCGGTTTGGATTGTTTCAAAAATATGATTTCGTTTCGCGACTTCTTCCGGTGAAAAATCCCTGGTACCTTTTGGTATTGACGGTTTTTGTGCCATGTTCTGTTTTAAGCTGAATTTGCTATTTAGGACTGCAAATATCTTAATTTTTGACCGAACCCAAACAAATTTGAAATTTTAAGTAACATTCCATTCACTTTATAGTCTAATCTTACAGGACCGAAAAAATCAAACATGTTTTCACTTTTCAGGGAAAATATCCGAATAGCCCTCGATTCAATAAGAAGTCAGTCACTTCGAACCATTCTAACGGTTCTGATCATCGCTATTGGTATCACCGCGCTCGTAGGAATTCTTAGTGCCGTAGCGGCTCTTGAAAACACCATCAGCAATGATTTTGCCTCGATGGGAGCGAACACCTTTAACCTGCAGCGCTACGAATTTCGAACTCAGAGCTTCGGAAATGAGGAAAGAAAGATAAATCCTATTATTAGCTATTCAGAAGTAACGGAATTCAAAGATAAATTCGAATACCCCTTTACCGAGACGGCCATCTCTTTTACCGGGACCAGTTCAGCCGAAATAAAATATGAAAATGAAAAAACCGATCCGGAAATTTCTGTTTTAGGTGTGAATGAATTTTACCTTCAGAATTCTGGGCTCGAAGTTGAAGAAGGACGGGAATTCAATGTTTTTGATATCGAGAACAATAACAACGTGGCTGTTATTGGTGCTGATTATAAAGATGGGATCTTTAATGGGATGGACCCTATCAATCGTACGATTAGTATTAGAGGTGCGAAATTCAAGGTAATTGGAGTGCTTGAATCCAAGGGAAGCACCTTCGGAAACAACCAGGACCTTCGGGTTTTCATCCCAATTCAGCACGCGCGATCCATCTTTTCCCAGCCAAACATCAACTATAACCTGAGCGTAAAGGTTGAAAACAAGGAGTTACTGGATGAAGCTATGGATGAGGCCATCATCACCTTTCGGAATATTCGGGGTTTAAAACCCATCGAAGAAAACAATTTTGGCCTGGAACGCAGCGATGATCTTATAAACCGGATCCTAAGCATTACCAGCGTTTTAAATATCGCCGCATGGATCATCTCTGCCATCACCATTTTTGGATCTTCGATCGCTTTGATGAACATCATGCTGGTATCGGTAACGGAGCGTACGAGAGAGATAGGAGTTCGTAAAGCTCTTGGAGCGAAGAAAAATACCATCGCTAATCAATTCTTCCTGGAAACCCTTGTTATTGGGCAAATTGGTGGCATTCTGGGAATAATGCTGGGAATACTTATTGGATACCTGGTCGCCAACTCTCTGGACTTCGATTTTACCACACCCTGGAAAGCCATGTTATGGGCCACAGGGATCACGATTCTAGTTGCTATACTAGCGGGAAGTTATCCAGCAGCAAAAGCAGCAAAACAGGATCCTATTGAGTCGCTTAGATACGAGTAAAATTAATTTGAAAATGTATTAATTTGAAAATGTATCAATGAATTTCGAAAATTGAACTTCTGAAGCATGGTTATCCACTAAATGCTATTCTAAAAATTGAAAATGTATCAATTGGAAAATTCACCAATGAATCGATCATTGAATTTCTCAACCATGGTTATTCACTAAATGCTACACTTAAATACTTCAAAATTCTTAAATTATCTCATTTTCAAATTTTCTCATTTTCAAATTATCTCATTCTCAAATTTTCAAATTGATCATTCCTGAACAATTTCCGCAAAATAGCGATACAGCTCTCCCTTTGTGATGTTCGCTCCCTGCTTGATAAGGGCAAAAATATCCTTATTTCGATCGTCGCCAATAGCTTTGGCAGATGTATACATATTTACAGAATCATCCATTAAATTATTCTGTAACCAGGAATAACCCTGGCGGGTAGTGATATCGATATTATCTGAATCGACTTTTATAGCGATCAGGTTAATGGTTACCTGGTCTATATGAAACAAGAACATTTGATTAGGTGAGAAATGCTCCAGGTATTCAACCTTATTAAGGACGCCTTCCCAGATAAGGTCGCTAAATACATCCATTTCCTGTTCGGCCACTTCAGGCTTTTCCTGTTTGATCTTTTGCCATTCATCTGCAGTGATAGACTGGGTCGCCAGGAAATTGATGAATTCCTGCTGCATCTCTTCAAACTGTTCTTTTGTTAGCCTTGCGTATTTCATAAATATTCCGATAATTATTAAAGGGATCCCGAAAAATCTTCAGGTTTAGTTCAACTAAGAGTTTGGTCTACAGTCAAAATTCAGTTTCACTAAAATAGAAAAGCCCACTCATGGAATGAGCAGGCTTTATGTTATGAGTAAAATAAATTAAGCTTCGCCTACAACGTCGAAGGTAAAGTTAGTCACTACTTCACGGTGAAAACGCAAAGTTGCTTCATACTGTCCCAGACGCTTGATGTTTCCACCAGCGATGCTAATATATTTTTTATCAATTTCAACACCTTCTTTAGAAAGTGCCTCGGCCAGATCTCCATTAGTGATAGAACCGAATAACTTGTCACCTGCTCCTGCCTTAGCAGTAAGTTTGATATCAAGACCGTTCAGTTTTTCAGCTTGTTTCTTAGCCTCGTCGATGTGTTTTTGCTCTTTATAGGCGCGCTGCTTCAAAGTTTCCTGAAGAACCTTTTTTGCAGAGGGAGTTGCCAGTTCAGCAAACCCTTGAGGAATAAGATAATTTCTTCCGTAACCGTTTTTTACAGTTACCACATCATCTGTAAATCCTAAATTATCTACGTCTTTTTTAAGTATCACTTCCATAACTGCCTCTTTTTATTTTAATAAATCACCTACGTAAGGCATTAATGCTAAGTGACGGGCGCGTTTAACGGCTGTAGCCACTTTTCTCTGGTACTTTAAAGAGGTACCTGTTAAACGACGAGGTAACAATTTACCCTGCTCGTTAACAAATCCCATCAAGAAATCTGGATCTTTGTAATCAACATACTTGATACCAGATCTTTTAAACCTACAGTACTTCTTTTTGGTTGTAGTCTCTATATTAAGCGGAGTTAGATACCTGATCTCTCCGTCTTTCTTTCCTTTTGCCTGTTGTTCAATAGATGTTGCCATACTTACGCTTTTTCCTTGTTACGTTTTCTTCTTTTTTCAGCCCAGGCGATCGCATGCTTATCTAACTTAACAGTTAGGTAACGCATCATGCGCTCGTCTCTTCTGAACTCAAGTTCCAAAGGCTCGATAGCTTCACCAGGAGCCTTAAATTCGAATAGGTGGTAAAAACCACTTTTTTTGTGCTGGATTGGGTAAGCAAGCTTTCTAAGCCCCCAATCTTCCTTAGCTACCATCTCGGCCCCTTTCGAAACAAGAAAATCTTCGTATTTCTTAACTGTCTCCTTTATCTGCTCTTCAGATAAAACGGGATTCAAGATGAAAACAGTTTCATAATTGTTCATAAAAATTTACTTTAAATTAAATCGGGTGCAAAAATAGAACTAATTATTGATTTATCAAAGCTTTAAATATTAGATAAAATACGAATTCTATCGTTGAAATTTTTTTTCACCTTGTATTTCTTATTTTTAATGAGTAATATTGTTAATGCCTAATTCTTAAACCGTGGAAGAAGTTTTACTCAAATGTGCTGTCGTAGATGATTCCAGCCTTCAAAGGCTATCAATTGTAAAATTGATCAAGGATCACCCCAACCTAAAACTGGTAGCCGAATATAACAATGCCATAGAAACTAAAAACGGCCTTCTTGATACGGAAACCGACCTGATCTTTCTGGATATTGAAATGCCAATTCTCTCTGGATTTGAACTGTTGGACAATCTTCCCAACAAACCGCAAATTATATTCGTAACCGGTAAGACTAAATATGCCTTTAAGGCATTTGATTACGACGCGGTAGATTATATCCACAAACCTGTGACCAAAGACCGGTTCAACAACGCGGTTAACAAGGCAGTAAACCTTTATAAATTAAAACATCAAACTGCGGCTCCTGAAGATGATGATTTCATTTTCGTGAAAAGCAATCTTAAGAACCGAAAGGTGTTCCTAAGCAAACTCAAATACATCCAGGCATTGGGTGATTATGTGAAATTTGTGACCGAAAAGGATAATTTCGTGGTACTCGCTACCATGAAGTCTTTTGAAAAGCAATTGCCCAGCGATCGTTTTCTTAGAACTCATAAATCGTATATCGTGAACCTGGACAAGATCGAACGCTATAATTCCAAGAATATAGAGATCGACAAGGAGAAACTTCCATTAAGCCGTCATAAGAAAAATGACCTGGTAGAAGCTTTAAGCGCTATACAGCAGTAAGAAATAAAATATTCAATTTAGAGCCGTTCCCTATGGAGCGGCTTTTTTTATTGAGGATCTACATTGGCCACTACCCTTACCGACCTATAGGCACCAATACTTTTAAAGCTATTCAGCACTTTTTGAATGATTCGCTTGGTTTTTCCCAGGGATTGCTTCTGCGGAATCTTTACCAGTATGTTCTTGTAATATTCATTCCTGATCCTGGCTACCGGCGGAAATTCAGGCCCCAGAACATACGGATCAAAAACGCTGTTCAGGGATCTTGAAAGCCATTCGGCAGCTTCATTGGTTTTTGAAAAGTCCCGGCAACGAACGGTAAGCCGCACCAGCCGGTAATAAGGCGGGTATTTGTACTGGTAACGGTCTTCCAGCTGCTCTTTATACATTTCCTTATAATCGGCCGTGGAAACCTGCTGGATGATCCTGTGATGCGGATTATAACTCTGAATAAGCACCTTTCCTCTTTTTTTCGTTCTACCCGAACGTCCAGCCACCTGGAGCATTAACTGAAAACTGCGTTCATGAGCCCTGAAATCAGGAAAATTAAGAAGATTATCGGCATTCATGATTCCTACCAGGCCTACTTTTCGAAAGTCAAGCCCTTTGGTAAGCATTTGTGTGCCGATTAGAATATCGGTTTCCTCGTTCTCAAAAGCGGCAATGATCTTTTCATAAGCGTATTTTCCTCGCGTGGTATCCTGGTCCATCCTTGCAATCCTGCTTTCAGGAAACAGGGCTTTCAATTCGGTTTCTACCTGCTCGGTTCCAAAGCCTTTAGTGCTGATCTCATTACTCCGGCAGGCCATACATTTATGCTGCATGGCGATATGATAACCGCAATAATGACAACGAAGCTGATTGTTATGACTATGATAGGTCAAACTTACATCACAATTAGGACATTGCGGCGAATGGCCACAGGTGTTACACTCCAGGATTGGCGAAAACCCCCTTCTATTTTGAAAGAGGATGATCTGTTCCCCCTCTTTAAGACATTCCTTGATCTCATCGATCAGCCTTTCAGAAAAATGCCCGGTCATTTTTTTCTTTCGATGGGCAGTTTTGATGTCTACCACCTCTACTTCCGGCATCAGGACATTTCCATAGCGACGGGTGAGTTCAACCAAAGCATATTTATTGTGATCGGCATTAAAATAGGATTCCAGAGAAGGCGTGGCCGACCCCAGAATGATATTCGCCTTGAATTTAGCTGCTAAAACCACGGCCGCATCCCTGGCATGGTAACGAGGGGCAGGATCAAATTGTTTAAAAGTAGCTTCATGCTCCTCATCTACAACGATTAGTCCAAGGTCTTTAAATGGCAGAAATATACAGGATCTTGCCCCAATTACGATCCTTCCTTTTTCTGAATTATTCAAAACATGACGGTACACCTCTACCCGCTCATTCAAAGAATATTTGCTGTGATAGACCAGCACTTTATCACCAAAATAAGACTGAAGGCGTTTTATGAGTTGAGTGGTAAGGGCGATCTCCGGGAGCACGTATAAAGCCTGCTTTCCATTTTGGATAGCTTTTTCAATAAGTTTAATATATAATTCGGTCTTCCCAGACGAAGTGACCCCGTGAAGTAAACAAACCCTGTTTTCCCTGAAATTATCCTGGATGTGCTCAAAGGCGTGCCGCTGATCCTCATTAAGATGGATCTCCTTGTTCTGGCTTCCACCATCAAATCCAACCCGATCTGTATCCAGGAAAAACTCTTCGAAAATTCCTTTATCGATCAGGCTTTTTAAGACCGAAGCACTTGCATTAGATTCTTTAATGAGTTCTTTTGTCTTCAGCGATTTTTTAGATCTAGCCGTAAGCGCAAAATAAGATAACAGGATCTCACGCTGTTTTGGGGCCCTGGAGAGTTCATCCAAAAGCTGGTGCATTTCAGCTTCTGCCGAATAAGCCTGATTTAGTCTTACATACCTAACCTGCTTAGGTTTGTATTGCTCGTAGATCTCCTGGTTAAGATCAACCAGAGTTCTGCTTACGAGCTTGTTGATAACCGGAAGCACTTTTTTCTTATCCAGCAACTGCTCGATCTCCTGTATCTTCATAGAAGACTGTCGCTGTAGGGCTTCAATAACCAGGTATTCTTCATCATTGAGAGCATCCCAGTCAACCTCTGAAGACTTCTTAAGTTTCACGATGCTTTCACTTTCCAGCAGGAAAGCGCCTGGCAGGGCAGCTTTCATAACTTCCCCTTCCGTACACAGATAATAATCGGCTATCCAGTTCCAGAACTCCAATTGTTTTTCAGTAACAACCGGCGATTCGTCCAGTATCTGATGAATGGGTTTCGCTTCATAAACCTTTGGCGGATCCTGATGTATCGCAGCCACTATCCCTGTATAGATCCTGTTCTTACCAAAAGGAACAGCCAGCCGCATTCCAGGCTGGATGAATTGAAACTCCTCTTCAGAAATACTATAGGTAAAGCGATTATCCAGAGGCAGGGGTAAAATAAGATCTGCGAAATAGGCCATTCAGGTTTGGTTTGGTCAAAAAAAGAAAAGCTGTCTTAAAAAGATCACTTTCAATTTCTTCAAAATTATAAGAATCCTGAAAATCTGAAAGTAAAATTTAAAGACAGCTTTGCCTAATTATTTATTCGGCTCTTTCCCAGGTACGAGTTTTATAGAACAGGGAAACATATCCTCTAACATTTAGTACATCTGGATTTTCATCATCGATCCAGATCTTGCATCGGTATTCTTTCCCGGTCTTAGGGTCCACAACATTACCGTCTACATATTCATCACCGTTCTTCTCCAGGCCCCACATTACCGTCATACCTTCAATAGGTTTGTTCTTTAGGTCTCCTTCACATTTGGTACAAACACGGTTTCGATCTTCTTCCCGTAAAATGCGTTCTACCTCTCCATAGATCTCTCCATTTTTTTCATATATCCTGATTATGGAATTAGGCTCACCGTTTTCATTGAAATTGGTCCATTTCCCAGTTACCTCCTGGCAATTTGAAGTTAGACCGAAAAAACAAAAAATGATGATATTTAAAAGCCGAAGTTTCATCTTACTTTCCTAACATGGCTTCCTTAAGATCGTCATCGGCAGGGTTGTTAGAAAGCCAGATCCCGAAGAGAGCCTTTTTAAACTCCATCCCTTCAATGGTTCCCAATTCCTTGTCGTTCTTGTAGGCTACCACACCTTTTGTCGGAAGATACACGATATCAAAAACATCGTTCTTGGTGATCTCTTCCATAAAAAAGCTTTTGAATTTATCTATTTTCGATTTTAGGGGAGCCGTATTCCCATTTGTAGAACTCTCAAATCCGTCATTTACAGCCTCGATCATCTTATCGCTTGAAATTAATTTAGAAACGATATGTAATTTAATGGCCATAGGCTCATTAGCGGCCATGATGGTAGAAGCGTTAGAAGATTTATTGGCAAGGTAAAGCCCGCCGGCATATAGATCTATCCATAATTTTTCTCTTACTCCAGCCCCATTCAGTTTCAGGCTTTCACCCTGGAAGGTTTCATTATTTGGAAGGCTCACCCCTCCAACTTTTGTCTGAGCTGAAGAAAGGTTAATACTCATAACGGCAATCATTAAAAAAAGTACTTTTTTCATAGTTTATTTAAGTTAATTATTGATTTAAAGTTATCTAATTTTCCTTTGCAGCCTAAGAAGCGAGGCGTTTAATTCGAATCCCAGTAATAACATATTGGAATTCAGCCATATATAAAACATCAAAATCAGCAAAGCTCCAATAGAACCGTATAATTCGTTATATCTGGAGAAGTTCGTGATATATAAACTGAACAAAAATGTAGTAAGCAGGATCAAAATGGTAGTAAATAATGCGCCTACCGAAAAGAACCTTGCCTTTCTACCTTCCCTTGTTCCGAAATAATAAAGTATAGCCACCGCTGTATAAATTAATACCACAAAACCTGCATAACTAATTACCTGTGCTCCCGGGCCATTTGGATCTACAATCCCAAGATCACCCAGATCATCTAGCGCATAGGCCAAGTAAACAGCCCCTATAACCGAAAGGAGCAACAATAATGCCAATATAAAGGAAACTCCCACGGCAACAGCATATTGCCTGGGGATAGACCTGTTCGCCTTGGTGTGATAACTGAATTCAAAACCGGTGAAAATCGCATTTACTCCATTCGTCATTAAAAATATGGAAAGAATAAAGGAGAACGAAAGCAAACCTCCTCTTGGGTTTTCAGCGATATCCTGGAAGAACGGACCGAAAAAATCGGAAGTCTCCGGTGGTAACAGGTCGTTCATGAACACCAGGAACTTGATCTGGAAATCATCTATAAATGTGATATAAGGGATCAGGTTAAGTACAAAAAGCAGGAATGGAAATATCGCCATAAAGAAGCTAAATGCAATGGAACTTGCCCTGGTAGAAAAAGTTCCCTTTACGATCCCACCCCAGTATATGATCCACAGGTTATAAAGCGTAAGTCCATCCAGACCCGGTAATATGATCTTTTTGGCCCGTGCTTTCAGGCCATTGGAGATCTCTGTGAGTTTGGAGTTGATCGCTTTCCTGGGAGCCATGTTACACGGCTTTTAGACTAAGATCAAGATTATGTACAGAATGGGTAAGAGCACCGCTGGATACAAAATCCACTCCACATTCGGCATATTCCCGTACTTTTTCCAGGGTGATGCCGCCACTGGACTCGGTGAGGCATTTTCCTCCTATCAATTCTACTGCTTTTCGGGTTTCCTCATAATTAAAATTATCGATCAGAATGCGGTAAATACCATCTGATTTCAGGATCTCGCGGATCTCCTCCATATCCCTGGCTTCTACAATGATCTTAAGATCCAGGTCATTTTCCTTTAAATAAGCTTTCGTTTTTTCGATCGCTTTGGTAATACCACCTGCAAAATCGATATGATTATCTTTAAGCATGATCATATCATAAAGCGCGAAACGGTGATTTTCCCCACCACCAATCTTTACAGCCCATTTTTCCAGCGCCCTGATTCCTGGTGTGGTCTTTCTTGTATCCAGGATCTTTGTTTTGGTTCCCTCCAGTTTCTGAACAAATTCAGAGGTTCTTGTTGCTATTGCGCTCATTCGCTGCATAGCGTTAAGCACGAGCCTTTCAGCTTGAAGAATAGACTGTGAGGTTCCTTCAATATAAAAAGCGACATCTCCTTTTTTAATTCTATCCCCATCATTCATCAAAATGTTCATCTTAAGATCTGGATCAACATATTCAAAAACCCTCCTGGCAAATTCGATCCCTGCCAGGACTCCCCTATCCTTTACCAGCAATTTTGCTTTTCCTTTAATTTCTGAAGGAATACAGGCCAGGGAACTGTGATCCCCATCTCCTACATCTTCCCGAATCGCATTTTTAATTATTATTTCAATTTCTTTTTCGAATTGTTCCGGTGAGATCATATTCTCTGCTTATTTTTGTAAATGTAGTAAAGTCTCTACTAAAATAAGGGAATGACAATAAAATTAGTCTGTATCGGGAAAACCGATAAAAAGGAACTGGAAGACCTGATCGATATCTATTTTGCCAGGCTTCAGCATTATGTAAAATTTGAGCTTGAGATCATTCCAGACCTTAAAAAGGCCAAAAATCTTGATGAAAATCAGCAGAAAGCAAAGGAAGGCGAATTGATCCTTGCGGGTGTTCAGAATGCTGATTTCATGGTTTTGCTGGATGAGAATGGCAAACAATTCAGTTCTGAAAGCTTTTCAGAATATATTCAAAAACGAATGAATACTGGCCTAAAGAGACTTATTTTTGTAATTGGCGGACCTTACGGATTTTCACCTGAGGTCTATCAACGAGCGAATTCAAAAATTTCACTTTCAAAAATGACCTTTTCCCACCAAATGGTAAGACTTTTTTTTACCGAGCAATTATACAGAGCCTTTACCATCCTGAAAAACGAACCCTATCACCACAGATAAATGAAATTAGTATTTGCCACCCACAACAAGAACAAGTTCAACGAGGTACAAACCATGTTACCTTCACATATTGAACTTCTTAGCCTGGAAGATATAGGTTGCACCGAGGAGATCGAGGAAACCGGCGACACCATTGACGAAAACGCCATTCTTAAGGCCGAGTATGTTAAAAATAATTACGGCCACGATTGCTTTGCAGATGATACCGGACTCGAAGTGGATTCGCTTGCCGGGGCTCCCGGAGTCTTCTCTGCACGTTACGCGGGGGAGCCTAAAGATGATAATGCCAATATCGAAAAATTATTAAGGCAATTAGAGAAACAAAATGACAGGTCGGCTAGGTTTAAGACCGTTATCGCTCTTAATCTGGATGGCAGGGAGAATTTATTCACCGGGATTTGTCAAGGTGTTATTTTAAAGGAACGAATTGGTTCTATGGGCTTTGGCTACGATCCCGTTTTTCAGCCTAAAGGTTATACAAAAAGCTTTGCGGAAATGAACATGGATGAAAAATCAGTTATCAGCCACAGGGGAATCGCTTTTAGAGAGTTGATCGAATATCTCTCCAAGTAATTTCTAAATTTCTGAATATTTTATTGCTGAACCGAAATTAACATTCTGCGGAATAGCCTGTAATAACAGGAGTCCAGGCAGCTTAAATTTCTGATTTATAAAGATTTAAACTTATTATTTCTAAAAACTCATTGAAACCAGAAATAATAGTGTACATTTGCCGCTTGAAAAATTCCTCAGGGTGAGGATGTGTTACTGGAAGTTTAGGTTTAAGTATGTCGATTCGCTTCTTATGTAACACTTACATATCATAATCGAATACTTACATAAACGAATGAACGCATTCCAAGAACTTGGACTGGACGCAGATTTGCTACAGGCCATTACCGACATGGGCTTTGAAACCCCAAGTGAAGTACAGGAAAAATCAATCCCAATTTTATTACAACAGGAAACCGACCTTGTGTCTCTGGCACAAACAGGTACCGGTAAAACAGCCGCTTTTGGTTTCCCGCTAATTCAGAAAATCAACCCGGGATCTAAAAAGACCCAGGCTTTGATCCTTTCTCCAACTCGTGAACTTTGTCTTCAGATCACCAATGAACTGAAGCTCTATTCAAAATACAAGAAATCATTGAACGTTGTCGCTGTTTATGGTGGTGCAAGTATCACCGAACAGGCGAAATCTATTTCCAGAGGTGCACAGATCATCGTGGCTACACCGGGAAGGATGCAGGATATGATCAGGAGAAACCTGGCCGATATTTCGAATATCGACTACTGTGTGCTGGATGAGGCAGATGAAATGCTGAACATGGGCTTTTATGAAGACATCAAAAGCATTCTTTCTCATACTCCACAGGAAAAGAAGACCTGGCTATTTTCGGCAACCATGCCAAAAGAAGTAGCGAAGATCGCAAAGAAATTCATGAGCAACCCGGTTGAAATAACCGTAGGTTCAAAAAATACCGGAACTGCTAACGTTTCTCACGAATATTACCTGGTAAATCATCGCAACCGCTATGATGCCCTTAAAAGGCTCGCAGATGCGAATCCAGATATCTTTTCGGTAATTTTTTGTCGTACCAAAAGAGATACGCAAAAGGTTGCTGAAAAACTTATCGAAGATGGTTACAACGCAGCAGCACTTCATGGTGACCTGAGCCAGAACCAGCGTGACCTGGTTATGAAAAGTTTCAGAACACGCCAGATCCAGATGCTGGTAGCTACCGATGTTGCTGCACGTGGAATTGATGTGGATGATATTACGCATGTGATCAACTACCAGTTGCCAGATGAAATAGAAACCTACACTCACCGTAGCGGACGTACAGGACGTGCAGGAAAACAGGGAGTTTCTATGGTGATCATTTCAAAAAGCGAAGTTCGCAAGATCAGGACTATTGAAAAGATCATTCAGCAGAAATTCGAGCAAAAGGAAATTCCAGATGGAAAGGAGATCTGTAAGATACAGTTATTCCATTTGGCAGAAGATATCAGGAAAACCGAGATCAATCATGATATTGATCCTTACCTTCCTACGATCAATGAAGCCCTTGAATCTTTCACTAAAGAAGAACTTATCAAGAAGTTCTTTTCGGTAGAATTCACCCGTTTCTTTAATTATTACGAGAAAGCGCCAGATCTTAGTTCAGAATCTTCCGGTGGAAGGCCAGAGGTTTCTGAAGGAAACACAAGATACTTCATCAATGTAGGTTCTAAGGACGGTTTTGACTGGAAGAGCCTGAAAGACTTCCTTAAGGAGGAATTAAACCTTGAAAGAGACGATGTATTTAAGGTAGATGTAAAGGGTAGTTTCTCTTTCTTTAATACCGATGAACAGCATACCGATCTTATTCTTAGCACCTTTAGCGAATTCAATCACAACGGAAGATTTGTGAACGTTGAAGTTACTAAAGACAAAGGTTCTGATAAAGGTGGACGTCGAAGAGATCGCGGTGGATCAAAACGAAACGGAAAGAACTTTGATAAAAAAGGAAGTGATTTTGGCGGTCGAAGAAGATCAGACAGAACTGAAAAAAAAGGTGGGCGCAAAGCCAACCGAAGCAAGAATATCGAAAATTCTCTGAAAAGGAGAAGATCGAAAGCCTAATTAAAAAGGGTTAGAAAAAATGCCAGACTTAAATCTTTAAGTTTGGCATTGTTTTTTAGGAGGATTTTATATTTTTAGCCCCCAATTGTTATGAAACAAACCTTACTCCTATTTTTCATGCTTTTTACCGCCATGGTTTCTGCACAGGACGTGGTGACCGGTACGGTAATGAACGCAGCAAATGACAATCCTATCGAGAATGTACACATCGTAAACCTTAACCAGGTTAAAGGTGCAGTGACCAATGAAGATGGTGAATTTGAATTACAGGCAACCGTTAATGATACGCTGTATTTTTCTTACCTGGGATTCAGATCCATTAGGGTAAGGGTTACCAACGACTGGTTAAAATATGGAAATGTTAAGGTAAAAATGACCGAACTTGGTTTTGCCCTCGAAGAAGTAACGGTTAACACCGTTAATCTTACCGGTTACCTTGAAATAGACGCCAAGAACATCCCGATCTATGAAAATTACAGGTATAGTATCTCGGGATTAAATACGGGTTATGAAGGCGGTGACACTTCGCCAAATGCTGTAACAAAGGCCATAAGGTCGCTTTCCAATCCTGCCGATCTGGTCTATAATATCTTCGGAAACCGGCCCCGGCAGATGAAAAAACTGCGGCAAATGAAACAGGATGAAAATATTCGTAATCTGCTTCGGAATAAGTTTGACAGGGAAACCTTAATGGCTCTACTTCAGGTAAACAAGGCTGAAATTAACGAGATACTAAATAATTGTAATTATTCTGAAGATTTCATGAAATCTGCGAACGATCTTCAAATCCTGGATGCCATCAGCAGTTGCTACGAGGAATACAAGGTGCTTCAGAAGAATTAAAGCAAAGTATTATTATTTATCAAGTATTCGTTTAAGTTGTCTTAAACCTATTTCCAGCTCCTTTCCAAAAGCTTTCTCTGGCGGATAAAATAAACTGATAATGGTCAAGGGAAATGCGAGGTTTCCGCGAATTCCCCATACCAGTTTTGACTTTTCGGGTTCCAGCTCCTTAACCCCAATATAGGTTATGGCGTTGACCTTAAATGGCTTTACGAAAAGAATCCTTGTTTCCAGGACTCTCCCCTGCTTTGTTTTGGTGATGCGCTGAATGCCCTCTCCAACCTTGCGATTGCCTTTCCAGTAAAAACTGGCTCCAACCTTACCATCGTCTCCCTTATATTTCATAACCGCATTAGAATCCCTCGTAAACCACGGATTCCAGTGTTGTTGTTTTTTCAATTGCCGTACGAAATTAAAAACCTCTTCACGAGATCTCCTTATGATGACGGTACGACTAATATCATATTCCTTTTTTACCCAGGCGTGCAAAAAGGCAAAAAAAGTGATGATCGCAATAATGAGATAAAAAAACAGAGTCATGACTTAGGGCTATGGTCGGTAAAAAGTTACGAATAATTACGATTTGAGAAAGCGTTCTATAATCTGATCTGAATTTTTTATCGTTTTTTTCATCCATTCCAGCCTGATCCTGAACTTTTCTTCGTCACTCAGACGCCAGGAAATTTGAGAATGCTTCAGCCTTTGAGTAAGACTATGAAGAATAATGGCCGCTGAAACCGAAATATTGAGACTCTCTGTAAAACCTACCATAGGGATCTTGATACAGGCATCTGCCTGCTCGATCATTTCCTGGGGTAAACCATCTTTTTCGGTTCCGAAGAAAATGGCTGCGGGCGATGTTAAATCGAATTCTTCAGGAGTGACCGCATTTCCATGCGGACTTGTTGCCACTATGCGATATCCATTTTTCTTCAAATTCTCCATACAGGCAGCGGTGGAATTATATCGATTGATGCTTACCCATTTCTGGGCTCCCATGGCAATCTCTTTATCGATTCGCCTCGGAAATTTTTCTTCGATCACATGAATGTTCTGAATTCCGAAAACATCGCAACTTCTAACCACAGCGCTGGTATTATGTAACTGGTATACATCCTGGGTAACCAGGGTTAAGTGGTTGGTCCTTTCAGCCAGAACCTTATCAAAAAGCGACTTACGTCTGGGGGTAAGATATTCTTCCAGGTAATTTGAAATACTTTCATCCATCATAGGAGGTAAAAATAAAAAAACCCGGCTTTAGGCCGGGCTTTTCCTTAATACTTATTTTCAGTTTTTAGTCATTCGCACCAATATCTCCCTGGGCTACAATTGTTGCCAGATCATCAGCACTTAAATGAACATTGATATAGCCATCATAAGTTATCAGATCTGAATAAGATACAGCCTCACCAGCATCCGTTTCAGATATAGGGGTCATACTCATTCCTGTATCTCCGTCTACCGATTCAAGTGATATTGCGATATCTCCTGGAGCTTCAGCTACCGATCCCATATGGATATGAGCCGGATGGCTTCCTCCTGCAGGAGTTCCTTCAATATCAAGAGTAACAAGGGTTTCACCACTCATTCTTTCCTCGAAAGTTGCGGTACCACTAATGCCATCTACATCCCTGCTATCCAAATCGTAGGTCATTGACTCACCTGTAAGTTCGTTAGATCCAATATCGGTTTGAGCAACTACGGTTGCAAGATCATCAGCACTAAGGTGCACATTGATATACCCGTCAAATTCAACCAATTCATCATAGGTGATCGCATCGCCAGCATCGGTCATATCGATCATGGTCGTACTCATTCCAGTTCCACCATCTACTGGTTCGAGGCTAATGGCAATTCCACCACCTTCAGCAGCCGAATTAAAATGAATATGCGCCGGGTGCATATTTCCACTTGATGTTCCGTTCAGGTCAAGTTCAACGGTAGTACTCCCGTCTTCATTTTCCATAAAAGTCGCGGTTCCCGAAACTCCGGAATCTGACCTTTCTTCCAGATTATAAACCTTCGTTTCTCCTTCAAAAGGAATGTCTACGGCATCGTCGTCATCACTACAACCTACCAGGCCTACAATACTCAATAATAAGATTGATAATTTTTTCATTTCTAAACAATTTTAATTTAAGTTCTTATGCTTCGAAGGTGGGAAATCCGTTAGTAGATGGAGTGAAAGTTTTCCTAAAATCTATTTGAAGTAACTAATTTTAACTCCAGGTTGTGAGTTCTGGCCCTACAAACTATAAAATGTAACTTTCTTTAACTTATCCCTGTAATTATCATAAAAATTTTTAAAAGGATCGTTTAAAATTCTGTTGCACAGGCCTGGACAAAAAAATACCCGGCACATGGCCGGGTATTAAAATCTCAGAGGACCTCAGTATTATTCGTTGGAACCAATATTACCCTGCGCAACCAGCACATCAAGCTGCTCGGCACTCAGGTGAACATTGATATATCCATCATACATGGTCAAGGTTTGGAAATCGACCATTTCAGCCTCTTCACCTTCAGCAGCATTAAATTCACTAACATTGGTAAGGCTCATCCCGGTTTCGCCCATTACACTATTAAGTGTGATAGCGATATCACCAGGTGCTTCAGCAACCGATCCCATATGTATATGAGCGGGATGCATTCCATCTACAGGAGTATTCTGAATAGATAGTGT
Source organism: Christiangramia oceanisediminis (assembly GCF_022570735.2). Lineage (GTDB taxonomy): Bacteria > Bacteroidota > Bacteroidia > Flavobacteriales > Flavobacteriaceae > Christiangramia > Christiangramia oceanisediminis. The sequence continues at coordinate 477,521 of NZ_JANCNS010000002.1, read as the reverse complement.
CACCAAAGTTTCTCCATTCACCCTTTCTTCGAACATGGCAGTACCCATAATTCCATCAATATCTACACTACCTAGATCGTAAGTTGCAGATTCTCCGGTAAGGTCATTCTGGCCAATATCTCCCTGGGCTACAATCACACCTAGTTGATCAGCGCTTAAATGAACGTTCACATAACCATCATAATCTAATACTTCTTCATACCCGAACAAGCTTCCGTCATCAAGACTCGCAACATTGGTCATACTCATTCCGGTACTTCCATTAACCATGTTAAAGGTAAAAGCGATATCACCGCCTTCTGCTGCCGTGTTCATATGGATGTGTGCCGGATGCATTCCTCCATCAGGTGTATTGTCCAGCATAATAGTCGCAAGGGCTTCACCATTTATTCTTTCTTCGAAAACCACGCTTCCCATTATTCCGTCCACATCCTTAGATCCAAGGTCATAGGTTTTAGTTTCCCCGGTGAGTTCATTTTGTCCAATATCTCCCTGGGCTACCAGAGTACCAAGATCATCTGCACTCAAATGTACATTGATGTATCCATCATAATTCAGCAAGTCATCATAACCAAACATAGTACCATCATTAAGTTCTGCTACATTGGTCATGCTCATCCCGCTGTCTCCCATAACAGGGTTGAAAGTAAAAGCGATATCTCCACCTTCAATAGCAGTATTCATATGAATATGAGCAGGGTGTATTCCATCTTCAGGGGTGTTTTCAAGCATCAGGGTTGCCAGGGCTTCTCCATTAACTCGCTCTTCAAAAGTGGCAGTTCCCATAATTCCTTCTACATCTTTAGATTCCAGCTCATAGGTTTTTGATTCACCGGTAAGTTCGTTCTGTCCAATATCTCCCTGGGCAACCAGGGTACCAAGATCATCACTGCTTAAATGTACATTTACGTAACCATCGTAGTCCAGTACGGCATCATAGCCAAACATACTACCATCGTCAAGTGCTGCTACGTTGGTCATACTCATTCCAGAATCCCCATTAACAGGATTGAACGTGAAGGCTATATCACCCCCTTCAGCAGCTGTATTCATGTGAATATGTGCCGGGTGCATGCCACCGTCAGGTGTATTGTCTAGCATAATAGTCGCAAGGGCCTCGCCGTTCATTCTTTCTTCAAACATCACGCTCCCCATAATTCCGTCAACGTCACGGGATTCAAGCGTGTAGGATTTTGATTCTCCAGTAAGGTCATTTTCACCTATATCACCCTGGGCGATTAAGGTAGCAAGGTCATCTGCGCTCAGGTGAACATTGATGTATCCATCAAACTCGATAGCCTCCATATAAGTTATTGAAGTACCATCATCCAGAGCAGAAAATGTAGTAGTACTCATTCCTGAAGATCCATCAACAGGATCGAGGGAAATGGCTATATCTCCTCCTTCAGCTGCCGAATTATAATGAATGTGAGCAGGATGCATACCTGAGGTCGTGCCATCCAGGTCCAGTTCTACAGTAGTACTTCCATCTTCATTCTCGGTAAAGGTGGCGGTTCCTGAAACCGAAGAGTTCATGGTAGAAGAAAGGTCGAAGGTCGTGACCTCGCCCATAAAATCATCGCCTTCATCAACAGGCAGGTCGTCATCGCTACTACAACTCATAATTAGAAAAGGCATGGCCATTAGTAGCATTTGGAATAAATTTTTCATAAGTTCAATTAAATTTGATTAATTAATTTTTTGGTGAAAAGCATATTTTACTTTTCTGATCTACCTTACTTACGGGCTTAGGAGAGCTGCCGGACGTTAATTAAATCAAAAAACCATCTTAATTTTTTGTTAACATGAAGAAGCTGGTCATATTAAGCGGTGCAGGAATAAGTGCTGAAAGCGGTATTAAAACCTTTCGCGATGCCGATGGGCTTTGGGAAGGCCATGATGTAATGGAAGTGGCATCTCCGGTTGGATGGGATAGAAATAAAGAACTGGTCCTCAATTTTTATAATCAGCGAAGAAGGCAATTATTAAAAGTTCAGCCCAATAGGGCCCATGAAGCCCTAGTTGACCTCGAAACGAAATACGATGTACATATCATTACCCAGAATATAGATGATCTCCACGAACGGGCAGGTAGCACTCAGGTGGTTCATCTTCATGGAGAATTGCTGAAAGCACGCAGCACCTTTGATGATGACCTGGTGATGGATTGGAAAAACGATATACGAATAGGTGATTTTTGCGAGCATAACCGGCAGTTAAGGCCCCATGTAGTATGGTTTGGAGAACCGGTACCCATGTTTCAAAAAGCTGCTGAAATTATGGAAACGGCAGATATTGTTGTTATCATAGGTACTTCCATGCAGGTTTACCCTGCAGCCGGGTTGGTAGATTTTGCCCCTCGGGATGCCCGGTTCTATTTTATCGATCCCAGGCCAAATATTCGGGAATCAGACAGACTTGAAATTATTGAAAAAACAGCGGTAAAAGGAGTGCCGGAACTGGTAGATCGTTTGCTGAATTCCTGATTTATGGAGATTCGTAATATTCTCCAGGAAATGAACACCAGCCTGGCCTCGAGAGAAAACGCGGCCAAAATTTTAATAGGCAGACCCCGGTTGATCCAGGATGCAGTTTCTCTTTTAAATGAGAATGAAACGAAATTAAGTATCAAGGCACTCTACTGTCTTGAGATCCTTGCCAGAAAAGATATTGACTTGCTGATGGATCAACTCAAGCATTTAACCCATTATGCAAAAACTTCAGAAAATTCTTCGGCTAACCGATGCCTGGCAAAAATATTCAGCCTCGCAACAGAGAAGGATTCATTAGCTGGAAAAACCAGTTATCTCCCTTCAGAAATAAAAGAAAGCATTATGGAAACCTCGTTTTCATGGTTGATTAGGGAGGAAAGTATAGCTGTAAAGGTTTTTTCCATGCAGACCCTCTGGGATTTAAGATGTGAAAACGACTGGATAGCTGCAGAATTGAAGGCTGTTCTGCAAAACGATTTTCCAGGTGCCAGTGCGGGATACCAATCCAGGGCGAGAAAGATTCTAAGGAAATTGAACCATGAGTTTTCAGATAAGATTTGAAGCGGTATCTTTACGCTTTTAATTTTAAAAAGTAAAAGATGACATCGCTTACCGCAATCTCGCCTATAGATGGTCGTTACCGGTCGAAAACAAAGGAACTTGCTGCTTATTTTAGTGAAGAAGCACTTATTAGATACCGGGTTAAAGTAGAAGTTGAATACTTTATAGCCCTGTACGAGCAGGGATTACCACAGTTGAAGGATGTAGATAAGTCCAATTTTGAAAAATTAAGAGCTCTTTATAAGAACTTCAGCAGCCTGGATGCACAGGCAGTGAAGGAAATTGAGAAAATAACCAACCATGATGTAAAGGCCGTAGAATACTTTTTAAAAGAAGAGTTCGAAAGGTTAGGCATGACAACTTCCAAGGAATTCATTCATTTTGGTCTTACTTCACAGGATATCAATAACACGGCCATTCCTTTAAGCTTAAAAGATGCCATTGAAGCTGTCTATTTACCTGTTGTAAATGAAGTAATCGAAAAGCTTGAATCCCTGGCCGAAGAATGGAAGAATATTCCGCTTCTTGCCAGAACTCACGGCCAGCCTGCCTCTCCTACCCGACTTGGAAAGGAAATAGCGGTTTTTGTAGTAAGGCTAAAAGAACAATTAAAATACCTGAACAACATTCCGCATGCGGCAAAATTTGGAGGCGCAACCGGTAACTTCAATGCTCATAAAGTCGCATTTCCGGAGATCGACTGGAAAAAATTTGGAAGCGATTTTGTCGAAAATAAGCTGGGTTTACATCATTCATTCCCAACCACTCAAATTGAACATTACGATCATATAGCAAACCTTTTTGATGCGATGAAACGCATCAACACGATTTTGCTTGATCTTGACAGGGATATCTGGACCTATATTTCAGTCGATTATTTTAAGCAGAAGATCAAAAAAGGTGAGATTGGTTCTTCAGCCATGCCACATAAAGTGAATCCTATAGATTTTGAAAATAGTGAAGGAAACCTTGGGATTGCCAACGCGATATTTGAACACCTGGCGGCAAAACTTCCTGTAAGTCGACTTCAGCGCGACCTGACAGACAGCACCGTACTAAGAAATATAGGAGTTCCAATTGGTCACACCATAATTGCCTTTAAATCTACCTTAAAAGGTCTCAATAAACTTCTGCTGAACGAAGAAAAGTTAAATGCTGATCTGGAAGCTAACTGGGCTGTAGCTGCTGAAGCCATTCAAACCATTTTAAGGCGCGAAGGCTATAAGAATCCTTATGAAGCACTAAAAGGTCTAACCAGGACCAATGAAAAGATCACAAAAGAAAGCATTTCAAAATTCGTAGATGAGCTGGACGTTTCAGATGAGATCAAGGCAGAATTACACAAAATAAGTCCACAAAATTATACGGGCATATAACTAAAAAAGCCCCGGGCAGTCATTGCCCGGGGCTTTTTACTCAACTAATTAAAAATATTATTCTTCAGAAGTTGAATTCCCTGAATTCAAACTTTCATCAGAATCCTTAACCTTCCCTACAGAAGTAGAATCGCTCTTACTCATAGAAGGATCAATGATACCTGCAAGAGTTTCAAAGCCCTGCATATTGATGTCTTCTTTGTCCAGGGATTTCATCATTTGCATGATCTTTTCCGGATTCATATCCTTTCCCAGGATCCTGGCAACTCCCAGGCCTTTTTCATCGTCATATCCATATACGATCAATTCATCGATGGCATCATCTTCCCCTGTAAAATAGATCGCAGCTTTACGGTTCCCACCGCCATATTTCATAAGCATCTTATATTTCTCGCTGGTAAAGATCTCATCAAGCCTGGCTTTTTCAGTTTCGAATTTTTCCGGATACTGGTCTGCTCTCAGTGCAAGAACATTTACCTTTTTGATGCTTTCCATGGTTTCACGCTGTTCAGCATTCAGAGACTCAAGATTTGTGAACATACTGGTTGGCACATCAAGGGCCAGAAAATCGGTGTCTTCCTGACTTTCTACGTAATATTTCTGCAGACTTTTACTGTCATCACACGAAGTCATAAAAGCGGTGAAAAGCAGTACAGATAGAATTTTGATAGTTTTCATGATCTAGGATTTTTGATTGGCTTTTTTAAGTTCTTGGGCTCCGGGCATGTTAAGGTCCTCGGTTAACTTATACAGTTGAGACAGGTTAATATTACCGGTAATACTCAGAATTAGGGACATGGGTTCATTATTCTCTTCCCCTTCCAGGAACATCAGTAATTCCTTAACATAATTGTCACTGCTTCCGGGAACCGAATAGAATTTGATCAAGTTCCCAGATTCCTTTACGCTCATCAATTCGCTAAAAGGTTTTTTGTTCAGATAGGTCTTCACATCGGTAGACATCATCTTTCTAACCTCGGGTTTAGTGGTCTTATAGATCTGTATCTGCTCCAGCCCATCGATTAATTTTTTATAGGCAATAGATTCAGGATCATCTCCCATTTCAATCTTATTAGCCATTTTAAAGGCCTGTGGAGATACGGTGAACATATCCACCCCGGCCATATCTTCATATTTTTTAAAGTTCTGAGATACTGAAAGTGCCGGTAATAGGCCAATTAGCAAAATAATTAGTAGTCGTTTCATAGTTTAAAGTATTAGTCGGTTTTTAGAATCTTATTTGTTGTTTTATTGAATTCCTGAAGATAAACGAGGTCTGCAGTTCCTTCGTTCATCAACTGGGATACCATATTTAGGGTTTCCTTGGTTTTTTGAATGGCCATTTCCTCATCACTTACAGAGCTTATGTCATTCTGGTTCAGATCCTGGCTGGATTCATTAAAGAAATACAGACCCACCGCCACAATAAATATGGCTGCGATAGAAGACCAGGCGATCTTTCTGCTGGATGACCCCATTTTGGTTTGGGTCTCAAGCCTTTCATCCTTTTGCTCACTTGTATATCTAAAGATGAGTTTATAGGAACTTAGATGTGGAGGCACCTCATTTTTGAGAAAATACTCCCGAAGCAGGTTCTCCTCTGCTACCGAAGTTCTGCCTTCGTCATAGCGCTCCAGCAGTTTTTCAATTTTATTGAATTCCATAGTTATGTTTTTTTATCAAGTTTTCTCTAATCGCTTTTCTGGCCCTGGACAAAGCCACCCTGATGGCGGTCTGGTTCATTTCCATGATTTCAGCGATCTCTTCATATTCGTATTGTTCAATATCCCTCAGCTGAAATATCATTTTTTGCTGTTCCGGTAGTTTTTCAACTATCCTGCCAAGAAGGGCCATTTCATCATTAACTTCAATTTCTGACTGCAAGGAAGGTGCATTGCTTTCATAATTTTGATGCACGATTCGCAAATGGCTGTTCTTTTTCGATTTCAGCTGATCAAGACAGTAGTTTTTAGTTACCGTCATCGCAAAAGCCTCTACATTGGCATAATGCTTGATCTTTTCCTTTCGGTCCCAAAGTTTAAGAATAACCTCCTGGGTGGCATCTTCAGCCGCCTCCTTCGAAGTAAGGAGCCTTAATGCCAGGCGATACATCTTATCCTTTACAGGATCGATTATATTCAGGAAGGTTCGTTCTTTCATTTGGTTTGGTTGGTTTTATACTGCCTTCTCATCTTTACGACGAATCACAAATAGTTTTGTTACAATTATTTTTTGATTAGCCCTAACTAAGCTATTTTTAAAGCCTTATTAATTTATTAACCTATTACGAGTCTATGAAAATTTTTAAATATTTTATGTATTTCCTTCTAACAGGAGCTTTTCTCGTTTCATGTTCAGAAGATGACGGAATAGAACCCAATCCTAAACCGGAAGGTCCGGAACCAACCGGAAACCTTGAACTAGAGATCAAGGATTTCGTATGGAAAGGAATGAACGAGATCTATGTATATAAAGACCAGGTGGTTGTGCTTGGAGACGATTATTTTAATACCCAAACCGAACTTAATGAATATCTTGAGGAATGGGATACTCCTGAAGATCTTTTTTACGATGGTTTAACGATCCCACAGGATAGATTTAGTTTTATCACCGATGATTATATAGCCCTGGAAAATAGTTTCAGCGGAATTTCTGAAACCACCGGTGTGGATTTTAGACTCTATAGGTTTTCAAACAGCGATAATCTTTTTGGAGTAGTAAGGTATATCATTCCTGGAAGCCCTGCTGAAAATGAAGATATTGAAAGGGGTGACCTATTTAGAAGGCTAAACGGCCAGGAGATCACCATTTCTAATTACCGGGAAATTCTAGCCAGCAGCTCTATCACTTTTGAAATAGCAGAGCTGGTGGATAATACAGTGACGCCAACAGGAGAGTCGGTTACTATTGGCACACAAACCATTACTGAAAATCCAATTCTGGTTAACAAGGTGATAGATGTAGATGGATCTCCGGTAGGTTATCTTTTGTATAACAGCTTTGTAGCAGACTTTGACGAGGAATTGAATGCAGCTTTTGCCGAATTCAAAGCCAATAATGTTACCGATCTTATTATCGATTTTAGATATAATGGAGGTGGAAGCGTACGAACGGCTACCAGGCTGGCGAGTATGATTACCGGTCAGTATACCGATGAAATTTTTGCCAAGCAACAATGGAATAACAAGTATCAGAATTACTTCCTTGAGAACAATCCAGACAGGCTTTATAATCGCTTCACAAATACAATAGATGGTGAAATGATCAATAGCCTGAATCTTGATAAAGTGTATGCAATTGTCTCATCCTCTACGGCATCTGCGAGTGAACTGGTATTAAACGGACTCGAACCTTATATCGATGTTGTGATAATTGGCGATATGACGGTTGGAAAATCTCAGGCTTCTGTAACGCTTTATGATTCTGATGATTTCGGTAGAGGGAATGCTAATCCAGATCATAAATATGCTATTCAGCCACTGGTTTATGAATCGGTAAACGCAAATAATGTGGGTGTACCTTTTGATGGTCTTAGCCCTGATATTGAAATAACCGAAGATATTGGAAATTTAGGCGTCCTGGGTGAAGTATCAGATCCTTTACTTTCAACTGCTATTGAAGCTGTTAAAGGTAACAGATCTGTAATTGGTCTTCTGCAAAAACCAAACTGGTATGAGGGATATTCTGAATCTGGTGCTCTAAGTCCTACCTACCAGAGAATGTACACCGAAGAACTGCCTGAGATTCCAGGACAGAAGAAAAGATTGGATTTCGAAAAACAGTAAACCTAATAATTGGATATAAAAAAGCCTCGCTGAAATGCGAGGCTTTTTTTATACACTAATCTTTATTAATTAAAATAGAAATTATTAGGAGCAACACCGGTTGAAAATTCAGCAATAAAGATACCTGAGGTATCATAAATGGCAACACTACCCGCTGAAGCAAAATCTCCTGCATCTGAAGTGTAAATAAGTCCGTTTTCAACTTCAAAACCATACATCTGTCCATACAGTGAAGAGCTTTCGTAACTGAAAACAGGAGTTTCAGGAGCTACTGCTGAAGCAGTTTGCATTGCGTATACCGAAGTTCCCGACGTAAAATAGATCATTCCGTCTTCAATATCCAGATTGGCAGTATTACCAATAGCACTTAGATCTACCATAGCCGTCTGCTGAAAGTTTTCGGCATCTACTACGTACAGGTTTTGATTGGTTAGAGCATATAAAGAGCCATTTTCAACAGCTAAAGAGTTCAATCCTTCCATCTCCCCTTCTTCATTTTCGAATAACACAATATTTTCCTCAATACTGTTGGTATTTGGGTTGAAAACACGAACAGCGTTCCCAGTTCCATAGGATGCACCTTCAATATAGATCATGCCGTTGCTTTCAACGATTTCAGAAATCGTTCCTCCGGCTACAACAGCTTCTTCTACCTCAAGAGTTTCAAGATCAATAACCGCAACATAATCATCCTCCACAGAGCCAAAATCGGCTATATTGGTAACATAAGCCTTACCATTGAGAATCGTACCGTAAACCGGCACATTCAAACCGTTATCTACTGCTCCTTTATATTCAAAAGTATACCTATCCACCACGGTGATCATATTTGAACCGTTCGAGATGATATAAGCATTTTCCTCATCAAAAAAGATGGACTGCACATACAGCCCCAGGTCCATTCCCTGGTTCACCTGTTCAAAAATATTGTGTTCAACTGCATTGAGATCTTCATCCAGGTAAGATACGGTTCCAGCAGATTGTGACCCCTCATTCAATATAAGTACACCATTAGCATAATCTCCGGGTTGTTCTGTTTCTGGAGGTATTCCATCATCATCAGTGCTACAGGAATTCAGAAAAAAGGCACCTGCAAGGCCCAATAAAAAAAGTTTGCTGTTTTTCATAGTTAATTGATTTTATAAATTGATATTCAGAAAAATATTGAAATTGGTTCCCGGCATAAACCGGTCTTCCACATTTTGATAATCACTATTAAGTAGATTGTTTATTCTCGCCCCGGCGATCCATTGCCGTTTTTCATCCATAGCGTAACTGGCAGAAAAATTAGCCAACACATAGCCGTCAAGGGACTCACTATGGTCTGTTCTGGTAAAAACTTTAGCGTTATAAAGCAGCTGAAGTGAAGGCGTAAAACGTTTCCAGGTATAACCAGCAGTACCGGTTACCTTGTAAAACGGAACATATATAAGCTGCCTGCCGGTATCGCGATCCTGTGAACTGGTATAGGCAAAACTCGCCTGCACGTTCAATTGCTGGTTGTCTTCAAATAGTTTCTCCCAGGACACACGCGATTCGATACCCATTATTTGTACTTCATCTTCATTTCGGGGTCTCCACACGCCATTTTCACCTGGCAACCATCGAATCATTTGCTGAAGCTCATTATAGAAAAGCACCAGTTCAACATCTAAATCTCTTAAGCTGAATCGATTACCTATCTCACCCTGGATGGAAGTCTCTGGATCAAGCTCAGGATTCCCGGAATTGGTCCAGTACAGATCGTTATAGGTTGGTATTCTGAAGTTCTTAGAGGCACTTAGCTGAAGTGAGTAAATATCATTGAATTCATAATTCGCACCAAGAGAAAACAGCACCGGGCTCTCATAATTCTGGGTGATCTCTTTTCGTAAGCCGGCCTCGTATTGAAATTTATCAGAAAGAGCCTGTTTGAATAAAAATGCAGCTGAAAAGATATTCCTTGAATTACTTCCCAGATCACTGCCCTCTCCATCGATATAAGTATTTTGAAGCACCGTATTGATAAGGATGTTTTCTCCTGCCTCATAACTGAGGTCGTATTTAGCGATCAGGTTTTTTGCAACTCCAAGGCTATAAACATCAGATTCAATATTTGCATAATACCTGTAGTTTTCGGTGATATAGGCAAGAGTAGTGACCTGGTCAAAATCTGAGAATTCTGAATTCCATTCCAGTAAGTTTCTGGAATTTAAGTTTGTATACCTTGTTCTGGGTTCTGAAGGCCTGATGAGTGAAAAATGTCTCTCCCCTTCAAAAAGCTCACTAATAAGTTTGATCGTATTGTTAAGGTGGAACCTATGTCCTAGACTTAAATTAATGGCATTGTTATAATACTGGCCGTTCAGGTTCTCTCCCCGATCTTCAGGATATTCATAATCGTTATCACTGCTGTTCCTGGCAAGTGACAAATTAAAGCTCCAGTCATTTTTCGAAAGTTCCAGCTGGTATCTCGCGTCTATCGTATTAAAACTTCCATAGCGAAATACCAGGTGGTGTTCGGTTCTTTCTCTGAAACTAATGATATTGTTCAGGTGAACACTCCCCCCTATGGCACCTGTCCCGTAAACCACACTTCCGCCACCTCCGCGAATAGCGATCTCGTCATAAGCCCCGGAGTTTATCGTATTAAAGTCCAACTGCCCGTTGAACTGGGAGTTGATATTGATCCCATTCCACACTACAGCCGTTTGCGAGGCAGTTGTACCTCTAAATGAAGGGGAACTCACCATACCTCGCCCATTTTCCTTGAAATATACCGGGCTGTTAAAATTCAGGATATCGGTAAGTAACGGATCATTATTTCTGATCAGGGAGTCGGAAAGCTTATGAACCTGTTGACCTGTAGAAAATTCCAGCAACTTCTCGTCGCTCAATAGCACGGTGTCTAAAACGGTAATATCAGTCTGCGCCTTGAGAACAGGGCAAAAGCCAATAACAAATAAGGTATAGAATAGTATGTTTTTCATTAGCGGTAGACCTTTATCCCGAAAGTCACTCGATTTTAGTTTGAAATTCGGGCAGGTCTCCTGGCTCACGTACTGCAATTAACCTTCCCATCTACCTGAGGTAAACAGTGGTTTGAAGATGATTGCAGCCGCCCCGGTATATCGGGACAAAGCTTACAGTTGCGGGAACAGCTCAGGCTTTTGAAGTTAGAGATAAGAAGGTAGAAAAACGAACTCTGCTTCCAATCTGGATTTTACCGGTATGGAAAGCTCGCACTTCCCAATTCGTAAATCCCACTTTACCTGATTCCCTTTTAATCCACGCAGAAATAAATCGGCGCTGAACCAAAATTTCAGTGCGAAAGTAAACAAATTTGTTTAACAAGAAGATCAAAAAATTAAATAATCTTACTTTTGAACTCCAAACGAATGAACGTGCAGAAACTAATTTTCCTAATTCTTGCTCTCGGATTCCTGTCCTGTAAAAACCAGAAGGCTGAATCTGTAAACCAGACTGTAGGTGAAGAGGTGAAAATTGAATATGCATCCGGATTCAGTATAACAGAATTTGAAAATTACAGTTTACTGAAGGTGAATACGCCCTGGCCTGAAGCTGAAAAGCCATTCGTTTACCTTTTATATTCTGAAAAATCCAAGATCCCTGAAAACATTCAATACGATCAAAAAGTACAGGTGCCGGTAGAAAGTATCGTGGTGACTTCCACCACTCACATCCCGGCGCTCGAGGCTTTGAACGAGGAGAATTCCCTGGCTGGATTCCCGGGACTGGATTATATCTCTTCCGAAAAAACGAGGAAGATCATCAAATCGGGAAACATCTCTGAACTGGGCCAGAATGAAAATATAAATACCGAAGTATTGATAGATCTTGCTCCGGAGTTGGTCATAGGCTTTGCCATAAACGGTTCCAACAGCAGCCTGGAAACGATCCAGAAAACAGGAATTCCGGTGATGTATAATGGCGACTGGACCGAGAACAGCCCGCTGGGAAAGGCCGAATGGATCAAGTTTTTCGGAGCTCTTTTCAGCAAGAAAGAATTAGCGGCCAGTATTTTCGAAGATATCAAAACCGAATATCTCAACGCAAAAGACCTGGCTGGAAAGGCAGATGAAACTCCTTCAGTGATCGCCGGTTCGATGTTCAGGGACAACTGGTATATGCCCTACGGAAACTCCTGGCAGGCTCAGTTTTTTGAAGACGCAAACAGCAATTATCTATACTCCGATACCCGGGGTGAAGGTAGTCTTTCCCTTGCTTTTGAAAGCGTGCTGGAAAAGGCTGAAGATGCCGATTTCTGGGTGAGTTCAGGTCAATTCACTTCGTATGAAGAACTCATTTCAGAATCAGAGCACTACAATCGCTTTAGATCGGTTAGAAATGAGAATGTTTACAGCGTAAGTCTTTCAAAAGGCGAAACTGGCGGCATCATCTATTACGAATTGGGACCGCAACGCCCCGACCTTGTTCTAAAAGACCTGATCACGATATTTCATCCGGGCCTTTTAAAGGATCATGAACCGGTTTTCTTTAAACCTTTGAACTAATGCTGAACCAACGGAAATACTCCATAGCACTTATTCTTTTATTTCTGGCGGTTATAGTTACGGCCCTGTTCAACATAAGCCTTGGTTCGGTACAGATACCCGTTTCAGAGGTGACTTCGGCCCTGCTTGGGTTTGATGTTGAAAAAGACACCTGGAAATATATCATTTTAAATTACAGGCTTCCGAAGGCCATTACAGCCATTGTGACCGGTTCCGGACTTGCCGTAAGCGGACTTTTAATGCAAACCTTATTCAGAAATCCGCTTGCAGGACCTTATGTACTGGGTTTGAGCAGTGGCGCCAGCCTTGGGGTAGCCATCATTCTGATGGGTGCTTCGGTTTTTGGAGCCGCCTTTGCTTCCATTCTTCTTTCTGAATGGAGCCTCGTCATTGCTTCCAGCCTTGGAAGCTTACTGGTCATGTTCGCAGTTATCCTTGCCTCCGTCAGGCTTAGAGATACCATGGCAATCCTGATCATAGGTTTGATGTTCGCCAGCCTTACCGCCGCGATTGTTAGCGTTCTCGCCTACTTCAGCCCTGCTTCCCAGTTACAGCAGTATGTTTTCTGGTCTTATGGAAGCCTGGGCAACCTAAGCTGGGAAGAGGTGTATATCCTTGCTGTTTTCTGGCTGGCCGGGATCCTTATCAGCATAGCCAGCATCAAAAACCTTAACTCTCTACTGCTGGGAGAACAATATGCCAGAAGCCTGGGAACCAATATTAAACGAAACCGGTTTATGGTCATTATCGCGACCAGCCTGTTAGCGGGAAGCATCACCGCCTTTGCCGGCCCCATAGCTTTCGTTGGACTTGCTGTTCCACACCTGGTAAGACAAATCATTCCTTCATCGAATCATATTACATTAGTTCCTGCGGTGATATTTGGCGGGGCCATCTTAATGCTGATCTGCGATACCATCGCCCAATTACCCGGCAGTGAATATAGTTTGCCAATTAATGCCATAACTTCGCTTATAGGGGCACCGGTAGTGATCTGGCTGCTGGTACGAAAAAGAAAATTCAACTTTTAGATGAGCCTGGAAACCTCAAATATCGTCCTTGAAACCAAAGACCTTGGCATAGGTTACCGCAAGGGAAGTACCTCCCAGGTTGTGGCTAACGGTATCAATCTTAATATCAGGGAGGGTGAACTAATAGCCGTAATTGGTGTTAATGGAGCAGGTAAATCAACCTTATTACGAACTTTAAGCGGAATACAACCTGGTTTGAATGGCCAGGTACTTATTGATAACAAACAGATCACCAATACCGATCCCGCTGAACTTTCCAAAAACATCAGCCTGGTGCTTACAGAACAACTCATCTCCAAAAACCTGAGCGTGCTTGAGCTGGTCGCCCTGGGACGGCAACCCTATACTAACTGGATAGGCCGTTTGAGCCGAAACGACCTGAAAAAAGTGATGCATGCCATCAAGCTGGTTGATATTGAGAATATCAGGAATAAAAAGTGCCATGAGTTAAGCGACGGCCAGTTTCAAAAAGTTTTGATAGCACGCGCCCTGGCCCAGGATACATCGCTCATCATTCTCGACGAACCTACCACTCACCTGGACCTGTACCACAAGGCCTATGTGCTGAAATTGCTTCAGCAACTTAGTCGTGAAACTAAAAAAGCCATCATTTTCGCATCTCACGAGATCAATCTCGCACTCCAGTTATGCGACAAAATGCTTATTCTTAAAGATAAAAAAGCGCTTTTTGGAAAGCCTGAAGAACTTATTAAATCCAATTCACTTAACGACCTGTTTCCTGGTCATTTAATTCAATTCGATAAGGAATCCTCCAGTTTCAAGATAAAATAAGATGCCGGTAAATTTTGCCTTCCCATCTTTCGGGCGTTCATAAATAAGTATATTTGAAAAAAGCAGCTACTACATGAACGAATTTCTTCTAACTGGAATAATTGCCCTAGTTTCCCTGGGAACCGGTTTCTTTTTAGGCAGGCTAATCTCCAACCTAAGATCTAAAAACGAACAAAGCCGACTGGAAGAAAGAAACGCTCAACTAAAAATTCAAATAGAAGGTCTTAAAAATCAGGTTTACAATATTTTAGAAGAACATAAAGAAAACATTCAGCAACTAAAAAATGAGGCCTATTCCAATCTTCAAAAAGCTGAAAAGGAGCGAGAGGAGATCAGAGCTCAAAAGGAAAAATTAAGCCTTGAACTGGCCACGAAAATTTCGGAATATGATAACCTGAAAGAACGAAATGAGGAGCAAAAGGCAGAAGTAGAAAAATTACAGGAAAAATTCGCCAAGGAATTTGAGAATCTCGCAAACCGTATACTGGATCAGAAATCTGAAAAATTCACCTCTATCAATAAGCAGAATATTGAGAATATCCTGGACCCGCTTCAGAAGAAGATCAGGGAATTTGAAGATAAGGTGGTCAAAAGCGATTCGGAATCTGTAAAACGACATGCAGAACTTGGTGAGAAACTCAAATTCCTGAACGAACAAAGCCTGAAGATAAGTGAAGATGCGAATAACCTCACCAAAGCCCTGAAAGGTGATACCAAAATGCAGGGAAACTGGGGTGAAATGGTTCTGGAAAGGGTTCTGGAACGAAGCGGACTGCAGAAAGACAGCGAGTATTTCGTTCAGCAAAGCTTTCAAAGTGAAGATGGCCGAAGGCAAATGCCAGATGTGATCATTCATTTGCCAGGTGACAAAAAAATGATCGTGGATTCCAAGGTTTCCTTAAACGCTTACGAGCGCTATATCAACGGTTTGGAGGAAGCTGAAAAATCCAGTCATCTTAAAGATCATTTAATTTCGGTTAGAAACAGGGTGAACGAGCTTTCCAACAAGAACTACCATCATCTTTACCAGATGGAAAGCCCGGATTTTGTTTTGCTTTTCATCCCTATCGAAGCGGCTTTTGCGATCGCCTCAAACGAATACCCGGCCCTTTATAGTGATGCTTTCGAAAAGAACATCATCATCGTAACTCCTACCACACTCCTGGCGGTTCTGAAGACCATAGACAGCATGTGGCAGAATGAAAAGCAAAAGCAGAATGCCATAGAGATCGCCACTCAGGCTGGCGCGTTATATGATTCTTTCACAAATCTTACAGACGAATTATTAAAGGTGGGCAAACAACTGGGGACTGTTCAGAATTCTTATGAAGGGGCCATGAAAAAGCTCACCGGGAAAGGAAATCTTCTCAGGAGAGTTGAAAAACTTAAAAAATTAGGAGCCAAAGCCAGTAAACAGGTTGACCAGAAATTAATGAATCAGGCAGAAGTTGAATATCAAGGAGAGCAAATTGAAAATAAAATCAAATCATAAATGACAAAAACTACTTTTTTAAGCCTGCTTGCAGCATTTTTATTGTTTTTACAGGCAGGTGCACAGCAAATCTATTTTCCAGCCGCCGGTGAATGGCAGTCCAGGAAAGCCTCTGAATTCAACCTGAACTTACAGGCAGCCGTGGATTTTGCCCTGGCAAACGAGTATTCAGAATCGAAAGATCTCAGGCGGGCCATTTTAAAAGGGTTTCAGCATGAACCCTATCATGAGATCCTTGGCCCAACAAAACGCCGTGGAGGCCCTGCCGGGATGATCCTGAAAAACGGCTATGTGGTTGCAGAATGGGGTAATACCAAACGAGTGGATATGACCTTTAGCGTTACAAAAAGCTTTCTTGCTACCACTGCTCTTCTTGCAAAGAACCAGGGTTTGATCGCTAACTTTGATGATAAGTTGACCAATTATGTATGGGATGACACCTTTGAAGGTGAGCATAACTCAAAGATCACCTGGAAGCATTTGCTACAGCAAAACTCTGATTGGAGCGGGCAGCTTTGGGGTGGTTTTGACTGGGCAGATCGTCCGCCACGCGACACGGGTATCGATGATTGGAGATCAAGAGAACTCCACGAACCAGGAACTCATTTTAAATACAACGATGTTCGCGTGAACGTGCTTGCCTATTCTTTGCTGAATGTTTTCAGGAAACCTTTGCCAAAGGTCCTGAAGGACGAGATCATGGATCCAATAAATGCGTCTTCTACCTGGAGATGGTTTGGTTACGATAATTCCTGGACGACCATTGACGGTTTCAAAATGCAGTCGGTTAGCGGCGGTGGGCATTCCGGAGGTGGCATGTTCATCAATACCGAAGATATGGCGAGGTTTGGCCTGTTGTTCATGAATAACGGAAACTGGAATGGCAAAAACCTTATCCCTGCCAGCCTAATCGAAGAAGCTATACAGCCTTCAGAGCCAAATCCAGCTTATGGATATATGTGGTGGCTGAACAATGGTAACCGGGAAATGGAAAATATCGACAGGGATATTTTTTATGCTGCCGGATTTGGTGGTAATTTTATCGTTGTAGACAGGAAGAATCAGCTGGTGATCGTAACACGATGGCTTGAGCCATCAAAACTGGAAGATTTCCTGGATCTCATTTATAAAAACCTGTAATATGAAAAGAATTTTAGGCTATATCCTCGGTGGAATTCTGATCCTGTTCCTCGTTTATTTCGCGTTCATTTACTTTATCCCGTATAGTGAAGGAACCCGAAGCGGTGAATTGATCAAATTCAGCAAAAAAGGCGTGGTGTCCAAAACCTGGGAAGGCGAGATTAGCCAGGGAATCAGCGGGGCGCAAATCTTCCAGTTTTCAGTGATGGATAAGGAAAACGAAGTAATAGAAAAGCTGCAGGAATTTGAAGGCAATTATGTCAAGCTTACCTATATTGAACGCTACGATACGTTCTTCTTCTGGGGGGACACCAAGTATTTTATAACGGCCGTGGAAAAATCTGAAAGTCCGCATTTTAGAAATTAGACATGCAAAAAGATTATAAAAAAGTAGAAGCCAGCCAGGTGGTGATCTCAGAACTGATGCTTCCCTCCCATTCTAACTTTAACGGTAAGATCCATGGGGGCTATATACTTTCCCTGTTAGACCAGATCGCATTTGCCTGCGCCTCCAAGCATTCGGGTGCCTATTGCGTGACCGCCAGCGTTGATACGGTTGATTTTTTAAGACCTATCGAAATCGGTGAATTGGTGACGATGAAGGCTTCTGTTAATTATGTAGGCCGAAGCTCTATGGTGATCGGGATTCGCGTGGAAGCTGAAAATATTCAAACCGGCGATACCAAACATTGCAATTCTTCCTATTTCACTATGGTCGCGAAAAACAACCAGGGAGAATCTGTTGAAGTGCCCGGCCTTATTTTGCAGAATGATAATGAAATTAGACGCTTCGCTAAGAGCATCAAAAGAAACAAAATGAAGAAAAAAAGGGTTCAGGAGTTCCATGAAACCGATTTTTCCTCAGAACGCTACCTGCATCTGCTCGAGGAACATAAAGTGAAAATAGAGAAGGATTGAAGTCTTACGGTTTCATATTTGCCATTTTCATCGCCATTGGCATCGCTTATTTTTTTCCCGAAGGAGCCAGCCTGCTTCCGTTAAAGACCATTACTGATGTTGGTATAGGCCTGATCTTTTTCTTTTACGGGCTTAAACTCGCTCCTGCCGAATTTAAAGCCGGTTTATTGAATTACAGGGTGCATATAATCATTCATTTGACCACTTTTATAGTTTTTCCGCTCCTTTGCCTGGCTTGTCTACCCTTATTTGATGAAGGCCTGGCATCTGAACTCTGGATCGCTTTGTTCTTTCTCGGCACTTTGCCTTCTACCGTATCATCTTCGGTAGTGATGGTTGCCCTGGCCAAGGGGAATCTGCCAGCCGCCATTTTCAATGCGAGCCTTTCGGGTTTAATTGGAATTATCGCAACACCCCTCTGGATTGGATTTATACTTGAAAAAACTGCCGATTTCGACTTTCTGAACGTGCTTCAGAAATTATGCCTGCAGATCATCGTCCCGCTGGCTATAGGCTTATTCCTTCAAAGGTTTTTTGGAAACTGGGCCAGAAAATATGGCAAACAGCTGAGCCTTTTTGATAAAACAACCATTATCCTGATCATTTACTATAGTTTCAGCAATAGCTTTAGCTCAGACCTATTAAGAAGTATACAGGCCGAAGAACTACTCAAAATGGCAGTTATTGTACTGGTTTTATTTTTCGTGGTCTTTTACGGCCTTGCAGCAGTTAGCAATTTTATAGGCCTTAATACCGAAGACAAAATTACGGCCCAGTTTTGCGGAACCAAGAAATCTCTGGTACACGGTTCGGTTATGGTTAGGGTGATCTTTGGAAGCTCAGCGAATTCAGGTTTGATCCTTCTGCCCATCATGCTCTACCATTCGGCGCAATTGATCCTGGTAGCCTGGTATGCTGAAAAATATAGAAAAAGAGCCATTCAGCCAGCAGACTTCAGCTCTTAGAGATATAAAGCGATCTCTACAATATTGTAGGTAAAGAGAATCCAGCCTGCGATCAGGAATAATCCACCAATGGGAGTAACCGGACCGAGAATTTTAATTTTTTTGCCCCTTGAATCACTAAAGGTTAATCCGTAGATACTGAATGAAAACAGCATAGTGCCAATTATAAAACACCAGGCGGTAATGATCTCCCCTATTTCAATAAATGGAAATACGATCCCGGAAATTATCAGCATGATGGAATGATAAATCTGGTATCTCACGCCTACCTCGTAGCTTCTTAGCTGGTCATCATTAAAAGACCGCCTTAAAGCATGAGCCCCAAAAGCACCCAGAACTATAGCCAGTGTTCCGAACAAACCGCCAAAAATCAATACCGTTTCTTTCATACAGCAATAAAAAAAATCATCCTGAGCAGAAAATTAGAAATTTCGATTCTTACTCAGGATGACTTTAGGTTTATTTTAATGTTCGTTCTACTTGCTCAGGTACATTTTCCTTCTGGAATACAGATCGTAAAACTCATCATCCTTTAAGCTATCAATGAACAGAATGCTTTCACCGGTACTCTTCATTTCAGGCCCAAGCTGCTTGTTCACCTTCTGGAACTTATTGAAAGAGAACACCGGTTGCTTGATCGCGTAGCCTTCCAGTTGAGGGTTGAATTTGAAATCCTTGATCTTCTTTTCACCCAGCATCACCTTAGTCGCATAATTCACGTACGGCTCTTTATAGGCCTTGGCGATGAACGGCACTGTTCTGGAAGCCCTTGGGTTGGCTTCGATAATATATACCTTGTCATCCTTTATTGCGAACTGGATATTGATAAGACCTACCGTATTCAGTGCCAGCGCGATCTTCCTGGTGTGATCCTTAATCTGTTGCATCACCAGGTCTCCCAGGTTGAAAGGAGGTAGCAGTGCGTTGGAGTCTCCTGAGTGGATTCCACAAGGCTCGATATGCTCCATAATTCCGATGATGTAGACATCCTCCCCGTCACAGATGGCATCGGCCTCTGCTTCTATCGCTCCATCAAGGTAATGGTCTAATAACAGTTTATTGTTAGGGATCTTTCGAAGCAGGTCTACCACATGCTCTTCCAGTTCATCCTTATTGATCACGATCTTCATTCCCTGCCCACCAAGTACGTAAGAAGGTCGTACAAGGATAGGGAAATTAAGCTCATCTGCAAGGGCAAGTGCCTCTTCCGCAGTTTCTGCAGTTCCGAATTCAGGATACGGAATATCATTCTTCTGCAGCAGCGTGGAGAAACTTCCACGGTCTTCGGCAAGATCAAGAGCCTCAAAACTGGTTCCCATGATCTTGATACCATACCTGTCCAGCTTTTCAGCCAGTTTAAGAGCGGTTTGCCCACCAAGCTGAACGATCACCCCATCAGGATTTTCATGCCTGATGATGTCATAAATATGTTCCCAGAATACCGGTTCAAAATAAAGTTTATCGGCTGTATCAAAATCGGTTGAAACAGTTTCAGGGTTACAGTTGATCATTACGGTCTCGTAACCACATTCAGCAGCAGCCAGAACCCCGTGTACACAGCTGTAGTCGAATTCGATCCCCTGCCCGATCCTGTTTGGACCAGATCCAAGAACTACAATTTTCTTTTTATCAGAAACCTTGCTTTCATTAGCGATGGTGATCTCTCCGTCCCTGGTTCTTATCTCCTCTTCAAAAGTTGAATAATAATACGGGGTTTCAGCCTTAAACTCGGCCGCACAGGTATCTACCAGTTTGTACACCCTTTTTACACCAAGCTCTTCTCTTTTCTTATATACTTCGCTTTCCCAGCAATCAAGCATATGTGCGATCTGCCTGTCGGCGAATCCTTTTTGTTTGGCCTCCAGGAGTAATTCTTTTGGAAGCGTATTGATGTCGTAAGTAGAAATTTCGGTTTCCAGTGCATGAAGTTCTTCATACTGCTTCAGGAACCACATATCGATTTTAGTGATCTCGTGGATCCTGCTCAGTGGTATTCCCATCTGGATCGCATCGTAGATCACGAATACCCTGTCCCAGCTAGGATTGGTCAGTTTATCGATGATCTGGTCATAATCGGTATAACCTTTTCCATCGGCACCAAGACCATTTCTTTTTATTTCAAGGGATTGAGTTGCCTTATGAAGGGCTTCCTGGAAAGATCTTCCAATCCCCATCACCTCTCCTACAGATTTCATTTGAAGACCCAACGTACGATCTGCTCCTTCAAATTTGTCGAAATTCCATCGTGGTATTTTCACGATCACGTAATCCAGTGACGGCTCAAAAAGAGCTGAAGTAGATTTCGTGATCTGGTTTTCAAGCTCATCAAGATGGTATCCCAAAGCCAGCTTTGTCGCTATTTTGGCGATTGGATATCCGGTAGCTTTTGAAGCCAAAGCAGAAGACCTGGAAACACGAGGATTGATCTCAATAGCGTAGATATCTTCCTTCTCATCCGGACTTACAGCGAATTGTACGTTGCATCCACCTGCAAAGTCACCAATATTGCGCATCATTTTGATCGCCATATCTCTCATTCGCTGGAAGGTCTTATCACTTAAGGTCATCGCCGGAGCTACGGTAATGGAATCTCCGGTATGTATCCCCATGGGATCCATATTCTCAACGGTACAGATGATCACAACATTATCATTCTTGTCCCGCAATAATTCTACCTCATACTCCTTCCAGCCCAGAAGCGCCTTATCTATAAGCACCTCGTGAATTGGTGAAGTTTCAAGACCATAGGTTAGCATTTCGTCAAAATCTTCGGCCCTATGTACAAAACCTGCTCCACCACCACCAAGAGTGAAGGAAGCCCTGATTACTAGCGGGTAACCAAATTCCTGTGCCACCTCTTTTCCCTGAAGATAGGAAGTAACGGTTTTAGCAGGAGCAACAGGAATCCCGATCCTTCCCATTAATTGTTTGAACTGTTCCCTGTCTTCACAAATATTGATGGCATCGATATCCACACCAATAAGACGAACATTAAAATCGTTCCAGATACCCTTTTCATCTGCCTCGATCGCAAGGTTCAACGCGGTTTGTCCTCCCATAGTTGGCAGAACTGCATCGATCTCTGGATGCGCCTTCAGGATCTCAACGATTGATTTTGTAGTAAGTGGCTTCAAATAAACATGATCGGCCATCGCCGGATCGGTCATGATGGTTGCCGGATTGGAATTTATAAGAATGGTTTTTATCCCTTCTTCTTTCAGTGATCTTAACGACTGGGTTCCTGAATAATCAAATTCACAGGCCTGTCCTATAATGATTGGTCCAGATCCTATAATTAAAACGCACTTGATGTCTTTGTTCTTTGGCATGATAAAATGTTGTGTTTCCGTATAGTTGTGATTTGCTAAAATTAAGAAGCGCCTGGGTATAAAAAAAGGCGTTACTCAAAAAGTAACACCTTAATTATTTCGAACACCGTGAATCATTAGTGTTTATGTCTGTTTTCAGAAGATACAGATAATTTCTTTCTACCTTTAGCCCTTCTCCTTGCAAGGACCTTTCTTCCGTTTGCACTGGCCATACGCTCCCTGAAACCGTGCTTATTTTTCCTTTTCCTTTTAGATGGTTGAAACGTTCTTTTCATTGTGAGTATCTTTTATCTTCTAAAAATTCGTTTTTGGCTGTCTTTAAAACTGCGTGCAAATATACAAAGCTTTTTAAGTACTGCAAATACTAAATTAAAATAATTTTTATTTGTTTTTATTACCTTTGCCGCCTGCAAAACCAAAACTATAATGTTCAATAAGAATATCAAACTAGTCATAGCCGGATTAATCATTGCTGCTTCTATCTGGCAATTCGTAGAAGGAAACATAGGGAATGGGATCTTTTTGATCCTTCTTTCAACTATTTTTATCTTCCTTTATTTCAAAAACGAAATGATCCTGTTGGCTTTTCTGCGTCTTAGAAAGCAGGATTTTGAAGGAGCCAACAAATGGTTGAGCAAAATCAATGACCCTGAAAAAGCTCTTACTAAAAAACAACAGGGCTATTACTGGTATCTTCACGGACTTATGGTTTCGCAGTCCAATATTACCCAGGCTGAAAAATTCTTTAAAAGAGCGATTAAATTAGGCCTTTCCATGGATCACGATCTTGCGATGGCCAAATTGAACCTGGCAGGGATCGCCATGACCAAACGCCGAAAAAGAGAGGCTACCAACCTCCTGAATGAAGCCAAGAAGCTGGACAAGCATGGTATGATGAAAGACCAGATCAGGATGATGAAGGAACAGATGAAGAAGATCTAGTCAACTTTTCTACATTTTAACTAAAATACAGGCAGTTTAACGAAAATATTTTCGTGCAACATCAGTGAGGACTACATTTACCCTTGTAACAGCCCCACAATCGTTGCATGAAAAAACTAGTATTAGTTTTACTTCTTATTGGCCCCATGGTTTTTTCCCAGCAAAATTTGCAGGATAGGATCTACTTCTCTGAGGCTCTCTTCGAACATCTTTCAGATTATAACAAAAAAGCTGACCTGGCGTATAAGCATAATGATTATGAAAAGGGGAAACAGTTGTTCGAATCTTTTACTTCCAATAAGCTCGAAGGCTCTTATATGGACAACTTCAAATTCAAAACCCTAAGGAAGAAAGAAGTACAGCTTTACCAGTTCAAAAAACCAGTATTCCTTATTACCTATGCATCCTGGTGTATCCCTGGCAAAGGTGAAATTCCAGCCCTGAATGAACTGGCCTCACAATACGGCAATCAAATAGATTTCGTTGTCCTGTTCTGGGATAAGCGTGAAAAGGCAAAGGAACTTTCGGAACAGTTCTCTTCAAAAATATCGGTTGTATATGTAGATGAAACCCAAAACCAGGGAGCTTACGTGGTAAAACAATTGAAACATTCCCTTGGATTGCCCACCTGTTTTCTGCTTTCGGGTAATAAAAAGATCATGGATATACGCCGAAGCGTCTTTCCTTCGCTACAAACTTCAGCCGAAACCGCTTACCGCGAAAACTTCATCGCCCTTGAAACATCGATCACAAAAAACCTGATCAACCAGCAGTTCGAAGAAGTTTACGCAGAAAATGTAAGTCTCGATTAAGAATAGTTCTTATCTGCTTTCCGGATAATATCCTTCGGCGGGAATATCGATATAATACGTCTTTCTAGAGGCATTCTTAAGATGGTCGTCTCTTAACCACGGGTTATGTACTTTCAGCACTTTATAATTGATACCAAATTTCTTCGCGAAATCAGGAAAATCCTTAACGACCGTATCTACCTTTACTTTATTGGTGGGGATATGCCCGTAAAGATCGGTTTCCTCGAAATTGAAACCATACTTATCAGGGTTATTCATGATCTCCTTCACCGCAAGTATCCTAAATACATATCGTCCGGTCTCCTCACCTAACAGCAAATCGTAATAATCATTAACTTTTTGTCTCTCCAACTGCTTATCAATCCCATACTGACCGGCATTATATGAAGCTGCAGCCAGGGTCCAAGAACCAAACCGTTGTTTCGCTTTTTTCAAATAATCTGCCGCAACCCTGGTAGATTTTTCAATATGGTAGCGTTCATCTACATTATCATTGATCTCCAACCCGTATTCTTTCCCGGTAGCTTCCATGATCTGCCAGAACCCTATCGCCCTTGCCGGAGATATTGCCTGGGTCAATCCGCTTTCTATCACCGCCAGGTATTTAAAATCTTCTGGTATCCCCTCCTCTTCCAGAACAGGTTCAATAATTGGAAAATACTTGTTGGCTCTTTTCATAAGTAAAAGAGCATTGGACTGCCAATAGGTATTTACTAGCAGCTCCCTGTCCATTCGTTCATAAACATCGGGATCTTCCAGTGGAACAGCTTCACCGGCAAATTCCATTTCCTTGGGAATCGGCAATGCCTTGATGCGGTAGGATTCAGCAACACTTTTATCATCTCTTTCCCGGGCTTCATTATTTGTCACTTCCCGGGATTCTTCAGAATCGGCATCTCTTTGTACCGCATTGATGCTTACTCCACATACCACAATAAGTCCTATCGCCAAAAGCGCATTTTTCAAGATTTTCATCATCATTTAATTAATATGTTCCTGTTTCTTTTTTATTTTCAACTTTCCCGAAAGTATCAGTTCCGGAAGATGTTCGTTAAACCATTTATACCGGTTAATGATCATAACATGAGTACCACCTTTAATAACGATGGCATTCTTGATATGTCTAATCGGGAACACCTCGTCTTTATCCCCATGGATATGGATGATCTTTTCATCTGGTTTTTCGCATTTCCAATTAACCATATTCTTTATAGCCCAGTCAAGATATCGCTTGTCTGTGATCGAAATAAACTGCCTGTATAGTTTAGCTCTTTTCTTGAGAAAATCTCCAACGGCAATTTTCTCGAAATATTCCTTATACCCTGCCAGGCTGGTAGGTATCAACCTGAAAAGACCTGTCTTCGAAGCGAACTTCATTCGAGTTGGAAGCTCATCGGTACATTTCACACTGGAAATGATGATAAGCCTCTTAAGCTTCAGCATCTTTGCTAATTCCTGCACAATAACCCCGCCAAATGACACGCCTATAAGAACAGGATTATCATGATGAATCATTTTTGCGATCCGCCCGGTATAATGCTTCAAACTTTCGTTCTTTTCCGGGATCAGCCATTGGAGCATATGAACTTCAAAGGTATTCTTTGGAAGGCTTATCTTTTCAAAAATAGCCGAATCGGTTGCCATCCCCGGCATGAAATATACATGTATAGGCTTTTCGTTCTGTTTCATTTTAACATGTATATAACAAGATTTACTGGCATTAAATCGTAAATTTAACAGTCAAAATTAATGCTTAAAACTCGTCTTTCAAATTTACCAGGAACAAAAAATGGAGAAAATATTTCATCCTGCAAATACGCGGGGAAAGGCAAATTTCGGCTGGTTAAATGCTAGTTATTCCTTCAGTTTTGCCAATTTTTTCGATCCTAACAAAATACAATTCGGCAAATTAAGAGTATTAAATGATGACTATGTAACGGGTGGAATGGGTTTTGGAACTCATCCTCATGAAAATATGGAAATCATAACTATTCCACTAAAGGGGCAGCTTCGCCACAAAGATTCTATGGACCATACAGCAGTGATCAAGGCCGGTGAAGTTCAGGTGATGAGCGCTGGTACAGGTGTTGAACATAGCGAATTCAATACTGCTAAAGAAGAATTGAATATGCTTCAGATATGGATCTTTCCTGAACAAAACGGACTGGAACCCCGGTATGATCAAAAAGACTTTTCAGAACTCATCAAAAAGGACGAATTGATCAATGTTGTTTCTCCTAGGTCAAATCAGAACAAAGATGCCTTATGGATCAACCAAAAGGCCTACCTTCACCTGGGGGAATTCGATTCTGGCAAAAAAATTGATTATCAATTACATGACATAAAACACGGAGTGTATGTTTTCCTGATTGAAGGTGAAGCCGAAGTTGGTGGAAAACTCCTTCAAAAAAGGGATGCGATAGGAATATGGGAAACCAATGAGATCACTCTGGATATTAAAAACCCTTCAAAGGTACTGTTAATTGAGGTGCCTATGAACTAAACCGAATTGATATGAGTAATGAGGACCTAATAATTACCGATAATGAGTTTTTGAGGCAGTTTGAAACGCGGATCAACGAGGAACTCGCAACAATCGAATATTCTCAGCAGGACCGAAAAATTTTCCTCACCAAAATAATAATGCCTGAAAATACCGAAGATCGGCAGGAAGATTTTATCAAGGCCGTCCTTTCTGAGATAAAGGAACGAAACACCAGAGTTGTTCCAACCAGCCCCGAAATAGCAGGGTTTATGAGAAGGAATCGCCGCAAGTACAAAGACCTTCTGCCGGTTGGGATCAATATCTAAACAGCAACAGGCTCCGGAAGCTCTTCAAATCTCACCATACCGTCATCATCGATCTCGGTAAGCCTTATCTTTTGCAGGGTATTCACCTTGTTAGGGTTCCAGGGCGCTTTCACTTTCACATAATTTTCGGTAAAGCCGTGGATATAGCCTTCCTTATTCTCTCCCTCAAAAAGCACTGTTCCGGTTTTCCCTAACTGATTTTCATAAAAGGCCCTTCTTTTCTTGGCGGAAAGACCACGTAACATCTTACTTCTTTTTTTACGAACCTTCAAAGGCACCACTCCATCCATTTCAGCAGCCGGAGTATTATCTCTTTCAGAATAAGTAAAAACGTGTAGATATGAAATATCAAGCTCGTTCAGGAAATTATAGGTTTCCAGGAAATGCTCATCGGTCTCGCCGGGAAATCCTACGATCACATCAACACCTATACAGGCATCGGGCATTACTTCCCTGATCCTATTAACGCGGTCTACATAAAGATCGCTCATGTACCGTCTTCGCATCAATTTCAAGATCTCATCGCTTCCACTTTGAAGAGGAATATGAAAATGAGGTACAAAAGTCCGACTCCTGGAAACAAAATCGATGGTTTCATTTTTCAACAAATTTGGCTCTATTGATGAGATTCGTAGACGTTCGATTCCTTCCACTTCATCCAGAGACTTAACCAGGTCTAAAAAGGTATGCTCGTGCTTTTTATTGCCAAACTCTCCTTTCCCGTAATCTCCAATATTTACACCGGTAAGAACGATCTCTTTGATTCCCTGTTCCGAAATTTGAGCGGCGTTCTTCAGTACATTTTCCAGTTTGTCACTTCGGGATATCCCGCGTGCCAGGGGAATCGTACAATAGGTACACTTATAGTCGCAGCCATCCTGTACCTTCAAAAAAGCCCGTGTTCGATCCCCAATGGAATAAGAACCTACATAAAAATCGGCTTCATTGATCTCGCAGGAGTGCACTTCCCCGAAGTCGTTTTTGGTAAGGTCATTCAGGTAATCGGTTACCTTAAATTTTTCAGTGGCACCCAGAACAAGGTCTACCCCATTTACTTCCGCCAGTTCTTCGGGTTTTAGCTGGGCGTAGCAACCTACTGCGATAAGAAATGCATTTTCATTAGCCTTTTGCGCCTGTTTTACGATCGTTTTGAAACGTTTATCGGCGTTCTCGGTAACCGAACAGGTGTTGATCACGTAGATATCGGCCTTTTCAGTGAATTCCACTCTCTGAAATCCGTCATCTTCGAAGTTTCTTGCTATGGTAGAAGTCTCGGAGAAATTGAGCTTACAACCCAGGGTATAAAATGCAACTTTTTTAGCTTCCATAAACCATCATCTAAATTTCCCATTCCAAAAATGGGCTGCAAAGATACCAACTAAATATGGTTCTTTAAAATGCTTTGAAAACAATAGCAATCTCAGGCTTAGGGCCTTGCTTAATTTTTCCGGATTTTTTCGTATATTCCCTATCCTTTTTTAAAAATATTGTCATGAATTCCGGGAATACCAAAGGCGCCATTTTAGGCCATACGAGCACCAAGCGCCAGCCAGCACTCACCACATCACCCGGGACTAATTCCGGGAACAGTTTTAAAGGGATTTTACAGCGAAGCAAGCTTACCGAGCAGGACCTGGAACAATTTCAGCAAAGCATTATCGAGGCTCACCGCAAAAAGAATTACAGGGTGCTCTTGATAACCGGTATTATTTTCACCTTTATTGGCAGTTTAGCTTACTACTTTTTATCCTAGTCTCTTCTCCATTTAGAAGTTTGCTCGAAGACATGCTTAAGGATATCTTTATCCTCTTCAGTAAAATCTGTATTCCTCCTTTTCAGGACTAATTCTGCTGTTTCGTAGACCTTCTCAAGTTTGTAAGTTGAAGTTCCGGCACTTCCTCCCCAGCTAAAACTAGGAATAAAATTCCTTGGAAAGCCGCTTCCGAAGATATTTGCACTTACGCCTACCACGGTACCGGTATTAAACATGGTATTGATCCCGCATTTACTATGATCACCCATGATCAGCCCGCAAAACTGAAGTCCGGTTCTGGCAAAACGCTCGGTCTCATAATTCCAGATCCTCACTTCGGCATAGTTGTTCTTCAAATTGGAATTATTGGTATCGGCTCCCAGGTTACACCATTCTCCCAGAACCGAATTACCTAGAAAACCGTCATGGCCTTTGCTGCTGTTCTGGAACATCACCGAATTATTGATCTCACCCCCTGCCTTGCAAAAAGGGCCGATGGTAGTAGCTCCATAAATCTTAGCGCCCATCTTCACCACGGCATTATCACAGATCGCAACAGGACCTCTAAAAGAAGAACCTTCCATCACCAGCGCATTTTTACCAATATAAATGGGACCAGATGAAGCATTCAGCGAACAGTTTTCAACCTCGGCGCCTTCTTCAATGAAGATATTTTCAGCAGCCTTCGTATAATTAGAAGGGTGAATTTCCTTGGATTTTCGGCCTTTGGTCAGCAGCTCAAAATCCATTTTCAGAGCTTCATCATTCCTGGAGAAAATATCCCAGGTGTTGGCGATGTGTATAAGATCTGTCTCAACTTTGATCTCTTTGAGACTATCTGTTTCTGCTGAATTTTCTGAATTCTGAAAATAAGCAAGCAATAGACCATTCCAGGTTAACTTCTCACCTTCCTTTAGATCCCTTACTTTCTGAATGAATTCTGAAGCTGGTAGAACCGAAGCATTGATAAAAATATTCTTTTCCTGAAGTTTCAGCGGCCATTTGCCGGAAAGATATTCCTGGGTTTGGGTAGAAGTTTGAACCCCAAGAATCTTTTCCCATTTTTCCCTGATGCTCAATATCCCGATCCTGATATCGGCAACAGGCCTGGTAAATGTAAAAGGAAGTAGGTCGTTCCGTGAAGGTCCGTCGAAAAGAATATAATTCATCGTGCGTTGATTTTTGTCAAAATTAAAAGTTCCTGTCTACTATAAAGTGAAAGAAATCAAAAAAAGCCGCTGAATAGCGGCTTAGGATATATTATTAAACAGGAAAAATTACTTTTTCTTGAATTTTGCGTATTTGTTCTTGAACTTATCGATTCGTCCCGCACTATCAACCAGTTTGGTCTGACCAGTGTAATATGGGTGAGAAGTTCTGGAAATTTCCAGTTTTACCAACGGGTACTCAGTTCCGTCAACTTCAATAGTTTCTTTTGTCTTTGCAGTAGACTTTGTGATAAATACGTCTTCGTTAGACATATCTTTAAAAGCTACTAATCTATAATTTTCCGGATGGATTCCCTGCTTCATCGCTTTGATCTTTATAATTTTCGAGATGCAAATTTAAGTATTAACTCTCGAACTGCAAATATTTTTCCAAAAACTTTTTGTTGAATTTAGATGTAACGATTTCCTATATTTGTTAACTAACTACTAAAACAACCAAAAACTTCAATCCTGATGGAACAATCCTCCAAAAAATTAGCAACCAGTTACGGACTATACCTTGGTATTTCTTTCGTAGTTATCCTTGCTCTTGCCTATGCATTCGATCTTTCTTTATTCACCAAATGGTGGTTTGGCATAGGATTAATAACCTTTGGTATTGTCCTGGCTGCCATGGCAACCAGCAAGGCAAAAAAATTGAGCAGCAGCCTTTTTAGCTTTAAAAATGCTTTTGGCACCTATTTTCTCACTATAGTAATAGGAACTTTTATTTCCCTGGTATTTAACATCATCCTTTTCAATGTAATTGATCCTCAGGCCGCTGAAACCCTTACCGAACTTACGATAGAAACATCAAGAAAAATGATGGAAAGCTTCGGCGCGCCGGAATCACAGATCAACGAAGCCTTACAAACAATGCAGGATGAAAACCAGTATTCAGCGATCAATCAGTTAAAAGGTTATGCCTTTCAACTAATTATGTATGCTGTAATAGGTTTGATCGTTGCCCTGGTAATTCGTGAAAAAGACACTACAAACGCTTAATAAATGCAAATATCGGTTGTAATACCTTTACTAAACGAGGAACAATCTCTGGTAGAATTATATAATTGGATCGCAAAAGTACTGCGATCCAATTCCTTTTCTTATGAGATCCTTTTCATAGACGACGGAAGTACTGATGGCTCCTGGGAAACCATAGAGGCTCTGGCTAAAAATGATGATCGGGTAAAGGGAATCAGGTTCAACCGAAATTACGGAAAATCACAGGCTCTCCACGCCGGCTTTTTGCAGGCACAGGGAGATGTGGTGATCACTATGGATGCCGATCTTCAGGATAATCCCGAAGAGATCCCGGAATTATACAACATGATCGTAAATCAAAAATATGACCTGGTTTCGGGCTGGAAAAAAAAGCGTTACGATAATGTAATCACCAAAAATCTTCCTTCTAAAGTCTTTAATGCTGCCGCCAGAAAAACTTCCGGTGTGAAACTTCATGATTTCAACTGCGGATTAAAGGCTTACAAAAAGGAAGTGATCAAGAATATTGATGTTTACGGTGAAATGCATCGATATATCCCGGTACTGGCTAAAAATGCCGGGTATTACAGGATAACCGAAAAAGAAGTTCAGCACCAGGCCCGTAAATACGGAACCACCAAATTTGGAGTAAACCGCTTTATCTATGGTTTTTTAGACCTTATAAGCATTTGGTTTCTTTCTAAGTTTGGGAGACGTCCCATGCACCTGTTCGGCGCGCTTGGCGTACTCATGTTCATCATTGGTTTTGTGACCGCTGGCTGGATAGGTCTTTCCAAATTGTACAAGCTCTATCATGGAATTCCCAATATTCTGGTTGTAAATAATCCATGGTTCTATATCGCCCTGGTGGTAATGGTAATTGGTACCCAATTTTTCCTGGCTGGCTTTTTAGGTGAACTCATCCTTAGGTCAAAAAGAGAGAAAGATCGCTACCTCATTAAGAAAACCACCCCCAATATTTAAGGCAAATAAAGGATTAATCCTTATTTTTGCTAAGCAAAAAATTAATTTTATGGCTACTATTAAACCTGAGATCCTTCAGAAGGCCAAGTCATGGCTAACCGATATATTCGATACCGAAACAAAAGATGAGATCAACCGCCTCATCAAGGAGAACCCGAAAGAATTAGAAGAAAGTTTTTACAAGAATGCTGAATTCGGAACTGGCGGAATGCGTGGTGTAATGGGAGTTGGAACCAACCGGATCAACAAATACACCCTTGGAAAAAACACTCAGGGCCTCTCAGACTATCTTAAAAAGTCTTTTCCTGATGAAGATCTTAAAGTAGCCATTGCATATGATTGCAGGAATAATAGCCAAAAACTGGCAAAGGTGGTTTCTGATGTATTTTCAGCTAATGGGATCAAAGTATTCTTGTTTTCTGAACTCAGGCCTACACCAGAGCTCTCATACGCGGTAAAGGAGCTTGGATGCCATTGCGGGATCGTTCTTACTGCCAGCCATAATCCACCGGAGTATAACGGTTACAAGGTTTACTGGCAGGATGGCGGGCAGCTTGTGCCGCCTCAGGATACCGAGCTTGTTGAAACCATTAACAACCTGAAGTATGAAGCGATCAATTTCAAGGCTAAAGAAGAACTTATCGAAAAAATAGATTCGAAAGTTGACGAATCTTTCGCAAAGGCTTCGGTAGAAAATGGGAGTTTCGACATTCCGTCTTCGGCCAGGGAAAACCTAAAAGTTGTCTTCACTTCCCTGCATGGAACTTCTATTACCATGGTTCCCGAAGTTCTTGAAAAAGCAGGCTTTAGCAATGTAGCCATTGTGGAAGAACAGCGAGAGCCAAACGGAAATTTCCCCACCGTGGAATCCCCGAATCCGGAAGAGCCGGAAGCTTTGAAAATGGCGCTGGAACTGGCCGATAAAAATGGTTCAGATATCGTTATTGGCACCGATCCTGACTGTGACCGATTAGGAGTTGCGGTAAGAGACCTTAACGGGAAAATGATCCTGCTTAATGGAAATCAAACCATGCTGGTAATGACCTGGTTCCTGCTGGAGCAATGGAAGAAAAACGACAGGATCAAAGGAAAGGAATTTGTAGCCTCCACCATCGTTTCCACACCTATGCTTAAGAATTTAGTGGAAGATTACGGCGTTAAATACATGGAAGTCCTTACCGGCTTCAAATGGATCGCCAAACTTATCAAAGATCATCCAGAACTGGATTTCATTGGTGGCGGTGAGGAAAGCTTCGGTTATATGGTAGGTGATTTTGTGAGAGACAAAGATGCGGTAACCTCTACCCTGCTGGCTTGCGAGATCGCGGCTAAAATGAAATCAGAAGGCAGTTCGTTCTACCAGAAGTTGCTGGAACTTTATAAAGATTACGGCCTATATAAAGAAGAACTCATTTCGCTGGTAAAGAAAGGTATCGAAGGTGAGAAAGAGATCAAGCAAATGCTCATAGACCTTCGCGAAAACCCCTGGAAAGAGATCGATGGGGAGAAAGTGATCCTTATCGAAGATTATAAAACTTCTGTAGCCAGGAACATACAGGATCATTCAGAAAACAAGATAGCTATTCCAAAATCCAACGTGCTTATCTATTACACCGAGAACGGCACTAAAATAGCAGCAAGGCCCAGCGGGACAGAGCCTAAGATCAAATTCTACATCAGTGTTAATTCAGAGTTGGCAACTATCGAGGATTATTTTAAAGAAGACCAGAAACTAAGTGTGAAGATCGCCCGGATCAAACAGGAATTAAAATTGGGCTAATCAAAATTTAAATGAGTTATTTCCGGAAAATACTTCAGTTCGCGAAACCATATAAGCGATTCGCGATCCTGAACATCATATTCAATGTTTTATATGCCATATTCAGCACACTTTCATTCCTGGCGTTCATCCCGATGCTGCAGGTGCTCTTCCAGGAAAAGGAACCTATCTTCGTAAAACCGGAATGGAACGGTAAACTGGTAGATCTTGATGATTATGCAGGAAATTATGCCAATTACTTTCTAAACCAAAGAGTGGAAGAATATGGCGAGATCTCGGCATTGATCACCATTTGTCTCGCCGTCATCGTTCTGTTTTTCCTGAAGAACCTGTTCAATTACCTGGCGATGTTCTTTATTGCCAACCTTCGGAATGGTATGCTGAAGGATATCAGGAATAAGATCTACGATAAAATAGTTGAGCTGCCAATTTCATTCTTTTCAGAAAAGCGAAAGGGAGACTTTATTTCCAGGATCACCAGTGATGTCCAGGAAATCCAGTCCTCTTTTCTCAGCATGCTGGAAATGTTCATCAAAGAACCTCTTACGCTCATTTTTACGCTTGCAGCGATGATCGCTATTAGCCCGAAGTTAACCTTATTCGTTTTTATATTTCTACCCATAGCAGGGCTACTGATCTCTTCAATAGGAAAAAAGCTGAAAGCAAAATCTACAAGTGCACAGCAGGAAAATGCCAATTTTCTTTCGCTGGTGGAAGAAACTCTATCCAGCCTGAAGATCATAAAGGGATTTAATGCTGAAGACCGATTTCGCCAGAAATTTCATGATAGTACCGGAAAATTGAATAGTATCCTGAACGGTCTCCTTCACCGGCAGGACCTCGCCTCCCCTATGAGCGAATTCCTGGGAGTGGTGGTGATCACTGTAATTCTATGGTTTGGTGGAAATATGGTTCTTATTGAAGAATCTATGGATGCTTCAACCTTTATTGGTTTTCTGGTTCTTACCTATAATATTCTTACGCCCGCAAAGGCTATTTCTAAAGCCACTTACAGCATACAAAAAGGAAATGCAAGTGCCGAAAGAATCCTGGAGATCATTGAAACCGAAAGCAATATCAAGGACAATCCAGATGCGATTAACAAAGCTTCATTTGATTCGGCAATCGAAATAGAGGATATCTCTTTCAGCTATGAAAAAGAAAAAGTACTAAAGCATTTTAGTATAAAAGTACCGAAGGGAGAAACGGTAGCACTGGTAGGTCAGTCGGGATCAGGAAAATCTACCATTGCCAACCTTATCACCAGGTTTTATGATGTGAATGAAGGAAGAATAAAAGTTGATGGGACCGATATTAAAAATATTAAAAAATCATCCCTTCGCGATCTTATGGGACTGGTAACCCAGGATTCCATACTTTTTAACGATACGATTCGCAACAATGTGCTGCTGGGAAAAAGCAATGCAACAGACGAACAGATCGTTGAAGCACTAAAGATTGCGAATGCGTGGGAATTCGTGAAGGAACTCCCGCTTCAGCTCGATACCAATATTGGTGATAGCGGAAACAAACTTAGCGGTGGCCAGAAGCAAAGATTATCCATTGCGAGGGCCGTTCTTAAAAATCCGCCCATTATGATCCTGGATGAAGCCACATCAGCTCTGGATACCGAAAGCGAAAAACTCGTTCAAAAGGCGCTGGAAAACATGATGAAGAACCGCACCTCTATCGTGATCGCTCACAGGCTGTCTACCATTCAAAATGCCGATAATATAGTGGTCATGCAACGTGGAGAAATTGTGGAACAGGGAAAACACCAGGACCTAATCGCAGCAGACGGCACCTATCGCAAACTGGTAGAAATGCAGTCTTTTGACTAAAAAACCTTGACTTAGAAGAATAAAAAAATGGATGATAGCAATATCATCCATTTTTTATCATAGTTTATTTCCACTTTGGGGCAAATGAAAATAAATCGATTCAATTCGTTTTTTGGGGCAAAAAAAGATTAAATCATTTCTGGGGCTAAATATACAACTATATTCATTTTAAGCAAGTAAATTTGACATTTAATCATGCTTTTTATTCCTTTTATCGATCAAAAAGGCCTGTATTGCGCATTTTTTCTTACATGATAATCGATAACATTTAGTCTTTTTAACCTATTACCAATTAATTACCTTTGCATCTGCTTTAAGGGAAATTTAATTAAGCCAGGATCTTGCAAAATTCCGAATACCAGTTTGTAAGTAGATTACAGGATAAGTCTACATGTGAAGAAGCTTTTAGGGAGCTAATTGCTACCTACAAAGAAAGGCTTTACTGGCATATACGTGGAATTACTAAAGATCATGACGATAGCGATGATATTCTTCAGAACACTTTTTTAAAGATTTACCGCAACATCGATCAGTTTAAAGGTGACAGCAAGCTATACAGTTGGATGTACAGGATTGCGACCAATGAATCCATCACCTTCCTTAACAAGAAGGCCAAACGCATGAAAATTTCTTCAGAAGAATTACAGAACCAGATCATCGATAATCTGGAAAGTGATGTTTATTTTGAAGGAACTGAAATTCAACTTAAATTACAGAGAGCCATTGCTACCCTGCCAGATAAACAGCAACAGGTCTTCAATATGAAATATTTTGAAGAACTAAAATACCGGGAAATGTCTGAAATTCTGGAAACCAGCGAGGGTGCTTTAAAGGCTTCCTACCACCATGCTGTAAAAAAAATTGAAGAATTTTTAAAAAATAATTAAACCTTTAAGTAGATTACTAGTCAAATAACTGATGAAAACCAATAATTCAAAATATCAGGATAAATCTGGATTTAGGGTTCCCGAAGATTATTTCGAGAGCTTTGACGCCCGAATGATGGATAGATTGAAAGAAAATTCTTCTTTCGAACTGCCTGATACAGCAAGGCCATTTAAAGTTCCTGCCGGCTATTTTGATGATTTGGAATCCCGCATCTTAGATAAATCAAGGCAACAGCCAAAAGGCCGGGTGATAAACCTTTTCCGAAGTGAATATTTGTATTATGCAGCCGCTGTTGCAGCTATATTTATCCTGATGCTTGGGAATTTTTATAAGGTAGAAACCACCGAAGAACTTGGATGGGATGATATCGAAATCTCTGTAATGGAAAATTACATTGATGAAGGCTATGAAATGGGCTATATAGATCTCAATACTTTTGACCATTCAGAATTTATTTCTGAGGATGGTACGCTTATTGACGATTCAGACTTTGAAAATGTAAGTACACAGGACGCTCTGGATTATTTGGATGAAAATCTGGAAGATCCTACCTATATACTAGAATAGATGATGAAAAAAGCTATATTAATACTATTCGTTCTTTTCGCCAGCTCGAACCTGATGGCGCAGGAGACCGATTCTGATCGGTGGGAACGCATAAAAGCACTGAAGGTGGCCTTTTTTACTCAGGAAATGAACTTTACCAATAAAGTTGCTGAAAAGTTCTGGCCAATCTACAACAAGTATGAAAAATCAAGGAGAGAGCTTCATAGGCGTGAGCATGTTGATGTTGAGAATGTTGAATGCATCAGTGAACAGGAAGCCAACAGACTCCTTGAAGAATTTCTAAATGTTGAAAATGAAGAATACCAGATAAAAAAACAATTGTTCCGGGATCTTAAGGAGATCATTTCGGCCAAGGATATCATCAAACTTCATAAACTGGAAGGTGAATTCCATAAAAAGTTAATTAAAGAATATCGTTCCAAAAAGGAAAATAAAGATTCTAATAGCAGTGAATAGCCTTGCTATTCATTTTTAGTTTTTTGGTTAGTTAGTAGTTAATAATCCGGCAATTCTTTTGCCGGATTATTCGTTTTTATAGAAGTTTAGTTTTGCGATCCTGCCTTTACCGGCTGCGTAGGCCGTGGTATCATTAAGAAATCTCAATGTGTAAAATCCGTCATCTGAAAGCTTTTCCCAGTTTTCGCCTCCGTCCTTAGAGTAATTGATCCCTTTAAATCCAACAGCTACAACCTCTTTTCCACCAGAATTTGGAACATATCGAACGCTGCTTCTGTAACCGGGCTCCTTGCCTTCAGCCACAAGTTCCCATGTTTTTCCACCATCTGTGGTGATGGCTTTATTTCCATAATTACCCTCTGGATTGGTATAATCGCCACCAATTATGATCCCTGTATTTTCATCGTAAAAGTCCATGCTGTATCCTCCGGTGGTAGGCTTTCCCTGTAAAAGTGGAGTGTCATAGACTTTCCATGTTCTGGCTTTATCAGGAGAATAGAGAATTCTCGACTTAGTTCCTCCGGTAAGAATCCAGGTTTTATCACCAACAATGGAAATATTGGAGTTACTGGCGGCAAAAGCCGCCTCTCCTTCTGCAGCCTGGGGCAGGGATTCACAATCCAGCTTACTCCAGCTGGAACCACCATCACGAGTAACAAGAATGGAAATGCAGGTCTCTGTAGGATCACCCATAGCAATTCCTTCCTGATCGTTCCAGAATGCCATCGCATCATAGAACACTTTTTCGTTTTCTTCTTTATAGACGAGTTCCATATTGCCAGAATTTCCGGTTTTAAATAACAATCCCGGATTTCCTACGCTCAACATAAAGAAATCATTGGCAGTGCTCGCAACTGCCCTGAATTCAGGCGTAATACTGTCAAAATTCTGAACACTGGTTTTCCACTGGCCGTTAGAGGAATTGTACAATCCATAGACCCCGTTACTACCGGCAAAAGCGAGGTTATTCCCAATCACTTCGATAGCCCTCACACTTAAGGAATCATCCTCCAGGATCACTTCGGTCTTTACCGATCCAAAATAAGTAGGTTCGGCTTCAACATTTTTATCGGCATCATTTTTACATGAAAGAATACCTAAAACAAGCAGAAAATAAAGTCTTTTCATAAACTGGATTTTGGCCAAATATAAATTAATCCCATTCAAAAAAACGTAACTTTGCCGCTTTAAAGCAAATTTATGCGCCTACATAGAAACCTGGTTTTTGCAACTGTTGATGCCCTCAATGAGATCTTTAATAATGGAGAATATGCCGATAAGGTTATCGAGAAAACCCTTAAACGTGACAAACGATGGGGTTCTCGAGACAGGAGTTTTATTGCCGAAACCACCTACGATATTGTTAGGTGGAAAAGGTTATATGCCGAGATCGCTGATGTAAAAGAACCTTTTTCCCGTGAAGATCTTTTCAGGATCTTCGCTGTTTGGTGTGTTTTAAGAGGGCTTAAATTACCTGATTGGCCACAATTTGAAGGTACCCCGGTGCGTAGGATTAAAGGTAAATTCGATGAACTAAGCCGAATTCGTAAATATCGGGAATCTATTCCAGACTGGCTGGACGAACTTGGGGTGCAGGAACTCGGTGAAACGAAATGGACCCAGGAATTAAAGGCGCTTAATGTTCAGGCTCCTGTTGTGGTTCGTACAAATACCCTGAAGATCAAACCTTCTGAACTCGCCGCTAAGCTGGAAGAAGAAGGCATTGAAACCTCGAATCTCAGAAATTATCCAGAAGCCCTGGAATTAAAGGAACGGGCTAATATCTTCAGAACACAGGCCTTTAAAGAAGGTTTTTTCGAAGTGCAGGATGCAAGTTCCCAGCGCGTAGCTGAATTTCTGGATGTAAAACCCGGGATGAGAGTTGTGGACACCTGTGCCGGCGCCGGTGGAAAAAGTCTGCATCTTGCAGCCCTTATGGAGAACAAGGGACAGATCATTGCCCTTGATATCTACGGAAATAAATTGAAGGAATTAAAGCGAAGAGCTAAAAGAGCCGGAGCCCATAATATTGATACCCGCAGTATTGATTCTACCAAGGTGATCAAAAAATTATACGATACGGCAGACCGTGTTTTGATCGATGCTCCATGCAGCGGTTTAGGAGTTCTTAGCAGGAATCCAGATGCTAAATGGAAGCTGCAGCCTGAATTTCTTGATTCTATAAGGAAAACTCAAATTGAAATCCTTCAGAAATATTCCAGGATCGTTAAAAAAGGTGGTAAAATGGTTTATGCAACCTGTTCGATCCTGCCTTCAGAAAATGAAAAACAGGTTCAGTTATTTTTAAAAACAGAAGAAGGTTCACAATTTCAGTTGAAAAAAGAGAAAAAGATCCTCTCCCATGAAAGTGGTTATGATGGATTTTACATAGCTCTGCTGGAAAGGAATCAATAAACTATTTTACAGGATTTTATTGGATGGATTGAAGCAACAGGTCTCCATTAGGTCCATGTAAAAAACTTGCGGTCACCTCTTCACGGGTCTCTAGTTGTTCCTGCAAATCTGGGCACATGCTTCTGCAGTCTATTTTATATCGATCATGAAGATACATGGTGTTTTCCCGGTTGGTGATAAAACTGGTGCCATCCCATTTGATTTTTACATCAAAGACCTCGGTGTCAGGAACCTTTTCTTTAGACCTCTGATTGACCAGAATATATAAAAATCCAGAAGCATCCTGTGGCGGATCTGCAACTTTCACCTTCCTAACCCTTAGGCTATAAATATAACCTGGTTCATATTCA
The DNA here is from genome assembly GCF_022570735.2 of Christiangramia oceanisediminis. Classification (GTDB taxonomy): domain Bacteria; phylum Bacteroidota; class Bacteroidia; order Flavobacteriales; family Flavobacteriaceae; genus Christiangramia; species Christiangramia oceanisediminis. Next base: position 437,335 of record NZ_JANCNS010000002.1, on the reverse strand, counting down.
AATCCCTCAATGGGATCATAGAAATAAGACCAGTCTTCCCCTCCTATTTCATCGCCCTCCTGGATTAGATAGACAAGTTGCGGGAACGGGCCAAAGCCGGTTACCTGGTAATGGTTAACCTTCATCTGTACGACGCTGGTAGATTCAAGATCTCCAATTAGTTCACAGGAATACAGGCTAAAAACCAGTAGTACTCCCAATAGCGGATTGATGTTTAATTTGAATAACATGATTGATGAATTTAGAATGATACTATTAAGATAATCATTAATGCAATAAATAGGAATTTTACTTTCTTAAAATATTTAAACTCCTCGAGAAAAATCTTAAATTTGTCCCTTTAAAAAACAACACAAAAACAACATATGATCCTTTTCTTCGGGAATCAAACCACTAAGGTTTTTGCAGTAGAAACTCACTCCGAGCTTTCTGCTCTGGAAATTTCAAAATTAAACTGGCTTTTCGGGAATACTCAACAAATCAATAAATCTGCGCTGGCAGATTTTTTTGTTGGTCCACGTGCGGCCATGATCACTCCCTGGAGTACCAATGCTGTTGAGATCACCCAGAATATGGGAATTCATGGCATTATTCGAATTGAGGAGTTCCTAAGGGTAGATGAGCATTTTCATGATTTCGACCCTATGCTCTCTCAAAAATATGAAAGCCTAAACCAGGACATATTTGATATACATATCAATCCGGCTCCCATCATCGAAGTGGAGGATATCGAAGCATTCAATCAACAGGAAGGCCTGGCATTGAATGCTGAAGAGGTAACTTATCTTGAAGATCTATCTAAAAAACTGGGTAGAAAGTTAACCGATTCGGAAGTATTTGGATTCTCGCAGGTAAATTCAGAGCATTGCCGCCACAAGATCTTCAATGGTACATTTGTGATCGATGGCGAGGAAAAACCGGTATCTCTTTTTAAGCTGATCAGGAAGACTTCAGAAGAAAATCCAAATGAAATCGTTTCGGCCTATAAGGATAACGTAGCCTTCATCAAGGGTCCGAAAGTGGAACAATTCGCGCCAAAGGCTCCCGATGTTCCGGAATATTACCAGGTAAAGGATTTTGATTCGGTGATTTCCTTAAAAGCCGAAACACATAATTTTCCAACTACCGTAGAACCATTTAATGGCGCGGCTACCGGAAGCGGAGGAGAGATTCGGGACAGGCTTGCAGGAGGAAAAGGTTCCCTCCCACTCGCCGGAACTGCGGTTTATATGACCTCCTACTCCCGACTGGAGAAGGACAGGAAGTGGGAAAACGGAATGAAAGAACGGGACTGGTTATACCAGACTCCAATGGATATCCTTATCAAAGCTTCCAACGGAGCTTCTGATTTCGGAAATAAATTCGGGCAGCCGCTGATCTCAGGATCTGTTCTAACCTTTGAACATTCCGAACATGACCGAATGCTGGGTTATGACAAGGTGATCATGCTTGCGGGTGGAATTGGATATGGAAAAGAAAACCAGGCCTTGAAAGATGTTCCGAATAAAGGCGATAAGATAGTGGTGCTGGGTGGTGAAAATTACCGGATTGGAATGGGAGGTGCTGCAGTATCTTCGGCTGATACCGGAGAATTCAGCAGTGGGATCGAATTGAATGCTATTCAGCGTTCAAACCCGGAAATGCAAAAACGTGCTGCCAATGCCGTTCGCGGGATGGTAGAAAGCGATGAAAATCCAATTGTTTCCATTCATGATCACGGGGCGGGCGGACATCTGAACTGCCTGAGTGAGCTGGTAGAGGAAAAAGGTGGAAAAATTGACCTGGATGCCTTGCCTGTTGGCGATCCAACCCTTTCAGCAAAAGAGATCATCGGGAACGAATCCCAGGAACGAATGGGTCTTGTGATAGGAGAAGCCGAAATCGCCAGGTTGAAAAGAGTGGCTGATCGCGAACGCTCTCCCATGTATGAAGTTGGTGATGTAACGGGTGACCACCGGTTTACCTTTGAAGGAGAAAAATCTGGTCAGAAACCTATGGACCTGGAACTCTCTGATATGTTTGGAAGTTCACCTAAAACGGTTATGACCGATAAAACGGTTAAAAGGAATTATGAAGAGGTAGATTATTCAACCGCGAAAGTTCATGAATACCTTGAGCAGCTTTTACAACTCGAAGCAGTGGCCTGTAAAGACTGGTTGACAAACAAAGTAGACCGTTGTGTATCTGGAAGGGTAGCCAAGCAGCAAACTGCCGGTCCATTACAGCTGCCACTTAATAACTGTGGTGTCATGGCACTGGATTATAAAGGCAAGGAAGGTGTAGCTACTTCAATAGGCCACTCCCCTGTTTCAGCCCTAGTAGATCCTGTTGCCGGTTCCAGAAATTCTATTGCTGAATCATTGTCCAATATCATATGGGCTCCCCTGGAAAAAGGTTTAAAGTCTATCTCGCTTTCAGCTAACTGGATGTGGCCATGTAACAACGAAGGAGAAGACGCCAGGTTGTACGAAGCGGTTGAAGGAGTTTCTAATTTCGCGATATCTCTGGGAATTAATGTTCCAACCGGGAAGGATTCGCTTTCCATGAAACAGAAATATAAGGATGGTCAGGTGATCTCTCCGGGAACGGTGATCATTTCAGCTGCCGGACATTGTAATGATATTACGAAGGTTGTAGAGCCGGTTCTTCAGAAAAATGGTGGAGATATCTACTATATTAACCTTTCTCAGGATTCCTTTAAACTGGGAGGTTCTTCATTGGCCCAGATCCTGAATAAAATAGGAAACGTAGTTCCAACCATTCAGGACGATAAAAAATTCGCTGAAGCTTTCAATAGCGTTCAGGAGCTTATTAAAAAAGATCTCATCCTTGCCGGTCATGATATCGCTTCAGGCGGGTTGATCACCAGTTTACTGGAAATGTGCTTCGCCGATAACGATCTGGCTGCAGACCTGGATCTTTCAGCTTTGAATGAAAAAGATATCGTAAAACTCCTTTTCAATGAAAATTGCGGACTCATCTTCCAGGCAAAAGATGCTTCAGTTGAAGAGATTCTGAAGGAAAAAGGAATTGAGTTCTTTAATATCGGGAAGGTAATTTCAGGCAAAAATCTAAAAATCAGGAACGCAGGTGCCGATCTTAGCTTCAATATTCCTGAATTACGGGATACCTGGTACAAAACCTCATTCCTGCTGGACGAAAAGCAAAGCGGTATAGATAAGGCTACCGAGCGTTACCATAATTATAAAGAACAGCCTCTGGAATTTAAGTTTCCAGAACATTTCACAGGAAAACTGCCAAAACTTGACCCTTCAAAACCAAGGATCAAGGCAGCCATCATCCGCGAAAAGGGATCAAATTCTGAAAGAGAAATGGCACGTGCCATGTATCTTGCAGGTTTTGATGTGAAGGATGTTCATATGACCGACCTGATCTCTGGAAGAGAAACCTTAGAAGACATTAGATTCATTGCTACCGTGGGTGGATTCTCAAATTCAGACGTTCTGGGAAGCGCCAAGGGTTGGGCCGGTGCTTTTCTCTATAATGAGAAGGCAAAACAGGCGCTGGACAATTTCTTCGCTCGGGAAGACACGCTTTCATTAGGAGTTTGTAATGGCTGCCAGCTATTCATAGAACTTGGATTGATCAATCCAGATCACGAGCAAAAGCCAAAAATGCTTCATAACGAATCCCATAAGTTCGAATGTAATTTTACTTCGGTTGAAATACAGGAAAACAATTCGGTGATGCTATCTAGCCTGGCCGGAAGTAAGCTGGGTATCTGGGCTGCTCATGGTGAAGGTAAATTCAGTTTCCCATATGAAGAGGAGAAATACAATATCGTTGGGAAATATGGTTATGAAGGATATCCTGCAAACCCGAATGGATCTCACTACAACACGGCGGTACTAACTGATGATACGGGAAGACACCTGGTAATGATGCCTCACCTGGAGCGATCTACTTTCCAGTGGAACTGGGCCCACTACCCTAAAAACAGAAAAGATGAAGTTTCACCCTGGTTGGAAGGATTTGTCAACGCAAGAAAGTGGTTAGAGAATAAATAAAAAAAGGAGCTGAAAAGCTCCTTTTTCAATTATATACTTCAAGATTATTTATTTAGAGGATATTCCTTGAAAATATCATTTACCATATCCTGGATCCCACCTACAGTGGTTTGGTTATAGATATCATTAGAAGCTACACCTCTCCAAACGGTATTTTTAGTCTCGCTGTCTACCAGCTGTACCACTAGCGTACCTTCTTCATAAGAATAAGTATCGGTATTATATCCTACTACACTATTGTAATTGGTATAGCCATAGTAATAATACGGTTCGTAATAAGAGTTAACGGCCGTTACTCCGGTGGTATATGGATAGGTAGCATAAGCAGGATCTACGTCTCTGGCCACTTCCTGATCAACTTTGGTACTAACAAGAACTAGAAGATCTGGATTTTCTCTATCCAGGGCATAACCTTCCTGCTTGAGATTCTTATTGATGACATCTACTATGGTTGCATTAACTTCTTCATCGTTATAATTACGGTTCTCTACCTCAGCATTGGTATTTGGCAAGTAGGCGAAACTATCATATTTGCCCAGATTAACCTCGGTTGGCTGACTTGTGTTCACTCTTGGACCGCAACCAATCAATGTTAAGGCCATGATGAACAACATTAAATTCAAACTTTTCATAACTATTTTTTTTGATTTAGAATATAAGATAAGAACCAGTTAGGGCAAAGGCGAATAAAACCAGTCGTTTAGAATGAATTTAACCTTAGGCCGGTAATTTTAAAATATTTTATAATAAACCACTGGCTTTTAGTTTAGAAAATGATAAGCAATTGCAAAATTCCTAATCTTACAAATGTAATTTTGTAAAATTTCATTTGAATCAGCTATTAAAATTGCTATTTTGCAAGGAATATCATAAACGACTAACTTCGATGAACGAAATTAAAAGACTCTTTGACTTCCCATATTATCAACTCGATAATCATCCTCTCAAAGAAGCCTTCGCCACTAAATATAATGGCGAATGGAAAAGCATTTCAACTCAAAAATATATAGACCAGGCAAATACGGTTAGTAGGGGGCTTTTAAAGTTAGGTGTAAAACCTAATGATAAGATCGCTGTGATCTCTACTTCTAACAGAACCGAATGGAATGTTCTTGATATTGGAGTTTTACAGATTGGTGCTCAAAATGTCCCTGTATATCCAACTATTTCTGAAGAGGATTATGAATATGTGATTAATCATAGTGAGGCTATTTACTGCTTTGTTTCAGATAAGGAGGTGCTTGATAAAGTAAATAGTATAAAAGAACGCACCAAACTCAAGGAGGTTTATAGCTTTGATGATATTAAATCCTGTAAGAACTGGCAGGAAGTCCTCAAATTAGGTGAAGACAAGGCCAACCAGGACGAAGTTGAACAATTGAAGAAATCAGTGAAGCCAGATGACCTGGCCACTCTTATCTATACTTCCGGGACAACGGGACGTCCTAAAGGAGTTATGTTAACTCATGAAAATATCGTTAGTAATGTGCTGGGCAGTGCACCACGTGTTCCCTTTGAAGTGGGATCTTATGTAGCTTTAAGCTTTCTCCCGGTATGCCATATTTTCGAACGAATGATCCTGTACCTTTACCAGTATTATTCGGTTTCAGTCTATTTCGCGGAATCTATAGATAAGATCAGCGATAACCTGAAAGAAGTAAAACCACACGTGATCACAGCGGTGCCTCGATTGCTCGAAAAAGTATATGATAAGATCGTTGCCAAAGGTTCAGACCTGGGTGGAATTAAGCAGAAACTATTTTACTGGGCGATCGAACTTGGCCTGGAGTACGAACCTTACGGAGCTAACGGCTGGTGGTATGAACAGCGTTTAGCCATTGCTCGAAAACTAATTTTCTCCAAATGGAAAGAAGGTCTTGGAGGTAATATTGAACTCATCGTTTCAGGAAGTGCAGCCCTGCAACCCAGACTTGCCCGGGTTTTTGCCGCGGCCAATATCCCCGTGATGGAAGGATACGGTTTAACTGAAACCTCTCCCGTTATCGCCGTAAATGACCAGCGTAATCATGGATTCAGGATCGGAACCGTTGGAAAGGTGCTTGACAATGTAGAAGTGAAAATCGCTGATGATGGGGAGATACTTACCAAAGGTCCAAACGTGATGAAAGGATATTTTAAGGAACCTGAAAAGACCGATGAAGTTCTGGATAAGGATGGATTCTTTCATACAGGGGATATTGGAGAAGTAGACTCAGATGGTTTCCTTAAGATCACCGACAGAAAAAAAGAAATGTTCAAAACTTCAGGTGGTAAATATGTGGCCCCTCAGTTAATAGAAAATATCATGAAGCAATCGAGATTCATCGAGCAGATCATGGTAGTTGGAGATGGTGAAAAAATGCCAGCAGCTTTAATTCAGCCAAATTTCGAATTTATCCAGGAATGGGCTAAACGAAAAAATATTGACCTGGGTGACGGCAGCAATGCAAGCATTGCAAACAATTCTGTAGTGAAGGATCGAATTGAGGAAGAGATCGAATTCTATAATCAAAAATTCGGAAAATGGGAACGGGTGAAAACCTTTGCACTCACACCGGACGTTTGGTCTATTGAAGATGAGCACCTTACTCCTACCATGAAACTGAAACGCAGGAATATTAGAGACAGATACCAGGAACTTTATGAGGAGCTATACGGCAGGTTCTAAATAAAGCATTGACAGATTGATAGAAAAAACTCCTCCCGCAACGAGGAGTTTTTTTGTTTTAACATTTTTAGAGCATATAAATTCAGAAATATGAAAATTTTAAATTATTTTATTATGCATGCATAATATTTTTTTCTAAATTTGGGTGCATTCAAATTAGAAATGAAAGAAAAAACTATAGATTATGTATTGAGGGCTACCTGGATGGCCGTCTCAAAAATGTATAATGAAGAAGCGGGAAAAGCCGGTAGTACTATGGCCACTGGTTTTGCCCTATTAAGTATAGATCCCGAAGAAGGAACCCCATCTACTTCGCTTGGCCCCAAAATGGGAATGGAAGCGACCAGCTTATCTAGAATGCTTAAAACCATGGAGGAAAAAGGACTGATCATCCGGAAGAAGAATCCTCATGATGGTCGCAGCGTGCTGATTTACTTAACCGAATTTGGAAAGGAAATGCGTGATTATTCACGCCGTGTGGTACTTAGATTTGATGAAGCCGTAAAAGAATCGGTTTCAGAGGATGACTTAAAGACCTTTATAGAAGTGGCCAATACCATTATGGATTTGATCACTGAAAAGAAGATCTATACCGAAGAAATTAAAATAAGATAAAAATCAAGGTTCTCTGAAGATCACGGGACCATTAAACAATAAAAACCAACAAATGAAAAGAAGGATTAATAAAGTTGCAGTTATCGGATCCGGAATCATGGGTAGTGGTATCGCTTGTCATTTCGCCAACATAGGCGTGGAAGTGCTACTGCTCGATATCGTTCCGCGAGAACTGAACGAAAAGGAAAAGAAAAAAGGACTAAGCCTTGACGATAAGGTAGTTCGCAACAGGATCGTGAACGATTCTCTTCAGGATTCGGTAAAATCGAAACCCTCTCCTATCTATCATAAGGATTTTGTGAACAGGATCGAGACCGGTAACCTGGAAGATGATATCCATAAAGTCTCGGAAGCAGACTGGATCATTGAAGTAGTTGTTGAGAAACTTGATATTAAAAAGCAGGTTTTTGAAAATCTTGAAAAGCACAGAAAACCGGGAACTTTGATCACTACAAATACGTCCGGGATCCCTATCAACTTCATGACCGATGGAAGAAGCGATGACTTCAAAAAGCATTTCTGCGGAACTCACTTCTTTAATCCTCCAAGATATTTAAGATTATTCGAGATCATTCCTGGAAAGGAAACTTCAAAAGAGGTTCTTGAATTCCTTGAAATGTATGGTAGCAAATACCTTGGGAAGAAAACAGTTCTTGCTAAAGATACTCCTGCCTTTATTGGTAATAGAATTGGTATTTTCTCAATCATGAGCCTTTTTCATATGGTAAAGGATATGGGAATGACCATCGAGGAAGTTGATAAACTAACTGGCCCGGTGATAGGTCGCCAGAAGTCGGCAACCTTTAGAACCGTAGACGTTGTTGGCCTGGATACTCTGGTACATGTCGCTAATGGTCTTTATGAGAATGTTCCCAATGATGAACAGCATGAACTGTTCAAATTGCCAGATTTCATCGAAACCATGATGGAAAATGAATGGTACGGAAGCAAAACCGGACAGGGTTTTTATAAGAAGATCAAAAAAGATGACGGTTCCAGCGAGATCAAATCCCTTGACCTGGATACCATGGAATACCGGGATAAAAAAAGCGCTTCGTTCGCAACTCTTGAGCAAACCAAATCTATCGATAACGTGGTAGATCGCTTTGAAGTTCTGGTAAACGGAGATGACCAGGCCGGAGAATTCTACAGAAAGACCTTCTCGGCATTATTCGCTTATGTTTCGAATCGTATTCCGGAAATTTCAGATGAGCTATATAAGATAGATGATGCCATGAAAGCCGGCTTCGGCTGGGAACATGGTCCGTTCCAGATCTGGGATGCGATCGGGGTTCAGAAAGGTATTGATATGATGAAGGAAGAAGGTTACGAGCCGGCTTCCTGGGTGAATGAAATGCTCGAAAGCGGTAATGACAGTTTTTATACCGTTAAGGAAGGGAACACCTACTATTACGATATTCAGGATAAAAAACAGACTAAAGTTCCCGGGCAGGATGCATTTATCATCCTGGACAATATCAGGGAATCGAAAGAAGTATTCAAGAATAGCGGCGTAGTCGTTGAAGATCTTGGAGATGGCATCCTTAATGTTGAATTCAGAAGTAAGATGAATTCCATTGGTGGTGATGTATTAGATGGGATCAATAAAGCTATCGATATTGCTGAAAAAGATTACCAGGGACTGGTTGTTGCCAATGATGGTAAGAACTTCTCGGTTGGAGCCAATATCGGGATGATCTTTATGATGGCTGTGGAACAGGAATACGATGAGCTGAATATGGCGATCAAGTATTTCCAGGACACGATGATGAGAATGCGCTACTCCTCTATTCCAACAGTTTCAGCACCACATGCCATGACACTTGGTGGTGGATGTGAGCTTTCCCTACACGCAGATAAAGTTGTAGCCGCAGCTGAAACTTACATTGGCTTAGTAGAATTTGGTGTTGGTGTGATCCCCGGAGGAGGTGGAACCAAGGAAATGACCCTTAGAGCCGCCGATACTTTCCAGAAAGACGATGTAGAGTTAAACCGACTAAGAGAACACTTCCTGACTATTGGAATGGCGAAGGTTTCCACTTCAGCACACGAGGCGTATGACCTGAACCTCCTTCAGAAAGGAAAAGACATCGTGGTGGTAAATCCAGATATGCAACTGGCAATCGCTAAGAAGCATGCATTGCTAATGGCAGAGAATGGATATACCAGACCTATTGAACGAACCGATATCAAAGTTCTGGGTAAACAGGCATTAGGAGCCTTTCTTGTGGGAACAGACCAGATGGCTGCCGGTAACTATATCAGCGAACACGATAAGAAGATCGCCAATAAACTGGCTTATGTAATGGCCGGTGGTGACCTTTCAGAAAATCAGAAGGTAAGTGAACAATATCTATTAGAACTGGAACGAGAAGCCTTCCTATCACTTACCGGAGAGAGAAAAACCCTGGAAAGACTTCAGCATATGTTGAAGAATGGGAAGCCCCTTAGAAATTAGTATTAAGTATTGAGTAATTAGTTTTTAAAAAGATGCACAAACTGAATGATCTTAAAATTTGGAATAAAGCGATGATTATAGCTGAAGAAATATATAAGCTCAGCGCTGGATTCCCTTCCGATGAGAGGTTCGGTTTAACAAGTCAAATAAGACGTTGTGCTATTTCCATACCTTCTAACATTGCAGAAGGAGCTGGAAGAGAAAAAAAGGGAGAATTTAAAAACTTTCTAAGCATTGCATCCGGATCTTCCTACGAACTTTTTACTCAACTGACTCTCGCATATAAACTGAACTTAATTTCAAAGGAATTGGTTGATCCAATCCTTGAAAAGGTAACAGAAATTCAAAAGATGAATTATTCATTAATAAAAAGTTTAAAACAGTAATGCAGTTCTCAATACTCATTACTCAAATCTAAATACTAAAATGAAGACAGCATATATAGTAAAAGCATACAGAACCGCGGTAGGAAAAGCTCCACGCGGAGTATTTCGCTTTAAAAGACCAGATGAACTGGCAGCGGAAACCATCGAATATATGATGGATAAACTTCCCGATTTTGACAAAAAACGTATCGACGATGTGATCGTAGGTAATGCCATGCCTGAAGCAGAGCAGGGATTGAACGTAGGTAGATTGATCTCCCTGATGGGATTGAAGATCGAAGACGTTCCCGGAATGACCGTGAACCGGTATTGTGCCTCAGGACTTGAAACCATATCGATCGCTACCGCAAAGATCCAGAATGGAATGGCCGACTGTATCATTGCCGGTGGTGCCGAGAGTATGAGCTACATACCAATGGGTGGTTACAAACCGGTTCCCGATTATAAACTCGCCAAGGAAGGTAATGAAGATTATTACTGGGGAATGGGATTAACTGCCGAGGCAGTTGCTAAGAAATACAAGGTATCTCGTGAAGACCAGGATGAATTCGCTTACCAGTCACACCAAAAAGCGATAAAAGCCCAGGCTGAAGATCGATTCCAGGACCAGATCGTTCCGATCAAAATCGATGAAACCTTCGTGGATGATAATGGAAAAAAACAAACGAAGTCTTATACGGTAAATAAGGATGAAGGTCCAAGAAAAGATACTTCAGTTGAGGTGTTGAACAAATTGAAACCGGTTTTTGCTGAAGGCGGAAGCGTGACTGCCGGGAACTCCTCACAAATGAGTGATGGTGCTGCATTTGTGATGGTAATGAGCGAAGAAATGGTAAAGGAGCTGAACCTTGAACCAATCGCCAGGATGGTGAGTTATACCGCTGTAGGTGTAGAACCAAGAATTATGGGGATAGGACCAGTCTATGCGATCCCAAAGGCATTGAAACAGGCCGGTTTGAAACCCCAGGACATGGAACTTATCGAGCTGAATGAGGCCTTCGCTTCCCAGTCTCTGGCCGTGATCAGGGAATTAGACCTTAATAAAGATAAACTGAATGTAAACGGTGGAGCCATTTCTATGGGTCACCCGCTGGGTTGTACCGGAGCGAAACTATCGGTTCAGATCTTTGACGAAATGCGCAAACGCGAATTGAAGAATAAGCATTGTATGGTGACCATGTGTGTGGGAACAGGACAGGGTGCTGCCGGAATTTTTGAATTCCTCAACTAGACTTAAGATCTGAGAATCTAGAAAAGAGACTATAAAAAGAATAAATATTATCAATTAATTGAGTTACTGAGTCTAATATCTCACTTCTCAATACCAATATCTAAATAAATGAGCACAGATACAGCAAAAAAAGATCTTTTAAGAGGTGGTCAATTCCTTGTTAAGGAGACCAAGTGTGAAGATGTCTTCACCCCTGAAGATTTTAACGAGGAACAAAGAATGATGCGCGATTCAGTTAAGGAATTCGTAGATCGCGAAATTTGGCCTCATAAGGAAGAATTTGAAAAGAAGAATTATGAACTTACCGAAGAGGTGATGCGCAAAGCAGGGGAACTTGGTTTCCTTGGGGTTGCCGTACCAGAAGAATATGATGGCCTGGGAATGGGCTTCGTTTCTACAATGCTGGTTTGTGATTACATTTCTGGAGCTACAGGTTCTGTAGCTACTGCTTTTGGAGCCCATACGGGAATTGGAACAATGCCAATTACTCTTTATGGAACCGAAGAGCAAAAGAAAAAATATGTTCCAAAACTGGCTACCGGTGAGTGGTTTGGCGCTTACTGTTTGACAGAGCCGGATGCAGGATCTGACGCAAATTCAGGAAAAACAAAAGCTGTCCTTTCTGAAGATGGTAAATATTACAGCATCAGCGGACAAAAAATGTGGATCTCCAATGCTGGTTTTGCCGACGTGTTCATCGTATTCGCAAGGATCGAAGACGATAAGAACATCACCGGGTTCATCGTTGAAAACGATAAAGAAAACGGGATCTCTTTTGGAGAAGAAGAAAAGAAACTCGGAATCCACTCCTCCTCTACCCGCCAGGTATTCTTCAATGAAACCAAGGTGCCGGTAGAAAATATGCTTTCTGAGCGTGGCAACGGATTCAAGATCGCGATGAACGCGCTTAACATTGGCCGAATCAAACTGGCTGCCGCTTCACTGGATGCCCAGAGAAGGGTGACCGATCTGGCCGTTAAATATGCCAATGACCGCGTTCAGTTTAAAACCCCTATTGCCAAATTTGGAGCGATCAAATCTAAACTTGCTGAAATGGCAACTTCAGCTTATGTTGGGGAAGCAGCAAGTTATCGTGCCGCCAAGGATATCGAAGACCGAATCAATATACGCCTTGAAAACGGTGCTTCACATTCCGAAGCTGAACTAAAAGGTGTGGAAGAATATGCCATTGAATGTTCCATCCTGAAAGTCGCCTGTTCAGAAGATATTCAGAATTGTAGCGACGAGGGAATTCAGGTTTATGGTGGTATGGGATTCTCTGCCGATACACCAATGGAATCTGCCTGGAGAGATGCTCGTATCGCCCGTATCTATGAAGGTACCAACGAGATCAACAGAATGTTATCTGTAGGAATGTTGGTGAAAAAAGCGATGAAAGGTCATGTAGATCTTTTAGGTCCAGCTAAAAGCGTGGCCGATGAGCTAACCGGAATTCCATCTATGGATAAACCGGATTATTCAGAGCTTTTCGCTGAAGAGAAAGAAATGGTCGCGAAGCTTAAGAAGGTATTCCTGATGGTTGCGGGAAGCGCCGTTCAGAAATTCGGGCCAGGCCTGGAAGAGCACCAGCAATTATTACTTGCCGCTGCCGACATCCTGATCGAAATCTATATGGCAGAATCTGGAATTCTTAGAGCTGAAAAGAACGCGAAGAAAAACGGAGAAGAGAATCACAAGGAAGAGATCGCCATGGCCAAATTATACCTGTACCATGCTGTCGAGATTGTAAATACCAAGGCTAAAGAGGGAATTGGATCTTTTGCGGAAGGTGATGAGCAACGTATGATGCTTATGGGACTTAAGCGATTCACCAAGTATCAGAATATGCCTAATGTGGTTGCATTAAGAAATACGATCGCAGAAAAACTTACTTCTGAAAACAAATATTGTTTCTAAGGAAACATTCTTTAAACTGGAAAAAGCCACTCGATGATTTGAGTGGCTTTTTGTTTTCACCCTACCGATAATAACTCAAGTTGCCGGTTTTTAGAAGATTTCAGGAAATATGGTATATTAACGATTCTGCTAATCGATTTTGAATATGACCCTGAAAACTATAAAGCTGGCCATATTAGCCATCCTCTTTCCCGGATTCGTCTTACTTGCACAGCAAGGCGCCGATAGCATAGACCAATCTGATGATCACAAATTACCACCCAAGGAAATTCTTATTGAGGATAGTACTGCCAATGCCGGAACTAATCTTGCGGAATATGAAAAGGCTTATTTTATTGCAAGCCGCTGGAATGCAGGTATAGGATATCCTCCGGAAGATATCAATTTACAAACACCACAGGCAACACTTGAACATTTCATCATCAATTCCAGGAATAAAGATTACGAGCAGGCTGCGTATGCCTTAAATCTCAATTTGCTGCCAGACGACATTAGCCAGGAAGATGCAGCTATGCTTGCAGAAAAACTCAATTTCGTACTGGAGCAGCGAATTTCAATTGGTTGGGACGGATTATCAGACAGGCCAGATGGACAGATCGATGTAAGTACCTCGACCAACCAGGCCGTGGCAGGCCAGCCACGCCGAAGTATCAGTTTCGGGCAAACAGATCTTAATAACCGCGTTGTTGATTTCAGGCTGCAACGCCTTAAGTATAAAGACAACAGCCCTGTGTGGCTCATTTCGGCTCAAACGGTAGAAAATATCGAACCTTTATACAAGGCTTTTGGCCCGCGAAAGCTGGACAGGTTGATCCCGGGATGGATGAGCTTCGAAGTATTCGGCATTCCCATCTGGAAAACCATTGGTACGATCATCCTGATGATCATGGCCTATTTTATTGCTAAGATCGTTTCCCATTATCTTCGGAAATTGTTCTCAAATACTGAAAAGTACTGGATTCGAAATATTGCTTACCGGCTCGCTTCTCCCGCTGGTGCTGTTGTAGGGATCCTATTTTTCTACCTTTTGCTCAACAACCTGATTTCCTTTACAGGTCCGCTGGCAAGAGGTATTTATGCCTTACTACTTATAATCATCATCAGTATCATAACCTGGCTGGTCATGAGAGTGATCGATTATATCATGGACTTTTTTGCCGAGCACAAGGTTGGCGATTTGAACCAGGAAGAAAATGCACAGGCTAAAAAGCTAATGACCTATATTTCGGTAGGCCGGCGCATCTTCATATTTGCTATAGTTATCATTGGTGCCGCGATAATTTTCTCACAGTTTCCCTCGCTGGAACAACTTGGTATTTCCCTGATGGCCTCTGCGGGAATAGCAACGGTGCTGTTTGGTATCGCTGCGCAGAGCACATTGGGCAATATTATAGCCGGAGTGCAGATAGCAATAACCAAACCGGCCAAAATTGGTGATGCTGTGATCATTGATGATTCCTACGGTTTTGTAGAAGATATCACCTTCACCTATATGATCGTAAAGACATGGGACCTGAGGAGGAAGGTAATTCCTCTGAAGACCGTCATTTCTGACAGTTTTGAAAATCTTTCCATGACCAATGCTCAAAGCATAGAAGCTGTTCAGGTGTACGCTGATCATCGAATTGACGTGGACCTCGTTAGGAAGAAGTTTTCGGAGTTGCTAAAAGCTTCAGATCTATGGGATGAAGATGAAGAAAAAACACCCATGGTACAGGTCACTGAAGTTGATAATAAATCCATCAAGATTAGATGTTTATGCAGTGCTAAGGATTATCCCACTACCTGGGACCTGCATTGTGAACTCCGGGAAAAGATCGTTGCCTATATATCTGAACTGGAAGATGGCTTTTACTGGAGCAAGGAACGTGTGGAACTGGAAGATAAAAGAAATCAAAGTGCTTCTGAGAAAAATGACTAGGCATTTATCCTGTTTGCCCTCAGTTTTTAATTGGCACCTTGAACATTCATATCAAGTTTATAGATCGCCTTACTCGCAGTAATGAACAGGGTTTTATTATTCTGTCCTCCAAAAGTGACATTTGCTGTCCAATCCTGGTCTACAGGTATATTAGCGATCTTACTGCCTTTTTCATCAAAAATTGTTACTCCCTTTCCGGTTAGGTACACATTCCCCCGTTCGTCAAGGGTCATACCGTCTGACCCCATTTCAACAAACAGTTCCTTATCAGTAAGACTTCCATCTTGCATGATCTTATAGGAATAGGTTTTCCCGGAGCCAATGTCACTGATATAAAGTAAAGCCTTATCTGCAGAACCGATTATCCCGTTAGGCTGAACAAAATTTTGAGCTACCACCCTAACTTTACTTCTGTCTGGAGACAAATAATATACATTCTTAGATTCGAGATCTGGTTCCTTTCTGTTCCAGTAAGCTCTCTGGTAATAAGGATCGGTGAAATAGATTCCGCCTTTCTCATCTATCCAAAGGTCGTTAGGGCCATTCATTCTTTTACCATTGATATCTTCCAGGATTACCTTTACGTTTCTGTCAGGATCAATTTCCCATAATTCTGAATTTTCATCTGAACATGAGATCAAATTTCCCTTGTTGTCAAAATATAGACCATTGGCTCTTCCGGTGTTTTCCATCCATAACGAGATTTCGCCGCTGTCTGCAGACCATTTGTAGATCCTGTCGTTAGGCTGGTCCGTAAAGAATATATTTCCTTCAGAATCGGCAGCTGGTCCTTCAGTAAATTGAAATTCATCAGATAATAATTGCGGAGTAGCATTCGATGGAATAATTTCTTTTTGCCCACAGGAACTAAACGAGCAAATAACTATAGCGAAAAGAAGGCTTTTAAAAGTTTCAATCATAACTACAAATTTCGCTTAAATGAGATCTGGATAAAGAATTGATTTACTTTTTCCACGAAATCCTTTTTGGTTAAAATTCCTTTAAAGCATAGCCTAAAATATCCATAGCGCCTCATTTTTAGTAGTTTTAAGTTAAAATAATGAAAATATATGATGGATCTTAAAATGAATACCACCACCTATATAATTTGCGGAATCCTGGTTTTAGTCTTACTGTTTTCAATTAGTTTCTATATTCTGAAAAGACTGGGAAAAGATCCTCGAAACATACTCCCGGTAAATTTTGCACATAAGATAAGGATTCCCTTGTTAATCTTTCTTGCCTCCCTACTGGTGAAAGTCGCTATTCTGGGTGATATTTTCGGATATGAAACCACAAAGGAAATTTTTGGCCATTCCAGTACTATCGGAATTATTTTTAGCCTTGCCTGGCTACTTATACTTTTATTCAAGGTAGTTAAAAAACGAATGCTCAGAAAATATGATCTTGAAACTGAAAACAACCTAAAAGCACGGAAGGTCTATACGCAGTACATGATCCTTGAAAATATCGTCATTTTTATTATCGTGATCCTGGCACTGGGTATAAGCCTGATGAGTATAGAAAGCATACGGTCTATTGGCGTAAGTGTACTTACCTCCGCGGGTATAGCCGGTATCATCATAGGTCTTGCCGCCCAAAAAGCGATTGGTACCCTTTTGGCGGGGATTCAAATCGCCATCACGCAACCAATAAGGCTTGATGACGTCGTGATCGTAGAGGGTGAATGGGGTTGGATCGAAGAGATCAATCTCACCTATGTGATCGTGAGAGTCTGGGATAAACGAAGACTGGTGGTTCCCACTACCTATTTTATTGAAAAAACCTTTCAGAACTGGACAAGAACTTCAGCAGATATACTGGGTACCGTGTTTATATATACAGATTATGCCCTTCCGGTAGATTCTATTAGAAAGGAACAAACCAGGCTTTTAAATTCTACCGATTTATGGGATGGAAAGGTAAATGTTTTACAGGTTACCAATACCACAGAACGTACGGTAGAGCTACGCGTCCTGGTAAGCGCCAAAGACTCGCCTACGGCCTGGGACCTTAGGGTGTTTCTAAGGGAAAAATTACTTGATTTTATCCAGAGGGAATATCCACAGCATCTGCCAAAAACCCGAATAATGGTCAACGACAAGGCCGCGAACGATCATTCCTGAAAAAGCATCCCCTCAGATATTCCCTTGCTAAAGTTAGCCGCAGTTTCTATAAGAGCCAGGTGAGAATATGCCTGGGGAAAGTTTCCTAACAAACGCTTGGTCTTAAAATCGATATCCTCGCTAAAAAGTCCCAGGTGATTGCTATAGGATAAAAGCTGGTCAAACATATCCTTTGCTTTTTTCTCCTCTCCAATTTTATAAAGGCTGTCTATCAGCCAAAAGGTACAAATGGTAAAAGAAGAGCTAGGCTTCCCAAAATCGTCATTATTGCGATATCGATACATCAAACCGTCTTCACATAGTTCCTTTTCAGTAGCTCTTACCGTACCTATAAATCTTGGATCATCTGCTTCTATAAAGCCGTAAGATTGCATCAACAAAGTAGAAGCATCCAGGTCATCTGATCCGTAATACTGTGTATACGCCTGTTTTTCCTCGTTCCAGCCATTTTCATAGATATCCTGGTAGATCTCCTCCCTAAGCTCTTTCCAGTGCGTATCATTGATTCCCATCCTAAGTACCTCGCCTATCTTGATGGCCCTGTCTATGGCTACCCAGCATAATAATTTGGAAAAAATAAAGTGACGGTCTTCGGTTCGCAATTCCCAGATTCCCTTATCGGGTTTTTTCCAGTTTTCTTCAACGATCATCACAATACCGCGTACCACCGTCCAGAGTTCTTCCGAATTTTCAAGTGAGGTTTCGAACATCAGGAATTGCTGGTAGATCACTTCCATCAGAATTCCGTATATATCGTTCTGCTTTTGGATATAAGCTGCATTCCCGGTTCTTACCGGAGAAGAACCCTCATAGCCTTTTAAATGGCTAAGAATATGTTCGGTCAATTCCTTTTCACCATTGATACCATACATGATCTGTATCTTTTCATCCTTATGCGGAATAATATCTATGATAAACTGAAGGAAATCCTTGGCAGATTTAATATGCCCTAGTCCAGCCATTACTTTAATGACCATGGAGGCATCCCTGATCCAGCAAAAACGATAATCCCAGTTTCGCTCCTCCCCGATCGTCTCGGGAAGCGAGGTAGTAGCTGCAGCGAGCACTGCACCTGATTTTTTATAGCTCAATGCCTTAAGTACCAGGGCACTTCTCATGATCTCATTACCATAATGAGTGTATCTCGTGGATTTATCGCTCCAGTTCATCCAGTAAACCTTGGTACGCTGGAATTTGAGATAAGATCTGTCCAGGGATTGTTCCACCAGCTTCTCATGATATCCTATAAGGCAATATTCATTGCCTTTCAAGGTAATTTCCTTGCTTTCCAGAACATCATCAAGGTTAAAGCTGGAGTAAAAATAAATGGAATCGTATTTCCCCTCTTTGGTAAAACTTTTTATATAATCACCTTTATTCTCATTATAGGTCTTCTCCTTCGAAAAATCCAGTTTAGGATCATATTTGATCCTCAATTTTGGAGCTCCCCCGGTTAACCTGAAAAACCGAATAATATCTGGGGGGGCATAATACTGCCCGTCTTCCTGGGCATACCTTGGCATAAAATCGATTAGCTGAAAGGAATCTGTACCATTGTCGAAGGTAGTACTTAGTATATTGGTTTCCCACAAATACTCCTGGTTGATCTCATAATCATCATCTACCAGGATCTCGAAACTTCCCCCTATCTCCTCGTCCAGAATTTTGCAAAAGATCGCCGAAGAATCAAAATTTGGTAAGCAGCACCAATCTAAAGACCCTGTTTTTGAAATGAGCGCGGCACTTTTACAATTTCCAATTATTCCGTAATCCAAATTATCCATATATCTTAAAAATCCTTTAAATGAATGGCTGTCTGAAATGATTTTCGGAAATTTAATAAAATTCAAATTCGTCACAACAGTATTTACATTAAATTATGAGTAAAACCATCATCCTTTCTAACAGGCTACCACTTCAAATATCCATAGAAAATGATAAGCTGGATGTCACTCCCAGCGTTGGAGGACTTGCAACCGGCTTAAAATCATTTCATAAAGACGGCGATAGTGTATGGGTTGGCTGGCCCGGTCTTACAGAAGAAGAGATTCCCGAAGATCTGAAAGAAGATGTTCAGAAAAAAGCTAAAGAAGAAAACTGTGTGGCGGTACACCTTACTTCGGCCGAAATCGATGGTTTTTACTATGGTTTCAGTAACCGAACCGTTTGGCCTCTCTTCCATTATTTCATGGAGTATACTGAATCTGATGAAGAACACTGGCAGATCTACAAGCAGGTAAATCAGAAATACGCCGATAAAATACTGGAACTATATAAAGACGGAGACGTGATCTGGGTGCATGATTACCAGTTACTGCTGGTTCCCAATATGATCAGGGAACAGGAACCCGAAGCCGTTATCGGGTTTTTCAACCATATCCCTTTTCCATCCTATGAAGTTTTCAGAACGCTTCCCTGGAGAGATGAAGTTCTAAAAGGTGTATTGGGAGCAGACCTCATAGGATTTCATACCTACGATTATGAGCGTCATTTCCTGAGTTCGGTAAGTCGTATTTTAAGACATCAGGTAGATTTTAATGAGATCACCCTGCCAGACAGGATCGTAAAAGTAGATTCCTTTCCTATGGGAATCGATTACAGGAAATTCGAGCAGGCCGCATTAGATCATTTTGAAAAAACCAGTGAAACTAAATCTGAACTGCAACGCAGGCTGGATCACCACCTCGATGCAACTCCAGACGCTAAACTGATATTAAGTATAGACAGGCTGGATTATACTAAAGGGATCGCCCACCGCA
This sequence comes from Christiangramia oceanisediminis, assembly GCF_022570735.2. Lineage (GTDB taxonomy): Bacteria > Bacteroidota > Bacteroidia > Flavobacteriales > Flavobacteriaceae > Christiangramia > Christiangramia oceanisediminis. The sequence continues at coordinate 417,226 of NZ_JANCNS010000002.1, read as the reverse complement.
TCAGGGCTTACGAATATTTCCTGGATAGAAATCCGGAATATATTGAAAAGGTAAGGCTGGTCATGCTGGCGGTGCCCTCAAGATCAAATGTTCCACAATACCGAAGACTCAAGCGCGAAGTTGATGAACTGGTAGGTAGGATCAATGGAAAGTTCTCTACCGTAAACTGGACACCTATCTGGTATTTCTATAGGTCAATGCCATTTGAGAATTTGATAGATCTGTATACTACCTGTGAGATCGCCCTTCTTACTCCAATTCGAGATGGAATGAACCTGGTAGCAAAAGAATATATCGCTACGAGGACAGATAAAACCGGAGTCCTCATTCTAAGTGAAATGGCTGGAGCGGCACATGAAATGAACGAGGCCCTGATCATTAATCCGAATAATTTTGAACAGGTTTCTGAAGCTCTCAAAACAGCCTTCCATATGCCAAAAGAAGAGCAAATGGAACGCAATAAAATGCTTCAGAAGCGACTTCGAAGATACAGCGTAGAGAAATGGGCTCAGGATTTCATGAAAGCCCTTAGAACCACTCGTGAAAACAGGGATGCGTTCAAATCTATCCGAATCACTCCGGAGATTTCTGATGAAATCCTGAAGCAATTCAGACAGGCAGAAAAACGCATTCTCTTTATAGACTATGACGGAACCCTGGTAGATTTTGTTGATAAGCCTGAAAATGCAAAACCAGATGAAGATCTGAAAGAATTGATACGCGCGCTGAACGAATCTGAAAATACCGATGTGGTCCTGATAAGCGGAAGAGACAAGAACACGCTTGGAAGCTGGTGGCAGGACGTTCCTGTAGAATTGATTTCAGAACACGGGGTATGGATGCGCCAGATCAACGGTGAATGGGAACTGGCAGAAAATGTAAAAAGCGAATGGATGGATGCCGTAAGGCCCGTAATTGAAAGTTTCGTTGACCGTACTCCGGGTACTTTCATTGAAGAAAAGAATTATTCCCTAGCCTGGCATTATCGAAAGGCAGACCCCGAACTTGGTGAAATTCGTGCCAACGAATTGAGCAACACGCTCAAAGAACTTATCGCTAATCGTGGTCTAAGTGTTCTGGAAGGAAATAAGGTTCTCGAGATCAAAAGCAGTGATGTGAATAAAGGTAAAGCCTGTACCAAAAAACTGGTTGGAGAGAACTACGATTTTATATTCGCGATCGGAGACGACTGGACAGATGAATATATGTTCAGGGAATTACCCGAAACCTCCTACACCGTTAAGGTAGGAATTAAAAAGACCAGTGCAAGATACTATGTTGAGGGGACTCCAAGGGTTCGCACCCTGCTTGAAAAATTCAATGAAAATTCCTGATACGATCGCAGTGTTAAAATATTAGCAATTCGTAAAATCTTTTAAAGATAGATTAACTCGCAGGCCGCGGTAAGGCTTTAATTTCTGCTTAATTTTACATTGAAACTTAAATCAAATCAATTTAAAACCAAAATTTATGAAATCAGGAAAAATGTTAGTAGGGCTATTATCTGGTGCAGCATTAGGAGCTGCTGCCGGACTACTTTTTGCACCTAAGAAAGGAAAAGATACAAGAAAAGCTATCACCGATAAAGGAGATGAATATATCAAAGGTGCCAATAAAAGCATTCACGATTTTACCGATTCCATTAATCATAAAGTGGAAGCACTAAAATCAAGAACAAAAGCTAATTTAGCCGGATCAAAATCCAAAAAGAAAATTAATGAAGCAAAAGCAGAGATGCATGAAATGCGTGCCAGCTAATTTGTAGAAATTGATTAAGTTTAAAACCCCGGGAAAAATTTCCCGGGGTTTTATTTTTTAGATATCCGCCAAACTTCTGTATTTTAGGATGCCAAAAATATAATTATGATTAAAACAATCCCCCAATTATTTATTCTGTGCCTTTTTTTAACTGGCCTTAGCACTAGCCTACATTCACAGGAAACCGATAAGAAACTTTATGAAATTATCGATAAGGTATCCTCAGACAGTATTGAACACGATATTAGAAAGCTTGCCGGTTTCGGTACCCGAAACACCTTCAGCGATACCGTCTCAGACACTCGTGGAATTGGTGCGGCCAGAAGATGGATCAAATCTGAATTTGAAAGTATTTCAACACGTTGCAATAACTGTCTTGATGTTTTTTACCAGAAAGATTATGTAACGCCTGAAGATGGACAGCGCATCCCTAAGGAAGCCTGGGTTGTGAACGTGGTCGCCATTCAAAAAGGCAAAAAGTATCCTAACAGATATGTCATCATGAGTGGAGATATAGATTCCAGGGCCAGCAATACCATGGATTATGAAACAGATGCTCCCGGAGCCAATGATAATGCCAGTGGAATGGCCGGAACCATGGAAGCTGCAAGGGTTTTATCTCAATATGAATTTGACAGCAGTGTCATTTACGTGGGGCTTTCAGGTGAAGAACAGGGATTGTTTGGAGGTAAAGGCCTGGCTGAATATGCCAAAAAGAACAACTGGGATATTATTGGAGTTCTGAATAATGATATGATCGGGAATATTGAAGGAGTCGATGGAGTGATCGACAACCGAAGTTTTAGAATATTTTCAGAGCCCGTCCCTCCTACCGAAACCGAGGAGGAACGAAGAATGCGCAGATTTTATGGTGGCGAGGTCGATGGAATCTCAAGACAATTGGCGCGCTATATCCATGAAAATGTAGAAACCTATATGCCCGAGATGAACCCGATGATGATCTACAGGTTAGACCGGTTTGGAAGGGGTGGTCACCACAGGCCGTTCAACGACCTGGGATTTGCCGGGGTTCGAATTATGGAAGCCCATGAGAATTACAACAGGCAACACCAGGATATCAGAACCGAAGACGGAGTAGCCTATGGCGATGTGATTGAAGGAGTAAACTTTGATTACGCCAAAAAATTAACTGCTGTAAATGCCATTAACCTGGCCAGCCTTGCCTGGGCTCCACCAGCGCCTGAAAAAGTTGAAATTGGAGGCATCGTGGAACCAAGTACCAGGTTAAGATGGGAACCAGTAAAAGGCGAAATTGCCGGGTACAAGATCTACTGGAGAGATACCACTTCACCGCAGTGGCAATATTCTAGATTTGTTGGTGATGTAACAGAATTCACGCTCGACGGGATCGTGATCGATAATTACCTTTTTGGCGTAGCCGCTGTTGGTAAGAATGGCCATGAAAGCCTGGTAGTATTTCCTTCAGGAACCTTTAGATAAAAGACTCAAGACCATGAAAAAATTCAATCCTTTTTTACTTCTGTTCCTAATTGCCCTTGTAAGTACTGGCTGCAGGAACGAGAAAAAATCTGATGAAGTTTCAGTTTCTGAAAATCAGAAGTCAGAGACTACAAACATGGAGTCTAAAGGTCTTTCAGATTCTCCAAGACATCACGAGTGGGTTACGCTCTCTTATGATGACAGGAATTTAGAGGCATTTGTAGTGTATCCAGAGAAAAAGGATAAGGCCAAACCCGTTATTTTAATTCATGAGAACCGGGGATTGAACGACTGGGCAAGACTCTTTGCAGATAAACTTGCCGGAGAAGGATACCTGGTCATCGCTCCAGACCTTATTTCGAATACGGTTGAAGGAAAAAAGAAGACAACCGATTTTGAAGATTCTGATGCTGCCCGTGAAGCTATTTACAACCTTGACAAAAATCAGGTTACAGCAGATCTGGATGCCGCCTTCCAGTATATTAAAAATGACCCTGCCTCTACCGGGGAAGTTGCTGTGGTAGGCTTTTGCTGGGGTGGTTCTCAAACTTTCAGATATGCCACGAATAACGAAAAAATCAGCAGCGCCCATGTTTTCTACGGAACGGGTCCTGAGGAAGCTTCAGAAATAGCCGAAATCAACGCACCTATTTATGGTTATTATGGCGGAAATGATAACAGGGTAAATTCCACGATCGAAAAGACCGAAAAACTGATGAAGAATGCCGGAAAAACCTATGAGTATAAGATCTATGAAGATGCAGGTCATGCTTTCATGAGAAGCGGGCACCAGCAAGATGCTGAGCCCGGGAATAAAAAAGCACATGACCAGGCCTGGAAAAGATTACTGGAACTTCTGGACTAATAATAGGTACTTCTTTATACTTTAAAACCCGCATCCTGATTGGATGCGGGTTTTTAATTTACACCTGTTTCCAGTCAACTAATTAACAATACTTTACCGGTTGCTTAAACAAATTTGGGAAATGCTATAATTATTTTAGTTAGATCAATCTAACGGATATATTATGACAGATATTAGAGTAGAAAAAAAGAAACCAAAATGGCCCTGGCTGTTTATGATCTTTATCATCCTTGCCATCTTGCTTTTCCTGTATTTCTATGGCGATACTGAAAATGACGATACTGAAATGGAAACAACCGAAATGGAAGAGGTGACCCAGAGTTTTGGAAGAACTAAATTAGTTGATCTCCATGACGAAAGAATTAACTGTTAAAAAACATAGTTATGAGTGAAGCAGAGAAGAGATTATATTATATGAGCGAATTAAAGGATTACCGGGTCAATAAAGAAGATTTTGACATTCGGGGCTGGATATTAAGAGACCTGGACAACCGAATCGTTGGAGAGATAGACGATTTTCTTGTCAATCTGGACCTGGGTAAAGTGGTTTATGTAGACGTAAAAGTAGACCAGTCGATTATTGAAACTAATCATGATCCCTATGCCGCGAGTCCGAATTCAGAATTAAGGGAATTCATAAATAAGGACGGTGAAAACCATATTATAATTCCCGTGGGTTTGGTCAATATCAACCGTAAGGAAAAGTATGCTTATACGAGAAGTATCAATTACCAGACCTTTGCCGATACCAAGCGCTACCAGAAAGGAACTACGATTAGTAGAACCTATGAAGAACAGGTTATGGAATCTTATGACCGGAGAAAGGAGACCTTCGATACCAAAAACTCACCAAATAGGAGTAAACAGTATACCGATGCAGAACTGGCAGATCTGGCCAGGCAACATCCGGATAAGAAAAATGCCGGAATAGTGCATGAAGAAAATCGGGAACAAATTAAAAGAGAAAAAGCCCGTTTACGCAATGAATCAAATCCGGAAGAACCGATGTATGACGATTATGAAGCTGAAAAGATGCATCGTACCAATCTGGGCAATATGAGACCAGAACGCAGCCTGGACGACGACAGCGAATGGCTGCATGAAGACCATGGCCTGATCGATACCGACCCGCATGTAAAATCGCAACCCAAAAAACGGGTTACCGATAAATTCTACGATAGAAAAGAATTCAGGTAAGACGATCCATTATTTCTAAAAATCAAAACTTTAGCAAAGGGAAGCCGTATCGGCTTCCCTTTTCCTTTTTCTATACCGCATAGATATTTTTATTAAAATTGTATCTTGAGGCTCATTTTCGATAAAATCAGTAATAAAAAGCCAACTTATCTATGAACAAAATTTTCCTGAGTTTGTCTCTTTTGCTTATCACTTCAATAGCCATGGGACAAAAACCTGATCTTAACCTTTTTAAAGAAAAAACGCCCCGAAATATTGGTCCAGCTGGAATGAGTGGTCGGGTTACTTCGATAGACGTAGTAACCAAAAACCCAGATATCATGTATGTTGGAACCGCTTCTGGGGGATTATGGAAATCTACCAGTGGAGGCGTTAAATGGGAACCTATATTCGATGACCAGGTAACTGCTTCTATTGGTGCAGTGGCGATCGATCAATCCAATCCTTCTGTGGTCTGGGCAGGAACCGGCGAAGGAAATCCACGAAACAGCCTTAACGGTGGCTATGGGATATTCAAGTCCCTTGATGGGGGAAAGACCTGGAAAAATATGGGACTGGAAGAAACCAGGCATATTCACCGGGTGATCATTCATCCAAACAATCCCGATATCGTTTATGTAGGTGCTATTGGTTCGCCATGGGGAGCCCACGAAGAACGAGGAGTTTATAAAACAACCGATGGCGGAAAGACCTGGGAAAAGATACTGTATTCCAATAACCTGACAGGTGCTGCAGACCTGGTTATGGATCCCAACAATCCTAATAAATTGATCGCAGCCATGTGGGAGCACAAAAGAGACCCATGGTTCTTTAAATCTGGAGGCGAAGGTTCCGGGCTTTATATCACTTTTGACGGTGGAGAAACCTGGGAAGAAAGAACCTCTAAAGATGGCCTGCCGGAAGGCGAATTAGGCCGAATGGGGCTTGCGATCGCGCCCAGTGATTCAGACATTATTTATGCTTTGGTTGAATCCAAGAAGAATGCACTTTATAAATCGGAAGATGGTGGTTTCAACTGGAAAATGATCAACGATAAGGATGAAATTGGAAACAGGCCATTTTACTATAGCGACATTTTTGTTGATCCTCAAAATTCAAACAGGGTATATTCGGTATTTACCTATGTAAACGTTTCAGAAGACGGAGGAAAAAGCTTTGAAGAGCTTATGCCTGCCTATGGCGTAAGCAATGGTATACATCCAGATCATCACGCCTGGTGGATACATCCGGAAGATGGAAGTTTTATGATGGATGGAAACGATGGCGGACTGAATATTACCCGGGATAAGGGAGAGACCTGGCGTTTCGTGGCGAATTTGCCAGTGGCCCAGTTCTATCACATCGCGGTGGATAATGAATTTCCGTACAATGTGTACGGCGGAATGCAGGATAACGGAAGCTGGAGAGGCCCCGCCTATGTTTGGAAATCCCAGGGCATTCGCAATTCCTACTGGCAGGAGATCTCTTTTGGAGATGGTTTTGATGTGGTGCCAGACAGGGACGATAGCCGCTACGGCTGGAGTATGAGTCAGCAGGGATATGTAAGTCGCTATGATTACCTAACCGGAAACAACTACACTGTAAAACCTACCCATCCCGATCCCGAAGTTGAATTACGATTTAACTGGAATTCGGCGATCAATATCGATCCTTTTGATAACAGTACTATCTACTTCGGAAGCCAGTTCGTGCATAAAAGCACCGATAAGGGCGAAACCTGGGAAGTGATTTCACCAGATCTTACCACGAACGACCCTGAAAAGCAGAAACAGGGAGAAAGCGGTGGGCTTACCATGGACGCAACCGGAGCCGAAAATTTCACCACTATCCTGGTGATCGAACCTTCACCGGTAGAAAGAGACATGATGTGGGTTGGTACCGATGATGGAAAAGTTCATTACACCACAAACGGTGGAGAAAGCTGGACCGATGTAAGCAATAATCTTCCTGGTCTGCCGGAAGGAAGCTGGATCGTTCAGATCAAGGCGTCTAATAAGAATAAAGGTGAAGCACTTCTGGTAGCCAACGATTACAGAAGATACAATTATGAGCCTTACGCTTATAGAACTACCAATTACGGGAAGAGCTGGAAACGAATCGTGGATAGTGATGATACCGAAAGTTATGCCCTGAGCATCGTGGAAGATCCTGAAACCAAAAATCTGCTGTTCCTTGGAACCGATGACGGACTTTATATCTCATTCGATGCCGGAGCGAACTGGCAAAAGTATACGAATGGTTTCCCTACGGTTTCGGTAAAAGACCTTGTGATCCATCCACGGGAGCATGACGTGGTAATCGGAACCTTCGGAAGAGCTGCATGGGTACTGGATGATATTCGTCCTTTCAGGGCTGTTGCTGAAAAACAGGACATCCTGGATCAAAAACTCGAGCTTTTCGAACCGCCAACAGCTTACCACGCCGCAAACCAGCAACCAACCGGAAGCAGGTTTGGCGGTGATGCCATGTACCATGGAGATAACAGGGATCGAGGTGCCAGGATCACTTATTTTGTTCAGGTTCCGGAAAAAGATAGCTCGGCTGAAAACAAGAAAAGCGAGCAAGATGCTGAGAACAACGAAAAACAGGAGAAAAAATCTGATTCAATTTCTCTTAATATCTATGATGGCGACCGATTGATAAGAACTCTTAAGAGGAAGCTGCCAGACAGTACAGGCCTATACACCATGAACTGGAACCTGGATGAAAAGGGTGTGGAAAGACCTTCCAGGTCAACCAGGGAACGCAACAGGGAGCCCGGAGGTGTGGATGTAAAACCTGGAACCTACAGGCTTGTAATGAGTGTTGGTGATACCTCTTCCGAAGAAATGATCAAAGTAGAATCTGATCCCCGCCTGGATATTTCCCAGCAAAATATAGAGGAAGTTTATACCAGTCTTAAACAACTTCAGGATATGACCGAGGTTGCGGGCGAAGCTGTAGCACAACTGGTGGAAAGCAAAAACATCGCTGAAACTTTTCAGAAGGATATGAAAGCTGAAAAAGATGGAAAGGAAACCTACAAGGAAGAACTGGAGGACACCAAAGAGATCATCAAATCTATAGATGAGCTGCTGGCCTTGTATCTTGGCAAGGTAGACGAACGCCAGGGAATCACCCGTAACAGTGAAATGACGGTAATGGAACGAATTGGCCAGGCCTCAGGTTATGTGGGCAGCAGGCAGAACGGAATGACAGCTACCGAAGAAAGGTTGATCACTTATGCCGAAAATGAGCTAAATGAGGCTCTTGAAAAGACCAACGAATTCTTCAAAAAAGACTGGAAGGAATACCGGTCAAAAATGGAAAATATTGAGATCCCTGTTTTTGAAGAAGTAAAAACCTTTGAATTAAGGAATTAATTCCAGCTCTCGAATATATAAAAGCCTCGCTATTGCGGGGCTTTTTTTATATGATTCCATGTTCCGCGGAATGATTGATGGCCTTATCGCTATCCCTAAAATAACAGGTGCTCACGCCCATATCGTTTAGATTGGAAAGTACATTCTTAACTTTTTTGTTCTGCTTACTGGAAGTTTGCCTGATGTAAACCGCGCGAATATTCACCGGAAAGGTCTTGCAAATGCGTTCATACAAATACGGGTCATGTTGCGAATCGTCGCCGAGCAACACATATTTTAAATGAGGATAGAACGAGATAATGTCTTTGATCTTAATGAATTTATGGTCATGGTCTCCCCTGCCCGATTTTACAAAATCACGAAGGCCTGTTTTGATCTTCTTCAGTTTGATAACCGCCTTGGGTAGTTCATGAAGGTGGGCAAATTCTGAAATAAAATCATACAGATTCCATTCACTACTGGAAACAAAAAAGAACGAATTGGACGCTTTTGAATTGTCATCCTGCCCGGCAAGACTTAGCTTCTGGTAATGCCTTACCACGTCATCAAAAACCTTTCGCTTGTTGATGTTTTTGGACAGCATGACATATAATTTCTTGAAAAAGCTATTGCTGTGCGAGATCAGGAAAGTATCGTCAATATCAGAAATGATCGCCAGTTTACTTTCATAAGGCTTTAATAATTCGCCTTTTTCAATGATACCAAAATCGAACATTCTACAACTCACCTCGTATTCATGCCAGCCCGGTTCCAGCTCTTCCTCGAAGGGAACGCTAAATCTAAAATAACCGTCGTCCATGGTTTTGGTAGTGACTTCCATTTCCCGGAATTTTAGACGCACCTCGTAATTCTGCAAAGGCTTTATCCTGAATTTGTGAAGGATGGAATAGGCATGTTTTACACCTTTTTTATCGACACTGTACTTATCTGGCGCCCAGGATTCGAACAAATGTCCAAAAACCACTAATTCTTCATTATTTACGTAACCCCTGTAAAGTTTAAGATCGAGTTTCAAAATATTAGCCTTTTTTTTAAAATTCCTTCTATTCAAAATAAGTATTTTAGACCGATTCTTAAACAGGCTTACATGAATTTTAAGGAAGTTTTATTGATTGTAAATCCCATTTCAGGAGATATAGACAAGCAAAGAATCATCAATAAAGTAAAAGAAGAGGTTCAAAGAAGAAACGCAGATTTTCATCTTTACAGAACTACAGGGGAAAATGATATCGAGAAAATAAGAAAATTTCTCGATGTTCATGAAATAGGTCGTGTACTTGTTGCAGGAGGAGACGGGACCATTAACCTGGTTGCTGAAACCATCAGGAAATATGATCTGCCAATGGGAATTATTCCGGCCGGTTCGGCTAATGGTCTTGCTTTAAACCTCGAGCTTCCAGACGAACTCAATCAACAGGTCAAAATAGCAATGGGTGACAATTTTATCAATTATGACATCTTAAGTTTAAATGATACTATTTGTTTACACATGAGTGATCTAGGGATCAATGCAGAATTGATAAAAAATTACGAAAACTCTAATTTCAGGGGTAAGCTGGGATATCTCATCCAGTCCATTCCTACGCTTATTAAAAGCGGATATCCTTTCGAGTTCGAGATACAGTCAAAGGGTGAAGACCGGGAAGCCCAGGCAGCTCTGCTTGGAATTGCCAATGCTAATAAATATGGTACTGGTGCCAATGTAAATCCAATAGGAAGACCAGATGACGGACTTTTCGAGATTCTTATATTTAAACGAATAAGCCTTGGTGAAGTATTAAAAACCCTTAGAAATGAAACCAATTTAGACCCCGAATTCCTGGAGATCATTCAAACCAAATCTGCTAAAGTAATTTGCAAAAAACCGGTTTCCTTCCAGATTGATGGTGAATACATTGGAGAAGAAACTGAAATAAAGATTAGTATCCTTCCGGAAAAATTGAAGATTGCGGTTCCCGCTTAGGAAAACTAACAGTACCAATCCAAACATTATTCTTACAAAAACAGCCAGTAGACCGAAAACTCCAGGTAGGTTTTCAATCTTGACTGGCTGTTTTTAGTATTATTTCTGAAATCTGCCTTTCTAAGGTTGTTTTTCCATCACTGCCAGAACTTCTTCTGCCTGTTCTGTCTCATTGATCTTAATCAACAGCAGGTTATCACTATTCCTCGCTGCAAGAATATAGGTAGCCTTTGAAGTCGTAAGAGTGGCCATATCCTTAACATCTCCCGGAACAAAGAAACCACTGTTCCTTGCCTCTACGGCTTTAAAATTCCCTTCGCCATCGCCTTTAAGCAACAATCCAATACCGGCATCGGCACGTGGGGTTTCTACTTCAGAAGCATACAGATTCCCGGCGATCAATACATCCAGATTTCCGTCTCCATCAAAATCCTGGGTGAGAATACTATTGATCGGTGAGATCTGAGCTTCCGGAGGGAGTTGATGAAGCACAAATCCGTTTTCGGTATTTTCTATATAAACACTTGCAAATGATTGAACCTTGTAATGCAATGCATTCTCAAGATAGTCGGTTGTATATATATCCTCAAGATTGGCATTTGCGTAAGAATTGTAGTCTTCAAATTTCTTTTTGATTCCGGGCATTTGTTGTGAAGAACATTCTCTTCCTCGAACAGGAAATTTTTCACCATCATTAAAATAGCTTAAAACGATATCCTTTTGCCTGTTTCCATCAAAATCATAATAATAGATATCAAAACTCGCATCTTCACTGGCTTTATACTTATAGTTCATGCCAAGGTTTCCTACTATAAAGTCCATATCTCCGTCATTATCAAAATCACCTGCCTCGATACTGAACCACCAACCTGTGGTATCACCTAGTCCAAGCTGTTCTGAAACCTCTATAAAGCTACCGCCATTATTCTTAAACACCCTAATAGGCATCCATTCACCAGCAATTACCAGATCTGTCCAGCCGTCCTGGTCGAAATCTGTCCAGGTCGCACTGGTAACAAGCCCAAGATCCTGGAAGCCAGGCGCAACCTTGGAAGTAACATCTACAAATTTCGGATTTCCGGGTTGAGACCGATTTTCAAGCAAATAACTACTGGCAGGGGCAGGATAATTTCCAGGAACCAGTCTACCTCCCACGAACAGATCCAGATCACCATCTTTATCGTAATCATAGGCATAAACATTAGATCCACTGGTGATCATTTCTGGCAAAGCTTCCTTAGAGCGCCTGAATTCACCATTTTCGTTAATATACAGTCGGTCTTGTAACATATTTGAATTCTTATCGAACTCATTACCACCACTCACTACATACAGGTCGTTATCTCCATCTCCATCTGCGTCAAAAATGAGGGCTCCAAGATCTTCATGCATTTTATCATTGGTGAGGTCACTGAATTCCTTTCTTACAAAATTACCTGCATTAGTTTGAAAGTAGACTCCTGGAGCATACTGCGAGGCAGCTCCTACGAACACATCATCAAGGCCATCACCGTTGAGATCGCCAACCGCAAGACCAGGCCCAAACATGGAGGTTTTATGCGGAAGCAGTACCTCCTTATCGAAGTCATTATAGATATTTTCCCTGTGCTCGTAATCCAGATTTAGATCGGCAGCTGTAACCTGCGAAAACATTGGTTTTTCAGGAGTTTCGATCTTATTTGGTTGCAACTCCCTGGCATCGGCATAATTTATAGTTACCAGCTGATCTGCGACCATATCTTTGAATAGCTGTTCCTTTTGATCTGGCCATACCACGCGTACCTCCTCGACGCTCTCATTAGGCCCAAGTCCAAAATGCATTCTGGGCGCAACCGAAGACTGGAAACCCCTGGTAAGTTGAAGTTCCTGCATCTGGGCTTTCTCCCCGTTTTTTAAATAGACCCTGGCACCAATCCCATCAGGATTTTTTTCCGGCCCGTTGAAATCGAAAGCCAGGTAGTGGTTATTTGCAATATTGTTGTTAACAAAAACACTGGCTTCATCATCTATATTATTGGTTACGATCTCAAGGTCACCGTCGTTATCCAGGTCTACATATACAGCACCATTTGAAAAGCCTTTATAGCTTATTCCCCAGTTCTCGTTCACTCGTTCAAAGCCCAAATCACCTTTATTTCGGTAAACGAAATTATCTATTTTTTCAGAAGGAATTTGAAGAGACCTGGCTAGAAGGCTATCCTTATTAGTTGGCAATTTTTTGATCTTATTGAAATAATCCTTATTGTTGATCTCCCTCCTGGTACCGTTTGAAATATAAACATCTTTCCAACCATCATTATCCAGATCGGCAAATAAAGGTGCCCAGCTCCAGTCTGTTGCCTGAATTCCTGCCTGGTTGGCCAGGTTGCTAAAGAATGGTTTTTCACCCTTAAGGTTACCCGCACTGGTTTGCAGGGAATTATACATATACTGGTAATGAAATCCTGAATTCACAGTTCCCCAGAACAGATCGGGATTCATACTTGCCATATTTGCTTTTGCACGACGATTATTTTTGGCCGCCATATCTACCTGAAGAATATCAAGCAAACCATCATTATTATAATCGGCTATATCAACCCCCATACCGTAGAAAGAGGTTTGGCTGGTGGCATCCTTTATAATATCGGTAAAAGTACCATCCTGATTATTCATCCACATATAGTCTGGCATGCTGAAGTCATTGGATACATAGATATCTGGCCAGCCGTCATTATTAAGATCTCCAATAGTAGCGCTTAGAGAGAGTCCGAAGGATCTAAGCCCGGCCTCATCGGTAACCTTAGTGAATTTCCCTCCATCGTTACGATACAGGTTATCGGTTTCCGTATCCTTAACGTTCTGCATCTTATAAAGATAATATCCGTTAGGTGCATCGAAATTCGTAGGCGGGTAATTAGCTACATAAAGATCTAAATCCCCATCCAAATCGTAATCGAAAAAGGTTGCCTGCACGCTGTGTCCCTTATCTGCAATCCCGTATTCTTCAGCCATTTCGGTAAATGTACCATCGGTATTATTAACATATAATAAATTTTCCCTGGGTTCGAATTTTCCGGAAGCAGATACATAAATATCCAGATAACCGTCATTATTAATATCAACCATGGTAACTCCTGTAAACCACCTGTTATCACCTTGAAGGCCTGCCTTCTCTGTAACATCTTCAAATTTCATATCACCTTTGTTAAGGTACAGCCGATTAGGCACCATATTGCCAGTAAAGAACAAATCGATAAGCCCGTCATTATTGACGTCACCCGCAGCAATTCCTCCACCCATGTACAGATAGGAATAACTAAAATAATTTATACTGTCGTTCTCTTCCAGTATGTTTTTGAAATCGATACCGGTTTGTTCCGCATTCAGCCGGGTAAAGTTCTTTTCCTCTTGTTGTTCCTTCACATCGGTTACACAAGCGCCCAGGCTTAGGAGGGAACCAATAAGTCCCAGGAAAAGATTTTTCTTCATTAATCTGCTTATCTGCTTATTCATAAAGTTGAAATGAATGTTTAATGCAATATCTCCTATAAAATCAAGAGCCCGCCAAAATAGATCATTTGATCTATTTAAGCCAGCTCTTGGTTAGTTTTTAATTATGGTATTCTACTCTCTAATTCGCTGAATTAGTATCCAGGATTCTGCTCTAAAATTCCTCCGGAAAGGTCAATAGCGGTAGTTGGAATAGGCATGATCACCATATATGGTCGCCATGGAGAAGTTTTTGGACCAAAGTTAGGAATGGTTGATGTTTCATTATCAACATATTCCTCGATTACATTACCCATGTAATCTGCTCCCCATCTTGCAAGGTCAAAGTATCGGTGACCTTCCATGGCAAGTTCAAGCCTCCTTTCAAAGCGTACTGCTTTGATAGCAAATTCCTGGTCTGGAAAAGAATCGTATAATTCAATATTATAATTTGCTGCAGGTGAACCATCTTCAGCCATCACCACTGTCATGTTCATGGCTCTTTCCCGAACCCTGTTAACATAGTCCAGCGCAGTATCAAGGTTACCAAGTTCAGCAGCAGCTTCAGCAGCCATCAATAATACTCCTGAAAATCTCATCACGTTGTAATTGATTCCGGAATGTTGCTGACCCCAGGCACCGGTTCCTTTGTTTACATCTTCCCCAGCCTGGTATACATTCTTCTTTGGAAGATATGGACCAGAAATATCTGCAAAACTGTTACGTATCCATTCCTTTCCCGGATGTACACCATAACCATTATACTCTATACCACGTCTTCCTACTGTATAATCCAATCTTGGATCCAGCGGGCCGGTTTCCGGAGTAAATGGCTCTGAACTTTCTATCCCGTAATCAGTCGCAACATCAGTATTACCATAAGTATCCAGCATAGGCAAACCGTTTTCGGTCTTGTAGGCATTCACAAGGTCCTGGGTTGGCACGTAGAAACCACAGCAAAAACCAAGTGCGTTCGGGAAGTTAAGCGTACCTCCCACGTTTCCATTAAAAGACTGTCCTCCATCGGCTGCAAACTGAACCGCGAAAACCGATTCAGCACTGTTTTCTCCAGCAGCTGTAAAATTCGCAACGAATTCCTGGTTTAATGCGTAAGGTCCATTTTGGATCACATCCTGTAAGATGTTAAAAGCATCCTGCCACTTCTCCTGGAATAAATAGGCTTTTCCTAAAAAGGCTTTTGCTGTCCAGGAAGTTGGTCTTCCTGCCTCAGCCTGCATTTCTGGTAAATTATCCACTGCGAATTGCAGGTCAGCTTCTACCTGATCCCAGATAGGCCTAGGATTTGGCTGGTTAAATTCGCTATTTACGTAGTTCTCTACAGAAATGAACGCAGGATTCCCAAACATTTTTTGTAGCTCAAAATTATAATAGGCTCTCAAAAATCTTGCTTCCCCTTCTTTTGCTGAAAAGTCTTCAGCCTCAATTCCGTTAATAACGCTAATTACAGAGTTTGCCCTGTTTACACCGGCATATAATGCCTCCCATCTACCTAAAATATATGGGTTAGCAGGGGTGAAAGCATAGGTCTCCAACAGGAACAGATCCAGCTGATCCCCATCGGTACTTCCCTTATGGGCATCGTCTGACATTACATCGAACCACCAGTTATCGGGTCCAACCGCAAATACGTTCCCGCCATTATTATTAACAACACCGGTAAGTGCAGAATAGGTTCCTGTAAGTAATAGGTCTACTCCCTGTGGATTCTGTAAAGCTTCATCACTTAAGGCTCCCACAGCAGGGGTTTCGGTAAATTCCTCACTACAGGCGATAAAGGCCAGTATAGGTAGGAAATAATAAAATATCTTCTTTTTCATTTCAATTAGATTTTAATATTGATACCAAATGTATAAATCTGAGAAACCGGGTAGACGGGTTGATAACCGTTACCGATACCTCCACCGGCATCTACTCCTAAAGTAAGACTGTCAAATGATGCTATTTCAGGATCCAGGCCGTCATAACCGGTAATAGTGAACAAGTTAGTACCTTGGACGAAGATTCGCAAGTCCTGAAATCTTAATTTTTCGACGATAGTTTCAGCAAAATTATATCCAATCTGCAGATTGCTCAATCTTATAAAAGAACCATCTTCCACAAAGAAGGAATTTGGATTTGTTTCAGCATTCCTAATCGTTTGGCTAAGCGCCGGCATAGAAGCATCTGGATTTTCTGGAGTCCAGGAGTCTAACACCCTGTCACTTCTGTTCGCATTAAAGAACAATGGGAAATCTGTAAACAACTTCTGATAGTTATAGATATCATTTCCCTGAGAACCATTAAAAAATGCGGAAATATCAAAGCCTTTATAGGCTGCAGTAAGGTTAAGACCGAAGGTATAATCTGGATGAGGAGAACCAATATCGGTTCTATCATCATCATTGATCACGCCATCTCCGTTTATGTCGGCATATTGCAAACGCCCCACCCCATCAGCAGGATTAGCAAAACCCTGGTCTGCAGCGGCAGCAACTTCTTCTTCTGTTCTAAAGATCCCTACAACCTCTCTACCGAAGAAATAAGATAAAGGTTTACCTTCTTCGGTTCTGGTAATAGCTCCACCTCTAAAGCCCACATTTCCGGTCTGGAACTCACTAATAAGATCGGTTACCTCATTCCTGTAGTGAGACAGATTGAAGTTCGCGCTCCAGGTAAAATCCTTAACAGGATCACTATAGTATCCAATGCTAAAATCAACACCGGTATTCTTAATAGAACCAACATTCACCCAGGGAGCCGAGGCATCGATCGCGGTGGTACTTATCGTACTAAAATCCTGTGTGATGAGATCTTCAGTGGTAATTTCATAAAATTCAATTCTGGTTTCCAAACGACTGTCCAGCATGTCTAAATCTAACCCAATGTTTTTGGTAACACTGGTCTCCCATTTCAGGTTAGGGTTTCCTACCTGGCTTAGAACAGCACCAGAAGTAATACCACCATTACCATTAAATGGGTAATCAGCAACCTGATTGTTAAGATTAGAAATGTTTATTGTAGGGTTACCTACTGGTAAGGACTGATTACCAACCTCACCCCAGGATCCTTTGATTTTTAGCCTGTTCACAAAAGCATCAGTGGGATAAAATCCTTCCTCACTAATCACCCAACCTACACTAAATGATGGAAAAACATCGCTTTTGTTATCTCCCCTGAATCTTGAAGACTCATCCCTTCTTAGGGTACCGGAGAAAAAATATCTACCAGCGTAGTTATAGTTCACATTTCCGAATAATGAATAAAGTGTATTGGTTTGATCGAAGGCATAGTCGATAATCGGGTCTCCTGAACCATTGGTAAGAAGATAAAAATCTTCATCTTCAAACAAATATCCATTACGAGATATTCCTTTTCCTTTCCCTCTGTTAGACAACGACTCAATACCTGCCACTGCATCTACGCTATGATTTCCGAAGTTTCCACCGTAATTAATGGTGTTTGTCCAGATCCACTGATAATTATTGGAATCCTGCTCGGTTAGAGTGTTAGTTGAACGTGGCTCTGAGTGTTCAGGGTTCACTGGAAGAAAGAATCTTCCGTCATAGGTTTGTAGATCTCCGGCGATAGAAGTTTTCACATTTAGCCCTTCTACGATCTCTAAAACAGCATATAAGTCTCCAAATACCCTTAACTGTTTATTATAATTGTCTGATGCTCTTAGCAAATTAGCTACCGGGTTGGTTGGGTTACTTAAACCGGCGGCCGCATTATAGGTACCTGTAAAATTCCCGTTATCGTCTCTAACCGGCAATAGGGGAGATTGTCTTAAGGCATTATTTACCTCATCAGATTGTGAACGTTGATTGCTAAAAGAAACATTCAGGTGATTACCTACTCTTAATCTGTCTCCGATTTTGAATTCAGAGTTTAAACGAGTAACAGCCCTTTGATAACCTGTTTCAAGCTGGATACCTTCTCTTTTAAGATAATTCACAGAAAGAAGAAATTTACCAAATTCGTTTCCATTCTGTAAACTAACCGAAGCATTATAGGTAGGTGCTGTTTGAAATATTTCATCCAGCCAGTCTGTTCCTCCTGGAGGCACGGTTACGTCTACTGGAATTCCCTGGATCATATTGGGGATTACAGGTTCTGGCCCGCTGCCGTATTGAGGATGAGTTACCTCTGCCCCATCATTTCTTAAAGACTGGAAAATCATTTCTCCATGTTGTTGCGGGTTAAGAAGACCAGGTAAATTGGTTGCCCTGGCGAAACCTGCATAGGTATCTACTGCAATTGACGGACCAGTCATTCCATAATTACCACCCTTAGTAGTAATAATAACCACCCCGTTGGAAGCCCTTGCTCCGTAAATAGCAGCGGCACCATCCTTTAGAACGTTCATCTGTGCTATATCGCTTGCATTTAAACTGTTCAGGATAGAAGGGTCATCTGTTTGCACTCCGTCTATAATATATAAAGGGTTGTTGTTATTGCTGGTACCAAAACCACGAATCCTCACCACTGGAGTACCACCTGGAGAGCCGTCATTCTGCACCGTTACACCTGTAACCCGACCCTGAAGCGCTTCTGCGGCGTTTACAATTGGAGCCTTGGTAGCTTCCTCGAGATTTACAGAGGATACAGATCCTGTCACGTCGGCCCTGGTTTGCTGGGTATATCCCAATACAACGATCTCATCAAGTTGGCTGGCGTCTTCCTCCAGCCTAACATCGATCACATTGCTTTCTCCAACAACGATCTCATTAGTCTGGTAGCCTACGTAACTAAATACCAGAGTTGCTCCTTGAGGTGCGTCCAGGCTGTAATTTCCATCAAAATCGGTTTGAGTACCTGTATTGGTACCTTTGATAAAAACATTCACGCCAGGCATCGGTACAGCATTTTGGTCAGTAACCGTTCCCGAAACTGTTTGCTGGTCAGTAATTTCCATCGCGTTAAAGGCGAAAACATTTGTACTACTCATACTAAAAAGCATGATGCCAATACAAACCCCTAAGAAAATACTTTTTCTTTTTCCCAGTGGAAACCACGCTGGGAGAGTAGAGATTTTCATGTTCATAATTTAATTAATAGTTAATTAGTTAAAGAGTTAACACTAAATGTAAATAAAATCTTAACAAATCCACAAAAACACTTCTTTAAAATTTTCAATTTATTTGAAAAGACTTCCATCTTTTTATAATATTTCAACGAAAACGTTATCGTGTTTACAACTATCTAACTTGTTGTTTTACAGTTATTTACGAATAGATAAATCAAAAAATGAATTGTGAATATTTACTGAAAATAATGGTTGATAACTTTAGCAATAATATGCCGTATACCTCAGAAAATTAATGAAATAGGGTGTATTGAAGGCCATTTTAAGGCATAATGAAGCCTCGTAATTATAGTTAAAAAGTCATTTAAAGACTGTTGAACCAAAATGAATTGATCAAAATAGACCTGAAATTCCCAAAAAGGGATAGGAAAAAATTTAATAAAACAATAGGAAGATAGTAGAGAGATTTTTGAAATAATCAGGTAAAATTGAAAAATTTATTTCCAGGTAACTTTAAAAAGAAAATGTTAATACTTTCTCTTTTTGGTTCTGCCAGAAATCTGGCACTCTTTTGAGCTTATAAAATAGACTATTTGTTTTGAATCTAATTGCATTGACATTCGCAGTAAAACCAGGAATTATTATTTAATATCTGGATTTAATGGTTAAAAAAAGCCTCTGGAACTAAATCCAGAGGCTTCTTATTCCAAATCGATAAAAACTAATTTATAGGCTCATCGCCTTTCCATTACCAAGCTCATCTACTGGCCCGCAAGGAATATATTGCCCTGGAATTGGATCATACCAAAGCACATTCTCTCCAACTGCTTCAGAATTCTTCCAGGCCCAGATGCCAAGATCTCTTACAGTATTCAGGTATTCATAGGCACCAGCGTCTGGATTCATCTCGGTTTCCTGTTCCTGAGGTAATGCATCCTGGGTTTCGGTAGTACGCTTAAGAAATTCTTCCTTTTGAGCAGGTGTAGCCTTTAAATATTTTTTGATGATAGCTTCAAAATCTTCTCCACTGCCGTCATCCTGGTTTTTACCGAACTCATTCTCAAAAGCCTGTGAAAAGTTCTCCGCACCCCTGTTGAAACGCTGTCTCTGATCTTCGCCGGCCACTTCGTCCATATAAGCATCGATGAATTGAGCTATATTAAGATCGGATGCCCCTGGAGTTTCTGTAGTTGGTAAGATCACATCAAGGATCCTTTTAAGAGCAAAACCGTGAGAGGCACTTAAAAAGACAGGTTGCCAGTCATATTCCGGTTCATTTTTACAACTTTGTAACAAACTTAAAGCGCTTGGTCCCATAATTAGGAACCCAGCTCCCATTCCAATATTTTTTAAAGCTTTTCTTCTATCCATAATATTCTAATTAGGCGTTGGATTTTTTAAAGTTTTTCGCCGCATGATCGGCTGCCCTGGCTGTTAATGCCATATATGTTAAAGAAGGATTCTGGCAACCCGAGGAAGTCATACAGGCACCATCGGTTACATAAACATTAGGTACGGCATGAACCTGGTTGTAGGCATTCAACACAGAAGTTTTAGGATCCCGTCCCATTCTCGCTGTTCCCATTTCATGAATTCCAAGACCTGGAGCACCAAGAACATCATAAGAGCTTATATCCCGGAACCCTGCTTTTTCGAGCATGGCAACTGCCTGTTCACGCATATCCTTACGCATTTTGAGCTCATTTTCCTTAAATTCTGCATCAAATGTAATGGTTGGTAAGCCCCATTCATCCAATTTATCATAGTCCAGGGTCATTTTATTGTCATGATATGGCAAACATTCACCAAAGGCCAGTAGACCCATGGTCCAGCCACCTGGCTCTGAGATCGCTTTTTTCAGTTCCGTTCCGTAACCAAGTTCGGCAACAGTTTCGCTCCAGTCAGACCTGCTTGCTCCGCCCTGGTAACCATATCCCCTAAGGAAATCCACATCGCTATCCTGGCCATTCAAATTCCGGAATCTTGGGAGATAGATCCCATTGGGTTTTCGGCCTTTGTAATAAGAGTCTTTGAATCCATCGTATTTCCCTGAAGCTCCAACCCTGAAGTGATGGTCCATAATATTATGCCCAAGTTCTCCACTATCATTACCAAGTCCATCTGGAAATCTATCAGATTTAGACTGCATAAGTATACTGGTGGAAGCCATTGCAGATGCACACAGGAAGATCACGTTCGCATAATATTCGAATTCTTCCTTGGTCTCAGCATCGATAACCTTTACCCCTTTCGCCAGTTTCGTTTCCGGATCGTAGATCACTTCAGAAACTATGGAATGAGTTCTCAAATCCATATTTCCTGTTTTACTTGCAGCTGGTAAGGTGGAAGAATTACTGCTAAAATATGCCCCATAAGGACAACCGCGAATACAGCGATTCCTGAACTGGCATTTAGACCTGCCCTCGAACTTTTTATCGCCTGTAATATGTGCAACCCTTCCGGAAGTCATCACCCTTCCGTTAAAATTGTTTGCGATGCTTTGTCTAAGATGATCTTCCACACAGTTCAGATCCATTGGAGGTAAAAATTCACCATCTGGCAACTGGTTCAGGCCTAATTTTTCGCCACAAACTCCAATAAAGGATTCAACCTTATCATACCATGGGGCGATATCTTTATACCTGATTGGCCAGTCTACCGCGATATTATCTTTTTTATTCGCCTCAAAATCAAGGTCGCTCAACCGGTAACTGTGTCTTCCCCACATGATAGACCGGCCACCAACGTGATAGCCTCGCATCCAGTCAAATCGTTTAGTTTCATTATAGGGATGTTTGATATCATCTACAAACCAGTGTTTGCTGGGTTCTGAAACCGTATAGCCTGTCCTGGCCTGTTTATATTGCCTTTTCTCATCTTCCCTGGTTACCTGGCCTTTAAATTTATAATCCCAGGGATCGTCGTTCATGGTTGGATAATCCTTAACGTGTTCCACCATCCTTCCCCTTTCCAGGACAAGTGTCTTAAAACCTTTTTCGCAGAGTTCTTTGGCGGCCCAACCACCACTAATCCCTGTCCCTACAACTATTGCATCGTAGGTATCATCTTCATAGAAGTTGCTCACAATTTTTGCTTTTTAGATAAAATATTCATTCGAAGTCTCTCAAATATATAAATTTATGGCTATTATTTTGCGTCTTTAAAAAAAAGACTACTTTTAAATTGAAGTAATCCAAAAATTTTAATCAACTCAACTAATTAACTCTATGGCTTCTACAAAATACGGAATTTCCTCCTTACTATTCCTATTTATCATCATTACCAGCTTAGGCTTTGGTTCGTGTAAAAATGATACTAAAAAAAATGATCAATCCACTGCTGAAAAGACCCAGCAAGCCACGAAAGACTCTTTGTTCTTCGATATTTCATTGGCTCAATGGTCGCTTAACAGGCCTATTTTCGCTGGTGAACTGGATCCAATGGATTTTGCTAAAAAAGCTCACGAAATGGGTTTCACCGGAATTGAATATGTAACCGGTTTTTATGCTGAACGAATTAAAAATGCCAATGACCCTGAAGCTGAAATGCAGGTAGTTCTGGACAGCCTCAAGGCTAAAAGTGAGCGTTATAATGTAAAGAATTTACTGCTAATGGTAGATGGTGAAGGAGATATGGCTGTCAACGATGCTACATCCAGGGACCAGGCTGTGGAAAATCATAAAAAATGGGTAGATGCAGCGCAATTCTTGGGATGTCATTCTATTAGAGTGAACTTATTTGGTGCTACTCAAGAGGAAGAATGGAAAAAAGCAGCGACCGATGCACTTACTAAATTATCAAAATACGCCGCAGGAAAAAATGTAAATGTTCTCGTGGAGAATCACGGGCAACTTTCCTCAAATGCTGACCTCCTGTTAGAAGTAATCGAAGCTGTAAATATGGAGAATTGTGGTACCCTACCCGATTTTGGTAATTTCTGTATCAAAAGAGAAGGAGGCGAAAGATGGGAAGCTAAATGTATTGAGGAGTACCCAAAATATGAAGGAGTTCAAAAAATGATGGCGCATGCTAAAGCCGTTAGTGCGAAGTCATATTCTTTTGATGACCAGGGCGAAGAAGAGGTTATAGATTATCGAAAAATGCTTGAGATTATTAAGGATGCCGGTTATACCGGATATATTGGGATCGAATTCGAGGGAACAGAGATTCCAGCCGAAGAAGGCATCATGGCTACCAAAGACCTTTTAATACAAGCCGGAAGACAACTATAAACCAAACCAAGCACCTACACTATGACTAAACTTGTTAGATTTCAACTTTCCCTGATGATGTTCCTGGAATTCTTTATTTGGGGAGGTTGGTTTGTAACCCTTGGAACTTTTCTTGGAAATAACCTTAACGCTACCGATGTACAGATCTCTACCGCCTTTTCAACCCAATCATGGGGTGCTATTATAGCACCATTTATCATTGGGCTAATCGCAGATCGCTTTTTTAATGCAGAACGAATTCTAGGCTTTCTACATATTATAGGAGCAATATTGCTTTATATGATGTACATCAGCACCGATTTTTCAGGATTCTATCCGTTGGTTCTGGGTTATATGATTGCGTATATGCCCACTCTTGCACTTGTCAATTCGGTTAGTTTTAACCAGATGACAGACCCGGCAAAGGAATTTTCATTCATCAGGGTTTTTGGAACTATAGGCTGGATCGTAGCCGGACTAGTGATTAGCTATGTATTCTTCTGGGATGCTCCGGCGGCGAGAGAAGAGGGAATGCTAAAATACACCTTTTTAATGGTGAGCATCGCTTCGGCATTTTTGGGATTATTCAGTTTTACGCTCCCAAAAACTCCTCCAAGTACCGATAAATCAAAAAAAGTAAGTGTTGTGGAAACCCTTGGGCTGGATGCGCTGGGATTACTTAAGGATAAAAATTTCCTCATGTTCTTTATAGCTTCGGTACTAATTTGTATTCCACTGGCTTTCTATTATCAAAATACCAATCCGTTTCTTTCAGAAATAGGTGTTGAGAACCCTACTGGTTTAATGACCATCGGGCAGGTATCTGAAGTGCTTTTTTTACTGCTTCTGCCCTTTTTCTTTAAACGCTTCGGTTTCAAGATCACGATTATTGCAGGTATGCTGGCCTGGTCTTTAAGATACATTCTTTTTGCCTATGGAGATACTGGTGAATTGATGTTCATGCTAATCACGGGAATTGCACTCCATGGTATTTGTTATGATTTTTTCTTTGTTTCTGGACAGATTTATACCGATTTTAAGGCAGGTACGAAATACAAAAGTTCTGCACAGGGCCTTATCACCCTTGCTACTTATGGGGTGGGAATGCTGGTAGGTTTTTATGTTGCCGGCCTGATAACCGATGCTTACCTGGTAGGAGATAAATTACATGACTGGCAAAACATCTGGTTATATCCCTCCTCATTTGCATTTGTAGTTTTGGTACTTTTTGCCTTATTTTTTAAAAATGAAAAGATCGATAAAAAGGAAATAGAAATATAAGCAACCAAATTATGAAAAAGATAAAACTGGGGATCCTGGGCGGTGGTGAGGAATCCTTAATAGGAATTCTTCACAGAGTAGCAGCAAACATGTTCGACCAGTATGAGATAGTGGGCGGGGTCTTTGATTCTGAACACAGCAGAAGTGTTGATTTTGGAAATAAACTACAGCTGGACAAATCGCGTATCTACCGCGATCTTGACCATTTAGTTGAAGCTGAAATGAAGTTGCCAGAAAACGAAAGGATGCAGGTGATTTCGGTTTTAACACCTAATTTCCTGCATTTTCCCATGTCTAAACAATTACTGGAAAATGGTTTTCATGTAATTTGTGAAAAACCCCTTACCACTACCCTGGAAGAAGCAAAAACACTCGAAAAGATTCAGCAAGAGAAAGGAAGCATTTTCGGAGTTACCTACACTTATACCGGCTACCCAATGGTAAGGCAAATGAAAACCATGATCCAAAATGGCGAAATTGGCTCCATTCAAAAGGTTGATGTACAATATTACCAGGGATGGATCAATCCGCTTATACATGACAAGGAAAAACGTAGCACAACATGGAGACTGGATCCCGAAAAATCGGGCATCAGTTGCTGTATAGGAGATATAGGAACCCATGCATTCAATATGGCCGAATATGTGACCGGTTTGAAAATCCAGGAGATACTGGCAGATCTTAATTATCTTTACGAAGATAACCCCATGGATATCGACGGTACCGTTCTTTTAAGATTTTCAGAAAAAACCAAGGGCGTACTTAGAGCCAGCCAGATCGCAACTGGGGAGGAAAATAATTTTACCGTAAAGATCTACGGAGATAAGGGCGGATTAAAATGGGAACAGGAAAACCCTAATTATCTTTATCTATTGAAAGAAGGTCAGGCTTTGCAGGTACTTAAACCGGGACATCCCTATAATAGTGAATTTTCACTGGAGGGAACAAAATTACCCCCAGGACACCCGGAAGGGATCTTTGATTCTATGGGTAATATCTATTTCGGGATTGCCAGGGCGATCAGAAAAGAAAAAGGTTTTGAAGGGGCTTTCCCTAAACTAAGCGAAGGCGTTCGTGGAATGAATTTCATTGAAAAAACCGTCGAGTCTCACAAACAGGGAAATACCTGGGTAAAATTATAGAATGAAAAGCTTTCAAAAAAGAAAAGATTATGAATACCATTAAAGGACCGGCCGTATTTCTGGCTCAATTTGTAGATGATAAAGAACCCTTTAATTCACTTGACGGCCTTTGTAAATGGGCTTCAGACCTTGGATACAAAGGCATTCAAATCCCAACCTGGGAAACGGGCCTCATAGATCTCAAAAAAGCTGCAGAAAGTAAGACCTATTGTGACGAGCTAAAAGGAAAGGTAAATTCTTACGGACTTGAAATCACCGAACTCAGCAGTCACCTACAGGGCCAGCTTGTTGCAGTTCATCCCGCTTATGATATCATGTTCGATAATTTTGCACCGGATAAATTTAAAGGGAATCCTAAAGAACGTACACAATGGGCTATAGACCAGTTAAAGTATGCTGCAAAGGCCAGCAGAAACCTGGACCTTGATGTTCACGGTACCTTTAGTGGTTCACTTCTCTGGCATACGGCACATCCATGGCCACAAAGACCAGACGGTTTGCTGGAGATGGGTTTTGCTGAACTCGCCAAGCGCTGGCTACCTATTTTAAACGAATTTGATGAACAGGGCGTTGATGTTTGTTATGAGATCCATCCGGGAGAAGACCTGCATGACGGGGTTACTTTCGAACGCTTTCTGGAGGCTACCAATGCGCATAAAAGAGTAAATATTTTATACGACCCCAGCCATTTTGTGCTGCAGCAACTGGATTATATCACGTATATAGACCATTACCACGAATACATCAAAATGTTCCATGTTAAGGATGCCGAATTTAATCCAACCGGCAAAAAAGGAACTTTTGGTGGTTATGCAGACTGGAAGGATCGCGCAGGAAGATATCGCCACCCGGGAGACGGACATGTTGACTTCAAAAGCATCTTTACCAAATTAACCGAGTACGGCTGTGATGTTTGGGCCGTTCTGGAATGGGAATGCTGTATCAAGTCTCCTGAACAGGGAGCACGCGAAGGTTCTGCATTTATTCAGGACCACATCATAGAGGCTACTCAAAAACGATTCGACGATTTTTCGGGATCTAAGCCAGATCAGGAGAAATTAAAACAAATTCTAGGACTCAATAAAAACTAAAAAATGAAAAGATCAATTATTTTAACCTGCTCTATTCTGGCAATTCTATCTTCCTGTAAGGACGTGGAGAAAAAGGAAGAAAATATCGCCAAAACCGAAACTGAAGAAAAGATGACTGAAGACAAACAGGAAGAATGGCAGGAACTTTTCAATGGAGAGAACCTGGATGGATGGAAAGCCTATAACAGTGATAAAATTTCAGAACAGTGGAAAGTAGAAGATGGTGCAATAGTCTTTAGCCCGATGAAAAAGGTAAAAGGCTCGGAAAACCTGATAACCACCGAAGAATTTGAAAGTTTTGAACTTTCACTTGAGTGGAAAATTTCAGAAGGTGGAAACAGTGGCATCATGTGGGCCGTACAGGAAAAGAAGGAATTCGGCGAGCCATATATTACCGGGCCGGAAATCCAGGTTCTGGATAATAAAAGGCATCCAGACGCTAAAAATGGTGAGGATCGTACCGCAGGTGCACTTTACGACCTGGTAGCTCCTTCACAGGATGTTTCCAAAGCGGCTGGCGAATGGAATAAAGAAGTAATTCATATAGATTACGAGAATAACACCGGCTGGGTAGAACTAAATGGAACCAAAATAGTAGAATTCCCCTTACATGGCGAAAAATGGCAGGAGCTGGTTAATAATTCCAAATTCAAAGACTGGAAGGAATTCGGAACTACCAGGAAAGGACATATCGCGTTACAGGATCACGGCGATAAAGTATGGTTCAGGAATCTCAAAATAAGAAAACTATAATTTTCACTTAAAGCTGCCATCAGGCAGCTTTTTTTTTGGATTTTTATATCTCAATTAAAATGTAAGAGATGGAAGCGATCAAAGTGAAATTCAAGAATAAAGACTCGCAGGAGCTTAGTGGTGTCCTGGAATTACCTGGCATTAAACCACCTGCCAATTTCGTAATATTCGCCCATTGTTTTACCTGTAACAAGAATTTTCACGCGCCGAAAAATATCAGTGAAACACTGGCCTCGAAAGGTTTTGGGGTACTTCGTTTCGATTTTACAGGACTGGGCGAAAGCGAGGGCGACTTTCCTGATACCAACTTTTCAGCCAATGTAGAAGACCTGATAGCAGCCGCAAATTTCCTGGAAACCGAATATAATGCACCAACCATCATAATCGGCCATTCTTTAGGCGGTGCTGCAGCGCTGTTTGCCGCTAAGAAGATTTCATCTATTAAGGCCGTGGTTACGATCAACGCCCCTTCCAAACTGGAACACGTTAAAAAACATTTTTCATCTAGCCTGGAGGAAATTTCGGCCCAGGGCTATGCAGAGGTCAAGATTGGGGGAAGAACATTCCGGATCAAGGAGCAGTTCGTAAAAGATCTGGATAAGAATCAGGAATCCCTTGCCTTAAAAGATCTTAAAAAAGCATTTCTAATCCTGCATTCACCACAGGACGAAATCGTTTCGATACAACATGCCGAAGAGCTATATACGGCAGCCTGGCATCCAAAAAGTTTTATCTCACTTCAAAACAGCGATCACCTGCTAAGCAAAGCCGATGATGCCAGGTATGCCGGTAAATTAATTGCCGCATGGTCTTCCAAATATGTCATTGAGCCTGCGACCAGGGAACTGGAAACCGATCATGAAGTTATGGCCAACCTTGGAAAGGAAGGTTTTACAACTCATATCGTGGCCGGGAATCATCATTTTGTGGCTGATGAGCCTAAAAGTGCTGGTGGAAGTGATTTGGGACCAAATCCTTATGAATTATTATCAGCGGCGCTCGCGGCCTGCACTTCCATGACGCTTCAAATGTATGCTCGACGAAAGAAATGGGTGCTGGATAATGTCGAGACCCATGTTAATCACTCCAAAAAGCATCCGGTGGATTGTGAGAACTGTGAGAAGGATTCAGCAAAAATAGACCAATTTGAAAGAGAGATTCTTATTCACGGACAGCTGGACAACGCCCAAAAAAATCGATTGCTGGAGATCGCAGATAAATGTCCGGTGCATAAATCACTGGAAGCCCAGGCTAATATTAATACCAAATTAATAAGCCCTGAAGATTGATTGCAGGATCATCTCATTGTTAAGCTATACTTAAAACTTTGGTAGTACCTGCTATTACATTTAATTTAGTTAGTAACAAATTGTAAAAAACCAATCCAATAACTATGAAACGTATTAGTTTATCACTTCTTGTTTGTGGCAGCCTTTTGATCTTTGGCTGTAAAAATGAAAAAAAAGATAGCGACGAGGTCAATTCTGAAAACAATACAGAAATGACTTCTGATATGAACAAGGAGACCGAAGAAGTAAAAAAGATACAGGTTGAAATGAATGCGGTTAGCGATTCCAATCTTAGCGGAAATGTGGTTTTCACCGAAGAAAATGGCGAAGTTTCCATGACGGCTATTATTAGTGGTCTTGCCGAAGGACGACATGCTATTCATATTCATGAAAACGGCGATTGCTCTGCAGCAGATGGTTCATCGGCCGGTGGGCACTGGAATCCAACAGACCAGCCACATGGAAAATGGGGTAGCTCTGATGGTTTCCACAAGGGAGACATCGGGAATTTTGAGGTAGATGCCAACGGTAATGGAACTGTGAATTTAACTACCGATGAGTGGTGTATAGGTTGCGGGGATCCAAATAAGGATCTTAAGGGTAAAGCCGTGATCGTACACGACGGAGTAGATGATTACACTTCTCAACCTTCCGGTGCCGCCGGGACAAGAGTTGGTTGTGGTGTAATTGGAATGTAGTTCCATTAAAACCTAAAAAAGGAGCGGCTTTCCAGCCGCTTTTTTTTTGATTTAAATAAAATCCTCTATTTTTAGATACTGAAACCTATTATATGCAACAGGACGGGCTAATTCTGGAATTACAAAATGGTAACCAGAGGGCATTTGAAAGATTGTATGAACTCTACTCTGAAAGCATCTTCGGAATAATTTACAGTATAGTTCAGGACGAAAAAATCGCTGAAGAAATTCTCCAGGATGTATTTTTAAAGGTCTGGGATAATGCCGGTTCTTATAATTCTGATAAAGGCCGATTCTTCACCTGGATACTTAATATAGCCAGGAATGCTTCCATAGACGAATTGAGATCTAAACGGCATAAGAACAAACAAAAAAACCTCAAGGCCGATAATTTCGTAAATGTATTAGAGAATAGTACACATTTCTCCAACCGAACTGATGCAATTGGTATTAAGAAATATATCGCCGTTCTTAAACCGGTTTGTAAAAAATTAATAGACCTCCTGTTCTTTAAAGGTTTTACCCAAAAGGAAACGGCTGAAGAATTAAAAATGCCTTTGGGAACCGTTAAAACTAGAAACAGAGCCTGTATTAATAAACTTCGGGAATTATTAGCTGAATAATGGATATAAAAGAATACATATCGTCTGGTATACTTGAATTATACGTATATGGTGCTCTTACCGAGGAGGAAAGCCGTGAGGTTAGCCGCGTATTAAAAGAACATCCTGAGATCAGTAAGGAAGTAGAAGAGATAGAACAAGCCTTACAGGAACTTTCTACAGCTGCGGCTCCATATTATCCTGAAGACATTTTAGCGAGGATAAGAAGCAAGATAACCAATAGCAGAACAATTCCGCTGAAACCAAAAACCAGGACTAACTGGGTTTCTTATATAGGCTGGGCGGCCTGTCTACTTTTATTTGTTGGCCTTTTCTTTCTGATGAGAGATAATAATCAATTGAGGGATCAGCTTAACTCAGAGCGGGTTAAAGTAGCTCAACTGGAACAACAAATCGCAGATGCACGCAATGACGCCGAAAAAACACGTGAGCTGCTGGCCGTACTTAGGAGTAAGAATATCTCAAGGGTTCCACTACAGGGACAGGCACCGGCACCAGAAGCCTATGCAACCGTATACTGGAACCAGCAGGAAAACAAAGCCTATATCGATGGAAAGGATCTGCCTGAACCACCTTCGGGAATGGTTTACCAGGTCTGGTCACTTAAACTTGACCCGCTTACACCTACAAGTATTGGATTGCTAAGTGAATTCCAGGAAGATGATAATAAGATTTTTACCCTGGATAACGCAAACGAATCGGAGGCTTTTGGAATCACACTTGAACCGGAAGGCGGTAGCGAAACACCAAACCTGGAACAACTCTATGTGTTAGGTACCGTTGCAGCGGCTCCATAAGAAGAATATTTCATAAACAGAAAAGCCCTATGCATCGCATGGGGCTTTTCTTTGAACACCCAGAGAGAATTTCCGGGGAAATTTCCTGCTCTCCAAGTATCTAACCAACCAAAAAATCAAAACCTCAAATCTAAAATTTGAGAAACAAGAAATTATGTACAGAACTCTAAAGTTCTATATTAAAATATACGAAAGGTTGGTATTTTCGGTTTTAAAAAACTGTGTATTTAACAATTAAATATCAATTGTTCAGCCAGGATTTGAAGTCTTTAACCCGCTCCCTGCTTACTATCAGAGGGAATTCATCAAATTTATCAAGTTTTATCTGAAGTCTCGAATTCGTATAAGAGAGGATATCTTTGATGGAGCCTATATTAATGATACATTTTCGATTGATCCGGTAGAAATGTTTTGGATCTAATTCGTCTTCCAATTGCTCCAGCGGAACATCAACCGGATAACTTCGGCCGGAAAAACTATAAAGGTAAGTTGCCTTATTTTCAGAATAAAAACAGGCGATCTCAGAAACCTCCACCAGCTTTAGATGCTGTCCCACCTGGGCAGTATATCTAGACTTATAGCTCTTTTCCTTAACCGGCAGGTTTAAAAGGCTTCTTAGGTGGTGAAGATCAACCTGCTCATTTGGCTGTATTGATTTCCGAAACTTGGCTATGCCAATTTCAAGTTCTTCTTCATCAATGGGCTTAAGAAGATAATCTATACTATTAAGCTTAAAAGCACGAAGGGCATATTCATCATAAGCAGTGGTGAATATTATAGCACTTTCTGTATCAACATGCTCGAAGATATCGAAAGATAAGCCATCGCTCAACTGGATATCCAGAAAAATAAGGTCGGGATGCTCTTCGTTCTTTAGCCATTCTACCGATTCAGTTATAGAATGTAATAAGGAGATGACCTTTATACCATTTCTTTCAAGCATACGCTGCAACCTTCGTGCTGCCGGCTTTTCATCTTCAATAATTATAGCTCTAATTGCTGCCATATCTATTATTCCCAGGTTTTTCTTTTGTCCCGGTCCATGATCTCACGGGTCTTACGCTCTTCCCAATCCCTGCCAAAGAATAAGCTGGATCCAAAGACGCTGGCCCAGTGAGCGAATAAGCCTATTCCCCAGAAAAAGATGGTAGAATAATTAGAAATGTTGGTCAACCCGTTGATAAACCCTTCATCCTGCGTTGTTACTATAAAAATAGCCGCATTGATAAACAGGAATACAACCAGGTGAGTGTAAAACCCTTTAATGCTTTCTACCTTCTTCTGAGCTTCTTTATAACTCATACGTTTTTTATAATCTGACTCCATTATTTCCATGATTTAGATCGTTGTTCTTCTTTTTCCATCAATTCCTGAATTTTACGTTCTTTCCAGTCTGAACCAAATCCAAAAACCGAGAATCCATGGATGGTTAGACCTATCCCCCACCCGAATAAAGGAAACCAAAACCACTGAAAATCCCAGTAAGTATAATAGTTCACAAATATTAGAAAAGGAATTACCACTGCGTATGAAATAAGGTTTCCATAGAATTCCTTGATCTCCTTTACGCGTTGTTTTGCCTTGAAGTAGGCATTTTCCTGAAGTTCATCATCTGTTTCCATAATTGAAATTTGTTTGGTTAATAGAGGTAATTTCACTCTGAAGAGCTCGTCATTCTGTTCTATTTCCAGTTTGCGGCTGGTGACTACGTCATAGCGGTTCACGATATTCTGAAGCCCCACCCCTTTTCTGGTACTCAGGACTTCTTTTTTCTGAAAATTATTTTCCACCACGAGATAAGCATCGCTTTCATAGATTCGAATTCTAAGCGGTTGATTTTCACTTACGATATTGTGCTTTATCGTGTTCTCAAGAAGTAATTGAAGAGAAAGAGGAACTACCCTGGCATCTTCATATTTCAGCTTATCTGGTATCTCGAAAAAAATAGAATTCTCGAACCTCATTTCAAGCAATTTAATATAGGTGCTCGCAAAGTTCAATTCTTCCTGTACGCTAACCAGTTCCTTGTCTTTTTGTTCCAGGACATAACGATAAACCTTAGATAAAGAAGTAGTGAATCGCTGCGCCTGTGCAGGATTTTCATCTATCAGTGAAGCCAGTACATTCAAACTATTAAAAAGGAAGTGTGGGTCTAATTGATTTTTTAAGGCATCGAACTTTGCCGAGGCGGTTCCTGCAATAATCTTTTGTTCCTTCACCTTCTTTTCCTGTATCGCCTTATACGTATAGATCAGGTGAAAGAAGAGCGAGACGATGGTGGTGAATAATAACGGGAATAAATAATAATTAATTCGTTCGTTCTGAATAAATTCATCGAATGGCATTCCTTCGAAAATTGTCTTATTTACTAACCGGCAAAAAAAGAATCCGGCCAGGGTAACGGCGATCGTTCCAAACGAAGCGAGGATCACGGTTCTTAGATTTGCTCCTTCGTATCCAATCTTGTTCACGAACCAGATGATATAAAAGCCGTTCAACATGGTTAGCACAAAAGAATAGAAATAATACATGCCCCAGTATTCAGGATCGGTAAGCTTTTCAAACCTCATACCTGAAAAGGTCGTATCAAGAAGAATCACGATAAGACAAACGACCACGCTAACCTTCAGTATTTTTAATAGATCCTTCATTGTATTTTAATTCTGATGCTAATTTGGGATGAAACTGGAAAAACTTAAAATCATAGTTTCTGAACTGTCAGATTTCCTTACCCAATTGTCATTCGGTTTCTTTTAGCTTTTCCTTTCTGAAAATTAAATAATCTTTAACAATTAAATGAATAACTTGGATGCTAAACCAAAAAATTAAAGAATGACCATTTTTGAAGCACTCAGGCAGGAGCATGAGATTCAGCGGGATCTTATCGCAAAACTCATCGAAACTGAAGGAAAGACCGAGGAACGAAAAAAGATATTCAGCGACCTTAAACATGAATTGAAGATCCATGAAGATGCCGAAGAAAGACATTTCTATGTGCCTTTAATGGAGAAGGACCTTACACAGGAGAAAGCAAGACACAGTGTAGCCGAACACCATGAAATGGATGAACTGGTAGAAAAGCTGGAAGATACTGAAATGGACGCTTCCAACTGGCTGAAGATCGCCAAGGAACTGGAGCATCAGCTTATTCATCACCTGGACGAAGAAGAGCATGAGGTCTTTCAGATGGCTGGCAAGGTTTTAACCGAAAAACAAAAAACCGATCTGGCTTCAGATTATAACAAGGAGATCAGAAAGAATCGATAAAAAAATCCCCGCCTTTTGAAGCGGGGATTTTTTTTAAACTTTTTCCTTATCAAGGCTCATTCGCTCCTCGTGGCCTTTAAATGGCCTGATGATAAGTCTCGCTGCCTTGTCATAATTGATATAATTATAGATCCAGTTGAAAAAGGTAACGGTTCTGTTCCTAAAGCCTACCAGGAACCACAGATGCACGAACATCCATACGAACCACGCAAAAAAGCCTGAAAATTTCCATTTATGAAGGTCTACGACAGCTCGGTTTCTACCCACGGTTGCCATGGTACCCTTGTCGAAATATTCAAAAGCTTCCAGCTTCTCCCCTCTTATTAAACGCTTGATGTTCTTTGCCAGATGTTTTCCCTGCTGGATAGCAGGTTGAGCAACCATAGGATGACCTTTTGGAAATTCTTCGGTTTGCATAAGCGCAATATCACCAATAGCAAAAATGTTCTCATAACCATTTACCTGGTTAAAGGCGTTAACCTCATATCTATTCGCTTTTTCAACTATGGCCGATGCGTTCAATCCCTTGACCGGGGCTCCGGTTACCCCCGCAGACCAGATAAAGGTTTCGGTCTTGATGGCGAGATCGGTATTGGTTTCTACAAGATGGCCATCATAAGACTCCACCATAGTATTCAGGTGAATCTTCACTCCCAGTTCTTCGAGCATCTCATGCGCCTTTTCTGAAGCATGTTCACTCATAGGTGGCAATACCCTGTCCAGCCCTTCCAGTAAATGAATGTTCATTTCATTTGGATCAAGATCTGGATAATCTCTTGGCACTATATGGTTTCGCAGCTCGGCTATCGCACCGCTTAACTCAACCCCTGTAGGCCCGGCCCCAACCAGCACAAAATTCAATAAGGATTTTCTTTTTTCAGGATCATCAGTAATAGTGGCCTGTTCGAGATTTTCAAGGATCAGGCTTCGAATATTCAATGCCTGCGGAACTGTTTTCATCCAGATACCATGCTTCTCGATACTTTCATTTCCGAAGAAATTGGTTTTGGAACCAGTGGCGATCACCAGGTAATCATAGACCAGATCACCAATATTGGTATGAACCGTATTCTCTTCGGCAGAAATGGATTTAACCTCTGCAAGCCGAAAAAAACATTTCTCGCTGGAACGGGTTATTTTTCTTAAAGGATAGGCGATCGAATCAGGTTCCAGCCCTGAAGTGGAGACCTGGTATAACAAAGGCTGAAAAGTATGATAATTATGGCGATCCAGTAAGACCATTTGCATATCTTCTTTAAGGATCTTGCGTGCGAGTGCCATTCCGGCGAAACCACCTCCTATAATTACAACTCTTGGCAGACTGGTTTTTGGGATATTCATGTATTCGGCGGGTTTTATCCAAATTTAATATTTATAGAAGTAATTAAGGAGCGATTAACTTTAAATTAAAGTTTTTTGTAACAAAACCTCTATTTTAGGTACCTATCCTTTGCTAACCAAACTTTCGTGAACAAGGAATTAGAACATCAGTTTGTAAAGAACCTGGAGAAGCATCAGAACATAGCGCACAAGATCTGCAGGATTTACACTCATGACCAGGAATCTCACAATGATCTTTTCCAGGAGATAACCATTCAGCTGTGGAAGGCCTATCCCAAATTCAGGGGGGATGCCAAGTTTAGCACCTGGATGTACCGCGTAGCCCTGAACACTGCCATTACTCTTTACCGCAAAAAAAAGAGAAGCATTAAAACCCAGGATTATGACAGTGTTCACTTTAAAATAAAGGCCGAACCTTATGATGATGAGATCGAAAAGCACTTAAAATTGATGTACGACGCAATTCGGGAACTCAATGATATAGATAAAGCCCTGGTTTTTCTTTACCTGGAAGACAAGAATTATTCAGAGATCTCGGAAACCCTTGGAATAAGTGAGGTGAACGCACGGGTAAGAATGAATAGAATAAAAACAAAATTAAAGAATATTATTAATCCTTGATAGTATATGGATAACCTAGATCTGTTAAAAAAGGATTGGAAGAAACAGGAGGCGAACCTTCCTCATCTATCCTACGACCAACTCTACAAAATGATATGGAAGAAATCTTCCTCTATCGTAAAATGGATATTTGTTATTAGTATTCTGGAATTTATTCTTGGAGCTGCGCTTAATATCATTCTGGTAGACGAGGAATATTGGGCTGAAATGGAGAAATACGGGCTTACTGAATTCACCATAGCCGTATATATAATTTCTTATTTAATAACCTTTTATTTTATATACAGGTTTTACAGGAACTACCAGCGTATCTCTGCTACAGAAAGTGCGAGAATTTTAATGCAGAATATTATCAGAACCATTAAAACCGTAAAATATTATATAGGTTTTATCCTGATTTCCACCGGGATCGTATTTTTAGCAACCTTCGTACTGATGATTCGTTCGCATGCATTGACGGCCGATTCCAATGGAACCGATATGTCCTTTGACACGAAACAATGGATACTTTTTATAGGTGGGACACTACTGGCCCTAGCAATCATTCTTGGAATAATATGGTTGCTCTACCGGGTGGTTTATGGAATTTTGCTTCGTCGTTTGAACAAGAACTACAAAGAACTCAAGAAGTTAGGGATTAATTAATTAGGTATCTGTTTTAATTTAAAGGCCTGCTATGCCGGGCCTTTTTTATTTGAATGTATTTAATACCCCCAACGTCTCTGCTCGTTGAGATCTTCCATAGCCTGGATCTCCTCGGCAGGAATAACCTTTAGGAACGAAGGATGCTGTTCAATCGCGTACTCCAGCTTTTCAACGATCTCTTCAATCGATTCATTTTCATAATCGATATCCAGCGGTTCCTTGATCTGAAAACTCTGAAGAATTCCACGTTTTTTTATGCGCAATCCTTTCTTGTCAAAAGATCTTCGAAAACCATCTATCACGATAGGGATGACGATAGGCTTATGGTTTTTTATAATATGCGCCGTTCCTTTTCTAATAGGTTTGAATGGCTTGGTAGTTCCCTGCGGAAAGGTGATCACCCAACCATCTTCAAGGGCTTTCCCAATATTTTCGGTATCATTGGGATTCACCTCTCTTTTTATCTCTTTTCCTTTAGACCGCCAGGTGCGCTCTACGGTAATAGCACCTGCATAGGCCATGATCCTTGCAAGTAAACCCGCTCTCATGGTCTCCCTGGCAGCAACGTAATAAATATTAAGTTTAGGTTGCCAGATATAACCAACATTCTTGATACTGTCTACCCTGCCGCTAAGGCTGGCATTAAAAACATGGAACATGGCAGTAACATCGGCAAAATAGGTTTGGTGATTGGATACGAAAAGCACATTGGTTGGAGGCAGGTTTTTGATAATCTCTGAGCCTTCAATCTGTAATTCATTGAATCCTCGATATCTTCTATGGGTAAGCACTCCAAATATTCGAATTAGCCATTTCTTTAATATCAGATAATGTCCAAACGGGTTTTTCTTCAACAATCCCATGATTTTCACTTCAATTTTGCAAATTCCGAAAAGAATTGCCGACAAATATACTAATTTCCTTTCCTATTGGATCTTTAAAAGCATTTCTCTTATCTCACTTAGCATCATGCCTGTAGCACCCCAAACCACGTAGCCGTTAAGTTTATAGGCTGGCACTTGTATGTTTTTGGCGTAAGAAGTCGTGAGGTTCTCACTTATCAAATTCTTATCATCCAGGAAATCGAATAAACTCACCTCCAGTATCTTTTCCACTTCAGATTCCTGCGGAATCATTCGCGGGTTATTTTCAACCAGTCCAAGGTATGGTTGAACCCAGAAATTGGAAGGTGGGATATAGAGCTTAGTTAGCTTTTTGATCACCTGTATATGATCTCTGGGAATTCCTATTTCTTCTTCCGTCTCCCTTAAAGCTGTTTCTTTGAGATCACGGTCACTCTTCTCCAGTCTTCCTCCCGGAAAACCTACCTGCCTGGAATGCACCCCTTCATAAGCGGTTCGTAAAATCAAAGCCAGTTGAGTGTTCCTGTCTGAACCAGGATAAAAAACGGCCATTACACCTGCCTGCTGCGGGTTTCGTTCAGCCATATTAATCTGGGACAATTCCTGGATTCGAAGCATTGGAGCCAGTTTTCTATGAGCGGCTTCCCCGGGAAGCGGCATTTTTTTTAACTTTGAAATTCTGTTTTTAAAAATTTCGAATTCCATGTTTAGAAATCTTTCTTTTTTTGCAATTGTTTTTTTTGCGGTTTTAGCAAGTTGTGAAGATAAGCAATCTTCTTCTAAAGCTAATAAACAGCCAACAGCGGAAGAATTGAAAAAGCAACGGAAAGAAGACTCTATCCAGCGAGCCAGGGATAGTATATTCGAATTAAGAAAAAAGGAATTGGCAAAATCTGACGAGGAAACAAAGATCGAACAGAATCCTATGTTTCCTATCGTACAGGAAGAATTTATTCCTACCATGCTCGAATACGGAAAAGAGAATCCCGAAACAAAGGTTAGAATCAAGACCAAATTTGGAAATATTGACGTTCAGTTATATCGCGACACCCCTCTTCACCGGGCAAATTTCATCATGCTGGTAAAAAACGACTATTTTAACGACACTTTCTTTCACCGGGTGGCACCTGGTTTCGTGATCCAGGGTGGAAATGCTGACAACCGCATCACTGCCAGAAACCGCGGCGATGTTGGAAATTATCTTATTCCAAGCGAATTTGATGCCGGGCATAAGCACACCTACGGAGCATTTTCAGCAGCCAAATATGCTGAACAGAATGTGAGCAAGGCCTCTTCACCATTTGAATTCTTTATCGTGATGGATAAAGGCGGTACACCGCATCTCAATAATGATCATACGGTTTTTGGAAGGGTGATAAACGGAATGGATGTGGCTGAAAAGATCGCGCAGGTAAAAACCGGTAATTCTGAATGGCCTATCGATAATATTGAAATGGAAGTCGAGATTCTGGATTAATTAACGTTGCGTGTAGTAATTATAATCCTGGATCACGCGTTTCACAAAATCAATAGGGCGTTCTTCTATTTTAACCTCCAGCAATTCTTCTAATTTTTGGCTAAGAGATAGGATGATATGATGCTGACCTTCGCGTTTTGCAGTTCGGTACAGGTTCTTCACTTCCTGGATATCAGTGTCGCTCAAAACCGTCACCTGAGGGTATTTTGGCTGGTAATCTTCAGGGATCTCCACCATGAGGGTTTGTCCCAGATTTAGATCACTTCTTTCAGAAATTACCGTGGTTCCGGCCGCGATATCGCCAAGACGCTGACCTTTCCCGTTCAGTAATATAGTCACCACTGCTACCCCACCACTGGTTAAGCTGATGTCTATGATTCTTAATAACCACCTTACCAGGAAATTTGAAAATTCGGGACGAGTGCCGTCTAATTTCACTACCCTGATATGTAAAAGTGCTTTTCCGGGCGTGCGGCCGTTCCAGGTGGTTTCCCAAATCAAATAATATAAAAACGAAGGCAGGCCCAGGACCAAATAATACATAAATTCGCTGCTGCCTATATTGCTAAGAGCACCCATCATAATACCTGCCATCACCATATAGACGACGATGATTGCCAGGTCAACAAAAAAAGCCAGGATGCGTTCCCCTATTCCCGCCACATTTTGCTCTATGCTTATATTTTGAGCAGTTTCGATTTGAAAATTATCCATTAAATATGTTACTTTGGGTTTAATTCAGAAAAAATGCGCGAGGCTGCTTTTATAAAGCAAAATAAAGATAAATGGGTTAAGTATGAAAGCCTCCTTCAAAATTATCGAAGCCTGCCTCCAGAACAACTTTCAGACATTTATATAGAGTTAAGCGACGACCTTAGTTATTCCCGTACGTTCTATCCCAAAAGCAATACGGCCCGGTATCTAAACGGTTTGGCTTCAAAGGCACATCAGTATATTTATGGCAACAAAAAAGAATCTGGAAACAGGCTCATCAGGTTCTTTAGCCTTGAGTTCCCTTCCCAGTTTCATAGATACCAGAAACAGCTGTTGCTGAGTTTCCTGATCTTTGGCGTTTTCACCCTTATTGGTGCCTATAGTTCGTCGACCAATTCGGCCTTTGTCAGGTCTATACTTGGAGATGCCTATGTAAATATGACCCTGGAGAACATTGCGAACAATGATCCCATGGCCGTTTATAAAAAAATGGCTGAAACCGATATGTTCCTGGGCATAACCATCAATAATATCAAAGTTTCCCTGATGGCATTTTCACTGGGAATCCTGGCCGGCCTGGGAACGGTTTACCTGCTTATGCAAAATGCGATCATGCTGGGCAGTTTTCAGTATTTCTTTTATGAAAAGGGATTGCTTTGGGAGTCTGCCAGAACAATATGGATTCACGGCACCATCGAGATCTCGGTGATCATCGTGGCTGGTTGTGCAGGCCTTGTGGTGGGAAAAAGCATCCTGTTCCCCGGCACTTACACCCGGCTCAAATCCTTTACCATGGGTGTTAAGGATGGAATGAAGATCGTAATAAGCACCATCCCGTTCTTTATTGTCGCTGGTTTCCTGGAGGGCTTTGTTACCCGTATCACCGGAATGCCAGACTGGCTTGCGATCCTGATCATTACCGGTTCACTGGCTCTTATAATTTTCTATTATGTTTACTATCCCTTATACCTATTAAAAAAATCCAAAAATGACTCAGGATTACATCAAATTCAAGAAACACCATGAGCTGGGAGAGATCTTAAGCCTTACCTTCAAATTCATTAGAGAAAATTATAAGCTGGCCAGTAAGATACTTCTTAAGGTCGTGGGTCCGGTATTCCTGGTACTGGTCGCCGCGATCGCGTATTATTCCTTTGCAACTATGGGCAGTATCTATGGCGAAGGAAATGGCTTTAGCGGGATCCTCATTCCCATGCTTGTGCTTTACCTTGCTTATATGCTGTATGTATCAACAGTAACAGGCACTGTCTACCACATCATTAAATCTTATAACAGGCATAAGGGTGAGATCGTGGAAACCGAAGTGGTGGAAGGTATGAAAACCGACTTTGGTAAACTCCTGCTATTAACCTTTCTTTCATGGATTATCATGATCGCCGGCTTTATGTTCTTCCTAATTCCCGGTATCTACCTGGCAGTGCCAATGAGCATGGTCAACGCGATCCTGGTTTTTGAAAGGAAAGGCATTGGTGAAAGCATTTCCCACAGTTTCCAGCTTATCAAACAAAACTGGTGGATGACCTTTGCAAGTATCCTTTGTGTAGCTCTTATCGTTTATCTTATTGGGCTGGTTTTCCAGTTACCCGCAATAATTTACATGATCTTTAAAACCATAATAAGCGCGACTGAGCACTCTGCCAGTGATGGCAGCAATATGTTCGGAACCGGTTTTGTAGTGTTGAACGTCATAACCTCCATTATCCAGTATATTATATACAGTATTACCCCCGTAGGTTTCGCACTTATTTATTTTGACCTGAATGAAAAGCAAAATTTCACCGGAACTTACGAAGCTATAGAAAACCTGGGAAAGAACTAAAATTGAAAAAAATCCTCTTAATAGTAATTCTTTTGATCGCCTGCGGAAGTCTTTCTGCACAGGATGCCGATAGTATTTCTGAAACCCGGCAAATACAATACGACCTGGATTCAGATTTGGAACCAGTAGCATTCGATCGTGAAAAGATCGAAGAGTATAGGTCTCAACCTGAATATTCCTATATAGAAGTTAATGTAAAAGAAAGCTGGTGGAGCCGGTTCAAAAAATGGCTGAACGCGAAATATAACCAGTTCATCAATTGGTTATTTGGAGAATATCAACCCAATTCCCTGCTGGCTTTTTTCATTTCCATCATTCCATACCTGTTACTGCTATTATTACTTGGCCTTATAGCATGGCTGTTTTCACGGCTTAACCCGGGGAAACAGGTTTTACGTACTCAAAGGCCTTCCGAAGTTTTTATTTCAGAAGAAGAAGAACTCGTAAAGGGAGAAGATCTTCCGGCACTTATCAGTAAGGCCATCGGGAATAAACAGTATAGACTTGCCGTAAGGTACCATTACCTCAACAGCCTGCGCAAACTGGATGAAAAGCATTTAATAGCTTATGCCTTCCAAAAGACCAATAAAGATTACCTGGAGGAGATAAAGAATGAGGCTTTAAAACGGCAGTTTTCCGAGATTAGTAAATTATACGAATTCATCTGGTACGGCAGTTTTGATGTTTCGGAACCTGATTTTCACCTGGCTGAAAAAGGCTTTTCCCGAATGGATAGGCACCTAAAACAGGAAGCTTATGAATAGGACCTACAAAATAGCCCTTGGAATGTTCCTGTTCTTGGTAATTTCTATAACCTGGCTGGAAAGCACTGAACCAGAACCCATCAACTGGACTCCCAGCTATACGAATCTGGACAGGATACCTCTGGGCGCCCGAATTTTCTTTGAGAGCTGGAAGGAGACCAACCCGGAGATCAGGGAAATTGAAATTCCGCCGTATGAATTCCTGGATTCAGATGCGCCTGAAGGCACCTATTTTTTCCTGAACGATCGTGTAGGTTTTGATGATAATGAGCTCGATCGTTTGCTGTCATGGGTTTCAGCAGGAAACAGGCTGTTCATTTCGAGTTATGGTTTTGGGGAAAACCTGGAGGATACCCTTAACCTGGAACTGAGCTCTTATATAGACGCTAAAGCATTCACCTCCAGGCCAAAAATGAACCTGGTTAATCCAGATCTTGAACTGGAAAAGAGTATCGAATTCGACCAGGACCTGCCTTCAGTCTACTTCAGTAAGATCGATACCAGCAGCCAGGTTGCACTGGGTACTTCTCAATTCGACCTGGAAGACCCCCAAAAATACCTGAATTTCATAAAAACCGACTTTGGCGAAGGTGAGATCTATTTACATTCCGTTCCGCAGGCATTTAGTAATTACTTTCTCTTAAAGGACAAGAATTATCGATATCCAGAGGCTTTGCTCGCATATTTACATGCTGAACCTATCCTCTGGGACGCCTATTATAAATCTGGCAAAAGTTTTTTCACCTCCCCTTTATATATTCTACTGAATAACCGGTCCTTAAAATGGGCTTACTATTTCATGATACTGGCCGCGATATTATTTATACTTTTTGAAGGAAAAAGGAAACAACGAGCAATCCCAGAGATTTCACCGGCAAAAAACAAAAGTGTTGAATTCACCAAAACTATTTCAAGTCTTTACCTGGAACAGAAAAGATTCCATGAACTCGGGCTGAAGAAAATCGCATTGTTCGAAGAATTCATCCGCAATCAATACAGGATGGAAACCGGTAATCCTAATAGTGATTTTCAGCGTAACCTGGCCGCAAAGAGCGGAAATAGTCTGGAAGAAACAAAGCGACTTTTTGATAGAATACGTACTTTTCAGCAAAGCAAGAACAATTCAAAACAGGAGTTCTTTGAACTCAGCAAATGCATCAACTCATTTAAAGCATCAAATGGAAAACAATAATCCCAATCAAAGCGAAGAATTAAAATTTGAAAACAGGATTCCCCTGGATGACCTGAAGGACTCGGTTC
This sequence comes from Christiangramia oceanisediminis, assembly GCF_022570735.2. Classification (GTDB taxonomy): domain Bacteria; phylum Bacteroidota; class Bacteroidia; order Flavobacteriales; family Flavobacteriaceae; genus Christiangramia; species Christiangramia oceanisediminis. The sequence continues at coordinate 373,446 of NZ_JANCNS010000002.1, read as the reverse complement.
AAAATCTAAAAGACCAGCTTTCAAAAGTGATAGTTGGTCAGGAAAATTTTGTGGAACTCCTAATTGTCGGCCTTTTATCCAATGGTCATGTTCTCATAGAGGGAGTTCCCGGAGTCGCAAAGACGATTACCGCCAAATTATTCGCCAAATGCCTTCAAACCGAGTTTAGCCGGATACAGTTCACACCAGATTTGATGCCGAGCGATGTCCTTGGAACTTCGGTCTTCAACATGAAAACTTCAGAATTTGAATTTAAGAAGGGTCCTATTTTTTCTAATATCATCCTGATCGATGAAATAAACCGCGCACCGGCCAAAACCCAGGCTGCGCTTTTCGAGGCGATGGAGGAAAGACAGGTCACCATAGATGGACAAATGTATACGATGGAGCCGCCATTCATGGTCCTGGCTACCCAGAATCCAATTGAACAGGAAGGTACTTATGCCCTACCCGAAGCCCAGCTGGACAGGTTCCTTTTTAAAATAGACGTGAATTATCCAAATTTAGAGGAAGAGGTACAAATTCTTCAAACACACCATAACAGGAAGGGAAAATTACCCGAGGCTGAAATTGAAGCGGTTTTAAGCCCGGAAAAGATTGCCGGTTTAAAAGAGCAGATCCATTCTATTATTATCGAGGAAAAACTGCTGAATTACATAGCAGAACTGGTGAATAAGACCAGGAATCATCCTCACCTCTACCTGGGTGCCAGTCCCAGGGCTTCTATAGCGATCATGAATGCAGCGAAGGCTTTTGCTGCTATTTCAGGACGTGATTTCGTAATCCCCGAGGATATTAAACAGTCATTAAAACCTGTGATTGGTCACCGAATTATTTTGTCTCCAGACCGGGAAATGGAGGGAATGACGCCCGGAACCGTAATCGATATGATCACTCAGTCTGTTGAAATCCCTCGTTAGTGATACGGTTTATAAGATCCATATACTTTAGTGAGCGGTTTTTTTACGCCCTTTTCGCCATCGCATTTTTCTTTCTATTATCCTTCTGGTTTGGATGGCTATACCCGGTAAACTGGGTTGTTTCGGCTATTCTCCTAATTCTTGTATTTACTGAACTGATAAGCCTTTATAGATCGAATCTCCTTAAAGCTGAACGAATACTGCCAGAGAAGTTTTCAAATTCAGATAATAACAGGGTCGAAGTAATTATAGAAAATAAACATGTTTTCAAGGTTTTCGCTAAGGTGATCGATGAGATCCCGGTTCAGTTTCAGAAAAGGGATTTTTTAAAAAAGCTTGAGCTGCCTGCAAGGGATCGGGTACAATTTGACTATTTCTTAAGGCCGGTTCAACGTGGTGAATATAAATTTGGTGGCCTCAATATTTACGTTTGTAGTATTTTGAAACTGGTAAAAAGACGCTATATTTTTGACAGTGAAGCCATGGTAAAGGTCTATCCGTCATTTGCCCAGATGAAAAAACTTGATTTTCTGGCCATGGATCAAAAGATTAGCCTACACGGCATTAAACGCATCAGGCGTATTGGTCATACCATGGAATTTGAACAGATCAAGGAATATGTTAGAGGCGATGACGCCCGCACAATTAACTGGAAGGCGACAGCCAAGCAATCGAGTCTGATGGTCAATCAGTTCCAGGATGAACGGTCGCAACCAATCTATTCGGTCATAGACTGTGGGCGAGTGATGAAAATGCCTTTTGAAGGCCTAAGCCTTCTGGATTACGCCATCAACAGCAGTCTGGCTTTTTCAAACGTTGCCCTGAAAAAAAAGGATAAAGTTGGCCTTCTCTCCTTCTCCAACAAGGTGGACAGTTTGATCAAAGCCAGTTCAAAATTGAGTCAGCTCAACAATATCATGGAGGCTCTTTATAACGTGAACACCGGGTTTTACGACAGTGATTTCAGCCTGTTGTATTCAAGGTTAAGAAAACACATTGGTCATCGAAGCCTGCTGCTGTTATATACCAATTTTGAACATATGTCGGCTTTAAACAGGCAACTTCCCTATCTAAAAGCTCTGGCTAAACAACACCTCCTGGTTGTGATTTTCTTTGAAAACACCGAGCTTACCAGGCTCAACAACATAGAACCAACCAATACCAGCGAAAGTGCACACCAGGTTATTGCAGAGCAGTTCACCCATGATAAGAACCTTATGGTTCGGGAACTTGAAAGACATGGTATCCAGGCATTGCTAACACCTCCGCAGAAACTAAGCATCAACACCATCAATAAATACCTGGAAATAAAAGCAAGGGGACTTCTCTAACAGTTCGACCACTGATTTCTACAATTCGGTAAGTTGGTTTTTTAAAACGGGAATTCCAGGCTTAGGTTTGTTTCATAATCAAAAAACTAAAGTATTATGAAAACTCTAATCGTATTATTAGCAATCGCAGTAGGATCATGCACCCTGTCCCAGGCACAAAACACCGGAAACATCAGCGCGCAGGTCACCAATTTGACCAGTGCTGAGGGAGAGGTTCTTTTCGCCCTTTATACCGCCGATAAGTTCATGAAACAGGAACCTGACTTTTCTGGTAAAGCATCGATCACAGACGGACGGGCAAAAGTGGTATTTGAAAATGTACCTGCGGGAACTTATGCTGTTGTAGTACTCCACGACAAAAATGGAAATGGTCGTATGGACTTTGACTCATCGGGTATGCCTATGGAAAGTTTCGGAACCAGCGGAAGTAATTTTCAGTATGGTCCTCCCAGCTGGGCCGAAGCGAAATTCGATTACGAGGGCGGTCAAAAAGAGGTCGAGATCAGGTTATAATCGTTTATCATCAATCAAAGGACTATTCATTTTTTCATCTGCTGAAACCCTTCCTGTCAGGAAGGGTTTTTTCATAGATAAAACATAGTTAAAACTTAAATAGAATAAGAAAAACCTATAACTTTGTAAGCGTAAATTAAACATCATGACCATAACCCAGCTTCATTACGTACTTGCCGTAGCCGAACATAAGAACTTCACCAAGGCTGCGCAAAAGGTATTCGTAACCCAGCCTACTTTAAGCATGCAGATCCAGAAACTGGAAGAGGAACTGGAAGTTACTATTTTCGACAGGACCAAAAAACCCATACAGCTTACCGAGGTTGGACAGAAGATCGTTCAGCAGGCCCGGAACATTGTAAACGAAAGCGACAGGATACAGGATATCGTTGACCAGCAAAAAGGATTTATTGGCGGAATTTTCCGCTTAGGAGTGATACCAACGGTTATGCCCACTCTACTGCCAATGTTCATCAAGAATTTCATCAATAAATATCCAAAGGTCAAGCTTAAGATCGAGGAATTACATACCGAAGCCATCCTGGAAAAGCTTAAGGAAGGCCACCTGGACGCCGCTATTGCCGCTACTCCACTGGAGCTTGAAGGAATTAAGGAAAACGTCCTGTACTATGAACCCTTTGTAGGTTATATTCCGGAAGGTCATTCATTACACAAGTCAGATAAATTAGATGTGACAGAGCTTGATATCAACGATATGTTACTGCTGGAAGACGGGCATTGTTTTAAAGATGGGGTTATCAACCTATGCAAGGCATCCAGGGATTACGAGGAAGAGCAATTACAGCTGGAAAGCGGAAGTTTTGAAACCCTGATCAAACTTACCAATGAAGGACTGGGGATGACCCTCTTGCCCTACCTGCATACTCTTGATATGAAAGAAAAGGATAAAAAGAACCTCAAAATGTTCAAAGATCCGGTGCCTGCCCGTGAGGTAAGTCTTATTTATAACCGCAGTGAATTAAAGATGCAGATCATCGAAGCCTTGCGAAGTACCATAGCAGGCGTGGTTAAAGGAGCTATTACCTTCCAGAACGTTAAGATCATAAGCCCATTAAACAATAAAAAGGAGCTTAAACTAAATTAGAAAAAGCGGCCTGAGGCCGCTTTTTTTTGTTAGGTATTTAAATAAATTAAACATTGATTTAGTTCGGGATTCTGCCGGGTTAAAGCCAGGATCCAAAGTCTTAATTCCTCAATTTCGTGAGGCAGTAAACGTTGAATGGCCTTTCGAACCTCCTTGCAGAACAAGTTTGCATCAAAACTTACCTTATCCAGTACAGTCTTGGTGTATTCAAACATCGCTCTCGCCATAATTTGAAATAGTTTAAGTTAAAGTTAGGTTGATAAAAAAGTAGAAGTGTACTATAGGCTTAGTGATTTTAATGTCTTAAATATACTAAATCTAATTATAGTTTAACAATTTTGTAGGATTTTAACAAAATCAAAATCGGTTATCGCCGCTCAAAACGTCTCCTATACCACCAAGGATACTACCTTCTCCTTTATCCTTACCACCACCCTGAGGTGCCGCCTGGTGAATCCTGCTCGACAATCTACTAAAAGGCAGGGATTGAATAAAAACAGTTCCCGGGCCTGTAAGGGTAGCGAAGAACAAACCTTCTCCTCCAAAAACGGTGTTCCTGATGCCACCTACGAATTCGATATCATAATCCACGCTTTGAGTGAAACCTATGATACATCCCGTATCCACTTTAAGTTTTTCCCCGGCGTGTAATTCTTTTTTGGCCATAGTCCCACCTGCATGAACAAAAGCGAGACCATCACCTTCAACCTTTTGCATGATAAAACCTTCTCCTCCAAAAAATCCTCTTCCAATTTTCTTACTAAATTCGATACCAATACTTACTCCCTTCGCGGCACACAAAAAAGCGTCTTTCTGACAAATGAATTTCCCGTTAAATCGGGTCAGGTCAATGGGTATGATCTTTCCTGGATATGGAGATGCAAAGCTGATTCGTTTTTTGCCCTGTAGTTCATTCGAGAAGATGGTCATAAAAAGGCTTTCACCGGTAAGCAGGCGCTTTCCGGCCCCAATTACTTTACCAAGAAAGCCTTCATTCTGTTTAGAGCCGTCACCAAAAATGGTATCCATCTTAATGCCTTCATCCATCATCATAAAGTTTCCTGCCTCGGCTATCACCGCTTCTTGTGGATCCAATTCCAGTTCTACATATTGCATCTCTTCGCCAAATATCTGGTAGTCTATTTCGTGTGCGTTCATTATGTTAAGCTTTTGGCTTAAAGCCTATAGCTCTAAGCATGGTTGTTATTCTATTAATAGTGCTATTAAGCTTTCAGCTTATTGCTTAGGACTCTTAAGCTTTACGGTCCACTCGAATTCAAAGACTGAAACCTCCACTCCTTCTTCATTGATACCTACAGACTTCATCCAGAAGGTTTGTCCTTCTCCATTAGCGATGGTCTTCTCAAGGGCTTCATTAACCTTTTTTCCATCATAACAGGTAAATCGGATTTTGCCGGTTGCCTTTTTAGAAAAAGTTGATCGATTCTGCGCCACCAGCATGGAAATTTTCTCATTGGATGCCTGGATGCGGTTCATCACCAAAGCGCCCGTACTAAGTTCGGCGGCCATGGCCTGTACCGCGAAATACATGGAATTGAAAGGATTTTGGTTGATCCACCGGTGGGTCACTCCTACCTCGCATTCGGTTTGGTCTATATGTTTTACTCTCACTCCACACAGCCAGGCACTTGGCAGTTTCAGCATCAGGAAGTTGTTCAGTTTTGAGGGAGAAAGCTTCATTTAATGGTTTTTTGATTGGTTCAATTGTAAAAATAGGAAATATTATCCAGCCTTAAATTCCTAATATTTTGTTAAATTTAGGTACTTTGTTTTGCATAATACCTTCTTTTAGATATATATTTGTATAAGATTCTAATAGGTTATATATCATCAAATCAAAAAGTCATGAAAACATCATCAATCAATTCAGCAATGGCTTACACAAATTCCGAATTTGGAATAAGCCGAAAATTTCAGATCTATATGGTTATAGCATTCATCTATCTATTTTTTATAACCAATATGTTCCTTTAAGGAAATAATTAAAAACAACATCAATGACATCATCAACAAACATCAATCAAAACAGGACTCTGGCAACCGTACTTCATCTATCGGTATTTTCACAGTTCTTTATCCCGTTGGGGAATTTCATTTTTCCAACGCTGTTATGGCTAAGCCGCAAGGAAGACCCTTTTGTAGATCATCATGGAAGAAATGCCTTGAACTTTCAGTTAAGCATCTTTCTCTACTCGGTATTCTTAATTGCGGCAGGAGCTGTAACGATCCTGTTTTTTGGATTACAATTAGGAGAAGGAAAACCCTTCTATTTTGGAGACGACCAGTTCATGCTAGGTGATTTTTCAAAAGCTATTCCATTTATAGTGATCATCAGTATCCTGGGGATTATCTTACTGGGTCTTTTTATTCTTGAAATATTCACCGTGATATCTGCCAGTATCAGTGCTCATGAAGGTAAAGCATATAAATATCCATTAACCATCAATTTTTTAGGATCTATTGATCCACAAAGTAATCATCAATTCAATCAATCAAAAAATGAACAGTTTAATTCTACACAAAAACAAGCACTATGAAGATAGAGAACACAAAAGCCCAAATGCGTAAGGGTGTACTGGAATATTGCATTCTCTCGGTTCTCCGGGATGAAGACGCCTACGTGGCCGAGATTCTGGATACGCTTAAAGACGCCAAGTTGCTGGTGGTAGAAGGGACCATTTACCCTCTTCTAACCAGGCTTAAGAATGCAGGACTTCTTTCCTATAGATGGGAAGAGTCTTCCAGCGGGCCACCACGTAAATATTATGGTCTCACCGAGACCGGGAAAATTTTTCTCAGGGAATTAACCGGAACCTGGGATGAACTGCAAACAGCAGTGAACATTGTAACCACTCAAAAAAAGAAGAACCATGAATAAGACAGTAAATATAAATCTTGCCGGCATTTTCTTTCATATAGATGAGGATGCATATGCCAAGTTACAGAGGTATCTGGAGGCAATAAGGCATTCTTTCTCCAATACGCAGGGACGCGATGAGATCATCTCTGATATCGAGGCCCGTATTGCTGAATTATTTAATGAAAAGATCAAGAATGAACGGCAGGTAATAAGCAGTAAGGAAGTTGAAGAGGTCATCACTATAATGGGACAACCCGAAGATTACCTGGTAGATGATGAGATCTTCGACGATGAACCGGGAAGAAGCCGAAGCACGAAATCGGTGGGTAAAAAATTATTCAGAGATACTGAAAACGGATATGTTGGCGGAGTTTCCTCCGGACTGGGACACTACCTGGGAATAGAAGCCATCTGGGTGCGCCTTTTGTGGATTCTTTTGACCATTTTTTCCAGTGGTGCCTTTATCCTTATTTATATCGCCTTCTGGATCTTTGTTCCGGAAGCAAAAACCACGGCCGATAAACTGGCCATGCGCGGAGAGGAGGTTACCATCAGCAATATCGAAAAGAAGATACGTGAGGGTTTTCACGAGGTTTCAGATAGTATAAAAAATGTAGACTACGAGAGATATGGAAGGCAGGCAAGCGCCGGAGCCAGCTCGGCAGCTACAACCCTTGGTAATATTATCAAGTTCTGTCTGAAACTGATCGTAAAATTCGTTGGGATCTTATTATTATTAATCGCAGGTTCTACCTTAATCGCTCTTTTTGTTGGGCTGTTCGCAGTAGGCACCTTCGGGATCGTAGACGCACCATGGACCGATTATATAGATATGGTGAACAGCGGCGCTCCATTATGGTTAATATCCTTACTCACGTTCTTTGCAGTTGGAATCCCGTTTTTCTTCCTGTTCGTATTAGGACTAAAGATCCTGGTGAAAAACCTGAAGTCCATAGGAAGGATAGCTTCGCTTACCCTGCTGGGACTGTGGTTAATTTCGGTGATAGGTTTAAGTGTAATAGGTGTCAGCCAGGCTACTCACCGTGCATTTGATGGGGAAGTTGCCAGCTCTGAGAACCTGATGGTTACTCCAGAGGACACTCTTTTCCTGAGAATGCGTAACAACCCGGAACTTTCCAGGAAGACCTGGAAAAGTTCCGATTTCAGGGTTGCCTATGAAAATGGCAACAAGGTACTGGTGGGTAACGACATCAGGCTTATCGTGAAGTCTACGAAGGATTCCATTGGAAAGATCGAGGTGCTTAAATCGGCAGAAGGAAAAGATTTCCAGGATGCGCGAGAACGTGCCGAAAACATCAATTATTCCACGAGTCTTTTAGGGAACGAATTGTTACTGGACAGTTATTTCACCTCCGATTCCAGCTTTGGCTACAGGGATCAGGAAGTACAGGTAACGGTCTTCCTCCCGGAGGGGATCACTTTCTTTGCTGATGATAATACGTCATCTTTCCATAGAAACGCCGATTACTATGGGGATATTCTTATTAGCGGCGAGGAAGAGCATTTCCTGAAGGTACTCGAAGGTGAGACCAGCTGTGAAGACTGTCCGGTAGAAAGCTGGGATGAGGATTCCAACGAAAACTGGGGAGATGAAACTGAAGACAACGACCCTTCAGACGACTTTAACGCCAGGGTTGATGTGGATGGAAAGGAAGTGAACATTCGAGTGAATGAAGAAGGAATTGAAGTGAACGATAAAAAAGCTCATCGAATCACCATAGACAGCAACGGAATCGAAATTAATAACAATTAGTCATGAGTTCATTGATCAACCTTTTAATTAGTTTTTTGATGGGAATTTTTTTCGGACAGGAAATGATTCAATCTGAAACAGCACAAAGCGATCCTCAGATAGAGCAGGTCGAGGTTTTTAAGGAACTTCAGGTCAAACAACACATATTGAACAGCTAATCTTCCAAAGAAAAAGCCTCCTCGCGGAGGCTTTTTTTATATTTGATAAATCTAAATCTTCAATATGTATAAATTTCTACCCTTATTTCTGCTATTATTCGTAGTTCCTTCGAATGCCCAGGATAAATTAAAAGGCAGCCGGAATGTGAAAACCGAGCAATACGATCTTTCAACATTCCACTCCATAAAAGTGTCTGGCGAACTGGAAGTAGGTATCCTTAAAGGAAACCAACCTATGGTAGAGATCGAAGCCGATGATAACCTACACGATTATATACTTACCGAAGTTCTTGACGGTGTCCTGGTGATCAAACCGGTTAAGGAATTTCAGAAGGCCAAAAGACAGGAACTTAGAATCACGTTTACTGACAGTCTCAAAAGTATCACAGCAGAAGACGAGGTAGAGATTTCCGGGCTTCAGGATATTTATTCCGGTGATCTAAGCCTTCAGGTAAAGGATAAAGCAAGGGCTTACTTTACCATCAAAGCCAGGGTTTTCAGCCTTACCCAGCATGATGATTCAAAATCTGAACTCAATATCAATTCGGAAAAAGCTCGGTTCCAGATCAACAAATCTTCCCAGGTGGAAGCCCTCGTCAACAGTCCGGCCTTCGAGATCGATCTTTACGAAAAGGGCTCGGCCAGTATTGAGGGAGAAATCCAGGAATTACAGGTTCGAGCAGACCAGTCATCCAAATTCGATGGTGAAAATCTTAGCAGTTCACAGGCCGAAGTACTGGCCCAGGGAGATTGCGAATTAAAGATAAATGTTACCGAAACGCTCAGGATTCATGCTACCGGAGATAGCGAGATCGAAATTTATAATGAGCCAAAGATCGAAATTCTGGAATTTAAAGGAGAAGCAAGTATTTCAAAAAAAGAATTCAGCAGCGGCCTGTTCAAATAAATCTTTACTATTAAAGTTTTCCAAAAAATATCCTGCGCAAGCAGTGATAACCTATTTTTACCTCTTCATTTAAAAACAGATAAAAATGAAAGGTATAATAAGAAATCTTGGTATAGTACTTTTTTTGAGTCTTGCTTTTGTTTCGTGCAGAAATGCTGCAAACGAAGAAGAGAAATCTGAAGTTGAGCAAATGATGGAAGATCCAAATAACGAGGTGAAAGTGAAAGACGGAGGTGATAAGATAAAAATCGAAACGCCCGAGGGAGATGAGATCAAGATCAAAAAAGACGAAGACGAATATAAAAAGAAGGTAGATCGGGCCGATGGCAGCGAGTCTAAAGTAAAGATCGACGGAGACGAGGTCAAGGTCAAAACCGATAACTAACAGAGAGCCCTGAAAAGCAAAAAATCCCGCAAATGCGGGATTTTCTATTTATATACACTTCTCAAACTTATACGGTTTCTGGCCTGGTTTGAGGTTTTTCGATGTCTTCTTCGGTTTCGATCTCTGCAAGGTATCTTTCTGCATCAAGCGCTGCCATACAACCGGTTCCAGCTGCTGTGATCGCCTGCCTGTATACCTTATCCTGAACATCTCCCGAAGCAAAAACTCCAGGAATATTGGTTTTAGTAGTCTTGCCTTTGGTGATCACGTATCCGGTTTCATCCATATCCAGCCATCCCTTGAAAATATCGGTATTTGGCTTGTGACCAATAGCTACAAAAAATCCGGTGATTTTGATCTCCTCTTTTTCCCCGGTCTGGTTGTTTACCATACGTAAACCTTCCACAACCTGGTCACCAAGGATCTCGTCAACTTCGGTGTTGTACCTAAGGTCTATATTTTTCGTGGTTTCAACCCTGTGTTGCATGGCCTTAGAAGCCTTCATATAATCTTTACGAACCAGCATGGTCACCTTGTTACAGATATTGGCAAGATAGGTTGCCTCTTCTGCAGCAGTGTCTCCACCTCCTACGATGGCAACATCCTGGCCTTTATAGAAAAATCCGTCGCAAACGGCGCAGGCAGATACTCCTCCCCCACGCAATCTTTGTTCGCTTGGCAAACCAAGGTATTTAGCGGTAGCGCCGGTAGATATGATCACACTTTCAGCTTCGATCCAGGTCTTGTTATCTACGCAGGCCCTGTGGATGCCACCAAATTCCTTTGAAAATTCCACTTCAGTGATCATTCCTATTCGAACTTCAGTTCCAAAACGCTCGGCCTGTTCCTGAAGATCCATCATCATCTTTGGTCCATCAATTCCCTGAGGGTAGCCTGGAAAATTATCCACTTCGGTTGTAGTGGTAAGCTGCCCACCTGGTTCAAGACCTGTATACATCACAGGTTTCATATCGGCACGCGCCGCATAGATCGCAGCGGTGTAACCTGCAGGACCTGAACCTATGATCAAACATTTTATTCTTTCAGTATTTTCGCTCATCTTACTTATTTTTCACTTTTGTAAAAGTAGGTAGTTTAATCAAAAACTTACAATGATTGTTATTAAGATCCTCTATTTGTTAATAAAGGCCAAAAATCAGGGCAAAAACTGCCTGAGCCTGAACAAAATTAAAAGATAAAATTACCTTTGCCAAGTATGGAAATGAGTTTGTTCAACATCTTCGACCTGCTTGGTACCGTCGCTTTTGCCATTTCCGGTGCCCTGGCAGCTATGAACAGGCGCATGGACCTTTTTGGTATTTTTATCATAGGTTTTGTTACCGCTACAGGTGGCGGTACCTTAAGAGATGTTTTAATTGGCCAGACACCTGTTAACTGGATGCACAACTTATTTTATGTTTATTTGATAGGCATTTCGGTCATTATAGCGATCATTTTTCGCAACAAACTGGAATATCTTAAAAAGTCTCTTTTTCTATTTGACACCATTGGTCTTGGAGTATTCACTATAACCGGTGTGGAAACCGGAATACAGAATGGCCTGCATCCTTTGATTTCCATTGCCCTTGGGGGTATGACAGGTGCTTTTGGAGGTGTGATCAGGGATATCCTGTGTAATGAAATTCCCGTTATCTTCCGCAAGGCAGAACTTTATGCAACTGCATGTATCATTGGCGGACTGTTCTTCGTGATCATGCACCGCTACCAGGTAAACATCGATGTGATCTATGTGGTCACTTCCCTGATCGTTATAATCATCAGGCTTTTAGCTGTAAAATACCACCTTACCCTGCCTAATTTTTATCCAAAATCCACTAAAGCTGATTAATATCATCCTAATATAAAAGCCTGATTAACAATAGTTTCAGTATCTTTATGCAAAGCTTTCCATATGCAAAGAGATACGAGGATAGTCATAGTTGAAAATAATTTATGCAGGGCTGCCAAATTATCCCTGCAGCTGGATCAACTGGGTTATCAAATCACCGGCATTTTTTCACGAGCCAAGGAGGCTTTAAGTTTTATTAAACAGGAGGCGCCAGATTTGGTTCTGCTTGAAGACCGTCTTTCCGGAACCTTGAACGGCTTTGAGTCGAATTCGAAAAATTCGGCTTTCCCGGTATTGCGTTTTAAAGAGGAACAACCCGCAGAGAAGTTGCTGAAGAAGCTTTCCCAGCTTAATTTTCAGAAGCGATTAAAGAAAACCTTTAAGCAAATAAAACCTGCACAGCTGGCACCTCCCCGGGCAGAACATTTTATTCTGAAAGACCGCATTTTTATCAGGGACCGGGATAAAATGCTTCGCATTTCACTGATGGATATTCAATATGTGGAAGCAGACAGAAACTATTGCAGGTTGCACACCCGAACCAGAAAATACCTGCTGGTCACTACTTTGAAGGAAGTGGATGAAAAACTTTTGAATTCCAACTTCCTGCGCATTCACAGGTCTTTCCTGGTTAACCTAAACCATATAGATGAGATTGGTAAAAATTACGTCATCATCAATTCAAAATATATCCCACTAAGCAAGGCCGTAAGGAACGAATTACTGGAACATTTAAGGGTATTGTAAGGAATACTGAATTTTGCCAAAGTTGCTGTTTCTGCTAACTCATTTGACCACTACGGTAAAAGAATCGGGTGCTTCGTCCTAAACCAAAGCAAACCAACCTTAATATTAATTAAATTTCGGTTACCCATCATCTATCGTTGAACCAGCCATTAATCAAATCAAAAAACAACGTAAGATGAAAACAAAAACACAACTGCTAGTTCCTATCCTTCTACTACTCCTCAGTTTTAATTTAAATGCTCAAAAAGACAGGTACCAAATGTACATGGTTCATGAAGATCATGTTGTAGACGGCAAGATGGATAAACATATCGAAGCCGATAAAACGGTGCTAAATGCCATTAAGCAGCACAAGATCAATACCAGCTGGGTGACGTTTCAAAGCGAGGATAACCGGGTGATGTACCTGGTCCCAATCAACAAAATGGCCGATCTGGATAATGATCCGTTCGAAAAGCTGGGTAAAAAGATGGGACAGGAGAATTTGGAGAAAATGTTCAGTGCCTTTGACGATACTTATAGTCAACATGGAGATTATATCCTGATGCTGGACAAGGAATTAAGCTACATGCCAACCGGCATCACGCAAACACCAACAGGAAAGAATTTCAGGGAAATCACTTATTACCATATTCCGCCAGGAAAAGAGAAAAAAGCTGAAGAAGTAGCTCGAAAAGCCAGAGACCTCTATACCAAAAAAGGATCTAAGGTGCATTACAGAGTCTATAAAAGCGGTTTCGGAAATATGGGCAATTTCTACATGGTCGCTGTGGCAGCAGAAAACAAAGATAGCCTGGAGAAGATGAGAGCTGAGAATCAGGCGCTTTTAGGAGCAGAAGGTGAGCAGCTGGCAAACGAAATTCAGGCAACCATGCCCAAACAGGATAGATACCATGGCAATATGAGGATGGACCTCTCTTACGCATCTAATAACTAATACCAAAAAATCAATATCATGAAAAATTATTTGAAAAACATCGGATTCCTTTTAAGCTTAATATTTTCACTTTCATTATTCGCTCAACAGGCTAACCAGGCCTTCTGGATACACGAAGACCAGGTAAAACCTTCGATGATGGAAAAATATATGAGCATTTCTAAAAATTTCGTGGAACAGTGCAAAAAGCACAATCTTAAAGATGCTGAATGGAACACGGCCTATATGAATGATGGTACTGTGCTTTCCATAACTCCAATAAGCAGTCTCAGCGATATTCAGAACATGTCTTTTGAACCTCTAAGGGAAGCCATGGGAGATAATGAATTCCAGAAGATATTCGAGGATTTCGACAAATGTTACGACAGGCATGGTGATTACGTGGTAGTATTGGATGCAGGCCTTTCTTATATGCCAGATGGACTGAATACCGAAACCCCGGGGAAAAATCACAGGGTGTGGCACCGAATGGAGGTTTCTCCTCAAAACCTGAGTAAAATAAGAAAGGAAATGACCGATCTTAAACAGGTTTTTGCTGATAAAGGCTCCAAAATGCATTATCGCATCTATAGAAGCGGATTTGGCAATGTGGGTAATTATTTCGTCGCGGTAATCTCTACAAAGGACGCTGCTGAATACGCGACTATGGCCGCAGAAAATGAAAAAGTTATAGGTGAGGAAGGAAAAAAAGCTTTTGACGATGTCTTCCAGTATGTGGAAAAATATGAGGTGAAACAGGGTGGAATGATGCCAGACCTTGGATATAAAGGTGAATCTTCAACTGCTCAGGTAACCAAAAACTAAAATATGAAACGTATACTTATAAGCTTATTTGCAGGTCTTCTAATGATCTCCTGTAATAATCAGCAAAAAGAATCAGAGCCTGAAAGATACTCCCAGGATTCTGAAGAGATCAATACCCTCAAATCTGCGATAAGCGATTATGAAAAAGGAGACTGGGAAGCGATGAAAAAGCATTATGCTGATACCGCCCAGGTTTTCCACAACAGCAAACAGGGGAAAAAGATCGGAGAGATCGTCACACAGCACCAGGAAAGTCTTTCAGATTTACCTAGTTATGGGTTTGTTGATGAGGACAATGACTTTGAAATGGTACTGACCAACGACGGCCATACCTGGGTGAATTTCTGGGGTGACTGGAAGGCTACTCTTCCCCGAAGTAATCAGGAGGTCATAGTGCCCGTTCATCTTACAGCACAGTTCAAAGATGGTAAAATAGTAAGGGAGCACGGTTACTGGGATAGTGCCATTATGAGCATGGCCATGCAGCAAAACGATACGGTTCAGGAAACTCCTGAGTAAGCTTATGAATTCTAAATAAAAAAAGATGATACATAGAAAATTAATGCTTGTCGTCCTGTTGTTCTCTATATTTATGATGTTTGATCTAAAAGCACAAGATGCTACAAGAATAGATCCTGAGCATTATAAAGTTGAATTAGAGAATGATCAGGTTAGAGTTCTGAGAATTAAGTATAATCCGGGGGATGAATCTAAAATGCACACTCATCCTGAAGGTGTAGCTGTATTTCTTACCGATCATTCCGCTAAAATGAAGGCTGGAAATGGTGGTGAAATGCAGTTAGACGGAAATGCCGGGGATGTTTTATGGGTAGACAGGGCTCAACACCAACCTAAAAATACGGGTCAAAATACGTTTGAATTGATCCAGGTGGAATTAAAGAACAGTACAGCAGGCAAGAAAAGCCTGCACCTATTCAAACTACCTGATGGAGTTAGTGAAAAGCAATTGCGGGATTTCCTTCAGGAAATGAATACTGCCATAAGCGACGAGGGCTATCCAAATGCAGGATATCACCTTTACAGGATAACTGACGATCATAATGAGTATAAATATTTTATGGAAGGAGTCTGGCCAGATGCTGCAACTTATGATAAGATTCATGAATCCAAAAGCTGGAAGGCAGCTGCCGATAAAGGCAGGGATATGATCGAAAAGATCCAGGCCCAGGAATTATATCTCAAGGCTGAAAGAGTGAAGTAAGCCTGAAAATTTTAAAATAAAAAAGGTGCTGAAAATCTCAATTTTCAGCACCTTTTTCTATTCTCTTTATTTCTAATGCGGAAGCTTCTTTCGTAACAGTCCGTACACGAATGTTCCAAAAATAGCTGCCAGGAACAACACAATTACCGAAACATAGCCAGCACCGATAAGGGTGTAAATAGGTCCCGGGCAGGCACCGGCAAGGGCCCATCCTAAACCAAATATAATTCCACCAAACATATACCGGCTAAAGCTCCTGTTCTTCGGAATGAACTGTATCTCTTCACCATTCACATCCTTCACATTTTTCTTTTTGATCAGCTGTATTCCCAGCACACCTAAAACGAGTGCAGAACCTATGATCCCATACATATGGAACGAGTCAAAACTGAACATTTCATAGATCCTGAACCAGGAGGCGGCTTCAGATTTGAACATAACAATTCCGAAAAATATACCTGTAACTAAATATCCTACTACTTTCATATCTTAAAATATTATTGGAAATAACAGGTGGATCATAACCAGTCCACCAATGAAAAATCCTACTACGGCGATCAGGGAAGGCAATTGCAGGTTACTTAAACCTGAAATCGCGTGGCCAGAAGTACATCCACCAGCCCATCTCGCACCAAAACCTATCATAAATCCGCCAATTATAAGGATGGCCAGAGATTTCCAGTTAGTAAGCGCCTCAAGACTATAGAGCTCGTCCGGGAGGTAAGCTTCCCCGGTGCTCTGAAAACCTAGTTCCTTCAGGTTCTCAACCGTATCAGGGTTGATCTGTACTGCCGGATCGGCAGTTAAAAAGTTCATCGCTATAAAACCTCCAATCGCAGCCCCAAGGATCACTATTAGATTCCAGCGCTGGGCTCTCCAGTTAAAATCGAAGAAACTGGCTTTTGAATCGGCACCGCACATGGTGCAAATAGTTCTGAGGTTAGACGACATCCCAAACTGTCTTCCCTGGAAGAGCAGCAGGAACATGATTAGCGCAATTAGGGGCCCGGCCACATACCAGGGCCAGGGTTGCATGATTAATTCCATAAGCTATTTTTATTGAGTTGCAAATAAACGATAAGAAAGCGCTTCATTCAGTAACAATGGTTACATAGAGGATTTCTAATCGTTTTCCTTAAAATAGTCTGCAATGTTTTGTAGCACCTTTTGTGAAAGCCTTACAAGGGTTTGAGAGCTGTAACCAGCGCTTTTATCAAAGGCGATCACATTTTCCATCTTTTCAGTGTTTTCTGAAAGCTCCTTTTTTCCATCCCCATCGAAAATGGCATAATTATTTTCAGCTGATATCCATTCAGCAAAAGCTTTCTGGTCAAAAGGAAGGCCCAGTGACGTATTGATCAGGATCTTTCCATTCCCAAATTGGTCAAATTCACTGTTTCCCATGATCTCTGTATTTTTCGGAAGATGAAATGAGATCACTTCACAGGTTCCCAGGAGCTTCTCTAATGGCAGGTATTCGATCCCATCTTCCTTTTCTTCTTTACGAGTCCGGCTGAAGTAATAAAGTTCAGGCCCAAAAGGTTTCAGGCATTTAGCAAGCAACTGCCCGGTCACCCCAAAACCAATGATCCCGACTTTTAGATCGGTTAACTCTCGAGGCAGGTCTTTCCACTGTTTTCCCTTATAACCATTCAGCAGTTGAATAAGTTCAGAAATGATAAACTCAGCAACGCCGGGATCCCCGTAATCGAAAATACCTTTTACGACAATATTGCGTTCCCTGGCAAAATCCACCGCAACGTTAGCCGACTCGTCATCATAAAGGCTGCAGGCCATTCCAATATATTTCAGATTCCCGCAATTTTTAATGACCTCCTCTCCTATCTGGGTTCTCCAGGAAACAATGACCGCTTCGGCATCCCCTATCCGTTCGATCACCTCCTTTTCCGTTTCCGGATAATCATGGTAGACCTTAACCTCATCGGCATATTTTTCCAGATCGTTAATGCCCTCTTTATTCAGTTTGGTTTCATCTACGCAAACAATCCTGTTGAATTTCATAAAGGAGGTTTTTAATTAATATTCGTCATCCTGAACTCGTTTCAGGATCCATATAAAATGAGTTTCAATCTGAGATGCTGAAACAAGTTCAGCATGACAGCAATCAAAAACAAAAAAGGCCCGAATCTCTTCCGGCCTTTTCTAGTTATAATGGAATATTCCCGTGTTTCCTGTTTGGCCGCAAGACATGTTTATTCTCCAGGGCACTGAAAGCTTTTATAAGTTTTCGCCTGGTATCTCTTGGCATGATCACTTCGTCGATAAACCCACGCTGGGCCGCCTCGAACGGAGTGGCGAATTTCTCGGCATATTCGGCCTCTTTTTCGGCCAGTTTGTTTTGAGGGTCATCTGAAGCTGCGATCTCTTTTCGGAAAATGATCTCCGAAGCTCCCTTAGCCCCCATTACGGCAATTTCAGCAGTTGGCCAGGCAAAGTTAAGATCGGCTCCAATATGCTTGGAGTTCATTACATCATAGGCTCCACCATAGGCTTTTCGGGTAATTACCGTGACCTTTGGAACGGTAGCCTCGCTAAGCGCATAAAGTAGCTTCGCTCCGTGTAAAATGATCCCATTCCACTCCTGGTCGGTTCCGGGAAGGAAACCAGGTACATCCACGAGTACCAAAAGCGGAATATTAAAACAGTCGCAAAAACGGGTAAATCGCGCTGCTTTTTTAGAGGAATCCACATCTAAAACTCCAGCAAGGCTCATAGGCTGATTCGCGATCACGCCCACGCTCCTGCCTCCAATCCTCGAAAATCCTACGATGATATTATCGGCATAATCCTTATGGATCTCAAAGAACGAATCGTCATCGATGATACCTTTGATCACTTCATGCATATCATAAGGTTTGTTGGAACTATCCGGAACGATGCCTTCAAGAACCTCCCTATGCTCATCACCCAGCTCATAAGGCAGTTTTTCAGGCGCCGACTGATTATTCTGTGGCATATAACTGATCAATTGCTTGATCTTCTCCAGCGCGATAATATCATTGGCTGCCGTTAAATGAGTTACCCCGGATTTTGTGGAATGTGTACTGGCACCTCCCAGTTCTTCTGAAGTTACCGACTCATTGGTTACGGTTTTTACCACGTTAGGTCCTGTAACGAACATATAGGACGTATCCTCTACCATGATGGTAAAATCGGTCATCGCGGGAGAATAAACGGCTCCCCCGGCGCATGGTCCCATGATCGCCGAGATCTGCGGGATAACTCCTGATGATTTCACGTTCCTGTGAAAGATATCAGCATAACCTCCCAGGGAACGAACCCCTTCCTGGATACGGGCGCCACCAGAATCGTTCAAACCAATTACCGGCGCTCCTACCTTTACAGCCATGTCCATGATCTTACAGATCTTTTCGGCATGGGTTTCAGAAAGAGAACCTCCAAAAACGGTAAAATCCTGCGCGAACACGTAAACCAGTCGGCCATTGATGGTCCCGTAACCGGTGATCACCCCGTCACCGTAAAATTTCTGTTTTTCCATCCCGAAATCGGTGGTTCGGTGCGTGACCAGGATCCCGATCTCTTCAAAGGAATTTTCATCTAACAAGTATTCCACACGCTCACGGGCGGTTAATTTCTTCTTTTCGTGTTGCTTGGCTATGCGTTTTTCACCTCCACCCTTATGAGCTTCGGCTAACTTTTCTTTTAATTTATCTAGATTCTGACTCATTGTCTATGATTCTGAATGGTTAGTTTTGTGGAATTCTAAGCTGTTCCTTATCCTGAAGGTACTGTTTCAGGGCCATTAAAGCGGCCAGCCTTGCTTCCTCTTCGGTTTCCTCCTTTAAAGCCTCCGGCGAATAGTATTTCTTTACGAAATGAGTATCGAAATTTCCTGATCGAAAGGCCTCATGCTGAAATACGAACTTTCCGAAAGGCAAAGTGGTGCTCACCCCTTCCACGATATAATGATCGATGGCCTTGATCATCAACTGAATCGCCTCTTCCCGGGTTTTCCCGTAGGTAATGAGTTTCGAAAGCATGGGATCATAATAGATTGGCACATCCATTCCTTCCTCAAATCCATTATCAATCCTGATCCCTTCTCCTGAAGGCAATTCATATTTTTCCAGGTTTCCGGTGCTTGGCATGAAATCCTCTAGTGGATCTTCGGCGTACACTCGCAATTCCAGGGCATGACCTTTGATCTTAAGATCTTTTTGGCTCATCTGAAGTTCTTCACCCCTTGCGACCAGGATCTGCTGTTCTACCAGGTCGATCCCGGTAATCAATTCGGTTACCGGATGCTCTACCTGCAGCCTGGTGTTCATTTCGAGGAAATAGAAATTCCTGTTTTCGTCAAAAAGGAATTCCACGGTTCCGGCGCCAACATAATCACATGCCTGGGCTACTTTAACCGCTGCCTCGCCCATTTGATTCCTCAGGTTCTCATCGAGCACTACTGAAGGTGCTTCTTCCACTACTTTCTGGTGTCTTCGCTGTACGCTGCACTCCCTTTCAAAAAGGTGAAGGAAGTTGCCGTGAGTATCGGCTAAAACCTGTATTTCGATATGCCTTGGTGAGGCTACATATTTTTCAATAAAAACAGAACCATCCCCAAAGGCCGACTCGGCCTCACTGATGGCTCGTTTCATCTGGTCTTCCAGGTCCTTTTCCCTTTCCACGATTCGCATTCCCTTACCTCCACCACCGGCAGAAGCCTTTATCAGGATAGGATATCCTATCTCTTTCGCGATCTCCTTGGCCTTTTGGGTATCGGTGATCGCTTCATCGATCCCTGGTACCATAGGGATTTCATAGGCCTTTACCGCGTCTTTCGCGGCCAGCTTACTTCCCATGATCTTAATGGCCTTTGAACCCGGGCCTATCCAGGTGATGCCGTTTTTTTCAACCGCTTCGGCAAAACCTGCGTTTTCACTAAGGAATCCGTAGCCTGGGTGAATTCCGTCTACATTTAGCTTTTTAGCTACCTCGATTATTTTATCGCCTTTCAGGTAAGATTCGCTGGAAGCTGCACCGCCTATGCAAACCGCCTCATCAGCAAATTTCACATGAGGTGCATTCCTGTCGGCAGTTGAATATACAGCCACGGTATCGATCCCCATCCTTTTGATGGTCTTCATCACACGCAGTGCGATCTCACCCCGGTTGGCTACTAATATTTTTTTCATATACTTTCTTTAAATGACCTCTAGACTCTTGTCGAGGTTACTTGCATTAATAAAGTAATTCGTACTTCTAATTTCGTCCTTCTAACTTCGTAATTCGCCTGGTTTACTCCATTTCAATGAGCAACTGGTTCTTCTCTACGGTATCCTTTTTTTCTACGCTAACCGACTTTACCACTCCGTCCCGTGGCGCGGTTAAGGTGTTTTCCATTTTCATGGCCTCCAGGACAAGCAGGTAATCGCCTTCTTTCACCTCGTCGCCTTCCTTGACGTTCACTTCCAGGATAAGACCGGGCATTGGAGCCTTGATGTCATTCACCTGCTGCGAACTACCAAGAGAAAGTCCCATTTCGCTGATTAGCTGGTCCAGTTCATTGTTGATCTTTACCGAATACAGGTTCGAATTGATCTTGATCTCGTAATTTCGTTTCAGGAATTCCGGCTTAAAGATCTCGGCCGTAAATGATCGATGTTCTTTTAGGAGGTGGTATTTGTTTTTTGAGACCTTCTGGGTGTCCAGAGCTTCGATCTCTTCACGGGTAAATTCGAATTCGAAATTCCCGTTCACTTTTACCTTGTATTTATTATCCATAAATCGCTTTATGTGTTGGTTTTTATATACAGAAGCGTAAATATAGAAAATTTAAGAGGTATGAAGTGTTGTGGAAATCTCAAAATATGGGGCAGTTTCCTATAATTTCTGCATAAACTGGATCGAAATGAGATACCTGGTTTTTGATTTTGCAGGAATTTTAGGTCTCGAATCTGATCGACCTGACATTACAATTTAGGTCATTCCGAAGGAGAGAAGCGACTGAGGAATCTATTTTCGATAGGTCTCGACTACGCTCGACCTGACAATGGTTTGTCATCAACTTTACAACTAAGCTAGATTGCAAGATATAAGGTCTCGACTCCCTACCAACTGGCAGGCAGGCGTTCGGCTTGACAATCCAATTTAGGTCATTCCGAAGGAGTGGAACGACTGAGGCAATCTCTATGAATCATGACTCAACTTGAAAAGAGATCGCTTCGCTGCGCTCGACCTGACACTAAAAAAAGCAACCTTATTTAGGTCATTCCGAAGGAGAGAAGCGACTGAGGAATCTATTTTCAATAGGTCTCGACTCCGCTCGACCTGTCACGACAAAAAGCAACCTTATTTAGGTCATTGCGAAGGAGTGAAGCGACTGAGGAATCTATTTTCGATAGGTCTCGACTCCCTACCAACTGGCAGGCAGGCGCTCGACCTGACATTGCTAAAACCAACCTTATTTAGGTCATTGCGAAGGAGTAAAACGACTGAAGCAATCTCGATAAAACCTGAACCTTCTTTTGGAGAGATCGCTTCGCTGCGCTCGCGATGACTTCTAAGAGTCATTGCGAAGGAATGAAGTGACTGAAGCAGTCTCTATTAATCTGAAATCAACTAAAAGAGTATCTCTTCGCTACGCTAGCGATAATACTCAAATTAATTAAATTTATAATATGCCTAATTCTTTTGTCTATATTCTAAGTAGCAGAAATAATTCAGTTTTATATACTGGGGTTACTTCTAACCTTTTAAAGAGACTTATCGAGCATAAAACAAAATTTTATCCAAATAGCTTTACAGCTAGATACAATTGCAGCAAACTGGTTTACTTCCTGGAATTCCAAAATATAAAGGATGCTATATCATTTGAAAAGAAAATAAAAGCTGGGAACAGAAGAAATAAGGAAAAATTGATCCAAAGCCTCAATCCAGATTGGAAAGATCTTTCAGAAGGCTTGATTATGAAACCATAGAGATCGCTTCGCTGCGCTCGCGATGACTTCTAATAGTCATTGCGAAGGAGTAAAACGACTGAAGCAATCTCTATAAAACCTCAATCTGTTTTTGAAGAGATCGCTTCGCTGCGCTCGCGATGACTTCCTAAGTTTATTACATAGGTCTCGACTCCGCTCGACCTGACACAAACAAATCCTTTCTTTGGTCATTGCGAAGGAGTGGAGCGACTGAGGAATCTATTTTCGATAGGTCTCGACTCCGCTCGACCTGACAATCCAATTTAGGTCATTGCGAAGGAGTAAAACGACTGAAGCAATCTCTATAAAACCTGAATCTACTTTTGAAGAGATCGCTTCGCTGCGCTCGCAATGACTGCTGAGAGTCATTGCGAAGGAGTAAAACGACTGAAGCAATCTCTATGAATCATGACTCAACTTGAAAAAAGATCGCTTCGCTGCGCTCGCGATGACTGCTGAGAGTCATTGCGAAGGAGTGGAACGACTGAAGCAATCTCTATAAAACCTGAACCTTCTTTTGGAGAGATCGCTTCGCTATGCTCGCGATGACCTGCTATCTTGCTTTGTGGTTCAATTCATCTAACTATGTCACTGCGAAGGATGAAGTGACTGAAGCAGTCTCTATGAATCTGAAATCAACTAAAAGAGTATCTCTTCGCTACGCTAGCGATAATACTCAAATTAATTAAATTTATAATATGCCTAATTCTTTTGTCTATATTCTAAGTAGCAGAAATAATTCAGTTCTATATACTGGGGTTACTTCTAACCTTTCAAAGAGACTTATCGAGCATAAAACAAAATTTTATCCAAATAGCTTTACAGCTAGATACATTTGCAGCAAACTGGTTTACTTCCTGGAATTCCAAAATATAAAGGATGCTATATCATTTGAAAAGAAAATAAAAGCTGGGAACAGAAGGAATAAGGAAAAATTGATCCAAAGCCTCAATCCAGATTGGAAAGATCTTTCAGAAGGCTGGATAATGAAACCATAGAGATCGCTTCGCTGCGCTCGCGATGACATAAAAAACCCGGGTCATCAGCCCGGGTCTCATTCATCAATCATTTATAAACATCAACCTATTTGAACTCCTTTATCGCTTCACTAAGGTCATAAACCTTGGTAGATTCGAATAATCTATCCAAGATACTGCTTCCGGCTGCCGACCTGTATCCGCCTGCACAATGAACCACTACGGGTTTATGCGATGGGATCTCGGTGCTTTCTTCCCGAAGCTCGTTCAACGGCACAGCAATGGCCTCCTCGAAGATCTTGCCTTCGGCTAGCTCAGAATTGTTCCTGATATCTACTATGGTATAACTATCCCTGTTCTTTTTAAAATCTTCCAGGTCAAATTCAGCAGATTTCGCCTGAACCTCTTTGCCCAGTGTGATTACTGCTTTTACCTGTTTTTCATAGCCTATCTTGGCGGTGCGCTCCAAAAGTTCCTCCAGTTTATCAACGCTATCCAGCACCAGGTAGAAATCCTCTTCAGGTTTAACGATGGCGCCAAGCCAGGTCTCGTATTTGTCATCTTCAGACCGTGCCATGATATTGATCGAATTGGGAAGATGTGCCTTTTTGAATTTAGACTCGTCACGGGTATCCACCACCAGCACATCCTTATCCACTTTATCAACATTCAGCATAAGCTTGTTGGCCCATTTGGCCCTTTGTACATTTTCAGGACCGGTCTTATTGATATCTACATTGAATCCAAAATAAGAAGGAATAAACGGCTGATCTTTCAGGATCTCTTCTATGAATTCCTCTTCGGTTTGATCTTTAAAGGCCCAGTTGCCCTGGCGTTCGTTACCCAGTGTACTTGAAGAAGCATCACTCATATTCTTTCCGCATAATGATCCGGCGCCGTGAGCGGGATAAACCAGTGCATCATCTGGAAGATCAGTAAACTTATTTTGAATGGTGTGATACATTTGTTTGGCCAGGTCTTTCCTTTTGGCTTTCATATTCCCGGCTTTCTCCCGAAGATCGGGCCTTCCCACATCCCCTATAAAAAGCGTGTCACCTGTGAAAAGGGCTGTTTTTTCATCATCTTTTGCGATAACCGTAATACTATCAGGTGAATGACCTGGCGTGTTGAGAGCTTTGAATTCCACTTGTCCGATCTTAAGGGAATTTCCCTCATCAAAGGCTTTATGTGGATAATCGGCTCCAACTTTATCACTTGTGTATATGGTCGCCCCGGTTTCTTCATGTATCTGCATATGACTGCTCACAAAATCGGCATGAGGATGTGTTTCGAAAACCGCAACGATCTTCGCCTCCTGTTCTTCAGCATACAAGTAATATTGCATCGGGTTTCTCGCTGGATCCACAAGCGCCATTTTACCATCGCTAACAATAGCGTAGGAATAATGTGCTAAAGGACCGTCCTTGAATTGTTTTATCGTCATTTCTCTATGTTTTAAGTTTTACTTGCTTTCAGTTTATTTTCCTTTCGGAAGGGATACAGTGTTTGATTCTTAAAGTCTTCGGGGAAATTTTCATCTCCGCTAAAGCCTAATTCTATCTGCCTTCCGCTCTTTGGAATATAAGCCGTTCCGAACAAATAATCCCAGATGCTCAGGCTCAGGCCGAAATTCATTCCGTAGGGATGATCTTTAGGCAGATCTTTAGAATGGTGCCAGATGTGCATCTTCGGATTATTAAAAATATATCCCAGCGGGCCATAGCTCCAGCCCAGGTTCGCATGATTGAGATGCCCAACCAGCACCGCGAACATATGAACCACGAAGAATTCCTTTATTCCGAAGCCAATCATCGCCAATGGAATATACTGCACCGTTTTGTAAATAATGGTCTCCATAAAATGAAACCTGAACTGGGCAGCAAATCCCATTTCCTTTACGCTATGATGGATCTTATGGAACTGCCATAACCAGGCTCTTTTGTGCAATTGCCGGTGAACGTTCCACTGGATGAAATCGGCGATCACGAACATGATCAATAACTGGCTCCATACCGGCAACTGGTCTATACGAATGGCCACGATATTCTCGATCCCGAAAAGGGCAAGAAAATCATTGAACAGTTCCACCCCAATATTGCTCAGGGCATTATACCCAATGAGCGAAAAAAGGAAAAAATTGAACAGAATATAAAAAGAATCCAGCCAGAATCCCTTTCGGAAAACCTTCTGATCCTTTCTCCAGGGAATGATGACCTCCAGGAGCCAAACCAGAATTGACAATCCAATAAGCCAGTAAAAGTAACTGGTCCAGGATGGATTGGTGATTTCATTAACCAGGTAATTGAAATACCCGGTAAATGAATTCTGTATGATCTCTAAATACTTGTTCAAGGCTTTTTTAATTTTCGTTTACAAAAATAGGATTTTAAGACAGAGCAGGAAGTAACCTTTGTTACAGAGCTTTTTGATAAGCTTAACGCCTTAAGAATTCAATTGTTAGAATGAGTTAAAAATTCCGTGTTCCGCTGGCATCTTTTTATTTTTAGATTGAAAAAGTTGAATTATGAGCAGAGATATTTTAAAACATAAGATAGGCCTGGGAGGTGTGGCCATAGGAAATGGATTTAAGGTAATGAGCGATGCTCAGGCCCACCAAACTTTGGAAGCGGCCTGGAACGCTGGCATCCGATATTATGACACCTCACCCTGGTATGGCCATGGCCTAAGCGAGCGCCGATTCGGCCACTTTTTACATAACCAGAAAAAAGAAGATTATATTTTGAGCACCAAGGTTGGAAGGCTTTTCTGGGCTACTAAAAATGTTCCCAAAACTATGTGGAAGGAGCCTTCGCCTTTTGATTATAAATATGATTATTCGGCTGAAGCGGTGCGAAGGTCGGTAGAAGACAGCCTGCAGAGACTGGGCGTGGAAAGCATCGATTTTGCCTTTATCCATGATCTTTCTCCAGATCATAACGATGAGTATAAAGACGGAACTACCTGGCTGGACCATTTCGAGGTGGCCCGGAAAGGTGCGATGCCTGAACTAACAAAAATGCGTGAAGAAGGCCTGATTAAAGGCTGGGGACTGGGTGTAAACACCATAGAGCCGATCCTGAAGACACTAGAGGAAACCGATGCCGATCCGGATATTTTCCTGTCGGCCATTCAATATTCCATCGTAGATCATAAGGATTCAATAGATAGACTATTCCCGACAATTGATAAACATAATGTCGCCCTTATCACCGCAGCTCCCTTTAATGCAGGATTGCTTTCAGGGCAGGACCGTTATAACTATGGTGGTGAAATGCCGGATGAAAAAGTCAAAAAACTGAACGGCATCAAGAAGATCGCAGAAAAGCATGAAGTAGATCTAAGTACGGCTTCACTACAGTTTTCTCATGCTCCCAAAGTAGTGAATACCGTTCTTGCCGGGGCCAGTAAACCGGAACAGGTTCAGGAAAATGCTAAAGCATTTGATATACAGATCCCTTCAAAATTCTGGAAAGATCTAAAAAAGGAAGGATTAATAGACGAAAGAGCCGAGGTTCCCGGTTAATCGAAATCGGGTAATTCTTTTAAAGTCAGATACTGGTGCCTTCCGAAGCTTATATAAAAAAACCAATACCCAAATAGCATCATCATTAAAGTACCAAGAAATAAGCTATTGATACCATATTTCAGGTAAATAATAAAGTATAGTGAGCATATAACCATGGTAACCGGGAAAAGATAAGTTGACCACATAAAGCCTGTGATCTCTACATTTTTAAGTTCCCCTTCCTTGAGATTTATATATAAGGGTTTACTCCCACACCAGCCCATTTTGGCGATCAGCTGGTACTCTCCTTCGGGAACTTCAAAAGAAAGGATCTGGTTATGTTTTATCCTGCTGAATTGAACCCCGTTCAGGTAGAGATCAAAAGTTCTCATTTTGTTGGCCCACTCGGTATTTCGTCTGATCAGCAATTTAGGCATCCCGATAAATTATGCTTTTGTGTAACATTTGTTACAAAACTATTTTGGCTAAGTATCTACTTTTGAGCGCACTAAGAAATTAGTGATTTTCATAATTTGATCAAAGTTTTGATCACAGCCGGTTCTGCCCTACACAGAACTGGCTTTTTTAT
This sequence comes from Christiangramia oceanisediminis, assembly GCF_022570735.2. Classification (GTDB taxonomy): domain Bacteria; phylum Bacteroidota; class Bacteroidia; order Flavobacteriales; family Flavobacteriaceae; genus Christiangramia; species Christiangramia oceanisediminis. Next base: position 345,886 of record NZ_JANCNS010000002.1, on the reverse strand, counting down.
TTATAGAATTCACTTATTTCATCAAGACTTTTTCTGTCCAGATCTGGTACCATAGCATCCTGGGCCGCATAACCAACCGGAAGCAACAGGTAGGCACGCTCATTCCTGGGACGGTTTAAGATATTGGCCAGGAAATTCATGGGACTTGGTGTATGCGTGAGGGTGACCAGGCCTGCCTGGTGAATGGCCGTTATGAGCATTCCGCAGGCGATCCCAACCGATTCGTTCACATAATAATTAGTGTGTTTCTCCTCGTTCTCATCCAACCCGTAAACCTCCTTAAACACAACGATAAGCCAGGGTGCGATCTCCAGGAATTCCTTATTGGCATCGGTTGCGAGGGGAGCCAGATCCTCTAACCAGCGATCGCTCATTCTCCCGCTGTAATTCTCCTTTTCTTCGGCTTCTGCTGCCAGTCTTATCTGGGATTTTAGTTGCGGATTAGATATTGCGCAAAATTTCCAGGGTTGCTTATGAGCTCCGGAAGGAGCAGTTCCGGCGGTCTTTAAAAGGTTCTGAATAATTTCTTCGGAAACTTCCCTGTTCGAAAACTCCCTAACCGACCGCCGGGAGTTCATTTCCCTGTAAAATTCTTCAGATAGTCTTTGCATTTCGGCTGCAGATACCTGCTTTGAATCATAGGCTAAATGACGGAAACCGTTAATAAATTTTTCCCTGGTGGACATGGCTGGTTGTTTCCTTCAAATTTAAAAAACAGAATCGAGAACTTAACAGTCCAAGACTCCGGAAAATGATCAGACCCTGGATAGTTTCCCCATGAAATGAATCAATTTCTGTTTAAAACCTGTGAATGGCGGATGCAGCATATCTGAAGCGGCAAGCGATCTCTGGTGCATAACGGCTCTTTTCTTGGAAAAGGTCTGGAAACCATCAAAACCATGGTAATGCCCCATCCCGCTATTTCCAACTCCACCAAATGGCAGGTTGTGCTGGGCAAGGTGGAAGATCGTATCGTTGATACAAACCCCGCCTGAAAGTGTATGTTTAAGCAAATGATCGATACGCTTGCGGTTAGAGTCGAAATAATAAAGGGCCAAAGGTTTAGGGTGTTCGTTTACATACCCGATCGCCTGTTCAACATCGGGCCGGTTCACAACTGGCAATAAAGGCCCGAAGATCTCTTCCTGCATGATCTTCATTTCATCGCTAACATCGAACAGCAATTTCGGACTCATCTTTTTGTGTGAACTTACCTCTTCTTCTGAAAGCTCAACTATCCTAGCGCCCTTTTGCCTGGCATCTTCAAGCAGTGAATGCAAGCGGTCATAATGACCCTGGTTGATGATACAGCTGTACTGGTTGTTTTCTGAAAGATCGGGATAAGCCGAACCTACCTTTTCCCTGGCTGCTTTTTCAAATTCAGAATTGAGCGAAGCAGGCATGATCACATAATCGGTAGCGACACAGGTTTGTCCGCTATTCAGCAGTTTTCCAGCCATGATCCGGCTTACCGCTTTTTTGATATCGTATTTTTCATGGATAATGGCCGGAGATTTCCCGCCGAGCTCGAGGGTAACCGGTGTAAGATTAGATGCCGCGGCCGCCATTACTTTTTTCCCAATATTGGTAGACCCGGTAAAGAAAAGGTGATCCCAGGGCATCGAAGAAAAATCCTGGGCCAGACCGGCATTTCCGGTAACACAATGGATATATTCTATTGGAAATGTTTCATTGATCATTTCCCGAATCACTTCTGCCGATCGGGGAGCAATCTCTGAAGGTTTTAATACCGCATGATTTCCGGCGGCGATCGCATCTACCAGTGGACTTAAGGTTAGCAAAACCTGGTAGTTCCAGGCTCCCATGATGCCAACCGATCCCAATGGCTGGAATTGATAATACGCACTACTGGGCAATAAGAACCAGGATGAAGAAACCTTTTGCCTTCTCATCCAGGTTTTCAGGTTGCTCATCGCGTGCCGGATCTGGTCATGCAGCGGGAAGATCTCCAGCACCAGGGTCTCTTCCTCGGCCCGAAGGCCAAAGTCGGCAGAAACGGCACTGACCAGGTTATCTTTGTATTTTTCAACGGCATCGGCCAGGCTCTTCAGGCTTTCCATTCGTTTTTTGTAATCTGGAGGAGCCGCCTTAAAAGATGCCTTTTGTTCTTCCAGTATTTTCTTCAGTTCATGTTTGTTCATTTTGCCTTCCTTTAAAATGGTCCATAGAATGATGTATCCCGAAAACTCTTCCAACTATAACATCCAGCCAGCGTTTGGGTAGTATTCCCTTGAGAAAAGGCAGGGTATAGACGATACCAGGCATTCGCAGGATGATGCGATCGCGTTCAATGGCCTTCATGATCTTTTTAACCGCTTTTTCAGGATTCAGGATAGGAATGATAGGCGATCTTACCCCTTCAAACATCCCGGTATCGATATAATAGGGAGTTACCGTAAGCACCTGAACACCGGTCTTTTTTCTTTCCATCTCCAGCCGAAGTGAATCAGACCAGCCGGTCATCGCCCATTTACTGGCACAATAAACGCTCATCCCGGGATTGGATAGCATACTTGCCGCCGAGGAGATATTCACGATATGGCCTCTGCCCCTGTTCACCATGCCCGGCAGCAATTTCAGGCATAATTTCATGGGGGCGATGGAATTCACCTGCATGTCTCTTTCGATATCGGTAGCGGTATGCTGTAAAAAATCCTTCCCGGTGACCACTCCTGCATTATTGATCAGGATGTCTACCTCCCAACCTTTTTCCGTTATTTTCTGAATTGCCCCCTCAACCTCTTTTTCCAAGGTAATATCTACCGGCAAACATAGCAATTGATCCTCCCGCACTTCTAATTTCCCCTTTGCTGAATGTAAAGCCTGTTCATCCCTGTCTAATAACACGAGGTTTTTAGCGCCCTTTTGAATGCTTTGGATGGCCAATAACAAACCGATACCAGAGGCTCCGCCCGTGATCAATACGGTGCTGTTCCTGAATTTTGTCAAAATAAGAATACTAGTTATCCCTTAAAAATAGGTTTTTAAACCCAGACTGCTTAAATCAAAAACAGGGAATCATTAGATCCTTATTCGTATTCTTGATGAAAAGCTGATTGCGATGGATCTACAAACAAGAAAAATAGAATTTGTTCAGGAGTTTTTAAAGCTTCAAAGCGAAGAGGCTGTTATACGGCTTGAAAAGGTTTTAGAAGAAGAATTATCCTCTCATTCTGAAACTCCTTCTATATCTGCCGAAAATCTAAATAAAAGAATAGATCATTCGATGAAGGATTCCGAAGCTGGGAGATTGACAGAAAACGAAGACCTAATTTCAGAAATAAAAAATTGGCGCTAAAGATCTTCTGGACGGATTTTGCGAAGAAGGAACTGCGGGAAAACTTCAACTATTTAAAGCAAAATACAACACTGAAAATTCCTCGAAAAGAAACTCAAAAAATTATCCAGGCAACTGAGAGATTAAAGCAATAACCGGAACCGTGGATATTTTTGATACTCAGCAAAATCCCTTAAAAATTAGCAGATCGAAGTAACTATTTCCAAGTCTAACGATCATAATCCTAATTCTGAATTCATTATTTCTTCCTGAAGAGTCCAAAACTGAAGTTCTGGGTAGCATCCCAGGGAGTTGAATGGTCCATGTTCTGAAGGCTGATCACTTCAAAATCAGACTCCAGCATTTCTTTAAGGTCTTCAGTGGAATATTGCCTGATCTCGATGCCGCTGCATTTGGTAGGTCCCTTATCAGAAAAAGTAGCCAGGATGAGATATCCACCCGGTTTGAGGTAAGAATTCAGTTTTTCCAGGTATTTTTCAACCTGTTCATCTTCTGTTAGGAAATGAAAAGCAGCCCGGTCATGCCAAAGGTCAAATTTTTCTTCGGTTTCAAAAGTGGTAACATCACTCTCGATCCATTTCACCTCATCGGCTTTTGATCCCAATCTATGCTGAGCTTTTTCTATAGCGATACCTGAAATGTCCAGCACATTGAGACTCTTATAATTCAGCTTCAGCAGGTTATCAACCAGGAAAGAATCACCTCCACCAATGTCGATGATATTCGCATTTTTGGATAATGCGAGGGATTCGATCAGGTTCAGGGATGACTCCGGCCTAGACTGGTACCAGCTGGTCTCTTCGAATTCCTTTTTTCCGTAGATATCGTTCCAGTGTGACTTTAGATCTTTCATTTCAATCAAATTTTAGAAGCCGGCACAGTCTCCAGAAGGGACATTAACTCCGGCGGCCTGTTCATAGACCAATTCGGCACCCAAGTGGCCTACGTAAACCAGGATTCCGCTGCCGGTAAGCATGACCAGCACAACAAGTATTCGCAGGATCTTTCCGGAGAGCAGATCGAACCTGTTAATAAGGTCCAGCAACAGTGACCCGCTGAAAAACCATGCAGTAAGATACGCATTATTTTCATGGGTTTTTAACACGGTTGGATCGCAAATTTGGCGGGAGACGATGCCATCGGCGAGGTTGCCGGTATAGATCGCAATCCATATCCCCACAACTCCGAGAGCCAAAAGCAGGCTACCTCCCTGTCGCCAGGTTGGGGTTGGAATCCAGATGCCTACCAGTTTAAAAAGACTGGCGACAAGTAATAAGGTTATTGGAAAATGAACGGACAGAGGATGATAAACCTCTGTCCGTATAAATTCTGGTAATTCGATCATTAGTTACTCCATGATCTTCACAGAGATAGGATCCAGTCTTTTTCCAACTTTCTCTACCTCTACCTCTACTTTCTGTCCTTCTTCCAGTTCAGAAAAATCAACCTCGCTACCATTACGGGTAAGGCTGGTAGTTTCAGTGAAATATAGTTCCAGCGTTTTGTTATCGTCTGTACTTACGTAGATCTCTGTCTTTTCAGGTTCTACTTCCTTAATAGTTCCCTGGTAAGTTCCAGATTCCACTACATCGGTGCTTTCGCCACAGGCTACAAAAAGCATGATAGCACTTACGAAAAGGCCTTTCAAAATTGAAGATTTCATAATGTTTGTTATTTAGTTACGTTTTTCAGCCGACCAAATTACCTAAAATAGGCAGTACTCCCAAGCTGTTAGTGACTTTTACCATTAATTTAGGATAAGTATTTAAGTATCAGTCTTATTTCCTGATTCGAATATTGATCATATTAAAAGATTTCATCAAGTGATAGAGTCCCGGCAGGATGATGGCTCCTCCAATTATCAATGAGATCGCCAAAACCTTGATCACGGGCTCTGGCGCCGTGCCCTCCAGCAAATTCAATTCCCCATTCGAGGTAATGATCAAATTGGGAAAATGGGCATGCACCGCGGCAAAGATAACCAGCAAAATCTGTATCCCTGCCAGCACACGAGTTAAAATACTATGTTCCCTGCGAATGCTTCGCCATAAAAAGATGAGCAAAATAGCTGAAAGACCTATGGCCGCTAATGATATCCAGTTCTGTAGAAAATCCATCACGAAAACCATCCTGGTCAAATACCCATATAAAAGCACACAGCCCCCAACAATGACCAGCACCACGGTATAAAAGGCCGATTTTCTGCTATAGATCTTCCTGGGTTCATCTGCGGTTTCCCCAATCAATAAGGTAGCTGCAAGAAATGCGCATAATGCCGCATAAAACAGCCCGGTTAGAATCGCGAACGGATTTAACCAGGGATCTATAAAAATATCCTTAAAACCAACGGATGCATAATCTTCGGTAAGCAGTATCTCCCCTGAAATAAGGGCTCCAAAACTCATTCCCAGGAAAACAGGAGTGATAAAACTGGAAATCCGGAACACCCGGTTATACCATACCTGGGAGGCATCCACCACCGCGTCATAATGCCTGAACACGAATGCCACTCCCCTGAATGTGATTCCCAGCAATACCAGCGTAAGCGGGATATGCAGGTGAATAATGATGACATTGAAATAGGCCGGGAAGGCGATCCACAGAATGACAATAAGAATGATCAACCAGATGTGATTGGCTTCCCAAACAGGTCCCATCACGTTATAGATGGTTTCACGATTGAGGTCCCTGTCTTTTTTAGACGAGAACAATTCCACGATCCCGGCTCCGAAATCGGCTCCACCGAGAAACACATAAAGGAACAGGGAAAAGAAGGTGAAGAACAGGACTATATACAGCATGGCTTAATCTTTAGATTCGTTTAAAACTTTGATCTGCCTGGCCATCAACCAGCTCACGGTAAGACCTAAGGAAAGATAGACCAGCAAATACATGAAAAAACTATATTTAAGCCCGGGCATGGGTGTCACTGCTTCAGAAGTTCTCATTACCTGGTAGACGATCCATGGCTGGCGGCCTACTTCGGTCACCACCCACCCAGCTTCCAGTGCGATAAACCCGAGCGGGGTGAGCAGGGCAAAGAACCACCAGAATTTCCGGTTGTTGAACCAGCTCTTTTTCTTTTTTAAGGCAACAAAATATATAAGAGCGGCCAGCATCAGCAAGGTTCCAATGCCTACCATCACCTGGAAGGCATAATGAACGATGGCTACCGGTGGCAATTCATCTTCTGGAAATTCATTAAGTCCTTTCACTTCAGCATCAAAATCCCCAAAAGCCAGAAAAGACAGGGCATTTGGAATCTCTATCTTGTGGGAGACCTCTTTTTTCTCTTCATCAACCAGCCCACCGATAAAAAGCGGAGCGCCCTTTTCGGTCTCAAAATGCGCTTCCATGGCCGCGAGTTTAACCGGCTGTCTTTCGGCTACATCCTTGGCGGAAAGATCCCCGCTAATAGGTTGAAGCAGGGCAGCGACACCTCCAAAAACGATAGCGATCTTGAAGGCCTTTTTATGAAGTTCTGGCTGTTTATTTCGAAGGATCTGAATGGCATGAATACCTGCCACCGCGAAACCGGTCGCAGCAAAAGCAGCCAGGGTCATATGCAATGCCTGGGTAAACCAGGCCTCGTTAAGAAACGCTGCTACGGGATCTATATTCACGAATTCCCCGTTCACGACTTCAAAACCTGCCGGTGCGTTCATCCACGCATTCGCCGAAACTACAAGAATTCCCGAAGCGACTCCGGAAATCCCAATGATGATACCCGTGATCCAGTGAAAGGTTTCGGGCAACTTCTTCCAGCCATACAGGTAAAAACCAAGGGCGATGGCTTCCACGAAGAAAGCAGCGCCTTCCAGTGAAAAGGGCATCCCAATCACAGGGCCGGCATGTTTCATAAATTCCGGCCAGAGCATTCCCAGTTCAAAGGAAAGAGCGGTACCAGAAACGGCACCGGTCACAAAGAATATAGCCACTCCTTTTAACCAGGCCTTGGTAAGTTTAAGGTAAATTGGATTGCGGGTATTGAGCCATTTGCGGTGTGCCACGACCATAAAGAATGGCATTACCATCCCGATACAGGCAAAAATGATGTGAAATCCAAGGGTAAATGCCATTTGAAGTCTGGCGTAATCAAGGTTTTCCATTTACGGAATTTTGGGGTTGGTGAACAACCTGTTTTGGATGCTAAATTTACGGAATTTAGCACAGGAGACCTTAGGCTACGGCAGTGAATTTTCTGAAAGAATCATTAAAAAATCCGGATAGATGGAAAGCCAAACCATTCTAAAGAAACCTTGTGAAACAAGTATCTCCTGGTCTCCTTTCAGGAAGTCTTACACGTTTTGTTTTCCCCCCGTTTAAAAACCAGAATTGCGATCCAAATACCCGGACAAAAAAATTCGGAAGATATTTTAGCCTTTACAACTCCAACACCTTCCGAATCAGCTTTTTAATTTACGAAAAAAATCTATAACTCTTTCCAGATAATGTAAATTCCCATGATCAGGACGAAATATCCGAATGCTTTCTTCAGTTTTTGTCCGTTGATGAAATTATTCAAAAATACTCCCAGCCAGATTCCTCCAACTGACAAACCTGAGAAAATGAGTAGGAAAACCCAGTCTATCTCCATATTCTGAACATCCCCAATAAAACCGATCAGGGATTTGATGGCAATAATAAGTAAGGAAGTGGCAACGGCCTTTTTCATGGGGAGCTTGGCAAGCAGGACCAGCGCGGGAATAATGAGGAAACCTCCTCCAGCACCAACTATCCCGGTTAGCACTCCTACCACCAGACCCTCAATGATAATAAGCGGGTAATTATATTTTACTTCGGCTTCAGGCAGGTTGGTTCCATTATTCCGTCCCATGATCATGGAGATCGAAGCGATGATCATGATGATCGCAAAGAACAGCATGATCCCAATATCCTTTGTAAGTGTAAAGCCAGAGATGGTAAAGATCTCATCCGGGATCGCGGGAACCATATACTTCCGGGTAAGATAAACGGCCAAAAAAGCCGGGATGGCAAACACGATAGCCGTTCTAAAATCGATCAATTTCTTCGGAATATTCCGCAGCGCGCCCACCAGGGATGAAGTCCCAACCACGAAAAGTGAATATGCGGTGGCCGTTACCGGGTTTATCGCCAATAAATAAACCAGCACCGGTACGGTTAGGATAGAGCCTCCCCCGCCAATTAAACCCAAAACCACACCAATTAGCAATCCTCCAACGTAACCTAATATTTCCAGTAATTCCATTTCTTAAATTTATTCAGGGCAAAAGTATGGCCAGAACAGGGCTTACACAGTAACAAGTGTTACAGTACCTAAAGATCGATCACTTTAATCTGGTTACGCTGCAGGGAAATACGGCCATCCAGCTCCAGTTTTTTGAGCAACCTTGAGATCACGACCCTGGAGGTATGAAGGTCGTAGGCTATTTGCTGGTGGGTACTTTGAATGTTCTCATCGCCATTGATCTTAGCCTTGTCACGAAGGTACCGCATAAGGCGCTGATCCATATTCAAAAAGGCCAGGGCGTCTATGGTTTCCAGCATTTCGGAAAGCCTGGAGTGATAGGACTCAAAAACGAAATTACGCCAGGATTTATATTTTCCGGTCCATTCTTCCATTTTGGAAATAGGCACCATTACGAAGGTCGTATCACTTTCAGCCACCGCCCTGATCTCGCTTCGGGTTTGTCCCAGGCAGCAATTAAGGGTCATGGCACAGGTGTCACCTCGCTCGAGGAAATAGAGCAAAAGTTCATCGCCATCATCATCTTCCCGGAGAATCTTGATAGCCCCGCTAATTAGCAAAGGCATACCGGTAACATAATCCCCTATTTCGATGATCTTTTCACCGGCAGAAACCTTTTTCAGGGTGCCGGTACTGGCGATCTCATCGATTAGTTCTTTTTCGAAAAGGAAGCCGAAAGCTTCTTGTAATTCCGAGAGCATTCTTTTAAGTTTTATGGACTAAAATTATAAAGAATAAACAAGAACTAATCCCAGCGGAATGCTAGGGTTTAGGTTAGGAGTTGTCTTTTTTTTATGATTTCGGGTTCAAGGTTTAAGGTTCAAGGTTGGGAATTGGGAGTTGTCTGTTTTACAATTCCGGGTTCAAGGTTTAAGGTTCAAGGTTGGGAATTGGGGAGTTTGGAGTTCGGGGTTGTCTGTCTTAAAATTCCAGGTTCAAGGTTTAAGGTTCAAAATTTAGGAGTTGGGGGGTGTCTGTTTTTATGAATTCGGGTTCAAGGTTTAAGATTCAAGATTGGTAATTGGGAGTTTGGATTTCGGGGTTGTCTGTTGTCTGTTGTCTATTGTCTTTTGTCTTTTGATATTATCTATAATCTATTGTCTAATTTTATATTAAGCCTTCAGGTTACTTCTTAATACTATTATCACTATAAAATACCCACTGAATACTCATTACTAAATACTGATTACTCAATACTCAATACTAGTTTAGGAAAACTTTAATTCCGCAAGGCTTTTTCAGGCCATTGTTTAACAGCTTCTTATTACAGAATAGCTGCCGTAGTGGATATATTTAGTTCAGAAAAAAATTGCGAACTAAAATTTAAATTATGTCTGATCAAAAAGAATTAAAAACCTATAATCCGGCTACCGGAAAGGAGCTAAAAACCTACCACTTCATGAGTGACCAGGAAATGAACGATGCCGTACAGGCCTGTCATGATGCTTTCCTGGAATGGAAATCAAAGCCCGCTAAGGATCGTGCAGCGGTGATCAAAAAAATAGGCGAAAAACTAACCGAGCGTAAGGATGAATTTGTTGAGTTGATGACCCGGGAGATGGGAAAACTCCTGAAGCAGGGTCACCAGGAGATCGAGCTTTGTTCGGCCATTTGCGAATATACAGCCATGAACGGTCCTGAATCGCTGCAGGACGAAGAGCGCGAGTTACCGGAGGGCGGTAAGGGTTATATCACCTACTCTCCTATTGGAGTTATTTACGGAATCCAGCCCTGGAACTTTCCGTGTTACCAGGCCTTGCGCTATTCTATCGCTAATTTGATGGCGGGGAACGGAGTACTCTTAAAACATGCTGAAAGTGTTACCGGCAGTGCCCTACTCTTGCAGGAGATCTACGAGGAAGCCGGGCTTCCGAAGAATTTATTTAAAGTTCTAAGGATTTCGCATGAGCAGAGCAATCATGTGATCAAAAATGACCTTGTGCGAGGAGTAACCTTAACCGGAAGTTCTGAAGCAGGGAAAAAGATCGCGAAAATGGCCGGAGAGGAACTCAAGAAAACCGTACTCGAGTTAGGTAGTAACGACGCCTATATCGTACTGGAAGATGCCGATCTTGACCTGGCGGTAGAAACCTGCGTACAGGGAAGGATCTATAATAATGGAGAAACCTGCGTGGCCGCCAAGCGATTTATAGTGGTTGACGAGGTTTATGAAAAGTTCAAAGAGTCATTTGTGAAGCAAATTTCCAAGGTAAAAGCCGGGGATCCTACCAGGGAAGACAGCGATATTGGCCCTATGGCGCGCGAAGACCTGAGGGACCAGCTGCACGAGCAGGTAGAGGAAAGTGTGAAAAAAGGCGCTAAAATATTATGTGGCGGCAAAAAGCCAGATGGTGAAGGTTATTTTTATCCCGCCACTGTGCTGGCGGATCTAAAGCCTGGAATGCCGGCTTATGACGATGAGCTTTTTGGACCGGTAGCTTCCCTGATCAAGGCCAAAGATGCTGAAGATGCGATGAGAATAGCCAATAGCAGCCGGTTTGGCCTTGGCGGTGGTATCTTCAGCAAAAATGAGAAGAAAGCTCACGAACTGGCAAAATATCATTTTGATACCGGGATGGTCTTTATCAATTCCTTCGGACTTGCCAAACCTAACATGCCTTTTGGCGGCGTGAAAGATTCCGGTTATGGAAGAGAACACGGCGGATTTGGTTTACACGAATTTGTAAATACCAAGGCGGTGATGCTGCCAGAATAGAATATTTATTCTGAAATTTTCAACCGGGACTAATGTCCCGGTTTTTTTTGATCATTTTTTCACAAAAAAACAAACCTAAGAGTCTGTTTTTCAACTATTTTTACACATCTATTCTGTTGATTATGAAAAAGGTGACGCTGTTCTTTTTTGAACACCGGGACGGGCTCAAGGTGGGCCTGGACTTCAAGTATGATTTACCGCTGAAGGAATTTCTGAAGCAGTTCCCGGGCCTGCGCTGGACAAAGACCTTCGCATGTTTTTATATCAATTCCAACCGGGAGCAACTTGATGCACTTATCAGGCACCTGGAAAAAGGCGGTGTAAAATATGATGATTCGCTGCTGGATTATTCAGAATTAGCAGAAAAGGCACTTCCTGCACAACCGCTGAATTCAAGGTTACAGGGATTTGAGCGATACCTAAAGGGGCTAAGGTTCAGCAAAAGTACGGTTAAGACCTATCTTAATTTTGTGAAAAAATTCCTGGAAATGTATCCCGAAGTGACCACCTATACCGAGAATGACCTTGCTCGCTTTATCGAGGAGCAGGTCGCCTCCAGGAAATACGCGATAAGCTCCCACCGGCAATGTATTAGTGCTTTAAAGCATTATTTTGAATTCTCCGGGCTTGCCCTCTTTGATATGGACAAGCTAAAGAGACCTAAAAAGAGCAGTTTTCTCCCAACGGTTCTCAGCAAAGAAGAGGTTCTGGACCTTTTACGGCTCACCCGGAACCTTAAGCATCGCTGTGCCCTGGCGATGGTCTATTCTTCTGGACTTCGGATTGGAGAATTGCTGAACCTGGAGCTTAGGGACATCGATATAGATCGGCGGCAAATATTCATAAGACAGTCTAAAGGCAGGAAAGACCGTTATGTGATGCTGGCCGAAAGTTTTTTACCCTTATTATATAATTATCTGCAAACATATATGCCGAAGCGTTATTTCCTGGAAGGCTTTAGCGGAAAACAATATACGGCCTCGGCAGTTAGAAGCTTTTTAAAGGATGCCTGCAAGCGGGCGAACATCAAAAAGAAGGTTTCACCACACACGCTACGGCACAGTTTTGCCACTCATATGCTGGAGAACGGGACCGACTTGCGATATATACAAACCTTGCTGGGTCATGCCAAGCCGGAGACCACGATGATCTATACCCATGTGGCGCAGCAGGATGTGGTAAAGATACAGAGCCCACTGGATGCGAGCATCAAGGAATTATTGGAGCGTGGGGATAAGCGCGAGGCAAACCTGCGTTTATCCCAAAACTTTCTCGGATAAATAACTATATTGCTGCGGATATAACGAGTTAGCCACAATGTCAATAGATGTACTTTCCTGAAATAGGTTGACTAAAAATTAAACCTTTTAGCACTATACCTAATGAAAGAACAAAATCAACACTGTCGAAAAACTTCCTACAAAAAAGTAGGTTATGATCTTAAGCTGGTTATCATCGATCAAATCCAAAATGCACAGATCTCGATCAATCATGCTTCCGATAAGTATCAGGTTTCAAGAGCTTCCATCTATTACTGGTTGAAAAAATACAGTACTTTAGAACAAAAGAAACAAGGGATGAGCAAGAAAGATGAAATCAAGAAACTAAAAGAAAAGATTGAGGAACTGGAGTTTGTAAAAGACTTCCAACAAGACATTATTGCTGACATGGAACTTATTACGGGGGTTGATATGTCAAAAAAGTCATTGCCCAAAACATTAGCAGACGAGATCGAAAAAAAGAAGCAAAACCGTTTAAAAGAAAATGGTTGATCCAATGTTTTGGGGTTTCTAAACAAGCTTTCTATAAGCGGTTAAAATCTCATCAGAAAAGGCAATGTCAACAACAGATTATCATTCGCCTCATCAAAGAGTATCGCAGACAATACGGACTGCGCACCGGTGGAATTAAACTATATCAGGAATTAAAGGCTGATATGAAAAGACTCGGTATTAAAATAGGAAGAGATAAATTCTATCGTATAATGCGAATGAATAACCTGCTCGTTCCTAAATTAAAGCGGTTCCATATCACAACCGATTCAAAACATCGATTCTTTAAATACAAAAACCTGGTAAAAGATAAAGTTCCCACCAGACCGGAACAACTTTGGGTAAGCGATATTACCTATATCAAAACGCAGAACGGACACAGTTATCTGGCATTAGTCACAGACACCTATTCCAAGCAAATTATGGGGTATAAACTGGCAAGCCATATGAAGACATCACTGTGCATCGATGCCCTTAGAATGGCCATTAAAAATAGAAAATACAAGAATCAGAAACTCATCCATCATTCAGATCGTGGAATTCAGTATTGCAATCCTCAATATACCAGCTTTGCTGAGGAACATGGAATACAAATGAGCATGACCGAGAAGTACGATCCCTACGAGAACGCCGTGGCTGAGAGAATCAACAGAACCCTCAAATATGAATATGATTTAATACGAACTATAAAAAATACTAACTTAGCCAGGAAGATGGTCAAACGGGCTGTGGAGATTTACAACAACAAAAGACCCCATTTTAGTCTCAAACTGAACACCCCTAACTTTGTGCATATGAATAGAAATGTAGACTATCATTCCTACAAAAGGGACAAACAAAATTTAGAATTATTGACCATTTAAACTGTCGAAAATTGAATCAAAAATGGTCAACCTATTTCAGTATAATACAAGAAAGTCCTGAGATTAAAAAGTAAAAATTCAGATTCTAACGTATCCTCAATTTTAGTAAATTTCTCAAAACTTACATCATATGACAAAAGAAGAAATGGATGATCTACTAGATTCATCGTTTGAGAAATGGAATAATCGTATAATACATGAAAAAATAACTTTAGACATTCTAGATTCAATTCCAGACTCAGAATTAGAACAAGCTATATTTGATAATATATGTTTAGCTTTTAATGAAGACTTTGCTAATGAATTTGAAGTTATCCAAAATATGAATATTGGAAAACAAGCTTTTTATTCAACTTGGATTCTGGAAGGAGAGGTAAATAATGGTGGATTTAATCAATTCTATTTCAATTCAAGTGGCGAATTTGCTGAAATGGCAGAAATAGGATTTTCGGTTATTGGAGCACATAAATATGCACAATTAGCTAAAGAAGCGAACAAAACTTTAAGAGATAATTTTGAGTGGCTTTCAAAATTTGATGATGGAACTCTTGATAGCTTTCAAGAATCTTACAAAGACAATCCTCTGAATGAAATCGATGATAGGTTTTATGAATTGGAGGAGAAAGAAAGAATTAGCGATTTAAGAATTAAATATATCAGGAACAATAGAAAACAATTTATTAACTAGACACTGTGGCTAACAAAGAACTAAGGTAAATTCCAAGTCCTTTTAAGCTAATTTCGACATATAATTTTCCTGGTAATAAGTTCCGGACTTAGCGATGGCAAATGCCTGTTTCAGGAGTTTATTACATACTGCTATTAGTGCCAGTTTCTTACTCTTTCCCTTCTCTACGATTCGCTCATAGATTTCCCTGCAGGCCTTGTTGGTTTTACAGGCAGTGAAGCTACACATGAAAAGTAAATTCCGAAGCTTTCGATTGCCTACCTTGCTGATTCGACTGCGACCTCTTACACTGGTTCCGGATTGCCTAATCGTCGGAGTGATGCCGGTATAACAGCAAAGCTGCCTGGCGTTCTCAAAACTGGTAAATCCGTCTGTGAGAACGATCAATAACATCGCCGTCTTCTTTCCCATTCCCGGAATGCTGGTTAATTGCTCCAGTTGTTCTTCCTGGGTTTTCCTGACTAGGGATTCCAGCTTGGTTTCAATCTGATCTAATTCCTTCTCTAATTGCTTCAGCATGCGTAATAACGATCTACTGACCGTATTTGAAGGTGTTCCCAGAGCTTTCTCTCCATGGATCTTGTTCTTTACGGCTGTACGTTGCTTCAGGTAAAGATCCTGCAGACTCAGCAGCTGCAAACATTCTGCCTGAACAGAATTTCTAGCCGTATATAAAGGAACTTTATTGGCTTGGGCATATTCACAGATCGCTCTGGCATCACTTTTATCCGTCTTGACCTTGGAGAGCTTCATCTGAATAAAACGCTTCACCGAAAGTGGATTCACAACCGACACCGCTATACCTTTCTCATACAGATACTGAGCTAATCTGTAATGATAATAACCAGTGGCTTCCATAACTACCAAACTGTCTTTATTAATAAACTTCAGTAAGCCCTTAAAGCCTTTTTCATCATTGGAGAATTGATCATGCTTGCCATCCTGGTCAACTACATCAAAGAATGATTTACTGATGTCTACTCCGTAAAAATGTTTAATTTTATCCATAAGAGAATGATTGGAAAGAACAGCTACTTTGGTTTTCATCGACTTAAAAACGAGATCCAGGTCTCACAGAACTAAACGAAATTAAAGTAGAAAAGAGAGGGGATCACCATTGTTGACGGAATCTCAAGTTCCCACGGTTCATGTAATCTTATTCCTCTCTTTTGTTCTTTCTGGTTATACATTCAAAATTTAGAGAAATTAAACTTAAGACGGCTTATCGCAAATAACGGGTATTACCGAAAAAGTGTAATTTTAGAAACCAGGAAAGAAAACAAATAATCCGACAACTTCGCGTCCCAACTCCCGCAACTTGCGATAACCGCAGCCGTTGGGCGTAATTATTTACAAAAATTCTACTCCATTTTAAATAATACGGATATTTTAACTATTTTTGTACGTATAAATATTTGTTTTATGGATACAAAGCTGACATTAAAACTTAACCAGGAAATAATTGAACAAGCGAAAAAATATGCTTCCGATAAGAAAATGAGCTTATCAAGAATTGTAGAAGCGTATTTACAATCGCTGACTACTGACAAAAAAGATTCAGATTTTGAAATTTCTCCATTTATTAAAAGTCTAGCTACTGGAACAAAAATTCCGACTGACTTAGATTATAAAAAAGAGTATTCAGATTCATTATTGGAGAAATATAAATAAATGAAAAAAAGATTATTTCTAGATACAAATGTCATTCTTGATTTACTCGGGGAACGAGATCCTTTTTATGATTCCATTGCTAAAGTAGCATCGTTAGCCGACAAAGAACAATTAACAATAGTTGTTTCTCCAATATCATTTGCCACATTAAACTATTTTCTTTCCAAATTTGAATCTGCAAAAATTGCTCAAGAGAAACTGAGAAAATTCAAAATCATATGCGAAATCTGTAAACTTGATGAACACATTATTGAAAAGGGATTGAACTCTGATTTCAAGGATTTTGAAGATGCCTTACAATATTTCAGTGCGACTGATTCAGATTGCGACATCATAATAACCAGAAATGGAAAAGATTTTAAAAAGTCTTTGCTACCAGTGATGACTGCAAAAGAATATTTGCAGAGTATAAAAACAAAATAACTACGCCCAACAGCGGTTCATCTCAAATTCCGGGTATTGAGGAAAAAGTGTCATTTTAGAAAACAAGAACTAAAACGGTAAGCCGACAAGTTTGCGTCCCAACTCCCGCAACTTGCGATAACCGCAGCCGTTGTGCACAATTTTATAACAGATGAAAATCACTTATTTAATAATATTTTTTTCTACAATTTCGGTTTATAGTCAAGAAATTGAATACGAACTTATCTTTAAAGATTCTTGTTCTGAAAAAATTATTGAAAGTGATTTATACCATCTTGAAAAGAATGGAAAATCCTACTCAACATTTGAATCAGATGAAGGAAAAATAATACTTCCTGAAAAGGGATTATACAAACTTTTTGCATCAGAAATAGGAGAAGTTCATCAGGTGGAAATAAACCAGGAGATAAATTCAGACACTTTATATATACCTAAAATTAGAGAATATCTTTTAACTCACACTGAACCGAATTACATCTTTAGAAAATGCGACAAAAAATGTGAAGGTATTGAAACAGGATATTATTCAAATGGTACAATTCGGTTGGTAGGAGAATTTAAAAATGAACTCGTAGTTGGAGAATTAAAACGATTTTATCCTAACGGGAAAATTAAGGAGGTTTCTATTTACAATAAACGTGGTTTTTTAACCAAAAAAACTGAATTTGATGAAAATGGGGAATTAATCAAATAAAACTGTGCACAACAGCGGTTCATCTCAAATTCCGGGTATTCCGAAAAAAGTGTAATTTTAGAAACCAAGAAACAAAACCGGTAAGCCGACAAATCCGCGTTCCTACTCCCGCAACTTGCGATAACCGCAAACCGTTGGCACTAATGCAAACAATAAATTTGAATGAATAAACAGGATTTAATAAAGAGAACTGACAAACTTATTGATCAAGGTAGAAAAGTCTTAGCAACTAAAAAATTTGTAGAGTTATCTGGAGAAATAGTAGATAGAGGTTTAAAAGATGGATTCCGAACTGCATCCTTATCATTTATTAAAAATTTATACGGTGATTCTCATATTTATTATAAAGATTTTGAATCCAGAGTAAAGGGAGTAGGTTTCCGAGAGATTGAAAGTGGAATAAACATTTTGCTCGCTATAAAAGATGAAATAGACAATGATTGGCTATTGGCAATAACTATGATGATTTCTGCTGAAATTTTCTCAGATTTTCTTGAAATGGGTAAATACTTACTCGATCAAAATTATAAAGATGCTGCGGCTGTAATGATTGGTTCTGTATTAGAAGAACACTTACGTTTAATCTGCAAGAAAAATTCAATAGATATTGAGTTTACAAATAATGCTGGAGACACTAAAGCTAAAAAAGCAGACACAATGAACGCAGATCTTGCTAAAGCTAACGTTTACGGAGTTTTAGAGCAGAAAAATGTAACTGCCTGGTTAGATTTACGAAATAGAGCTGCTCATGGTAAATATACTGAGTATACCAAGGAACAAGTTGAGATTATGTATCAAGGAGTTTTAAATTTTATTATGACTAATAAGTAGCACTAGTGCCAACAAAGAACTAAGGTAAAATCCAAGTACTTTTAAGCTAATTTCGATATATAATTTCCTTGGTAATAGGTTCCTGATTTGGCAATGGCAAATGCCTGTTTCAGCAGCTTGTTACATACGGCAATCAATGCCAGTTTCTTACTCTTCCCCTTCTCTACGATTCGCTCATAGATTTCCCTGCATGCTTTATTGGTTTTGCAGGCCGTGAAGCTGCACATGAATAGTAAATTCCGAAGTTTACGGTTGCCAACCTTGCTGATTCGACTACGACCTCTTACACTTGTTCCGGATTGCCTTATCGTGGGAGTAATCCCTGTAAAACAGCAAAGCTGCCTGGCATTCTCAAAATTGGTAAATCCGTCTGTAAGTACAATTAGGAGCATCGCTGTTTTCTTTCCCATTCCTGGAATGCTGGTTAATTGCTCCAGTTGCTCTTCCTGGGTTTCTCTGACTAATGATTCCAGCTTGGATTCGATCTGACCTAGTTCCTTCTCTAATTGCTTTAGCGAACGATTCAAAGATCGAGTGACTGTCTTCGAAGGTGTACCGAGGGCTTTCTCCCCATGCGTCTTGTTCTTCAAAGCAGTACATTGTTTCAGGTAAAGATCCTGAAGACTCAGTAGCTGCAGGCATTCTGCCTGAACTGCATTCCTGGCTGTATACAATGGAACTTTTGTAGCCTGAGCATATTCACAGATCGCTTTGGCATCGCTCTTATCGGTCTTGATCTTGGAGAGTTTCATCTGAATAAAACGCTTGACCGAAAGTAGATTCACAACCGACACCGTTATACCTTTCTCATATAGATACTGGGCTAACCTGTAATGATAATAACCTGTGGCTTCCATGACTACAAGGCTATCTTTCTGAATAAACTTAAGTAAGCTCTTAAAGCCTTTTAAATCATTGGAGAATTGATCATGTTTACCATCCTGATCTACTACATCAAAGAATGATTTGCTGATGTCTACTCCGTAAAAATGTTTAATTTTATCCATAAGAGAATAATTGGAAAGAACAGCTACTTTGGTTTCATCGACTTAAAAACGAAATCCAGGTCTCACAGAACTAAACGAAATTAAAGTAGAAAAGAGAGGGGATTATCATTGTTGACGGAATCTCTAGTTCCCACGGTTCATGTAATCTTATTCCTCTCTTTTGTTCTTTCTGGTTATACCATCAAAATTTAGAGAAATTAAACTTAAGACGGTTCATCGCCAATAAGCGGCACCGTTAGAAAGAAAATAATTATCTTGACCAACAAACCAATACTAAGCCGACAAATCCGCGTCCTCACTCCCGTGACTTGCGATAAGCGAAACCGTTGTGCAGCATTTTAAACAAAGATTTTCTAAAAAATAGAATAAAAGCAATAATCTTTTTGTGTAAAATCTTAAAAGAAAAAAAGAAGCTTTAAATTTAATACACCAGATTAAGCATAAAATACATGAAAAAAATTTTTTTAATACTCCTATTTTTTCCATCACTGATATTTAGTCAAAGTTCAAATGATTTAAAGCAAATGAGTCTGGCAGAGCTAAACGATTATTTATTCACAGAAATGGCTTTAAATAAAAACACAGAGCCTTTAAATAAAATTGCAACTGATGATTTTGTTTTAATTGCTGCGCCTGGCATGATTGAAAACAAAATGCAGGCCATTGAGGGAGTTGATAATTTGAATATATCTTCTGTCAAAGTAACGATTGATAAAATTTTAGAAAAAGAGAACATCGGAATTGTAATAGGAGTTTTAGAAATGGAGGGGACAATTATGAATAGACCCGCACCAAAAAGAATAAGGTATTCAAGTGTTTTTATTAAAGAGGATGGAATGTGGAAACTTCAAACTCGAACGATGACCCCAATGAGGATGTAGAGGATTAATTATACTCATTTTGCTTGTTTCATTTTCCTATAAAGGGATAAATATTAATTGCAGAGGGAATGGACTAACATGCTCTGGTTACAAAACAATTAAGTAATTAAAACGCAGCACAACAGCGATTAACGAGACCAATATGCGTTATTCCGGGAAAAACAATAACTTAGAACTCCAAACAACAAAATAACAAGCCGACTACTCCGCGTGCTAATCTCCGCAAACTGGCGTTAATCGCAACCGTTGTGCAGCATTTTAATTGAAAGCTTTAAAAAAATTACATGACGTCAATATAGCTTCATTCTTTTAGTAGAGCATTTTAAAAAAATAAATCAACTTTCTTTTAAAAGTTTTAAATTTATTAATAAGACGGTTAAGGATTCCCCCTCTTCTTATGGATAAACATTCAACTAATACACCTATATTATGAAAAGAAAAAATCAAATTCGCCGAGTCCTTTTTCTTTTTATACTTTTTTCAGTGTGTCTTAATGCTCAAAACGAGCCGATAGCTTTATCAGGAGTAAATCTTTGGCATAATGGTAGCTTTACACCGAATAGGACAGTTCTAATTGAAAAAGGAATTATAAAAGAAATCTACGAAACTGGTGCCAAAAAACTTATTGATTCTGTCAAAGAAATAGATTTGAAAGGTCATTATATTATTCCCGGCCTTATCGATACCCATGTTCATATGGGAATGGGAAATAGGGCTCTTCCTCGTTCTCCTGATACCGCCAGATTAGAATTCAAAAGATGGATTTACAGTGGTGTAACTTCTGTAAGGGATATGGGTGGAGATGCACGCTTACTGGCCTATGAAAACAGGCTTATTTTTCGTAATGAAAATCCTGGTCCTGAAGTTTACTTTTCATCAACATTTGGAGGCAATGATATGATGGATAAGGATATTCGTATGAAAATAATAACACAAGGTGTGGAAATGGAAAATGCAGGATGGACACAGAGGGCTACTCCAGAAATGGATGTTAAACTGAGTGTTACACTGGCCAAAGGTAGCCTGGTAAGCGGGATTAAATTCTATGCGGGAATTGATGCAGACTTAATAAAAGAAATTACTGAGGAAGCTCACAAACAGGGCCTGAAAAGCTGGGGCCATTTAACTGTTTTTCCGAATAGGCCTATAGAAGTGATTGAGGCTGGCGTAGATGTGGTGTCTCACGTTTGGGGAGCATTCTGGCAAGATGAAGATGTGGATCCTACTAAAAGAATCCCTTTTACCCACACTAATTTCAACAATGCTCGAACTGCTATTTATCCAGCGGATCTTTCGAATCTGAACGCCGACAGTCCCGAACTAAAAATGTTACTGGATGAAATGGTGAAACGAAATGTAATCTGGGATATCAATTACTCGGTATATAATACAAAAATGCACGATTTATATAGAGCATATGCCATGGCTGCTAGTAATGCAGGAGTAATGCTATCTACGGGCACAGATTATTATAATGATATTACCGATCCATATCCAACTGTCTTCAAGGAAATAGAAGATCTGGTAATTGATGGTATACTGACAACTGCACAGGTACTTGAAGCAGCTACTTTAAATGGAGCTAAGGCAATAGGTATTGAGAATACACACGGTACAATAGAAAAAGGTAAAATTGCCAATTTAGTAGTGTTAAGAAAAAATCCAATAGAGGATATAAAATCTATAAGGGCAATTGAGTTTACGATGAAGAATGGAAATATTTTTTACAGAAAAGATTACAAATAAATCACTATACAAGGTGTAACCTTGTGTTCTAATGCATAATTCAATATTAAAACGCAGCACAACAACGCATAACTCAAATAGGCGGCACCGTTAGTAAGAAAAAGTTTATATTCACCAAGAAACAAAATAGGTAAGCCGACCAAGCTGCATAACCTACTCCGCCAACTTGTGTTATGCGAATCCGTTAGCTGCAATATTTCCACAAAATAAAGTTTCCATATATAGAAACTTTTGTTTAATTTTGATTCAAGTTAATTTGATAAAAATTGAATGAAAGAAAAATTTGATGTTCTCTTTTTGGACCAGGCAATAGACTTCATAGAAAGTTTGGATCCGAAATCCAGGAAGAAAATAATCTACAATATTGATAAAGCTAAATATGTAAATGATCCAAGGTTATTTAAAAAGCTGACAGAAAATATTTGGGAATTCAGAACAAAATTTAGCGGAATTCAATATAGATTATTTGCGTTTTGGGATAAATCTGATAACAAAGAGACTTTAGTAATTTCAACACACGGAATTGTCAAAAAAGTCAGTAAAGTTCCAAAAGCAGAGATTGATAAAGCAGAAAAAATCAGAACTGATTATTTAAAAGAAAAGTAAGAGTTATGGAAACAAAGAAGAAAAATAGAAGAATGACTTTAGACCAAATGAAAGATAAACATATTGGGGAAATTGGTTCTGAAGAAAGAGAAAAATATGAATTTGATTTAAGATTAGATGTACTTGGAGAAATGATAAAATCTGTTAGAAAAGAAAGACATCTAACTCAAGAACAACTCGGAGAATTGATTGGTGTCCAAAAATCTCAAATTTCAAAATTAGAGAGGAATGCTAAAAATGTAACTATTGAAACTATTTTAAAAGTTTTCAAAGCGTTAAAAGCAAATATTAAGTTCAGTATAGAAATGGCCGATGGAGATTTCAAGATTGCCTAGGACAAGAAATACAGCAGCTAACAGCGGTTAATCTCAAATTACGAGTATTGCGAAAAAAGTGTAATTTTAGAAATCAAGAAATAAAACGGTAAGCCGACAAGTCCGCGTCCCCTACTCCCGCAACTTGCGATAACCGCAGCCGTTGTGCAAAATTTTTAGATAATTATCCGATTATGAAACCTATCGTAAGAATAATATTATTTCTTTTAATTACCACATTACCTAGTTGTAATTCAGAAGAAGAAAAAGCTCTAAAGTTGACAGGAGAAGTTATTGATGCCAAAACTGATACTATCATTTTAATTAAACCTAATCAAGATGTAAGATTTGATTCTTTAATCAAAATCCCTGTCATAAATGGAAAATTTGAATATAACGAAATGCTTAAAAACCCAGAAGTTGTTCAACTAGCATTTGCCGAGTCAGTTAAAAATGGTGCTTATAGACCTATGCCGTTATTTTTAGAAAATCAAAAAATCAAATTGACAATCTATCCAGAAGATGAATTCGATAGAAATAAAATTGAAGGTGGTGAATTAAATTATGATCACGAAAAATATAGAGACAAATTCGAAGCAAAATTCAATACTCAAATCACTCCCATTCGAGATAGTTTAAGTCAATTATTCAAGACCAATAATTACTTTAGTGAAAAGGCAAAAAAGCTTCATGAAGAATTAAGAATATCAAAAAGTCAAGATGAAAAGCTCACTATTTTTAAAGAATTAGAAAATTTAGAAAAAAACGAACAGCATTTGAGCCAGGCAGCTGAAAAATTAGAAGAAAGATTATATCCTATCCTAGAAAAACAAAAGCAATTTCAACAATCTTATATAGAGGAAAATCCTTCATTAATATCTTATCACCTATTTTTAGATAATCTTATTTACAATAAAGAAAATATTGATTTAAAACAGGCAAAAAAAAATTATCAAATTCTCTCTAAAGCCAACCCAGGCCATCCCTACAATGAATTATCTTCTAAATTGATATCTGCGATTGAAAATTTAAAAGTCGGAAAAAAATATATAGATTTTTCTGCTCCGGATTTAAATGGTAAGAAGATAAAATTATCTGACAAAATTGAGGGAAAAGTTGCCTTATTAGATTTGTGGGCTACGTGGTGCGGACCTTGTATCAAAAAAACCAGAGAAATGATTCCTATTTATGAAGAATATAAGGATCAAGGATTTACAATTGTAGGTGTAGCTGGTGAATTTAAAAATACGGAAAGATTAGAAAGATTTCTTGAAAAGGAAAAATGGCCTTGGAAAAACTTGGTTGAATTAGATCGTAAAAATAACATTTGGCAAAAATATGGAGTTGATGGTAGCGGAGGTGCTCTTTTCCTTATTGACAAAGATGGAACAATACTTTCTAAGGATCCTACTGCCAAAGAGGTCACACAATTACTTAAAAGTCATCTTTAGTACTAAAACTTTGCACAACAGCGGTTAATCTCAAATTCCGGGTATTGCGGAAAAAGTGTAATTTTAGAAACCAGGAAAGACAATGGTCAATCCGACAAGTCCGCGTACGTACTCCCGTAACTTTCGATAATCGGAACCTTTGTAAAAAAATGGTGCTATTCAAAATCCGTTTCTATATTGCAATGGAAAAGATGAATTTATTTTCTAAAGATAGCTCAGATATTATGACCTTCAAGAATCTGACATTTGGTTTAATATTTCTATTGGTTTCATTCAAACCAGAGTTTAAATATCAAGATCAAGCTTTACTTAACGATATTTCTAGGGGATTACTTAGAAGCGGTAATAAAACGAAAAAAGCATATTAGAAATCAGATAGTAACGGATATTAATGGAAAACATTGGACTTCCAACTTAACTTATACTAACCTGAATAGGATAAAAAATTTTGATATTGAAAAAGATTCTGATATCATAGACTTCAATAGGGTTTTTAGTAAAGAGAATTTTCAAGTTTTAAAAAAAGAAAAGCAGTATAAAACCTGGTCAAAAATTTTTCCTGATTTGAAATTTCACAAAAAGAAGGAATCAAATTTTATTGTATCCCTTCCAATTTTAAACGAAGAAAAAAATTATGCAATATTCTATGTTGGAGACGATTTTAGCGGAAATCTAGTTGTTTATAAAAAAGAGGGTAATGAATGGAAATATTTTGCCATAGGTTCAATTTGGATATCCTAAAGTGTAGAAATAGATTTCTAGAGATTTTATTATAAGCATCACATTTTACAACAGCGGTTCATCTAAATTTCGGGTATTGCCGAAAAAGTGTAATTTAGAAAGCAATAAAGAGAAACGGTAAGCCGACTAATCCGCGTCCTCATTCCTGTGACTTGCGATAGCCGTAACCGTTATAATGTGTTTTCAGAAACTAAAATCTATATAAAATGAAATTATTGCTCCTTCTATCAATAGTAATTCTGTTCAATTCGTGTGTTGAGAATTCTCAGGAATCTTTAATAGGAAAACAGTTTTCGGATCATAAAAGAATAGCTGCCCTAGAAGATTTTGAAAAAGTATCTGATACAACCTTTTATATTAATCAAGAAATTGAAAAAGAATATAGTCTACTAAATTTGAAAAAGGCGAACACTGATCTTATCGTTTATTCCCTGATTAATTCAGATCCAAATGAAAAAAGATCTTATACAATTTTAGATACACTGATGATTAATTCAAAAAAATCAGAAAAAATAACAATTGGTTATTGTGAATTTAATTTAAGGAACCAAAGCGCAGGAAATATCATAGCCCTGGTTGAAACAATAGATAATAAAAAAATGTTTAATCAAAGTATTAAGGCAGCCTGGAGTGCAAATTCCCAAACTGAAAAAATCGAACATATAAATAATTTAAAGAATATCCAGTGCCTTAATGCCTGGTACGATGGTGAAAGCGAAACCATTACTTATGACGAATTAGAAGACTAGCAAACGCACTACTACAGCGGTTCATCTAAAATTTTGGGTAGTGCAAAAAAATGTAATTTTAAACATCAAGAAAGAAAATGGTTAGTCCTACAAACCCGCGTCCCATACTCCGCGAACTGGCGATACCGGGACTGTTCTAGCAATTAACCCTCGATACCTAGTTCCGACTTCTAAATCAGCCTAACTAACTATAATTCAGATTTTTAATTTAAATTAGATTATGACCAAAATAATCTGAAAAATGAAAAATCTAGTAACAGCATTTATAGTTTTTAGTCTTATTTCTTGTGATAACAACCACAAGAAAATAGTAAATACCGACGATAATTCGATAGATGTGAAAAATGAACTTGCTTCCATTGAAGAAACAAGAAATAATTTTGAAATGGCTATTGCTGAAAAACGCTATGAGGATCTAGCCAAGTACGCGACTGAAGATCTAATTTCATTGACTCCAATATGCGGAGACTGGGAAGAATATAAAAAAATGATGAAAGATCCTTCTGGACTATTTAGCTACGATAGCATTCGAATGAAACCAGGAGAAACTATTTTATTAAATGATTCAATTGCTTATGATTTTGGAACCAGTTCAAGTTTCTATACTAATTCCCAGGGTAAGGCAGTAGAAATAAAAGCTTCATTTTTAGCTATTTTGAAAAAAGATAAAACTGATGGAGTTTGGAAACTCCATAGAGAAGTTGCTACCACCAATACAAAAGACTAATAATAAAAACATACTTGTGCAAAGGCTCCTTGCTGCAACAGCGCGAATCCCAAATATCGGATAGTCTGGAGAAAATGCTTATTTTAGAAATTTGAAATCACAAGGCCTGCAACATCGCGTCCGAAGTTGTTATTGCTAGATTTATACTGCAGCAAAAGGTTTCGAAATAGTAAAAAAACAATTCAATGATCAAAGGAAAACGCCTTTCTCCCTGTTTGTAAGTATCAAAATTCACAACTCAAAAAATGGTAAAATTTTTAGGTCATTTCCGCATTATGAAGTATCATAAAATTTTCTTGCTATTACTTTTTATCAATTCAGCTTATGCTCAAGATATACCTTCAAAGACTGAATTAGAAAATGAAATAATTGGAACCTGGCATCTGGAAAAAAGTCCTGAAGATAAGATTGTATTTTTCAAAGATGGAACTTTAAAAAGGTTTATTGGAGATATTTTGAAGTCAACAAGTCACTATAAGATCACAAAAGACTGTAACGGAGAACAGCTTTTAGATAATTGGTTTCTTAAAGAAACAGATAGTGATGGAGTTTCTAATTGTGTTTACATTGAAGGGATCAATGCTAATAATAATGGGATTTTATCTTTAATGACTACATCTCAAGGTAAGATAGTGATTTATACAAAAGAGGATTAAACCAAGTCTCTGTAGATGGAAACTTGCAATACAACCCATATTTACAATTCAGGTCCTCTTTAAACAGAAAATTCTATCAATGAATTAGATATAAGCCTATTAAAGGTTGACCATTCTTGGTTCTGTTTTTAGAACATTTGAATGGTGCTTAGCAAGTAATAAACATCATTTCACTCCTACTTTTCTGTCATCCATATGCCATTTATTCATAAAGTTAAAAGTTCCAATTCATGGTTTGGAAATACTTTTGATCAACCTCAAAAAGTTTTCCTTGACAAACGGACTTGGTGCATTATCTAGAATGATGCTATTATCCTGATCCAGGATGATATACCTCGGAATACTTTGAACCTTAAAGAATTTTACAAGGTCTGATTCAAAGTGATTTTCAATCCAGAAACTATTAGAGCTGTTTAGATTTGGATTTAGGTCTTGGACTCCTTTTTTCCATTTTTCAGTAGTGGTGTCTAATGATAAATAGATCCATTGGATATCAGCAATTTCCTTTAGCTCTTCCTTAAGGCCAGAAGTTTCCCGAATGTCCCTGATACAGGGAGGACACCAGCTGGCCCATAGATCCAGGATTTTTAATTCCGGGCCTTGCTTCAAAATTTCCTGCAATGTTATACGCGCTCCGGAATGGGTCACCAATTCCGATTGTAAGACTTCTTCGGAAAGTTCAAAATTAAAATTGCTTAATTCGTCGCTGATTTCGGCCATTCTGGATTTATAGCTGTCTTTCTCGAACCTGGGCTCATATTCAGAAATTGCCGATTTCAAAGTTTGGATGTTATTTTTACTGGAGCCAAAGCCTTTGTTATGATAGTCACTGATCATTCTGGCTATGGCATAATCTCTTACTTCACCTTCAAAATGCTCTTCAATGAACTGTTTTTCAGCTAAAAATTTCTCCTTGGTATAAGGCAGGTTTTCTGAAGACAAAAAATAATACCTGATAAACGGATTGATCGAGTTTTTGTAGAAAGTATTGGTTATATCTGGATTAGTTGAAAAATCCTGGACATCGATGCTTCCGAAATATTCACTGTAAGAGAACATGGTTTCAGATTTCCCAGCTTCTCGCTGAAGAATCGGGAGCAAACCATCCTGCTCATTAAAGTAAAACTCACGGTTGCTGGACGGAATATTCCTGGGTTGGATCAGGTTATTGAAATATTCGTATTTCAGATCTTTACGAATGCTTGAAATTGCATTTTCAGTTAGATCTTTATTATCTGAAATATATGCTCTCAAAAATTCAAGTTTCTTTTGATAGATAGCTGCTATGCTTTTCCCGTATTCCTGAATGTCACCCGAGTAATTATTTTTAGCGTAATCTGGGGTTGCATCATATAGATCCTGGTAAAAACTATTTTCAGGATCGTCGGGTCCCAGGGAGTGAATTTTACCATCTTTCATTTCAAACCGGACGGTTTCGCCGGGTTTGATAAAAAACTTGGTTCTGTAATACTTATTATCGCCTATTGCCATAATTTCCATGAACTGTGGACTATCCAGCGAATTCAATTTCAGCCTCATGGAATCATTGCTAATCTCCTTTTCCTCATCCTTATGATTTGTTCCGAACAAATATGAATGATTAATTACATTGAAGTATTTAAATGCTTTGGCATCGTCCCCCTTCCCAATGAGAACAGCCGGTTTTGGGGTGCTGATCTCTGTGTTGTCTACCTGACTCTCACTTTCCAAAACTGCTTCCTGTTCGTCGGTTTGCCTGGCATCCTCTCTGCAACCGGCTATGATAAGGCTAAATAAAACTAAAAAGATGAGGCGGGGGCACTTATTCATTAGGGTCAATTTTCTGAAAAGGTATATAAAATGAAGCATCCGGCTATAAACACACCCTCATTTTAACATACTACACCGTTATTTGTTTTGATAATACGCATATAAGATTTGGCCGAAAAAAATTTAGACTTGTCTTTTAACCCTTTAAATTTCAACTTAGTTCTGAGGCCTTGACCAACTGGAAAGATAATTAGCGTGTAAAAAATTAAAAACTTATGACTTCAAAACGATCAATTTCAGATTCAGATTCAGAAGCTATCATTAAAATTTTAAAAGATCGCTTCAACAAGGCCCATGAAAGATTTCCCGGCCTGGATTGGGCACTTATTCAGAAAAAACTGGAACAAAATCCTGGAAAACTCTGGTCTATCATTCAAATGGAAAGAACGGGTGGTGAACCAGATCTACTGGATTATGATAAAGACACGAATCAATTAACTTTTTGCGACTTTTCAAGAGAAAGTCCTAAAGATAGACGAAGCCTTTGCTATGATCAAAAAGCGCTGGAATCAAGAAAAAAATTCAAGCCAAAAGATAGTGCCATGGGAGTTGCTTTAAATATGGAAGTCGAATTAATGACCGAAGCTCAGTACAGGAAATTGCAGCGAATTGATAATTTCGACACCAAAACTTCCAGCTGGTTACAAACCCCAGAAGAGATCCGGGAATTGGGAGGAGCTATATTTGGTGATTTTAGGTACGGTCGCGTCTTCATCTACCATAACGGTGTAGAATCTTATTATGCTGCCAGGGGATTCAGGGCTATGTTGAAAATTTAGATCTTTAGTTTCTGAATTAATCACCTCCATTTTCCCCGATCTGTTGCTAATTATTATATTTATCGAATACTTACTCAAACCAGAAATACAGCTTCATGAAAAAAATCCAGGTGGGTTTTTTGATGTCTTACGATTACGAATTGCTCAGAAACTCCATTCCGTTAGTCTATGAGCATTCAGACTCCATAACCATTGCCCTGGACATTAACTTCAGAACCTGGACCGGTGAAAGATTTACTGTTCAGGAATCTTTCTTCAACTGGTTGGAAGAGATGGATACCAAAAATAAAATCCAGGTATATAAGGATGATTTCTATGATCCCAACATGGATCCCATGGAAAATGAAGTGAGGGAAAGAAAGATGCTTGCGGAGAGGATGGGCACCAGGAATTGGATCATCCAAATAGATAGCGATGAATATTTCACCGATTTTGAAGCCTTTACCCTGGAGTTAAGAAACCGGGATAAATACCTTATAAACCCAGAAAAGAATAAAATACAGATCGCCGGTTATTATGTGAACTTATATAAATATACAAATGATGGGATTCTGTACGTTTCTGGAGTGCGTAATCAGAAATTCGCCACCAACTATCCCAATTACGTTACCGGTAGAAATACAAAAGAACGGGTAATCTACGTACCTGTTATCGTAATTCATGAATGCCTGTCCAGAAGCGAGGAAGAGATCAAACAGAAATTATCCAATTGGGGTCATTCACATCAGATCAAGGCCGATGCCTTTTTGGAAAAATGGCGAAAAGTTGATGAGACCAATTTCAAGGAGTTTCAAAACTTCTTTTACCTGGAACCCGAAAAATGGAAATCCCTTGAATTTATTAAGGGCAGATCCCTGCAGCAACTATCAAAAAAGCTTTCAGAAAGAAAGCTTGAACCATCCCGGTTCTACCTTGCAAAAAAGAATTTTGGCCAGTGGTTCAAATTCCTGTTCAAATAATTTTTTTCAATAAGGGTCCCTGGTTCAACTTTGAGCATCCTGTTCAAACGATTATTCCATATCCACATGAATTAACCAATAACTTTTCCTGGTTTAAAAAAGACACCTATTACTAATCCTGATTTTAACACTTTTAGTCCAACGGACTGTGATCATAATCTGGATGGAAAAATACTTTATCTTTAATACTCTACTAAATATAAAAAAGAACCGGGAGCAATATCCTCCTCCTTATTCCCTACCGATTTGACAATGACATTAAATTCGGTTTTGGCCTCATATCCCAGGAAACTGGCGGTTACATTATAAGAGCCGGGTTCAATATTTTTAATTACGAACAAACCATCTTCATTCACGGTAGAACCTTTCTGTGTTCCATCTAAAACCACGGTGGCACCGAATAATGGAAAGCCCGTATCATCATAAACATATCCTCTTAATTCTCCTGTGGGATCCTGGGCAAACAGTACACCTGTATTCATCAATATAATCAACAGGTAGAAGATCTTTTTCATAGGTTTTTGGCTCATGAAGATTTGTAAGGCGAAATTATATCAATAATAAATCAGGTTTTTATTCGAATTAAACCAACCGCAAAATTAACTTCTTGCTTAATTTTTATTAAATGTATAGGTTTTATTTAACTCCTGTTGAATCTTAAGGAGTTCTAAAAGTGCATCGGCTTCTGGCTCAAAAATACTACCTTCAAAGACACTCCTTATACCTGGTAAAAAAGAATTCAATCTTCGCCAGGCTAAGTTGTCGAAATCGATTCAACCATTTAAAAGCAAGTTATGAAAGCAGTGCATATTACAGGATACGGCGAGTTTGAAAAAAATTTGGAATTTAAAGATGTTGAAAAACCAGAGATCTCTGAAAAGGAAATCCTGATCGCTGTAAAGGCCGTGTCTCTTAACCCTATAGACTACAAGATCGTAAAAGGAAACCTTAAGGAACTTCTTCAACTTGATCTTCCTGCCGGTATCGCTTATGACGTAAGCGGTGAGGTGGTAGAAACAGGATCTGCTGTTGAAAATTTTAAAGAAGGTGATGCCGTTTTTGGAAGGGTTCCCCAGGAATACATGGGTACTTTGGCTGAATTTGTGAAGGTAGATCCTGGCGTCATGGCTCACAAACCCGAAAATGTGACTTTTGAAAAGGCTGCGTCTCTTCCTTTGGTTGGACTTACAGCTATTCAGTCTTTGGAAAAAGTAAATTTAAAGGAAGGAGACCGTATCCTCATTCATGCGGGATCTGGCGGAGTGGGTAGTTTTGCCATTCAGTATGCAAAAGAAAAAGGCGCCATCGTTTACACTACTACCAGCAGCAGTAACCTGGATTGGGTAAAGGCCCTTGGAGCAGATAGGGTCATCGATTATAAAAATGAAGATTATAAGCAAGTTGCGAATGATCTGGATATTGTTTTTGACACTTTAGGAGACGATTACACTTTCGAGGCATTCGGAATTATAAAAGAAGGAGGTAAGGTAACCAGTATTGCGGGACCACCAGATGAAGAATCGGCCAGTCAAATGGGAATTCCAGACTATGAATTACCAGGAAAATTAGAAGATTTAAAGAAGCAAAAGTCAGCCGATTATAAATTTACATGGATGCAGCCAGATGCAGGCCAGCTAAAAGAGATCAAAACAATGATTGAGGAACGGAGCATCAGGCCGGTAGTAGATCTTATCTACTCTTACGAAGATTCTATAAAAGCATTTGAATACCTGGCAAAAGGACATGCACAGGGCAAGGTGATCATTAGTTTACAGGAAAAATACAATACAGGAAATTAAACTTTCAAACTGTATCTTTAGGCTTGATTCAAGATTAGTTCCGCTTTACGCAACAAAGCATAAATAGTTCAGTCTTTAGAACAAAACATTTATAGTATGAAAGGGATCCTTATTTTAGCCTGTTCTTTCCTGTTATCTGCACAAGCTATTAGCCAGTCAAAAAGCATGTTTTCAAATTCTGAAGTTCAGGATGACCTCGATTTCCTGTATAATTCGTTGATAGATGCCCATTACAATGTTTTTGCCTATACCAGCGAAGATGAGTTCAAATCAACTTACCAGACCATAAAAAAATCTATCCAGAAAGACTCTTTAAATTTACTCCAGGCTACCAGTTACCTTCAACAATTAACCGCTGCCGTCAAAAATGGCCATACGGCAATTGAATTTCCCGGCCAGGCTTATGCCGAATTTGTTTATAATGGCGGAAAGGTCTTCCCGCTGGAACTGGCATTTGAAAACAGGAAAGCATTAGTAAGAAAGAACTGGTCTTCAAATGCAAATATTCAGCCTGGACAGGAAGTTCTAAGCATTAATGATAGGTCCATAAAGGATGTTGTAGATAGCATTTCAAAACAGATTTCTGCAGAACGCAGCTATTTTACCCAGGTAAAGATCGAAATGTATTCTTTTCCCAGGTATTACTGGCAGGTGTTCGGAGAACAGGAAAACTTCAGTATAGAGATCTCGGAAAATAAGGATGTTGACTCCTATACTCTAGAGGCTATAAAAGCGCTGGATGAGTATGAAATGAAACGCAAAGAAGTTATGAACGCAAAAATGAAGCTTGATTTCCTTTCTGAAGCTGCCTATTTAAATCCCGGAAATTTTGGTGGTGATGAAAAGATTTATCAAATATTCATCGATTCGGCTTTTACAGAAATAAATAACAGGAAGACTGAAAATCTTATCATAGACCTTCGCAATAATATGGGTGGCGATAACTCCTTTAGTGATTACCTGGTATCTTATTTTGCGGATAAACCTTTTCAATGGAATTCCAGCTTTACCTTGAAGACAAGTAAATTTTTGAAAGAGAATGTTCGCAAAACCAGGGACACGACCAATCCCTTCTGGAAAGAAGCACTTGAACATGCCGATGGGGAAATCTATGATTATGCATTCGACTCCTACCAACCTCAACCAGCATCCAGAAGATTTGAAGGCAAAGTGTATGTTCTGGTCAACCGGCAATCACATTCCCAGTCTGCAGTGACAGCAGCACAGATCCAGGATTATGACTTCGGAACTATAGTTGGCGAAGAGACCGGTGATTATCCTTCTTTATATGCCTCTATTTTCGGCTTTGAACTTCCGAATACAGGCATCAATGTAAGCGTGTCAAAAGGTTATATGGTAAGGGTAAATGGCAGTACTGCAGAAGAAGGGGTAATACCAGATATACCTATACGTGACCATTTGCTGGATGAAAACGATGAAATCCTGAATATTTTATTAGGAAAACTGGAAGCAGACTGATCAAAAAACATTTATTAGGCCTGTCTTTGAGCGACGATCAGATTATATATTTATAAAATAGTATAGGAAACTGTTCTATAAGCTAATCATAATATTTGCAAAACCTTCGCATAACCTCTCTCTGTTAGCTTTGTAAAAAAGCTGCCTGTGACTATCCAGAAATTTCTTTTAAAATTTTTATCCTTACCCTTATTTGAAACTGAAAAAGTTTTCTGCTTTTACCTGGAAAAGAAAAAACGGCTCGGGTCTTACAGGGTAATTCATTTGAAGGACTGTGATTTGCTACCCGCACGCAAGGGCCGGGTCAAACTGGGTTATTTTGAAAGTTTTGAAGACCTATTGGAATCTTCAGAAAAAGAATTTGGAAAGGTAAAATTGTGCAAGCAGTGCTGTAAATTTTCCGCAGATCTGTAAAAAAAAGGGTGTACTCATCCCCCACCTGATGTACACCCTTAACTAACTTAAATAATCGTAACTACTCTTCAAAAATCGGTAATTCGATCCTTATATATGTTTCCGGTTTATTAGTAAAACTTTAAACCTTTGATAGCTCATTTAAAATATGGAATTTGCCAGTAGGAGCATAATTTATCATGCAGTCTTGATGCTACAACCAACCGCCTTGGTGGAAGCAGGTTCCGGTTGCCCTCCTTTTTCCATAGATTGGATGGCCTTTTCCACGAACTTTTCATCCACGCTTCCTGGATCGCGAGGGCTATCGTCTATTGCACCATGGTAACGTAAAACCCTGTTGGCATCTACTAAATAGACTTCCGGAGTTCTCGTGGCTCCATATTTTGGAAATATTTCCTGACCTTCGTCAATAAGGTATAAAAATGGAAATCCTTTTTCCTTTGCATTCTCTTTCATGGCCTGGAAACTATCTCCTGGTTGTACAGCCGGATCATTCGGTTGGATCGCTACCACCGGGTAACCTTTAGGTGCATACTTTTTATGCAGCTCGATAAGTCTTTCTTCATTGGCAACAGCATAAGGACAGGTGTTACAGGTGAAAACCACAATATAGCCCTTGGGTTTGTTTCCATTCGCATCCATGATATTATCGAAGCTATACATCTTCCCGTCAATATTTTTCAAGTTAAATTCAGGGGCCTTATCCCCTACCTCGATTCCACCGGAATTGGTAATAACAACAGGCTGCTCAGCCAATACAGAGTCTGAACTACTGAACGAAAATATGCCCAATGCCAGAATTAAAAATAGTGTTCTCATGATCTTTGATTTTTGATTTTATAAAAAAGCATTTAGTTCCTTTTTGATCTCTGAAGAATTCTCGAAAGAAGTTCCAATCAGTTTGTTTTGATTCTTATTGTAAATGTAGGTAGCCGGAATCGCTCCAGACCATTCCGGTGAGACCCTGTCTATCCAGTCGTTATATTTCCCATCCAGCAGCACTACAACTTTTGAATTCAAATTCCTTTCCTGTACGAACGGAACCAATTTGGTCTCTACTTGGTCCGGGAAATCAAGACTTACCAGAACAACCTTCAATTTACGGTCTTTATAGGCTGAATCGATTTCTTCAAAATATGGCAGTTCCTTGATACAGGGTTTACACCAGGTTGCCCAGAAATTGATAACATACGTAGTATCGTTTGTAAAATTAAAGACCGGTTCCAGGTCTTCGAACTTCTCATAAACAGGTATTCCCTCTAATCGCGTATTGGGTTCTGGCCATTTTTCCGATCCTTCTACAGGGGAAACAGAGCTGTGCCTGGTTTCTTCGGCAGTTCTGGTATCCTGATCCTTACAAGCATAAAAAAAGACTGGCAGGCAGCAACTGGCGATAAGAACCGGAATTTTATTTAAGAAAGTGATTTTAAACATTTTGATCTAATTCATCAATTTTTTTGAAAATTGAATTTACGCAATATTTAGTTATCTCATTATAAGCGCATCACAAATTAATAGAACAATTGGTTACTTATTTTCACTTGGCCATGTAAATCCTTACCTGGATATTCTTATTAAACCTCTGGACATTTATAAGTCAGAAAATCACAGAAATGTGATATTTGTTACTTTCCGATCGAATAGCATGGTCTACTTTTGTACCATAATGTTGAATTATCAGGATTCAGAAAATTGAGAATTATGAAAATAGAACAGATTTATACCGGTTGTCTCGCCCAGGGAGCTTATTATATTGAAAGTAACGGAGAAGTTGCGATCATCGATCCCCTTCGTGAGGTGCAACCATATATTGATAAGGCTGAAGAGGCTGGTGCCAAGGTCAAATACATTTTTGAAACCCACTTTCATGCCGATTTTGTCTCTGGTCACGTAAGTCTTTCAGAAAAGACAGGCGCACCGATCATCTATGGCCCCAATGCCAATCCACAATTTGATGCGATCATAGCTGAAGACGGACAGGAATTCAAATTAGGTGAGCTAAGCTTCGTTGTACTTCACACCCCGGGTCATACCATGGAAAGTACTACTTATCTATTAAAGGATAAAAATGGAAAGGATCATGCCCTGTTCACAGGTGATACCTTATTCCTTGGAGATGTAGGCCGTCCCGACCTTGCCCAGAAAGCGGCCAGTATGACTCAGGAGGAACTGGCTGGTATTCTATATGACAGCTTAAGGAACAAGATCATGCCACTTGCCGACGATATTACCGTTTATCCGGCTCACGGTGCCGGTTCAGCCTGCGGAAAGAACATGATGAAAGAGACCGTGGATACTTTGGGTAACCAGAAAAAAATGAACTATGCCTTGAGGGCAGATATGACCCGTGATGAATTTATAAAGGAAGTTACTGATGGTCTTCTTCCTCCCCCAGCCTATTTCCCTATGAACGTACAAATGAATAAGGAAGGTTACGCCGATATCGATGATGTGCTGAAAAAGGGACAAAGTGCGTTAAGCCCGGATGCTTTTGAAGCTGCGGCTAACGAGACCGGGGCGGTAATGCTGGATATTAGGCACCAGTCTGAATACGCGAAAGCTCATATTCCTGGTTCCATATTCATTGGACTTGATGGAAGTTTTGCTCCCTGGGTTGGAGATTTAATAAGGGATGTTCAGCAGCCAATTCTGCTTATTGGTGATGAAAATAGAATTGAAGAGGCCATTACCAGACTTTCGCGAGTTGGTTTCGACAATACCCTTGGATATCTCGAAGGCGGATTCGAATCCTGGATAAACGCAGGTAAGCAAACCGATTCGGTGAGATCGATCCCGGCAGACCAGTTTAAGGAAGAGGCTAAAGATGCACCGGTATTCGATGTTCGCAAGCCGGGCGAATTCCAGGCAGAACATGTTGCAAATGCAACCCATACCTCGCTTTCAGAGATCAATGACCACCTGGCTGAATACCCTGAAGATAAAACCTTCTACCTGCATTGTGCCGGAGGTTATAGAAGTATGATCGCGGCTTCTATTCTAAAAAGTCGTGGCATCCATAACCTGGTTGATGTTCAGGGTGGATATAAGGCAATTAAAGAAGCAGGAGTTGAAACGACCGATTATGTGTGTCCTTCAACCTTGAAATAAGATGAATGAATGATTGATGAGGGCGGCAGCAATGCCGCCTTTTTTATTTTCTCAAGACCAGGGTCGTCATGGCCCTCTCATCCTGGACATTGGTCGTCTTCACTGGTTCAATAAGCCCGAGCCCGAAATTCTTAGAAATATCTGCAATTTGTTGTCGTGAAATAAAGAATTCGGCGCTTTGTTTGCTTATAGTATCCTTCAGCCTAATCGACCTTTCTTCAAATCCAATGTTTGAAGCCGTTCGAATCAACAAACTGCCACCAGGTTTTAGAACTCTTTCCAGTTCTGAGAACATTTCCAGGAATTGTGCCTCGCCTTCAGCAAAATGAAGTACGGCACAACAAAGGATATGATCAAAAACAGCCTTTTCAAAAGGCAGGTTGGTTAGGTTGGCCCTGATGAAACTATTGGAAGATTCAGGATATAAATTTTTTGCCTGCTGAAGCCTTTCCTCGTCAACGTCTACCCCTTTGAAATCGAACCGGCAGTTGTAGAACCACTTCAGGTTTCTGCCATTTCCGCAACCGGCATCGAGAATATTCTGGCCATGCTGGTATCTTTTTTTCAGGATCTGGTCGATCACGTAAATATCCATATTCCCAAAAATATCAAGGGTCTGCTGAAGCTCCATATTATTGAATTTATGCCCAAGTTAATGTAATTTCATCATTTGAATTTGGTAACCAAGGTTACTTTCCAGGATCACTTTTAAACCTACTTTTACGCTATGAATAAAATACTGATCATTATGTCGCTATTTACAACATTATTTGGAAAAGCCCAGGAAGATGAAAATATCAAAGTCCTCGCCCCTTCTGAGTACGAATCTGCAGTATGCGCAGGTGAAGTCCAGTTAGTAGATGTGAGAACTCCGGGAGAATTCAACCAGGGAGCAATCGAAAATGCCCAGAACCTCGATTTTTTCAATCAGAAGGCTTTTCTGGCCGGGCTGGAAAAACTGGATAAAAATAAACCGGTATATGTTTATTGTAAATCCGGTGGACGAAGTCAGAAGGCTGCCCAGATCATGAAAAAAATGGGTTTTTCAAGGATATTCGACCTTGAGGGTGGCTTCAGCAATTATAAATTTTAAAAACATGAATCTAATTGGTCTCATTGGCGGTACCTCCTACCATTCCACGATCGTTTACTACAGACTGATTAACGAAATGGTTCAGCAGGAAATTGGACCACAGGCCAATCCACCCTTGCTTATCTACAGCCAGAATATCGAATTGATGCGTGCCCAGGAGATCGATAAAATTAATGCGGCCTACCTGGAAACTTCCAGGATGCTGCAGAATGCAGGTGCAAAAGCAATTGTGATCTGTGCTAATACTCCGCATATGGTTTTCGATTTTGTGCAGCCAAAAATCAATATCCCTATTCTCCATATTGCTGATGCCGTTGGGAAAGAAGCGAAAAAACGGGGTTTGAAAAACCTGGGACTACTTGGAAACAGGCCCACTATGACCATGGATTTTATTCCGAAGGTGTTAAAGGAAAATTATGGTATCAACATCATAATTCCTGAAGACCATTGCCTGGGACAGGCTCATCATTATGTATCTAAAGAACTTACCCAGGGGATATTTTCTAAAGAGGCCAGAACCTTCTTCTTAAACCAGATGAAACTGTTGAAAGAACGGGGAGCAGATGGAGTCATTCTTGGTTGCACGGAATTGCCGATCCTGTTTGAAAATACTGAATATGAGCTTCCCCTATTATCTACCACCGACCTTCATGTTCAAATGGCGGCCGATTTTATACTGAACAAGGAAAACAAAAAATAAAAAAGCATCCTTTTTCCAGGATGCTTTTTTCTTATTCAGAATATCTGACTTATAATTATTCAGCGATCTGCTCTTCTTCTACCAGTTCTTCGTTAATTTCTTCGGAAGATACTGTTTCCGCATCTTCAACTCTAATGTCATTCAATTCCTCCTCACCATCGAAATATGGGAACACATCCAGGATGGGTGATTCGGTTATAGCCGGAATACTG
Source organism: Christiangramia oceanisediminis (assembly GCF_022570735.2). Classification (GTDB taxonomy): domain Bacteria; phylum Bacteroidota; class Bacteroidia; order Flavobacteriales; family Flavobacteriaceae; genus Christiangramia; species Christiangramia oceanisediminis. Next base: position 306,449 of record NZ_JANCNS010000002.1, on the reverse strand, counting down.
AATTCGCCCATGGTATTCTGCATGGCCTGATTAGTATTGTCGAATGCCTCTTTTACATCATTGGCCTGGATAAGCATATACATATTAGACTTTTTCTCCTTGCCGCTTTCGTCATCAAAAGCGATCAGGGTCACCTTACATTTGAACCAGCGATCGGAATTCTCAAAAGGATGCACCTCTGCCAGGTTGGCCACCTTGATGTTGGTGATCATGAATTCCTCGCTCGTTAGGGTTTTCATCTCTTCACTAATTCGGGCCTCGGCTTCGGTATACGAAACTGCATCCAGCAAATAGGTTTCGGTAGTTGGTTTTTGTTCCCCGCTGTCCAGGGTCTTTCTATATTTCACTTTACATTCGTACCAGGTTGCGCTCATATTTTCTGTTTTTTTAGGGTGGACAAATATAACGGAGTCGATAGTACCTTCAGGTTAAAATCGGGATTAGATATCCACAATTATTTCCGTAGAAATAAAGAAAGGGAACCTGTTTAAGATTCCCTTTAAAATTGAATTTTCTAATTTATTTCTTATCAGCAAGTTCCCGGGTTAACCAACCTCTCCTGCTTGCCGTTGCGATGGCATACGGGGTGATCCAGAACAACCCGAATGTATACAGAATACTGTATGAATAAGCCCAGAACGATTCAGAAAGTTTATACTTCTTCGCATAGAACAACACCGGGAAACTGGACCAGATCAGGATGCTTAACAGCGTAGAACTGATGAACAGTAACGGGTGCGTGAAGATGAAGAAAAGCATGAACAACACGAACGGGTAACTCATGATCAACTTAAGAATCTGGTTGATGAACAGGATCCTTGGCCCAAACTTGGAACCTTCCCTGAAGTTAGTGAATACATATTGCGCCATAGCAAGGTTCTCACGAACATTACTTCTTCCCCAGCGTATGAACATTTTATAAAGTCCGCTGTACTTTTCAGGTACATTGGTGTAGGCATAGGCGTTTCTCTGGAAAAGCACGTGATAACCGTTTTTCAGGATCATATTGGTCATGGCGCGATCTTCACCAATATCTGAAGGCTGCCCCATAAAGGTCTGGTTGATCCATTCCGGAAGAACCTTGAAAACCGCCTCACTCCTATAGGCTGCCAGCGCACCCGGGGTACATAGTACCGATTCCAGGCTGCTTTCTGCTGAACGAACGAATTCAAAGCTCAATACAAAACTCACGTCCAGCATCTTTGGAAGCAGTGCTTTTTTGGTATTATTCAGTACACGAATATTTCCTGCTACCGCACCACACTTTTCATTTACCACGAACGGACTCACCAGGTTTCTCAAGGTATCCTTGCTAACGATGGAATCACTATCTACCGTAACAAAGATCTCTCCGTTTCCAAGCTGGAAGCCGCGGTAAAGTGCATGGCGCTTTCCTTTATTAACAGGCTGCTGGTAAATTGAAAGTCTGTCACCCAGCACTTCCTTTGCTTTCTGCATCCATTCCCAGGTATCATCCTTACTTCCGTCATCGATTGCCAGTAATTGCAATTTATCAACCGGGTAATCAGATTCTGCAAGGCTCATCAGTGTTGCCCAAACCTGTTTTCCCTCGTTATATGCGGGAACGATCACCGTGGTGGTAGGCAACCGGCTATCCTCCACTCCTTTTACTGCTTTATACCTGATGTACAGGTACAGGTTGTACGCAAAAAAACCGATCTTAAAAACAAATAACACGGTTAAGAGTGAAAAGAACAGGTATCCCCAGATGGATTCCACTCTTCCCAGTTTATAAGCTGTAAAATCATTCTGAAGCAGATACGCCATATAGGCTGCTGCGATCAATAAAATAAAGCTACTGGCCCTAACCAATACCCCCTTTAAATTTCTCGAGGTTGCAGGCTGGTCTTCCTCGAAATAGACCGGCTTTTTAGCCTTTCCTGCCTTATTATTTGTTGAATTGCTTGAATTCATATTATTAAATTTCATCGTTTTCTCTTTTGATTCGAGCCTTTTAGTATCCCGGCTGTCTGCATTGGGCCTAGCAATTCATATGCCAATTCGCAATGCCTTATTATACAGTGTTTTGAAAACGGTTATTTTGAGAGACTGTGGTGTCATACCACAGTTTTCGAATCAGAATTACCCACAATCAGTGTGGAAAGATCAAAAAGGTGTAAGCGAATGTTTCAGAATTAAATTCGTTAATACTGCTTAAAACTGATCCTGTATTTACATGTAATTGATTAATTTTAAGATATATAGCATATTTATTTAAAACCTTTAATTATGAAGTACCTGGTAATTCTATTGTTCCTGGTTGGATTTTCCGGGATCGCACAAAACGACAACTGGAAAAAGCTGGCTGAAAAGAACGTGGCTTTTAAGAATGAAACCGATAAGATCAATCTTGTAGGAAATGAACGCAACGTAGATAAGATCAAGATAAAATGTGTACAGGGAACCGTACAGCTTAGAAAAGTTAAGATCATAATGGAAGGTGGCGAGGAAAAAGAATATGACGCCCGGGGCGTTGGAATCCTAACCAAGGGGATGTCTTCCACGGCATTCGCGGTTCCTGGAAAAGACGACAAGGTTAAACGCGTGGAACTGGATTATGACTCCAAGGGAAATGTTGTGCTCACCAAAAGGGCCAAAGTGGAGATCCTGGGCAGGAAAGGCAAAGATGATGATGACGATTAGCTTATAATTAAAAATCGTAATTTTCAGAAAAAACAATCAGTACTTCAAATGGCCTGATTTCTGCTTGATTGCTATCAACCTTTAATTAATCTTCATATGAAAAAATTATTGCTACTTGGTTTAATAATCGCGGGAAGTATTTCCATTTCCTGCAAAGATCAATCTGAAAATACTTCTAATGATACGGAAGCTATGTCTGAAAAAACAGTTCAAAAAGCAAATCTCATAGACGGCAGCTGGGAGGTGAACTATATGGCGGCAACGCCAAAACCGATGGATTCGCTTTATCCCAGGGTCAAACCTACAATGATCATCAACACAGAGAAATCCCAGATATCCGGAACAACTGGCTGCAACAACTTCAGCGGCAGCCTGAACATCGATGGCAATCAATTCAATCTTGGGGATGCCATCGCCCTGACCAAGAAAATGTGTCCCGATATGACCGGCGAAGAAGCCTTTATGAAAAATCTTGAACGAGTAGATACTTATTCGGTTACCGAAAAAGGCCAGACGCTTAACCTGATCAGTGGCGACATTGCCATTATGAGGCTGGAAAGGAAGAAAGAATAGACTTCAGATCCTGGTCTGAAAAGCATTCCACAAAATCAATCGCAAACCAACATAGAAAATAAGAACGGCGGTAAGTATTCCCAACAGCTTGAGGTTTAATTTTCTGCTCGAGAGGTAGGACCCAATACTACCACCCAGAATAACAGCTATTGCCAGGTTAATTAACAGGCTTCCGTCTATTCGGAAAGTTCCGGCCATATTCAGTCCAACAAGCCCAGAAACTGAATTTACCAGGATAAAAACCGATGCCAGTGAAGCAATGACCCGTGGGTTTTGCCATCCTAAAAGGTTGAGGCCTGGCGACAGGAATATACCTCCGCCTATCCCGGAAATTCCTGAAAGAAGACCAATTCCACCACCCAAAATCAATTTCTTGAAAATGGGGAATTCAGATGACCTTTTCTTCGGCCTTAAAAATTTCAATATCATAAAAATTCCTGCAAGCATTAATCCGCAGCCCAGTATCAAAAAGAACAAATATTGGGGGAGTTTTATCACAGCACCGAGGTACGCCATGGGAATACTCAAAACAAAGAAAGGCCAGAAACTACCAGGTTTCATTACTTTATTTTTCAGGAAAACAAGGCTGCCAATACTCACCACGCAAATATTCAGCACAAGTGCCATCGAACGGATCTCGTAAAAATCGGTAAGCACAAGGCTAAGAATGGCCAGGTAACTGGAACCACCTCCAAAGCCAACTGAACTGTAGAACAGGGCGATGATGAAAAAAATAACAGGCAGGTACTCCAGGGCCATTTCAGGAAATTAAATAACAGGTAACTGCTTCACCTTTTTTAATGAGGGTCCCGGCATCTATATAAGCTAGTGCGTTGCTCAATGCCATCGATCGGATCATAGAAGAGCTCTGGCCACCGGAAATTTCAACCGAATTATTCTTAATTCGTGCCTTAAGAAAGCAAGGCCGGTCGCCTTTATTTTCGATATCGCGTAAAGCGGGGATTTGGATCTTTGGTAGCCCCGCATTATTTGATCCTGAACTGAGTTGCAGAAATGGCAATACATACATATAAAAGCAACTAAGCGAAGATGCCGGGTTACCCGGAAGCGCAAAAACAAAACTGTTTTCTCTTCTTCCGAAGTATAGCGGTTTTCCGGGTTTCTGAAAGACCTTATAGAACTGTTCCTGAACCCCGTTCTCCTCCAGGGCCTGTTTTACGTAATCATAATCACCAACCGAAATTCCTCCTGAAAGTATAAGAACATCACAGGTTTTTAATGCCTCTGCTATGCCCGAACGAATCTTTTCAAGGTCGTCCTCTATCTGGACCCGGCTGGCGCAGCTAAAACCAAATTGTTCACAGGCAGCTGACAGGGCATGACTATTCGATTCGTAGATATGTCCGGCCTTTTTAGGAGTACCGGGCTCTATCAATTCATTCCCGGTTGCGATGAGGTGAACAACCGGCTGTTTAAAGACCCTAACACGGGCAATTCCTAGTGATCCTAACAAACCAATCGCAGCAGGATTGATGCTGAATCCTTCTTCAAATACGGGATCTCCTTTTTTAAACTCCTCGCCCTGCCTTCGAATACACTGGCCGGGCCTGATTTCTCCCTCGATGACTATTCGGTCATTCTCCCTTTTTACCTTTTCCTGCATTATCACGGCGGTGGTTTCGGCAGGCACCCGGGCACCTGTAAAAATGCGAACCGCTTCACCGTCTTTGAGCCTGACCTGATCAATATCACCGGCGGCCACTTCCCCGGTAACCGTATATTCTGAATAATTTCCGCATAAGGCGTAACCGTCCATCGCCGAATTATCGAAGGAGGGCATATCGAATGGGGCCTTAACTGCTTCAGCGAGATTAAAGCCAAGACAGTCATCCAGATTTCTGAACTCTGTTTTTAATTGAGGATCCTGGTTCCTGATTATGTTGAAAGCTTCCTGTATACTTACCATTATCCGCCTATTGAGATCATGGACCGATTATTTTCATAATGCGCTGCGTCCATTTTTACATCCATACCGTCCCTGGAATATTTCTTGGTTTTGATGGCATTAAGAATAACCGGTTCTATTTGCTCGCCACCCCGAAGTGGACCAAGCAGGTCGGTTTCAGAATTGGAAAAAAGGCAGTTCTTTATTTTCCCGTCAGCCGTTAACCTGATGCGGTTACACTCAGCACAAAATGGGTTGGTAATGGTGCTCACAATAGCAAATTTGCCCTTGTGGCCTTTAACCCTGAAATTTTTCGAGGTGCTGTGTTTCGGGTTTTTCAGCTCCTGGACCCCATCATATTTCGCTGAAACTATATCCAGGATCTCCTGTTCGCCAACGCCTTTGCTCCAGTCCCATTTGTTTCCTTTGAAGGGCATGAATTCGATGAATTTAGCCGTGAGATCTTTGTATTTCGTTAACTCTATAAAATCGTTGATCTCTTTATCGTTCACACCTTTGATCAAAACGATATTCAGTTTTACCTGCATTTCCATTTCGAGTGCCAGTTCCATATTTTTCATGATCCTGTCGAAATAATCCCGTTTGGATATAAAGACTGACCTGGCCTTATCCAGCGTATCCAGGCTGAGATTGATCTTTTTCAGGCCGATTTCACGGAAGAGATCCAGGTATTTATCGAGCAGTATTCCATTAGTAGTGATCTTAAGAGTCACGCCCAGTTTGGCGAGCTCCCTTACCAGATAGCCAAAATTCTTCCTAACCAGCGGTTCGCCCCCGGTAAGCCTGATCGTGTCCACACACAGATCACGGAATTTTCTGGAAATCTCGATGATCTCCTCAAGGCTCATGATATGCTCCTTTTCCATTAGTTGTATACCTTCTTCCGGCATACAATAGAAACAACGCAGGTTGCACCTATCTGTCAGCGAGATCCTGAGGTAATTATGAACCCGTCCAAAATTATCGATTATTCGTTTTTCTTCAGTCATGTCTTTTTCCCTTTATCACTTTAAACACATGCAGGACATGTGGAAAAATCGCATCCATACATTCTGCGGCTCCACGCGTGGATCCTGGAAATGCCAGCACGAGTTTTTCGTTCATGATCCCTGCAACCGAGCGGGAGAGCATGGCATAAGGCATACGCTGCTGCCCGTAATTTCGCATTTGTTCTTCCACCCCGTACAGCCGAATATCCAGCAAAGGCTCAACGGCCTCGGGAGTCCTGTCACGCGGGCCAGCGCCTGTTCCGCCGGTAAATATGATCAAATCGGATTCTGAATTTTTAAGGGCAGAGCTTATTTCAGAGACCACATCCGGGATGATCCTTACTTCGGAAACTATCCCCAGTTCTTCCAGTTTTTCTGAAATGGTCTTTCCTGCCCTGTCCTCTCCTTCTCCCCGCGAGATCGTATCTGAACAGACCACCACCAGGGCGCTCAATCCTTCTGAAGCAGGTTTAAAATCAGATTTACCTCCTTTTTTAGATTCCAGGCGGATATTTTTGATCTCAACATTCTTATCTATGGGCTTTAGCATATCGTACATGGTTAAGGCCACGATACTGGCACCATGCATGGCTTCCACTTCAACACCGGTTTTATAAATGGTTTTCACACTAAGCGTGATCTTTATTTCCAGGCCCTCGATATCAAACTCGACCCCGGTATATTCGATTGGGATGGGATGACAGTCGGGTAATAATTCCGGAGTTTTTTTAACGCCAAGTAAACCGGCAGTTTTGGCCATTTCGAAAACGTTACCCTTCGGAACTCGATTATCCCTGATCGCATGGATGGTTTCATCTTTTGAAACCCTAACGATCGCCACAGCTTTCGCCTCTCTTAAAGTTGAAATTTTATGCGTTATATCTACCATCTATTTATTTACTTTCCATTGGTGCGTTTCATCTTCAAGGATCTCTTTTCCAAAAACCGGAACCTTTGCCTTGATCTCCTCTACCAGCCAATTACAGGCTTCGATCGCGATCTTTCGATGTGCGGAAGAGGTAAAGACAAAAAGGCATATCTCCCCTGTTTTAACAGTTCCCAGGCTATGATAAATATGAGCACAGGTCATATCGAATTTTGAAAATGCCGCTTCCCTGATCTCGTGAAATACCTTTTCAGCCATTTCTTCATACGCCGAATACCCAATGGCCTGTACCGTTTTACCCTCGATCTCATCGGCCCTTATCTGGCCAAGAAAGATGCTGTGAGCGCCGATACTGGTCTTGCTCTGGTGATTGGCTATCGAGTTAGCGATCTTTTCTGGCGGGATCGCGCCGTTCATAAATACTTTCTTCGGTTTTTTGTTCTTCATTTAATGCTAGATTCTTTCGGTTTTTGAAGCATTTGAGTGGTTCGCTTCAGATTCTTTTGAAATGATATTGTCGATGCCTCCTTCAACATTCTTCAGGTTCTTAAAACCATATTCAGAATTCAGAAGATCAACTATTTTTCGGCTTCGCTTACCCGACTGGCAAAAAACCAGTACCTCTTCCTCCTTCGGAATTTCCCATAAGCGTTCATCCAGTTGACTTAAGGGTATTTTGATCACTTTTTCTGAATCCAGTTTTGGCTGCTCGAATTCTTCCCTGATATCGAGATAGATCCTGGACTCATCGGCCAGTTTACATTCAAGTTTTACAGGCTGGATCCCGGATTTATAAATTTGGTCAATTTCTTCTGGTCTTTTAGTAATTTTTAAAACCTGATATTGTCCTGATAAGCTATTCAGAACTTTCAGTTTTCCAGCTAGAACTTCCCCAATTCCAAGAATAAGTTTCAAAACTTCTACGGCCTGTAGCACTCCCAGTAATCCGGCCGTTACCCCCAAAACCCCGGTTGCTTCACAACTGATATTTTCCCGGGTGGTTTTAGGAAATAAACACCGGTAAGACGGGCCGTCCTGGAAATTAAAAACCGATAGCTGTCCCTCATTTTTAAAGATCGAGGCATAGACCCAGGTTTTTCCAGTAAGTATGCAGGCGTCGTTGATAAGGTATTTGATTTCAAAATTATCGGTGCCATCCAGGATAATATCGTAAGATCGAAAAATAGTCTCGGCATTCGTGATGGTGAGCGCTTCTTCTATCGTGTCAATTTGAATTTCTGAATTTAGCCCGCCAAGTTTTTCGGCTGCAACAAAGGCCTTTGGTCTGCCGATATCCGCTTCAGTAAAAAGGATCTGCCTGTGCAGGTTAGAAAGTGAAACCCGGTCATGATCCATCAGGCCTATTCTACCCACTCCCGCACCTGCAAGATATTGCGCTGCCGGACATCCAAGCCCACCAACACCCACGATCAAAACACTGGCTTTCTGTAGTTTTTCCTGGCCAGAAACCCCGATTGAGTCTAATTGTATTTGTCGGTCATATCTCATCATCCTCCCGCAAATGGTGGTAAAAAGGCTATTTCGTCACCTTCGGTTAGTTCCTTGTCATCTACCAGGTCCTGGTTAACTGCTATCTGTACCGAATCGGGATCTGGTATTTGATATTGCTTTATTTGTTTTAGCTTGAATTCCTTTAAACTCGCTCCTTTTTCCAGCTCGAGCTTCTCTTCGGTCTTTCCGGCCGCTTCGGCCACCTGCCCGAAATATTTCACATTGACTTTCATCTTACTCCATCTGTTTTAATAATTTGACATCTTCCGGGGTATCCACATCAAAATTGCCTTTCTGGATCGGTATGCTTTGTAAATCCAGGTTCAAAGCTGAGATCAATTTTTTAGCACCCTGATCACCCTTAAGCTTTTCCAGTTCAGAAAACAACTTTGCTGAAAAAACTGCTGGAACTCCCACTGTGCTAGCATATTCTGAAAAAGTGGCTTCTTTCTCATTTTTTAAATGCGCCTTCAGCAATTCTTCGATTTCCCTGGAAGTGATAAATGGCTGATCAGATACCAGGATAACCAAATGCTCGAGATCCGGATTCATTTTCAGGGATTCTCCCAAACCAATCCTGATACTGGACGCCATACCTTCCTCCCATTTTGGGTTCAATACAATTTTAAACCCGGTCGTCTCTACTTCTTCCTGGATCATCGTTGAACGGGCACCAAGCACCAACACTTTAGTTTGAAGAGGTAAATCCTTTACCGCATCGATCGCATGCTGAAGCAGGGACTTAGCTTTAAATTCAACCAGTTGCTTGGGGTGACCTAGCCGGCTGGAAGAACCTGCTGCCAGTATTAGTACGCCTATTTTACTCTTTTCGTTCAAAGCTTTACTTTATTGAAACTATTATTCGTTTTGTCATGGATAGGCGCCTGCTTTTCCCGAAGTGGCCTTGCACTTTTCCCGGTAAGCACTGCCTGGATCTCCGCAAGTATCGAAAGACCGATCTCGGCCGGGGTTTCAGCTCCTATTTCAAGCCCAACCGGGGCGTAAATCCTGTCGAGAAAACGTTCATCGGGTTTCACCCCTTCTTTTTCCAGATCATCAAGCATTCGCTGATACTTTTTCCTGGGACCTAGGATCCCGATATATGCCAATTGTGACTCCTCTTTTAGTAATTTCAGCACGGCCAGATCATATTTATAATTATGACTCATCAGGACTACGAATGTTTGCTTATCTATAGCTATATCCTTTAAACTATCTTCGGGTTTTGAAACGATCACCTGGCAGGAACTGCCAAAACGCCTACTATTGGCATGCGTAGGCCTGCCATCGGTCACGATCACTCTCCAGCCCAGTAAATCTGCCTGGCGAGCCAGGATCTGTGCATCATTTCCCGCTCCTACCAGGACAAGTTTTATGGGCGGCCGGTAATTCTGAATAAAAAACTGAAGACTGCTGCCACCCAGGTTAGCTTCTCCAAAATATGGAATATCCTGCTCCAGGCATATTCGCGCCTGTTTCATGATCACCGATTGCAGTTCAGCTGGAATATTTTCCCTTAAAAATTTCCTTGTTTGGGCCAAAATCAGGCTCGTTCCCTTTTGAGGGGCAGAGCTGTCTAAACTGAAAACAATGGCTATGGCCGCCGGCTGTTCGTTGAGAACTGCCATTTTCAACAATTCACAGGAGTTCTTATCATTTTGATAATCCTGGGGTTCAAACAGAACCTGGATAATACCGTTACATCCCAGCTGTGCACCAATCACTGCATCCTCTTCATCGCTGGTATCATAAGTGATCAATTTATTCTTTCCCTGGTTCCAGGCGAGCAGGGCCTTTCTCAATGCATCTCCTTCGAGGCACCCACCGCTAATGGCACCGGTGATATTGCCAAATTCATCGATAAGCATTCTCGCACCAGCTCTTCGGTAAGAAGAACCTTCAACATGAACCACCGTCGCCAGAACACAGCCGGTTCCGTCCATTTTCAGGCGGTCATATTCAGCAAGGATCAATTCCAGTTCCCTCATACCAGTTCTTTTTTGAGATTTTTAATAGCCGAATGTATCTGCTCAAATGCAAATTCAATATCCACCAGGCTTGTAGGTCTTCCAAGGCTGAACCTGAATGAAGACAGGGCTTCCCGGTCACTCAGCCCCATGGCCTTTAAAACATGACTTGGTTTTACAGTATTGGAACTACAGGCCGAACCTCTTGAAATAGCCAGCTTATTCAATCTTTTAAATAACAAATCTCCATCAACATCATTAAACCTGATATTGGTGGTGTTGGGAATCCTTTCCGAATTTGCTGAATTAACCTCAACTTCCGGTAAACTAAGGAGTCTTTCTTCCAGTTGATTTCTCAGATCATCCAGCCTCTCAAACTCATTTTCCATTTCGGCCCCTAGAATTGAAAAGGCCCTTCCAAAACCCACAATCCCTGGTACGTTCAGGCTGCCGGGGCGAAGGCCCTGTTGCTGCCCCCCGCCAAAAATATAGGGCTGAATATCCTTTTTAAGATCTCTATTTAAATAAAGGGCTCCTACTCCCTTTGGTCCATAAATTTTATGAGAAGAAAAAACAGCCAGGTCAATACCCAGGTTTTTAAGATCCACCGGTATTTTTCCAACGGCCTGGGTGATATCGCTCATCAGTTTTATCCCTTTGGAATGAACCACGCCAGAGATCTCTTTTATAGGATGAATAAGCCCGGTTTCATTGTTCGCCAGCATAATACAAACCAGGATTGTTCGAAGAGTGATTGCATTCTTTAGCTCATCCAGGTCTATATTCCCGGCAGCATCAACTTCTAAATAGGTCACTTCAAAACCCTTTTTTTCCAGCGACTGCATACAGTCCAGGATAGCTTTATGTTCGGTTCTACAGCTAATGATGTGGTTACCTTTAGAGCGATTTCCTTCACAAAATCCGAATAACCCAATATTGGCGGCTTCGGTAGCTCCGGAGGTAAATAAAATTTCGGAAGGTCTTGCATTTAATACGCGGGCGATCTGTTCCCGGGACTCTTCTACTGCTTCAGCTGCTTCCCAGCCAAATAGATGGTCACTACTTGCATTTCCGAATTTCTCTCTGAAAAAAGGCATCATAGCCTCCAGCACCCGCTCATCAACCGGGGTGGTCGCATTATAATCCAGATATGCCATTTGAGGTCTGTTCATAAAATCGTTATATATTCATGTATATATCGGTTTTCAAAAAATCGGAATAAAAAATACCGTGCATCATTTTGCTTATTTTAAGGTATCTATAAAATGCTGCTGCTTTTCAAGCACTTCCTTTAATTCAGCCTGAAGTTTTTCAAACCTCTTCATAACATTTAGTCCATGCTCGGTTACCGCTGCTCCACCCCCATGCGAACCACCTTTCTTAAGAATAACCAGGGGTTCTTCTGAATGCTGGTTAAGCCGCTTTACGATATCCCAGGCCTTTTTATAGGACATCTTCATCTCATCAGCCGCTTTAGATAAGGAACCTTCCCGTTCGATAAACCTCAGCAATTCATTAGGGCCCGGGCCGTATACCTTTTCTCCATCTTCCTCCACCCAGCATTTAAACCTGAATTCTTTCATTCAAATAAATCGATCTAGGTTTTCAACTCGGTTTGTTTTCCATTAAGCTGATTTATATACGGCTGATCATAAAATCGCTGTCCGGTAGCTTTATAAAGTGCATTAGCCAGAGCCCCCATAATTGGTGGAAATGGTGGTTCTCCCAAACCGGTTGGATCTATGCCATTTTCAACAAAATGAACATCTATCTTTTTAGGTGCCTCACTATGTCTTATTAACCTGTAGGTATCAAAATTATGCTGCTGTGGAACGCCATCCTCAAAGGTGATCTCACTGTAAAGCGCGTGGCCAATCCCGTCTATCGTACCTCCCTCGACCATATTCTTGGCAGCATCAGGGTTTACCACGATCCCGCAATCTACTGCGCAAGTCACTTTATCGATCAAAGGCTGATTATTTTTAACCGACATATCCAGGATCTGCGCCACGTAGGAATTGTGACAATAATAGGCAGAAACACCTCGACTTAAGCTGCTACTGCCATTGCTCCAGCCCGATTTATCTCGAACCAGCTCTAATACACCAGCGTAACGTGCAGCATCATAATCATTATTTTCTCCAACGGGATCGGTTTCGGCCCTTTTTAGCATGTCAAGCCTGAATTGTATTGGATCCTGTCCCATTTCTTCTGCCAGCTCATCCAGAAAGGATTGCTCTGCTCCAGCGATGAAATTAGATCGTGGCGCTCTGAATGCTCCTACCGATATATTGGACTCCAGCGTCCAACTTTCAGCGAGATAATTATCGATGGCTCCAGCCGGAAACCTGTTGGCAAAAAGCGGACTCTCAGGAATACCGCCGGCGTTTACATGTAAAGCAGTAAGCTTATTATTCCCATCAAGCGCAGCACGGTAAGCCACGTGATAGGCCGGGCGGTAGACACCATTGGACATATCGTCTTCCCGGGTATAGATCAGTTTTACGGGTTTGCCCAGTTTATCTGAAATTACAGCTGCTTCCACGAGGAAATTTCCATATAAGCGCCTTCCAAACCCTCCTCCCATTCGGGTCATTTGTACATCAATATCTTCCAGGGCTAAACCAAGACGTTTGTTAACCGATTTTTCGGCGTATTCTGGTGTTTGAATTGGCCCCAGTAATTCAGCTTTCCCGCCAGAAACATTCGCATAAAAGTTCATGGGTTCCATACAGTTATGCGCCAGGAATGGGCAGGTATAGGAACGCTCAATTACCCTGGCTGCATTTTTAAAAGCCTTTTCAGGATCACCATCTTTTCTTACGACTTCCGCTTTTTTAGATCCTATTTCGGCCATCAGGGAGGCATGAAGTTTACTGCTTTCTAGTCCCGATGTATCCTCCATAGCGGCACTCTTTTCCAGGATCTGTATCTGTTCAACAAGATCTGGTTTTAATTCCCATTCTATCTCTAATGCTTTTTTGGCTTTCATGACCTGCCAGGTGGATTCTCCAACGATCACGGCCAGTTTCGAGAAGGCCGTTACGTCGCTCCATTCTTTTTCCATATCCTCGGGATAGGTGTCTATGGTAAAGACATCCACGATGCCCGGCATTTCCTTAATCTTTTCAGCATTCATAGTTTTAAGCTGCATTCCAAAGGCAGGCGGCTGAACCATCATGGCAATCAGCATTCCTTCTTTATCCACATCAATGCCATACAACGGCTGGCCGGTAACGATCTTTTTCGCATCCACGTTCTTGCGCGAGGTTCCAATTATTTTGAATGAATCATTATCCTTTAATTCAACTTCTTCCGGAACCTCAACCTGAGCTGCAGCTTTGGCGATCTCACCATAACCCATGCTATTTTCACTATTAGCATGCTTGATTATTCCATTTTCAACTGAAAGTTCGGAAACCGGAACTTCCCATTGGTTAGCCGCTGCGGTTAGCAACATTTGCCTGGCCGTGGCGCCGGCTGTTCTCAGGGATTCCCACCCCTGTCTAATAGACTGACTTCCTCCGGCAAGCTGTCTTGTGAAAATATCGGTATTCAAAGGAGCCTGTTCAACGATCACATTATTCCAGTCTACATCAAGCTCTTCTGCAACGATCATTGGCATGGAAGTCTTTACGTTCTGGCCAATTTCAGGGTTGGGTGAGTAGATAGTTACCACACCGTTATCCCCAATTTTAAGATAGCCGTTAAGCTCGAACCACTCATCGGGCATTTGCATGGCCATTTCCTTGCCTCCTTCTTCAGTAGCCTTTTTACATGCCATCCAGTTGAAGCCAATTATCAGGCCTCCACCCGCGATCGAAACACTTTTAATAAAAGATCTTCTTCCTATTCCTGTTTTAACCTTGGTCATTTTTCTAAAATTTTAATTGAATTGTGGCTTAGGCCAACTGAGAATCTGAAGCCGTTTTTATCGCCGCCTTGATACGGGTATAGGTTCCGCAGCGACAAATATTCCCATTCATCGCATTCTCGATCTCTGAATCGCTCGGGTTTGGATTGCGATTCAGCAATGCACTGGCGCTCATGATCTGGCCCGCCTGGCAATAGCCACACTGCGGAACATCATGTTCCAGCCAGGCTTTCTGAACCGGATGATCTCCATTTTCTGAAAGTCCTTCTATTGTAGTGATCTCATTACCAGCCGCCGAAGACACAGGCAACTGACAGGATCTCACGGCAGAACCGTTGAAGTGTACGGTACAGGCACCACACTGGGCAATACCACATCCATATTTGGTTCCAACCAGCTTTAGGTGATCGCGTAATACCCAAAGCAAAGGCGTGTCTGGATCCAGATCCAGACTCTGTTTTTTTCCGTTGATTGTTAGACTGAATTCTGCCATGATAAAATTTTTCAAAAAATTAGTAATTAAATTCCGAATACCCTAAGATAATCTATCTTTTAATACTTGTTTTCCGGCTAAAAAATTCAGACCTAAACAATTAATATTCAAACAATTGTATATTCTGAAAAATTTCAGAAAATGGAAGATAAGTTTAGACCTGCTCAGTTTTAATTCGTATTTTCGCCATATCAGCAGGCTTCCCAATCTACCAACCAAGGAATACCCCAATTTTTATAAATCTTGTTTTAACCTAAAGGCTAAACTTATGCGACTTCTTAGTCTTTCAAAAAGTGGAGATAATTACCTGGTCAAGGCGAGGACCATACGGCGTATATTTGGAATTACCATAAGCACAACCGTGCAGGAATATATTAACCGGGTAAATGAAAATGAGTGGTATAGTATCGAGGGAAAAAAGATAACCGATTACCGAAAAACACAACTAGACAAATGGTTAAAAGACCATCAAAGATTCATTGAACATTAGCTCATTTCCTTCAATATCAGGATGGGTACCTTTGTATTGAAATCGACTTCTTCGATAACTGCTTTGCTGAATAATTTTGAAAAGAAACCCTGTTTCCTTTTATAAAGAGCTAACAAATCGCTTTCCCGACTTTCAATGAATAAATGTACGCCAGTGGTTACACTGGTTTTGGTAAGATTATGGAAACTGAATTCTATATCGCTTAAAAGTCCGGCCAGGTTTTCTTTTTGAGCTTCCTGTTCCTCAGTCATTTTCTTATTATCCACATTGATATAAAGCACTCTTACCGATGCGTTGAGATAAGAGGAAAGATCTATTAATGCGCTGAGTTCCCTGAGCTTATATGGGCTCCTGAAATTAGTGGGAAATACGATCTCCCTTTCTGGTTCGTCGATCAGCTGAATACTTTCAGGTACCACCAGGATCGGACAATTTTCAACTTTATCGATAATCCGGGAGATGGCATTGTCGTAAGCCACGTTAACCGCAGCGCTATCTCCTATTGCTCCAA
This sequence comes from Christiangramia oceanisediminis, assembly GCF_022570735.2. Classification (GTDB taxonomy): domain Bacteria; phylum Bacteroidota; class Bacteroidia; order Flavobacteriales; family Flavobacteriaceae; genus Christiangramia; species Christiangramia oceanisediminis. Next base: position 290,563 of record NZ_JANCNS010000002.1, on the reverse strand, counting down.
GCAAAATAAGATCAATACCATGAGTATCCACCGCTTCCTGAACTCCTTCGGTTAAACTTCCATCATGGGCGATAGTTTCAAAATTATGTTTCGGGTTCTCCTTTCTGAAGCTTAAACCTTTCATCAACTTGTCAAGCCCGTGGGTAGCCAACTTTTCGGGATCATTTTCCTCATCTTTTAATATAGACAGGTTGTCACCAAGAAAGTTAGCAGAGCCAAATGCATTTAATATATAAAAGGTACAGGCTTCTTTTCTGTAGATAGCCAGTCCGTAGATCAATGCATTCCAGGCGTGTTTCGAAAAGTTGGTAGGGACCAGGATCTTCTTTTCCATAAGGTTCTAATTTCCGGCTTTGAAGTTTAGAATATAACGTAAATATATACTAAAGTGAGGCTTATAAAAATAGTGCCACTAAATTATTGGTTTATTGAGCAGCTTTATGCTCATTTAACATTGGTCCCAGAACCTCCCAGACATTACTTGCCACTATTTCCTGGCCTTCGGCGGTAGGGTGTATCCCGTCATCCTGATTGAGATCAGGTCTCCCGGCGACGTCTTCCAGAAGAAAGGGAATTAACTCCAAATTGTTTTTAGCGGCTAATTCCGGAAAGATCTCTTTGAACTCTGAAGTATATTCAGGTCCCATATTAGGCGGAATTTGCATTCCGGCAAGAATGATCCTGGTATCAGGATTTTCCTGTCTAACAAAATCGATGATCTCCTGGAGATTATTCCTGGTTTCGGATAGCGGGATTCCTCTTAGACCGTCATTGGCCCCAAGTTCCAGCACAAAAATATCAACGTTCTGCTTCAACACCCAGTCTATGCGGTTCTTCCCGCTTGCCGTGGTCTCCCCGCTTAAGCCCGCGTTCACCACTTTATAATTATATCCCAGCGAATCTATCTTTTGCTGAATTACTGCCGGGAAGGATTCTGCAGAATCAAGGCCAAGCCCTGCGGTTAGACTGTTCCCAAAAAAGAGAATGAACTTTTCAGGCTCTTTGGTTTCGGTCTCAGGGCTTTCCGAAACTTCTGGGTTTTGAGCTTCCTCCTTCTTTTCAGAATTCCCACACGAGATTAAAAGAAAAGAAAAGATCATAAAGGTCAACCCGGTATATCGAGATATCGTTGTATTCATAAAATCTGAAGTCATTTTTAAGCCTAAAAAGGTAAGGAACAAGACTAATAAAATGAAAACCGATACTATAATTAATTTAAGATTCATAACATTCCTGAAATCGCACAATAATAGACCGTCTAATTCCCCGAAAAATTTCATTTTTGCAGTCGATAAAATAGATTCTGCATTCTGACTAAAACTGTCAAAAAAATACCATCCCTTTTATTTTTAGGATTGCACCTGTGCTTCCTGATGGCTGCAATGCTTCAACCTGGCGCAGACCTATTACATCAATTTTCACTGATACTGACAGGTATCTTTCTGGGCATATTTTACCGGGAATTCTTAATTAAAGAGAAAGGTATATTTAAAAAGACCGATCTCGTATTGATAATTTTTACTGGCCTAGGAGCCCTCATTACCTACTGGTTTAATGTTTTTTTTCAACTGGGACCAGTTCTCGCCGCTGGAATTATAGGACTAGCCGGTTCTTTCATTCCTTACCTTAACCGGAAATCGGATTTGTTAAGAGAATTGCCCGTAGCCCTTTATTGCGGTGCCTTCGCCGGAATGACCTCTCCCCTGGTAGCTGGCAGCTATTCCTTTATTATTCTGGCTGGTTTGATGAGCGGAATTATCCTGGCCATTTCAAAGACCAGCTTTCACGGCTTCGGCGGAAAACTGGGTACCATCGCTTTTGGCGGCGTTTGCTGTGTTTCCCTCATAATTTATATCCTGAATTAAAATGGAAACGACCATCATTCTGTTTTCGGGTTCGCTGTTCGCATTGCTTACTTTCTACATCAACAATAAGTTACAGCTCGGCGGGATTATGGCTTCGGCAGCAATTTCGGTACTGGCAGCCCTTTTTTTTAAATTCTCACCCAACCTACTTTCCCCCTATCTAACCGCCACCATTCCAATTATCGCAATGGGAGCTTCGTTCGTAGGAATGGCCAGCTCAAGGGTGATTAGAAAATACTGGGTCATTGGCCTGGCAGGACTGGTTTTTTCAGTAATGTTTCTAATTGGCAGTCCGTTTTTTGATGGATTTGGCGGAAGCCTTGGCAGCTCGGCAGCGATCGCTCTGGGAAGTGTTTACGGGTTTAAGCGTCTCAAAGCTACCATATCCCGATCCTTATCACGCTAGAACAGTACTGAAACGAGCGTTAAAACATTAGGAGACTTCTCTTAATCTTTAGCGATAAATTGAAATCATTTCTTATTTTACCAATTGGGAAATTTAGCAGAAAAACATGGCTCATATTTTAAAGGTTAGTAACCTGAAGAAAACCTATTCAAGCGGTTCAAAAGAATTAACCGTGCTGGAAGATATCAATTTCGAAATTCAAGAAAAGGAAACCTTCTCTATTGTTGGTCCTTCCGGAAGCGGAAAGACAACACTTTTGGGATTATGCGCAGGCCTGGACCAGCCAGATTCCGGAGAAATTGAACTGTGCGGCACGAATCTTCAGCAACTCGATGAAGATGAGCGAGCTTTTCTCCGAAATAAAAAAGTAGGTTTCGTCTTCCAGGATTTTCAACTCATCCCTACCCTTACGGCACTGGAAAACGTGGCAGTTCCTTTGGAATTGCAGGGTGATCCCAGGGCAGAAGAAATAAGCCGTGAACTGCTAAGCAAGGTTGGGCTTAAAGACCGGTTCGACCATTACCCTTCCCAGTTATCGGGTGGAGAGAAACAACGGGTAGCTGTGGCGAGAGCCTTCAGCAACCGTCCTTCGATCTTATTTGCAGATGAACCAACCGGAAACCTGGACGAAGAGACCGGCCAGAAAGTAGTGGAATTGCTTATGGACCTGAATAACGCTGCCGGAACAACCCTGGTGATCGTCACCCACGACCTGGAACTTGCGCAAAAAACCCAGCGCATACTTCGTTTAAAAGGCGGACGAATCCTGAAAACCGAAGCGGTATAATGAGCAAAAGTTCAACGAAAACCAATTTTGGATGGTTGTTAAAAATGGCCATAAGGGACGGAAAAGCCAGTACAAAAAAACTTATGTTATTCATGGCCTCCATCGTTCTTGGAATCGCCGCGGTCGTATCCATCCAGTCATTCAGCAATAATTTAAAGAAAAACATCGCCCTGCAATCAAAAGCATTGATGGGTGCAGATTATATCATCGACAGTGACAAACCAATCACTCCGAGAGTTGAATCGATCATCGATTCACTTGGTGGAGCAGACGGCAGGGAGATCAGTTTCGCCTCAATGGCAGCCTTTCCTGGCAACCAGGGAACTAAACTGGTCCAGGTTAGGGGTATCGAAGGCGGCTTTCCTTTTTATGGCGAACTGGAAACCAATCCTGCAACAGCCGGGATAGAATTTCAGCAAAAAGATGCTGCCCTGGTCGATGCTACGGTGATGCTTCAGTTAGGACTCAAGATCGGGGACCCCATCAAAATCGGGAATATTTCCATTCCTATCGCAGGCGCCTTAAAATCGGTACCGGGTAGTTCCTCCATATTCAGTTCGGTTGCACCACCGGTTCTGATCCCGCATAATCTTATCGAAAAAACAGGGCTTGTTCAGACCGGTAGCCGAATCGATTATAAGTATTATTTCGTTGCTGAACCAACTACCGATATGGACAGGCTGGACCGCGAACTCGACCCGATGCTCGATGCCAACGAAGCCGATCTGGATACGCATACGTCCACCAGTGACCGATTAGGGCGAAGATATGAGAACTTCGGGAAGTTCCTGAACCTGGTGGCTTTTATTGCTTTGCTGTTAGGCTGCGTTGGAATTGCCAGCGCCATCCATATTTATATCAAGGAAAAGCTGAAGACCGTTGCTATTTTGAAATGCCTCGGCATCAGTAAAAAGAATAGTTTCCTCATCTTTCTGTTACAAATAGCCGGGATCGGGTTTTTAGGAGGTGTGATAGGGACCTTCATTGGAGTGCTGCTTCAGCAATTATTCCCTTTGATCTTACAGGACTTTATTCCTATCGAGATCGAGATCTCCCTGGAACCACGGGTGATCTTTATTGGAATTTTACTGGGAGTTTTGATGTCTATCCTTTTTGCCCTTTACCCGTTGATCGGGACGCTCTATGTGTCCCCTTTGCAAACGCTGAGGGTCGAGGAAAGCAATCCGGTACGATCCAGAAAGGCGGGCCTTTTCGTGCTGGCTGGAATCTTTTTATTCATATTTCTGTTTTCATACTGGCTGCTGGAAGACTGGTTGTATGCGTTATCTTTCGTGGGCGGTGTGATCGTTACCTTCGCGCTGCTGGCTGGTGTTGCCAATCTTTTTATGAAAGCCATCAGGAAATATTTTCCAAAATCCTGGGGTTTTGTTCCAAGGCAAAGTCTTTTAAACCTTTTCAGACCACAGAATCAAACGCTGATTCTCGTGATCACCATTGGTGTTGGTACTTTCCTTATTAGTACGCTCTATTTTACCAAGGATCTGCTCCTGGCCCAGGCCTCTTTGGAAGAACAGGCTAATAGCCCAAATATGATCCTGCTGGACGTTCAGAATGATCAGCAGGAAAAAGTGACGAAGACTATCCAGTCACAGCAAATACCGGTACTGGAAAATATTCCCATCGTGACCATGAGGGTGGAAAGCATCAAAGGCCGACCTGCGGAAGAGATACAGGAAGACACCACGTCCAGGATTAATGGCTGGGTACTAAGACATGAATTCAGGACCACCTACCGGGATTCCCTTATTTCGTCTGAAGTGCTTCAGGAAGGAGAATGGATTGGAACTGCAAGTATGAACGATACGGTACCGATTTCTATCAGTGATAATTTTGCTGAAGATGCCAAGGTTGGACCTGGTGATGCCGTGAGTTTCAATGTGCAGGGCGTTATTCTGAACACGGTGGTAAAGAGCGTTCGAACAGTAGACTGGAGCCGGATGCAGCTAAATTTTTCGATCGTTTTCCCAACTGGTGTGCTTGAAGATGCGCCACAGTTCAGGGTTTTGACCACCAAGGTGCCAGACGAGGAGGCTTCAGCGAATCTTCAGCAGATTCTGGTAGACCAGTTTCCGAATGTCACAATTATCGATCTTCGCCAGGTTTTGAGCATAATAGAAGACCTGCTTACCAAAATTTCGTGGCTGATCAATTTTATGGCTTTCTTTAGCATACTTACCGGAATAATCGTGCTGATTGGTGCGGTAAGAACCAGTAAATATCAACGCATCAGGGAAAGTGTTCTTTTGAGAACCATTGGCGCCCGCAGCGAACAGATCCTAAAGATCCTTGCCCTGGAGTATTTATACCTTGGAGTCCTGGCAGCTTTATCTGGCATCCTGCTATCCCTTATCAGTTCACAAATGTTGGCCTGGCTCGTCTTCGAGACTACCTTTATCCCGTCGTGGAAACCTTTCTTGATCCTGTTCCCAGGGATTATTTTGGTGGTACTAATTGTTGGACTCAGCAATAGCCTGGGCGTGATCAAAAGTCCGCCACTGGTAGTATTGAGAAAAGAACTTTCGTAAAATTATGCACAATTAAACCAGGCTAATATACTGGTCAATTACGGCCATTACACTATTTTCCATAAATGCCCCATCCCTCAGGTTGAAGAATAGAATAAGCTGTTTTATAAAATAGATGCCATACTCCACCAGCTTATTAGCGGTAATTAAGACCAGGAAAACAGCTCCCAGGGCGCTTAGAGTTAAATAGATAGGTTTAAAAAATCCTACTACCAGTAAGGTGATGATCAAACCTAACAACAATCCGTTAAGCAGGGAAATTTCAAGCCCGAAGACGGTAAGTGCGGTTACGCTGGAGGTGGTTAGCAGCGATGCAACTTCCTTTATAAAACCTTTCGTCTTTTTAACTCCCCTGGAGAATTTAGAGTTCACTGGATTAAGATCCTGAGGTGTTGGATAATGCTGTCTGGCACTCCCCTTCAGGTCCTTAATAATCGAATGTCTGGTAACTTTAGTTGATGAGACCATGATACTTGTCTTTAAATGATGAATAAAGACATGGTAGAATAACTGGGCTATCAAAAATTAAACAGTACTAAGATAGGTTGTAAAGTAAAACCAAAACAGGGGAAAATAACCCTTATTTATTGATATTCAGAACTTTAAAAAATTTCGACTGCCTTTTTAGTATAAGTTTAACTCCACATATACGGGAAGTATCAGCCTCAGCAGTTAACTTTAAAAACCTTAACTTTTAACAAACACTAACGATTTGGAAATGGAAACATATCATTTGGAGTTAAATGATGTAGAAGATTTCATACCAGAATTAGCCAAAAATTTCGAATTAGACTACAGCGAAAATCTTGGAGAATACCACCTTGACATTCCTTCAAATATTGGTGAGGGTTATATCGAGGGTATTAATTTCCCCAATGGAATTGGCTTATATACCTATAAATGCAACTTTCACGAAAACTTAAAATTGAAAGTTTCGCTTCCTACCGTTAACCCGATTCGGTTCCTATACTGTATTGAAGGAGAAGTAGACAGTTATTTTCTGAATGCAGAAGATATGGTCCATCTTGATGATCATCAATACCTGATTGCCGCTCCAAAAGAAGCTGAAACGCATAATCTGGTGTTTAAAAAGAATACCTGTTTCACTTTATGTTACCTGGAAATAGACCGACTCAAATTTCAGCAATACTTTTCTTTTGACCTCAACCAGCTTGAACCTATCTATTACAAGATTTTTAGTGACGTAAAGGCTAAAAACAGAATTTGTGATACCGGCAGTTTTAGTCCTAAAACCGCTGATATTATAAGGGAAATCAAGGATTGTAAGCTCGAAGGCTTCCCAAGGGTCAATTTTATAGGGGCAAAATCCCTTGAAATACTCAGTTTTATGCTTACCCGTTTTAAGGAAGAAGGAGAAAGTCTTTACAAGACACATCTAAAAGACAGGGATCTAAAATCTGTGGAAAAAGTGGTAGAGTACATCAATGAGAATCTTGCTCAGGCCGGAACGGTAGATTCCCTCGCAAAAATTGCCGGTATGAATTCCAATAAATTACAGGAAGCTTTTCAAATAGTCTATGGCAAGACGGTAAACGCATATGTAAGAGACATAAGGCTTACAAAAGCCCTGCAAATGCTTTCCAGCGGAAATAAGAATGTGAGTGAAGTGGTTTATGAGCTGGGATTATCCAGCCGAAGTTATTTCTCCAAAATATTTAAAGCGAAGTACGGCATATCTCCACGCAATGTTTTGGTGAGACATGCCGCTAGATAATTGTTCTTGAATAGTCTGATTTTTAGGACTTACCTTTCTTAACCCAGGTAGCAACCTCTAAGGTTCTTTTAACCTGGTGTTCTACGGCCTTTTGTACTTTTTCATTCAACTGTCCCTTGGAGACACTCACTCCGTATGGATTTCCTCCCGCATCAAAGATAGACTGGTCTGTATAAGAAGGTGGTACCACGATTGCTCCCCAGTGGAACATGGTTTTATATAAAGATAATAAGGTGGTTTCCTGACCTCCGTGTGGGTTTTGTGCACTGGTCATCCCGCTCACCACTTTATTTACCAGTTTTCCATTAAACCATAGCTGCCCGGTTGAATCGATCAGGGATTTGAATTGGTTAGGAAGGTTACCGTACCGAGTTGGCACACTGAATATATATGCATCGGCCCAATCCAGGTCGTCTACAGAAGCGGTAGGGACATCTTTTGTGCTTTCAAGATGTTTTTTCCATTCCTCGTTTTGAGCAATAGCTTCAGAAGGCGCTGTTTCTTCCACCCGCAACATTTTCACTTCGTGATCTCCGAGCTTTTTGGCTGCTTCTGTTGCCCACTTGGCCATTTGATGGTTAGTACCAGTGGCACTGTAATAAATTACTGCTAGTTTCAATTTTTCCATGATTAAATTTTTGCTTTAAAATACCTATAATTAATCCCTTAAGATTCTAAGGTTTTTATAAATTTTTGTTATAAATATTCATTTAGGGGAATTATCCCCTTTCGCAGCAGGTTAAATAACAGTACTTTAGCAATAGAAATTAGAAGTAGTATTCTAATCACCCCCCTGAAAAACTGAAAATTGCCCCAAAAAAGTTCTTGAAAATTCAGTACTCCCCCCGAAATAATAATCATCAATCAATAACTAAAATTTATTCATCATGGCAATTTTTTCAAACATCAGTTCAAATTTCGGTTCATCAAACGAAGGAGACTTAACACATCACAAACCATTCATGAACCAGCGATCCTCTAACGGCAGAAGCTGTTGGTATAACCGAAGAAAGTTCGGTGTATAAATCATCATCAAAATTCATCAATCATGAAAGCGATCTTAAAAGCCCACATCAGGCAAAAGCCTAGAGCAATGCACAACGGCATTGGCTTAAATAGACTGGCAGAGACCGTTGTGATTAGGAGCTATTAGGTGTACGTCCGGGTTTAACCAGGTAATTTATAATCCAAACGGGGTAACATTCATCAATCACAATCTTCATTAGGAAGAAATGGAAAGCAAAAAATCTTTTCATACCCGAGCAATAAAAACCTATCTGTTGAATTAGTCAATAAACCCGGACCCACATCTTAGTTATTAAAATTCGATTCAAACATAACATCTGTATTCATCACTGGTATCCCGGGTCTCATCAATCCGGGATATTTCTTTCATAGCCATTCCTCTGTTCCATGCTTTCCCGGAATTTGAAATGTTCGTATATTCCCGCCTATCTTCAAATTTTACCTGATGAATCGAATATTCAAAAGATCTTTTGCCCTCACCAGCATTGTGGCTGTTATTGCCTGTGGCAAAAATGTAGAAAACAAAGAAAACGAAACTATGGATAATCCCCTGCTAGCCGAATGGACCGGTCCCTATGGAGGCGTTCCTGCCTTCGACCAGATGAAAGTAGAATATGTAAAGCCAGCCATGAGAAAGGCCATGCAGCTTCATTTAGATGATATCGAACGCATTGCCAATAACGAGGAAGTCCCAACTTTCGAAAACACGATAGTCCCTATGGAAAAGGCGGGCAAGGAACTGGAGCGGGCCTTTACCTATTATGGCATCTACAGCAGTAATGTTTCAAGCCCGGAGTTCAGGGAAGTTCAAAAAGAACTGGCGCCAGAGATCTCTGAATATTCTTCAAAGATCAGCCAGAACGAGAAACTTTTCCAAAGGATCAAAACGGTTTACGAAGACTCAAAAGAAAATCCGCTTCCAGAGGCTGAACAACGAGTGATCGACCTTATATACGAAGAATTTGCCATGCAGGGTGCAGATCTTTCAGCTGAGGATAAGAAGCGCTATGCCGAGATCAACAAACAACTATCAGAACTTTATACCAAGTTTTCTAATAATGTCCTTTCAGATGAAGAAAATTATGTGCTTTACCTGGACGAGGATCAGCTTGGAGGTTTACCGGAATCCTACGTAAAATCGGCTGCCAATGCAGCTGAATCCAGGGGTGAGGATGGCAAGTACGCAGTAACCAACACCCGTTCTTCCATGGATCCGTTTCTTACTTATTCCACCGAAAGGGACTTGAGAGAAAAAGTATGGAAAACCTATTATTCACGTGGTGATAACCAGGATGAATTCGATAACAACGAGATCATCTCTGAAATTCTTAAGCTAAGAGATGAGCGCGTGGAACTGCTGGGTTATGATAATTATGCGCAATGGCGCTTGCAGAACAGGATGGCCAAGAATCCTGAAAATGCCATGGACCTGATGATGAAGGTATGGCCGGCTGCCCTAGCACGAGTTGAAGAAGAAGTTGCCGATATGCAAAAAATAGCCGACCAGGAGAATGCCGGTATCACCATTAAACCATGGGATTATAGATTCTATGCTGAAAAAGTAAGACAGCAGAAGTACGACCTGGACAGCGAAGAAGTGAAACAATACCTGGAATTAGGCAATCTTACCCAGGCTTTATTCTTCACTGCAGGAGAGTTGTTCAACTTCGATTTCAGCCCTGTTGAACAAGGAAGCGTTCCTGTATTCCATGAAGATGTAAAAGTATGGGAAGTAACCGATAAGGATTCCGGGGAACTCGTAGGACTTTGGTACCTCGACCCGTATGCCAGGCAGGGAAAAAGATCGGGTGCATGGGCAACGACCTACAGAAGCTACAACGAACTGGAAGGCGGAGCCGCGGTCCTTGCTTCCAATAATTCCAATTTCATCGAGCCGGCTCCCGGAGAACCGGTTCTGGTTTCATGGGATGATGCCGAAACCTTTTTTCACGAATTTGGTCATGCGCTGCATTTTCTTTCCGCAGATATCAAGTACCCCACTTTAAATAGCGGTGTTCGCGATTATACCGAATTCCAGTCTCAGCTGCTCGAAAGATGGCTTTCTACCGATAAGGTGATCAACCAGTTCCTGAGACATCATGAAACCGATGAAGTGATCCCTGATGAACTGGTGGAGAAGATCAAAAAGGCGTCTACCTTTAACCAGGGCTTTGCCACGACCGAATTTCTAGCCTCAGCCATCATGGACCTGAAATATCACACCACCGATCCTGAAAATATCGACCCTGTGGAATTCGAAAAGAATACGCTCGAAGAATTGAATATGCCTGAAGAGATCGTGATGAGACACAGGAGTCCGCATTTTGGCCATGTTTTTTCCGGTGAAGGATATGCCGCCGGTTATTACGGGTATTTGTGGGCTGATGTTCTTACTTCTGATGCTTCGGAAGCTTTCGCAGAAGCTCCCGGAGGATTCTACGATAAGGAGGTTGCCAGGAAACTGGTGGATTATCTTTTCGCTCCAAGGAATGCAATGGATCCGGCTGAAGCCTATAAGAAATTCAGAGGTCGTGATGCCGAGATCGATGCTTTGATGCGAGATCGCGGATTTCCTGTTCCCGATGAAAACTAAGATCCTAAAATCCATAAATATCCTCTAAAATCGAAGCATGAAAAAACGAATCCTGCTAAGCAGTTTTTTCCTGGCCATTAACATGTTGGTCCATAGCCAGGAACATATGGAAGGCCCGTTCAACCAGTTGATCATTCGAGGGGTGACCCTCATCAACGGGAATGGCGCCCCACCAATGGGCCCTGTTGATATTAGCGTTGAAAATAATAAGATCACCGGTGTTCATAACGTTGGTTACCCTGGCGTAGAGATCAATGAATCAGCAAGGCCTAAACTAAAGGATGGCGGCAAGGAACTGGACGCAACTGGCATGTACCTGCTACCAGGTTTTATTGATATGCATGGACATATTGGCGGCAAAGCCCAGGGAGCCACACCTGAATACGTTTTCAAATTGTGGATGGCTCACGGAGTAACTACTGTTCGAGAAGTAGGCGGTCCCGGAATTGAATGGACGCAGGATCTTCAGAAAAAGATCGAAAATAAAGAAATGGCCGGGCCCAGGATCATTAGTTATACCGTTTTTGGAAATGGCAGCGAAAAGCCTATCACCACTCCTGAAGAAGCCAGGGAATGGGTTCGTAAAAATGCAGATGCCGGTGCAGATGGGATCAAGTTCTTTGGCGCAGCTCCCGGGATCATGAAAGCAGCCCTCGAGGAGAATGCCAGATTAGGCAAAGGTTCAGCCATGCATCATGCACAGTTGAGCGTTGGCCGCTGGAACGTGCTGAATTCGGCTAAAGCCGGTCTTACCAGTATGGAACACTGGTATGGACTTCCGGAAGCGCTTTTCGACGATAAAACTGTTCAGCATTATCCGCTTGACTATAATTACCAGAATGAGCAGCATCGCTTTGCTGAAGCAGGAAAACTTTGGGCCCAGGCAACCGAGCCGGGTTCTGAGCACTGGAACCAGACCATGGATACGCTGCTGGCTTTGGATTTTACCCTGGATCCTACCTTCAATATCTATGAAGCCAGCCGGGACCTGATGAGAGCCCGAAGAGCTGAGTGGCATGAAACCTATACCCTGCCCTCGCTCTGGAAATTTTACCAACCCAGCAAAATATCACATGGATCTTACTGGCATTACTGGGGCACCGAAGAAGAGGTGGCCTGGAGAGAGAATTTCAGGATCTGGATGCAGTTCGTGAATGATTATAAAAATCGTGGCGGAAGAGTTACAACGGGGTCTGATTCAGGTTTCATCTTTCAGCTGTATGGCTTTGCCTATGTGAGAGAATTGGAATTGCTCCGTGAAGCAGGCTTTCACCCTCTGGAAGTGATTCGAGCGGCTACCCTGAATGGTGCCGAAGCAATTGGAATGGAAGATAAACTCGGAACTGTTGAACCTGGTAAACTTGCCGATTTCGTGATCGTGGAAGAAAATCCGCTTCAGAATTTTAAGGTTCTCTATGGGACCGGCGCGATCAAACTCACCGAAGACAACGAGGTGGTACGCGTTGGTGGAGTAAAATATACCATTAAAGACGGTATTATTTACGATTCCAAGGGACTTCTCAACGAAGTAGAACAGATGGTTGAAAAGGCCAAGGAAGAAGAAGATTTCAGGATCACACAGCCAGGAATGGATTAAATTGAAACAAATTACAGGTTATAAATTCCTCCTTTTTACAGGGAGGAATTTTTGTTTAATTTCGGCACATGCACCGGCATTTCAAAATATACAAACCCTACGGATATCTTAGCCAGTTCATCACCAACCAGAAGAAGGCCGGCAAGCATCAATTGCTTGGTGAGCTTTATGATTTTCCCGAAGGATGCATGGCCATTGGCCGCCTGGACAAAGATTCTGAAGGCCTGTTATTACTTACCACAAATGGAAAGTTAAGCACTAAGATCACCGCAGGGAATTCTGAAAAGGAATACTATGTTCAGGTTGATGGAAGCATTACGCCGGAAGCAATCGCACAGCTTCAGCAGGGCGTTGAGATCAGCATCAATGGTAAAAAATATAAAACCCTTCCCTGTAAAGCTGAAAAACTGAAGCGCCTTCCGCAATTTCCGGAACGAGCAAAAAAGATAAGGGATGAGCGACATGGCGCCACCAGCTGGATAAGCATCACCTTAACCGAAGGAAAATTCCGCCAGGTAAAGAAAATGACAGCTGTGGTAGGCTTCCCTACGCTTAGGCTGATTCGTGTTCGAATTGGTAATGAAAAACTAGACGGGATGCAGGCCGGAGAAGTGCGGGAAATAGAAAAAGTTAATCTTTAATAACCCGAAGCCTTTCCATCATAACTCCTGGAATCGGCAGCACCGAATATCAGGTTTTCCTTTGAATCTATCATGATCCCCATCGCACTACCCTGGCTCCATCGTTTTATGATCTCATGACCCATTTCCTGGTAGATACGCTCGGTATCAGGTGAAAAGCCCCATTCTTCAAAATAACTGGTATCTGGAAGCCACTGGTGATGCATCCTGGGAGATTCGATGGCCAGGGCGATATCCATCTCATGGTCAATGCTATTCACGATTACCTGGAGCACAGTATTTATAATAGTTCTACCACCGGGAGTGCCAATAATGATATAAGGCTTGCCGTCTTTTGCGACAATGGTAGGAGTCATACTCGATAACATCCGTTTTTCAGGCTCTATTTGATTGGGTTCTGTACCTATTCTTCCCTTGGTATCGGTATAACCTGGGATCGCATTAAAATCTCCCATTTCGTTATTCAGTAAAAAACCCGCTCCCTCTACAACGATCTTAGAACCATAAGACTGTTCAAGGGTGTAAGTAAGGGATACAGCATTTCCTTCTGAATCCAGCACCGAGAGATGCGTGGTTTCAGGACTTTCATAAGCGAGATGTGCTTTATTGAATTTTGCAGAATCACTTACAGAAGCCCTGTCTTCCTGTATATTTTTTCTTAATTGATCGGCGTATTGCTTTGAGATCAGCTCGTCGATTGGCATGCCTGAATTGAAATCTGGATCGCCAAGATATTGGGCCCTGTCGGCGTATGCACGCCTCATAGCTTCGGTTAAATAATGCAGGCTTTTAGCCGAATTATGCCCGGCCTTTTTGAGGTCAAAACCCTCCAATATATTCAGCATTTCAATAAGAGCTACCCCGCCGGAACTTGGAGGTGGCATGCTAATAATGTCATAACCGCGATAGTTTCCTTTAACCGGGTTTAATTCCTCAGCTTCATATTTCAACAGGTCCTCCTTGATAATAAGCCCACCCTCTTTTTTCATAAAATTGGCAATTAGATCGGCCGTCTTTCCTTTGTAAAATCCGTCTGGTCCTTCGTCCCGTATCCGTTTAAGGGTTTCAGCTAGATCCTTCTGGATTAGAAGGTCACCATCTTTATAGGGACTGCCATCTTTTTTCAGGAAAACCGCTGCTGTGGTTGGATACTCATTTTCGTACCGCTTCAGCATATTTGAGAATCCGGCGATTGGCTGGCTTACCTGGAAACCCTTTTCAGCAAGATCTACAGCTGGCTGAACAAGATCTTTCCAGTCCAGTTTTCCATATTTCTGGTGTGCTTTATACAACCCGGCCACTGTGCCTGGTACGCCTACTGAAAGAATTCCCTCGTGGTTGGAATTGTCTTTTACTTTCCCGTTCTGACCCAGGTACATTTCCCTGGTCGCGGCCAGCGGGGCTTTTTCACGGAAATTGAAACTAGTGGTCTCGCCATTGCTCCCATGGTAGATCAGGAACCCGCCTCCGCCAATATTTCCCGCAGCGGGCAATGTTACCGCAAGTGCAAATGCTGTGGCCACCGAAGCATCAACTGCTGAACCTCCCTGCTTTAAAATTTCGCGACCAACATCGGAAGCCAGGTGATGACTGCTTACCACCATTCCATTTTCAGCCGGAACGGGGATGCGTCCAGCCTGGGCATAAATTAATGCATGCGAAAGGTTAAAAACCAGGAAGCAGATTAGGATCTTAAAGCTGTGATTCATTTCCGAAAATTAAGGTTGCAGAATTAAACCTAGTTATTATTTTCGGTATTCGCAATAAGAAGTTAGCAATTACCTGGAACGGTATCAAAAGCCTGTTCAAAAAGGAGAAAGGTCTCTTTGGCCTTATCACAGGCCTTATTTACCTGGTTTTGATCAAATTCCCTGGAACGAAGAAACTTCAGGAATTTATTCCAGCCGGCCATACTGCTTCTTTCACCGGAAAAAAAATGTTGTTCTGATATCAGTTGCGAGATCTGGCAATTCTTAAGTTCTTTCCCAATCATAAGACCTCCCATGGCAGAGCCTTCAAGCACGTAGGCTGCTCCAATGGCTTCCATCTCATCTTTGCAGTCAAAATGGATATCATGCTCCTCGCCTGGAACCGGAACGCCCAGACTTTTCAGGTCTTTTTCCAGTTGGGAAGTTTTCTGCATTTCAGCAATAGGAAGAAAACCACTGATGGCTTTTTCAACACTTCTATAGGCAATAAAATTCTGGTAGATGAGCAGTTTATATTCTTCCAGGCTTATGGAATGATCCATAATTTTACCAGTAAGATTTTCACCTTCCAGTCTATGATGCAATTCGGCAGTGGCCTGTCTTAAACTATCAAGAATCTTCATCGTCGTTTACCTTAAACCTGTTAATCGCCGACTTAATCTTCTCAATATTTTCTACGTGTTCCTTATTATCAGTATTGATCTGATCCAGATAATCATAGATCTGGTTAACTGTGATCTTATTATTTCGAATTCGTTCTCGAAGCTCTTCCCTGGCAACCATATTAACCACGAGCTTTTTAAATAGTGGCTCAAGTTTTTCACTGAGCACATTCATATGTTTTTTAAGAATATAGCCCGAAGCTCCACTAAGAATTGTATTTGCTGCCAGTTCTTCATCCTGTATGGTCCCGGTGATAAAAATGAATTCGATCTCGCTGTCAAAATCCTTCACCAGCTCCATAATATCCAAACCGGTGCAGGTAGGCAGGTTATAATCTGAAAGAACCACGTCTGGCGCAAAATTCACGAGATGCTGCCTGCAATCCTCCATATTTTCACACACTTCGATAAGAGGAGATTCCACGATCTTACCAATCTGCCTTTTGATTAGCTGGACATCGGTTTGGTTATCTTCAACCAATAATATTCTTAGGGATTTTATCATTTATAATCTGTTCCGGATAGGAATGCGAAAATATTACAAAAGGTCAAATCTGGCAATTAAGAATTGTTAAACATGGAAATAGAAGGTTGAACCCTCACCGGGCTCACTTTCGGCCCAGATCATTCCATTATGCTTTTCAATGATCTTTTTCACGATGGCAAGGCCTATACCGGTACCCTTGAAGTTATCTCCGGAATACCTTGAAAACAGGTTAAAGATATCTTCTTTATATTTCGGATCGAATCCTATTCCATTGTCCTTAACAAAATAGGTGGTTTTCCCGTTGATGCCCCTGGCCCCAATTTCAACAATAGGCTCTTTTTCCCTTTCGGAATATTTCAGAGCATTGGCCAGCAGATTGGACCAAACCTGAAGCATCATCCGTTTATCGGCCATCATCCTGGGCAAATCTTTTTCCATTACGATTTTCGTTGCAGGATAAGTAGATTTCACATTGAAGGATTCGAGGATATCCTCTACCATATAATTCACCGAAAAAATGTTCTTTTCGATATTCTGGCCAGTTACACCTGCGAAGGAAAGTATATTATCTATATGTTCCTGCATTTCGCTGGTTGAGCTCAAAATAGTATCGATAGCCTTCTGGCCATCACGGTCCAGGGATTGGTAATGGTCTTCTTTAAGAATATGGGCATAGCCGTCAATTCCTCTTAATGGTGCTTTAAGGTCATGGGAAAGTCCCTGGCTAAACAACTCCAGTTCATCATGAGCCACTCGTAACTGATCGTTCAATTTGGCGATCTTGATCTTTTGTTTTTCCTGGATCAGGTTGCTTATGCTTTCACGTATCGCCCTGGCTGCACCCAACTGGTAATCCATCCATGGATCTGAAACCCCGGTTAGCTCCTGGGTCCATTTTTCGAATGATTTCCTGGGAGTGATGCGTTGTTTTGTTTCATCAAACGAAGCTTTATTGTCGGGATTGCCTCCCCAACTAACGTTCTGGACAACTTCTGGCCGGAACCACATCAGGAAATCCCTGTCACTTCTACCCAGTTTTACGCTGAGGATCCCGGAGGCAGTTTCAGTGAAACGGCTGGCGCCTGGATATACAGCAGATAAATTTTTGGTAAAAAACAGGGAATCAGGCTGTTTGGATAAAAACTCGTCAACAAGTTGATGCACCTCTTTCTTTCCTGGTGTTTTCCCTATCAAAATAATTTTTCCGTCGAGCAGTAAAGCTCCTCCCTCACATTCCATCAAATCGGTGAAAAGCACCTTCATCTGGGATAATCCCTTTTTTATCTTACCCTTTTCTTCTACCTGTTTTACCAGTTTTTCCCTAACGATCTCCCATTCATCCAGTTTGGCGATATATTTACTGGATTCCTTCAGGCTAAGTTCATTAGAAAATATCTGGGTTAGGAATTCACAGGTTTGCCTTTGATAATAATTAATATGTTTGGAAGAATAATGATGACAGGCAAGCAGTCCCCATAATTTGCCGTTGCTGATAAGTGCAGCTGTAAGTGATGCTCCCACATTCATATTCTGAAGGTATTCTATATGAATTGGTGAAACTCCCCTTAATTCAGACCGGGAAAGATCCAGCGGTTCATGGTCAATTGGAGAAAGTTCGGGTTCGATTGGCACAGGTTCGTAATTCACATCGCTTATGATGCGAACCCGGTGCTTCATGAACAAGGCTCTAGACTGCTTCGGAATATCGCTCGCAGGATAATGCAGTCCCAGCCAGCTTTCCAGATCTTCATTTTTCTTTTCCGCGATCACTTCACCGTTCCATTCTTCATCGAACTTGTAAACCATTACCCGATCATATCCAAAGACATCCCGGGTTATCTTAGCTGCATCATTACAGAGGTCTTCAGGCGTTTCAGAAGCATTAAGAATATTGAGAATATTTGATAGCTGTCGCTGGTATTCGTATGGGTTATGATTCGAGGCGATTGGCTCAAAATCAATGATGATGCTTTTCCCAGAAAAATGAGGAACCATTATGAACTCGGTACCATTTATCGTGATCTCCCTTTCAGGAAGACGGGCATCCTCAGTACCCCGGTTATCAAAGATCCTGATAAGCTCTTCACCTATCAGGTCTTTTAAGGGTTTACCAAGAAGTTGGGTATATGGCATCCCAAAAAAATCTTGAGTATTCTGCCCCGTTTGGGTGATTATAAGTTTCGACCTGTCGCAGGCAATGATGACTCCGTGAGATTGAGATTGCCCTATTATATGAATAGGTTCCTTATCACAGTTCGTGATATCCACTTTTTCAGGATAGCTTATTTGGGGCATTTAGTCTGCTTTAAGTTTAAAATAAAAGGTACTCCCTACCCCTTCCTGGGAATCTACCCAAATGCTTCCTTCATGAAGCAGAACGATCTTTTCTACATGAGCCAGTCCTACTCCGGTACCTTCCATATCTTCGTTTCCAGGTACGCGGTTGAATATGGTGAAAATATTCTTCTGATCTTCCTTGGAGATCCCAACACCATTATCCATGATAGAGAAAACCCAGTACTTTCCTTCTCTATAGGCCGAAATCCTTATTTCCGGCTTTTTGTCTTTAGGAACATATTTTATGGCATTGCTAATAAGGTTCTGAAAGAGCAAACGAAGTTCGACTTCATAAGCCTTGATCTTGGGAAGATCTCCAATATGGATGGTAGCTTTCCTGTCCTTAATACTTTTGCCAAGGTCATATTTTACCACTTCTACGGCTTCGCGGGTATCTACCAGGGTCTTCTTACCATTCTTTCCAATCCTGGAATGTTCCAGTAAGGCCCTGATCTGTGATGAAAGCCTGTCTGAAGCATTCTTAATATATTTTATATAGTTCTCACCTTTCTCATCCAGTTGGGCTGCATACATTTTCCCCAGCACATCACTACCAAATTTTATGGTCGCTAGAGGCTCCTGAAGGTCATGTGAGCAGATGGATACGAATTGTTCCAGGTCCCTGTTGGCACGTTCCAGGTCGTTCTTCTGTTCTTTTAATTGATTCTGAGCCTCCTTTAAAGCTGAAATATCCACACAGGTATACCTGATGGTCTTGATATTGTTGGTTTCATCTCTCTCCGCGGTAGCATTGAGGATTACCGGCAATACCTTCTTCCTTTTGGTGAGCATCTTGAGTTCCACATTCACTACCTCACCAAACTTATTCACACCTTTTTTAAGGTTTAGACTTGGCAATTTGGAGTCATCATCAAAAAGGTCAAAGATCTCCTTCCCAACAATACTTTCTTTAGAACTATACCCCAGCTTTTGCACCGTCTTTTTATTACACTGTACAATTCTGGAAGATTTAGGATCCACACTTATATGGAGTACCGGATCATCTTCGTAAAAAGATTTGAATCTTTTTTCACTGGCGATGAGCTTTTCCTTGGATTTCTGAATATTCTCGATATCGATGAATGTAATCACTACACCGTTAATATTTTGATCGGAATCCATATAAGGAGAAATTCGCTGCAGGTAATTTTTACCTTCACGCGATACGATATGCTTCTCCAGGATTTTACCGGTCTTCAGAACCTTGTGGCATCGATCAAGAAAACTTTGTTTCCTGCTCAATCCAAAACTATTAGTGAAATTATCGATAGGCCTGCCAATATCACCGTTCAATAGGCTAAAGTGTTTCTTGATGGCCGGTGTAAATTTCCTGATCTTGAAATCTGAATCCAGGAAGATCACCCCAATATCGGTACTTTTGAGCAGGTTGTTCATATCTGCATTCAAGGCTGCCAGGTCATCCATCTTCTGGATGTTTTCGGCATTCACCGTATTGATTTCCTCGTTTACACTCTGCAGCTCCTCGTTGGTACTTTGCAGTTCCTCGTTGGAAGCCAGCAGTTCTTCATTGGCGGCCTGCAATTCCTCATTACTTGTTTCAATCTCCTCGAGGGAAGTTTGCAAATCTTCCTTTGTTCTCTTCAATTCATCTTCCAGGCTGGCTACATACTCTTTCGTTTGATTTGAAGGGCTTATTCTTGCCACCTCGGTAAGGTCCTGGGTTTTGATCTCCTTTTCGACAAAGGTGATCACGTAGCTGGTTTCTCCTTCCAGGTTGTGCTCCAGAAAAGGTTTGATAATGATATCTGCAGCCAGTTTTCCTTCTTCCTGTTTAACCGGCGCATCCTTATAGATCACTTTTTTCTGGTCACGATGTGCTTTGGAAAGGGTGGACTGAACTATGTATTTTAGATCACTTTCCAGCATGTCCAGCAGGTTAATTGAAAAACCGCTAACCGGAAGGTTCGCATATTTCCTAAATTCTCCTACTGCCTGTAAAATATTATAATCAGAATCAATAAAAATAGAAGCTCCTCCAAACTGGTCAAGGATCGCTTCGTTAAGTTCTCCCTGTAATTTCTGTCTTATAGGATTTGAGCTGGTACGGAAGTTCTTACGGGCCCTGTTAGACCTGTTTTCCATAAGCTTATTCTCCTTCCCAGGCAAGGTGGGAGATGGACTAATTCCGTTCTTAAGTCGCTTGCTGGGCTTAATATTTCGGTAGATCTTCCATCTGCGATCTATTTCCTTGAAATGATCTTTATGTGAATGCACGCTTTCGCTGGTTCCCAGAACCAATACTCCATCTTCCTTTAGCGAATAATGCAACATATTCAAAGCCTTTCTTTGAATACTGTTCTGGAAATAGATCAACAAATTCCTGCACACCACCATATCCATATTGCTGAATGGCGGGTTCTTAATAATATTATGCTGGGAGAAGATCACCATTCTCCTAATCTTTTCGATGATCTGATAACTGTTCGCCTTGCTTAGAAAGTACTTTAGCAACATGTCTTTAGACACATCGGCAACAATACTTTCGGGATATATACCTTTGCTTCCAATATCAAGATGCGGCTGCGAAATATCTGTAGCGAAGATTTTAATTTCGAGATCCTTGCCCTGTTTTTCCATTTCCTCATGCAGGCACATCGCAAATGAGTAAGCTTCTTCACCTGTGCTACATCCCACATCCCATACTTTAAGGACGTCCCCATCTTCCTTATCTTCGATCAATTTAGGGAAGACCTTTGTCCTTAAAACCTCCCAAACCTTCTCATCCCGGAAGAACTTGGTCACTCCAATAAGGAATTCCCGGTACAGGATATCTACCTCTTCTTCATTATTAGTTAGGTATTCGTAATATTCTTTTAAGTTGGTGCATTTGCAAATATTCACCCTTCTGGCCACTCTTCGGGCCAGGGTTGCATACTTATATTCTCTAAAATCCAGTCCGGCCTTTTCGTCTATATAAGTAAGTATCTTATTCAGTTCTTTTTCATCATACTGAACATCACCATCCTTGAAATGAAAAATGGGTGGGGTAGAAATAAAATTCTTTAGTTCAGGTCCCATCTCGCCAGCTGACAGGATATAATCTATAAGACCAGTATTAATAGCGCTTTTAGGCATACCGTCAAATTTGGATTCAGCCGGTTCCTGTACCATCACCATTCCATCATTTTCCTTGATCGCTCTAACACCCCTGGTTCCATCGCTTCCTGTTCCACTAAGAACAATTCCAATAGCTTTTTCCTTACGTTCTTTAGCTAAAGATTCGAAGAACAGATCTATTGGAAGATTAAGAATCTGAGTTTTAGGTTTTTCCTTCAGAATCAAAAGGTCATTTTCAAGAATAAGGTTATTCGCCGGAGGAATAAGATAGATGTGACCAGGTTTTACCTCCATCTCGTCTGATATCTGGACAATGGGCAGATTGCTGTTCTTTTTAAGTAATTCTCCCATCATGCTTTTATAATCCGGGGAAAGATGCTGAATAACAACATAGGCATTGTTGTCTCCAGCGGGGATACTTTTGAAAAACATCTTTAAAGCTTCAAGGCCACCCGCACTGGCGCCTATGGCAATGATCCTGGTTTGATCCGAAATTGTTTCACTAGCGGGCTCTAAAGCAGGACTTTCATTATTATTTTCCATTAATTAGGGTAGTAGGTTTAAAATTTAATCCCGAGGATTATTAAAAACAGCATTATATGCATTTTTAGCCAAACCATTTATTGCATATCAAACATTTATTGATCAAATGCCTACAAAGCTCTAATTATAGCTAAAATACGCCTATTTTGGCAGATTTTGATAATGATAAATATTGAAATTCTGTAAATACTGACAAAATTTCCGGTTATTGCCAAAAGTGCAAATATGGAAGAATTAGCAGCATTTGATATTAATTATAACATTTTTTTAATAAACCTCAATCTTCAATCAAACTGCTCAATACCAGATTCGCATTTATGGCTCCTCAGTTTAACGATAAATTTAATAATTCTTAGACCTGGCTGTGCTTTTATCAGGTATGCTCAAATAGAATTTAGGATATTTTAATAGAATTTATGCTTTTATTAGGGCCTCTTTCCTCAAAATCAGGCTAAATTATTCCTTCAAAACAACGTGCCCCAATTAAATTTCCATTTATCGCATGGTCTTTGCGCCAATTGGGGCGAATTAAGAAATGGTAAAAAGCCATTTAAAAAATGAAAACCAAAAAACACAAGATGAAAACATTAGTTATTGGAGCAGGAAACATGGGTTTAACCTACGCCGAAGGAATGGCGAGATCGGCCGTTCTTAATCGAAGAAATTTAATGGTATTCGATAAATCGGCAGATGTTATTGCCCGTTTAAGTGAACTTGATCACTTCGACGTTTACGAAAAACTGGAAGACTGCCTGCCCCAAGCCGATATGGTATTCATAGCAGTAAAACCTTACCATTGCGACGAACTCTTTGAAGAGATGCGTTCTATGGTTAATAAGGAGCAAATATTTGTTTCCCTTATGGCCGGAGTTACCATTGCCAAAATACAGGATGGCCTTGGTGCTAAAAAGGTCGTAAGATCCATGCCCAACCTTCCGGCACAGGTAGGTAAAGGTGTCACTTCTTTTACCGAATCTAAGGAAGTTTCGAGAGTGGAATTACTTATGGTAAGAAACCTGCTCGATACGACCGGGGAATCCATCCATGTTAAGAACGAGAATTATATAGATGCTTCCACCGGTATCTCGGGAAGCGGACCAGCTTATGTATTCTATTTTATGCAGTCAATGCTGGAAGCTGCCTTAAAAATGGGATTCTCTAATAACGATTCCAGGGTGCTGGTTAGCCAGACCTTCGAGGGAGCGGTGGAATTGTTCAATAGAAATGACCTTTCGCCAGATACCTGGATGGAACGCGTTGCATCTAAAGGTGGAACTACCAGAGCTGCCCTGGACTCCATGGATGATAATAATGTAAAGGAACTTATTAAGGAGGCCGCTTATGCAGCCTTTGACAGAGCGGTTGAACTTGGAGAAGAAAAATAATTAACCATATACCAAAAACGAAAGACTCTAAAAGATGGATAAAAAGAGAAGGATTGTTGTAAAAGTTGGTACCAATGTAATGACCAACAAAGACAATAGAATTTTAGGCCCAGTTTTGAAGAGCCTGGTTCGCCAGATTGCCACTTTATATGAAGAAGATATTATGGTGGTACTTGTATCTTCTGGTTCTGCTATTGCCGGTAAGGAGATCCTTGGCGAGATCAGCATTAAGGACGATAGTAAAAGAAGACAGGTGTATTCTTCGGTTGGTCAACCAAGAATGATGCGCCACTACTACAGTATTTTCCATGATTACGGAATGAGATGTGCGCAGGTACTGGCCACAAAAAGAGACTTTAGCCCAGGAATTCACAGGGAAAACATGATCAATTGTTACGAATCTCTGTTATCTGAAGGAATCATTCCTATCGCAAACGAAGATGACGCTGTTTCGGTAACCATGTCCATGTTCTCTGATAACGATGAACTGGCAAGCCTGGTTTCTGAACTGATCGGGGCCGAAAAACTGATCATCCTTAGTGACACCGAAGGACTTTATACCGGTCACCCTGAAGATGACGATTCAGAAAAACTGAACAAAGTACAGATCGATGAAAACGTTGAAAAATACGTTCAGGAAAGTGATAAAGGTGAAGGCGAAGGCCGTGGTGGTATGGAATCCAAGATCAAGATCGCCAAGGGAACTGCTGCCAAGAACATCCCAACTTATATCGCCAACGGGAAAAGAGATAATGTGATTCTCGATATCATGAGCGGTAAGGATGTTGGTACCAAATTCACATCTTAAAAAATTATTTGATAAACCAAAAGGAATAGAAAATGAAACTGATTAAAACTGAAATAAAAAATAAGGTCTTGAAATCCATGATGAACATCCTGGACAGGAGACGAAATGAAATTATCGAAGCGAACAAAAAAGACCAGGACGCATTTAGCCGTGACGACCAGGCGCTATATGACAGGCTCGTTGTTGACGATAAAAAAGTTGATGATATGATCCGTTCGGTTCGTGAGGTTATGGAGCAGGAAGATCCCGTTGGTCAGGTCATAGAACACCGTAAACTGGATACCGGGCTTGATATTACTAATAAAACAGCACCTTTCGGAAATATTTTGATCATTTACGAATCCAGACCTGATGTTACGATCGAGGCTGCCGTTCTTGCTTTTAAGGCTAATAATAAGATCTACCTTAAAGGTGGAAAGGAAGCCATTAATAGTAATAAGATCCTCGAAGAATGCTGGCATGAAGCCCTGGAAGAAAACGGGTTAAGCAAGGATTGGATCGAATTGCTGCATATGGACAGGACCGAGACCCAGGAATTTCTTAAAAATCCACCAGAACATTTAGACCTCATCGTTCCTCGTGGTGGAGAAAGACTGATAGGTTTTGTAAAAGAACATGCTACCGGCGCTGTATTGGTAAGCGGTAGA
Source organism: Christiangramia oceanisediminis (assembly GCF_022570735.2). Taxonomy (GTDB): domain Bacteria; phylum Bacteroidota; class Bacteroidia; order Flavobacteriales; family Flavobacteriaceae; genus Christiangramia; species Christiangramia oceanisediminis. The sequence goes on along the minus strand of NZ_JANCNS010000002.1, from coordinate 265,711 downwards.
GGAAACAATTTCCTATTTGTATCAAAAAATGCCGATTTTGAAGTAGCGAAGAAAGTAATTCTTAATGCGAAGACCGATAAGATCTCCGGATGTAACGCACTGGATAAGGTTCTTGTAGATAAGAATATCGAAGATTTCGAAGGAAAAGTAAAAGAGCTGGAACAGGTATTCAAGGAGTTCAAGGTCAACATTCTTGTAGATGAAGAAGTTTCCAAGATACTTACAGAAGAGGAAAAAATTCCTTCTGAAGAAACCTGGTATGAAGAATTTCTTGCAATGAAGATCGTAATAGGAGCTATAGACGGCCTGGATGAAGCAATTGAAAAGATCAACAAATATTCAGGAGGTCACTCTGCTTCTATTATCACTAAAGATAAAAATGAAGCTCTCACCTTTATGGAACAGGTAGACAGTGCAGCGGTATATCACAATGCTTCCACTCGTTTTACCGATGGAGGACAGATGGGCGTTGGCGCCGAACTGGCGATCTCTACAGACAAGCTACATCACCGTGGACCATTAGGATTGAAGCAGCTTGTAACCAATAAATATTATGTATTGGGTGAAGGCCATGTGAGAGTATAATCCAATCGATAAGTTAGTTATTAAAAAGACGTCAGAAATGGCGTCTTTTTTTATTTACAGCATAATTTGAATAATTCACATCACTAATCTGGCGTTCTAATTCAGAAGGCACGAAAAGAAAATATACTGAATGTAACTTTCGCGCCCGAATTGAGTCTTATAAATAAACAAAACTTCATGAAGAAATTACTGACGGGATTAGCTGTATTTTCCCTGCTTCTTGGCTGTAAATCTACCCAGACTCCCAATGTGGAACAACCGGTAATCGCACAGATTGACCTGGTAGATGTGCAGGACGACAAAGTTTGGGTAACAGTAGATCCAGACCGATTCACCACCGAAACTACTACTTTTTATATTCCAAAAACAGTTCCCGGAACCTATTCTACCGATAACTACGGGAAATTTTCCGAGAATCTTAAGGCTTACGATTACAAGGGCCGAGAAATGCCGGTTACCAGGATCGATGAAAACAGCTGGAGCATCGAAAATGCTGAAGATCTCGATAAAGTAACCTACCAGGTGAACGACTCTTTCGATTGGGAAAATGAAGGTGGCGTATATTCCATGGCAGGAACCAATATCAGGGAAGGCGAAAACTTCCTTTTAAACCTACACGGTTTTGTAGGATATTTCAAAGACCTGAAAGAGAAGCAGTATCGACTGGAGATCAAAAGACCGTCCAGTCTCATACCCGGAACTTCACTCACTGTGAACCAGACCGTTGATGCTGAAAACGGGAATATCAAAACAGATATTTTCAATTTAAACAGGTATTTCCAGGTTATAGACCATCCAATCATGTATGCTGAACCGGATACGGCCAGTATCATGGTTGATAACATGGAAGTTTTACTCAACGTGTATTCACCAACAGGAAAGTTTTCGTCCCAGGACATCAAACCTTCGATGGAAAGGATGATTAGCGCACAAAAGCGTTTCCTGGGAGATATAGATAACACGAGCAAATATGCTATTTTGTTATACCTATCTGGTGATGAAGGCCCTGATGCCGGGAATTTTGGTGCACTGGAGCACCACACCTCAACGGTAGTGGTTCTCGATGAAAGCACATCTCTAAAAGGTCTTGAGGAATCCATGATCGATATCGTTTCCCATGAATTCTTCCATATTCTAACTCCGCTGAACGTGCACTCCAACGAGATACATTATTTTGATTACAACGATCCTAAAATGTCTCAACACCTTTGGATGTATGAAGGAGTTACTGAATATTTCGCAAACCTTTTCCAGGTAAACCAGGGATTGATCTCAGACCAGGAATTCTACAACAGGATGGTAGACAAAATCGAGATCTCAAAAAGGTTTGATGACACTGTTCCATTCACCGTGATGAGCAAAAATATTCTGGATGAAAAGTATGAGAATAGCTACTATAACGTTTACCTAAAGGGGGCACTTATAGGAATGGCGCTGGACATCAGGCTTCGCGAATTAAGCGGTGGCAACATGGGACTTTTAGACCTGATGAAGAAACTAAGTGAAAAATATGGCAAAGACAGGCCATTCGAAGATGATGAGTTGATTCCTGAGATCGTGGCCTTAACTTATCCAGAAATACAGGATTTCTTTGACACCTATGTCACCGGAACAACACCTATTCCTTACTACGACTTCTTTGCAAAGGCCGGCCTCGAAGAAAGAGAGGTCCTTAAAGAAGTAGATTACTTTATCAACGGTCAAATCCCATACATCGGGCCTAACCAGTCCACAATGCAGATCGTATTTAGAAACGATATCGAACTGAATACTTTCCTTAAGGATCTTGGTGTAGAGGGCGGTGATACGCTTAAAAGCGTGAACGGAACCGAGTATACCCTGCAAAATGTTTACGACCTGATTTCGGTCTCCCAGGGCTGGGAAACCGGTAATGATATTAGCATGACGGTAATTAGGGATGGTGAGGAAATAGAATTAAAAGGCAAAATTAGCACTCCAAAGGATACGGGAAAAAGTCTTGTTCCCCTTCAAAATGCCGATGGAGATCAAATAGAACTACGCAATGCATGGTTGAAAGGTTAATAGATTTAGGCCAGGCATAAAAGCGGCAGGGAAACCTGCCGCTTTTTTTTGCTCAAATTCAGGCTTAAAAATTTTTACTTAGTATCTTTAAAATCAATAAAAGCTAACCATTTATGGAAATCCCTATCCTTCAGGACATTGTTATAATATTGGGTTTATCAATTGTGATCATCCTGATCTTCCAGAGGTTGAAACTCCCCGCAATCCTTGGTTTCCTGTTAGCTGGTATCATCGCAGGTCCCTATGCCTTTAACCTCATCAGTTCTCAGCATGAAGTGGAATTGCTTTCCGAAATCGGGATTATTTTCCTGCTTTTTGTGATCGGGATCGAGCTTTCCTTAAAAGGCCTGGCATCCATAAAAAGAATCATATTTTTAGGAGGTGGTCTTCAGGTGGGCGGTACCATTCTTATCACCGCCGGAATAGCCAGCTTAACAGGTCTGGAATTGAATACCTCTATTTTTCTTGGTTTCCTCTTTAGTTTAAGTAGTACGGCCATTGTACTCAAATTGCTACAGGAAAAAGGAGAGATCGCATCACCACATGGCCGGATTAGCCTGGGTATCCTGATATTTCAGGATATCGTGGTAGTTCCCATGATGCTATTCACTCCTCTTCTGGCAGGTGAAACACCCAATATCCTTTCTACGGTAGCCATTATGGCCCTTAAGATACTGGCAGTACTTATAATCGTCTATATCCTGGCCAGATACGTGGTTCCAAAGGTTTTTGGATGGGTAGTCAAAACAAAAAACCAGGAATTATTTATTTTAACCGTAGTGGTGTTTTGTTTTGGAGTTGCCTGGCTCACCTCTACGGTAGGACTTTCTTTGGCACTGGGAGCCTTTTTCGCAGGATTGATTATTTCTGAATCAGATTACAGTCACCAGGCTACTGCCAATGTGCTACCATTCCGGGAGATCTTTATCAGTTTTTTCTTTATTTCGGTTGGAACCCTGCTGAACCTGGAATTTTTCTTCAACAATATCCTCCTTATAATCCTGCTGGTAATTGGAGTGATCTTATTAAAAATGACGGTTGTGGGAGTTACCGGTTTTTTGCTGAAGTATCCTGCAAGAACTGTTTTTCTAACTGTTTTCAGCCTGTTCCAGGTTGGGGAATTCTCCCTTTTATTATCTGGAGTAGGAAAGGACAACGGCATCATTCCTGAAAATATCTATCAGTATTTCCTGGCCATATCGATCATTACCATGGGAATCACGCCATTCCTGATCTCTTACGCGCCTCGAATCACCTATTCCCTGCTGAAGGCTCCAATCCCACCGGCAGTGAGAAAAAGACTGGAGAATATTAAAAGAAGCACCCAGGCCGATTCGGAATTTTCAGAAGAGAACCTGCATGATCACCTCGTGATCATCGGTTTTGGAATAAACGGAGAAAACATTTCCAAAGCTGCCAGGCATGCCGAAATTCCATATGTGATCATAGATACAAACCCTGAGACCTTTCAGAAAGCGAAGAACAAACAGGAACCGGTTATTTTTGGGGATGCCACACAGTCGCTTATTTTAAAACATGCTCATATCCAGGAAGCCAGGGTGATCGTGATCGCGATTTCCGATCCCAGCGCAACCCGGAAGATCCTAACCACTATTCGTCAATTCACCCAAACCGCGACTGTGATCGTAAGAACCCGATATGTGCGCGAGATCGAAGAGGTCATTAAATTAGGCGCCGATGAAGTGATCCCTGAAGAATTCGAAACTTCCATAGAAATATTTACCAGGGTATTAAAAAAATATCTCGTGCCTTTCGACGAAATACAGGGTTTTATCAACCAGATACGATCTTCAGATTACGAGATGCTAACCTCGATGAAAAAGACCGCCCACTCCCCTGCCCTGCAGCATCTTAATATTCCAAATAAGGAAATAGTAACGGTGAAGGTTCAGCGGGATAATAAAAACATCGTGGGTAAAAGTATCGAGGAATCGGGAATTGGTAAGAACTACCGTCTAACCTTACTTGCGATCCAGCGCGATAACAGATATCTCACAGAAATTTCTCCTCAAACCATTGTGCAGCAGGGTGATCTGCTATACCTTTTCGGGCATCCTAATAATATTAACCATTTTAACAAGATGCTTTCATTCTGATTTTTATAAATTTAAAAACCTAACCATTTTAATGATCCATGAGCAACACACCCGATAAGATCAGGAGGTATTATAAGTTCATACGTTTTATGCTGAAATACTGGAACAGCGATCTGTTTCGCAAGACCAGTTCAGTCGCACTTAATGATAATATAGAAGAAGACAGCGATCACGATTTCGACCAAAGCCCGGAAGAACTGGTTGAAGACCTGAAGGCTATGGGGCCAACCTATATCAAATTAGGACAATTGCTTTCTACCCGGCCAGACCTGTTACCAGATGCCTATCTAAATGCACTGGCCAATCTGCAGGATAATGTTTCCCCGGTGCCTTTTGAAGAGGTAAAAAAGATAGTAGAAGAAGAATTAGGCACAAGGATCTCTAAGGCTTTCCAGTGGTTCGATGAAAAACCTATGGCGAGCGCTTCAATTGGCCAGGTTCATCGCGCAGAGCTTCATTCAGGAAGGCCGGTAGCCGTAAAAGTTCAGCGGCCGGGCATTAGGAAGCAATTCCTGGAAGACCTGGAAACCCTGGATGAAATGACGCAGATGGCTGTGAAACACCTGGAAACGGCCAAAACCTATGCGATAGATGAAGTTTTTGCTGAATTAAGACGCATCCTGGTAAATGAGCTGGACTACAAAAAGGAGGCTCAAAACCTGAAAACTCTTAAAAATAATCTTCAGAATTTCGAACATCTCATCGTACCTGCGCCGGTAGATGATTACAGTGCTTCCCGTATCCTGACCATGGATTTTGTAAGTGGTAAAAAGATCACTTCCCTTTCGCCGCTGAGGCAACTGGAGAATGATTTTTCTGAACTGGTTGAAGAACTCGTTGAAGCTTACCTTCAGCAGATCATTAATGATGGATTTGCACATGCCGATCCGCATCCCGGGAACATCAAATTCACCCAGGACAATAAGATCGCGCTTATCGATCTTGGTATGATCGCCAGGTTCACACCTCACCTCCAGGAAAACCTAATTGAGCTGCTTCTAGCGATTAGCCAGAGCAATGGTGAAAAAACGGCCAAAACCTTACTGAAAATGAGCGAGCAAACCGAGGATTCCAGTCCACGGGAGTTTGCCAAAACGGTGAGCAGCGTAATCATGGAAAGTGAAAACAGCCGTGCAAAAGATCTTCAAACGGGCCGTATCTTAATTCAGTTAAACAGGCTTGCCTTAAAGACCCATATCAAATTACCGGTTGAGATCAACATCCTTGGAAAGATACTCCTGAACCTGGACCAGATCGTGGCCATGCTCGACCCGGAATTCGACCTTAGAAATGCCATCCAGAGGAATGTTCATGAGATCATGCGCAAGAAGATGCTTACCGAGCTTAAACCGGAAAACTTTTTTAGCGCGCTCATCGAGAGTAAACATTTTCTGGAAAGGATGCCTGAACGGATGAATACCATTTCAGAAAATCTTGCCAATAATGATTTTAAATTAAAAATAGATGCGATCGATGAGAAACGAGTTACAGATGGTTTCCAGAAAGTAGCCAACAGGATCACGCTCGGGCTGATCATAGCTGCTATGATCATAGGAGCTTCCATGCTCATGCAAATACCTTCAGATTTTACTATTTTTGGCTACCCGGGTCTGGCGATGCTATTCTTTCTACTGGCCGCAGCAGGTGCTATCATATTGAGCTATGTAATCATTTTCAGAGATGAAAACCTTAATAATAAAAATTAAATTCAAATACCAGAACTCCCCATCAACATGAGAAAAATTGCTTTTTTGTTCAGCTTTTGTCTTTTTATCAGTTTCACAGTAAATGCACAAAAAGTTGAAATTCCCCTCGACACTTCAGTAACTACACAGCATTCGGTAAGTATAAATGGAAAATCCTTTGATTACTCTGCCGAAACAGGTATGCTCCCTTTATGGAATGAGGCCGGTGAACCGGAGGCCAGCCTTTTCTATACCTATTACACCAGGAATGGGATCAAGAACAGGGAAAACAGACCTTTGGTAATATCCTTCAATGGCGGACCGGGTTCAGCTTCTGTTTGGATGCATATCGCCTATACAGGACCAAGAGTGCTTAAAATAGATGACGAAGGATTTCCTGTTCAGCCTTACGGCATAAAGGAAAATCCGCATTCCATCCTGGATGTTGCAGATATCGTTTACGTAAATCCAGTGAATACAGGTTATTCAAGGCCTATTCCTGATAAAGATGGAAAAGTAGACCGGGAACGCTTCTTTGGCGTAGAGGCCGATATCGAGTACCTGGCAGAATGGCTGAATACATTCGTTACCCGGAAAGGACGCTGGCTATCTCCTAAATACCTTATTGGAGAAAGCTACGGAACCACAAGAGTTTCCGGCCTGGCGCTGGAACTACAGAACAGCCAGTGGATGTACCTGAATGGAGTGATACTGGTTTCTCCAACAGAAATTGGCCTGGATCGCGAAGGTCCGGTAGAAGTGGCTAACAGGCTTCCCTATTTTGCTGCTGCGGCCTGGTATCACAACGCATTGCCATCTGAATTACAAAATAAGGAACTGGAAGAACTATTGCCTGAGGTTGAAAATTATGCCATCAACGAGCTGTTGCCTGTTCTGGTAAAAGGTGGCTTCATGGAAGATTCTGATAAGGAAGCCGTAGCTGAACGCATGGCCTATTACTCCGGGCTTTCAAAAAAAGTGATCCTTCAGAATAATCTTGAAGTGCCTTTTGGATATTTCTGGAAGGAACTTTTAAGGGACAAAGAAGGATATACCGTTGGAAGGCTTGATTCCAGGTATAAAGGCCTTGATGCCAAGGAGGCCGGAGAACGTCCGGATTATAATTCTGAATTGACTTCCTGGCTGCATTCCTTCACTCCGGCTATCAATCATTACCTAAGGGAAGAACTTGATTTTAAAACAGATCTGAAATATTTTATGTTCGGACCTGTTCATCCGTGGGATAGAAGCGGCAATAATACCGGTGAAAATTTAAGACAGGCCATGGCCCAGAATCCAAACCTGGATGTTTTGATCCAGTCTGGTTATTTTGACGGAGCCACCACCTATTTCAATGCCAAATACTCCATGTGGCAGCTTGACCCTAGCGGAAAAATGAAAGACCGCCTTAGCTTTAAGGGCTACCAAAGCGGTCATATGATGTACCTAAGAAGTGAAGATCTTGAAAAGGCCAATGACGACCTTCGGGAATTCATTCAAAACACCTTACCAGGAGAAGGTACTCCGGCAAAATACTAAGGTCTATTCATCTAAAAGAAATCCTTTCAGGTCTTCATAAGTTTTGATCTGAAGGGATTTTTTTTGTTTAGTCATCAGGTCTTTAATCTCTTCTGGCAGGGGAACTTTTTCTCCAATCACTTCTTCCACCGTCTCCAGGAATTTAACGGGATGAGCAGTTTCCAGGAAAACCCCTTGATATTGAGGATGATCTTTTAAAAAATCCTTTAAACCAAGGTACCCCACTGCTCCATGAGGATCCATGAGATAATCATATTCTGAAAACACTTCCTTAATGGCCTTTTTTGTTGCTTCATCATCATAGCTATAGGCTGAAAACTTATTCTTCAATTGGGAGAACTCCTGCTGAAAGATCTCCAGAACCCGAACAAAATTACTGGGGTCTCCAACATCCATCGCATTCGAAATGGTTTGAACACTTTTCCTGGATTTGTATTTCCCTGTACGCATAAAATCTACCACTGTATCATTACGATTGTTAGCAGCTACGAAATGACTCACTGGCAATCCCATCGCGTTCGCTAAAATACCAGCACAGATATTGCCAAAATTCCCGCTGGGAACAGAAAATACTGGTTTGGCATTTACCTTCAATTGCTGATAAGCCAGAAAATAATAGAACATTTGGGGCAACCACCTTGCCAGGTTGATCGAATTAGCCGAAGTGAGTTTTCGTTGAGTAGTGATGGCCTCATCTAAAAATGCTTTTTTAACCATGGCCTGGCAGTCGTCAAAAGTACCCTCTACTTCCAGGGCACTGATATTTCTACCCGGGCTCGTCAATTGCTTTTCCTGGACCTCGCTCACCTTTCCTTTTGGATAAAGAATCACCACATCTATTCCTTCTACCCCTAAAAAACCATGTGCTACCGCGCCTCCAGTATCCCCCGAAGTGGCTACAAGTACAGTGACATTCCCCAGGTTTCCTTTTTTGATAAAATATCCCAGGCAGCCTGCCATAAAGCCTGCACCTACATCCTTGAACGCCATAGTGGGACCATGAAAGAGTTCCAGTACACTTATATTTTCATTCAAGGGCACAACTGGAAAATCAAAATCAAGACTTCTTTTAATGATCTTCAGCAATTCGTCTTCAGGAATCTCTGTACCAATGTAAGGCCGTATGACCCTTAACGCGATCTCTTCCTTGTCAAGATCTGCAAGCTGATCAAAAAATGAATCTGGCAGCCTTTCAATTCTTTCCGGAAAATACAGACCCTTATCGGGAGCAAGCCCCCGTACCACCGCATTTTCGAAATCGCTGGTATGCTTCCTGTCATTTAAACTATAAAACCTCATAAAATTTTTACTCCTTCCCTATTAATTTTAGAAACATGCAGTTCGAAATCGATCCCTTTCTTGCCATAAAAGATATTGATTTCTTCTTTCAGCTTTTGGGCGTTTTCATCTCCCCTGCAAAGTGCATAAACAGCGGGGCCCGATCCAGATATTCCAAATCCAAGTGCTCCACAGTCCTGGGAGAGCAATTTTAACTCCCTGAAATACGGAATTAGAATGGACCGCACTGGTTCTACGATTTCATCTACCAGGCTTCTCCCAAGCAGATCATAATCATTGGTATACAATGCGCTAATAAAAGCTGCCAGGTTCCCCCATTGATTGATGGCCGATTTAAGACTTACCGTTTGTTTGATAATCGACCGGGAATCCCGGGTTTTGATTTCGATAAGCGGATGAAGTATGACCACTCTCAAGTCTTCAGGCACTGGTAAGGCCAGAACTTCAAGAGGACAATAACTTCTAACCAAACTAAAGCCACCCATTAAAGCGGGGGCAACATTATCGGCATGCGCATTGCCGCTGGCGAGCAATTCGCCCTTCATGGCAAAAGAAACAAGCTGGGTCTTATCGAATGGATCACCTAGTAATTTGTTCACAGCGAAAACAGCCCCTGCAGAACTGGCAGCACTGCTACCTATCCCGCTGCCGGGTTTGATCCTTTTATTAATTTCTATATCAAAACCTTGCTGAACCTCTAAATCCTTTAAAAGTGCATTTACAGCTACCCCGGCAACATTTTGATCTGCATCCAATGGTAGATCCTGTCCTGTTATTTTGGTGATCCTAGTCTTATTCAGGTCATTCTTTCGCACGATCATTTCGTCTCCCACGCTATCGAGGCAACATCCCAGAACGTCAAATCCACAGGATAGGTTGGCTACTGTTGCGGGAGCAAAAACCCTTAATTCTTCCATAATTATTTTTTTCCGGTTCTTATGATGTCGGCAAAGATCCCTGAAGCTGTTACATCGGCCCCGGCTCCTGCTCCTTTTACGATGAGAGGCTGCTCAGGATACCGATCTGTAAAGAACAATACGATATTATCGCTTCCGCTTAGTCCGAAGAACGGATGCTGAGATTCCACTTCCTGAAGACCTACTTTAGCTTTCCCGTTTTCAAGCTGTGCTACATACTTCAATTCGGCATTCTTCCCGGCGGCCTGCTGATACATTTTTTGAAAATGCGGTTCATCTGACTTCAATATTCTGAAAAATTCTTCATTATTATCAGATTTCAGACTCTCTTCAGATAAAAAATCATCCCGCTCGATATCTTCCAGTTCTAACTGGTAGCCACTTTCACGGGCCAGGATCAGGATCTTCCTGGCCACATCTACCCCGCTAAGATCAATCTTTGGATCAGGTTCTGTATAACCTTCTTTCATAGCCGTTTCAACAACATCGTAAAATGGCTGTTCGGCCTTATAATTATTGAACACGAAGTTCAAGCTACCAGACAGAACGGCCTGTATCTTCTGGATCCTGTCGCCTGAAGCTATCAAATTCTGCAAAGTATCGATAATTGGCAAACCTGCACCTACATTGGTTTCATACAAAAAGGACGCACCATATTCCCTGGCCAGGTCTTGCAGATGTTGGTAATTCTCGAATGAATCGGCACAGGCTATCTTATTACAGGTCACCACCGAAATGGAATTTGCAAGATACTGCTTGTACCAGCCAGCGATTTCAGGACTGGCCGTGTTATCAACAAACACGCTATTCCTCAGGTTGAATTGCCGTACCGAATCAAAGAAGGAAGATTTATCTGCCGGTTCTCCCTGTTCTAAAAGTTGCTTCCAGTTATCCAGGTCAATCCCATTCTCATCAAAATACATTTTTCGGGAATTGGAAAGACCCAGAACGCGGACCTTCAACCGCAGTTTATTCAACAGGTAATGCTCCTGTTTCTTCAATTGGTCCAGCAATTTACTACCTACATTCCCAACCCCTGTAATGAACAGGTTCATTTCCTTGGAAGGCACTTCGAAAAATTGTTCGTGAAGGGTATTTAGCGACTTCACCACATCCTTTTTCGCGATGACGGCAGAAATATTTCTTTCTGAAGAACCCTGGGCGATCGCCCGGATATTGATATTATTATTTCCGAGTGCACTGAACATCTTCCCGCTCAAACCATGGTGACTCTTCATTCGGTCGCCAACCAGGGCAATGATCGCTACATCCCCCTCGATCTCTACTGGTTTGATCTTCTTATTTTGAATCTCCACCTCAAAAGCGGCATCCAGCGCTTCCTTGGCCTGGTCAGCCTCATCATCCTTAACGGCCACGCAAATGCTATGTTCTGAAGAAGCCTGGGTGATCAAAACCACGTTGATATGCTCGAGGAACAATACTTCGAAAAATCGCTTGGAAAAGCCTGGAATTCCAACCATTCCGCTTCCTTCCATGTTCAATAACTTGATTGAATCTATATGGGTAATCCCTGTAACCCAGCGAAAATTCTTTTTACTGCTTTTAGAGATCAAAGTTCCTGGTTCATCAGGTTCAAAGGTGTTCTTGATATGAATTTCGATATTCTTATCAACCAGTGGCTGAAGCGTTGGGGGGTACAAAACCTTAGCACCAAAATGGGACAATTCCATGGCCTCTTCATAAGAGATCTCTTTTAGAGAATAGGCCTGCGGAACCATAGTTGGATTGGCGGTAAACATTCCGTTTACATCAGTATAGATATAAACTTTTTCCAAATTAAGTGCCCCGCCTATGATCGCAGCTGTAAAATCTGAACCTCCACGACCTAAAGTTGAAGGTACTCCCTGGTCATTCTTGGCAATGAAACCAGGAAAGATATATAGTTCTGCTTCATTCTGTTTAAAGAAACCTGCAAGGTTTGCGTGCGTTTTATCGTAATTCACCTGAACTTTCTCGTTTTGATTCTTACAAACAATAAGCTCCCTGGAATCGGCCAGCAAACAATCGGTGCCAATACTTTTGAAGTAAGAAGTTATGATCATTGAACTTAAGATCTCTCCAAAACTCGAAATCACGTGCAGGGTTTTATCAGACAATTCATTGAGCAGAAAAACCCCTTCATAAAGTGTTTCCAGTCGATTAAACTCAGTTTTGACCTGGCTTAAGATCCCGCTTTGTTCATTTATTGGAATCAAGGTCCGAACGGCATCGAGATGCCTGGTTTCATTTTTTTCAAGGATCTCTTTATAGGTAAGATCTGAATTTGCCGCCAGATCGGCCATTAACAAAAGGTCATTGGTAACGCCACCAAAGGCTGATAATACCGTGATCACGGAGTCTTCCTTAAGATATGATTGAACTGTTTTAGCGACCAGCCTTATGCGATCTGGTGTAGAAAGGGATGAACCTCCAAATTTCAGGATATACATGATTGAATGCAGTTATAAATTAGTAAGAAGTAAATTGAAAAATATACAGGTGTGCGGACGGAAATTATATAACTAGAACCCCAAAAGGGGTAATACCTGTAATCATGGTCATACCAATAATCAAGATCCCTGAAAAAGATCTTTCGGAATAATTATGAATATTTGAATGAGGTATGGTCACTTTCTTGTTTCGTGTTGAGTAAAGTTATTCAAATAAAATTACTGGAAAAACATTTTAAACAATTGTAGATCAGTTTTTTCATATTCATAATTTACCGAATAAAAAAGCCCGATAATTGAAATTATCGGGCTTTTTTTTAAGAATCTTCAATTGAAATTAAAGTCCGCTAATGTAACTTCCGTAAAGATCCTTGAATTGCATTCCTTTGGCAAAACGGTGTTTGCTCAATTTTTTATGCTCAACAAGAGCCCATAGCAGGAACTCCTTCATAAAATATCGATCTTCTTTGGGCGTATCTGGTTGATACTTATCAATAAGTTTATCAAGTGGTTCAACAGAATCCAGCTTTTCACGGTATTCCTTATCCGGAAGGTCATCTGGTAATTCAAAACCAGAACCGTCAAAGAACCATTCTACCAGTTCATCATAAGGAGTCGTCTCATCTGGTCTCTTTAACTTTTCAATTTTAGGGAAATAATTAGGGAACAGACTTTTCACCGCATCCCCAATTAATTGGAGGGCTACTGCTGCAGCTCCCTCCTGTTCTCCTTCGTATACCAATTCAACCTTACCCGTAATACTCGGAATTACTCCCAGAAAATCTCCAAATCTAAGTGTAGTGGATTCTTCGCCATTTTTGATACTGCGTCTTTCGGCAGTGCTCAGCAGGTTTTCAAAAGCCGTGATGCTCATACGGGCACTCACACCACTTTTGTGGTCAATAAATTCGCTATCCCTGGCTTCAAAACTTATCTGCTCCAGAAGATCCCTTGCTGGTTCAGGCACATATACCAACTCTTTCTGCCTTTCATCCAGCTGGGCTTCCTGAGCCGTTATGATCTTGGCAATTTCGATGCTTTCAGGATAATGTGTAAGTATTTGTGAGCCTATCCTGTCCTTTAAAGGCGTTACAATACTACCCCTGTTTGTATAATCTTCAGGGTTTGCTGTAAATACGAATTGCATATCCAGTGGAAGCCTAAGTTTAAATCCCCTAATTTGTATGTCTCCTTCCTGGAGAATATTGAATAGCGCTACCTGGATCCTGGCCTGAAGATCTGGCAATTCGTTGATCACAAAAATACTTCGATTGGCCCTTGGGATCATCCCGAAATGCAGCACCCTTTCATCGGCATAACTAAGCTTGAGGTTCGCAGCCTTGATAGGGTCTACATCACCTATAAGATCGGCTACGGTCACATCTGGGGTTGCCAGTTTTTCGAAAAATCGCTCATCCCGGTGAACCCAGGAAATTGGAGTTTGGTCTCCTTTGGTATTTATCAGGTCTCGGGCATACCGGCTAATGGGGTTAAATGGATCGTCGTTGATCTCTGAACCCTCTACAATAGGCATCCATTCGTCCAGAAGACCTACCATAAGCCTGGCAAGCCTGGTCTTTGCCTGACCACGAAGCCCTAGAAAGTTAATATTGTGCCTGGAAAGAATAGCTCGTTCCAGTTCAGGAATCACACTGTATTGATACCCGTGGATCCCACTGAAGGCCTCCTCATTATTCTTTATTTTAAGTTTCAGGTTCTCCCTAAGTTCATCTTTGATACTTCGGCTCTTGTAACCTGATTTCTTTAATTCTCCAAAAGTTTTGATCGTGTCTTTATTCATATTCTTTTTCTTAGCCTCTAATTCTTTTTTTACGGTTGATCTCGTAATCTTCAAAGATCATTTCTCCCAGGCCTTTTAAGCCGGTATAAAATGCCTTGCCCTGGTTTGCCATCGTAAATTCCTGAACAAACCTCGTTAAATAGGGATCCTGTGCGATCATGAACGTGGTTATGGGAATACGAAGTTTCCTCGCCTGCCTCGCCATATTGTAGCACTTATCCAGGATATAAGGATCCAGCCCCATACTATTCTTATAATATTCCCCATTCCGCTGGCGAATACAACTGGGCTTTCCATCGGTGATCATGAAGATCTGTTTATTAGTATTTCGCTTGCGTCTCAATAAGTCCATAGCCAGTTCCAGACCCGCTACGGTATTGGTATGGTAAGGTCCTACTTTTAGATATGGAAGCTCGGCTATCGAGATTGGCCATGCATCATCACCGAAGACCAGGATATCCAGCGTGTCTTTTGGATAACGGGTGGTGATTAGCTCAGACAAAGCCATGGCTACTTTTTTAGCCGGAGTGATTCGATCTTCGCCGTACAGGATCATACTGTGACTTATGTCGATCATCAGTACCGTACTCATTTGGGATTTATAATGCGTCTCCTCTACTACGAGGTCATCTTCAGACATATGAAAATCTCCAATCCCATGATTTATCTGGGCATTCCTGAGACTTTCGGTCATGGATATTCGGCTCAATGAATCTCCGAATTGGTATTCCCGGAAATCGCCTGTATGCTCATCCCCGGTTCCTATCCGGTTGGTTCGATGGTTTCCGGCATTCCCTTTCTTAAGTTTTCCGAAGATCTGTTCCAGGGCATGTTTTCGAATCGCTCTTTCGGTTTTGGCAGTTATTGACATCCCACCCATACCATCCGAATCAATTTCTTCCTTAATAAAACCTTTTTTCTTGAGGTCCTCTACGAAATCATCCAGGGTATAATCCTCTGTGGTGAGCTTATATTCCTCATCTAATTGCTTCATCCAGTCCAAAGCCTCATCCAGATCACCCGAAGTATGGGTGATGATCTCCTTGAAAATCTCAAAAAGTTTATCAAAAGCTGACTGTTCCGGCTCATCGAACTGGTTGAATACAAACCCTCTTATTTCTCTTTCAGCATTCTTCTTCATATCCTTAAAATTAATTCTTTTTACACAGAATGCGAAAGCAGCGCTTCTAAACACAAACTAAACTTATGTTAATTCCAGTTCAGAAAGAGAAACTGGCATATTGTTATTCTTTTCTTAATTGGTCTTGGTTTTATTCAGGATAATTAAATATTTGAAAAAAAATAAATGAAGAAATTCCTACTTTTTCTAATAATCGCCCTGACCGTGAATAGCCTCATATCACAGGAAAATCAGTCACCTTATTCCACAAATTTATTGGGAGACGGTGCCTGGATAGTTGGTGGAGTTGGATTAAATGTTCTGGGTGTAATTTCCATTCAGAACAAACCAGACTTATCCCAGGAAGATCTCGCTTCGCTTGATAGAAATGATATCTGGAAAATAAACAGAGGGGCTGCCGGCAATTTTTCAAAAAATGCCGATGAGCTTAGCTATATCCCATTTTACGGAAGTTTCGCCACCCCCCTATTATTTCTATTAGGAGAAGACGAGCGAAACAATTTTGGTCAGATTTCGGTTTTATTCATAGAAACCATGGCTACAACTGGAGCTGCATTTACCCTAACCGCCGGAAATGTGGAAAAAAGTCGGCCTCTTGTTTATAATGAAGATCTTCCAATGGAAGATCGAATCAATTCTGATGCTCAACGATCCTTTTTTGCGGGGCACACTGCAGCTACAGCTGCCGCTACCTTTTTTACCGCTAAGGTATTTAATGACTACCATCCCGATTCTCCTGCAAGACCATTTGTATGGGCAGGAGCGGTCGCAGTCCCGGCATACGTGGGTTACCTGAGAACAAAAGCTGGTAAACATTTCCTAACAGATAACATTATTGGTTTCGGGATTGGAGCAGCATGTGGAATTTTAATTCCCGAAATTCATAAAAAAGGCAACGAAAATTTAGATATTTACCCAACAGTAAGTAATAATATTTTAGGAACCGGAATCGACTCCAAAGGAATAGCATTATCCTACGAGTTTTAAAATGAATTAAATGAACACAGGAGAAATAATCGTTCTCTTTTTTTCAGTATTGATGTGTATCCCTACTTTGGCCTCCATAACGAGGTTTGATCAATGGTGGATAAGAGG
This sequence comes from Christiangramia oceanisediminis, assembly GCF_022570735.2. Classification (GTDB taxonomy): domain Bacteria; phylum Bacteroidota; class Bacteroidia; order Flavobacteriales; family Flavobacteriaceae; genus Christiangramia; species Christiangramia oceanisediminis. The sequence continues at coordinate 249,039 of NZ_JANCNS010000002.1, read as the reverse complement.
GTTTGATTTTCCACGTATACAGATCAGTTTTTTGATTTGTGTTGTAATCATTGCATCATTCATCGTTTACGATCTTGACGAAACCTGGCACTGGATATCCATTGGCATCCTTTTTCTAAGTCTCGTTTACCAGTTAGTAAAAATATATCCATACACCTGGTTTTCCAGAAAACAGGTTTTGAAATTCAATGGAACTGATCCAAATGGCACCATTTCGCTCCTGGTAAGCAACGTACTTACACCCAATAAAAATTACGATAAATTAATAGGCCTCGTAAACAAGAGAGAACCAGACATCGTTCTAACTCTTGAAAGCGATAAAACCTGGGAAAAAGAACTGGAAGTCCTTGAAAAGGATTACGAATACACTGTGAAGATCCCTCAGGACAATTTATATGGAATGCATTTGTATTCGAAGTTGAAACTGGAAGAGATCAATGTAAGCTACCTGGTTCAGGAAGATATTCCCTCCATTCACGCCTATGTCATTCTGCGAAACGGTAAAAAGATAAGACTCCACTGTCTTCATCCAATGCCACCCAGCCCTACTGAAAGTGATACTTCAACCAACAGGGATGCCGAGCTCTTGATGTTGGGAAGAGATATAGATGTTGAAAAACAAACGACTCTGGTCATTGGAGATCTTAATGATGTGGCGTGGTCACGTACAACCAAATTGTTTCTGAAATTAAGCGGTATGATGGACCCCAGAATTGGAAGAGGATTTTTTAACACCTTCCATGCCGACTATTCTCTATTAAGATGGCCGTTAGACCATGTGTTTCACAGCAAGGATTTCACTCTACTGGATATCGCCAGAGAGAGCAATATAGGATCAGACCATTTCCCGATGTATATAAAGCTCAATCATGAACCTACGGCCGAAGTCGTGAATGAAGATACAGAGCAGGCAGATCATGAGGAAGAAGAATGGGCTGAAGAAAAAATCCAGAACGCAGATCCTCTTCAGCAAAAGATCCCATTCAGTTTTCCTGAAAATAGTCAGCTAAAACGGAGATTCCTTTCAATTTAGCACAGTGTCTGGCTGAAACAGGCTTCTCGATGAAATCCACTACCAGGTCGTTATTGGCAGCCTGTCTTTTATCTTTTCGATCAATCGAAGAAGTGACCATCACCACGTGGCACTGGTATTTGGCTTCCAGTTTTTCCAGTTCTTCCAGAAATTTCCAACCGTTCATTGAAGGCATGTTGATATCCAGCATAATGAGGTAGCGACCTTCATCTTCAAGGTCTTCCCTTAGAAAACACAGGGCTTCTTCCGGTTTTTTAAAAACTCTTGGATCTGAATCCAGGCCAGATTTACTAACAATTTTGTGCTGTAAAAAACTTACAATAGGGTCATCGTCGATAATTAAAGTACGTAACATTATAGGTCTGTTTAGGGTCGATTTATAATTCTTTTTCGGTTTCTATTGATATCTTTCGGATGATGGCATCAAGTTCCTGAGCAGAAATTAAAATATTATTCAACAAATCATCCACATTGTCCATGTTATCCCTGTAATGGATAAGAAGGTCTACAAGCCCCATTACCTTTGCCAGCGGGGCTCTTACTACGTGAGATTGTGTCCAGGCTATTTCCTTTAGCCTTTTGTTGTGGTTTTTTATTGCAATAAGATGTTGTTTTCGTTCAGTAATATCCTGCATGGAACCTATAATCCTTTTTGGCTTGTTGTTATCATCGGTAAGGAGGTAACTCCTATCCAAAATATATTTATAAGAACCATTGGCACAACGAACCCTGTATTCGGTACTCAATTGTCTTAAGCCATCCTTTCGCATCTTACTGGCAAGTCTTTTTACTTCCTCCCTGTCTTCAGGATGAATTTTATCATCCCACCAGGCACCTTTATTTCCAATTTCTTCCCTGGAATATCCCAGCATCTTAGAAGCAGCTTTATTCACTTCAACCACATCATTTTCAAGGTCATGATCTGTAATGATATCACTGGTTGCCTTCGAAACGATATCATAGCGTTTCAGACTTTGTTTTACTTTTTTTTCCTGAACTATGAATTCTGTGATATCCCGGGAATTTAAAACAATACCACCCACTGCCGGATCGTGGTTAAGATCGGTAACTATAGTTTCGATCCATCGCCAGCCTTTATCGTTGAGTTTTATCCTGTAGGAAGGCAATTGAAGCCTTTTGTTTTGTTGTAACTTTTGAAGAGTTAGCTTTAGTTTTTGAAGATCCTCCTGATGGACGTAATCCAGAAAATTAGTTGTATTCAACTCTTCTGAATTCTTTCCGAATACCATGAAGGAAGCCGGACTGTTGTAAAGAAATTTGAAGTCTCCGTCTACGATCGAAATAAGGTCTGATCCCTCCTGAACCAATGACCTGAACCTTTGCTCACTGTAAAGCAATTTCTTTTCGGCCAGAACCATGGCCGTAATATCGGTTACATGTGATACGCGAGATCTGCGACCATCAAATAGCAAGGGGCTACTTTTAACCGCAACATATAACCTCTGCCCGTCTTTTGTTAAATGCTGTGTCTCCACCTTAAAAAGCACTTCCCTGTTTTGGTCTACAAGTTTATTTAACCTGGTCTCCTGCCCTGGAACCCACAAATCTCTAACCGTCATAGACTTGAACTCCTGCTCAGAGTAGCCATACAGTTTCACCGCGGCCTTATTTACGCTAAGGAATTTAAGGTTTTGTCTATCCAGCACCCACATTGGTAATGGACTATTTTCGAATAGTTTCCTGTAATTCTCCTCTGAAATTTCAAGATCTCTCTGTATTTGTTTTCGCTGAAGAATTTGAGCCGTCAATTTCGCATTTACCTCCTTTATAGGAGTGATATCAGTTCCAAAGGCATAAACTACATTTTCATCCTCGAAAAAACGGGAAAACCGCCAGGATACCCAAAGATATATTCCATCTTTTCTTTTACAACGTATTTCAAATTCCGAATCGTCAACAGAAAGACCTTTAATGGCCGAGTTAACCTTCTCAAGATCATCTGGGTGGATGAATTCAATAAATGGAATACTGAGCAATTCTCTTTGGGAATATCCAAATTTATTCTCGAAAGACGGGTTGGTTAGCTTTATGAAGTTATCCGTCCCGAGAACGGCAATCAGGTTTAGAGAATATTTAAAAAAGTCATTAAACTGATCCTGACTCCTTTTATTCATTATGGCAGCAGCTATCTGAAGGGAAACACCTTCCATAAGATCCAGCTTTATTTCCTTCGATACATTTTTTGATCCCAGGAAAATAAATGCAATTTGTTTGCCTTTAAATAAAATAGGAAAACCTACTCCAGTTTTCAGTTGCTCCCCTGCATACTCGCTAAGCTCAACTAATTCCCTGTCTACTTTGCTATAGACCTTTGCCGAATCCAGATCCCAAAACCGGGACTGGTAAGCTGGCTCGTTCTCTTTCGTTTTCCAGTCAGAAAATCTAATTTTACTTTCTTTAAAGACCGCAAGTTTTATGAATTTATCCTGGCCCAGATTAGCTTTGTAGGCTTCAGCATAATCAAAATCGAGCTCCTTGCAAAGAAGGCTAATCACTACACCAAGGGCTTCAGCAAGATTTTCACTTTCAGCAAAAGACTTTATGATTTCCAGAACAAGTTCCTGTTTTTTTTGGTGATTAAAACTACTGGTAATGTCTCTTGCAATCCCAACTAGGCCACTTATTTCATCATTAGTGTCCCTAAGGGGGACCTTTGTGAGAAGAACCCTTTCTTCCTTTCCCTGTTTACTTATTACAATATCCGGCCTATTGATAACCGGTAAACCAGATTCCATGACCCTTTCATTATCTGCCACTATCTTTTCAGCCTTTTCAGTTTCCAGGTAATCATAGGGGGTATATCCCAGCTCCTCTGTTTCCTTTCCTAAAATATTCTGATGAAATTTTCTATTGGTAAGAATTGATTTATGATTTCGATCTTTCACGAAGATGTAATCGGGAATATTATCGATGATTGCCCTTAACATTTTTCGTTCCTTATAAACGGTTTTATCTAAAACCGAGGCATGTTCTATTGCAATTACCAAACGGGAATAATTCATATTTTCATCAGGTACCGGTGTAATATGAAATTGAATAGTTTTGCTATTATACAGGTAATCGAAAATTTGGATACGCCCACTTAGCGCCGTAACCAGCTTTTGATAAAGACAAGGCCTTTCTAAATCGGGAAAAAATGAAATAAAACAAGAAGAGGTGGAGATCTCACGGAAAATGCTCGTAAAAAAGTTGCCGGCCTCTTCATTAAAGGCAATTACCTTTAATTCAGTGTCCAGGCTAATCACCGGATGTACCGGTAAATGCGAAGCAGGGGTCTCTTCGTTCAAAATGATAGGTTATAGTCTGATTTGGTTGCAGGTCAAATTACAAAAAAATCAGCAGTACCCATGCTAAAAAATCGTTTTGCTGAAATTTAGCCCAACTCCGAAATTAGAGTTCTCATTTAGATTAAGATCGGCGCCGAATTGCGCCTTAAGCTGATAATCTGAATCTATCAGGTTAAGTTCTAAAAGAGTGGAAAAAATTTCTTCTTTCTCTTGAAAAAAGGAATCCTTCCTTCCTAAGTTTTGTCTATAACTAAGAAGAAACCTATATGGGTATCTTTCCACTATTTCACCGCTCATCCCCAGGTGATGAACAGCAGTGATGTTGGTCCCTATTCTAAAGCGATTATCATTCAAAAGAATAAAGGGCACCCCTATAACCTGATTCTGATAGGTCCAGCCAGAACGATACAGATTATTATTAAAATAGTTGTCGGCACCATCTACCTCAGAGCTTTGTCTTGTTCTACTTTGATTTTTAGTATAGTAAAATTCATACATGAAGGCCTTTAACCAAGGGACGCCCCAGAATGAATCCCGATTATCCTCAAAATAAATAGCATATCTCCCATCTGGAAAATTTCCCATTTTCATCCCTGAACCATCTTCAAAAATGCTGTTATACAGTATCGTAAAATCTATATCTTGAATCTTGGAGCTTAACTTGATCTCATAACTTCCGAGCTGATTTCCCAGGGCGTTAACCTCCTGGCCATCTCCTACATCATTCTCACTGGGTCTTGAAAAGAAAATCCTTAAATAATCATCGAAAGAATTGGGAAGCTTACCAAATTCTTCAGAAATCCCTGCCCATTGAACAAAATGATAGCCACCAATAGAAATTTCAAAATCGCCCTGGCTGCGGTAAACCAGTTTACCGAATTTATGATGTAAACGAGTGTTTTCTATATACCGCTCATCATTCAGAAGATATTCTTCAAGGCCAGCCATAAAACCGATTCCGTGATCTTCGGCGAACAGAAAGACAGGCTTTCTTGTGAAAATTTGAATTCCTGGAATTGCAGGGCTATTTAAAGACCATAAAATGTTTTCATTAGTTGCACTCAGGCCCTTAAATAGAACTTCCTTATGCTTTTTCCCGAGGATAACTTCCAGCTTGCTAGAATTGATGGAAACATAGGCCTCATCCAACCTTATTCCTTCTTCGTATCCGTCTTTATACATAAGACTCAGGCCAAAATCAGCTTGAATACCACTGGGATCTTCAAGCAGGTAATTTGTTCGGAAAAGACCATACAGATGGGATTTTTCATCTAAACGTCCCAGGGTATTAGAATGCATCCAGAAGGGTGATTCTTCACCTGTAAACAACTGACCCTGCCCTTCAAATTCTGATTGAAAAAAAGACTGGCCTTTTGTACTGAAAGAAATAAAAAGGACTAGTAATAATGTAAGTTTGAGTATCCTCATGGATTTTTGCTGGAGCAATGCAAATATTACTAATTAGAAATTAAATTATGTAATTTTGAAGCCTAAATTAATAAGGATGTTTTCGATTTTCAGTAAAAAGAATTATCTGGCAGATCTACTGGGAGGATTTATCGATTTTCACAATCATATCCTTCCTGGAATTGATGACGGCGCCCAAAATATCGAAGACTCTCTTCAATTAATCGAGGAGTTTAAAAATATTGGAATTCATACAATAGTTGCTAGCCCGCACGTAATGGGTGACTTCTACCCTAACAGCAAGACTCAGATCCGTGAAGCCCTGAATAAGGTTAAACACAAGATCCAGGATAATTTTGATATTAGTGCAGCCGCGGAGTATATGATGGATCAGAATTTTCTCGATTTATTAAAGGCTGACGAAATCCTGGCGGTTCATGGAGAACATATTCTGGTAGAAATGTCTTATTTCCAGCAGCCGATCAACCTGTTCGAGGTGTTGTTTAGTATTCAAAATCGTGCATACATCCCTATACTGGCTCATCCAGAGCGATATACTTACCTCCACGAGCGAAACCTGGAGCGATATCGGGACCTGAAGACCAGGGGATGCAAATTTCAAATAAATATGCTATCACTTTCGGGGCATTATGGTGAAGGAGTTCAGAAAACCGCTTATAAACTTCTAGAAAATGATTTAATAGATTTCATCTGCACCGATGCCCATAAAGTAGATCACGTCCTGAAAATTAAACAAATCAAGATTGGGAAGAAGCATTTAGCTACAATCCAGAAAGTTATTGAAAACAATTTAGATTTATTCAGTTAGGCTTAACTAAACAATCTTCTCTTTATCCGTTTCCACCTGGTTTCCTTTTCAACACCATATCCATAACCATATCCATAAGAATAACCATACTGAGCTCCATACGAAAACTTGGAATAGTCTACATCGTTAAGAATGGCAGCTACATTTTTCAGTTTCCCTTGTTTTTTCAAGTCTTTTGGAAATTCCAGCAGGTTCTTTTCGGTAAAATCTGCTCGAACTACATATAAGGTATAATCGGCTAACTGACTGATCAGCAAAGTATCGGTTACGATCATGGTTGGAGCTGTATCGACGATTAGATAGTCGTATTGCGATTTACAACCATTTATCAATTTTTCCATCCGGTCATTCATCAATAATTCAGCGGGATTAGGAGGAATAGGACCTGAAAGGACTACATCTACTGGAATTCCTTCGTCTACGGTTTTGGAAATAACGTCATTGGTGGTTACTTCATAATCGTATAAAAAGTCGGATAATCCTTTTTCCTGTGCTCCCTCTGTTGTACTAGTATACCTGTGTAATTTCGGATTACGAATGTCAGCTCCGATGAGCAAAACAGACTTCCCCGTACTAGCAAGAGTTCGTGCGAGGTTATAGGAAATAAAGGTCTTCCCTTCCCCCTTAACCGTAGAAGTAACATATATAACATTACCTTTTTGTCTCTCTTTATTCTGAATCAAATAAGCTAAGTTAGTTCTCAAAATCCTGAATGACTCCGCTAATGGAGATCGGTCGTTTTGATGAATAACGTCGGTCTGATCTGCTCCAATCCTAGGCACCTCCCCAACAAAAGGAATGACCTTAAGAAGAGGTGCAAGATCACCTTTATGATGTACTTTGGTATCTAAAAAGTTCTTTACAAAAATTATTAACAATGGGATAAGTAGGCCTATTACAAATCCTCCTACGAGAATAAGCCAGGGTTTGGGATCTACTGGAGTATTATTGGTGAATGCTTTATCTATTACACGAGCTACAGATGCCGTTGCAGCGAAAGAGATGGCAGCCTCTTCTCTTCTTTGCAGTAAGAAAAGGTACAGTTGTTCCTTGATTTGCTGTTGTCTCTCAATACTTCTCATCCCCTTCTCCAGGCCGGGGAAATTACTAAACCTCCCCTGTGCAATATCTTCCCTTTGATTTAACTCCTGTAGCCTTACTCTAATTGATCTTCTAGTGCTTTGAATATTATCATAGATATTCTCTCTAAGCTGATCAAGTTGATTGGATATGTTTTCAACAACAGGATTCCTGGTGGTGGAGTTCTTCAAATAGGTATTTCGCTCTATGACCAAGGTATTATAGGTATTCGTAAGACCTGAAATACCTCCTTCGGTAACCCCCACATCCGGAAGAAGCTCATAATTTCCTTGCTCTCTTAACAGCTCTTCGACAGATTTTAAAAGTTCTAATTGTGTTTCTAAGTTAAATATTTCCTGTTCAGCCTGAGAAAACTTTGATTGAAATTCGGAAGCACCTGATTCAATACTCATCAACTGGTTTTCACGCTTAAAATCAGCGATCCCAACTTCTACCGAATCCAGTTCAGTTGTAATTCTTTCTAATCTTTCCTGAATAAACCGGGTTGTATTCTCAGCTACCTCCTGCTTATCTTCCACACCTTCTTCATTAAACCTTAACATCAGGTGATTTAGAAAGTCCTCTGATTTCTGGCTTACAGGATCTACCATGCCTAATGACAGTATATCCTTTGCCTGGCCTTTTGGTGATATAGTTAAACTTTGAATGTAGTAATTGGCCACTTCCCTAACCGGCAATAATCGTATGTGAACTGTACTGGTTTTTTTAAAGCTACCTTCCTGTCCTCCCCCACGAGGGAGTATGCTAAACTTTATTCCGTCAAGTTCAATGATTTCACCTATTTCGTGAATGTTAGAATACTCCTTACTTTCTTCTTCAAGACGAAACGATGTATCGGAAACTGGTGTAATGAATAAATTTGCATTTATTGAATTAACAATCGAATCAGGACTGATAAATTCTATTAAAATCGGACTGGATTTATATGCTTCCACTGTTATAACATTCCCCTCTATGAAATAGGAAATGTTTAAGTTAAGGTCCTCAACAACCGATTCAACTAGTTGCTTTGACTTTAGTTTTTCTATATGACTTTGTAGGTCATCATTTTCTAGTGAAAGGATGGATCCACCTCCAGAGGGTAAAGCGCTCATGACATTCTTTTCGCCCTCGTCAACAATTAACATTGTTGCCTGAGTCCAGTATTTTGGTATGGTATATCTGTTATATAAATATGCGATAACTCCCCCCAAGATAAAGCCTAATAATAACCATTTCCAATAAGCGATATATTTATATATCTCCGCTTTTAAATCAAAATTTGATTCATTCCTTTCTTCTGAAAAGTCGTTTAATTCTTCCAAAATTAAAGGCTGTTAATTAATAAATAAAGACTGATAATGGTTGTTCCTAAAGATATAATTCCCTGATAGCTTGTAAAGAAACCAGCTGATTTGACTGCACGGTAACTGGGCTCAACATACACTATATCGTTTTGTTTTAAATAATAATATGGACTTGAAAAGAGATCGGTTTCCGTCATATCAATCTGACCCACACTTTTAACTCCATTTTCCTCCCGGATAATCATTATGTTCTCACGTTTCCCGTCATAACTAATGTCTCCTACCATGGCAATCAGCTCTGGCATGGTAACCCTTCCATCCGTAATTTGAACTCTCCCAGGGCTATTGACTTCTCCTAAAACAGTCACACTAAAATTTACGATCCTAACATCCACAATAGGATCTGTTACATATTCTTGAATTTCCCTTTCAAGAGCAACTTGCACTTCCCCCCGGCTAAGACCTTTTACCTTAACCTTTCCCAAGACAGGAAAATTTATAAATCCATCGGGACCAACCAGGTAACCAGTAAGAGATAGGTTCTGCCCTCCACCGGCACCACCTCCTCCCTGTCCTGATTGGGATGGCATTTGGAATGGCTTTACAATCTCGTCAGTGACTGACGAAGAGGATACGTTTATTCGCAAAACATCATTAGGTTCGATTACAGGTTCATAATCAAGTAGATTTTCCGTTCCTGCCAGTTGCTTTGCACCATGAAAATAAACGATCTCATCCTTGGTAGCACAACTATTAAAAAGAAAACTGGCAAAAAGCAGAAATAAAAATTTCTTCATAAATAAGTAGGTTAATCTCTATTGAGTTCAGGAGCGTTATCTAAACGTTCGTAGAGTGAATTATTGCTTTTAAATTCGGGGATAAGATCTTTCAGTTTAGCGACCACTTTATCATTCTTCAGCTTATCGGCCGATTTTATAATCTTCTCGATCTTTTCATTTACAACCTCATAATTGCGAACTACATCCTGACCTATCATAATCTTTTTATGATGAGTTGGGAGGGTTTTACATTCATCATTCAGCAGTTCTTCATAAAGCTTTTCTCCGGGACGTAAACCGGTAATTCTAACTTTTATATGCTTATTAGGCTGATATCCGGCAAGTTTAATCATTTTTATAGCCAAATCCATAATTTTAACCGGCTCTCCCATATCAAATACAAATATTTCACCTCCCTTACCCATGGCTCCCGCTTCTAAAACAAGCTGACAGGCCTCGGGAATGGTCATAAAATATCGGATGATATCCGGATGAGTGATGGTTACGGGACCACCCTTTTCTATCTGTTCTTTGAATAATGGAACAACAGATCCATTGGAGCCCAGAACATTACCAAACCTGGTAGTAATGAACTTAGTATTACCCCAACCCTGTTTTACCTGTTCATGATACAAAGACTGCACATACATTTCTGCAGAACGTTTAGAAGCCCCCATAACATTAGTTGGATTTACAGCCTTATCTGTCGAAACCATCACGAAATGTCCAACACCATATTTAACAGCCAGATCTGCCAGGTTCTTTGTTCCTTTAATATTTACAAATATGGCCTCATGAGGGTTATTCTCCATCAACGGAACATGCTTGTAAGCCGCTGCATGATAAACTACGTCTATCTGCCTGTTTTTGAACATCCTTTCCAGCCTCATTTGATTACTCACGTCACATATAATCGCCTCGAAATCCAGATCCTGAAATTTAGATTCGATCTCTAATTGTAGATTATGAAGGGGAGTTTCGGCCTGATCCAGTAAAATCAAATGCTTTGGATTATATTCAGCAACCTGCCTTACAATTTCACTACCAATTGAGCCTGCAGCACCGGTTACTAGAATAGTTTTTCCGGTAAGCTGGTCTATCTTGTTCTGTACTTCCAGCTGTATAGGATCTCTTTCAAGAAGGTCTTCAATTTGAAGAGTCTTGATCTCACTTCCCAAGGGTTGATCTTCTTTCCAGGAAGATACCAGGGGTGCATTGTAAACAGCTATATCATTTTCCAGGCAGTCCTCAACAATTTTAAATTTCTCTTCAGGTGTGAAGGCATTTTCAGAAAAGATAATGGCATTTGCACCAAGCGATTTCACCTCTTTATGAATCCTTTCAGTATGCTGTAAAACAGGTTTATCTAAGATACGAAGACTTTTATGAGAATTTTGAGTTAGAAAACCTACAATCTTAAACCGCCTCGGATGCTCAATATCCAGTGCCCCGGCAATGGAAATAGCATTTTCGTCTACACCTATGATAACTGCGTTAATTAATGAATCTTGCTTTTGAATAATCTTAAAATATTCATACACCTGTTTTACTCCTAATCTGAAAAGAAATAAAAGCGAGAAAGAAATCCACAGGTTAATGAGTAATCCGCCTATAAGAAAAATCTTTTCGCCGAAAACAAGTTCTACTAGAAAATTTAAAACTAAAAGTGCAAAGAAGGAACTTATGGTCGCTAAAAGCAATTTTAGTGCATCAATATTACTGGAGTACCGAATAATCCCGGCATAGGTTTTAAAAACATAGAAAAAAACAATATTTACCGCAAGTATCAATATCGTTTTTTCAACAAAGCTCAATAACTGATACTGAAAACTTGAGAGATCCAATAAGATCAATATGGTTAAAACAGTAGATACAGCTACCAAACCAATATCGATCAATAGCACAACCCACCGAGGGAGGTATTTGATATTTCGGATATCGAGGGAATTATCGGGGCCAGTAAGAATTTTTTTCAGGGCGATGTGAAATTTCCCCATAATGTGTTTTTATTTTTTCAAACAATTCATAATTGCCTGTTCTATCCTGGATCTATCTGAATCTGTAAGATTAGATCCACTGGGCAAACATAAACCTGAGTTGAACTTCTTTTCCGCAACCTGCGTGCCATAAAACGGATAATCCTTAAATACGGGTTGCATATGCATCGGTTTCCACAAAGGTCGACTTTCAATATTCTCTTTTAATAAATATTCTCTCAGTTCTTCTTTATTTACACCTAATTTCTTTTCATTCAACTCAATTACACTTAACCAATGGTTACTAAAATATTGGTCATCAGGTGCATGAAAGACCGTCACTCCATCAATTTTATCGAACAAATTTACATAAAAATGGAACATATCCCGTCTTGCCTGTACCCTTTTATCTAAAACCTCCATTTGCCCCAGGCCAATTCCTGCACAAATATTGCTAAGCCTGTAGTTATAGCCAACTTCACTATGTTGATAATGCGGAGCATCGTCCCTTGCCTGGGAACCAAGGAAAATAGCCTTTTTCTTTACTTCTGCACTTTTGGTTACCAAAGCACCACCTCCGGAAGTAGTGATGATCTTATTTCCATTAAAAGATAGAATCGAAAAATCACCAAATGTACCACATTTTCTGTTCTTATACGTACTTCCAAGCGCTTCTGCACTATCCTCAATTACGGGAATATCATATTGCCGTGCCACATTATGTACAGCTTCAACATTATACGGCATTCCATACAGGTGAACAGCAATTATAGCTTTTGGCTTCTTCCCTTTTGAAATCCTACCTTTAATAGCTCGTTCAAGTTGTTCAGGGCAAATATTTAACGTCTCTGGCTCACTGTCGATAAAAATAGGCACAGCTCCCTGATAAATGATCGGATTTGCAGATGCCGCGAAAGTCATACTCTGACATATGACTTCGTCTCCACTTTTCACCCCCAACAAAATTAAGGCTAAATGCAGTGCTGCAGTCCCGGAACTTAATGCAGCAACTTCAATTTTACTTTGCGGGTCATTATCCAGATAGGATTTTATACTTTTCTCAAATTGAGTAACATTAGGACCCAGCGGTGCAATCCAGTTCTCAGCGAAAGCTTTATTAATATAGGTTTGTTCGTTTCCTCCCATATGCGGGGAAGACAACCAAATCTTTTCTTTATCCATTTTGATGGGTATTGTATTTTATAATTTTACCAGGATTACCTACTACCACAGCATTATCTGGAATATCATTTATAACCACAGCTCCGGCACCTATAGTAGCCCATTTTCCAATATTTATGCCTGGAATAACCGAAGCACCGGCTCCAATTTGGGTTCCTTCGCCAATTCGAACTCCACCTGTTATTACTGTGCCAGGAGAAATATGAGCAAAGTTCCCTATCATCACATCGTGTTCAATAATACATGAAGTATTCAAGATGCAGTGTTCCCCAACTTCTGCTGAAGCGTTCACCACAGCCTTTGCCATTACCACACTACCATCCATAATTTCTGAATATTCTGAAATAATAGCAGAATTATGAATTAAGGCTTTAACAGGTTTAACAGGATATTTTTCTGAAAGTTCCTTTCTTATATGATTATTACCAATGGCATAGACTATTTCCTGATTCTCATCTTCTGGTAATTTATGCAAAACAGGTAAACCTAGCAGAGATCTGATTTCAAGATTATCATCTATGATATAATCTATAGTTCCATGCCTTCCTGATCTAATTATATCAATAATAACTTTTGAATGTCCGCTTGCTCCGTAAATAATCATTAGTTATGCCCGTTAAATGGTTCGGTAGTTGCCATATTCTTCGTATTAATTCCTTCAGCAAACAAAACCTTTTTCACCGTTTTAAATAAGATTTTTAGATCAAGTAAAAATGAAATGTGCTCAACATACCAAACATCATATTCAAATTTCTGACTCCAGCTAATAGCATTGCGCCCATTTACCTGTGCCCATCCTGTTATTCCTGGTTTTACTAAATGTCTTTTTTTCTGCCTCTCATTATAAAGTTCTAAATATTGAGGTAATAACGGCCTGGGGCCAATTATACTCATATCACCTTTTAAAACATTGATCAATTGGGGAACCTCATCGATCGAAGTTTTACGCACAAATTTCCCAACCGTAGTTAAGCGATCTTCATCTGGTAATAATTCTCCGTTGGCAGCCCTTTCATCGGTCATGGTTTTGAATTTAACTATTTTGAAATTCTTACCATAAATGCCCGGCCTATTCTGCAAAAAGAATGGCTTACCATTATTTTTCACCAGAAGGAGAAATGTGATAATGATTAGTAACGGACTAATGAGTACCAGGCCTATTAACGCGACAAAAAAATCAAAAAATGGTTTAACAAGCTTGGTATACATCAATAAAATTGAAATCTATTAATTTCCGCGAATTTAATCATGTTTATAGAGCAGCTCTAATTCTTTATATTCTTTTAACAAAATATCCCAGAATTGTGCTCTTTCATATTTCTCCTGGATCAATTTACGGGCTTTACGAGAGATTCGCGAAAATAACTCCCCATCTCTTTTAATATCAAGCATGGCTTCATATAAGGCACTTTCGCTCTTAACTGGTATAATCATCCCATTTTCACCGTTTTCAACGATTTCGTTACAACCATTGATGTTGGAAACTATCGCTGGTAAACCCATAGCGTTGGCCTGCATCACAACATTCGGAAAACCTTCCCGGTAACTGGGAAATGAGAGAACATCTGAAACGGCAAAATATGGCCTTACATCTTCCTGATATCCTGTGGTGAAAATTTTTGGATGTGTTTTTATGATTTGCATTATCTCTGCATCAAGAGGATCAAGATCATCTTCGAACGGTCCCACCAGTAATAAAGTGGTATCAGGATATTCCTGATTAACTTTTTCAAAAGCCCGCACTAACTCATTTATTCCCTTTTCCCTAACTAATCTACCTACGAATATATAGATGAAATCAGAGTCAGGAATTTCTAAATCTTTCCTGATCTTTCTTTTATCAGAAGTGCTGAATAAGGCCGGATCGAAGTATTTTGTATCAATACCATTCGAACTTCCATGGCCCAATACTTTAAGTTTACTCTCATTAGAGTAACCAAGCTGAAGAATAATTTTTTTTAATTCAAATGAATTTGGGTATACACGCGTTGCAAGGGAATAGGTAAGCTTTTCAACTTTATCAAGGATTTTGCGCTTTTTGCCCTGAACTTCCAGGAGAGGCAGCCCTGCAACAGTGTGTAATCTTATGGGGGTCCCAGCCAATTTCCCAGCTAACATTCCAATAATACCAGCCTTTGGTGTATGGGTATGGATTATCAGAGGATTTTCCTTTTTTAGAAATCTATATAATTTAAAAAGTGCCTTGAGATCTTGAAAAGGTGTTATTTCGCGTGTCATCTCTACTGGAAAGCTCCTAACTCTGTTATTTTGCCCATAGCGTTTTAACCGTTCTTCTTCTGCAGAAATCGCAATAACTTCGTAATGTTTATTCATAAAAGTCAACTGACCTTCAAGCAATTTTTCTAAAGAAAGAGGAATAGTGGTTACACGAACTAATTTTGTCACGAATCAGGGTTTTGAGCGCAAATCTAGGTTTTTTAAGATAATGTCTCTATAAAATTTCATAAAAGGTCTTAGCTAGCATACCATAAATAAAAAACGGGCATTTTAAATGCCCGTTTTTTTAAATCTAAATTTAAACAAATTAGTCTGCAACAACCCTAATCGTTAACTCAACTGAATCGGTGCAATCACCGTCTGTTATGGTGTAAGTAGTAGTGTAATCTCCTAATCTGCTTGCCCTATTGGGATCGTTAAATGCATCTATTAAATCCCAAATTGAAGGATCAAATTCACCATTTCTTGGAACTCCGGGATCTAAAAGACTTAGGTATAACTTCCTAACTTCATCCCAACTTGGGATTGCAGCTGCATCACTTTCTTTCATTTCGCGAATTTTATCAGATCCAGCATCAATATCGCACTCAATTGGATCTGTAAAATTAGGAATAACTTTAATTGTGAGTTCAACCGAATCCTGGCAATCTCCTTGCGTAATCGTATAGGTAGTTGTATAATCTCCTAATTTGGATTCCCTATTAGGATCACCAAAAGAGTCGATCAGATCCCAGATGGATGGTTCGAACTCTCCATTTCTGGGAACCCCTGGAGCTAATAAACTCAGGTATAGCTTTCGAACCTCATCCCAACTAGGAATTGCTTCCGCCTCAGACAAGGTAATCTCCAAGAAATTATCTGGACCCGCACTAAAGGCCTCACAGGGGTCGGTATTTACAGGATCAGCAATTACATTGATGGTAAGTATCACTGAATCTGTACAATCGCCGGTTAAGGAATAGATAGTTGAGTATTCGCCTATTCCTCTTACTTCAAAATCATGGATAAGATCCCATATAGAAGGATCAAAGGTTCCATTTCGGGGAGTTCCAGCTGGTAGCAAACTTAAATACAACTTTCTAACCTCATCCCAGCTTTCGATTGCTGAGGCTTCAGAAAAAGTAATATTCTTAATTTGATCTGCACCCGCGCAGCCAGGATCCCCTGTTTCAGAATTCAGGGAAATAATTTGATCTTCACCGATCTCCTCTTCTATAGGGTCTACCGAACAACTCAATAGACTGAACATAATAAAAAAAACAGGTAGTAATTTTGATTTCATAGCTTTATAATTTAGAATGGATAAATAAATTTACGCCATCCAATCATGCTATTTTAATAATTTCGATATGAGGATAAATTACTTGTTAAACACCTGCGCTTTCCTACTTTAAGAGTTTATTTGAAGTCTTTAAGATTTAATTTGTAGTAGCTCATTTGAAGTTCACTGATTTCAAATAAATCTGGATTATAATGGATCAGCCACTACCCGCAAGGTGAGCTCTACTGAATCTGAACATTCTCCCATTCCTAAGGTGTAAGTTGTGGTATAATCTCCTAGTTGCGTTTCCCGATTAGGGTCATTAAAGTCATTAATTATATCCCAGATACTCGGATTATAAGTGCCAGCTTTTTTAGGTATTCCCGGGTCTAACATGTTGGCATACAACTTGCGAACCTCATCCCAGCTTGGTACAACCTGTGCTTCAGAAAGATATATTTCCCTAACCTGATCTGTTCCTGCATAAAATGGAAATTTTTCAACATGGTATAAGAAATAAAAATTTCCACCCAATAATTCTTCATCCTCAACAAATAATTCTTGCTTATTTCTACCTGAACCAAATTCCGCGGCAGCCGTGACATATAGGTTTTCACCAGCCATGACACCGAGTTCATCAAAATTAAAACTAGCAGTGACTTCACTCATTCCTTTACTTACATTCTCGGAATACGTGAATTTAGAAGTATTCAAATCTCCTTTTCCATTACGGGGAAATGCATTGACATTTTTGGTAAAATGAATACTTATTTTATTTAAATCCAAATTCCCCGTTTTGGTAACTGTTACTTCTAAATAATCATAAAAATTTCTGAAGCTGATAGTTCCTTCCTGCCCGAAATTTAATTCATAGACCGAACAACCGTCAATAGTAGTCGTGGCATTAACTTCCCTAACCTCGTTAGAAGTAATACCATCATCTTCAACATTGCAAGCCACGGCAAAAACCAGCAGGCTCACCAACAATAACTTTCTCATAATTAGTGGTTTGATTAAAAATTTCCTTGAATTTAAATCACCAGAAGTTTAGTAAGAAATTTATTACCATGTTTTCGATATAGATAGCTATTCCCTCGATATAATTCCAAAATTCAAGAATTGCTTAAGTATTATAATGTAAACTCTAACATGAGTTCATCCTAAAAAGGATATATTTGAAGATAAGTTCAATCAATTGGTAATGCGAAAAAACATTATAGTTTATGGCATTGGAAAATATGCTGAATACGTTTCCTATGCATTTCAAGAGGACAGTGGTTATGAGGTTGTGGCTTATACTATAGAAGATCATTTATACGACCCTCATTTACAATTAAAAAAGCCCCTCGTTCAATTTTCGAAAATACATCAAAACTTCCCGCCTGAAGAAAATTCACTTTTTATTGCGGTTGGTAACAACCAAATTAGAAACAGAATTTTTAAAATGGCAGTTGAACTTGGTTATACCTTGCCAAGCTATATTTCTTCACAATGCCGAAAATGGAATAATTTGATAGTAGGAAGGAATACCTTCATCGACGAGGGATGCGTTCTTCAACCTTTTGTTCAGATAGGAGACAATTGTGTTTTATTTACCTCTAATATTGGACATCATACTAAGATTTGTAATCACAGCCTAATGAGCGGAGCAAAAACTGGTGGGAATGTTACTATTGGAGAGTATTCATATATCGGATTGAACGCTTCGATCAAACAAAATACTAAAATTGGAGAAAATTCTATTATAGGAATGAATTGCGCAATAGAGAAAGATACTCCAAAAAATTCTGTTTTTTCCAATAAAGGTACAGTAAAAAGAGATATTGATTCGCAAGTCCTCGGAAACCGTTTTTTAGGATAATGAACTTTGAGAATTTTAAGCTAAAGTACCTGAAGAAAGAGGTGGAACATTATCAGAATTCCGTCCCTGACACTGTTAAGGTAAGTGTTCTGGTTCAAACCTATAACCACGAGCAATTTCTTGAGCAATGTCTTGATTCAATTTTAACTCAAAACACAAATTTCGATTTTGAAATTATTCTGGGAGAAGATCAATCTTCAGATAATACACGTTCTATATGCTTGAAATACGCCAGGGAATTTCCTGGTAGAATAAGGTTGCTTTTACATCAAAAGGAAAATAAAATAAGCGTAAACGGAATAATCACAGGAAATTTCAATGCTATCTACAATCTTTTTTCAGCAAGAGGTAAATTTATAGCATTTTGCGAAGGAGATGATTATTGGACTGATTCCTCAAAGCTTCAGAAACAGGTGGATTTTTTAGAGCAAAATGTTGAATTTTCTTGTTGTTTCCATCGATTTAAAGAACAGGATGTTAAAGGCCGAATGATTTCCTCCCCTCTTGAGCAGCCAGAGAATGATATAACTTCCGAAGACTTACGTTCCATTAAATTTCATCCACTGCTATCCACTTTTTGTTTTCAAAAAATACAAGAGGTTCATTCAGATATTTTGAAGGTATTAAACGTAGACACTTTCATACTTTGTATTTTAGGTTATATGGGAAAAGCAGGGTTTCTAGCAACTATCGAACCTACAATATATAGGAGGCACAAGGATGGAGTATGGTCTTTAGATCGTTTAAAAAAATATATAATAAAACAGAATACATTTATAATCCTAGAAAAATATCATCGGAATAAAGGAGATCTGCATGCTGCTAAAAATTTTCGACTTTATTTAAGAAATATAAGAAAAAGTGCCTTACTGGAATCAATTAGAAACCTGAAAATAATTAGCTGCCTCAAATTAGGTTGGAAGCTTTTTAAAAATAAATAAAATCCTTTTTATTTGTGGTTTCCAATATAAATTTCTGATTTTACCAGCTTTTTTGTAATATTCAATAGCTTCTCCATATCTTCCTAACTTCTCATTTAAATAGCCGATTTGATATAATAGCCTAGAATAAGAATATGAGTCTTTCTTATATAGACATTCATGCTTTATTAAAAGGTGGTCTAACGAATTCAACTTTAGACTAGGTTCGGTACTGGGCCGAAAATTTTCGTTCAAATGATATTTTAAATAAACCTGGGAAAGATTTTTTGTTTTTAAATTTGGAAATTGAGCCAGCCTCATTCCTAACTCATAGTTCTCACCAAATTGTAAATTCTGATCAAATCCGCCAGTTCTAAGTAAGAGTTCCTTTTTATAACATACGCTTCCCGAAAGGAAGGTTGCTTTTAGGTTGTTGTAAATTTTTTCAAGTTTCACAGGTTTCCAGACAATAGATTTTTTTTCAGTTATTTTTAATGCCTTCCAAAAAATTAAATCAAATTGAGAAAAACTGGAGGTTTGAAGGTCTGAAAGTAGACCAGGCAACAACTCATCGTCAGAGTCAAGAAAAATTAAATATTTAGCCCGAGATTTTTTTATTCCAAGATTTCTTGCTGCCGCTACACCCTTATTTTTTTGATAAGAATAGGTAATCCTCGATTCATGCAAATACGGGGTAATATTCTTGCGTAAATCATCAGTTGAACCATCATCCACAATGATCAACTCCCAATTACTATAAGTCTGGTTAATAACACTTTCTATAGCTCTCTCAATAGTATTTTCACCATTAAATACAGGAATTATTATGGAGAAATCTGGCCTATGCATTTACCATTAAATCATTCAGTGATTCCATAGACTGTGATTGAAACCCGTATTTGTGTTTACAGGTCGTAAAATGTTGAAGAATATGGCGTAATTCGTTCAGGCTTTTGGACGGACTATTTCCAAAATTATGTGGATGCCACCAGAGGTGGTAAACTTCGCCATTCTTTGCAGCCTGATAAATTTCATCAACTATTCTCTTCAGCCTCATTCTATCCAGTAAAGTATTGCCAGAAACTGGTCTAAAAAACCTACTTGCTGGCTGCAAGACAACATTTGAATTTTCCTTAATTTTCGCTTGCTGATAGGATTTATCCTTTGTCCCAAGATAGGCATCACCAGATCGAAAGATTTTTTGCATCAAGGAATCTTTTTCGGTTGCTCGCCAGTACCAGGTGTCGGGATTTGAACGTGCGATTTTAATCCCATTACGATTACAACAAGAAAGGTATTCTTCATTTACCTGATTACGAGGGAAAACAATGGAACTCATTTCGATATCTAAGTCTGCTGCAAGCCTTGTAGCTGTTTGCAAATCTGCCTCAAAATCCTCCAACCTCTGCCCTTTCTCTTTTAGATAATAATGAGAATAGGTATGGGTACCAATACTTTGATTCCTGGAATTCTTAATAAGGGAAATAAGATCTGGAGCAAAACATAGTTCTTCGTTTTTGGGACTTTGCACTGCCTTCCCGTATCTATAGGAGGACAGGGCTTCATTTTCATATTCGGGAAGTCTGTCTGGCAAATTAGCATTCCACTCATCCCAGCCTGAATTGAATAACATTCCTACGCAAGCCCAGGTACATGATATGTGGTATTCCTCAAATAATGAGAGAATTTCAGGAATTACTTTTCGGGTATTTCGAAAATATTCAACTTTATCTGTCCATTCAACCTTATCGAAGACTCCCCATAACAATTCAAAATCAAGTGATATTACAAGGCTTCCGTTTTTTTTAATTAATTTATTCATTTGCTACCAAATAATATCCTACGCAGAGTTTAATTCAGACTGTTTCCGGGCAGTTAATTTTAATTTATACTTCTTAATTTTCAATAACTTATCATATTTTTTCTGTGCGAGAAAATAATAAATGACGAAAAACAGAAAATACATGACCATTGATTTCTGACGCATTATGATTCCCAAATTTGACATAACAAAAGACATGGCAAGGGAAGCTAAAAAGAAAACCGTAAGGCTCATTTTCACAGTAGTGGGTGATTTTTTAAGGAAGTTAATGAAATCTTTTCTCAGGATTTTTAGGAATAATAAAAGATAAATCAAGTTTTCTACTGATACAATTAAACCTAACGCGCCAGGAGCATCCAGAAATAAAGGTCTAAACCAAAAGGTAAACAATTTTAACGGCAGCGGATAATTTGTCATGTTTACACCTGAGCCAGATTTAGCTAATTCCGAACCTCTGTCTTCTGAAAATTGTTCAAAACCCTCAACTAAATTTTCTGATTCATCTAATCCAGCCATGCCCAAAATAGTATCTTGCACAAAAATTAAACTCCCTATCATTCCAAAATAAATAAGAAGTTTTTTCCAAAAAGCAATTTTTTCTTGACCAGTCATATACCCTAAAACCGTTCCAGCGGCAATAAATAAAAAAACATGTGGACGAATAAAATAAATCATAACTGAACTAAAAATCAAGATTAATTTACGATTTGCTGGTCTTTTTATTGCATATGCAAAAATCATTAGCCCCATAAATATAGGTGCCCCCTTTCCTAGGGAAGCGGTCCAAAAATGCATATTTGGTAGGAAAAGAATCAGGGTTAGGAAGTCTATATTCTTAAAAATTTTGATTTTCAAAGGGATATTTTCTCGAAAAAAAAGATACGCAAATAAAAATCCCAAATAACCCATCCACGAATATAAGACCATCATCATCTCATAATTAAAATTGAAATAGTGAATGAATGGATAAGATAAAAAATCTATAAAGGTAGTACTTGTCCCAAAATAACTCCACCAACTAGAATCAGAAAGCTTTGGTCGCCAAAAATAGAGTTTGGAATCTGAATTATTAAAAAGTGCATAAGTATAATAGACTCCGGCAAAGAAAAAATGATAAAAAAACAAATAATTCATCTTCCTTCTATCAAAAAACCTATGCTTCTTACTAAAAGATTTGAAAATTCCCTGGCTAACAAGAAATAAAATGAATATTAAAAATACACCGCCTATCATAAATTAAAACAGTTCTAGATCACCTATAGTATACTTCCATTCCTCCTCATTTAAGAACCGAATATGCTTTTCTTCGGAACAATTAATGTTCTTAAAAGTAAGAACCGGACCAAATTTGCCATTCAATTCTAAATTAAATAGTCTACCATCGAAACTATAAGAAATGAAATTAGGCTTATATAAAGTAGACCATTCCCCTATTACTTTCTTAGCCCTCTTTTTACCGATAGTTGAACTGTAGATACATTCCGAAACTCTTAATTCCAAAAAACGTCTTCTATCTTTTAGATAGGAAGCTACAAAGATGTCCTTATCATGGTAGACAAGATAAGGCTGAATTTTGTTTTTCAGGTATCGCCACTGTAGATATCCTAAGGATTTAGGAGTGAATAATTTATTGCTACTTATCAACCTGTTGTTATAATTTTCTAACAATGGCTCGAGATTAGCGTCAAATTCCGATAATTCGTAGTCAGGTTTTTGAGCAATTTTTCTTAACAACCGAAAGGGAGATTGGGGCACAATATTAATTCGAACTTTTCCAACTTCTTTCCAGCCCATTTTTAAGTATCCTGGTTTACTCTGATCATTTGGTGTGTTGAAAACGAAGTGATCTCCGTTTGCTTTTCCTTCCTCCAGAGCTTTATAGGTAAGTTTTTTAAATATTCCCTTACCCTGATGTTTAGGGTGTGTTGCTGTATCTACAGCTCGAAAAGCATCATAGCTATTAGAACCATATTGCCATTTCCAACGCATAAATGCTCGAACTCCAATAATTTCCCCGTTCTCCTCAGCAACCAACACTAAGCTCTTTCCAAATGGATTGTCCACATGTTTGTATTGCCAAACATCCATAGTCTTTTTTGAAGAAGTTTCTCCAAGACTAGCTCGCAGAACATTTATAATAGACTCTAAATCTTTATCGGTTGCTTCCCTTATTATCATAACGTTAGTTCTGAATAATTTTCCTCGAGGTTTTTGACCATAGATTTCAAACTGAATTCTGAAACAACACGTTCCCTGGCAGCTTTTTGCAAATCGTTTAATTTTTCTGAATCTTCAGAAAGGAGTACTAATTTTTCAGATAACTCCATCCAGTTCTCAACATCAACCATAAAACCATCTTTATCATCCCTGATCACCTCCTTTATTCCTCCTGCATTGGTAGTCACTATTGCGCATTCCATACTCATGGCTTCTAAGAGAGCTATTGGTAGTCCCTCAAAGGAAGAACTCATCATAAATATATCCATGGCATTAAAATATGGTTTTGTTTGCTCCTGGAGACCTGGCATTATAATCTTATCCTTCAGATTACAATTTACAACCTCCTGTCTTATTTCATCTTCAAGCGGCCCTGCCCCTACGATTAACCCATATACCTCCCTTTCAGAATTAGCCATAAATGCCATCAAAATCTTAATCCATATTTTTATCCTTTTTTGAAACCTGAAAACAGATACAAGACCAACAACTAGGGCATCATCAGAAATCCCGTATTCCTTTCTTATAGCAGAATCGTTATAATTACGTACAAATTTATCAGTATTCACTCCATTTAGAATGGTCTTTACCGGAATCTGAGGTTTTATATTCTTCTCAATTGAATCTGAAACATCCTGTGAAACGCCAACAGCAAGACTTTGAAAATTGAATGATCTTTTATTCAGTATTTTAGTAACTGGATGATAACGCTCCTGCATGTTATGTTCAGTGTAAATCATTGGTATTTTAGTTTGTTGATGAACGATACGCCCAACAAAACCAGCCCATGGCAAATGACAATGAATCACATCTATCTCATTCGAATTACAATATTTTATAATTTGCGGAAATTTAGCAATTAATTGAAAATTATTCTTCGCCTGCAAGCATTGTACCTTTCCTCCTTTCTTTTCAATCTCTGAGACCATCTGATCTTTCCAGGGAAGAAAATATATAAAATGAAATTCAAATTTATTCTGATCATGAATCGCTAAGGTTTCTGGTAGCAACATTTCAGCTCCTCCTCTCCCCAGGGATTTTATAATATGTAAAACCCGAATCTTCCTCATTTCTCGTTTCTTTTTAAGATGGTTTTCTTATAAACCTGCAAGAAATTTTCTGCTAAAACAGAATTATTGAATTTAGTGGAGACTAATTTTTTGGCTTCAGAAATTTTAGATGACTGATTTTCTTTTAAAGCTACCTCCATAGATTTCACAAATGACTCCAGGTTATTAGGCTTAACCAAAAAACCAGTATTATTATTTAAAACTTCTGAAATTCCTCCCACGTCATAAGCTACGACAATGGTTCTTAGCTTCATGGCTTCTAAGATTACACCAGGCAAGCCTTCAATTAAGCTAGGAAGAACCAGCATAGTTGCATATTTAATATATGCTTCAGGGTGGCGCATTTCCCCGTATAATACAACATCTTTGTCCAGTTTTAATCTATTTACCTCTGTTTCAATTTCCTCTTTTAAATCACCCTCCCCAATAATATGAAGCTTAGCACCAGGATTTTTATTCAGGAACATTTTAAAGATATATAGAAGCTCTAAATGATTCTTTTCAATGGTCAAAGAACCAACATGAACAATATTTGGTCCGCACGATTTATAAGGATTCTCCGAGTCAACATCTAGGTTTATATCTACCCCATTACTAATTACCTCGGTTTTTTGATTCGTAAATGGAAAAAGTTTATTTAAATCCCGTTTAGATGATTCCGAAACTGAAACAATATAGTTTACCTTCTGGAAAAGAAAATGATTAAGTTTTTTAGATAATTTACCCGTGACATAATAACTGGTAACACTCGCATTTCTAAAAATAATTGGGGTGCTCCAACCGAAAAGTTCTTTAGATAACACCGTATATTTAAGGGTGTCTGAGGCATTAGCCTGGACAATATCAGGCTTAAAATCATTGATGATCTCTGCAATCGCCTTCCATCCATAAAAATCTGTATAACGGAGAACCTGTTTTCTTTCTAAGGATTCAATAGGCTTTATGAATGGTAACTTGGCATTTCCATCGTAAATACTGTAAATTTTAACCACATGACCTTTTCTCTCCAACTCATTTCCTAACTGACAGCAAAAAATTTCGGCACCTCGGTATTGCTTTTTCTGAATAATTTGTAGAATTCTAAGCGAATCTTTTTTCTTATCGATCTTAACCTGTATACCCGCTAGTCTAGCATATAAATTTTCAAATTTCTTGGCGTTTTTAACCGGATTAAATTGGTCTATAACTAGGTGCCTGGCATTTTCACCTAACTGCTGCCTAAGCTGAGGATCCATGCAAATTCTAGCTAATTTTTCACTGAAATCCCGTTTGTCAAAATTATCGATTATAAAACCGGTTTCACCATCTATAAGAACTTCTTTTACTCCACCAACATTAGACGCGACCGAAGGCTTCCCCTGCACTGCAGCTTCTAAGATCACACCGGGGACACCTTCCACAAGGGATGAAAGAACGATACAATCTGATGCAGAAAGCAGTTCGGGTATATCCTTTCTAAAACCTAAAAGGTAAACCGCATCCTTTAGATTTCTATTATGAATCTCCTCCTGAATATTTTTAAAAGTAACTCCATCACCTACGCAAACTAGTTTAATTTCAGGATGATCCTTTTTTAAATCTTCAAATATTTCCAGTAACAGAATATGATTCTTTTCAGGACTAAAATTGCCAACATGCATTACAATCTTAGCATCCTTATCAAGCCCTAGCTCCTTCCGAATTTTATCGTAAAACTTGCTTCCTTCAATTTTTTTATTCGGTATACCTCTTCTAATTACTGAAGTTTGTTCTTCAGGATATTCCAAAGTAGTTATTAGATCCTGTATGGATTCTGAACCAACAGATGTTACATGGTCTACCTTGGAAAAAATTTTTTTGTAAAGTGTAAGTTTTATATCCGAATCCAGCCACTCGCTAATAGTACTAATATTACGGTATAGAATGGGTTTTTTCTTAACCATAAATCTTGCAGCAATCATATATTTTAAGGTATCACTACCATTACACTGTATCACATCTGGATCTTCATTTTTAATCAAATCAATAAGACTTCGCAGCAAGCTAAAGGAAAAGTTATTGTGCTTTTTATTGGAAAGATCAACATTTCGCGCATCCTGAACTTCAAGAATATTAGATTCATTTTTATAAAGTCCAGCAAATATTATAGTATGTCCAAGAGCAATAAGCTCCATACTTAAATTAGCGGCAAAAACCTCTGCCCCTCTATACTGACGCTTAGTAACTAATTGAAGAATTTTCATGAATGGATTAATTCATCATAGGTCAATTCATACTTATTTACTATTTTCTTAATGGAAAAATCTTCTATTGCCTTTTTATATGCTAATTGCAATTTTTTTTCCCATAAAATGTCTGTAGCCTCATTCAATTTTGACACAAGATCTTTGATATCACCTGCTTTAAAAGTTAAACTAGTATCACCATTAATACATTCTAGGTTTTCCGGAATTCCCGAAGCTACTATTGGAGTTTTTGAAAACATCGCTTCGACAAGAGCCCCTGGTAAGCCTTCGTAATAGGAGGGGAAAATGAAATAATCGGTCAACGTCAATATTTCCGGTATATCATCTCTTTGACCTAGTAATAAGATTTTTTCTTCGAGGTCCAAAGCTGTTATTTTCGCTTCCAGATCATTCCTTAACGGTCCCTCTCCTACTAAAAGCAATTTACTATTTGGATGTTTCTCCAAGTGTTCTGAGAAGGCTGCAACCAGATCAAGCTGGCCTTTTCTCCCAATCAACCTACCAACACAGGTATAGAGAGTTTCATTCAACTTCTTTAGATCTTTTCGCAAAACATCTGCATCAACGTCTATAAATACTTCAGGATCTCTACCACGATAAATTACTTTAATTTTTGATGTATCGATCTTTAATGCCCTGACAGAAGTATTTTTTATAGTTTCAGAATTCGAAAAAAAATAGTCCACCTTGGAAACAGACATAAAGTCTCTAAGTTGAGTATAAAACAGTTTTGTAGCTCTTACGGGGCTTAAGGTCCTATAGCGCTGAAATCCATAGGTATTGTTCACCAGACTATTGATCAATTTAACAGAAGGCTTACGCTTTAATTTCCTTGAAATAAGGCACGATCTTATCAAAGTAGCATGGATAATCTGCGGATTTTTATCATCCAGAATGGCCTGCAGGCGATTTAAAATTATATGTTGTTTGGTGCCGGATTTGAAATCGAGACCTATAACTTCAATTCCTCTTTTAATATACTCCTGTTTTAATGCGTCCCCCTCAAATAAACTAACCAAAATGGGATTATATTCCGAAAATCTGCTTGCAATTTCCAGAATACTTCTTTCAGCCCCTCCAACCTCTAAGGTGTCAATTATAAAAAGTACTATTTTCTTATCTTCCAAACTTCTGTCTTTAACGGGATAATTGTTTGTGTAGTTTGATTGCTTGGTTTGTAGGGAAAATCCTGAAAATTAAATACAGGAATCCAGCTTTTGCTTTCCCATCCCTGATTTTGCTGTATGTTTCCCTGGCAAGACTAAAATCGTTGTCATACAAAGAAAGCCAGAATAATTTATAATACCACTTCCTGCTCAGTTTAGGATCATTATCGATTATATTTTTATGCTTATCTATAATTGTGGCATATGATTTCTTTTTTTCACTAAAATTCGCTCTAACACTTCCGGGTTGAGTATGGATATTAAGCATAATTTCCTGAAGTATAGTAAAGGTGAAATTTTGCCGTAATCGAATCAGGAAATCTGTGTCGACTGCCGTTCGCAAACGCTTATCAAACTTTAAACCGATAAAACACTCCTTCTTAATCAAAAAACCTCTTCCTATACCTACATGCAGCTCATACAAAAACTGGTTTGGATGTTTTTTAGTTTGAGGAACCCAAATACGATCGTAATAACTCCCGTCTAAATTGACAGTTCTGGTACCCGACCACAAAAAAGAAGCTTCCGGTACATTTTCTAACCGGTTCAATGCTTTATCTAAAAAGTCTTCAAGAAATTCATCATCGCTATCCAGAAAAGCTATATAGTCTCCTCTAGCATTTTGCACACCAACATTACGGGCAACAGCATTTCCTCCATTTTCTTCATAGCTAATATAACGGATTCTTTGATCATCAAACCTATTGACTACCTCCTGGGTATTATCGGTGGAGGCATCATCCACTATCAGATATTCAAAATTCTCATAAGACTGGTTAAGAACACTTCGAATCGCTCGTTCAATTAGGTGTCCTCGATTGTATGTAGGAGTTATAACAGAAATTAGATTACTATTTTCGTTATCCATCATTTAGATTGTTTTTATCAACAATAAACCTAAGTATTTTTATATAGGATTTTAATTTAAATGGCTTTTCTTTAATCGCTTTAATCTGCCACTCAATAGCCTCCTTTTTCTTCCCTATTTTAAAAGCATTATATGCTGATACTTCAGAAAAGAGAAATAGAAGGTTAGGGCCTAAATCTGAATTGTCCTTATATTTATTATACAGATATTTATAAGAATTAAATGTATCAATATTTCTTTTAAGATTTTTTTCTATACTATGGTCACTATTATATTTAAAGGTTACAAAATTTTCAGCTAAAATCTCCATTCCTTTTTTATCACAAATATCTACAAGCCTTATAAAAAGTTCCCAGTTCTCTGATTGCGAAAGGTTAATATCATACCCCCCCACTTCTAAAAAAATTTGCTTACTAACTATATAAGATCCAGATAAATTATTAATTAAATAATTATTGAAGTACGAACCTTTATCTCTCGGATAATTTAATTTGTTAAAAATATCAATGTAGGCACCTGAACAAATTCCCGGCGTTTTTGTCTCCAAAACATTCGAAAAATTTTCGATCGCAGTATTAAACAATTCATCATCGGCATCTAAGAAAATAATATAGTCTCCCAGACTCTCTTTTACACCTACATTTCTCGCTGCAGCAACTCCTTTATTCTTTTGATAAAAATATTTAATTCTGGTATCGTCGTATCCCTTTATGATCTTTTCAGTGTCGTCAGAACTGCCATCATCAACGATTATTAGTTCCCACTTTTTATAAGATTGTTTTACAATTGAGTCTATTGCCTTAGTAATTGTGTGAGCTGAATTATATGTTGCTGTTACTATAGAAATCATAATTTATTTTCAATAATGATTGCGTTTTCAAATTATTCACGTGAATTTATAATGATTAGTAAATTTTGAGATATTCTGTTTATACATTCTTTCTATTTTTAAAAGTAACATATAGTTTCTCTAAATCTTTTTTATTTAAAATATAAGTTAAAAAAGTTATAAGGGTAACTAGACAAAAAGCCTTTAGAATGGGTTTGAATATAAATTCAGAATCAAAATAAAAAAATATAACATAACACATTATCAAAGAGATTAAAGAAGGAAGGAAACCTTTAAAAAACTCTTTTAGAACAATTATCGATGAGAGGTTTAACCATCTCTCCATTACAATTAAATTAATAACCGCTCCTAATATCCTGGAAATCAAAACACCGGATGCAGCACCTACAATTCCATTGTAAATAACCCCTAAATATATTAGTGGAAGATAGAAAACTAAAACTTTAATTGCTTCTATCTTGAATTCAAGACCAGGCAAATTGTTTGCCCTCAATAAGCTAGGGAAAGATGTGGTAATAGTTTCTATTATAGCAGAAATAGCGATTATCTTGATTATGATTAAACTAGCCTCCCATTTATCACCAAAGAATATTAATAATGCATTAGTAGCAAAAAATAAAACGCACATCAAAGGAACTATAGTCAAAGAATTATAAAAAATACTTTTTGTATATATTTTAAATTGCTTACTCTTTTCATCCTGATACTGGGAATAAACCGGAAATAGTACCGAATTAATAACAGATTTGATTTGGGATCTTATTGCATCTGTTATTATAAATGCAAAGGAATAGAGTCCCAACTCAATCTTTCCTATAAACTTACCAATTAATAGATAGTCTCCCTGATTCGCAAATCTTGAAATAAGTGCTGAAGAAGATGTAAAAATTCCAAATCCAAATAAATCTTTAAAAGATTCTTTATTCCATATTAATTTAGGTGTCCACTTAGTGGCAAAAAAATATAGTGGTACAGCTATTAAAAATTGGGCAATAGTATTAAAAATTAATGCCCAGACGCCAAAGCCGGTATATGCCAATATAATCGCTAAGATTCCAGCCCCTATATTGCTGGAATTGTTAATGATTGCCAGTTTTTTAAAATTTAAATCCCTCGTGAGTTTAGCCCGATGAACTAGAATAATGGGATTTATCAAAACACTAACTCCCAAGACCGGAATAATTTTGTTTAAAATTTCTTCCCCATAAAACCAGGTAGAAAATGGGCCAATAATAAATGCGATTATTAAATATATTATTATAGACCATCCAATATTAGTCCAGAACGCTGTATTATAATAGTTATCAGATAGATTTTCCTTTTTTCTTTGAATTAATGCCTGGCCAAATCCTAAATCACTAAATACCTGTATGAAACTTGTAAAAACGACAGCCATTCCAACAATACCAAAATCTTCCGGAAATAATAAACGCGCAAGGAATAATTTTACCAGGAATCTGAAGGCTCGTTGGATTACAGCCTGCATGGAAGTCCAGAAAATTCCAGAAAAAATCTTATTGGTTGTACTCATCAAGTAATTTCATGTGATTATACTATAGGTTTAATTTCAAATTCCTTAAAAACCCTTACCCATTCACCGCTAATTTTATCAATTGAAAAATTATCACTAATTACTTTTTGATTTGATGATCGATGGTCAGCCGTAATTTTAATATTATCTTTCAAGCTTATTAAGATCTCCCTTAGACTTTCAAAATTATCGAAGGTTTTATAATATAGACCAAAATCCCGGAAGGTGTTATACGGCAACCAACTTCCAACGATAGCGAGGTTATTGGTATAAAGAAACTCCGTTAAAAAAGCACTTAGGCCATCAGTTGTAGGACAGTGAATGTAGACGTCGCTAATGATTTTAAGTTTTGCCAACTCTTCCCAATCCATAAAATCTTCAATAAACTGGAATGAAGTAGAAATCTCCTCTGATATTTTTTTAACTTCTTGAAGATATCCTTTTTTATGATCACCATAAGTAAAAGGAAAGATCACATGAAACTCATTAGCTATATTCTCAGGCAATTTGGATAGAGTTTCTAAAAACTGTATATGGTTATTTTCAAAATGACCATTATGTCCAAAGAGAATAATTATTTTTTCAGGAGGTATATTAAAATCTGTCTTAAAACCTTTCTCCCATCCGCTATTTGAAATTAAGTTTGCTGCTAACTCATAATAGCTACTGTCATGTAAAAAACGAGCTCTTCTTATCTTATACTTATATTGAAAGCCAAAACGAGAAAGTAAAGTGAACTCCATTTCAGGAGTTGCCATAGTAATTAAATCAACCGAATCTAAACTGGAGTTTTGAATTTCATGGTCTATCCAGGAATCAATGCGATAGATATCAGAGCCCCAATAAGTCCATATCTCTTCATAATCCTTTTTTAAATATTTAAGGAAAAGGGCGAATATATGTTTAGGGAAGTGTAAATGAATGATATCAGTGTCTGTTTTTCTATCAATAAAGTTGGCATAATAATACGCATTAACATGTCTTAAAAACAGTCTCAATCCTCCATTTGAAAAAATATTGCCTTTTTCCGCAATATACATAGTTAAATCTTTCCAGAAATACCTGTTTAGGAGAACAGGGACTATTGCCCTGCTTAATGTGAGTATATTTTTTAAATCTGGCTTAAAAAAATATACTCTATTAAAAACGGACACAGCTTGTACTTCTATTTGCTTATCCCCAAAATCTTTAAGGTTGAATGCATTAAAGGAAAAGCCGGGTAATTTAGGAGCAATTTCACCATATAATTGCATGATATAATTCGCCTGTCCAATTCCGGCTACTAGAACATTCTTTTTCATGAAGATCTGGTTTAAGGCTTTCTATAGATTAATTCCAGGATAACCCAATTTTTGAGAGGTCTTATTGTATTCATCCCATTGACCAATATCCATCCAGCTTCCTTCACTTACAGGAAAGATCCCAACTTTGCCATTTCTTTCCATTATCTTCTCAATGAGTGTAGTAATGTGGAAAAATTCATCTTCAGGAATTTCTTCCAGAAGGTGAGGCTCCAGGATATACATTCCTGCATTAATAAAAAAGTTATACTCAGGCTTTTCTTTTAATTTTTCCAGTACACCATTCTCTCCAAACTCCAGAGTACCGTAAGGGATCTTAAAGTGCTTTACCGCACTTACAGCAGTGAGTTCATTCCCATTGGACTTATGATATTTCAGCATTTCAGAATAATCATCCTTGATGAGAATATCACAATTAGTAACAAAAAAAGTTTCTTTTAATTTACCTTTTAAAAGGTGAAGGCTGCCGGCAGTACCAAGTGGCTTATTTTCTTCAAAATAATTAATGCTATAATCCCTTTTGGGTTGATTCGCAAAATAACTGCGAATCATATCCTGTTTGTAATTTACTGTCAAATGAAAATTCCTTACTCCTACCTCATTAAAAGAATCTATTATCCACTCCAATACAGGTTTGTCTCCAAGTGGTATAAGGGGTTTAGGGATAATATTTGTAATAGGTTTTAAACGAGTTCCCTTTCCCCCAGCCATGATCACTACGGGGATATCAGGAAGAGTATTTACCATGCCCTTCTTTTCCGAAAAAATCTGATCCCAGAAAATAACATCTATCACGTTCTGCTCTTCATCAACTACTGGCATTGCTTCAATACGATGTTGAAGCATAAGATTACGCACATCCTCCTCATTATCCTGATCTGAAGCGATAATAATCTGGTTCCTTAAAATAGAGCTTATTTCTGCATCTAATGAATGATTAGAAAGGATAGCTCTCTGGATATCTCCAATACTCAAAACAGATTTGAACTTATTGTTTATGCATACAAGAAGCAGTTTTGATCTTACCTCATCCATAAGCTGCATTGCAGATCTTATATTCTCTTCGGGTTCAATTATTAATTTTTTCCAATTATCCATATACCTTTTACTTGGCGGGTATCCCTTTAACTATTTTATTATTCTCAACATTTTTGGTAACAACGGCTCCTGCACCAACGGTCACATTATTCCCAATTTTCACATTAGGCAGAATGGTGCAGTTTGCTCCTATATAGCAATTCTTCCCAATTCCCACATTCCCCAGTATTACGGCGTTAGGAGCAATAGTAGAGAATTCTTCAATCACACAATCATGCATAATATTAGCCCCAACATTTACTTTACAAAATTTTTTAATTTGAACTCCAGCCGAAATATGTGCATTCTGACTGATAATACAACCATTTCCAATTTCAGCAAACCTGGAAATCATTGAATATTTTGAAATCAGTGTGAAAAAGTTATTGGCAAAGCGGGAATATTCTTCAAAAAGCAGCCTTCGGATATTACCGCTATCCGGAGTGATAATCAACTTACTGTTAGGGAAACGTTCCAGTTTGGTTTGAGCTTCCTTATCACCTCCAAGTACCGGAATACCATAATATTCTCCTGTTTTATTATTATCGATAATTGCCATCAGCTCCAGGTCTAAAGCAAGGACCTGCTCAATAACCTCATGAAAACCACCAATAAGAATAACTTGTTTAGACTGCATACTCTTTAAGTTTCTTACAAATATAATCCACCTTCTCCTCTGCCAATTTTCCGTACATTGGCAGGGTGATTAACCTGTTATATACCGATTCGGTTTTGCTTAAACCTCTTTCTTTCTCATCATAATAAATATCGAATAAATGTACAGGAGGATAATGAATACTTGTCTGAATTCCAGACTTATGAAGCAAATCCCTGATCTCATCTCTTGACTTTTCTACATTTTCAGAAAGAACTATTGGAAATATATAGTTTGAACTGAAATAAGGATGATTCTTGAAAGGAACTTTAATGTTGTTCACTGATTCTAAAGCTCTTTCGTAAGCAAATCTCACTTTGCTTCTTTTTTCGAGATCTTCGGGAAGTTTACCCAATTGAACAATTCCCAGGCTCGCTCTTATATCGTCCATTCGATAATTGTAACCTAAAGCCACTACATCATAAGAAGTGGAATGACCTTTTGCACGATTATAAGACATGGTTGTCATACCATGTGAACGCATTAGTTTTGCTTTTTCAGCCAACTCCCTATTATTCGTAAGTAACATTCCTCCCTCACCGGTACTTAAATTCTTATTACTAAAAAAACTGAAACATCCAACATCACCTATAGTTCCAAGCTTTTTATCTTTAAATTCTGACAATGGTCCATGACAGGCATCCTCAATAACCTTGAGATTATTTTCTCTGGCTATAGATAGTATTTCATCCATTTCACAGGCAAATCCTGCATAGTGCATTACCACTATTGCCTTGGTCTTATCCGTGATAAGCTTTTTAATATGTTCAGGATCTATAGTAAGCGTTTCCTCACTTTTTATATCGGCAAAAACGGGTTTAGCTCCTACATATCTAATGGCATTTGCTGTTGCAACAAAGGTCAAGGATGGGCAAATAACTTCATCTCCTTCCTGTAGCCCTAAAACTTCCATAGCAAGATGTAAGGCTACGGTGCAATTGGTCAAACTTACCGCATGCTCTACCTTAAAGTATTCGCAAAACATCTCCTCCAGCTCTTGTGATTTAGGTCCTGTGGAAATCCATTTGGAGCGCAGAACATCAAGTACCGCATTCTCTTCCTTATCGTCATAATTAAGATCGAATAATGGTATATTATAATCCATTGAGTATTGTTTTTATTTAAAGAATTTACCCGCTCCAATTACAGAGTTTTCAATTATTTTCATTCCATTTGAAATGGTAGAATGACTACCAAGAAAACATCCATCTCCTACAGTGCAATCTCCATTAACAATGGATCCTGTAGAAACATGACAAAAATTGCCTATAATTGAGTCATGCTCAATTCCAGCATTAGTATTGATAATACAATGCTTTCCTATTTGTGCATTAGCATTAACAAAAGCATTATGCATAACCACAGTTCCTTCACCTATCCTTGCGTGACGTGAAACATAAGCTCTGGGAGATATTACAGAAGCTATCTTGCATTCATGCTTCTCCAAAAGTTTGGCGAGTTTCAGCCGTACTGAATAAGATTTAATTTGACCAACAGTTATTAAAAAGTAAACCTGATCTTTAGCTAGGTGAGGAATATCTTTATCAGCACCAATTATCTTATAGTCAAGAATATTATGGTTGATAGGGAGATTATTATCAATAATTCCCTTTATAATGAACATATTTTCCTGTTCAATAACATCCAGCACAGAATGGCAGTGACCACCTCCTCCAACTAAAACTATTTCGGGTTTTACAATCAAAATAATTATTACATTTTACTATCCAGATACTTCCCTGTTTCCAGGTGCCCGAAGTTGGGAATCATATAAAAGAAAAGTTCAACAAGCTCCTCTTTGGTCCATTGGTGTTTCTTTCGCATCTCACCTATCACATTCTCAAATTTTTGAAGCTTATCATTTTCAACATTTAATGCATTTTTTATAACTCCCAGATTTGTAAATTTTTCAAGTTCCAGAGTCTCATTATCGGTAAAAAACTCTTCAAAATCCTTTTCTCCTGTGGTATCACTTCCGGTGAACAGGCAAGGCCATTTATTTTGTTGAGGAAGTGTATTGATCAGTTCCCTGGCTTCATCTTCATCCCTACATAGATAAGCTTCATAGCCTCTTTGATTAAGGAATTTAACGGCAATATCGGCGAAGGAAATCAAATGTAGTTCCTCACTAAGTTTAGGAAAAAATATATCCCTGTTCTCTCCAAAAATGCAGGACATCAGGCAAAGTTCCCCACTTTCCTGAGGTGTAACAAAATAACGTTTTACATCATTGGGTGCGACGATCGGTTGTTTTTTCTGAATCCTTTGATTAAACCCGTGTAACAAAGAACCATCCGAAAATGCAACATTTGCAAAACGGGCAGTAGAAATCGAAATGTCCCTGCTTCTTCTCATCAGGAACATTTCCATAATTCTTTTGGAAGCACCCATCATATTAACCGGATTTGCGGCCTTATCGGTAGAAACGCAAAAATATTTCTTCGTTCCTTTATCTATCGCCTGAGCTATGGTCTTATCAGTATTAAATATGTTTACATCTATCATACGCATCAAAGTGAAAGGATCCTTCTCACTTCGAACATGTTTAAGTGCCGAAAGGTTTAAAATATAATCATACTTACCATCGGCTTTAATAAAAGCATTATATTCTATAGAACCTATATCCAGTGCAAATGTCCTGAACTCCCCTTCAATATAACCAAAAGAACTTCTTATATCCCTTACCAGCTCCACAAGATTGTTCTCACTTATATCAACTACATGCAGTTTCTTTGGCTCTCTTTTAAAGATCTCCCTGGTTACTGCCTGCCCTATGGATCCCGCTCCTCCTAAAACCAAAAAGCTTGAATTAGAAACTTTTGATTTAAGCTCCCTTTCATTCTCACTAATATCCTCCAGAAAAAGGGCCTTATCTCTTCCTATTAATTCAAGTATTTCATTCATCTATTAAGTAGATTTAAATCTGATTAGGATTGTAAGTAATAATTCTTATACCAATTTACAAAGGCTTCTACCCCTTTCGATATAGTGGTATCTGGTTTGTAAGCAAAATCTTTTTTCAGTGATTCAACGTCTGCCCAGGTTCTTTGAACATCTCCGGGCTGCATTGGCAGCATCTCCTTTTTAGCGGATATACCAAGTTTCTGCTCTATTTCTTCAATAAATCCAAGCAAATTCACCGGTTGACTATTACCGATATTGTACAGCGAGTGACCTTTATTTTCCCGCTTATCAACTATTTTTGCAACTCCCTTTACAATATCATCTATAAAAGTGAAATCCCTTTCCTGGTCTCCATTATTAAAAACTTTTATAGGTTTTCCTTTTATAATGGCATCGGTAAAAAGGAACATGGCCATATCTGGCCTGCCCCAGGGGCCATAAACCGTAAAAAACCTCAGACCTGTGGTTGCAAAACCATATAAATGACTATAGGTGTAGGCCATAAGTTCGTTGCTCTTTTTTGTGGCGGCATACAGGCTTATAGGATGATCCACATTGTCTTCAGTAGAAAAAGGTACTTTTTTATTCTGACCATACACACTTGAACTACTCGCATATATAAGTTGCTTTACCTTATGCTGCCTGCAACATTCCAGTAAATTTGCAAAACCTACCAGATTACTATCTATATAAGCATCGGGGTTTTCTATGCTGTATCGTACTCCTGCCTGAGCGGCAAGATTTACAACCTTCTCGAAATGGAATCTTTTAAATAGCTCTGGAAGGCTTTCCCGATCCTCTAGGTTCAACCTAATAAATTCAAAATTTTCAAATTTGCTACCTGAACAGATCTCATTGAATTTACCAGCATCCTCTTTTGAAATCCCAAGCTCATTTAACCGGTCATACTTTAATTGCGGATCATAATAATCATTGATATTATCCAGGCCAACGACTGTATGTCCCGATTCAACCAATAATCTGGATAAATGAAAACCAATAAATCCGGCTGCGCCGGTCACTAAAATTTTCATATTAACTCCCTATAGCATAAAATTCGAAGCCTATTTTTTCCTTTGTCTTTCTTTCCAGTAATCTTCTACCATCAAAAAGAAAAGCCGGCTTTAACATGCTTTCATATATCTTTTTCCAGTCCAATTCCTTAAATTCATCCCACTCGGTAAGCAATGCCACGGCATGTGCCTCTTCACAGGCTTCGTAGGCTGAGTTTACAACCTTAACCTGCTTCCGGTTTTCTTCTTCGGTTCTGGTATTCAAATAATCCAGATCGGCATAAATTTGTTCAGCCCTTACTTTTGGATCGTAGATGACGATTTCTGCCTGCTCATTCAAAAGATAATCGGCGACATAGATCGCTGCAGACTCACGGGTATCATTTGTATCTTTTTTAAATGCCCAGCCCAGAAAAGCTATCTTTTTTCCTGAAACTGTGTTGTAAAGGGTTTTGACGATGTTGGATGCAAACCGCTTTTTCTGGTGGTCGTTCATAATAATCACCTGCTCCCAGTAATCAGCTACTTCATTTAACCCGAAGCTTTTAGCAATATAAACAAGGTTTAAAATATCCTTTTGAAAACAGGAGCCTCCAAAACCAACCGATGATTTAAGGAATTTGGAACCTATCCTGGAATCCATGCCTACCGCTATCGAAACTTCATTAACATCAGCACCTGTCTTTTCACAAAGCTCAGACATGGCATTGATACTGGAAACACGTTGTGCAAGAAAAGCGTTTGCCGTTAATTTTGATAATTCTGAAGACCAGACATTGGTAGTGAGAATCCGATCTTCTGGAACCCAATGTGCGTATATATCTACAAGTGCCTGAACGGCTTCCTCACCTTCAGAAGTATCGATGTCCCCTCCTATTAAAACACGGTCTGGATCCATTAAATCATCCACAGCGGTTCCTTCAGCAAGAAATTCAGGATTGGAGAGGATCTGATAATTCACTCCATTCCCGGTATTATCGAGAATATCTTTCAATGCCTGGGCAGTTCTTACTGGAAGAGTAGACTTTTCTACTACGATCTTATCGTCCTTTGCAACCCTGGCAATCTGCCTGGCACATAATTCAATGTATTTAAGATCGGCAGCCATACCCTTTCCAATTCCATAGGTCTTGGTAGGAGTATTCACAGATATAAAGATCATGTCTGCCTTATCAATGGCAGCATCAATATCGGTTGAAAAAAACAAATTTCTATCCCTAGCTTCTTCAACGATTTCCGAAAGCCCTGGCTCGTAAATTGGAATATTATCGACATTCTCAT
Organism: Christiangramia oceanisediminis; assembly: GCF_022570735.2. Classification (GTDB taxonomy): domain Bacteria; phylum Bacteroidota; class Bacteroidia; order Flavobacteriales; family Flavobacteriaceae; genus Christiangramia; species Christiangramia oceanisediminis. The sequence goes on along the minus strand of NZ_JANCNS010000002.1, from coordinate 209,878 downwards.
CATTCCAGGCAGCAATTCTTTTTTCGTTTATATCGACAACCGTTATATCTATTTCAGGACATTTCTGAGCGATCACAGCCATGGTTGGTCCTCCAACATAACCAGCCCCAATGCAACAAATATTTTTTATTTTCATATTTATATTATTTGCAGAAAACTTAGATAATTAAAGCTTTCTATCGCATTTATCCCCCAAAACGCCTTTAACATCATAAACAACAGCACCATTCGATTTTAAGGAGTTTAAATCAATATTTAAAAACTCTTTATGTGCCACGGTAAGAACAATAGCATCAAAATCATCCTTCGGTATTTCCCTCGTTGTTTGTAAACCGTATTCATGTTTAACCTCTTCAGGATTGGCCAAAGGATCGTGAATCGTTAGCTCCACACCATAGTCATTAAGGTTTTTAATTACATCAACAACCTTGGTATTTCTTACATCAGGGCAGTTTTCTTTAAAAGTGATCCCCAATACAAGAACCTTTGCACCTTTTACTTTCAGATCATTTTGCAACATTAGTTTAACCACTTCGCTGGCTACATATTGCCCCATACTATCGTTCATTCTCCTACCAGCAAGGATTATCTCTGGATGATAACCTATTTCCTGGGCTTTCTGTGCAAGATAATACGGATCAACACCAATACAATGTCCGCCTACCAGACCAGGTTTAAAAGGTAAAAAATTCCATTTAGTTCCTGCTGCTTCTAAAACTGCCTGAGTATCAATATTCATCATATTGAAAATCTTGGCAAGTTCATTTACAAAAGCAATATTTATATCCCGTTGAGAATTCTCAATCACCTTAGCAGCTTCGGCCACCTTAATGGTGGGTGCAAGATGAGTTCCGGCCGTAATTACAGAGGCATATAATTCGTTTACTTGCTCTCCTATTTCGGGAGTTGAACCTGCAGTAACTTTAAGAATCTTTTCTACGGTGTGCTCCTTATCCCCAGGGTTGATACGTTCCGGAGAATATCCTACAAAAAAATCTTCGTTAAACCTTAACCCGCTTTCCTTTTCCAGAACGGGAACACATTCATCTTCAGTTACCCCCGGATAAACAGTTGATTCATAGATCACTATATCATTCTTTTTCAGAACTTTTGCTACCGTTTCGCTACTTTTGTATAGAGGTGTCAAGTCTGGTCGATTATTTTTATCTACCGGCGTAGGCACTGTAATTACGAAATAATTACAATCCTTAATATCATTTATATCAGTAGTACAGTAAAGCCCGCTTTCACCGGAAACCTCAGTTTTGAGCACCGATTGAAGCAAGTGATCCTCAACTTCTAATGTAAGATCCTTTCCCTGCATGAGCTCGTTCACACGATTGTTGTTGATATCAAATCCCACGACAGGATATTTCGTTGCAAAAAGGCGAGCTAAAGGCAATCCAACATAACCTAGCCCTATAACGGCGATCTTTCTATTGTTCATTAAAATATTGTTTATTATAAGTTATTCCAATACCATTTTACCGCTTCTCGTAGACCTTCATCGATATGGTATTTGGGATCATAATTCAGTAAATCTTTAGCCTTTTGCACAGAAGCAAGCGAATGCGGAATATCACCAGGGCGGTTAGGCCCATGTTTCACTTCCACTTTTGCGATTTCCGGGTCAAATGCAGATAAATGCTTCTTAAGCAATTGAGTTAACTCTACCAGATTTGTACGATCCCCTACCGCGGTATTATATACCTGGTTCACAGCCTTTTCATCCTGGACTGTCATAGCTAAAAGATTCATCTGAATCACGTTATCTATATAAGTAAAGTCCCTGGAGTATGTACCATCACCATTAATTACCGGGCTTTCATACTTCATGAATTGCATTACAAATTTCGGTATCACAGCTGCATAGGCTCCATTAGGATCCTGTTTTCTACCGAATACATTGAAATACCTTAAACCTATTGTATCCAATTGATATGATTTTTGGAAAATATCGGCATATAATTCATTCACGTATTTTGTAATGGCATAGGGTGAAAGTGGCTTTCCGATCTTATCTTCAACTTTTGGTAGTTTTTCTGAGTCACCATAAGTAGAAGAGCTAGCGGCATAAATAAATCTCTTAACGCCAGCATCCCTGGCAGCAACCAGCATATTCAAAAACCCACTAACGTTCACCTCGTTACTGGTAATTGGATCTTTTAAAGACCTGGGGACGGAACCCAAAGCTGCTTCATGAAAAATATAATCTATTCCTTCACATGCTTTGTGACATGTTTCAAGATCCCTAATATCACCTTCAATAAGCTCAAAATTGGGGTTATCAATGATCGCATCCAGATTGCTTTTATAACCAGTAGCAAAATTATCGAGGCATCTAACCTTAGCTCCTAGGTCGATAAGTTTTTCACACAAATTAGAACCAATGAATCCGGCACCTCCTGTTACCAGTATTTTTGACGTGGAAATTATTTCTTTCTGAGATTCAGATATCAAGACAATTTTTTTTAACATTTTGGAATTGGCAAATATAAAATTTCAAATAGAACAATAGTTAATCAGAATCTTAAAGAATTGCCAAAAGTAGTTGGCAGAAATATCCTAAATCAAAGTTTTCTAAGGTACTCTCCATAATCGCTAGAAGCTAATTCTTCGGCAAGTTTTTTAAGGGCTATTTTATCTATAAAACCTTTCCTATATGCTATCTCTTCTATACAGGCGATTTTTAATCCCTGGCGCTTTTCAATAGTCTGGATAAAATTCGAAGCTTCCAGTAATGAATCATGAGTCCCCGTATCTAACCAGGCATACCCCCTACCCATCAGCTCCACATTTAATTGCTGCATTTCAAGATATTTTTGATTTATATCTGAAATTTCAAGTTCTCCTCTTGGACTTGGCTTAATTCCTTTAGCGATCTCGACAACAGAATTTGGATAAAAATAAAGGCCTGTAACCGCAAAATTACTTTTAGGCTGTAATGGCTTTTCCTCGATACTTAATGCGTGACCATTTTCATCGAAATCTACCACTCCATATCTTTCAGGGTCGTTGACATAATAGCCAAACACTGTGGCAGCTTTTTTGACTTTAGAATTTTGCACCGCTCTTTTTAACAATTCCCCAAAACCCTGACCATAAAAAATATTATCACCCAGAACAAGACAAACATCCTGATCTCCGATAAACTCCTCACCCAAAATAAAAGCATCGGCCAGGCCACGAGGTTTCGTCTGTTCCTTATACTGAAAATTCATTCCAAGACTTTCGCCCGTGCCCAGCAATTTCCTAAAGTTTGGGAGATCCTTGGGAGTCGAGATCACTAAAATTTCTTTTATTCCGGCCAGCATTAATACCGACAAGGGGTAATAAATCATTGGTTTATCATAAACTGATAATAATTGCTTAGAAATCCCTTTGGTTATTGGATATAATCTGGATCCCGTTCCTCCTGCGAGAATAATTCCTTTCATTTGTTTCTATTCTTTAAGATTAGAATTAATAATTCTGGAAATGGTCCTCACTTCTTCTTCCCTCAAGCCTGAGTAAAGCGGTAGACATAATATCCTTGATGCTATTGATTCTGAAACAGGCATATCAACTTTTCTTACATAAGGTAGATTATTAAGAGAAGGATAAAAATATCGGCGAGGAAAAATGTTCTTTAAATTTAATTCTTTTTCAATTTTTAATAATAATTTCTCGTTGGATAAGATTATTGGATAATAGCTATAATTTAAACTAGCTCCAGGTCTTAAAACCTGTTTCCTTATTTGTTCAAAATCCAGATTTTCGTCATACCAGGCATATACCGTTTTTTTATCTTCTTTTATCTGTTCTACATATGGTAGAACAGCCATTCCCATTGCCGCCTGCAATTCGCTCATTTTTGCATTTATTCCTAACCCCTGGAATTCCAGTTGTCCTTTGTGACCAAAATTATGTCTATAAAATAACTCTTCAAATAAACTTTGGTCTCTACAAAACATAGCTCCTCCTTCCCCTGTATGAAAGGGTTTAGTGGCGTGGAAACTACAGGTGCTTATATCACCAAATTTGAAAATACTTTTTCCCTTATACTGGACACCAAAAGCGTGAGCTGCATCATAAATCACCCTTAATTTATATTTTTCTGCAATTTCACTGATTTTTTCGAGGTTACAAGGATTACCAAATACATGGGTTGCCAGGATCGCCCTGGTATTTTCGGTGATAGCTGCCTCAATTCTGGATTCGTCGATGGTTAAATACTCAGGGCAAATATCTACAAAAACGGGCTTAAAGCCTTCCCAAACTATAGCTGAAGCTGTAGCTACATAACTGAAAGGAGTAGTGATCACCTCTCCTGCACCAGCAATAGTTTTTAAGGCTATTTGCAACGGCAAAGTCCCGTTTGTGGTGAGAACAATATTAGAAACATTTAGATAATCCTTAAGTCTTTGAGTCAATTTCTGATGAAGCTTCCCTCCGTTAGCGATCTGGTTGGAATCCCAAACTTGCTGAAGTATAGCTTCATATTCCTCCTTTGGAGGTAAAAAGGTTTTTGTAACCTGAATCATTTTAAATTTTTATTTTCTGAAGAAACAATTTCTTATTGAAATTTTAATTCCAAAAAAGACTTACCAACCTATATTGTAAATGAAATATTTAATGCTTAACATAATCTTCGATATATAACCAATCATTCCCTAAATTGGTACATTGTCCTCTATTATTTTTTAAAACTCTAAATACAGAATGTTTGTAGGGAAAAAAATGGACGTGTAAGTCAAAGGTATATTTATATTCACGTTGTCTCGGTAAAACTATGATTAGCCGTTTACTACAAACTCTTCGCAACTCGCTAATTCCTTTCTGAATATTTACTACATGCTCCAAAGTATGGGCGCAAATTACGGTTTCAAACGAGTTATCTGCAAAAGGTATATTTTCAATTTTGCCTTCTACAAAAACAGGTTTAATAGAATTTTTAAGATCTTCAGGGATGATAAAATCTACACCTGTTACATGAAGATCATGCGTCTGTGCAATTTTATTGGCCAGGTAGCCTCTGCCACAGGCAATATCAAGAACCGTATTCCCGATAATATTGCTCATTATAAAGTCGACCGATTGCCCGTTAAGATCTGTTTTACGCTGAATATGAACATCAGAGAGGTTTTTATAAAATTCGATTACCTCAGAATTATTTAGATAATTAACCTTATCCTTAAACTCCATAAAGTATCTTGCTTTTCCTTTGAAAACCAACCAGAACAAAGGATAAGTGAACATTTTTGAATCTCTTATTAGTGGAGGAATTAGGTTGTCGAGAATCCAATTAAATATGTTTGTATAGTTTCTGGAAATTTTCAATTATGATTTCTTTGGAAAAAATGGTATCTAATGGGTAAACGAAAAACGTCCCAAAACATTTGTAGTGACACTTTTGATAATCTAATTGTAGAAATAGAGTTCCCTTGAAAAACAACAGGTATTCTTTTTATTTCATAATCAAACTTATAACAATAATACAGTGCTTCTACATCAAATGCAAAACCTCTGATTTGAATATTCGAAAATAATTTTTCTGCTATTTCGGCTCTAAATCCTTTTATGCCACATTGCGTATCTTTTACACCAGTAACCACATAGCGAGAAATTATAAGAGTAAAAACTTTACTTGACAACCTTCTTAGCTTACTAATCTCCTGTACATACCTAGATTTTATTGACTTTCGGTTTCCAATACAAACGTCAAATTCTTTAAAATCGAGATAGTATATTATATTATCAACAATTTCTAAACCATATGGAATATCTGAATCTGTAAAGATTCTAAAATCCCCCGTTGCCTCAAGCATTCCAACCTTAACAGCATACCCCTTTCCTTTATTATATTCATAGGATATAAATTTTATAGAACCATCCTTTTTTTGAACATACTCTTCAATTAAGTTTTTAGTTAGGTCAATACTCCCGTCATTTACCAAAATAACTTCTGTCTCATAATAAGCTTTTAATTTCCATTTTGTTACTTTTTTTAATGTATCTAGTATAAATATTTCGGCATTATATACTGGTATTATAAGACTCACCTTTTGATCTTTCTGCATTTAGCAATTCTTAGGATTAATAGTTTTTAGGGAAATAGACCTTCAAATTAGAGTCTTCATTCGGAAAGTAAACTTCGCCTACCTCATTATATTCACCTGGAAAGGAAATACCTTTATTTTGCATCGCAGTCAATAATTTATCATTTATGGATTTATTACCTGGTAACAAAATTATTGGAAGTTGATCTTGAGAATACAGAGTTCTAAAAGCCATCGCATCTCTTTCCTTATTGTAATAATATGGTACTGCCGGTGATATACCGTTTAATAAAAATACTACTCCAGGCACATGAAAACCAATTATTGGGTCGCCATCCTTAAAATTATTTTTATCTAAAATTTCCTTGAGCTGTGTTAAAAATGTTTTTGTTTTCTCATCAACATAAATTTGATCAAGTTGTGGAATATTCTCAACTTTTTCCGTCTGTCTAAAAAAATCAGACTTGTTTTGATTAAATACAGAATAATAGGGTGAAAATAAATTTCCATCCACAATTTGAGATGTTGTGATGAGCGCCGGAAGCAAAATAAAAATTAAGAAGATAAGCTGTTTATTAATGATTGCGGTTAAATGAACTGATAAAATCAAATAAACTGCAAACCAGCTAGCCGAATGAATTAAACTATTTGCGAATATTGGATTTGCAGTTCCCAGTGCACCAATAAATGGAGATACAATTAAAAGCGAAATAACCAGTATCTTCTTAAAGTGGTCGCTAAGCAACTGTCTAATATTACCGTTTTTCCTGAGTACAAGAGTACCTAATAAAATTATTTGAAGGATTATTACCATTAAATAAAAATAGGTGTTTACCCAGTTTTGGTTAGTAAACATTGACCTGTGAAAGCCAAAATAAAATAACTCACCTATTAGAACTGAAAAGAAAGAAAATAGGATAAAAATTCTCAGGACGCGAAGTTTAACTGAATTGATTTTCCCATTAAATTTATTTTGAAATACTATTAAAAGCGGAATTAATACCAACCAGGAAAAATATTTGATTACGAAGATTATGAAGGCATAGAATTCGAACAGATAACCTTTTAAAAGAATTGTAGATGAATGGTCTGAGAGTATATTATATTCTCTGAAAAAGTTAATATACCATTCACTCGCGGCCTGGAATATGGAAAAATACGCAAGAGCCCCAGTAAAAACTCCTAAAAAAAAGATAAAGATCAAATTTAATTTTTCAATCAGACTTCTCTGATAAAAATAAAAGAATATAATTAATGGATAAAGGCCTATCTGTATAACCCCAGTTGGGAACTTCACAAAAAAGCTGAATATTGAAAAAAGGCCCAGCGAAAATAGCAGAGTTATATTTTTCAAATCTAATGATCTCCGCCCATCCCGAGCAAATAAAATCAATACAATTCCTGTTGATGCCTGTAAAAAAAAATTAGTTAACGTATTATTGTAAATAGTCAATATTCCGGGAAAATAGAAAAGAAAATTTCCTATTGAAGTATAGAAGAATAAAAATAAAAATTTTAGAAATAACCTATCCTTTCTATAAAAATTGTTTAACCACCTGTATAGGCCCATGGTAAGGATTAAAGAAGATACAAGAGTTATCACAATTGAGAACCATCTGTAGGCTATTAATCCAGGTTTCAGCCATTCAGTAAGTTTATTTATAATGATATGGTAATTATAAATACCACCTCTATATGTTTCAACATTCTTATAACTTAAAAGAAAACCTCCCTCATCAGTAAAATCAAAACCTCTATTAATTGATATTGTTAATATTATGAAGATCACTCCAAATAAGGAGGCTAAAAAGGAAGTACTGTAAAATCTAAATCTTTTTTCTTTCAATAGCATTATTAAATGTTTGGAAAAGCTGAATCATCTTTTCTTTAGCAATTTGATCAATTCTGATAGTGAATTAAAATTAAGTGCTCTCGCCAAAGCTAAATAAATAATTACACCCGTACCTATGCCTAAAAAGATCCTGAGAAAATCTTCTAACGTCCTTATAAAAAAAACATCCAGGAAATAAATCATTATTCCGCTAATGAGAGAAAGGCTAATAATAGGCAATATATCTTTCAACTGCTCCAGGGCTGGATAATCAATGAACTTCCCGGTGTAATGAGAATTGACAAAATAGATGATGATTGAAGCAAATACCTGCCCGTATAGAAGAGGTTTTATACCAAAGGGAATGGTCGCTAGCAAAATAACCACAATCACTACCTTTTTAATTATTTCAAGACGTAAAAATAGATCACTCCTACCTTTCACATTCAAGATCCCCAAATTATATGAATGAAGAGGTAGGATCATTCCCGTAACGCAAAGTATTTGAAAATACGGCACAGCTGGTAACCATTTTTCAGTAAACAGAAACCGAAATACCGGCTCTGCCATAATAGCTAAAAACAGAAGGACTGGTGTTACGATGAAAACCACCATTTTCATTAGCCTTTTGTAAATGTCCTTCAATCTAGTATTATCATTTTTTATTTTAGCAAATAATGGAAATGTCACCTTATCCAGGGCACGTGATATATTCTGAACTGGAAGCTGATTCATGGTTTCGGCCCGGGTATAAAATCCCAACTGGGTAGCTGAAAAAAACCTTCCTATTGCTATCAGGTAAATATTTTTGAAAAGTCTGTCAAGGATCTCTGATAAGGTTAACCGATAACCAAAATCCAGGTGTTGCTTTAACTTTATCCTATCAAATTCAAATCTTGGGATCCAGCCAACTAAGATCCAAAGCAATGCCGTATTCGTAAAATTAGTACTTAGGTGACTCCATACCAGGCTCCACACTCCAAAACCTTCTGTTGCCATGTAAATACCCACTCCACCGCCAACTATTGCCGCTGGAATAGCAGTCAACGATTGCGTTTTAAAGTCCATTTTACGGGTTAACCTGGCCAGGGGAACCAATGCGAAGGCACTTATAATAAAAGTAAGACTATATAGCCTGATAATATCAATCAGAATTAATCTCTCATAGAAATCAGCAATTAGAGGTGCACAGAGGTAAAGAATCAGATAAATAATAATACTAGCCAGGAAATTGAAATAAAAAACACTGGAATAGTCATTTTCATCAATGTTATCGCTTCGTATAAGTGATTTGCTCATTCCCCCATGAACCATTGCATTTCCCAAGGCAATAAATACGGCGATCATTCCTATTAGACCAAATTCTTCCGGAAGTAAAATCCGAGCTAGAATAATAGAGATCACGAACCCGATCAACTGGTTTCCGAATTGTTGGGAAAAAGTCCATACGAGACTTGTAGCAGCTTTCTTTTTTAAAGACATTTAATGGTTGATCCGGGAATTAATGGTTAGCAACAAATGTATCAAATTCAAAATTTATATCTTCAACCACCCAATCATTTCAAAGGATGACTGAAATCAAAATCTGGTTTACTGATTTTTATCAGGGCTTCGACGCCCGTAACAACCCATTTACAAATTTGCTGTCTGAGCATTACAAGATTATTCTGGACAAGAATTCACCTGACTTTCTCTTTTTTTCTTGTTACGGACATGATTTTTTAAATTATGACTGTGTAAGAATCTTTTATACCGGCGAGAATATTAGACCAGATTTCAATCTAAGTGATTATGCCATAGGGTTTGATTATTTACAGTATGAAGATCGGTATTTAAGGTTTCCGAATTTTGCTCTTTTCGAAGGTCAGTTTGAAGAACTGAAAAGAGAAACAACTTATACTCCTAAATTGGAAAAAGAATTTTTCTGCAATTTCATCTATTCTAACCACCAGGCTAATCCAGTTCGGGATCAGTTCTTTCAAGCGCTGAATGATTATAAACCTATTACTTCTCCCGGTACTCACCTGAATAATTCGAAGATCAGCATTGGTGGCAGATTTTCAGAGAACTGGATGTTCGATAAGATCGAATTCCAATCCAAATGCAAATTCACTATAGCTTTTGAAAATAGTTCTTCACCAGGATATACTACCGAAAAGATCATGCATGCGTTTGTAGCTGGCAGTATTCCTATTTACTGGGGTGATCCAAAAGTTACAGCCGATTTTAATAAAGAAGCTTTTATCAATGTTCATGATTTTGAAAACCTTTCTGAAGTCGTAAATAGGGTAATCGAAATTGACCAGAATGCTGAAGCTTTTCAGGATATGTTGGCTCAGCCACCTTTTAGGCGTAACAAAATTCCATCAAACCTTAAGATGGAACGACTAACCGAATTTCTTACATATATTCTGGACCAGGATAGGAAAGTAGCAACTAGAAGACCTAAATTTGGAACTACGCCTAATTACGAGCAAAAACTGAAAGGCTTATTTTCCACAAAGAATTCAAAAGGTTGGAAAAGATTATTTAAATCTTAATTATACTGGTTGTTATAATATTCTCTGTACTCTCCACTTGTAATATTTTGAAGCCAGGTTGCGTTCTCCAGGTACCAGTCGATCGTCTTGCTTAATCCTTCTTCGAAAGTGACCGAAGGCTTCCACCCCAATTCCTTATCGATCTTTGAAGCATCTATGGCATATCTTTTATCATGTCCCGGCCTATCTTTTACGAAAGTTATCAATTTCTTTGAAGTTCCTCTTTCCCTGCCAAGTTTTTCGTCGGCTAGATCACACAACAGTTTTACAAGCTCAATATTCTTCCATTCGTTAAGTCCGCCAATATTATAAGTTTCCTGCAGATTAGCTTTATGAAAAATAAGATCTATTGCTTTCACATGATCTTCCACAAACAACCAGTCCCGGGTATAATTTCCATCACCATATACAGGCAATTCCTTTTTCTCCACTATATTATTGATCATAAGCGGAATTAACTTTTCAGGAAATTGAAAAGGGCCATAGTTATTGGAACAATTCGAGATCACATATGGGATTCCGTAAGTTTCTCCGTAGGCCCGGACAAAATGATCAGAACTGGCCTTGGAAGCCGAATAAGGTGAATTAGGAGAATAGGCTGTAGTTTCTTTGAATAAGCCAGTTTCTCCCAGGGTACCATATACCTCATCGGTACTGATATGGTAAAAGAGCTTTCCATCAAAATTATCGGCCCAAACAGATTTAGATGCATTCAAGAGGTTGATCGTCCCATTAATGTTGGTCTTAACAAATGCTAAAGGATCTTTTATAGACCTATCCACATGTGATTCAGCAGCCAGATGGATTACTGCTTCGAACCGATATTCCTTGAATAGTTGATTCACCAGATCTACCTCGCTTATATCACCTTTTAGAAAATGATAATTCGGTTTTTGCTCGATATCCTTTAGGTTCTCAAGGTTTCCGGCATATGTTAGTGCATCGAGATTATAGATCTGATAATCCGGATATTTATTTACAAAATGTCGAACCACATGTGAACCGATAAAACCGGCTCCACCAGTAATAAGAATGGACTTTTTGTTGCTTTCCATAAGATTTTTAAAACTTTGTAGACTCCAAATGAACCAGGCTGGTCGCGATGATACTTTCTTTGAATTGACCTGGTTTGTAGTTGCCCTCGAGTCGGTTATTCAAAATTTCCATAGCCTTCGAACCAACTTCCACTGGGTGCTGTTCGATATAGCTCAAAGAAGGGGTGAGAAACTCTGCCACTTCCCGGCCAATATAACCTATCAACTTTAACTGTGAAGGAACCTGGATATTTTCCTCGTAGGCGATTCGGGTAGCCAGAATAGTGCTTTCAAAATCGGTGCAGAGCAAAGCCTGAACCTTATCCTTGGTAAGAAGACTTTTAATTTTCTTCCTTAACTCTTCCGGCACCGTGCTGCAGGCAAGATGTTGCTCATTTTCCCCGGCGAGTGCTTTTTCATAACCTTTGATCCTCAATTTTCCAATTCCAACATGATGAATTGCCGAAGCCAGCCCAATATTCTTTACACCTCTTGAAATGAAATAATTGGTTGCATCGAAAAAGCTCTTTTCATCATCCACCCCTACCTTATCGGCCGGGATATCGATATTGATTCGATCATAAAGCACCAATGGAATATCATAATCCACCAGCGAAAACAAGTGATCATATTCCTGTTTTTTTTGAGTTTCTTCAGAGACCGCGATCAAAACCCCATCCACGAGACCCGAAGTAAGCATATCACAAATTTGTCTTTCTCTTTCTATGGATTCGTTTGAAATATAAGTAATAACCTGCTGATTCTTTTCCTGTGCCTGGGCTTCAATCCCCGAAAGGACTCTCGCAAAAAAACTATTCGAAATATTCGGAATAACCACCCCAATGGTTCCCGTCTTACTGCGCTTAAGATTTACCGCTACCGGGTTAGGCCTGTAATTATGAAGTTTTGCAAGTTCCTTCACCCGTTCGGCAGTTTTCGGGCTAATTTCAGGACTGTCATGCAAGGCTTTGGAAACCGTAGAAACTGAAACGTTCAGCAACTTGGCGAGCTCTTTTAGGGTGATCTTACTTTTCATAAACCTGTTAGGGATTAGCTTATAAAGGTTAAAAATATTATCTGTTACTACAAATCACAGCAGTATCCTGATTTGAACCTTGACCTAATTTTCGGTAATTTACCCGAAAAAACTGCAAAGTTGTTTAAAAAATTCGAATATACCGAAAATCCGCCATCTGAGGATACTATGATCTGGGACGGCAAATGTGGCTTTTGTAAATTCTGGAAAACCAGGTGGGAAGTGAAGACTAAAGGCATTCTCAAATTTGAAACCTACCAGGACGCTGCTCACAAATTCCCCGATATTCCCCTAAAAGAATTCAAAAAGGCAAGCAGGCTCATAGAAACTGATGGAAAAGTCTACGACGGCCCCGATTCGGCCTACCGAAGCCTGTGGCATACCGGGACTAAAAGATGGCATCAATATTACAACTCTTCAAGCCTTTTCAGGAAAATGAGTGACCACGCTTACAACCACATTGCCAAGAACAGGTCGTTCTATTTCTCGGTCACTAAAATGATGTTCGGAAAGGATCCTCTTAATTTTAAACCATACTGGCTTTTATATCTGGTGATTTTCGCTTTAATTTTGTGGTGGCTATGAAAATCCCCAAATCATACTGGTTCTTTATCATCGCAGCCTTGATCACGATAATTGGAATCGTGACCGGCTGGTATTTCTTTTTACTCATTTTATTTCCATTAGGCTGGTTTGGGTCCAATAAAAAATGACCTAAGGCCGAAAAAAGCCTGAATTCGGGCGTTAAACTTATCCTAAACCCTTAGCTCTTCTTGCTAATGCCGGGCTTTCACAGTAAATTAATTTTGAATAAAAATTGAAAGTAACAATGAAAGATTACGGTACATTATCTCAAGCCATTAATAAACTGAAACTGGAAGAAGGATATGAGCATGACTTCAACCTTTTAGATGAAAAGCTCGAACTAAAAAAAGAAAAAGAAACCTTTAATGTGGAAGAATTCGAAGTGGATAAAGTGCTTCGGTTCGAAGGTATGAGCAATCCCGATGATAATGCTATACTTTACGCTATTACCACCTCCAATAATCGAAAGGGGATCCTGGTAGACGGTTATGGCACCTCTAGCGGACAGGTATCCAGTAAAATGCTGAAAAAACTGGACCTTAAGGATCATCGGGACCTCGGGTAATCCTAGTTAAACTTGTATTAAACTTAGCCACTCGCTTGGGCATAAGTCTAAATCATATTAATTTTATATTGAATTTAAAAAAACAATAAATAAAAACTATGAACTATTTAGGTTTGGACGCAACTAAAACAAAGAATACGGTTAAAGAACTCAACGTATTACTGGCAGATTATCATATATATTATCAAAAGCTCAGAAATTTTCACTGGAACGTGATAGGTAAGAATTTTTTCGATCTTCATGAAAAGTTTGAAGAGCTCTACGACGATGCCAAATTAAAGGTGGATGAGATCGCTGAAAGAATACTTACTTTAAGATTTCAGCCTACCAGTAATTTAAGCGATTATCTAAAGGCCTCTAACCTTGAAGAAGCTTCATCTGATCTAACTGACAGCAAGATGATCGAGCTTCTTTTGAAGGATCACGGTCTTATTCTTAAACAGATGAGAAAAGTAGTTGAAACGGCCGATAAAGCCAATGACGAAGGTACTATAGACCTGATAGGAGCTTATATTAGAGAATTGGAAAAAACAAGCTGGATGCTCGATGCCTGGAAAATGAAAACCAGTGAGCAACATAAGCCTGTCAATAAATAGACACCTAAAAAATGGAAGATTTCAACCTTCAGGAATCAATTAAAGGTATATGGGATAAATTAGGCGGATGGCTGGATTCTTTAATCCTGAATCTGCCTAATTTCATTCTGGCCGTATTGGTATTCATCCTGTTTATCATTATTGCCAAATACATTGGTAGGATATTCGAAAGGATCACCCGGAAGCATATTAAGCAGGATTCTATACGGCTGATGGTCGTTAAGGTTATTAAGGCCATCGTAATCCTTATTGGTTTCTTTATAGCACTTGGCCTGCTGAATCTTGATAAAGTACTTACATCTGTACTCGCCGGTGCGGGAGTTGTTGGTCTTGCCATAGGTCTGGCACTTCAGGGCACGCTGAATAATACTTTTTCAGGGCTTATTCTCAGTTTTCTACCGGAACTCCAAATTGGGGATTGGGTGGAGACTAATGGCTTTGCAGGTACGGTAACCGAAATCAATCTTCGGAATATCGTGATCAAACAATCAGACAATAATTACGTGGTGATTCCAAACGCAAAGATCATCGAGGAACCTTTTAAAAACTTTTCCAGGACACCCAGGTCAAGAATTTTTGTAAGTTGCGGTGTTGGATATGAATCAGATCTCGAAATGGTAAGAGATCTTACGTTACAGGTTATCAAGGATAAGTTTCCTCAAAGAGGAAATGAAGAAGTTGAATTTCTTTACGAAGGATTTGGCGATAGTTCTATCAATTATGTAGTTCGCTTCTGGGCCGATGTAACTAAGAACAGGGATATCATCGGGGCAAGGCATGAAGCGATCATCGCTATTAAAAAGGCCTATGATGAAAAAGGAGTCAATATCCCATTCCCAATTAGAACCCTGGATTTCTCTAAAAATCAGTTATCAATTAAAAATAAATCTGATTAATACAGTTATCTATAAAATTAAAAAATCCGGCCATGATGCCGGATTTTTTTATTCCTTTTTAAAACTTGAGTCCTAATCCAAATTCGAGACGGGCACCTTCGCTGCCGGCAAACACACTAAATGTCCCCTGAATAGCTTCAGCGCTGTTCACCCAGAATCCGCCACCGTAACTGTCATGCCAAACATTACTGTTCTCTCCATCAAACCAAACACGCCCCAGATCATATCCACCGAAGATTCCTAACTGGAAAGGCAAAAAGTTAGTTTTTACGGTATTAAAGGAATATCTAAGGTCTGCACCGGTACCAAAGGAACTTTTACCGGTATATCGCTCCAGCCTGTAACCTCGCAGTCCACTTCTAGCTCCCAACTGGGCTGCCTGGTAAAACTCGAATTCCTGCCCTATGTTAATATGAGCTTCAGCCCTGGTTTTCAATACCAGTTTCCGGTTGCGTGTTAGTGCATTATAAAAACCCATATACGGCTTAAAGTATCCATATTGCCTGTCAGTATCAACTGTATTTAATTTACCTCCAAGATTGAGTTCAAACAGCATCCCTCGTGTTGGGTTCAATTTGTCGTCATAACTTTCATAGCGGTACATGGCGTCCAGGCCGGCAAAATACTTACGGGAAAAGAAATCAGGATCATCTGTTGTAAATTCTTCAGTTAAAAACCTTACAGAATCATCTGTCACTTCAATTCCTTCAAAACTGGCTGTAAAACCAAAAAAACTACCGAAAGGTGTTTTGTTGACCAGGGCAACTTTCCCTCCAAATTCATTTAAACCAACCCGGTTGTAATCCATGCCGAGTTCATCTTCCGGATTGAAAGTTTCATTTCCGAAGCCAAAAAAGTTTTTGCTGTACTGTGGACTTGTGAAATTCGCACCTACCTGGAGATTATACTTACCAACTATCCTGGCAAATTCGGCTTCATATGCTAAGGCAAAACCATTGGTTGCTGAGTGGAATTCCCCTGAAAAGCTATGCTGGGAAGTAAATGGATTTCTTTTGAACTTATTAATTGATTTTACAAATTGAATTCCAACTCCAAAACCTTCATCGGGATTGTACTCCAGGTTAGGCAGAATACTTCCCGAAGAGAATGTCTTCTTATCCTTATCGTAGGTATTGATCTCATAATTATCAGTGAACCTAAACTTTGCATTACCCGCTTTTTTTACAGTATTTGGCAGTGATTTGTGGTCATAGATCTTCAGGTTTTTACCATTTTCTACCGAATAAACATCATTGTTCTGGCCTCCGATCACTCTTAAAAAGATCTTTCTGGGACCAGTTCCCTTAACAAAGATCTCATCGTCATCATCTAGCCCATAAACCCAGATCTCTTCGGTTTCATTTGCTTTATAAATCTTATCGCTTAATATTTCAGCTCGTTCACCACCTTTATTCCTGGTTACGGTAACGCGGGTATTGCCGTCGTTTAACCTTTCAATATCGATAAAATCATCTTTATCGGTTCCGGTAACGATGGCCAGGCTGGACAGGTGTCCATAATAGCGCTCTGCAATTTCAACTATATTGTCACGCCTACCCATTACGTTTTCCATTAGGTCTTCTGTTGCCGGACCCTGTGTTTCATCAGGTAATTTCGAAAAAGCCTCTTCAATAATCTCTTTGGTTATGTTCTCCTGGATGAATTTTGCCTGTTCCATCCAGGTTTCCTTTCCGGTATTCTGAAGAAGCGACCTGTCTAACCCAAGAGCAGCGATATTGAACCATTCCACATCTTCAATATTATCGCCATAAACCGCGAACTGGTTCGCAAAACCGGATAAAGATCGAAGGGTTCCGAAGAATGCCCCATCGAAATTTGAAAAAACCTGATCCCTATCCCGCGGAATAGGTTTGAAAATGTGATTACCTTCTTCATCTTCAATTTCAGCCCATCGCCACTGGTCCTGGTGCCTGTCCCAGTCACCAATAAGCATATCGAAAAGTCGGGCCCTTACATAGGCAGCTTCATCAAGAATGTATTTCTCGTCGCGACGCAATCTTTCCAGCATTCCAGAAGTGCTCACAATATCATGATCTGGCTTTCCAAAGCTCTCATAACCTTTCCATCCATCTTCTGGCCTTTCAACAATCATATAGATCTCATCTCCATGAACCGAATTATATTTACCAAGGGCCTTTTGCTTTGGCAGGTAAAAGATCTTTGGATTGGTATGGTACACTCCTGCAGCTTTACTTAGAGTAGGAATTGCAAGGAAACCATATGGATGTGCCGCAGTATAGAAATCGGCCATCAGGTCTTCAGCTACCGTATTTTCCAATTTATCTTCAACCGGCTGGTTCTTAAATGCGACATTCTGAAGAAAACGTAAGGCATCCTTTCGAACCCTCCTTATATTATATTCTCTTCCCAGGCTGTCCTTTACCCTTAAGGAGACCGTTTGATGGCCTCCGCCTTCTCGCACCACTTCCAATCCGCCGTACAGGGTATCGAGTACTGCAACAGGCAGGGTCACCTCAGTACCATAAAGTTCCCTATATCTTTCACCCCAAACTGTATTGTAAACATTGCTTTTACTGGTTTCCTCCTCATCATATATTGAAACGGTTTTTTGAGCTGGAAACGAACTCGGGTATTCCTTCAGTTCAAAGGGAACCGGCGTTTCAAACATCTCCTTCTGGTATAAAAGTTTCGGTTTGTTATTCTCATTCCCATAAAAACTAATCCATGAAGAACCATCCTTAAAAATATCCAGCACTGCAAAGCCCTGCCCGTTATAGGCAAATAGCCCGTCATTACTCAAATTAGCATAAGAGGCTTTAGACCCCGATCCAGATACCACCTGCCTAATACTATCATGCATGATATACTGTAGCGAATGCTCATGTCCCGATACGAAAACGAGCCGTTCAGAACTTTGAGCAATAGTAGAAAGGCGATCGGCCAGGGATTTGTACCTGTTATTCTGAGCATCCTGTATGGAAACTCCACCGGTAGTCCTGATAAGCGTAGCAAGAGAACCCAGAATTGGTATGGGAATCTTCTTTTGGGAAGGAAAGATATGCCTGTCAAAACTATACTGCCCGCCATGCACCCCATTGGTATAAACCGGATGGTGTAATGCAACCACAATGGTTTTATTCTGGTTCGATTTTATTTCAGACTCAAGCTCGAGAAACATGGCTTCACGGGTTTTGATCTGCTCGCAATTGTCATTGATCTTCGGGTTACGATCCCAGTCCTCGAGATACCACTGAGAATCGATTACGATCAATTGGATATTTTCTGAAATTTCAATCGATTCGAGACCGCAACCAATTTCAGGACTCCAAACGAGGATATCCTCAAACTTTTCCTTTAAATAATCCTTCTGACGTTCGAGACCTTCCAGTTTTTCATTATACCAGTCATGATTCCCAGGGATAACCACTACCCTGCCCTTATAATTTTCTATCGCGTCCAGCTGGGCATCCAGCCTGTATTCTGCTGCTTCACGGTTTGGAGAGTCCTTTGCCGGCATTCCATCTGGATAGATATTGTCACCCAGGAATATGGTATAATTTTCGGTTTTTTGAACCGAATCCAAAAAGGTTTTAAAGGCAATCAACCCGAGAGAGGTTCCTCCGGGCGGAGAATAACCTCCGTCTCCCAATAAGTAAAATGATTTTTCGATTTCCTTGTTTTCCGGATATCCGAAATTGGATTCCGGTTCCCCATCTTTGTATTTCGGTTGGACCGTAGCGCAGGAAAAAACAAGGCTTAAGGCAAAAAGAGGGGCAAAAAGTTTAACTTTTTTCATAGAAAAGAGTGGTCAATTTTTTGGTAATTTGGTCCGTAACTAACAACTTCATGTATGAACAATCTCATTGAGAAAGCTGATAAATTTGTTGAAGAATTATTTAGAGAAAAACTGCCAAACACCTTTATTTATCACAACTACCAGCATACTGAGCGGGTGGTTAAAAGTACTAAAGAATTAATCGATAATTCTGAAATTAATGTTAAAGACAGTGAGGCGCTAATCCTTGCTGCATGGCTGCATGACACGGGATATATTCATAAATATGTAGGACATGAAGAGAAAAGTGCTGAGATTGCTGAATCGTTCTTAAAGGACCAGAATGCAACTCCCGAACTTATCGAAAAAGTAAAGAAATTCATTCTCGCAACCAGGTTTACGAAAGTACCTGAAAGCCTGGAAGAGAAGATCATCAAAGATGCCGATTCTTCGCACTTCGGGAAAGATTACTTCGATGAAACCAGTGAATTTTTAAGGCAGGAACTTGAACTCCATAATATTAAGAATTTCACCAATGCCGAATGGCTGGAAGAAAATATCATGGTCTTTACAGAAAAGCACCAATATTATACCGAGTATGCCAGCAAAAACTGGAAGCCTAAGAAAGAGGAAAACCTGCTTTCGCTGATCGAAAGTAAGAACAAGCAGCAAAAGAAATTAAAGAAAGAAGAGCACAAGGCCCGGATGAAGGCCAAGTATAAAAATGATAACCCAGAGCGTAGTATTCAAACACTATTCAGGGTGACTTTAAGAAACCATATTAAGCTCAGTGATATTGCAGATAGCAAGGCAAATATCCTGCTTTCGGTAAATGCGATAATCATTTCGCTGGCAATTGCCAACCTAATCCCAAAACTGGAGGCTGCTTCCAACAGGCACCTTTTAATCCCGAGTTTGGTCCTGATCCTTTTTAGCGTTGCGTCCATGATCCTTTCCATCCTGTCTACCAGGCCGAATGTGACCAGTGGTGAATTCACCAAGGAGCAGGTAGAAAACCGTGATGTGAACCTTTTGTTTTTCGGAAATTATCATAAAATGCCATTTGAGCAGTTCAAATGGGGTATGAACAAACTTATAAAAGACAAGGATTACGTTTATGAAATGCTGATGCTGGATCTGCACCTGCTTGGAAAGGTCTTACACCGTAAGTACATACTTTTACGGCTTACCTACACCGTCTTCATGGTTGGGATCATCCTTTCGGTACTTGCCTTTATCCTGGCATTTTACCTAATGTAATTCTTCCATCAGGTCTTCATAAGTTATGGTCTCTTCAGGGTAATTGGTATCTTTCGAATAAAGAATATTTACCCTGATAGCCTTTAAACCAACCACGCCCTGTACATCTTCGAGCTCAAGGACTTCTACCTCGTCTCCAAAGTAATTCTTAGCCTGAAGGTACTTGATGTATTGCAGATACTCTCGTTCATCACTGCTTTGTGAATAAACGATAGTCATTTTTCCTTTTTGAGTGACTCGTTCTTCAGTGCCTTTTACATGAGCTTTATCAATTCGCTTTTTGATAATTTCATAACGGGCATTGTAAGTACCGTCTACATCGAACTTCTTCTCATCCATTCGATACCTTATGGACATGGTGCTGTTATAAACCAGTATAAGGGAGGCCGCGTCAAGTTGAATGGGGGTGCTTTCCTGTAAACGGTAGAAGTGATTTTCCATTTCACACATCGTGCTCAACTGCCACAATCTTAAATTAAAAAGGTAAACCTTATTGAATGACCGTTTATAGGCCATTGAAGCACCAATATAGATATTATGGTCTACTCCATCTGTCTTATATCTCTCAAAATAATGCGGATAGATATCCTGGGCCTGAACCTGTTTTTTATCGATATAACGTGACATGGTCCTGTTGATCTGCTGGACGGTCTCATCGTATTTTTTACGGTGGTTGTAGACGATACCTGTCTCAGGATTCAGCTTCTTTTTATATTCTTCAACAAGATCCTTGATATCATCAGATTGTTTTTTGAGATGGCTCATCAAAGGATTTACTTCCTTCTGAAGTAGGTTAAATACCTTTTGCTCACTGCTGGCATTCAGTTTTTCTTCGATTTCTTTTTTGAAGTCAGAAATCCTGTATTTCACCTGGTCATAAATAGGAAGTTCTTCTATTTCATACGCCTTCTGAATAATATTCAGAATAATATCCAGTTGATCCAGTAAATCCTGTTTGATCGCCTGGTTACGAGCATCTGAAGAGGCCACTATATCTATCTGCCCGTATAAGGGATAGACATCCTTGAAGGAGATATCTTTAAAAGATGCAAGGCCATCCTTATCCAGGTCTCGAATGAATTTCTTGGCTTCTTTTTCAAAAACCCACAAAACACTGGGATGAATGGAAGTGCATTCACTTTGAATCACGGCCTTCACCCTGTTTTCAAACTCGTTCCGGTTACGTTCCACCGTAGTGACTATATAAGGAAGAATATCATCCAGTTTGATCGCATTGATACTGTTAAGCTCGTTCTTTCTTTGGGAAACGAGTTCCAGAATACCCAGTAATTTGCCATTTTTGGCAATTGGCGCAAGCAAACAGCTCTTTATATCGTTCTTCTTGAGATTTTTGGCCAGGAGATTATCGTTGTTCTTTATGTAATTCTCAACATTGGAAATCGTAAAATAAGTGTTCTCCTCAATTAATTTCTGAAAGGACTCTTCACAAATACCCGTATCACAATCATTCACAAGCTCCTTGTCCAGGATAAAGCTCGTCGCCTCATTATTATCCATACGTTCAAAGACCATGTCTCTTCGATTAAATACCGTGAACCCTACTCTAAGGTCGGGCACGTGATAGATGGACCTGAAAATTTCCTGAAGTTTCTTTAATTCCTCAACCTCGTTGATCTCTTCAAATAAAAGAGTGGTCTTTAATTCAGAAATAGCATCATCAATGGTTACATCGGTTAAGTTAATGATGGTAAAGCCTTTAAACACATAACTTTCTGGTGGTATTTTTTCCTTCCATAGCTTCGTGTTATCCACATTCTGAACTAAAAGATCTACATCTTCCTGGGTAATCTCCGGAGCCTCATCCTTTGGATAGATTTCAACAAAATCAGCATTCATGGCAATACGATAATGCCGATTTATTCCATTTTCATCGGGAATATCATAATACAAAGGCCTTGAAACATCAACCTTATAATTATAATAGTTCTTGAGTATCTGGATGCACGCGATAACGTAAAGCAGGTCCTCGTCGATGTTGCGAAGGCCTAAATGAAAGTCGTCACCCGCCTTTTCCAGTATCTGGCTAAGTCGTTGTGAGGTATTGAAAAGTATATTATGAAAAGGCACCGATGCTGCCTTGATCTCGTTATTTGTAAGTACCGTTGGGAACAGGTCGTTAAGCAAAACTTTGATAGGTTCCTGGTATTTTTTTAAGAGTTTGGGATCTTCAAAACCTTCCGAAAGCTCTGGATAATCCTTGATATAATCCAGCATCTTTCGGGTATATTCCCGGGAAATATTGCTTTCTATATGATCCAGCTGATTTTCATATTGTTCAATAACTTTATGAAAACTGATCTCAATATCGAAAGGAAAATTTTTTAATTGCTGCACCATAATCTGATAATTTAGGTAAAATTAAATTTTATAGCAGGCTCTGAAAGACGTAAATATTTAAATTAACATTATTTTATAAAAATGGCAGTCTTAAGCGAAGGCAGTTCATTATTTTTGTGTAAAATCAATTCAGAATATGAAAAAAACAGGAATTCTATTTACTCTTCTAGGTTTGCTACTGGCAGGCTGTGCAGACGATAAAGGTTATTATCTTACCGGTTCTGCAGAGGGCGTGGAAGATGGAAAGAAAATTTATATCGCCCAACTCGATCCTTCCACAAGAGCACCTAAAATGATAGATACCGCTACCGTTTCAAATGGCGAGTTCGAAATCGATATGGAAGAACAGGATGCCCCTAATTTGAGTTTTCTAAGATTAGAAGGTTCTAATGGTAATGTTGTTTTTGTTTCAGAAAATCAACGCATTCGTTTCGAAATAGATAAGGATACACTAATGAATAGTGTGGTTGATGGCGGAAGTGAAAATAAAGCGCTCCAGGAGTATCTCAATCATATCAAGGAAATGAATCGGAAAATGACCAATATCCAAAAGGAGAGTCGCCAGGCCATGATGAACCAGGACCGTGAAAAACTAAGTAGTCTTAGGGAAACTCAGCAAGAATTACAGGAAAACGACAAGGTGGTAAAAGAAGAACTTCTTAAACGATATAACGA
Source organism: Christiangramia oceanisediminis (assembly GCF_022570735.2). GTDB lineage: Bacteria > Bacteroidota > Bacteroidia > Flavobacteriales > Flavobacteriaceae > Christiangramia > Christiangramia oceanisediminis. The sequence continues at coordinate 186,707 of NZ_JANCNS010000002.1, read as the reverse complement.
CGCTTATGTTTCTGTAATGATCCTTTCAGATATGCTGAATATGAGAAGTCATACCCCGGCAGAAGTTGGAGAATATTATGATGAGGTTTCAGACCGGATCAAGCAAACCACTCTTGCCAAAAAGCTTGAAGAAGACCTGGAAAAACGCAGCACTTATGAAGTTGGAAGTAAGGCACCAGAATTCTCAGGTCCTACTCCCGATGGTAAGGAATTGGCTTTAAGCGAAAATCTTGGTAAAGTTACCGTTGTAGATTTCTGGGCTGCCTGGTGTAAACCATGCCGTGTAGAAAACCCTAACCTGGTAAAGACCTATAACAAATATAAGGATGACGGTCTAAATATCATTAGCGTTTCCCTGGACAGACCAGGCCAGAAAGATCGCTGGATTCAGGCAATTAAAGAAGATAACCTGGAAGACTGGGATCACGTTTCGAATCTTCAGTTCTGGAATGAACCAATCGCAAAGAAATACGGTGTAAAAGCCATTCCTGCTACGTTCGTTCTGGATGAAAAAGGAACCATCGTTGCAAAAAACCTGAGAGGAGAAGCTCTTTCCGAAAAAATAGGGGAACTACTTCAGTAAAAACGGATTTGATAAAAAAAAGAAAGCGCCCTAGTGGCGCTTTTTTTATTGAAGCAATTCAAAGCTTACATTCACCCTGATCTTTAATTCCATTTCTCCTGGAGCAATGGTTTGCTCATCGGTCTTGGCCATGCTCATATCGGCCATTTCTTCCATTCGATATAAAGGTTGAACGTTATTGTAATCCATTTCAGAAATCGAAATAGCCTTTCCAATTTCCTGACCCAATGGAGAAGCCAGTTGTTTTGCTTTATTCTGGGCATCAAGAACAGCTAATCTTCTCGCCTCCTGCTCATACTTTTCAATTTCAGAAGATAGAAATTGAATACCGTCAATACGATTGAGTCCGTTTTCCAGTAACCCCTTCATGATCCTCTCATAATTCCCTATATCCTTCAGCTTAATCGTAATAGACTGGTTTGCTATATATGTATAGGTCTTTTCATTATAATCGTAGCGTTTATTGAGATTCACATAGTTGGTTTGAAAATCCTTTTCATCGATACCTTCAGCCTTCAAATAGTTAATGATCTTATTTACAATCTCATCGTTTTGTTTTTTCACCGATGTGGCTGAAGGTCCCTCATGTTCGATCCTGGATTTAATCAGTACCTGGTCTGGAACAATTTTAATAATCCCCTCCCCGCTTACTGAAACTGAAGGGTTCTGAGAGTTCTGCGCCATCACCGGAACAGAGAGTAAAACCACAAAAAGCAGCATAAATTTTTTCATAATTAGAAAGTTTCGTTTAACCGCCTAATTCAATAAGAGTACCAAATTTTATATGTACCCCGTTCTTTGAAGAAAAAACAGGATTACAATAGGCACAGCCAGAAGAATTACCATTAACAAGTGAGATTCGAAAACCCAGGGAGCAAAGACCATGGTGAGCAAATATCCTCCCGTAGCGCCACCAAAATGAGCATCATGACCAATATTGTCCCTTCGGCTTTTCATTCCGTAGATGGTATAAAGAAGATACCCTATACCAAAAACATAGGCAGGGATAGGGATCACAAAGAACAACCCAAGGGTCATATCGGGTTGCAGAAGAATAGCCGAATAAAGTATTCCCATCACCGCGCCACTGGCGCCCACAGCGGTATAATTATAATCGTCTTTATGAAAGAAATAGGATAATAAATTACCCAATAAAAGACTTCCGAGATAAATAATAAGAAAAGCTATGGAACCGAGGCTGTAGATGACCACATTGGCAAAAAAATACAGCGTCAACATATTTACAAAAAGGTGAGCAGTATCTACATGAAGAAAACCGGAGGTGAAAACCTGATATTTTGCACCCCGTTTTAGATCGGCTATATTGAATTTATATTTATTGAAAAATGACTGATCACTAAAACCCTTGAAAGAAACTAACACGTTCACCCCAATTATGATGAGTGTTACAAGGTTTAATTGTCCCATAGAAGCTTAAGTTTAATTTCAAATATACCATATATTTGCCGAAAGCGTTTTTATGCAAGGATTAGTTTTCTGGATAGTTTACCCAATTCTCTGGCTTATTTCCATCCTGCCCTTCAGGTTATTTTATGCCTTTTCAGATCTTGTCTTTTTTCTTGTTTATCGAGTCTTCGGATACCGCAGGAAAACGGTTCAGCAAAATTTGAACCTGGTCTTCCCAGAAAAAGACGAAAAGGAAATCAAACGAATAGAAAAGGATTTTTACAGGCATATGTGCGATATGTTCCTGGAAATGATCAAAAGCATCTCTATTAGTGAAGAAGAGTTGCAGAAAAGATTCGTTCTTAAAAATGAAGAATATCTGCGGGACCTGGAAAGCAGGAATAAGAGCCTAATCGTAATGTGCGGGCATTATGCCAGCTATGAATGGATGATCGCTATCCAGTTGCTAGGTCTTAAGTTCAAATCTTACGGGATCTATAAACGAATAAGGAATACATATTTTGACAACCTTGTAAAAAGGATTCGCGGTCGTTTCGATGGAATTTTAATTCACACCTATATAGCGACTGAAACTATTATAAAAAACCAGGAAGCGGGTGTTCTGGCTAATTATGCTATGATCGCCGATCAAACTCCAAAACTGAGCAAATCCAGGCTTTGGATCGATTTTTTAGGAATTAGAGTGCCTGTTTTTGACGGTTCAGAAAGACTGGCCAGGAGACTGGATATGAATGTGGCCTATTTACATGTTGAAAAAGTTGGTAGAGGATTCTATGAAGCCAGACTAAAACCGATTACGGAACATGCAGCTCAGGAACCCGATCATCATATCACCAGAAGCTTTATCGGGATGCTCGAGGAACAAATTAGGAAAAAACCCGAATATTATTTATGGACTCATAAACGATGGAAGCACCGCAATGAGCCCATACCTGAAAATGCTGAAATTATAGATTAAGCAATGATCTCTTTGATCTCCCGGATCATTTTCTGGGCCAGTTCATCGGCCTCTTTTTGAGATTTTGCTTCGGTATAAATCCTGATGATAGGTTCGGTATTCGATTTTCTCAAATGAACCCAGTTTTCAGGAAAGTCAATTTTCACACCATCCACTGTAGAGATCTCTGCCTTAGAATGTCTTTCTTCAACTGCCTTCAGAATTCCATCCACATCAAGATCTGGAGTAAGTTCGATCTTATTTTTACTCATATAGTATGAAGGATACTCTTTTCTAAGCTGCGACACCTTCTTGCCGTTCTCAGCCAGGTAAGTAAGAAACAAGGCGGTTCCAACCAATGAATCTCTTCCGTAGTGCGATTCAGGATAAATGATACCTCCATTTCCTTCCCCGCCGATCACAGCATTCTTTTCCTTCATCATTTTCACTACATTCACTTCTCCTACCGCGCTGGCGAAATATTCACCATTATGTTTGGTTGTAACATCTCTTAAGGCCCTGGAGGAGGAAAGATTGCTTACCGTATTTCCCGGGGTTTTAGACAGGACATAATCTGCACAGGCCACGAGGGTATATTCCTCCCCAAACATCTCCCCATTCTCATCAATAAATGCCAGACGGTCTACATCGGGATCCACAACGATACCAAAATCAGCTTTCTCCTTTTTAACCAATTCACAAATATCCTGCAGATGTTCTTTTAGAGGCTCCGGGTTATGCGGAAAATGACCGTTTGGATCACAGTATAACTCGATCACTTCAACTCCCATTTTTTTAAGCAATGCAGGAATGGCAATTCCGCCTGTGGAATTCACACCATCCACGGCCACCTTTAAAGCAGCTTTAGAAACCTTTTCAGCATCTACCAGCTTCAGCTTCAACACCTCATCTATATGTTTATCGATGTAATCTTCAATGCTTTCGATGCTACCCAGGTCATCAACCTCTGCAAAACTGAAATTTTCCTTTTCTGCGATCTCCAGTATTCTGGAACCCGCTTCGCCATCCAGGAACTCCCCTTTTGAATTCAGTAATTTTAATGCGTTCCATTGCTTTGGATTGTGGCTGGCGGTTAGTATGATTCCGCCATCGGCCTTTTCCATTGGAACCGCGACTTCCACGGTGGGTGTAGTAGACAAACCAAGATCAATTACATCTATCCCGAGCCCTGTAAGGGTATTCATGGTTAATTCCTGGATCATTCTTCCAGAGATCCTGGCGTCTCGGCCAACCACCACTTTTATTTTATCCTTCCCGGATTCCGTCTTTAACCAGGTGCCATAAGCAGCAGCAAATTTCACCGTATCCAATGGCGTTAAATTATCACCGGTTTTTCCGCCGATGGTTCCCCTGATCCCGGAAATAGATTTTATTAAAGTCATATGCTAAAAAAATAGTTTGATTATAATTAGTAACTAGTGTAGGGAATTAGTTACTGGCAAATATAAGTGGATGCTTAAATCCGTCCCAATCCTTAACACAAATTAACCCTCTTGTTGCATTATTTCAATATCTTCACCATATGAATTTCCTGGCGCATATTTACCTTTCTGGCAATGATTATGAGATCAAAATTGGCAATTTCATGGCTGATTCTATTAAGGGCAAAAAATATCTCGAATATCCCCAGGGAATTCAAAATGGAATTATTCTCCACCGTGCAATAGATTATTATACCGATACGCACCCGGTTTTTCAGCAATCAACCAGCCGACTTTTTGAAAGATATGGTCATTATAATGGTATTATCGCAGATATTTTCTATGATCACTTCCTCGCGTCCAACTGGAACGATTATTCTGAAACGCCTCTCGAGCAATACACGGAGGAGTTCTATGATTTACTTCGGAATAATTACGAACTATTACCGGCAAAAGTCAGAAGTTTTCTGCCGTATATGATAGAAGGAAACTGGCTCCTGAGCTATGCTGAAATAGAAGGAATTCAACAGGTGCTGGTTGGGATGAACAAACGAACCGGGAGAAAATCGGGCATGCACCTAGCTGTAGAAGAACTGGTGGAGTTTTACGAAGAATTTCAAAAGGAATTTCGCGAATTCTTTTCAGAAGCTATTGAATTCAGCAGGATAAAATTGCAAGAACTAAAAAAATAAAAAAGGCCGGAAAAACCGGCCTTGTAGCAATTTATTTGACCATTCTCCAACGGCCATCTATCAATTCAACTTCTTTCCAGTTCTTACCTTTTTGCACCCACCATTTATCATCTTTACGCAAAACCATCACTCCTTCGATCATATAGAATTCACCATTGATATACTCAGTTTCTGGCTCCGGCTCAGGCTCGGTAGGTTCTGGCTCGGTTGGTTCTGGTTCTGGTTCTGGTTCGGTAGGCTCTGGAGTTACCACTTCACCAGGATAGATCACATTAATACCTTCCACATCTCCTGCGGAAAGTCCGCTCCTTTGCGCTCCATATAAGGAACCATCTAAACGGGTGATGGTTGGTTGGCCGTTAGCAGAAAAAGAATATGGGCTGTACATCATGATAGAGCCAAGGTCAAGACCGGCGGTATATTCCTCACCATCGTATCCCGCTTCCTCATAGGTGTAGAAATTATACTCTCTTCCTGAAAGTATATTATCGAAATGAACAGTAATGGTTTGATCTCTATCAGCACGGCTTTGTTCATGCCATAGACCAACAGCATGGCCAATCTCATGGATTGTATTCCCTGTGGAACAGGCATCTGCCAGCGTTATATTTTGCTTTCCTCCAACCATTCCAACATAGGAAGAACAACCTGAACCAGGAGTAAAGTAAACATAATTGCTTTCACCCGAACGTCTCACAAAACGCACAGCTGTATTGGCTTCCCAGTGGCTAATCGCATCTGTAACCCTTGCCTGATTGGGTAAATTAGGATCAATGTCATAAACTACCGTATTATCTGGCCAGTGGAATTTAGTACGGCCCACACTTTTGTTCTGTTCCTGAACTTTCTCATTGGCGTCGAGAACCAGTTTCACCGGTGATTTAGAAGTTTGATCTTCCGGAAGAAAAATATCTCCCTGGTACACGAATTTGCCATTCACCTCTTCAACAGGAAATTTCTTCCCTGCAAAATAAACGTCGCTGAATTTTCCGGTATGCTCCGGAAAGGCAATTTCGGTAAAGTCATCCTGGAACTTAGCATTTTCGGTTTGATCGGGTTGATCGGTTACAGGATCATCGCTACAGGCAATACCAGCCATTAGCGGAATAGCTAGAAAAAATTTTAAGTTTCTCATAAGTAGGTTTTTGATTAGAATCAGGATCTATTGAAAAGAATCATAGCTACTTTCATCGATTTTTTAAAGCATTATATCGATTTGGAAATTCAGGTAGATATTCAGGAATGTTAAAATTTTAACTGTGTAATTATTCCTCACATTTGAGGTTTTAACAAATCATTTACACATAAAAAAACCCTCCTGAAAATTCGTTCAGGAGGGTTTTTTCTATTTCTTAGGCCCAGTACCAGGTTCCATTTTCATTTACAACCTCTCTCCATCCCCATCGAGTATAATAATACCATGTATCATTGTACCTCAATACGGTGAGACCATCAATAGTATAATATTCTCCGTTTACATAATTGGTAGTAGTTCCACCACCTCCAGATGATGAATACATACTATTAACACCGGTGATATCTCCACTAGACAAAGAGGATCTCTGCGCTCCATATAAAGAACCATCTTTTTTGGTAATGGTAGGTTCTCCATTAGCAGAAAACGAATAGGGGCTATAAAGCATGATCGACCCAAAATCAAGACTCGTTGTAAATTCATCTCCATCGTACCCAGCATCTGCATAGGTTTCAAAGTTATACTCTCTACCACTCTGGATATTCTCCCAGTGAATAGTGATATGGTTATCTCTATCTACACGGCTTTGTTCGTGCCATAGACCAACAGCGTGACCAATTTCATGAATGGTATTACCCGTAGAACAACCGCTGGCAAGCACTATATTCTGCTTACCTCCAATCATTCCAACATAAGAGGAACATCCAGATCCAGGTGTAAAATAGATGTAATTTGATTGTCCTGAACGTTTAACAAATTTCAAATTGGTGTTGGCCTCCCAGTGATTAATCGCGTCAGTCACACGGTTCTTATCCGGCAGGCTACCATCGATCTCGTAATATACCGTGTTGTCTGTCCAGTAAGCAGAAGTTCGCCCAACACTTTTGTTTTCAGGTACTTCTTCTCCCTTTTCATAAACCAGTTTAACCGGGCTTTTACTTGCTTTATCCTTAGGGATCATGATATCTCCCTGGTAGATCATTCTTCCATTTACGTTCTCAACTGGTATCTTCATTCCTGTATAGTATACTTCAGATACTTTACCAGTTTCATTAGGAAAAGCTAATTCGGTAATGTCATCTTTGAATTCTACGGTTTGGGTTTCCGTTTCTTCAACAGTTTGTTCTGAAACTGTGTCTTCACTACATGCAATAATTCCGAGTAGGGGCAACATGTAGAAAAAATTCCATTTTTTCATAAGTAGGTTTTTTGTTTTAATTTTCAATTCTATTAATTTCATTTTCCGGTCAGGGAATTACAAAGTCTATTCCAAAAATTTTAACCAATCTGTAACTTAAAATAGCGTTAAAATTTTAACAATCAAATTCTTACAATTAAGATCAAATTTAATTTTAAATGCGATTTGGGTACATTTTCATTACTCTGATCTTTTAACCTTTAATTCGCCCTGAAGTCGCTATTTTCAAGGGAATTAACATGAATTGGATTCAAGAATAGGCCCTGTATTTCACTGAACAACAATCTCTAACATATAATTTTTTCTATACTCCAAACAATTTTTTCAATTTTAAACATAAAAAAGGCTGTCCGGAAAAGATTCCGGACAGCCCATACAACTATCTCCAATAGAGGTAGTGTATATTAACCCGCAAAATTAGTCACCCCCCGGTCAAATAATTTCAGTCGGGTTAATTTCTTCAAGCTACTCAGTAGCGGGACAAACATTCAATCTAACTGAAACATCATTCAGCGGATAGCTGAAATCCGATGTACCGTCAATTAAGTAAGTTGCTGTTCCCGGATATTCTGTCTCATCGAAACAAGAGATTTCATTTCCAATTGCAACCTCAACTTCATCGATTAAATATCCTCCTGTCACAGTTAAAGCTACACCTAACTCTACATTGCCATCATTATTTATATCAAATGTAAGATCTCCAATCTTTTCACCGTTTAGGAAAATTTCCTGAGGGAAATTATTACTAACATCACCTGTAAAAGTAGCTGTTTCACAACTTAGTGTGGAATCTGGAGCAGGCAAACATGGTTCTAACTCATCCTCACAGCCATCACCGTCTAAATCGGTTGACGCTGCATCATTAGGACAGCTATCATTACCATTGAGTACGCCGTCACCATCACAATCGAATGTTGCGTAATTAGGATTATCCTCGTCACATTTGTTCAATGTGCCATCATTATCACAATCAGCTTCTGGATCATTTTCGTCACATTGAGCAACATCTTCACAGCCATCCCCATCTTCATCAACTGTTGGTGCAACTTCCGGACAATCATCTTCTGAATTAATTACTCCATCTCCGTCACAATCAAATGTTCCATAGTTTGGATTATCTTCGTCACATTTGTTCAAGACTCCATCCCCGTCACAATCGGCATCTGGATCTGTTTCATCACACTGGGAAACATCTTCACAACCATCTCCATCTTCATCTACCGTTGGTGCGAATTCAGGACAATCATCTTCTGAGTTAATTACCCCATCCCCGTCACAATCGAATGTTCCATAGTTTGGATTATCTTCGTCACATTTGTTCAGTGTTCCATCATTGTCACAATCGGCTTCTGGATCTGACTGGTCACACTGGGTCACATCTTCACATCCGTCTCCATCTTCATCTACCGTTGGATTCTCTTGTGGACATTCATCCTCACCATTGGGGATTCCGTCCCCATCACAATCGGCATCTGGATCATCAAGATCACATGGCTCCGGTCCATCATCATCAGCACAATTAAAGAATACATGCCAGTAATCTACAGTAGAATTATCGTCATCTCCTTCAACTGTTAGCCAGTCTGAGATCTGGTTCCAGGTTAAGTAACCTGATTTCACCATTGGTTCTGCATCATAATAGCCTTCCCAATCGTTTAATCTAATCTCATAATACAAGTATGGCGTAGATGCACCCTGTCCTTCCGCCGGACCTGGAATGGCCAGACATAAAGGATCTGCATAAAAAGATCCATCGTCATTTCCTGTTTCAGGAGTTTCACCCATATATATATTTGTGTAGAGAGCTGAATCTGTAATCGGATTTTCTTCGGCCTCCATACCTGAATAAGTGTAAAGGTCTAATTCATAATTCGCCGTAAAATGTCTTCCGGCATCGGTGCAGTAGTTCGCGAAAACACAAAGTTCATAAAGCGGAACTGGTGTAATATCAAAGAATTGATATCCATACAAATTCACATCTCTATCATCAAAACAAATCACTTCAACTTCCTGGTAATTCTTAGAACCAGCTCGTAGTTCCCAGACTATATCCAGGGGATCTGAAACGAATTGAGCAAAATCGCTACCTTCTTTAGGTGCGGCCCATATCACTTCATCTGGAGTTCCATCTTCGTTTTCGTCACTCCAAACCAGAAAATCAGTTAAGGTAACACTAACAGAATTTCCTGAAGTAACGGGAATCTCCAAAGCCTCGTCGTATGCGGTAAAAAGACCCTCATCATCTTCCAGTATTGGAACCACAAGTTCAATAGGGGTGTTAGCATCCCCAAAGGTTAGCCTTATCTGGGCGAAAGCTGGAGTTGCCTCGGAACAATCTGGAATTTCCTGCTCCTGTTGCCTTCCTAACTGATCGTTTAGTACAGGCCCCAAATAGAGCATTGCGACATCAGGCGATACAGCCTCGTCGTTTACCTGAATATTCTCTTCCTGTGTACAGGAGGAAAACAACAAAGTAATTACGGCAATAGCCGCTAAATATTTATTTAACAATCTCATAATTTTTGGTTTAGGGGTTATTTTAAGAAGCAATAAAACCTAACCCGGATTTTCTCCGGGTTAGACTTAAAAAATTTGCTACTTATATTGGAGTGGTAGCTGCATTCCCACTTGGACCATCTTCTTCATCACAATTGAAGAAAATATGCCAGTAGTTAACAGTTTCATCATCACCATCCCTGTTCAATAAGGATTCTACAACATCCCAGGAAACCTGAGTTCTAATAAATGGCTCACTTCCCCCTGCATCTCCGTAATAGCCAGGCCAGTCTGTTAAAGTGGCTTCAAATACTAGATATGGAAGGGATGAATCGTCTCCATCATATCCAGGAATAGCTACACATAGCGGATCTGCCCAAAAAGTTCCATTATCATCACCGGTCATTGGAGTTAATCCTTCATAGATCATTTCTCCTTTTCCGTCTTCTCGATTTCCATCATAGTAGTATAATGCAAACTCGTAATTGGCGGTATAGTGTCTACCTTCATCGCTACAATAGTTTGCGAAAATACAGAACTCGTAAAGTGGCTTAGGTGTGATATCAAAGAATTGATATCCATACAGGTTAACCTCTCTATCATCAAAACAGATCACTTCAACTTCCTCATAATTTTTAGAGCCAGCTCTTAAGGTCCACATATTATTTAGAGGATCATCAACAAACTGTGCGTAATCGCTTCCATCCTTGGGAGCGATCCAGATTACCATGCCTGGGTTTCCGAAGCCGTCATCAGACCATACAACGAAATCAGTTAAGGTAACATCCACAGTTGTTTCACCAGATGGAATAGGTATTTCAAGGTCATCGCTATATAAGGTAAATAACCCATCTTCATCTATTCCTATTGGAACTATAGTTTCTACCACAGTTGGCCCATCTCCATATTCCAGGCGGATCTGTGCAAATGCGGGTGTTTCATCAGAACATTGAGGTGTCATTTCCTGCCTACCCATATCACTTAAAACAGGTCCTAAAGTTAGACTGGCAACATTATCAACAACATCTGGATTGGTTCCAGCTACTTCATCTTTACTACAGGAAGTAAGGACCAATGAGAATACGGCGAGCATCGCCATGTAGAATTTAATTGTTTTCATAATTCAAATTTTAGTTAATATTTAGAATGGTTAAAATTTATTTTATCCTGCCGGGATAAGTCCCGGCTGGATTTTTTATTAATCATCTTCTCCACATGCCACAGCATGTACTACGATCCAGAATGGTTCGCCTGGATTATCAAGGGTATAAAGTCCGCTTAACTGGTCTCCTTCTTCATATCCATACGTGTATTGGCCAGGAGCCTGAACCTGTGAACCGGTTGGCTCGCTAGTGAATACATCTATATGAACCTCGGTAAACTCATATCCATCTGCCCATGAAATATCTACGAGGATGTCGTCTCCATCTACAGATACTGTTGCGGAACCTACTGGCATGTCGGTTTTATAGTTATTGCCTGCTGCTGCGTAAATGGTATAAGTTCCAGTTCCATCAGCAACCCAACCCCATCTGCCAGGAGCATTATCCAGTTCGTTAAACTGAATATCACCAAACATAAAGGCAGTTTCACAATCTTCCCCTGGTTCATCATCATCACAACCATCAGGTATTCCATCTCCGTCAGAGTCAATTGAATCATCATAGCCTTCACAAACGTCACATTCGTCTCCTACTCCGTCACCGTCAGTATCGGTTTGCGATTCATTTGGAATATCTGGACAATTATCACAAACGTCATTTATTCCGTCTCCATCAGAATCCTCTCCTTCTAAACAAGGATCATCAGGACATCCAAATGAGCCTTCAGAACCTGGTTCTTGTGGACACTGGTCACAGGCATCACCGATTCCATCACCATCACTATCCAATTGATCTTCATTGGCATCTTCTGGACAATTATCACATTCATCGCCTATGCCGTCTCCATCTCCGTCAGCCTGATCTTCATTTGGAGTGTCTGGACAGTTATCGCACACATCATTAATTCCATCTCCATCAGAATCATCTCCTTCAAGGCATGGATCATCTGGACAACCAAATGAGCCTTCAGAACCTGGTTCTTGAGGACACTGGTCACATGCATCGCCTACTCCATCGCCATCACTATCCATTTGATCTGCGTTGGCATCTTCCGGGCAATTATCACAGGCGTCTTCAACTCCATCACCATCTCCGTCTGTTCCATCTCCTTCAGGACATTCTTCACAATTGAAGAAAAGGTGGATATAGTCTACTGTAGAATCATCACCATCCTGTTCCAGATACATTTTAACCTGATTCCAGGTTAAATAACCAGAAAGCTCGTAATCAGGCGCTTCGCCATAATATCCGTCCCAGTCCTCAAGAGTTACTTCGTAGTATAAGTAAGGAACATCTCCATTTTCATCATCTCCCCTTGGAATAGCAACACATAATGGATCTGCATAGAATGTATTTCCGTCCTGACCAGTTGCTGGCATTCTATCTGAATACAATTCACTATAAAGACCTGAATTACTTATAGGGTTTGCTTCTGGTTCTGAACCTGAATAAGAATATAAATCCAGGCTATAATTGGCAACTCTGTCACGCCCGCCAGGGGTAATACAGTAGTTGGCAAAGAAACAAAGTTTGGAAAGTGGAATTGGGTTGATATCAAAGAATTGATAACCATAAAGATTTACATCACGATCATCAAAACAGATGACTTCAACATCCTGGTAATTCTTAGAACCTGCTCTTAAGGTCCATTCGATATCCAATGGGTCATCGACAAATTGAGCGTATTCACTACCGTCTTTTGGCGCAACCCAGATCACATCGCCTGGCTCCCCCATTCCGTTATCAGTCCAGACTACAAAGTCTGTTAAGCTAACATCTACTGTGGTTTCGCCTGCAGGAATAGGGATTTCAAGATCATCGCTGTATAAGGTGAACAGCCCGTCATCATCTAAACCAATTGGCACTACCGTTTCAACCACAGTTGGGCCATCTCCATATTCTAATCTAATTTGAGCAAAAGCAGGAGCTTCCTCAGAACATTCTGGGACTTGCTGCCTTCCTTCCTCGTTAAACTGGTTTAAAACCGGCCCAAGATAAAGGCTGGCTACATTATCGCCAATTACTCCCTGTTCTACCGGTTCTTCTTCGCTACACGAAGTGAAGAAAAGGAAGGTTAAGGCGAAAAATGCCATATAATATTTGAAATTTCTCATAATTAAGTTGTTTTATAAATTAAGATCCCAAACCCTGAAACAGGATTTGGGATTTTTTTGATTGGTTAATATTCTTCTAACTCACCGCACAACACAGGAGTTGATGGGCTGTATTCGCCATTTACATCCTTACCATGGACCACCACGGTTCGATCTTCAACGTTCTGAAGAAAGAAGCCGGGAATTGCTTCGGCATAATTCATAAATGAAATACCAAGGTCTCCAATTTCAGGAACTGGGAATCCACCTTCGTTATAATCAAGTGGTACTTCTACCCCTCCAGGATTATCACAGGATGCATTTGTATGAATATGCTGCGGATGCATCACGCCTGGTTTCAATCCGAAGGCCTGTACAACAGCGATAGCCACGGTACCCTCAACGGAGATATAGGCATATCCTGCGGTTTCATCAGCACTGTCTATATATTTAAGACAGGCTTTATACCTCATTGCCTCAGGTCTTCCAAATGGTGGAGGAACTCCGTCTTCACATCCATACTGGAAGTGGTAGTAATCTAGTGTTCCTTCAGGTCCGAAGAAAGCTTTGATTTCATCTACCGAAATTGGTCCTTCACCAACAAGTTCCCCAGCTCCATTATATCCAGGAGTATCTGGTAAAAGTCTTATTTCGATATAATATTCCTCTTCAGTGTCATCAATATCTAACCTGTCTGGCAGGAAGAAACATAATGGATCGGCATAGGCGTCATTGCCTTCTCCAACCACATTGTTTTCTAACCCATCATAGATAAGTTCACCTTTCTGGCCATCTTCACTATACCATACACTTATACTGTAAGAAGCAACATAATGCCTACCTTCTGGAGTACAGTAGTTACCAAAAAAGCAAAACTCAATAAGTGGTACAGGTGTAATGGTAAAGAATTGATATCCATAAAGATTCACATTACGATCGTCATAACAAATAACATCTACATTTACATAATTCTTTGAACCAGCACGAAGATCGAAAATGAAGTTTTCGCCAACCGGCTGATCAACAAAATCTGCAAATTCACTGCCTTCGATTGGCGCCACCCAGATCACATCTCCAGGGTTTCCGGTCCCATCATCGGTCCATACGACAAATTCAAGTAAGGTTACTGAAACGCTGGTTTCTCCTGAAGGGATTGGAATTTCCAGATCTGGACTATAAAGTGTAAAAAGGCCCTGATCATCCTCTCCAATTGGAATTACGGTTTCCACAAGAGTAGGACCATCACCATATTCAAGAACTACCTGCGCGAAGGCTGGTTCTTCCTCTGAACAATCGGGAATTTCCTGCTCCTGGCGGGTTTGCATGTCATTTAACACAGGTCCCAATTGTAGAACTGCAGTGTCTGATGAAATTGGGTCTTCAGAAGTACCCGGGTCATCTTTAGAACATCCAGCGATTAAAAGTGCAAATACTGCACAAAAAGCCAGATAGTGGTTAATTTTTTTCATAATCACAAAGCTTTGGTTAATAATAATTTAGAATGGTTAATAATTATAAACAGTCCTGGCTGAAATAATAGTCAACAAGGATTGGTAACAGATCAAAAACGATTTGGATCGATTATCTAAGTAGGTGGGAGTGACTTTACTTTTTCATATACATTGGTTTTTGGTTTTTAAATATTTAGAATGGTTAATAAATATCATAAACAATACCTCCTGAACAGGAGTTGCATTTAATTCACTTCAAAAAATTTTGAGATTTGGGGGGTTGTAGGGGCTGGTTAAACCGAAGAATGAAGGGGTGACATTTTTTCGTTAACTCAACGTAAATGTATGAAAGAGTTCGAGTGATGATTATGGGGGAAAACCCCTATAATTGATTATTACCCCTTAATTAACAGTAATTTATGAAAACGGAGAATCTACAAGATTGTGATTTATGGCAAAGATCACACTTTCCAGGATCGTCTCCGAATTCGTTCTTTTGATGATATTAGAGCGATGTTTTTCGATGGTCTTTGGTGAAATAAATAGAGCGTCTGAGATCTCCTTGGTCTTATATCCCTTACATAATAATCCTATGATCTCCTTTTCACGCTTGGTAAAGCTAAACTCGGCTAATTCGCTATTCTCCTTAAAACACTCTTCAACCTGGTTAGAATGGCTTCCAATACGCTGATCAATGGTATAAGTATCTCCAGAAAAATCGATGATCATAATAAACTGGTCGTTGATATTTCTGCAAAGTTTGGAGAAACTAATTCTGGCATTTCTAAGTTTATCAGAATGTACCACTAAAGAAGTGGTAGTGACGGCTTTCATATGCTTACCACGAGAAAAATTACGAAGGCTGGTCTTGACCTTTGCTTTGTTTTCAACATTAACAAAATCTGTAAGCTTAAGCCCTTCTGTACTGTCTACCCTGAAGGTCTTTTTAAAAGCATCATTCATTGCAATAATATTGTTCTGTTGAAGCAGCACTATAGGCTTAGCCATTAGATTGAACAATCCCATGAAGCACTCGTACCAGTAATTTATTTTCAGTGCATGACCGGCCTTCTGAACAATATCACCCACCTTTTCAAAATCGTTTTTGTCTGAAATATATTCGTCAATAACCGATTTATACCGGTTCTTCAAGGCCTTGAATTCTTCCTGTTTGCCATAAACGATCAAATAAGTCTTATTTAAAAAGTGGGTAGATTTGAAAGTTTTGATTGCTTTAAAGTCTGAAGCTTTTTCAAAGGAGTTTTTATCGAATAAAATAGTATCGGGTAATAAGGTTAAAGCTAGATTATAGGCTACATGAATCGACTTTTCAACAGTTACTTCATAATTTAGACTTACATAGACCCCTACTTTATGAATTAACTCCTCATTTTTACTTACGATCAATAGTTGTTTTTTTTCCATCACCACGCCTGCGTTTAAAAATTATTAATGTAAAGTCGAATTGGGGCATGCACAAGGAAGGTTACCGAAGTCTAATGGAACGAGAAAATGTGATTTAAATAGGTAGTTAGGTGCATTTCAAATATAGGTGATTCCATGTAGTTCACGTAAAATTACAGGTAATATTATACTGACAATGAACACACTAAACACTGGACAAAAAAACCATTTTAAGATTCATACGGGGTTACTTAACATATACTTTAAACCATTTCCTAAAATATTCACAACTTAATGGCAATCGCCATTTTGAAAACATTACATCTATCTTAACATCAGCCACTTCTCAATTGCTTTTTAAATATTAATACAATAAGTAACTTTGCCATCTTGAAAAATTCTATGATAGAGACTGAAGACAGAATTGAGGTTTTAGGAGCACGAGTCCACAATCTTAAAAATATAGACGTTCAGATCCCGAGAGAAAAACTGGTGGTTATAACCGGTCTTTCAGGATCTGGAAAATCATCACTGGCGTTTGACACTATATATGCTGAAGGCCAGAGACGTTATATCGAAACATTTTCGGCATATGCCAGGCAGTTTCTTGGCAGCCTGGAAAGACCAGATGTAGATAAAATCGATGGACTTTCACCGGTAATTGCGATCGAGCAGAAAACCACCAGTAAGAATCCACGAAGTACCGTAGGAACCATTACAGAAATCTATGATTTTCTCCGTCTTTTATTTGCCAGGGCGGCAGATGCCTACAGTTACAACACTGGGGAAAAGATGGTGAGTTATACCGACTCCCAGATCAAAGATCTAATATCCAAAAGTTTTAAAGGGAAAAAAGTGAACATCCTGGCTCCGGTTATTCGTAGCAGGAAAGGTCATTACCGCGAACTTTTTGAACAAATCGCAAAGCAGGGCTTTTTGAAGGTAAGGACCGATGGAGATGTTGTGGATATTGAAAAAGGAATGAAACTCGATCGGTACAAAACCCACGATATCGAGATCGTGATAGACCGGTTGAAGATTGAAGAAAAACCAGATTCAGATAAAAGACTCGAAGAGAGCATTAAAACGGCCATGTATCATGGAGATGATACCCTGATGATCCTGGAACAGGACAGCAGAAAGATTCGATATTTCAGCCGAAACCTGATGTGTCCAACAACAGGGATAAGTTATCCTAACCCCGAGCCTAATAGTTTTTCTTTCAATTCCCCAAAAGGAGCATGTCCTAAATGTAACGGGATTGGAACACTTTACCAGGTCAACGAAAAAAAGATCATCCCTGATCCTAAGAAATCGATCAAAGCGGGAGGCCTTGCTCCGCATGGACCACAAAAGAAGAACTGGATCTTCTCTCAGCTGGAACTTATTGCCGAACGCTTCGACTTTAGCCTGAACGATCCTATTGAAAAGGTACCTTCAGAAGCTATGAATATGATCCTGAATGGCGGAAAGGAACGATTTTCCAAGGAATCAAAATCACTGGGAATTACCCGTGATTATAAGATCGATTTCGAAGGGATTTCGACCTTTATTGAAACTACCTATAGAAACAATGAATCTACTTCTTTAAGGAGGTGGGCCAAAGACTATATGGATAAGGTCATCTGCCCGGAGTGCGAAGGTTCAAGGCTTAAGAAAGAGGCGCTGTATTTTAAAATTCATGACAAGAATATAGCCGAGCTGGCGCAACTTGATATTACCGATCTTACCGACTGGTTTGCCAATATTGAAAAACAGTTAAGCGAAAAACAGTTAAAGATCGCTGAAGAAGTGATAAAAGAGATCAGGGCCCGGCTTCAGTTCCTGGTAGACGTTGGATTAACCTATCTTAACCTTAACCGTAGTTCAAAATCACTATCGGGCGGGGAAGCTCAAAGAATACGGCTTGCAACCCAAATTGGTTCCCAGCTTGTGGGGGTACTTTACATCCTTGATGAACCCAGTATTGGCCTTCACCAGCGCGATAATGAAAAACTGATCAATTCCCTCGAATCCCTGCGGGATATAGGTAATACCGTGATCGTGGTGGAACACGACAAAGATATGATCGAACGTGCCGATCATGTGATCGATATAGGTCCGCGTGCAGGGAAACACGGAGGTGAGATCATCAGCGAGGGAACGCCGTCTGAACTCCTGGAACACGATACCCTTACCGCTCAATACCTGAACGGTAAAAAGGAAATACCGGTTCCAAATGAACGTAGAAAGGGGAATGGCAAAAAGATCGAATTGAAGGGTGCCACCGGGAACAATCTTAAAAAGGTTAATATCAGCATACCATTAGGAAAAATGATCGCGGTGACGGGAGTATCAGGAAGTGGAAAATCTACCTTGATCAACGAGACCCTCTACCCTATTATGAACGCTCATTATTTTAATGGAGTCAAAAAACCGAAACCTTATACCAGTATAAAAGGCCTCGAGCATATCGATAAAGTGATCGATATCAACCAGTCACCTATAGGTCGCACCCCTCGATCCAATCCTGCTACCTATACGGGAGTTTTTTCAGAAATAAGAAGTCTTTTTGCGAAAACACCGGAAGCTCAGATTAGGGGATATAAACCCGGAAGGTTCAGTTTTAATGTGAAAGGCGGAAGATGCGAAACCTGTAAAGGCGGTGGTCTACGAGTAATTGAGATGAACTTTCTGCCAGATGTTTATGTAGAATGTGAAACCTGCCAGGGTAAAAGGTTCAACCGTGAAACACTGGAAATAAGGTATAAAGGCAAGTCTATAGCAGACACGCTTGAAATGACCATAGATGAGGCCACGACTTTTTTCGAAAACATTCCGAAGATCTATCGAAAACTGAAGACCATTCAGGATGTTGGTTTAGGATATATTAGCCTGGGACAGCAGTCTACGACCCTTTCGGGCGGGGAGGCTCAGCGAATCAAGCTGGCGACCGAACTGTCCAAAAGAGATACCGGGAATACATTTTATATTTTAGACGAGCCAACCACCGGACTTCATTTTGAAGATATCAGGGTACTAATGGAAGTTCTCAATAAACTTACCAATAAAGGAAATACGGTTCTGATCATTGAACATAACCTGGATGTGATCAAAATGGCCGACTATATTATCGATATTGGATATGAAGGCGGAAAAGGCGGAGGCCAGGTTGTAGCCAAGGGTACTCCTGAAGAAATTATAAAGAATAAAAAAAGTTATACAGCAAAATTCCTGAAAAAGGAACTAAACTAACCAAGAAATGATAAAGCATAACAGAAACTGGAACGAGATCAAGACCAATGATTCCTGGGCGATCTTCAAGATCATGGGTGAATTTGTAAACGGATATGAAAAATTAAGCCAGATTGGCCCTTGCGTATCCATATTTGGTTCAGCCAGGACAAAGCCAGACATGAAGTATTACAAACTGGCAGAAAAAGTTGCCAAGAAGATCGTTGATCATGGCTACGGAGTTATAACTGGAGGTGGCCCCGGGATCATGGAAGCTGGTAATAAGGGAGCCCATCTTGCCGGCGGAACTTCTGTAGGTCTTAATATTGAATTGCCTTTTGAACAGCACGACAACCCATATATCGATAGCGATAAAAGTCTCGATTTCGACTATTTCTTCGTTAGAAAAGTGATGTTTGTAAAATATTCACAGGGATTTGTGGTCATGCCGGGTGGTTTTGGAACCCTTGATGAATTGTTCGAGGCAATCACTCTTATCCAGACCAACAAAATAGATAAGTTCCCAATCATCCTGGTTGGAAGCGAATTCTGGAGCGGGCTTGTAGACTGGATAAGAAAAACACTTTTAGACAGCTTTCAGAATATTAGCGAGACAGATATCGATCTGGTTCAGGTAGTTGATACCGAAGATGAGGTCATTGAGATCCTGGATAAATTCTATGATGAATACAACCTAAGTCCTAATTTCTAGTTAATGCCGCCAGAGGTATTAAACTTTGAGTATATTTAGGCCTGATTGCTATTTATCACCAAATTCTTATTAAAGTTGAGATACCTCCGGCTCTTCCTTTTATGCATACTGTTACCGGGATGGCTTTCTGCACAGAATAGCATAGAAGTGCGTGCTCGCCTTATAGACAGTATTCGCACGCTGGAGATTGAACAAAGCATTGAATTCATCAACACCGGCCAAAGAGAGCTTACCAGTATCTATCTCAATGACTGGAACAATGCCTTTAGTTCGAAATCTTCGGCCCTGGCGAAAAGGTTTGCTGAAGATTTTGCACGGCGATTTCATTTTGCAAAAGACCAGGAAAGAGGTTATACTTTTATTGATTCCATTCAGGATGCCAATAACTTCCCTTTAGAATGGGACCGGCCGGGAGCAGTTCCAGACCTGATCAGGGTCAAACTTCAAGAACCCCTCGCTGCTGGCGATTCTGTTACTCTTCATTTAAGTTACAGGCTTAAGATACCTGATGATAAATTCACCCGCTTTGGTACAGACCAGTTTGGCAATTACAAATTGCGCTACTGGTACCTGGTTCCGGCTCCGCTGGAGGATGGATGGAAACTTTATAGTCATAAAGACCTGGGACTTCAGTATGTTAAGCCCTACAACATCTTTGTATCGATTGATGTCCCTACCGAATTCTATGCTGCTTCGGCATTAAACCTTGTAAGGACAGAGACCAAACCAGGTTTTAAAACGATCACTTTTGAAGGCAGGAACCGGTTAGACAGCAAGATGTACCTCACCAAATCTTATATTTTCGAATCGATAAATTCCGGGGATTTACAGGTGATCACCAATATCGAAGATGAAGATATTCAACTTAAAGCAAAAGACACGATCATAGACCGTGTTACTGGCTTCCTGCAGGAAAGGCTTGGAGAATATCCGCATCAGAACCTATTTGTAACCCAGGAGGATTACGCTAAAAACCCTATTTACGGCCTGAATCAATTACCTAGTTTTATAAGGCCCTTCCCTGATAATTTCCAGTACGACATCAAGGTTTTTAAAACCCTCACCAACAATTACCTGGAAAATACCATCCTCATTAATCCTCAAACCGAAAAATGGGTAACAGATGCCATCATGATCTCTCTATTTATAGATTATGTAGATACCTATTATCCTAAAATGAAATTAATAGGGAACCTCAGCAATATTATCGGGATTCGATGGTTTCATGCGGCCGACCTTGAATTCAATGATCAGTACCAGTTCCTGTATATGAACATGGCCAGGATGAATTTAGATCAGCCGTTGATCACCAGGCAGGATTCACTGGTAAAATTCAATAAGAATATTTCCAATGCCTATAAGGCTGGTATCGGTTTGAAATACCTCGAAGAATTCCTGGGTGACGAATCGGTTGCAGAATCGATTTCAGAATTCTATTCGAATTACAGGTTAGAACCGGTCACCGACGAAGATTTCTTCCAGATCCTTCAAAAAAATGCTGAAAAGGATATCGACTGGTTCTTCGAAGACTATGTAAAAACAAGTAAGAAAATAGATTTCATGATCAGTGATCTCGATCGGGAACAGGATTCCTTAAAGGTCACTATCAAAAATCTCCGGGATAATGATATGCCAGTAAGCCTTTACGGTCTAAATGACGGTAATGTGGTCTACAAGACCTGGGTTGAAAAGATCAGGGATACCAAAAGCGTGAGTATCCCGAGAAGAGATATCGAAAGGTTAGCGCTGAACTATGAACAGGAAATTCCTGAATTCAATCAGCGAAATAATTACAAAGCTGTTACTAAGCTGTTGGACAAACCTTTCCAATTCAGGTTATTTCAGGATGTGGAAGACCCAAGATATCATCAGGTTTTCTTTATGCCGGAATTTGATTATAATCTATATGATGGGATTTCCCTTGGACCCAAACTGTATAATAAAACCATCCTGAGGAGAAATTTTAATTACGCAATCTCACCCAAATTCGGTTTGAATAGTAAAACCGTGGTAGGTTCGGCATCCTTTTCCAATACGCATCAGTTTGAAGATCAAAATCTTTATGCCATCACTTATGGAGCCGGCGGGACGCGATTTTCCTATGGATTTAACCTGTTCTATGAGAAATTCACCCCTTATCTTTTTTTCCTTTTCCGCGACCCTTATCTAAGAAGTAATGAGCGGCAGCGTTTAATGATCAGGAATGTACTTGTAAGCAGGGACCAGAATCCCGAAGAGCCGCTATTATATCCAAAATACAATGTATTCAATGTAAATTACCTGTATAGTAATCCCAATTTTCTAAAGCATTTAACCGCTTCGGTAGATTACCAGCTTTCAGATAAGTTCAGTAAAATTGCGGTAACTGCTGAATACCGTAAACTTTTCAAGAATAACAGGCAGGTGAATTTAAGGTTTTTTGCGGGTACTTTCCTTTATAACGATGTGAGGACCAATGATTACTTCAGCTTTGCACTGGACCGCCCAACCGATTATCTTTTTGATTACAATTATTACGGTCGTAGCCAGGGAAGCGGACTTTTCAGCCAGCAGATCATCGTGGCAGAAGGTGGTTTTAAATCGCAATTACAACCCGAATTTGCCAACCAATGGTTAACTTCCATGAACGCGAGTACCAATATCTGGAACTGGATACATGCCTATGGTGACATAGGACTGGTAAAAAACAAGGGGGATAATGCCGAGTTTTTATTCGATTCTGGAATTCGGGTTAGCCTGGTTCAGGATTACTTCGAATTGTTCTTTCCGGTGTATTCCAACCTGGGATGGGAAATAACCGAACCGGATTACGACCAGCGCATCAGGTTCATTGTAGCCCTGGACATCAACACTCTAATCAGGTTGTTTACCAGACGCTGGTATTAGAAAAGACGCCTGTTTTCCGAAGTTCACAACGCAATTCCATTATCTTCAACAAATAATTAATTACAAACCGTATTATTTAATAATAAATAATAAATAAAGGTTAAAATTATATTATTATCAATTTAACGTGAAAAAGTTGAATTGTATTTAAACATACTTTTCGCTACATTTGTTACCATTCAAATACATGTTCATGCAAAGCGAAACACAAACGGAAAGTTCAATTTCTTTTGACGAATTCAAGTCACAAATCCTTGAAGACTACAAAACCGCTGTAACAAGCAGGGAATGCAGTTTACTGGGAAGGCGGGAAGTTCTTACCGGAAAGGCGAAATTTGGAATTTTTGGAGATGGAAAGGAAGTGCCGCAATTAGCCATGGCCAAAGCATTTAAGAATGGAGATTTTAGATCTGGTTACTACCGTGATCAAACCTTCATGATGGCCATTAATGAACTAAGCCCTGAGCAATTTTTTGCCGGCCTTTATGCCGATACCGATATGGAAAATGAACCCATGAGCGCCGGAAGGCAAATGGGTGGTCACTTTATGACCCATAGCCTTGATGAAAACGGCGATTGGGTAAACCTGATGGAAAAGAAAAATTCCAGTTCAGATATTTCTCCTACTGCAGGCCAGATGCCAAGACTACTAGGTCTGGCGCAGGCCTCAAAGATCTACCGTAACGAAAAGTCCATAGATGCCGAAAAATTCACCGATAACGGGAACGAGGTTGCCTGGGGAACTATTGGAAATGCCAGTACCAGTGAAGGTCATTTCTGGGAAACCATCAATGCTGCCGGGGTGCTGCAGGTACCAATGATCGTGAACGTATGGGATGATGAATACGGAATTTCGGTTCATGCAAAACATCAAACTACCAAAGAAAATATTTCAGAAATCCTGAAAGGTTTTCAAAGAGATGAAGAAAATAAAGGTTACGAGATCCTCGTGGTTGAAGGCTGGGATTATCCCAAATTAATCGATGTTTACCAGAAAGCCAGCGAGATCTCCCGCAAGGAACATTGCCCAGTTTTGATCCACGTGATCGAACTTACTCAACCTCAGGGACACTCAACTTCAGGCTCTCATGAAAGGTATAAGAGCGAGGATCGCCTTAAATGGGAAAAAGAGCATGATTGTAACCTAAAATTCAGGGAATGGATCATTGCCAATGATTTTGCCACTTCAGACCAACTGGACGACCTGGAAAAACAAATAAAAAAAGAAGTAAGAACTGCAAAGCAACGAGCCTGGAGCGCTTATCTTCAACCAACACTGGACAGGAAAAAGGAATTGGTTAAGATCATCGAAAAAGTTAGTGCTTCCAGCGCGAACTCAAATTTTATCGATTCCATTAAGGATGAGCTTGCCGGAAATAAAGAGCCTCTTAAAAAAGATCTTGTTTCAGCAGCCAGGAAGATACTTCGTTACCTGATAGGTGAAACTGGCGAGCAAAAAGACAATTTAATCGCCTGGCTGGATAATTATTCAGTTGAGACTACCAAAGACTACAGTTCCGCTTTATATATAGAAGAAGATACCCAAACCGAGGTACTTCCCGAATATGCTGAAGAACCTAATGAGGTTGATGCCAGGATCATTCTTCGGGATAATTTTGACACTATATTCAACAACAGGCCCGAAACCCTGATCTTTGGAGAAGACTCCGGAGAGATAGGAGATGTGAACCAGGGGCTTGAAGGTCTTCAGAAAAAATACGGCAAATTTCGCGTATCTGATACCGGAATTCGTGAAGCCACCATTCTTGGCCAGGGAATTGGGATGGCCATGCGTGGACTAAGACCTATCGCCGAGATCCAGTACCTGGATTACGTCATGTATTGTTTACAGGGAATGAGCGATGACCTGGCTACCTTGCATTATAGAACCCGTGGAAAGCAAAAAGCACCGCTTATCGTTAGAACCCGGGGTCACAGGCTGGAAGGTATCTGGCATAGTGGATCGCAAATGGGCGGTTTACTGCATTTGCTTAGAGGAATGTATGTTTTGGTACCTAGAAACATGACCAAGGCGGCTGGATTCTACAATCATTTACTTGAACTTGACACCCCGGCGATCGTGATAGAATGCCTTAACGGATACAGGTTAAAGGAAAATCTTCCTACCAACCTTGGAGAATTTAAAACGCCTATTGGTTATACCGAAACCATTCGAGAAGGTAGCGATATTACCCTTGTTTCATATGGTTCGACTTTGCGAATAGTAGAAGAAGTTGCCAACGAATTACAGGAGCTGGATATCGATGCTGAAGTGATCGACGTGCAATCATTGCTTCCGTTCGATCTCAACCACGATATCGTAAAAAGCGTTGAAAAGACCAACAGGCTGCTCGTGATCGATGAGGATGTACCTGGAGGGGCTTCTGCTTATATCATGCAAAAGATCCTTGAAGAACAGAATGCATACCGATTCCTGGACAGCAAACCTCAAACTTTGACTGCAAATGAACATCGTCCTGCCTATGGTACCGATGGTGATTATTTCTCCAAACCTTCAGCTGAAGATATCTTCGAGAAGATATATGGCATCATGCACGAAGCGAATCCTGGGAAATATCCAAAACTGAGATAAATTCGATTCAAAATAGATCTAAAAGCCATGCAAAACTGCATGGCTTTTTTAGTTGAAGAGATTTTGGGTATTTTAGGCAGAATAGTGATGGCAAAGAATGTTGCAATAGTAATAGAAGAACACGAAGCTTCTGGATATTATCTGGATATTGAAGGAGTCAAAACCTTTGTTATGGACCAGGGTTCAGGAGAGGCCGTTCTTTGTGTACACGGCGTTCCTACTTCCTCTTTTCTCTATCGAAAAGTAGTTCTAGACCTTGCCGAAAAGGGATTCCGGGGAATATGTATCGACCTTCCCGGCCTGGGCCTTTCAGACCGACCGGAGAATTTTGATTATCGGTTCTCGAATTTCGCCTTATTTCTGGAAAAGACTTTAGAACGATTGAAAATCTCTAATTTTCATTTAGTAGTACATGACATTGGTGGACCTATTGGTTTTGCACTCGCAGCAAATAACCTGGAGAATGTTCAGTCTCTTACTATTTTGAACACCATGGTAGATATTGCCAATTTCACCAAACCGTTCGTGATGCGGCCTTTCGAATTTCCTGTCCTGGGAGAACTGGAATTAAAATGCATTACACATCTTACCTGGCCGGTGATGTTTGGCCTAATGGGCGTGGTGAATTCAGAAGGAATTTCTTCGGAAGAGATCAAGGCCTACGTAGATCTTTTAAAACGGCAGGATAATGGAAAAGCCTTTCTGAAGATCATGCGAAATTTCGAACAATCTGAAGCCTTTCAGCAGCTATGTGATAAGACTCTTAAAAATGTTGATTATCCCATGCAGGCGATCTGGGGTGAGAAAGATCCCGCCCTCGATATAAAAAGATATGGAGATGCGGTTTTAAAACATACCGATGTTAAAAAGATACATGGCCTAAACTCAAAGCACCTCTTACAGGAAGAGGTGCCTCAGGAAATTGCAGATCTTATCATTGTCCAGGCAAGGTCAATCAGGCCTGAATAACTGAGTTTTTAAGGTATCCAGCGCTTTTGGAAATTCGGTTTGCGCTTTTCCAGGAAGGCATCTCTTCCCTCCTTAGCTTCATCGGTCATATAGGCGAGTCTTGTCACTTCGCCTGCAAAAACCTGCTGGCCTACCATTCCGTCATCGGTCATGTTCATGGCGAACTTCAGCATTTTTATAGAAGTTGGCGATTTAGCCATGATTTCCTGCGCCCATTCGTAAGCAGTATCCTCCAGTTCATCATGCGGGATCACCGCGTTCACCATTCCCATTTCATAGGCTTCCTGGGCCGAATAATTACGACCTAAAAAGAAGATCTCCCTGGCCTTCTTCTGCCCTACCATTTTCGCAAGGTAAGCTGATCCATAACCAGCGTCAAAGCTGGTCACATCGGCATCGGTTTGTTTAAAGATAGCGTGTTCCTTACTGGCCAGGGTGAGGTCGCACACAACGTGTAAACTGTGTCCGCCTCCTACAGCCCATCCGGGCACCACGCAAATCACGGCTTTCGGCATAAAACGGATGAGACGTTGTACTTCAAGAATATTAAGCCTGTGGTAACCATCATCTCCAACATAGCCCTGGTGTCCCCTGGCCTTTTGATCACCTCCGCTGCAGAAAGACCATTTCCCATCCTTTGAAGAAGGTCCTTCTCCAGACAGTAAAACGGCACCGATAGTGGTATCCTCGTTGGCATCATGAAATGCTTCCAGCAGTTCTGAAGTTGTCTTTGGCCTGAAAGCGTTACGTACATCTGGCCTGTTAAAGGCGATCCTGGCCACACCATTGGCCTTTTTATAAGTAATATCTTCGAATTCCTTTACGGTCTTCCATTCGATCTTTGACATGGTATAAATTTTAAGGTAAAAATAGCCTTTTCGTTTCAGTATAAAAAGTCATAAAAAAAGCCCTCTGGGTTGCAGAGGGCTTTTAAAATCCTGATAGAATTTCCTAATTCGTGTACTTCATGATAAGTGGCTGAAGTTCCTGACCCCATGCCTGACCTATTTCCATCGCTTTTTTAGTAAGTTCTGGAGTGGTCTCTACCATCTTTTCTCCAACCGGAGTATCATAAAACGCAAGGATCTGGTCCAGTTCCTCTTCACTGAAATTATCGGTATAGACAGTTGCCAGCTTTTTATAGAGCTCTCCCGTACTCGCCTTCAATTCTTTTTTAAAAGCCTCCTGGTTAGCTTCAGGAACCATGTTCACCAAAGGTTCCGTCATAATATCGAATTGTTGCCCGGAGGTCATTTCGATAAGCTTAATTGCCTTTGCTTCCTTCGTACTGGTTTCCTGAGCCTGAGCGCCGAATGATATTACTGCGATAAACAGAAAAAATAATGTTCTTTTCATAAAATTAAATTGTATTGAATAAAGTTGGTTACGAAAATAACCCTTTCAGCTAAAAAACCGTCTTTAATAAAATTAATTTTATCCTTAATTTTGTTATCTGTTTGCATCATTTTTGATTAAAGTAGTAAAAATCGAACCATGAAATTCAAAATTCTATTTTTTCTCTTATTTGTTGGCCTAGGCCTAAATGCTCAGGAATACTGGGATCGTGAGGATTTTGAGATCGGAAATCGTGGAATCGAGAACAGCTGGAAAGAAATAGGTTTTACCTGGCAAACCGAATCAAAGTTCAGTTTACCAGATGGCAGTTTTCTTCATTTAAAGGACTATAATCCCGGACAGCAAATAGATATGGTCGCCATCATAGACCAGACGAACCGGTCTAAGATTCAGCGAAAAGTAGAACTGGGTTCTCCTCTTCCCTACGCCAAAAAGGATAAGAAATTCATGGAAGTTAGCCTGGAGCCCAGACTAAGAGATCAAAATGACATTTTAACCAATCCTTATTACGCCAACCCGTTCCTTAATAATTATAACTACAGGGGTTTCGGAATGCAGCAACGCTATTACACCAGGTTTGATTACTGATCCTTCAGATGTATCCCGTCTTCTTTTATTTCGATCATTCGCTGCTTATATAAACTCCCGGCTGCACGTTTAAAACTTTTCTTACTCATTTGTAACCTGTCCTGAATCTCCTGGGGATCAGACTTATCTGAAAGATCAAGAAATCCTCCGGCATCCTTCAGCCTATCCAGTACCTTCTGTGCATTTGGCTCGATACTACGGTATCCCGGGCGCTGAAGCACCACGTCAATCTTATTATCGCTTCGTATTTTCTTGACCCATCCCTTTACCCGATCGCCTTCCTTTATCGATTTGAAGACCTCATCTTCATATAATAGCCCCAGGTGCAGGCCATTGATAATAACATTGTAACCCAATTCGGTTTTGTTGCTAATAATGAGTTCTATCTCTTCAAAAGGTTCTACGGTAAGCGTGGAATTATCCAGAAAAGCGTGAACCTTGGAGGAAGCTGCCAGTCTTTCGGTTTCCAGGTCCAGGTAACAGAAAACCAGATATTCCTCTCCTTTCTGCATAGGAACTACCTGCTCCTTAAATGGCACGAACAAATGTTTTTCGAGCCCCCAGTCCAGGAAAGCGCCGTATTTATTCACGTCTACACATTGGAGAGTGCCAAATTCATCCAGCTTGATCTTGGGTTCCAGCGTAGTGGCGACCGGCCGCTCTTCGTGATCGAGATATACAAAAACGCTGATCAATTCTTCAGGTTTCCAATTTTCGGGAACGTATTTATTAGGTAGCAGCACCTCGTCACCTTCCTGGTTTTCGAGGTAAACCCCAAAATCGGTTGAGCGTTTCATGATGAGTTCGTGAAAATCCCCTAGCTGAATCATAATTTCAAAATTAAGTGCACAAAGATAGGCTTAATCATATAGAAAAAGATCCGTTTAAAGGAATATCCCCTAAACGGATCTTAATACATGGATACAAATTTTTATTTGAACTGGCTTTCCTTGCCAAAATGTTTGGTAAGCAGGTAGTAGATCACCACGCGATACTTATTTCGGTTTGATTTACCATACTTTTCCAGGACCTGGTTCACAGCTTCGTTCACCTTGCCTTCATCGGTAATTCCAAGCTTCTTCATCACGAAGTTCTTCTTAACGGTTTCGACCTCAGATTCGCTGGAACTGGAGACCGTCTCGGCATCGGCATTATAGATACTGGGGCCCATGGATTGTGCTATCTTCCTTAAAAGATCAACATCTGGATTGCTTTCACCTACCTTCGATTTTAAGTCGTCCAGGTACCTACCTACTTTTTCATCAAGTTTGCTCATAATAATAAATTTTAGTTGATCGAGAATATAGCCAAAATGTTTCTGAACAAATGTTAGCCTAAACTTAAGATTTCATAAAATTAAAGTATTCCAGCAACACCTCGTCGTTGATCTTTCGCGGAGTAAAAATTTCCAGTAGTCGGGGTTTTTCAGAGGCATCAAAGAAATCTTCGAGATTCTCTTTCACTTCAACTTCGTTGTTCGCCTTTCGGTATTCGAAGTCATACAGGTCGCAAAGCGGTTTTGCTTTCAGATCATGGATGGTTTCAAAATAG
Source organism: Christiangramia oceanisediminis (assembly GCF_022570735.2). GTDB lineage: Bacteria > Bacteroidota > Bacteroidia > Flavobacteriales > Flavobacteriaceae > Christiangramia > Christiangramia oceanisediminis. The sequence goes on along the minus strand of NZ_JANCNS010000002.1, from coordinate 156,817 downwards.
GTATCAAAATTCTCTGAATTCTTGTTACCAGGGAGTATTCTGAAAATACCGCCGCCATTGTTATTCAACACGATGATCCTGAAATTTGAAGGGATGTAATTATTCCAAAGCGCATTGCTGTCGTAAAAGAAACTAAGATCACCGCTGATCATCAACACGGGATCGCCGGAAACAGCCGCCGCACCCACTGCAGTAGATGTACTGCCATCGATACCACTGGTTCCGCGGTTACAGTAGATCTTAAGTTCTGGATGCCACTGAAATAATTGTGCATACCTGATCACCGAACTGTTCCCAAAATGTACAATGGCCTGTTTAGGCACCACGGGAACCACCTGCTGCATGGCTTTAAGGTCTGAATATGGGATCTCTGCCATATACTGCTCATGTCGCTTCTGCCTCCTGGATCTCACCTCTTTCCAGTAATCGCCGTAATCGCCCTCGGAATTTTCAGTAAGCGGAAGAAAAGCCCGGAAAAAATCGTTCACTTCGGTTTCGAAATGTTTGTTGAGGCAAAAGAAAGTATTGTAAGCTTTTTTTGGATCCACATGCCAATGATGAGCGGGATTATATTTTCTGAGAAATGCCTTGACCTTTTTGGAAACTATCATGCCACCGAATGTGAGCAGGATATCCGGCTTCAGCATCTGGAACAATTCTTCCCTGTTCTCATCCTTTTCGATGGGGCCAATGATGGTATCGATACGGGTGAAGAATTCCTCCTGGTGCATGTTGGAGGTGGTTTCAGTAAAAACAATAGTGCCGGGATCCTGGGCCAGCTTATCCAGAAATTGCTGCTCAACCGCATCGGGCTGGGCAACTCCAACGATGACCATCTTTCTTTTTGCCTTATTCCATACTTCGGCGTAAGCCTTCAACTGATTTTCAGAATAATGCTTTTCCCTTAATTCCGGCAGGATCTCCAGCGGAGAAACCTCAATGTCCTCTACCGTATCGTATAAAGGCTCATAAAAAGGAACATTTATATGTACCGGTCCGCTGCCTTCAATCGCTTTATTGAGTGCAAGATTGATCTCGCGTTCGTTGTGTTTCTGGGCCTCGAATTGCTTCTGCTGAAGTTTTGGGTCTATGGCCTTATCTTCCAGAACCAGTTCAGAATACAAATTAGCAGAATACAAAATATGATTCTCAAAAACGTTCTTTTGGCGAATGGTTTGCCCATCCCCAATGTCGATACGTTCGATAGGCCTGTCGGCAGAAATCACCACCAACGGAATATCGCTGTAAAAAGCTTCGGCAATAGCCGGGTAATAATTCAGTAAAGCCGAACCAGAGGTACAAACAAGAGCTACGGGCTTTTTAAGCTGCTGGGCCATTCCGAGTGCAAAAAAGGCAGCGCACCTCTCGTCAACAACGCTATAGGCATTAATCTCATCGTGATGAGTGAACCCAATGGTGAGCGGTGCATTTCGGGAACCCGGAGAAATCACCACATTTTTAATATCCTTGGCGACGCAAAGAGCCACCACAGAACGAGCGACAGGAATCTTGGAATATTTCATAGATGCCCAAAATTACAATTTACAGCGTATTTGCCGGAAGCTTTTTGAGCTTATTTAACAAGCACGGCTTTCATGGTCTGCGATTTGTTCACGGTCTCCATCCATTCATCGGCCGCATTGGAATCTTTGGTAATTCCGCCACCGATAAAAATCCTGGCCTGGCCTTCCTTAAGTTTCATACAACGCAGGTTGACGAATAGTTCGGTTTTTTTGGAAATGGCCGAAAATTGCCTGTTTTCCTGGTTTCTCCTGTTCCCGCTTCGGTGAGTCGTCGATTTCAAGTTCAATTCTCCCAGGTAACCCGAATAGAATTCCCGGTCATGCTCCTCATTTTTTAAGATGAACTGAAGTGCTTCCTGTTTGGGCATTCCGCAAACCGCGGGTGTTGGATGTAAGGTCGAGATCACCTTCTCCAGATCTCCAGGATCATTCATTTTTCCTGAAATATCCGTTCGAATATGAAGCAGGCTACCGGCTCTCGAAGAATAAGGCTCAGAAACTTCCAGTTCTTCTACAGCTTTCAGGTTCTTCAAGGAGTCAACTATATAATCGGTTACAAAAGCCTGTTCCTCGGCTTCTTTTTGACCCCATTCCACGTTTTCTTCACCTCTGTAAAGCTGGGTCCCGGCCAGTGCCATCGTATGGAATTTATTTCGCTCAGACCTTAGCAAAGTTTCAGGAGTCGCACCCAGCCAGGTGCCGGTTTCAGGATGAAACCATAAGTAAACAAAAGCTTCGGAATATTTATTCAGCAGTTTTTTGAAGATCCTGAGGGGATCCGGGTCATGAACCTGCACTTTTTCTGATCTTGCCAGTACCACCTTCTGAAATTCTCCATCTTTGATCCTATCGATGCCTTTCTGCACCAGTTTTTCATGAACTTTCTGGTCTTCTTCCATCATTTCAAAATCGGTCGTAAGCGACAGGGATTCGAAAAGCTCACTATCGATATTTTCTGCATCCTTATTGTCGAATTCAAGGAAATCCGATCCTTCTGAAGGTATAATATAAGCCGCTCCATCTGCCTTGAAAGGTGCGAATATGAACCCGCTTTCATTCAGATCTATTAATTGATGGACGCTTTTATCATTTTGAAGAAGGGCATTTACGAGATGGTCCCCCGGCCTTGAATAGGCAACAAATGCTTTTCCGGCCTTCAGCTGCTCACTTATTTTTTTATAAAATTCAGAAGCCTGCGTCATCTTTTTTCCTTTGGCAGTGAGATAGTGGTTAATTTTACGATTGAAATCAGGTTCGCGGCCTCATCGGTGATCCTGATCTCGAAAAGCTGCGTGGTTCTACCCTTATGAATGAAGGTAGCTTTGGCAAAAACCCAGCCTTCCTTAATACCTTTGAGATGATTTGCTGAAATTTCGATCCCTCTCACAAAAAATTTTTCGTTGTCCAGGAATGCATAACTGGCCAGGCTTCCCACACTTTCTGCAAGGGCCACGCTGGCGCCGCCGTGTAAAACCCCGTCTGGCTGGTGCACCCGAGAATTCACCGGCATTCTGGCTATTAGATAATCCTCTCCAATTTCGGTGAATTCAATTTCCAGTGTTTCCATAAGAGTGTTTTTACACACCTTCCTGGAAAGCTCGAGCATCTCATCTTTCGTCATCTTATAAATGATTGGTTACTTTGTAAAAATACGAAACCAGAAACAACATGCATAAAGAGAATAAGCTTTCTTATACGATTTCAAATACCTATTCAACCTTAAATAAAAGGACCGCCACTAAAAACGTCTGGCTCGCCTTCCACGGTATCGGATATTTGAGCAGGTACTTCCTGAAATATTTCAAACACCTGGATCCGGAAGAGAATTACATCATTGCCCCTCAGGCGCAATCAAAATATTACCTGAATGGTGAATATCGGCATGTGGGTGCATCGTGGCTCACCCGGGAGAACCTGGAAGAAGAGATCGAAAATATGCTGAGTTACCTGGATGCGGTTTATGAAGCTGAAAACCTGGCTGAAGCTGAAAATCTTTACATCTTCGGGTATTCCCAGGGAGTTTCGGTAGCTACCCGTTTCGTGGCCAGGAGAAAGATAAATTGCAGCAAGCTTATTCTTCATTCGGGAAAAGTGCCTCAGGAGCTTAAAACTGAAGATTTTGAACACCTTTCAGATACCGAGATAAAATTCATTTTCGGCACCCAGGACGAATACCTGAATCCCGAAATTTTAAAGACCGAAGAAAAGCGGCTACATGAGTTGTTTCCAAAAAACCTGGAGATCATCAGTTTTGATGGTGGCCATGAAGTGAACCGGGATCTCATCACCGATCTTGCGAAATAAAAAAAGCGCGACCCTGGGTCGCGCTTTTCAATTCTCAAATACAAGTTTTTATTTTTCCAGACCCGGACTTCTTTGAAGGAATTCTTCATAAAGCTCGGTATGCCTGCTTTGCATCGGGATCTTCCAGCCGTTGATAAATACGTGCTCCACATCTGTGGATGTTTCAAAAGGATGGCCGGTTGAAATGAACAAGGTAGCTTGCTTACCTTCTTCCAGCGATCCAAGTTTGTCAGAAACCTGGAACAATTCAGCCGGAATGATGCTAATGGCCTTAAATGCCTCTTCTTCTGTCATTCCGTAAGCCGCAGCAAAACCAGCATTATAAGGGAGATTACGTACATTTTCGGCTTCAGAAGTCCTGATGGCTACCTTAACCCCGGCCTCCATAAGATCAGAGGGATTGGTATAAGGCCTGTCGTAACGATCGTAATCCCTGGCCGGTGTACTAAGCGTAGGACCAACGATCACCGGGATTCCCGCTTCTGCGATCTCATCGGCAACGCGAAAACCTTCTTCTACTCCGGTAAGAATTGCTCGCACCCCTGTTTCTTCAACCCATTCAAGGGCTTTGCGAATATCCTTCTCTTTATTTACCTCGATCATCAACGGTACTTCTTTTCGATATACCGGAAGCAGGGCCTTCATTTCAGGATAATAATCCATGCTTACCGAAGTTCCTCCGTTAGCCTTGATGCTATCCAGCTCATGGTACTGCTCTACCTTCGTCCAGATATCGGCCAGTTCTTTCATGTTCTCCCTGGTTTCCTTTTCGATCTCTTCGTCTGAACGCCTGTCCCACCAGCCTCTTTTTCCGGAAGATGGAAAGTTCATGACCGCAGCAGAAAATCCTGCCGACATTTGATCTGGAGTATAGCCGTGAAGATTGATGAGGGCTGCCTGACCTGGAAACAACCCGCCTTCTGGAACGGTTAGTACGGTAGTAACCCCGCTCACCCTCGTAACAGGTATCAGGGCCGAATTTGGGTTAACCGCAGTTAAAGCTTTCATGTGTGGGATCACATTCCCGATCTCCCTGGAGTCATCAGTTCGGTCAACCGAACTCACCTCAACCAATCCAAGGGAAGTTCCGCTATCGATCATTCCCGGGAAAACATGCAAACCACTACAATCGATCTTTTTAACATCGGCTCCTAAAGAGCCCAGTTCACCGATCCTGGCGATCTTCCCATCTTTGATCAAAAGATTCGAATTCTCCAGCGTACCATTGGTTACGGTATGTATCGTGGCATTCATCAGGGCAAAACTGCCGCCTTCAGCCTTTGGGTTTTGAGCTGAACAAACACCTATTATCGCTATCAATAGTATAAAACTTAGTTTTTTCATCATTTTCTTTTAGTTAGTTAAGAACCATTCAGCATTCGCCATGCATTTTTCATGTTCGGTCCTGCTTCTCATCACATCGATGTCTTCGCTTGGATCCACGTAAATACGCATATCGTCCTGGTCGTCGCTGATGTCGAAGTATTTCACTCCGTCTACGAAGGTCATTTGCGGAACCGCGTAAATAGAGAGCGGATGATTCTTGAAGATTACCACATCTCCATCCTTTCCAACTTCCAGAGAACCTACACGGTCATCAATTCCAAGCTGCTTGGCGGGATTCAGCGTGATCAGCTTTAATGCTTCATCATCGCTAAGATCACCATATTTCTGGGTCTTCGCCGCCTCGTGGTATAAATGCCTGATCAATTCACCACTATCTGAATTGATAGAAGTGGTTACTCCATTTTTAGTCAGAATTGCAGCGTTATAGGCCGTTGAATAATAAACCTCGAACTTGTAAGCCCACCAGTCGGCAAATACCGAAGCTCCTGCTCCGAATTCTGCCAGTTCAGGTGCTACTTTAAATCCTTCGTTCACATGCTGGAAAACCAGTTTTTCAACTCCGTAATCCTTAAACACATCCATTAACATCAGGATCTCATCGGCACGATACGAATGACAATGAACGATGATCTCTCCTCTAAGAATATCGGCAACCACCTCTTTCTGAAGATCATATTCAGGAGCCATTCCCTTATACCCTCTTTTGTTCTTATTGGCATTATATTCGTCCCAGCTTTCCATGTATTCTTTAGCTTCAGAAAAAGCTCTTCTGAATACCTGCTCCACTCCCATTCTGGTACGCGGAACGATATTGTTACCAGCTCCGTGAACGCGGGTTGGATTCTCACCCAAAGCGAATTTGATGGTTCTTGGAGCTCCTTCCATACGCAGGTCATCCATTTTCACCGTTCCCCATCTATGCTTGATGGTTTCATTCTGGCCACCGATGGCGTTAGCCGAACCGTGCATGGCATGAGAGATAGTTACCCCACCTGCAAGCGCACGATAAATGGAAACGTCAAACGGATCCAGCGCATCACCTACCCAAACCTGGGCGGTTACAGGACTGGTTGCCTCATTAACTGCATCCAGCGCAATATGCGAATGCGCATCGATGATCCCCGGCATTACATACTGCCCGGTAGCATCTACAACGGTGGCGTTCGATGAGGCCGAAAGATCGGTCCCAATTTTAGAGATCTTACCGTCTTTGATATACACATCGGTATTTTCCTTGGTGCCATCGGTAATCGTGATCACCGTGGCATTCTTGATCAATACTTCACCTTTTTTCGTTTGAGCCCAGATAGAGACCACAACGAACTGAAGTATCATTATAAAGATTAATTGTTTTTTCATTTCTTGAATGTTCTGTTTTTGAAATCTCCTGAATTATTTGCTTTTCGATGGAACCTTATTTCCTTCTACCGGGAAACTTTCACCGCTTCCGGCTATTTCCATAAAGCCTTCAAAGCTTTCGCCAGATATGGTTAGCGAAGTTTCGATATCCATATTCTGACTTTGATAGGTTACGCTAAAAGCGAAGGAAAGTACATCTTCAGAAATCCTGATATTTCTAAGGGATTTTTCCTCACCGGTTACGCTGTTGTAAATACTTCCTGAAAAATCTCCACCTTCATCTTTCAATATGGAAATAGTCCCGGTCATGGTTCCGGCAGGAGTATCAGCCTCGAAAGTCCATTCTCCGCTAACGATATCCATAACCTCTGCATCGGGCTTTTTAGATTCCTTAAGATCATATTCGTATAGTTTACCTTCGATCATCACGTACTTGATCTTGGCGTCCTTTTCGAAATAAGGTTTATTAGATACCAGAAGGTTTGCAAGCTTTCCTGCTTCTACTGTTCCAATGCTCTTTTCCATACCAGCCTGTTGTGCCGGAGTGGTAGTTAAAGCTTGGAGCGCTGCATCGGTGCTTAAACCGTTTTCAACGATCTTCTGAAGTTTTTTCTGAACATCCTGAGGTTTTACATCGATCCCGGAAAATGAAAATTGGATCCCGGCTGAGGCATAATCGGCCATTTGAGAGTAATATTTCTTCAGGAATTCCTGTTTTCTTTTTTCAAGCTGAGTTTTTTCTTCTGAATTTTTCTCAGTTTTGGCAGAATCTTTCTTCTTTTCATCCCAATCTGGCAGATCCAGGCTGAATTGCACTCTGGAATTACTCGATTTTACATCCTCTACCAGGTCCCAGCCTTCTTTTAATTCAGTTAAAACAAGGTCGAAACCTAGATCCTTTTTCAGAAGCATCGCACGCTGGGCGTCAAGCACCTCTTCGGCCTGAAAGAAAACAGGTATCTGTTTCTTTACAACCGGATAGAAGGCTTCAAGCGTTCTGTTTTTGGCAGGTCGTTTTCTGCCTGACGGATCTTCCTGAAAAGAATTGCTATAATTCATAGCCTGGTCGGCCTGCCTGTATAACTGTCGGTAATGAGCCATCACACCCAGGACAGTTGCAGGATACATACGTCTTGCACCATCAAAGGTGGAATAAAGACCGGTTTCGGCCTTCATAATTGGGTTGTCTGTATTCCCTCCTAACAGGATCAAAGATGTTGTTCCTGGAAGCATTCCTCCAGATGGAACAGTTTGAGCAACGGTGAAACCGGCCTCTCTCCAATCTGAAACCGACTTCTCACCCATCGTTAGGTATTGATAAACCTTTCTTTCGGGAGTTATTCCAGCAAGTTCGTTTGGTGGATTTCCTGGATCCTCGACTTTCGCATTCTGGGCTTCCTTATTTTCAGGCATTTTGATACCTGCATGAGAAAGGCCTAGAATAAATCCAGGATAGAGGTGCATACTGTCGGCTTTTACGATTCGGGCTCCGGGAGGAACCTTAACGTTTGCACCAACGGCTTCGATCAAACCATCCTTGACCAGCACCGTTCCTTTATCGATCTTTTTACCCGGTTCGGGAACGATCGTGACATTGGTTATAGCCACTGTCCCGGTCACAGGAGCCAGTTCCTTATCCTGTGCCAAACCGGAAAAATTAATAAATAACAAGAGCAAAAATGCCCAGGTAATTTTCTTCATGTTTAAGAATTTAAGAATTGAGTTGCTGAAGATAAAAGATTTTAGCCGATTGCTCAACCTAAAACCACTTCATATACAGATATTCTTGCAGGCCTTATTAATTAAAACATACTGTAGTTGATTGAGAATCTTTGAATAAATTATTTAATATGTTCAATTTTATAGTTATTTGAAGCTGAAAAATTAATTGATAAATAATCTTTTCCAGGAAAAAACATGAACCAGCCCACTTCGTCAAAAACCTCATTTTTAAAGAGCATTGGCCCCGGATTTTTGCTCGCCGGAGCAGCCATTGGAGTTTCTCACCTGGTGCAGGCCACACGCGCGGGAGCCGACTATGGCTTTCTTTTATGGTGGGTGCTGGTTTTAGCCTGTATCACAAAATATCCTTTCCTGGAATTCGGCCCAAGATACGCGGCAGCTACGGGAAATCACCTTATTACCGGCTATCGAAAACTGGGAAAATTCCCCTACTGGATCTTCATTTTGGTAACAGTAGGAAGTATGTTCATCATCCAGGCAGCCGTTACCATCGTTACCGCCGGGCTGGCAGAACAACTTTTCGGGATGGGATGGAACAACTTCCAGTGGAGCCTGGCCATTCTTGGAGTTTGCATCGCACTGCTTATGATAGGAAAATACCCTGCACTGGACCTTACCATGAAAATAATCGTTAGCCTGCTTGGCCTGGCAACTCTTACCGCAGTGTTGCTTGCGGTTGGAGAAGGCCGATTGGAAAACGCACTGGAGATAACGCCACCCGATGTTTGGAATAAAGCTGGGATCGCTTTCATTATTTCCTTTATGGGGTGGATGCCGATTCCATTGGATGCATCCGTATGGCATTCGATCTGGACCAGGGAAAAAGCCGAAGGCAACAAAAGACAAACCAGCCTCAAAGAGGCTTTTACCGATTTCAATGTTGGGTATTTCGCAGCAGCACTGATCGGGGTTCTGTTCTTTTTAATGGGTGCCATGATCATGTTTGGGAGCGGAGTGAGTTTTTCTGGAAACGGGGTGGAATTCTCCGCACAACTAATCGACCTATACGGAAAGACTTTGGGAAAATGGAGCAAACCCATCATCGCTATCGCCGCCTTTATAGCCATGTTCTCCACTACCCTGGCAGTAAGTGATGCATTTCCAAGGGTGATATCAGAACTTTTTGCCGAAAATAGGAAGGATCAGAAACCGGCACTAAAATGGCGAAATTACAGGATAAGTGTGATCATGATTCCTATGATCTCCCTAATCATACTTTATTCCTTTACGGCGTCCTTTACCGGGCTGGTAGATTTCGCAACCGCACTTTCCTTTTTGTCGGCTCCTATTCTGGCCTGGTTCAATTATAAGATCATTACCGGCAAACAGATGCCCGAAATGGCTAAACCCGGGAGAAGCTACCGGATTTTCTCAATTTCAAGCCTGGTGATCCTGGTTATTTTTAACCTGGTTTATCTGTATACTTTGATTCTTTAAACGTATTATATAATTCCAAGTACACAACAGATCTCCAACCTAGGTTTTCCAGGCTTCAGTTCAGGCTTAATCCAAACTATTAATTGAAAATATGGGATGTAAGCATGGACTTTATTGGCTAATTCATTCAGTTTTGTACTGAAATTCCGGGTGGCCTGCTTGCCATAAACCAAAAGAAAGGTTCCTTGCAAAATTCTTTTTAAAATCTTCATAAGTCGCCATTCCATGGCCCTGGGAAAAATCTACGGCAAATAGAACTGGCTTTTCTGAGGAGGTATAGTTCTGAAGTTTGGCAGCATATTTCCCTGGAACATAAGGTAAAATTCTAACATCATTATAACCCGCAAAAACTAAGGTGGCAGGATATTCAGTATCCTTTTTCAAATGGGTGAAACTGTTCATTGCCTTTACGATTTCGAACTCTTCGGGATCATTGACATCACCGAATTCAGGATTATTAACCTTTGCAGTGGGGAGCTCATTTTTATTCATCAGGCTTACGGCACCAACTTCGTTAATAACGGCTCCAAAAAGATCAGGTCTTTCATTCATAGCCATGCCTGCTGCAATTCCCCCTGCACTTGCTCCCAGGAGGATGATCTTATCGGCTGTGGTATAACCGGTGGAGATAAGATATTCAGCACTTGCAATCACATCTTTCCAGGTATTGTATTTCAATTCTTTTTGGCCGGCCTTATGCCATCCCTCACCAAGCTCTCCTCCACCCCGAACGTGAGGAAACGCGCATATAATATCAAGGTTAGTAATGGCCATTATCTGCGGAATGTAATCTGGACCATTGTTCTGGCCATAGGCTCCATAAACCATCATCAGGATGATATTATCTGAATTCTTTTCCATTTTGCTATGATGCAATAGCGACAACGGCACTTTCACATCGTCATGAGATGGCACCATCAATTCTTCAACCACCAGATTCTCTATTTCTGGAAGAGGTTTATGTTTAACCAATACTAAATCCCTGAAGGAATCGGTTTCATAATTATAGATAAATCTTCTTCCCGGGGTGGTCCATCCGGAAACCGAAATTTCGATCTCTTCTGAACCTTTTATCTTTATTACACCTATATTGGAAGCTGCAACCGGAAGTTCTATTTTTCTTACTTTTTGGGAAGCAAGATCTTTAAAATATAAATTGCTTTGAACACCGTTCTTTTTGATCACGTAGAAGATGCCTTTATCTGTGGAAGTATAGCTGGTGATATTGCCGTCTTCAGGTTCCGGAACGATTTCTTCGGCATTTTCAAATGTAGGATCATCCAGGGAAGACCTTAAAATCCTGAAATTAGGTGAATCCTTTCCGCTTTTAAAATAAATACCATTTTCAGTTACTTGCAAACCGCTTACTACATCATCGATTGAGTTCAATGCTTCCCAATTATCACCCCGCTTTAAAAAACTTTTATAATATCCAAGCGTGGTGTAAGCATTCGCAAGATAAAGACCCAGATCAGGATAATAGGTCACATGGGGACTTTCTTCCGGGCTTATTTGAAGTTCTGGAAATTTTTCAGCAGAGAAAAATAATTGATCTGTCTTTTCACCGTCTCTTATACTGCTATGGTATACTTCCCTGTTCAAAATTTCTTCCCCACGATTTTTGGTAACTAAATAGTTCTCTTCATCGATCCACGACAAAGGCTGAGTTGGAATATTATACAAAGTATCCCCTATAAATTTCCCTGATCTCAAATCGATGAATATTAATTCCCCTTTTTCCTCACCCGAATTGGGGTTGAGAATGATAGCCAGTTTAGTACCTTCTGGACTAGGGCTAATCCTTCGAATATGGTAACCTTTTTCCGGTTTATAGGTAAGTGGATCGAAAATCATTTCAGCATCCCTGCCCTCTAAAGCCTTCATAAAAGCTCTTTCAGGCCGGCCATCGGGTTCTAGCTGCTGATAAAAATAGCTGCCATTGTCTAACCTTATAAGATTTGACACAGAAGCCGACATGTTTTTTTCTATTTTGGCCATTTCCTCCAGAATACGGTCCTGACCTGTGATTTTATCCAATACGGATTTTGCATAATCGGCCTGGGCTTTATACCAGTTGGCAACCTCTGGGTCTTTATATTCTTCCAGGTAAGAATAGGGATCTACTACCTTATTCCCGGCAAACATCAAAGTATCTGGCCGTTCTTCAGTAGACGGAGGAGAAAAAGATTGCTGTGAAAAAACATTATGACCAATAAGGTAAATGACGGTGAATAATAGCCTGGCTTTCATAAGTATAGGATGTAATAGTTAAACAGGAAAAAAGCTGAGTAGGCAATTATTTAAAAGTAGAAGAAATTACCATAACAAACAATCCCTGAAATCAGGGAGTTTTAATTCATCTGCGGATGGAAAAATACCTGCTTAAAAGCGAAGCCGTATTCTTAACACCGAATTTTTGAAGGAGATTCTTTCGATGGCTTTCAACAGTATTAAAACTTATATCCATACGGCGGGAAATTTCTTTACTGCTAAGGCCCTGGGATAAGAAATCCAGGACTTCCTTTTCCCTGCTGGTTATTTCTCCAGCAGATCTAAGATTAGAAAAACGTTCACGATTTTCCCTAACGTAATTTTGTTTAAGACTGTTCAGAAGACCCTCTGAGGTCCTTGTAATTTCGTCAAATTTATTTTTCTCAATCTTCAACAGGTCTATATAAACACATGCTATCAATAAGGATTCAGGCTCTCCAACGCTAACATCGAGAATAGTACCGATAAATTTCACAGGTTTTACAGAACCGTCTGAAGTACGCAAAGCTCCATTCGCCTTTAAGATATTTTGCTTTTCGTAGTAGGTCTTATGTTTTTTTAATTCCTTGAGCTGTGCATTGAGTTCTGAGAAAATAGTTGAAATAACCTCAGAAGGAGTTATGGATTGAAGAAATACGACGCCATTGTTTCTGAAATTATAATAAGGATACCCAAGAATGCTTTCTACCTTCTCACTTATAAACATATAATCATAGTAAGATGTCCAGGAAATGGCAAGGAAGGAATTTTGAATTCCCTCCAGTTTCTCCAGGATCTTTTGAATTTCTTCCGGAGAATCTTCCGCCAAAACTTTAGAAACTTCCGTAGCGTTCATAGTATAACAAACTTGGTAGCTAACCTAAATTACTCTTTTTTTATGAATTCAATTTTAAATTTGTTTCTTTATGATCATAAAAAAGCCCCGCATTGCTGCGGGGCTTTTTCAATATCTATTAAGTTTCGATTTTGTGAAGATCCCTCGCGGTGCTCGGGATAAGCCCTTCGACTACGCTCAGGACAAGCTAATCACAACATTTTGCTTAGCAAAATGTGTTCACTGCTTACTTTACCTCTTCAAAATCTACATCTTCTACATCATCTCCACTCTTGGCGTCTCCACCTTCAGCTCCGGTTGCACCTTGTTGTGGTCCACCTGGCTGTCCGTTTGCTCCGCCCTGAGCTTCTGCCTGTGCTTTGTACATCTCTTCTGAAGCGGTTTTCCATGCTTCATTGATCTTGTCTAAAGCTGGCTGAATGGTTTCAACTTCTTTAGTTTCATAAGCTTTCTTAAGCTCTTCCAATGCATCTTCGATTGGCTTTTTCTTCTCATCAGAAAGTTTATCACCAAATTCTTTCAACTGCTTTTCAGTCTGGAAGATCATTGCATCAGCTTCATTCAGCTTATCAACTTTCTCTTTTGCTTTCTTATCAGCATCGGCATTTGCTTCAGCCTCTTTCTTCATTTTCTCGATCTCCTCTTCAGTCAATCCTGAAGATGCTTCGATACGAATGTCCTGAGACTTACCAGTTGCTTTATCTGTAGCGCTTACTTTAATGATACCATTGGCATCAATATCGAAAGTCACTTCAATTTGAGGAGTTCCTCTTGGCGCTGGTGGAATTCCGTCTAAGTGGAATCTACCAATTGTCTTGTTATCTGCCGCCATTGGACGCTCTCCCTGAAGCACGTGGATCTCAACAGATGGCTGATTATCAGCTGCAGTAGAGAAAGTTTGTGACTTCTTGGTTGGGATCGTAGTATTGGCTTCGATCAGTTTAGTGTTCACTCCTCCCATGGTTTCGATACCTAGAGAAAGTGGAGTAACGTCTAGAAGCAATACGTCTTTTACGTCTCCGGTAAGTACACCACCCTGGATAGCTGCACCAATTGCCACAACCTCATCTGGGTTTACACCTTTTGAAGGCTTCTTACCAAAGAATGCTTCAACTTCTTCCTGGATCTTAGGGATACGAGTAGAACCACCAACAAGGATCACCTCGTCGATATCAGATTTTGAAAGACCAGCATCGCTAAGCGCTTTCTTTACTGGCTCCATAGATCTTGTTACCAGATCTGCTGCTAATTGCTCAAATTTAGATCGGGTAATAGTCTCTACAAGGTGTTTTGGTCCGCTGGCAGTTGCAGTAACATATGGAAGGTTGATCTCTGTTTGAGAAGAAGATGATAATTCGATCTTCGCTTTCTCAGCAGCTTCCTTCAAACGCTGAAGTGCCATTGGATCTTTTCTTAGGTCGATATCTTCAGCTTTCTGGAAGTTATCGGCCAGGTAATCGATCAATACTTCATCAAAGTCATCACCACCAAGGTGGGTATCACCATTAGTAGATAGTACTTCAAATACACCATCACCTAGCTCAAGAATAGAAATATCGAAGGTACCACCACCAAGGTCATACACAGCGATCTTCTGATCCTGAGATTTTTTATCCAATCCGTAAGCCAATGCCGCAGCAGTAGGCTCATTGATAATTCTTCTTACTTTAAGACCTGCGATTTCACCAGCTTCTTTTGTTGCATGACGCTGAGAGTCATTAAAATATGCAGGCACGGTAATAACCGCTTCGGTAACATCCTGTCCCAGGTAATCTTCAGCAGTTTTCTTCATTTTCTGAAGTACCATAGCTGAAAGTTCCTGTGGAGTATAAAGACGACCATCAATTTCTACACGAGGAGTATCGTTATCACCTTTCTTAACGGTGTAAGGTACGCGGCTCGCTTCTCTTTCAGATTCAGAAAACTTGTTCCCCATAAATCTTTTGATGGAAGAAATGGTTTTCTGTGGGTTAGTTACTGCCTGACGTTTCGCAGGGTCACCAACCTTTATCTCGCCACCTTCTACGAATGCGATCACAGAAGGCGTAGTTCTTTTTCCTTCGGCATTAGGTATCACCGTTGGCTCATTACCCTCCATTACGGCAACGCAGGAGTTGGTGGTACCCAAGTCAATTCCAATTACTTTACTCATAACTATATAACTTGTTTTTTACGTTAGTCTTTTAATTTCACAGTCACTAAAAGTCAATCATTATGCCAGCACAAAACTTATGACAGACTGTCATTATTTTTCTCCATCCTGTCATTAGTATCTTAAATCCAACCTAATTCAGCAATATTATTTTCTCAATTTTTCATGGGCAGGATTAGCAATTCATTATTTTTGCGTTCAAATTCTTACTCTCAATGCGAAAAATAGAATGCATTAGCGTTTTTGATATGCTTAAGGTTGGCGTAGGCCCTTCCAGTTCTCATACCCTTGGCCCCTGGAGAGCCGCGCAAAGATGGATAGGTGAACTCAAGCAGAAGGGAAAATTTGAAGAAGTTGAAAGGATCCACGTTGATCTTTACGGTTCTTTAAGTCTTACCGGAAAAGGGCATGCGACCGATATTGCTACTGTTCTTGGTTTGTTAGGCCACGATCCAGTGACTATGGACATTTCTATTATTGAAGCTGAAATAGAGAGAATTAAGGAAATGGGGAAACTTAATTTCAATGGGGAACGTGAAATTGACTTCAGCATGGCCGAGGATGTCAAATTTAACCGAAAATTCCTTGAATTCCATCCTAACGGAATAACCTTTAGAGCGTGTCTTTATAATGGTAAAAAATCTTCCTCTTCATTTTATTCGATTGGTGGCGGATTCGTAGTTAAAAAAGAGCGTAAGAATGCCAGCAAGAAAATGAAGAATTTCCAGGAATTCCCTTTCCCGGTGGAAAAGGCAACTGAGCTGCTGGCTTATTGTAAAGCCGAAAATAAACCAATCTCTTCCATCGTCCTGGAAAATGAACGTTCCTTAAGAACCGATGAGCAGATCGAAGCCAATTTCAAACAGGTATGGGATGTCATGCTGGAATCGATGTATATTGGCTGTCATACCGAAGGTACACTTCCCGGCGGGCTCAATGTAAAACGCCGCGCCTTCGAAATGCATCAACGCCTGATTGGTGATACTGAATATTCAGGAGTCGAAGACTGGATCCCGGCCATTCGAAAGACCGAAGTGAAATTCCGCCAGATCCTTAAATGGGTAAGCTGTTTCGCCCTTAGTGTGAACGAAGTGAATGCTTCTCTGGGAAGAGTGGTTACCGCGCCAACCAATGGTAGTGCAGGAACCGTTCCCGCCGTGATGATGTATTATATGTGTATCGAAAACCACGATGCAACTTTCGAAGACCTGAAAAGATTCATGCTGGTTGCCGGAGAAATTGGAAGCCTTTTCAAAAAAGGAGCGACCATTTCTGCCGCAATGGGAGGTTGCCAGGCCGAAATTGGCGTATCTTCAGCCATGGCCGCAGGAGGTTTAACCGAATTGCTGGGCGGAACACCCGAGCAGGTTTTGATGGCCAGCGAGATCGCCATGGAGCATCATTTAGGTCTTACCTGTGATCCTATCGCCGGACTCGTTCAGGTTCCATGTATCGAAAGAAATGCCATGGGCGCCATCAAAGCGATCAATGCAGCAGAGATTGCCATGGAAAGCGATGCCAGTAAGGCGAAAGTTCCACTGGACAAGGTGATCGAAACCATGTGGGAAACGGCCAAGGATATGAATAAAAAATATAAGGAAACTTCAGAAGGTGGCCTTGCCGTGAAGGTAAGCCTTAGTGATTGCTAATTGAAAAAATTTGAATGTTCTAAGGGAGAATAACTTTAATCTGAAGCTGAAGAACCTTTTCAGGAATTTCATGCTGATGATCCTGTGTTATTTCATCTTCTTCTTTTTACTTGGGATTTTCAACCTTTTTGTTCTGGAGCTTGATCTTGATAAATATCAGCAGATCGAAATCCTCGAAATCCTGAATGAAAACCCCTGGAAATTTGCTTTCCTGGCCATTATTGCTGCACCTATAATTGAAGAAAGCGTTTTTCGCAGTCTGCTGAAACCATCCAAAAGCACGCTCCGAATCTTTATCTGTTCTATTCTCTATATGATTGGAATCGTAATTATTCCTGAAGAAGCGCATTGGAGCTTGCGATATTTGCTGCTTTTCGGTTCCATGGCTTTTCTATATTATGCCCTTGGAGAATTGATTGGTGAAAACTTATACCGAAAAATATGCTTCTATTTTCACCGGTATTATATGGCTATCTGGATAGGTGGAGCCATACTTTTCGGTTTTGTGCATATCTTCAACTATGTAGATAGCTTTCAGATGGACCTCGCGCTTTTCGTAATGATCTTCCCAAGGATCATTGCCGGTTATTTCTTCGGAAAGGTAAAACTTGAGAACAAAAACCTCATTTGGCCAATCTTACTTCATAGCATGAATAATTCCCTGGTCATCATCCTATTACTACCCTTCAACCTTTCCTAATTAACATTGTCTTAAAGCATTTTTGGACTTCCGTTTCGTAACTTCTGCCAACAATTAAAAGAATGAATGGTTCAGGTAAACTCTTCTGATCTAAAAAGATCTTCCTGTTCTATGATAACCAACTAAAAATATAGTAAAAATGAAAGCAGCAGTAATTGAAGAAGCAGGTGGTGATTTTATAATTAAAGACGTAGATAAACCAAGCCCTGCTGAAAATGAAATATTAATTAAGGTAGAGGCCTGCGGAATTTGCCACAGTGACAATTTTGTAAAAGCAGGTGGTTTCCCCGGACTGGAATATCCAAGGATCCCGGGCCACGAAGTAGTAGGAATAGTTGAAGAAGTAGGTAAAAATGTCTCCAACTGGAAAAAAGGTCAGCGAGTAGGTGTTGGCTGGCACGGAGGACATTGTTTTGAATGTGAGCCCTGCCGCAGAGGTGATTTTATTAACTGTGAGAATGGAAAGATCAGCGGTATTTCTTATGATGGTGGATACGCGGAGTTTATGACAGCTCCAAAAGAAGCGATCGCGGCTATTCCGGATGAACTTTCTTCTGCCGATGCCGCTCCCCTGCTTTGCGCCGGGATCACGGTTTACAATGCTTTACGAAATTCAGGAATTCGGGCCGGAGACCTGGTTGCCGTTCAGGGAATTGGTGGGCTAGGACATTTAGCGATACAGTATGCCAATAAAATGGGAATGAGGACCGTAGCCGTTTCTCACAGCAATGATAAAAAGGATCTGGCCACTAAACTGGGTGCACATCACTTTATCAATACCGGTGAAAAAGATGGCTCAGAAGAACTTCAAAAACTGGGAGGAGCCAAACTGATACTCGCTACTGCACCACACAGTGATGCGATTTCAGCAGTAGTTGACGGACTGGGAATCGACGGAAAATTGTTGATGGTTGCAGCTACTGGAGAACCAATAGAGGTTTCTCCAATGCAATTACTGATGGGAAGAAAGTCAGCCGCGGGTTGGCCAAGCGGTACAGCAATGGATTCTGAAGACACGCTTAATTTCAGCGCAATGACCGGCACAAAACCTATGATAGAAGAATTTCCGCTGGACAAGGCGAACGAAGCTTTTGAAAAAATGATGAATAATAAGGCAAGATTCAGAGTGGTGTTGAAACCTTAAGAATCCGAATACTAGCCTTTTGGACCGGAAGATCGAGTGATTGATCTTCCGGTTTTTATTTATTCTTTACAATCCTTCTTAGTTCGGGTATCGATAACATAAGTGATTTTCCAGGTATCATCGAATTGGACCATTTGAAAGCTATTCACCCCGCAATGACTAAGGTTTCCGTTAAAATAAAAGCTATAAGGTGTGGTTACGGTAGCAAGCACTCCGTTCTTTTCCACCCTGTATTCATGCAGAACTTCTTCAAATTCTGAATCGGCAGGGATAGATGCTATTCGTTCCAGGAATTGCGAATAATCCATAGAACTGAACTGCACCTTTCCCTGTTCATTTATAGAAGCCGTTTCCATCCTGGTTCCAGGTTGGGCATAGCTTTTAAGAGCCACCGTATCCTGGGCGTGAAAAGACCTAAAAAACTCCTTTACAAGACTTTCGGGTTCTGATTGGGCAAAAGCAGAAATATTAAGAAATATAAGACCTAATACGAATAGTTTTTTCATTTGTAGCTAGTTTTGAATGTGGCTCACGAATTTACTACTTTTACTCAAATTTAAATTATAGCCGATGTCTGTTGCTAAGAAAGAATACAAGCGTATCACCACCAAATCCCTGGTAGATATGAAAGCGAATGGTGAAAAGATCGCCATGCTTACTGCCTATGATTATTCCATGGCGAAAATTGTAGACGGTGCCGGGATCGATGTGATCCTGGTAGGTGATTCTGCCAGCAACGTGATGGCCGGCCATGAAACTACCCTTCCAATCACCCTGGACCAGATGATCTATCATGCCACCAGTGTGGTTAGAGCGATCACCAGATCCCTGGTAGTAGTTGACCTTCCTTTCGGAAGTTACCAGAGTGATCCAAAAGAAGCATTAAGATCGGCTATCAGGATCATGAAAGAAAGCGGTGCACATGCCGTAAAACTGGAAGGTGGAAAAGAAGTAAAGGATTCGATAAAACGAATTCTGCACGCCGGAATTCCGGTAATGGGACATTTAGGACTTACCCCTCAGTCCATCTATAAATTCGGAACATACACGGTAAGAGCCCGCGAGGAACAGGAAGCAGAAAAACTAAAAAGCGATGCCAAAATGCTCGAAAAAATGGGCTGTTTTGCGGTAGTACTTGAAAAAGTTCCTGCTGAACTGGCCAAAGAAGTCGCTGAAAGCATCAGTATTCCGGTAATAGGGATCGGTGCCGGAAAAGGAGTTGATGGCCAGGTGCTGGTTGTTCATGATATGCTTGGAATGACACACGAGTTCAATCCGCGTTTCCTAAGAAGATATGCCGATCTACATACCGAAATGACCAAAGCCTTTGAAAACTACCGGGATGATGTAAAAAGCCGGGATTTCCCTTCAGATAAGGAACAATACTAGCGAGGTACGAGGTTAAAAGTTCGAAGTACGAAGTTTGAAAGGGTTAAATTCAGAATTGAGAATTAAGGTCAATTCTAAAAACTTATCAATATTGGGTTCAGAAAAAACACTTTCCAATAAAGACAATCTGGAGGTTCTTTATGAAGACAACCACATCATCGTGGTTAATAAAAGACCGGGCGATATCGTTCAGGGTGACAAGACTGGCGACAAGCCTTTAAGCGAAGTGGTAAAATCTTTCCTCAAGGAAAAATACAACAAGCCAGGGAATGTGTACCTGGGTGTGGTTCACAGGCTGGACCGCCCTACCAGCGGGATCGTGCTGTTTTCAAAAACCTCTAAAGCCCTGCCACGGTTGAATAAATTATTCCAGAATAAAGATGCCCAGAAGACCTACTGGGCCGTAGTGAAAAATGAACCGCCCAAACAAAAAGACAGCCTAATTCATTTCCTAAAACGAAATCCAAAACAGAATAAATCTTACGCACATATAAAGGAAGTTCCGGATAGTAAGAAAGCCATCCTCCACTACGAACTCATCAAAAAACTGGATAATTATTACCTGTTTAAGATCGATCTGGAAACCGGCAGGCATCACCAGATAAGAAGTCAGCTTTCAGCGATTGGTTGCCCAATAAAAGGCGACCTGAAATATGGTTTTGACCGAAGTAATAAAGATGCGAGCATTCATTTACATGCACGAGAATTGAAATTTCAGCATCCGGTTAAAAATATACCGGTACATGTGATCGCGCCTCCCCCTTCAGATCCTATCTGGGACGCCTGCGTGTAAGTTTTCAGGCTTTATTATTCCTGATAGACAGCAGGCTTTCGATAATTACAGCACTGAGGATTAGTAACCCGCCAATGATAGTATTAAATCCCGGAATTTCATTCAGGAAGATCACTCCGAGGATAATTCCGTAAACTGGCTGAATACTACTCATGATACTGGCAGCGGTAATGCTGAAATTCCGGAAGCTTTTTAAAAATAAGGTATGTCCAATACAGGTTGTTAGCACTGCCAGCAGCAATAGAGGTTTCCAGTTATCAAGCACCAGGTCAAAATCACTGAAAAAAGTCGAAGGAAAAAGACAGATCGCCACTACCAGGATCTGGTAAAACATGAGCGCAGTTCCGTTATAGCGCTCTACTTCGCGTTTCATCAGCAAATTTCGAAACGAATAAAACACAGCCGAAGCGATCCCGAAAATGATCGCGATAAAATAATCGTTCTCCAAATCGAATTCCGGGCTTAGAAAATAAATACCAGCCAGTACCAGCAATCCCAGACCAATATGCACTTTATTGAATTTAATCTTAAAAAGGATAGGTTCTAAAAAAGCGGTGATCACCGGGTAGGTAAACAGGGATAAAAGCGCGATCGCTACGCTGCTGTATTGAAGGGAATAAAAATAAGTGATCCAGTGACCTCCCATCAGTATCCCACCCAGAATCATTTTTAAAAGATCCCTCTTATTATCGACTTTCAGTGAGATCTTCTGCCATTTGCAGAAAAAGTAAAAAACGATCACCGCCAGCACACAGCGATAAAAGATCGTAAAAACGGGATGCAGGCTAATATACCGGCCTAGTGCTCCCGAGGTGCTGATCAGCATCACGGCAAGGTTTAGCTGGAGGATATTGACTAGATGCTGGTTTTTCTGGGGCAAATCGCTTCAGTTTATCTCGATAAAGCTTCGCTTTTTTCTTTCATGATATCCTTAACAGGCCGGTTTTCGATCTTGCTCTCCAGCCAGGAAATAATATCCAGGTATAAAAATGCCCGTTTTTCGTAAGGATGATCTTCAAATTTCTTCAGTTTCGCATGCAGTTTTCTGAATTCGTCTTTAATATTCAGCGGCGAAACATCAGGCATATTCCTCAAAAACCGGATCATTTCTTTCTGAACCTCGTGCAGGTCATCCATCTTGATCAAAAACTTATAGGTAGACTTCACCAGGCTGTCCAGGTGATAATCCAGCCCCGCTTCATAATGAGCTACCAGGTTAAGGATACGCGCGAAACACATTAAATCTTCCCGCATTTCCAGCGATTTATTGGTGATGATCTTCTTAAGATACTCAATACACTTCTTGTTATCACCGTCCCCAAAATACAAACAACCTATCTTATAGTAGAACACCATGATATGATGTTCATCCAGTCTGCCGCGGAATTTATTGATCTTCTGAATGATCTTTTCCACCAGTTCTTCTGCATTGCCAAACTCGCCTTTCATAAACCTTAAATTCAGTTTATTAGAATACACATATAAAAAGGCTAGGGCCGAGATATTATCATCATGAGGAATGCGCGGATCCCGAAGCGAATCTTCAAGATGTTTCAAGGTCTCCTCAAAAAGCTCGATATGGCTTAGGTAAAAAAGCGATTCCAGCAAATAATGGTTCCCTTTTAAATACGAAACCGGGTGAATAGGGATCAGGTGCTTGTAATCCTTAAAGAGATCATTCCATTTTGAGGAATACCGGTAACAACCCAAAAAGTCCTGGATCAGGAAGCTGTACCATAAATGGGCTTTATAAAGCCACAGCTTTTCCCGGAAGCCTAATTCCGAAAAATCATATTCGGGCAACTGTTTCTGAAAGTAGTCTTTTATACCCTCAGCCTCTTCTTCAGTCCGGCAATAGCCCATCTTCAGGAAGATGGAATATAGTTCCAGGGACAGGTTGGAAAGTTTGCCCGAAACAACATTCAGTTTATTGAGTTCTTCAGTTTGTTTGATCAATGTTTCCGCACGGTTCTTAATACTACGGGTGATATATTGAGATTCGATGATCTTTTCCAGTTCCAGGATCTCGTAGGCCACATTCTTTTCCTCGTAAGTAAGAGCCGTGCTTTTCACCTTATCCAGGATCTTGAGGCTTTGTTTGTAAAGGCCTTTATGATAAAGAATATAGGCAAAATCAAGCTGTTCCCTGATCTGAACCGGAATATCCTGGTGCGCCGGATTCAGCCGAAGCGAGATCAAAAGCTGTTTATACAGGTGAGATTTCACATTGGATAATTGCAGCTTGGTGATCCTTGTACTTTTCAGGATCTCGGCTTCATTATATTTTTTCTGACGGGACATAACCTTGTATAAATTCAGAAATTTCGAATCTGAATTCACTCCTACCCTGCCTACATAAAGGGAAAATTGTCTTTTTTCTGAGGCTGAAAGGGATTTTATTAGAGAAAACAGGTTTTCGGTTAAGTCATTGGTCATTGTAAATCAATATTTTATAAACCACTATAAAACAAGAGGTTAAGAGCTTCATAATCCAAATTCAGTATCGTAACGCTTTTCATATTCCAGGGCTGAAAGCATTCTTATTCCGATACTTTAGATAAAGATATAGTAAAATAAATCTCATATGCGTACTGAAAAGGTAGAAATTTTTGACACTACGTTGAGGGACGGAGAACAGGTCCCCGGCTGCAAACTGAATACTGAACAAAAATTAAAAATTGCTGCTCGACTGGATGAACTGGGTGTTGATGTGATCGAGGCCGGTTTTCCGGTTTCTAGTCCTGGCGATTTCAAATCGGTTAGTGAGATTTCAAAACTCGTAAAAAATGCCACGGTTTGTGGCCTTACCCGCGCCGTGAAGAATGATATCAGGGTTGCTGCAGATGCACTGAAATATGCCAGAAAGCCAAGAATTCATACTGGAATTGGAACTTCCGATTCTCATATAAAATATAAATTCAAGGCCAGCAGGCCCGAGATCATCGAAAGAGCCGGTGAAGCCGTTGCCTACGCTAAAAGTTTTGTAGACGATGTTGAATTCTATGCTGAAGATGCCGGCAGAACCGACAATGAATTCCTTGCCAGGGTTTGTACGGAAGCTGTTAAGAACGGGGCAACCGTCTTGAATATTCCAGATACCACCGGTTATTGCCTTCCTGAGGAATACGGCAAAAAGATCAAATATCTTAAGGATAACGTGGTTGGGATCGAAAATGTGATCATTTCCTGCCATTGTCATAATGACCTTGGTTTAGCCACAGCTAATGCCATTGCCGGAGTTTCAAATGGAGCAAGGCAAATCGAATGTACCATTAACGGGATCGGCGAAAGAGCCGGAAACACTGCTTTGGAAGAAGTCGTCATGATCTTGAGGCAACATCCGTATTTGAATTTAAATACAGACATCAACCCACAGTTGTTATACGACACCAGTAAAATGGTCTCCAGGGAAATGGGCATGTTCGTCCAGCCCAATAAGGCGATCGTCGGTGCAAATGCCTTTGCACATAGTTCGGGCATTCACCAGGATGGCGTCATTAAGAACAGAGAAACATACGAAATCATAAATCCAGCCGATGTCGGGGTCACCGAGTCGGCTATTGTTTTAACTGCCCGTAGCGGAAGAGCTGCATTGGCCTATAAGGCGAAGAAAATGGGGTACAATCTAACCAAGTTGGAATTGGACTGTGTCTATACCGAATTCCTGAATTTCGCCGATGCTAAAAAAGAAGTGGCAGACCATGATATTCACACTATCATGGATATTTATAAAAAAAGTGCAAGAGCAATTGCTTAATGAATATGAATAAAACCTTATTTGACAAAATATGGGACTCCCATGTGGTGGAGAGCATTCCTAACGGACCAGATATTCTGTATATAGATAAGCACCTTATACATGAAGTGACGAGTCCGCAGGCATTTAATGAATTAAAAGAGAGAAATATTCCAATTTTTCGCCCCGAACAAATCGTTGCCACGGCCGATCATAATACACCCACAAAAGATCAGCACCTTCCGGTAAAAGATCTTTTGTCCCGAAAACAACTGAAGGAGCTGAGCCAGAACTGTGAAGAAAACAATATTACTTTATACGGACTCGGCCATCCCTACAATGGAATTGTCCATGTGATGGCTCCCGAGTTGGGTATCACTCAACCCGGGATGACCATCGTTTGCGGCGATAGCCACACCTCTACTCATGGTGCCTTTGGAACAATAGCTTTCGGAATTGGAACCAGCCAGGTAACCCAGGTTTTTGCGAGCCAGTGCCTTCTGGTTGAAAAACCGAAAAAATTGCGGGTGAATGTCAATGGAAAACTGAAAAAAGGAGTGCTCCCTAAGGATGTGATCCTTTATATCATCAGCAAACTCGGAACCAATTCAGGTACCGGTTATTTCTGCGAATACGCTGGGAATGTATTCGAGGAAATGTCTATGGAAGGTCGAATGACGGTTTGCAATATGAGCATCGAAATGGGTGCCCGTGGCGGACTAATTGCTCCCGATCAGACAACTATTGATTATGTGGAAGGAAGGGAATTCGCTCCCAAAGGAGCTGAATTTGAAAAAATGAGAGCTCACTGGGAAACTTTGAAAACCGACGAAGGAGCTGAATTTGACCAGGAATATTCTTTTGAAGCTGAAGATATCGAACCTATGATCACCTACGGAACCAATCCGGGAATGGGAATCAAATTGACAGGTTCAATTCCGGTAGAAGGCAATAAAAGCGACGCAAAAGCGCTGGCCTATATGAATTTCAAACCGGGGGAAACGCTACTTGAAAAACCTATCAACTATATTTTTATTGGAAGTTGTACCAACTCAAGAATAGAGGATTTCAGGGTAGCTGCATCTTATATTAAAGGCAAAAGGAAAGCTGATAATGTAAATGCGCTGATCGTTCCCGGGAGTCGACAGGTAGCAACGCAAATCAAAGAAGAAGGCCTGGATAAGGTTTTCGAAGAAGCAGGATTCACGCTAAGGCAACCGGGTTGTTCCGCCTGCCTGGCCATGAACGATGATAAAATTCCGGAAGGTGAATATTGTGTATCTACCAGTAATAGAAATTTTGAAGGTCGACAGGGCCCTGGTTCCAGGACTATCCTGGCGAGTCCGCTTACGGCCGCAGCTACAGCGATCTCCGGAAAAATTTCAGATTACACTCAAACATTGAACTGATGGAAAAATTTATAAAACTTACAGATACAGCCATACCCTTGGATGCCGAAAATGTGGATACCGACCAGATTATTCCGGCTCGTTTCCTGAAGGCTACCGACAAGGAAGGTTTTGGTGAAAACCTTTTCCGAGACTGGCGTTTTAATAAAAATGGAGAACCTAACGAAGATTTTGTTCTGAACCAGGATAGGTATTCAGGTTCTATTTTGATCGCCGGAAATAATTTTGGCTGTGGTTCCAGCCGGGAGCATGCCGCCTGGGCACTTAAAGCCTATGGATTCAAAGCGGTTGTTTCCAGTTATTTCGCTGATATTTTCAAAGGTAACGCTTTGAATAATGGGGTTTTACCAGTACAGGTAAGCCCTAATTTTCTGCATAAATTATTCACCGCAGTAGAAAAAGATCCGAATGAAAAGGTCACTATTGACCTGGAAGAACAGAAAATTAAATTAGAAAGTTCAGGACAGAACGAAAGTTTTGAGATCGATCCCTATAAAAAAACCTGCCTGCTGAATGGCTATGACGACATAGATTTCCTTACCAACAAGCTGGATGCTATTGAAGATTTTGAACAGAAAAGGTCCGAAAACCTGAATAGATTAGAAGAAACCCTACAAAACTAAAATTATGAAATTCAATATAGCCGTATTACCCGGAGACGGGATTGGGCCCGAAATAACTCAGCAGTCAGTTAAAGTGCTGAAAGCTGTTGCCGATAGATTTGATCACGAGTTCAATTTTGAAGAAGCTGTAGTGGGAGCTGCTGCAATCGATCAATTGGGGGATCCGTTGCCTGAATCCACACTCGAACTCTGTAAAAATTCTGACGCTGTGTTATTTGGTGCCATTGGAGATCCTAAATATGATAACGATCCATCGGCAAAGGTTAGACCGGAACAAGGTCTTTTGAGATTAAGAAAAGAGCTCGGACTTTTTGCCAATATCAGGCCGGTGAGGGCTTATGAAAGTCTGCTTCATAAATCCCCTCTAAAACCTGAAAATATTGAAGGAGCTGATATGGTGATCTTCCGGGAACTCACCGGTGGAATCTATTTTGGTAAAAAAAGCACTGCCGAAGATGGAAGATCGGCTTCAGATCTTTGCACCTATTCTGTAGAAGAAATAGAGCGGGTAGCTCACCTTGCTTTTAAAGCTGCTGAAGACCGAAGAAAAAAACTAACTCTTGTTGACAAGGCGAACGTTCTGGAAACTTCACGTTTATGGAGAAAAACGGTAACCGAAATAGCCAGGCAATATCCAGAGGTTAAGGTAGACTATCTTTTTGTGGATAACGCCGCAATGCAAATGATCTTGAATCCTAAACAATTTGACGTGATCCTTACTGAAAATATGTTCGGAGATATCATTTCAGATGAAGCCAGCGTGATTGGTGGAAGTATAGGATTACTGGAATCTGCTTCCGTAGGAACTAAAAATGCACTTTTTGAGCCTATTCATGGTTCCTATCCTCAGGCTGCCGGAAAGGGAATCGCAAACCCGGTGGCTTCAGTACTTTCAACTGCCATGTTGCTGGATCATTTAGGCCTTAAAAAGGAGGCAGAAACAGTTCGAATGGCAGTAGAGTTAAGTATAAAATTAAATGTTTGTACCAACGATATTAATACCGACAATCATTATTCTACCGAGAGAGTGGGAGATTTCCTGGAAAGTGTGATCAGCGATACTGAAGGTCATATTGTGAACAATGAAAATCTCAATCTTGGGCAGATGACCATAATTTAATTTTGCTTCATTTAAGTTTGAACCTCCTGAATCATTTGATCAGGAGGTATTTTTTATAACTTCTGAAGTTTCGCTCTTATCATGTTCAGCGAGAGGTTATCCTTGCTCCCGGTGTGTGAATGTTTCATCCCTTCTGAAGCCTCATAAGATCCTTCCTGAACCTGTGTGCCAATGATCTGGTAGGCATCTCTGAAGGACTTCCCGTTAATCACCAGTTCATTAATACTATCTACCGTAAACAGGTATTTATACTTTTCATCCTGAAGATCTATATCTTTTACTTTAACCTGTGCGATGGAATGAGTGAAAATATCCAGGATCTCCTTCATGTTTTCCACTGCATAAATGCTGTTTTCCTTGATCAGTTGAAAATCCCTGTGATAGCCACTGGGAAGGTTATTGGTGATCAGGATCATTTCGTTGGCAATAGCCTGGAGTTTATTACACTTACCTCTAACCAGTTCAAAAACGTCGGGATTTTTCTTGTGCGGCATGATGCTGGAGCCGGTTGTTAGCTCATCGGGAAAAGTGATAAAATCAAAATTCTGACTCATATAAAGGCAGATGTCCATCGCAAATCTCGAAAGTGTATTCGCCAGCGAAGCGATATTCGAGGTTACCGTTCTTTCACATTTCCCCCTGCTCATCTGCGCAGCCACTACATTGAATTTCTGTGTTGAAAATCCTAATTCTTCTGTTGTAAATTCCCGGTCAATTGGAAATGAAGAACCGTACCCGGCCGCTGATCCCAGCGGATTTTGATCTACGATCTTTAATCCCGCTTCCAGAAGATACAAATCATCGATAAGTAATTCGGCATAAGCTGAAAACCATAATCCAAAGGAAGATGGCATTGCCACTTGCAAATGCGTGTAGCCTGGCAGTAATTTATTTTTATGTTCCTCGGCCAGGCCAAGAAGAACATCGATCAAATCCTTTGTTTTTCCTGAAATATCCTGAAGATTTTCCTTAAAATACAGCTGTTGAGCAACCAGAACCTGGTCATTCCTGGATCTCGCGGTATGGATCTTTTTGCCGGTATCACCCAGTTTTTTGGTCAGTTCAAATTCTATTTTAGAATGCACATCCTCAAAATCTTTTTCGATCTGAAACTGGCCATTTTGAAGCTGTACCTTCAAGTTTTCCAATTCCGCAACCAGAGCGTCGACTTCCTCTTCGCTTAAAATCCCGACTCTCCCCAGCATTTTTGCATGCGCTTTCGATGCCTGAATATCATATTTAGCCAGGTGCATATCCAGTTCCCGGTCGTTTCCCACGGTAAAATTCTCGATCTTTTTATCTATTGAAATACCTTTATCCCAGAGTTTCATAGTTTTTTATTTATGTCTGCTCGAGCGGAGTCGAGAGCTATTTATAATAGTTCCTTTTTTCTGTATCATATACGACTGAAGAACCGCAGATCTCTCACTTCGTTCAAAATGACTTTAAATTTTATTTTTCGTCATCCTGTCCCGAAACTTCGGGAGGTTCAGGATCTCAAGGGAAGCTGAAACAAGTTCAGCTTGACGAATTATTTGTTGTTTGCTGCACTGAGCCTGTCGCACTTCGACAGGCTCAGTGCGACTTTTATTTCAACGCCTTCTCAAGCAATCTTATATATTTTTCAATTCCTTCCTTGATCTCTTTAACGTAAATGAATTCATCTGCTGAATGCGACCTGGTGGAATCACCTGGCCCCAATTTTACCGAAGGACAACCCAACATCGCCTGGTCAGATAAGGTTGGTGAACCATAAGTTTCCATGCCCAGTTCGATCCCGGCTTTTACCAGGTCGTGATGCAGCGGTATCGAAGAGGAATTCAGTCTTAAACTACGGGCATTGATCTCATCCACCGGAGCCATATTTTTTAAAATCTTTTCAATTTCTTTATTGCTGTATTTATCATTCACCCGAACGTCTATCACCAGGTGGGTCCTTGCCGGCACCACATTATGCTGACTCCCGGCATTGATCTGGGTTACGGTGACTTTTACCTCACCTAAAGTTTCAGAAACCTTTTCCAGTTTAAAATTTTCGAACCATTCCAGAACCCTGGCTGTCTTATAGATAGAATTATCGTTATTTGGATGAGCTGCATGCGAAGGTGTTCCCTTAACCACCGCATCAAAAACGATCAGGCCTTTTTCGGCTACAGCCAGGTTCATCAGGGTAGGTTCTCCTACGATAGCCACATCGATCTTCGGAATTTCAGGGAGTAATGCGGCGATCCCATTTTTTCCATTGATCTCCTCCTCTGCCGTTCCTGCGAAAAGCAGATTATAACTAAGACCTTCTTCAGAAAAAAGATAAGTGAAAGTCGCCAGCAGGGAGACCAGGCAGCCCCCGGCATCATTACTGCCCAAACCGAATAGTTTCCCATCCTCGATCTCTGCCTTGAAAGGATCCCTTGTGTATGCCGAATTCGGCCTTACAGTGTCGTGATGGGAATTCAATAACAATGTTGGCTTGGAGTCCTCAAAATGCTCATTCACCGCCCAGATATTGTTCATCTGCCGGTGATGAGGAATTTTATGTTGATTTAACCAGTCCTGAAGCAGATAAGCCGTTAGGTTCTCCTCACCAGAAAATGACTGAGTTTCTATCAGCTTTTTCAGTAAATCGATAGCCTGTTCCTGAAGTTCCTTAACCTGCATTATTTTATGATTTTGGTATGAGTTGCATTTCGCTTTAACAATCCGGAATCACCAAGCAAAACCGAATCTACTCCTCTCTCTATGGCCTGAAAACAATTATGGAGTTTCGGAAGCATTCCGTCTGTGATCACTTTCGAAGCAACCAGTTTAGTATATTTTTCCGAATCAATTTCAGAGATCACTGAGTTTTCGTCATTGATATCCTTAAGCACTCCCTTTTTTTCTGAACAGAAATAAAGCTTGGTTTGAAAAAGTTCACTCATCGCAATGGCGATTTCCGAAGCTACCGAATCGCCGTTCGTATTAAGCAGCACTCCATCCTCTGTACTCGAAATTGCCGAAAAAACCGGTACTATTCCCTGTTCCAGTAAGGAATTAATGAATTTAGTATTCACTTTTTCCACATCTCCCACAAACCCATAATCGATCTCTTTCACCGGTCTTCTTTTCGAGATTAGCACATTCCCATCCGCACCACAAAGCCCGATCGCGTTCTGTTTTTTGGACTGAAGCCTGCCAACTATATTTTTATTTAAAAGTCCGCCGTAAACCATAGTGATCACCTCCATGGAATCCTTATCGGTAATTCTCCTTCCGTCGATCATTTTGGTTTCAAACCCCAGTTTGTCGGCAACTTCAGTAGCCTTATTTCCCCCGCCATGACAGAGGATCTTCGGTCCTTTTAATTGTACGAAATCATCCAGAAAGGAATCCAGCAAGGCTTCGTTTTCTATAAGCTTACCTCCTATTTTTATGATTTTCAGGTTTGGTTTCATGCTTTTATTTTTTGCCACGAATACACTAATATCTCAAATAGATATTCCAATTTTTGTCATTGCGAGTCTGCTTTTGCAGACGTGGCAATCTCCTTCAGGAGATTTCTCACTCCGTTCGAAATGACTTTCTTATTATTATTTAGTACACTCCAAAATCCGTTTCAACACCACCTGGGCGGCAAAGGTCCTGTTATTTGCCTGCTGGATCACGATAGAATTCTCACTATCCAACACGTCATCAGCGATCACCACATTTCTTCTAACCGGAAGACAATGCATCACTTTCGCATTGTTCGAATTCTTCAATTTCGCCTGATCAACTGTCCAGTTCTTCTGAACGTTTAGAACCTGCCCGTAATTTTCATAGCTACTCCAGTTCTTTACATACACAAAATCGGCATCTTCAAAGGCCTTTTCCTGGTCATGCTCTACTTTGGTATCCTTCCTTATATTTGGAGCCAGGTCGTAACCTTCCGGATTCGTGATCACCAGATCCACTTCCAGCCTTTGCATCATCTCAACAAAGGAATTAGCAACCGACTGTGGTAAAGCTTTTGGGTGCGGGGCCCAACTAAGGACTACTTTTGGCCTTTTTACCATATTGTTCTCCTGAATCGTGATCGCATCTGCCAGCGCCTGTAAGGGATGACCCGTAGCGCTCTCCAGATTAACAACTGGTACCGAAGCATATTTTTTAAAACTATTCAGCACCTGTTCAGACTCATCTTTTTCCCTGTCTTTTAAACCCGGAAAAGCTCTTACGGCAATAATGTCGCAATATTGAGATAGCACTGCGGCCGCTTCCCTGACATGTTCGGCCTTATCTGAATTCATCACTGCACCATCCTCAAATTCCAGTGCCCAGCCATCGGTTCCAACATTCATCACCATCACTTCCATTCCCAGTAGTTTCGCTGCTTTTTCGGTACTTAACCGGGTACGCAAACTGGGATTAAAAAAAAGCATGCCTAAAGTTTTTCCGGTTCCAACCCTTGATTCGGGATTCTTAACTTTTAAACTTCTGGCTTCCCTGATGATCCCTTCCAGGTCGTCTATGTCTGAAATGCTGGTATAATTCTTCATATTCTACTCTTAATTTTGTCATCCTTTCCCGAAATTTTGAAAGATTCAGGATCTTAAAAGAAGCTGAAACGAGTTCAGCTTGACGCGATTTTATCTATTTGTTGATTCTTCAGTGCTTTCTTGATTGCCCCGAAGAATATCTCAAAATGTTCCTTTTTTATATTCAATGGTGGCAGGATCCTGAGCAGTTTTTTATTGGATGATGCCCCGGTAAAAATTTGGTGCTCAAATAACAATTCCTTCCTCAAGGCTGCGATCTCAAAATCGAATTCCAACCCGATCATCAGTCCGCGTCCCTTGATCTTTTTGATCTCAGGAATTCTGGAAGCTTCTGAAATTACGTATTCAGATACCTCTTTAGCATTTTTCATCAAATTCTCTTCTGCAATAACGTCCAGTACCGAAATTCCAGCAGCACAGGCCAGATGATTTCCTCCAAAGGTCGTACCTAGCATTCCGTATTTAGCTTCAATATTATCGTCAATTAGAATACCACCAATCGGGAAACCATTCCCCATGCCTTTAGCCATAGTGATGATATCAGGGCGAATTCCATGTTTTTGAAAAGCGAAGAAATCTCCGGTCCTTCCATAACCCGACTGAACTTCGTCTGCGATCAACATAACCTCGTTCTCTTTGCAAATATCAGCTGCTGCTTTATAGAATCCAGATTCGGCTTCGTCGAGTCCACCAACTCCCTGGATCACTTCAAAGATCACTGCAGCCACGTCTCCTTTTTCGATCTCGTTTTTTAAAGATTCAATATCGTTAAAAGCAAGTTTTGTTGCTTTATGGCCAAGATTAAAAGGTGCTTTGATATTCTCATTATCAGTAATGGCCACTACTCCGGAAGTCCTTCCGTGAAAGGCATTATTAAAATAGATCACACGATCCTTCCCAGTATGAAAAGAAGCGACTTTTAAAGCATTTTCATTCGCTTCTGCTCCTGAACTGCATAGAAAAAGTGAATAATCCTGAACACCCGAAACTTTTTCCAGTTTATCGGCCAGCTCCTGCTGAAGTGGATTTTTGATGGAATTGGAATAAAAACCAAGTTTTGCAGCTTGCTCCTGGATTGCTTTCACATACTCCGGATGTGCATGCCCAATAGAGATTACGGCATGGCCACCATAAAGATCCAGATATTTTTTGCCTGTTTCGTCAAAAACATAACAGCCTTCACCTTTTACTGGCGTGATATCATAAAGCGGATATACATCAAATAATTCCATAATTATTGATCTGAGATATTATTAATTTTTTTGAATGACGCCTGAATTCCTTTAATCAGAGAGGAACTGAGTCCATTATGTTCCATTTCGTTAAGGCCTTCAATAGTACAACCTCTCGGGGTAGTCACCTTATCTATCTCCTCTTCCGGATGTTTTCCAGACTCAATTAACAGACTCGCTGCACCAAGGCAGGTTTGCATAGAGAGCTGCTGAGCGTCTTTTGCGTCAAAACCGAGTTGTACTGCTCCCTGGGTCGTAGCACGTATCAAACGCATCCAGAACGCGACTCCGCTGGCGCAGATTACGGTGGCTGCCTGCATTTTGCTTTCAGGAATGATTATACTGGTGCCTAGTCGGTTGAAAATAGCCTCGGCGATCTTGATCCGTTTTTGTCCCACCTCATTACTGCAAAGGCAGGTCATGGATTTTCCAACAGCGATCGCAGTATTTGGCATAGATCGAATGATAAAATGATCTTTTCCAACGATCTCTTCCATTCGAGAAATCTTGAACCCGGTCACCGTAGAGATCAATACATGTTTATCGGTAAGCTCAAACTTGATCTCCTCTAAGATTCGTTCAAATTGAGTCGGCTGAACCGCGAAGATCAGGATATCAGAATTTTTCACAGCCTCCAGGTTATCTGAAGTGATGCTTACTTTATTGTATTCTGAAAACTCCTGAATATCCTCAGTTTTCCTTTTTGTGAGATAAAGCGTGGTAAATGCATTGCTGAAGATCAATCCCTTCGCGATCGAAACTCCCAGGTTCCCGGTACCGATAATTGCTATTTTCATATTATCATATTTTGAATAAATCCGTCAAGCTGAATTTATTTCAGCTTCTCTGAGATCCTGAAACAAGTTCAGGATGACGTTCATTAGAAATAACTCGCCTTTAAATTCAAGCCCAACTTCTCATCCAGCCCGAACATCAGGTTCATATTCTGAACCGCCTGTCCGGAAGCTCCTTTCAGCAAATTATCGATCACGCTGGTGATCAATAATTTATTTCCGAATTTCTGTAACCTCAACAAACACTTATTTGTATTTACCACCTGCTTTAAATGCAATTCTTCATCGGTAATAAAAGTGAAAGCGGCATCCTGGTAAAAATCGGCATATAACTTTTTCGCCTCATCCAGGTCTCCTTCAAATTTGGTATAGGCGGTTGCATGAATCCCCCTCGAAAAATTTCCCCTGTTCGGGATGAAATTGATCTCAGCATCATGATCGGCCTGCAACTGCTTCAAACTTTGCCCTATTTCATTCAAATGCTGATGTTCGAATGATTTATAGGCTGAAAAGTTATTATCTCTCCAGCTAAAATGAGTGGTTCCGGAAAGCGATGTTCCCGCCCCGGTCGCACCGGTTACGGCATTTATGTGAACCTCATCTTTCAACAAAGCATTTTTCGCCAGTGGAAGGATCGCTAGTGTGATCGCGGTGGCAAAACAACCGGGATTGGCGATCAAATCGGCTTTTTCAATGTCTTTTTTATTCAGTTCAGGGAGGCCGTAAATGAATTTATGATCATCAGATTTTTGCCTGAAATCGGTACTCAGATCAACAATTTTCGTTTTTGCTGAAAATTGATTTTCAGCGAGGAACTTTTTAGAGTTTCCATGACCTAGACAAAGGAATACTACCTCCACTTCGGTATTGATCTTATCGGTAAACTTAATTTCTGTGTCGCCAATGAGATCCTGGTGAATACTGTAAATGGGCTTTCCTGGTTGGGAAGTGCTGAAAACGAAATTCAGATTCACCTCAGGGTGATTCAATAATATCCTGATAAGTTCCCCGGCGGTATAACCCGCACCTCCTATAATTCCTGCTTCGATCATGAATCCTGGTTTACGTGTTGATAGATCTTCCCGGAATTGGAGAGGATCTTGATAAATCCTTTGGCATCATCGGCAGTCCAGGCTTTGTTTTCCTCTCCGTAGTTTCCGAAACTGCTATTCATAAGGTCATGCTTGGATTTAATTCCGTCTAGATTAAACCTGTAAGGCTGAAGTGTCACGAATACATCGCCGCTAACTTTAGCCTGGGAACTCTCTAGTTGAGCTTCAAAATCTCGCATTACGGGATCCAGGTATAATCCTTCATGCAGGTGCATTCCGTACCAGTTCGAGGTATAATCCTTATGCTGAAGCTGCCATTTACTCAAGGTGTGTTTTTCCAGTAAATGATGAGCTTTAATGGTAATTAGTGCAGCTGCGGCCTCAAAACCGACTCTTCCTTTAATTCCAATAATGGTATCACCCACATGAATATCCCTGCCGATGGCATATTTTGAGGCAATACCTTCAAGGATCTCAATATTCTTTTCCGGTGCATTTTCTTTGCTGTCTATAGCCGTAATCTCTCCCTTTGTGAAAGTAAGTTTAACCTGTCTAGCTTCAATTTCGTTCAATTGAGAAGGATAAGCCGTTTCTGGTAA
Source organism: Christiangramia oceanisediminis (assembly GCF_022570735.2). Taxonomy (GTDB): domain Bacteria; phylum Bacteroidota; class Bacteroidia; order Flavobacteriales; family Flavobacteriaceae; genus Christiangramia; species Christiangramia oceanisediminis. The sequence goes on along the minus strand of NZ_JANCNS010000002.1, from coordinate 121,092 downwards.
TGCTTTTTCTGAAGTTAAAGTTTCAGCTCCACCTACACTGGTTCCCCAAAGACCTTTATTTACTGAATATTTGGCTTTTTCCCAGTTCATTTCCACTCCCTTACTTTTCAGGTAATCTATCTCTTCCTGCCTGCTGAGCTGCTTGTCTCTAATTGGAGTAATGATCTTGATCTCAGGTGCGATGATCTGGAAGATCATATCGAACCTAACCTGGTCATTTCCTGCACCGGTACTTCCATGCGCAATATGTCCGGCCCCGATCTTCTTGGCATAATTAACGATCTCGATCGCCTGGATTATTCGTTCAGCACTAACAGAAAGAGGATAGGTATCATTTTTAAGAACATTTCCGAAAATGAGATATTTTACCACTTTATTATAAAATGAGGAGATCGCATCTATATTCTTATAGCTGCTTGCTCCTATTTTTTTAGCATTCTCCCCTATCTTCTGGATCTCTTCATCTGAAAACCCGCCTGTATTCACACTCACCGCATGAACTTCAAAACCTTCTTCTTCCGATAAATATTTAGCGCAATAAGAGGTATCTAATCCCCCGCTGTATGCTATGACTACTTTTTTCATTTTTTATTGATTCAATTTTGTCAGCCAGACCTCTCGCCCCTCGACTCCGCTCGGGATGACGCGCTCGAGGTGACGGCTTAATTAATTATTCCTTTTCTACCTTTTCCTTTTTATAGAAAAGCGTTTGTTTGATATGTTTTAGCCTCTGAAAAGCCTTATCGTTGAATTTGCTTTTAGGTTTCTCAACTTTTTTAGTGTTCTTCTTTTTCTCGGGATCATATAACATTCCGGTGCACAGACACATCTTATGCTCGGTCCTGGTAAGAACATCGTAGTTCTTACAGGTCTGGCAACCTTTCCAGAAAGCTTCGTCATCGGTAAGTTCAGAGAAAGTAACCGGCTGATAACCTAATTCATAATTGATCTTCATCACTGCGAGGCCGGTGGTGATCCCAAAGATCTTTGCCTCGGGATATTTTTTCCTGGAATGTTCAAAAATGACATTCTTGATATCCTTTGCCAGCCCCTGGTTTCTGAAGTCCGGATGCACGATCAACCCGGAATTGGCCACATATTTATCGTGGCTCCAGGTTTCGATATAACAGAAACCGGCAAATTTTTCACCATCCAGAGCAATCACGGCATTTCCCTTCTCCATCTTATTGATGATATATTCAGGAGTTCTGCGCGCAATACCGGTCCCACGGACCTTGGCCGATTCTTCTATGGTTTGACAAATGATCTCAGCATAAGAAGCATGAGATTTATTAGCAATGATAATCTTCATCTGCTAAAAAATTTATGTTGAAAAAAAAGTTTTTGATCTGGGTTTTCGAGGGCGGAACCGGACTCACCTAGGTTCCATAGATATATAGACGCACTTACGTGCGACGGGGGAAACGGCGGCGCATAGGAGAAATATCAGAAAAAGTTCTGATCTCAATGTTTTGTTCTATGCTGTATGTATAATTCAAAATGGGAAAAATCAAATAATATTAAAAGAAAAGGGTTTCAGGGATCACTGCCTAGAAGCGGCGGGGCCTGAAATGAAAGCGGGGTAATATTATTTGTTTGATCGAAATCATGTTACAAATGTATACAAAAAATTAAACCACAGGCCTTTACTAGATCAAAAATTGAAATAAATTTGGATTATCATTCAAATATTCTCCAAAAAAGTTCTTCTTTTTCATGCGATCCACGAGTGGTCCAAAATCCTTAGGATCTTTCAATTCTATACCTACCACGGCAGGTCCGTTTGACCGGTTGTGTTTTTTCGAATATTCAAAATGAGTAATGTCATCGTTAGGACCCAGTACTTTCGCCACAAATTCTTTTAAGGCTCCGGCTCTTTGTGGAAAAACGACCACGAAATAATGTTTCAGGCCCGAGTAAAGCATGGCTCTTTCCTTGATCTCAGCCATCCTGATGATATCATTATTACTTCCGCTAACGATACAAACCACATTTTTTCCTTTAATTTTTTCGGCATAAAGATCCAGGGCTGAGATCGCCATCGCGCCTGCCGGTTCCACTACCATGGCATCCTGGTTATAAAGATCAAGAATAGTCTGGCAGATCTTACCTTCGGGAATAGTGATCATTTCATCCAGGTTTTCCTGGCAGATCGCAAAATTACGGGATCCTACCTTCTGTACGGAGGCGCCGTCCACGAAACGTTCGATATTTTCCAGTTCTACTACTCTTCCCTCTTTTAAAGAGGTTTTCATGGAAGGAGCACCTTCAGGCTCAATGCCAATAATTTTAGTCTCCGGAGAAAGCTTTTTGAACATGGTGGAAACGCCCGCCAGTAAACCTCCGCCGCCAAGTGGAGCAAAAACATAATCTATAGGAGCATCAGCCTGCTCCAGAATTTCCAAAGCGATGGTAGCCTGGCCTTCTATCACTTTTTCATCATCAAAAGGATGAATAAATACAAGGCCCTGCTCTTCCATATGTTTCATCGCGCTTTTAAAGGAATCATCATAGGTGTCGCCCTTTAAAACCACTTCTACCCATTCGCCACCAAACATCTGGGTTTGTTCAACCTTTTGCTTTGGCGTAGTTCCGGGCATATAGATCACTCCTTTTACCTTTAGTTTATTGCAGGCAAAAGCAACCCCCTGAGCGTGATTCCCGGCACTGGCACAAATAACACCTTTTTCGAGTTGCTCCTTGGGCAGGCTGGAAATCTTGTTATAGGCACCGCGAATCTTATAAGAGCGGACCTGTTGCAGGTCCTCTCTTTTAAGCATGATATTCGCCTGAAAACGTTTACTGTAAGTAAACGATTCAGCTAAAGGGGTCTTTAAGACCACTTTGGAAATTCTTTTAGCAGCCTGTTTAACGGCTTCATGATCGGGCTTGTATATCTTCTCTTTTTCCAGCAAAGTGTTCATTATGCGTATATTTTCTTCATTGCGGTCATGGCGGTTCTTAATTTCGCGCCAACCTTTTCTACCGGATGATTCTTTATCTCCTCATTTATTTTCGTCAATTTCTGCTCATCTACTTCTGAACCTTTATAGGTTTTACCGGCTACTTCTGGCTCGAGAGAATTCACGTAATCCTTGATCAACGGCTTAGCAGCGTGATCGAACAGGTAACAGCCATATTCCGCGGTGTCTGAAATTACACGGTTCATTTCGTACAATTTCTTCCTGGCAATAGTATTTGCAATAAGTGGAGTTTCATGAAGCGATTCATAGTAAGCCGATTCTTCAATAATTCCGGCATCTACCATGGTCTCAAAAGCAAGCTCTACTCCCGATTTTACGAAAGCAACCAAAAGAACTCCTTTGTCAAAATATTCCTGTTCGGTGATCTCTTCGGAAGTTGCTTCGGTTTTCTCAAATGCGGTATTCTCGGTTTCAGCTCGCCAGGTATGCAATTCCTTATCGTCGTTCGCCCAATCTTTCATCATTCGGCTACTGAATTCACCTGAAATGATATCATCCATATGCTTCTGAAAAAGTGGACGCATAGTTTTCTTAAGATCTTCGGAAATTTCATAAGCCCTTAATTTTGCCGAATCTGAAAGGCGATCCATCATCTGGGTAATGCCGCCATGTTTCAATGCTTCGGTAATGGTTTCCCAACCATACTGAATCAATTTCGCGGCATAATTTGGATCTACACCTTCAGCAACCATTTTATTGAAAGTGAGGATCGATCCTGTTTGAAGCACCCCACAAAGAATGGTCTGCTCTCCCATCAGGTCTGATTTCACTTCAGCAACGAAAGAAGATTCCAGCACTCCGGCACGATGACCTCCGGTAGCATAAGCATAGGCTTTTGCCCATTCCAGGCCAATTCCGTGAGGATCATTTTCAGGATGTACCGCGATAAGCGTAGGTACGCCAAAGCCACGTTTGTATTCTTCACGAACTTCAGAACCCGGACATTTTGGTGCGACCATTATCACGGTAACATCTTCGCGGATCTTCATGCCTTCCTCCACGATATTGAATCCATGAGAATAGGAAAGCACGGCATCCTTTTTGAGATACGGCTGAATCGCTTTAATAACTGAAGTATGCTGCTTATCTGGGGTAAGATTGATCACCAGATCTGCTTCCGGGATCAATTCTGCGTATGTTCCGACGGTAAAATTATTCTCGGTGGCATTTTTCCAGGACTGGCGTTTCTCTTTAATGGCGCCTTCCCGTAAAGCATATGAAATATTGAGTCCGCTGTCGCGCATATTAAGGCCCTGGTTAAGACCCTGGGCGCCGCAGCCAACAATGACTATTTTCTTATCTCTTAAAGCATCAACTCCGTTGTCAAATTCCTCAAGCTCCATAAATCGGCAGGTTGCTAACTGGGCTTGTTTTTCGCTGGATGAAAGGCTGTTAAAATAGTTGGTCATGATAATGAGTTTGTGGTATTAAATTTTTCTAATATTCCTGAAATTGGCATTTCGTTCTTGGTTACCGCGATGGTTCCAGATCTAACGAACTGCATCAATCCGTATGGTTTTAAAGTTTCATAAAGTGCGTCTACCTCGCTTCGTTTTCCTGTTTTTTCGATCACAAAGAATTCCTTGGTAACCGTCACGATACGCGCATTGGTCTCTTTGATAAAATCCTGGATATTATGATCGTCGAGAAAATCTTGAGACCTTATCTTATATAGCGCCGTTTCCTGGTAGATGGTTTCGGCATCGGTATGATAAAAGGCCTTGATCACCTCGATCTGTTTCTCCAGCTGACCCACGATCTTTTTGATCTGTTCTTCGGTCACATTCACGATGATGATAAATCGCATCACTTCATTGACTTCACTTGGCGAAGCCGTGATACTCTCAATGTTGATGTGCCTCTTTAAAAAGATGGCCGCGATCCTGGACAATAATCCAAGATTGTTTTCGGTGTATATAGATACTGTATAATTCTTCTTTTCCATTATTCTAATAATATGTCTGAAACTGCCGCTCCTGTTGGGATCATAGGAAAGACATTTTCTTCCTGTTCAACTTTTACTTCAAGGAAAAAAGCTTCATTGCTGTCCATCATTTCCTTAACCGCATCTTTTAACTGACTTCTTTCAGTAACCTGAACGGCTTTTATATGATATCCCTTCGCAATCGTTATAAAATCAGGATTGATCATGGTAGTGGAAGCATAGCGCTTATCGAAAAATAACTGCTGCCACTGTCTCACCATTCCCAGGAAACCATTATTTAAAAGCACGATTTTCACCGGAACTTTGGTTTGAAAAATAGTCCCCAGTTCCTGGATTGTCATCTGGTAACCACCATCTCCTATTACCGCTACAACATCTCTTTCCGGTTTGGCCATTTTCGCGCCGATAGCTGCCGGAAGGGCAAAACCCATAGTTCCCAGGCCACCAGAAGTCACATTGCTTCGTGTTCCATTGAATTTAGCATAGCGACAGGCTGCCATCTGGTGCTGCCCAACGTCTGAAACTATGATCGCATCGCCATTGGATTGCTTATTGATCTGCTGAATAACCTCAGCCATCCCCAGATCCTTTTTATTTTCATCCAGGTTTCCTTTAATGACCTTTTCATATTCGGTCTTATACATATCCTTGAACTTCTGATGCCATTCTTTATGAAAATTAGGCTCTAATAATTCAAGTAAGGCTTTCAGGCTTTCTTTCACATCTCCCAAAACAGGATAATCTGCCTTTACGTTTTTATTGATCTCGGCAGGATCTATTTCGAAATGTATTACTTTAGCCTGTTTGGCGTATTTTTCCAGATTTCCCGTAACCCGGTCATCGAACCTCATCCCGATAGCGATCAACACATCACATTCATTGGTGAGCATATTCGGAGCATAATTTCCATGCATTCCTACCATCCCCACATTCAGGGGATGATCTGTAGGTAAAGCCGAAAGTCCTAAAATGGTCCAGGCCGCAGGGATTCCTGCTTTTTCCACAACCTGCTTAAACAGCTCTTCAGCTTCTCCAAGGATCACTCCCTGGCCCCAGACGATCAAAGGTTTTTTCGCATTATTGATCACTTCAGCAGCACGTTCCACTTCCAGAAGATTCAATTCCGGGATTGGTTTATAACTGCGAATTCCAGAACATTTTTTATAACTGAATTCCAGCGAAGCAAACTGGGCGTCTTTGGTAATATCGATCAAAACAGGTCCAGGTCTGCCAGATTTGGCGATATAGAAAGCTTTCGCCATTACCTCCGGGATCTCTTCGGCTTTAGTGACCTGGTAATTCCATTTAGTAACCGGTGTGGAAATACCCACAATATCGGTTTCCTGGAAGGCGTCGCTTCCCAGCAAATGAGAACCTACCTGGCCGGTGATACAAACCATAGGCGTTGAATCGATCTGAGCATCAGCGATACCGGTGATCAGATTCGTTGCTCCCGGTCCTGAAGTAGCCACAGCGACTCCAACCTTACCTGAAACCCTGGCATAACCCTGGGCAGCGTGCGTCGCTCCCTGTTCATGCCTGGTGAGGACGTGGTGAATTTCGTTCTGGTATTTGTACAGTTCATCATAGACGGGCATGATCGCCCCTCCCGGATAACCATAAATAGTATCTACACCTTCTTCAAGCAAACATTTAATCACCGCTTCAGCTCCTGAAACAGTCAAGGTGTTCTTTGTGTTTACCTTTTCGAAACTCGCTGTTTTTACCTGCATAATTCACCGTATTAAAATTCATCGGTCACACAGCCTTCTGAAGCTGATGCCACCATTTTCGCATATTTATAAAGTACTCCTCCTTTAGCCTTGAAAGCCGGAGCCTTCCAGTCTTCTTTCCTTTTTTCGATTTCCTCATCACTCAAATGAGCCTGTATTCTGTTGGTTTCAGCATTTATACTGATCTCATCCCCGTCTTTTAGAAGAGCGATAAGTCCGCCCTCCTGGGCTTCCGGGGTTATGTGCCCAACTACGAAACCATGGGTTCCACCAGAAAATCTTCCATCGGTAATAAGAGCAACCTCTTTTCCTAATCCAGCGCCCATAATTGCTGATGTTGGTTTCAACATTTCCGGCATTCCGGGTCCTCCTTTAGGACCCTCATAGCGAATGACGACCACATCTCCTTTTTGAACCTTCCCGGAGGAAATACCTTCGTTGGCTTCAAATTCACCGTTGAACACTCTCGCCTTTCCTTTAAAATACAAACCTTCCTTTCCCGTAATTTTCGCTACGGAACCCTCAGAAGCCAGGTTACCGTATAGTATTCTGATATGTCCGGTGGCTTTGATAGGTTTTTCAACCGGATGTATCACATCCTGGTCGTCTGGCAATGGTTTTACATTTTCAAGGTTTTCGGCAATGGTTTTTCCGGTAACGGTCATACATTCGCCATGAAGCAATCCTTTTTCAAGCATATACTTCATCACAGCCGGGATTCCCCCTATCCTGTGAATGTCTTCCATTAAATATTTTCCGCTCGGCTTTAGGTCTGCCAGGAATGGAGTTTCCTCGCATATTCTTTCAAAATCCTTTAAGCCGAAATTAATCTCAGCAGCTTTGGCGATTGCTAAAAAATGTAATACCGCGTTAGTTGAACCGCCAAGGACCGTTAATAGCCTGATAGCATTCTCCAGGGATTTTGCAGTTACAATGTCCTTAGGTTTCAGATCTTTTTCCAACAAATATTCCATCGCTTCTCCAGCATTTACGCTTTCCTGGGCTTTCTCTGGACCGGTCGCGGGATTAGAACTATTGAAAGGTAAGCTCATTCCCAAAGCTTCGATTGCAGAAGCCATAGTGTTCGCAGTATACATTCCGCCGCAAGCACCAGCTCCCGGACAGGCTTTTTCTATTACCTGCTGATATTCTTCTTCCTGCATTTCTCCCGAAACTTTAGAGCCCCAGGCTTCAAAAGCAGAAACCACATCCAGTTTTTTACCATTATGACAGCCAGAAGCGATCGTTCCGCCATAAACCAAAACTGAAGGCCTGTTCAATCGTAACATGGCCATCAAAGCACCCGGCATATTTTTATCACAGCCTACTACAGTCACCAGTCCGTCATAAGACATGCCTTCAACCACGGTTTCCATAGAATCTGCAATTAGATCCCTTGAAGGCAATGAAAAACGCATGCCTGAGGTTCCCATGGAAATTCCGTCGCTAACTCCAATGGTGTTAAAAATAAGTCCGTTTAATCCTGCTTTCTGAGTTCCTTTTTTTACCTCTTTCGCGAGATCATTTAAATGCATATTACAGGGATTCCCTTCATAACCGGTACTCCCGATGCCTACGAATGGTTTTTTAAGATCTTCCCGACTTAATCCAATGGCATGAAGCATAGCCTGGGAAGCCGGTTGAGAATCGCTTTGTGTTATTTTGCTGCTATATTTGGTATTCATTCTGTACTTTTCGGTTTCAATAAGATTTAAAAATACTTGGTTAAGTATACTGTTCAGGATTTCTTCCCGAAGCTGAATTAATCCCAAACCAAAATTAAAATATTTAAAAAACTGGTTTTCAATGTTTTAAATCATTTTTATTTACGATAGCTAAATGATCTTAAATAGTCAAAACTTACTTTCAGGGAATAAAAAAAGCCATCTAAAAAGATGGCTTTGATTTATACTGAAGAGAACGCACATCTTTTAGGGTCGGTTTTCGATAATGAAAATGACCTCAATAATAAAAGATGAAATGTTCTGGATTGACTTAAACATGGTTCTAATGTAGAAAAATAATTTTTAAATAATTGATTTTTAGATTTTTAATTCTATAAAAACGTCATTCTCAACTTATTTCAGAATCTCATATCCCTTACCTATTTTAAATATCTAAGACCCTGAAATGAATTCAGGGTGACGATTCAGTTGAAAAGTCAGGTCTCGACTCTTCTTCGACTACGCTCAGGACAAGCTGCTCGACCTGACATCTACAATTAACAGATTCGCATTAAAAATGGCTTCGACAAGCTCAGCCTGACATTCTGAAAAAACGTTCAGGATACAGGTCTCGACTTCGCTCGACCTGACACTACTTTTTCTTTTTTAAGGAATAAAGATCCTTTCTACGGTCTTTCATATTTCGAACGCTTCCGAAGTTATGTAGTTCTTTTAGAAGATCGAGGTCAACGTCAACCAGAAGGGTGCTTTCGGTATTCGGAGTGGCCTCAGCCTTAATTCCGTTTACCGGGAAAGCAAAGTCAGATGGGGTTAAAACGGCACTCTGAGAATATTGGATATCCATATTATCAACTTTCGGAAGGTTACCTACAGAACCGGCCATAGCCACATAACATTCATTTTCCACCGCCCTGGCCTGGGCGCAAATTTTCACACGAGAGTAACCATTCTGAGTATCGGTCATAAATGGAACGAAAAGTATATTCATCCCTTCTTCGGCCAATAACCTGGATACTTCGGGGAATTCCACATCATAACAAATAAGTACGCCAATCTTGCCGCAATCGGTATCAAAAGTTTCCAGTTTATTTCCACCTTTCATCCCCCAGGCAGTCTCTTCGGCAGGTGTAATATGAAGCTTTTCATAGCGCTCGTAACTACCGTCCCTTCGGCATAAAAAGCCTACATTAAACATATGCTCCCCAATAGCCTGGGGCATACTTCCGGTAATGATGTTGATATTATAATTAATTGCAAACTCTCTGAATGTTTCGAGCAATCTATCGGTATAACTGGAAAGCCCTCGAATGGCTTCGGGTTCCGACAGGTGATTGAACTGGGCCATAAGCGGCGCATTGAACAATTCCGGGAACAGGATAAAATCGCTTTGATAATTGCTTACCGCATCCACAAAAAATTCGATCTGAGAGACCAGGGCTTCATAGTCCTTGAACAGTCGCATCTGCCACTGCACCAGGCCAAGCCGCACTACGGTCTTCTTGGTATTAACCAGCTTCTCCGGCTTGGAATAGTAAATATTATTCCACTCCATAAGGGTAGCAAATTCCTTGCTTCTTTCGTCGCCGGGCAGATATCCCTTGATGACCTTTTTTACATGGAAATCGTTGGAAAGCTGGAACGACAATACGGGATCATGTATCTCCTGCAGCTTTACCTTTTCGATATATTTTTTGGGCGTAAGCTCATTCGAAAATTTCGAATAATTCGGAATTCTACCCCCAAAGATGATCGATTTCAAATTCAGGTGTTCACAAAGTTCCTTCCGGGCTTCATATAAACGCCTTCCCAGTCGCATTCCGCGGTAATCGGGATGAATAAAAACGTCTATCCCGTAGAGGACATTTCCGTTCTTGGTATGAGTGGGAAAATTTTCACCGCCCAGGATCTCATCATAGGTATGGTTATCATCAAATTTATCATAATCCACAATTATGGAAAGTGCACAACCGGCAATCTTATTGTCGATGGCGATACATAGCTGACCCTCCGGGAATTTATTGATCAGGGTCCTGATCTCTCCTTTGGTCCAGTATTCATGTGGCATCTCATGATAACTTTTAATCATGGAAACCTTCAGTTCTTCATAGTCCTTCACCCTAAGGTTACGGAGCTCGATTTTAGCAGAGTCTAACACAGTTTGCGTTCAATTAATGCGCCGGAGCGATCCGGCATTAAAAATAAATTATTCGGAAATTAAATTTTGAAGATACCTTCCTTGATGGCGAACATTACCAGGCCTACCCGGCTTTTAACCTGAAGTTTACTAAACAGGCTCTCGCGGTAATTATCCACGGTCTTCGGACTTAAATGCATCTCCTCGGCGACCTGTTTATAGGTGAGTTCGCTGCAGGCATGGGTTAGGAACTCCATTTCCCTATCGGTTAGTTCTTCATATTTCTTCTTTCGTTCCTCATGGCTTAAAGCATCTGAAATGGTCTTATTGGAATAATAGCCATTTCGGTCTATGGCATTAAGGGCATGTTCAAATTCTTCGGGTTCGATGTCTTTCAGCAAATATCCACGGCAACCAAGTCGCAACATCTTAATAATCGTCTCATCTTCCTGGTCTACCGTAAGAGTAAGAACCTTTTGATCTGGCCTGTTTTCCTTTAGCCAGGCCATGGTGCTCATTCCATCCATTACCGGCATTCGCATGTCCAGCAGTAAGATATCCGGACCTTCGTTCCCGGCCTCCAGGTATTTGACCAGCTCTTCCCCGTTCTTAAAAGTTTTCACCACTTCAAAACCCGAAAATGAATTCACCAGGATCTGCAGGGATTGAGCGAAAAGCTTATGATCGTCAACGATTATGATCGTTTTGTTCATTTGTTCGTGTCTTGGTTGGATATCGTAAAGATAGCGAAGTTCCTTTTCCTACCGAAGAATCGAGATGAAATTCGGTATCGATGATCTCTGCACGGCTTTTCATGTTCAGCAATCCTGAGCCGGTTTCCTGTTGGGAAATATCAAATCCCTTTCCATTATCTGAAGCACTTATTCGCAATTCTTCAGGCCGGTAATCGAATTCCACATCCAGCCGGGAGGCATCGGCATATTTGATCACATTGGAAAAGAATTCCTGAAGTATACGAAACAAGATCACCGTGTCCTCGGTTTTTATCTTATGAGGTTCGCCTTTTACCCGGAGTTCAGCTTCCAGTACACCGAGGCGATTAAAACGTTCAATCTCATTTTCGACGGAACCTTCCAGGCCTTTCTGGTCTACTACCTCGTTGTTCAGGGAGCGCGAAAGTGCACGTACTTCGGTAAGGGAATCACTTACCATATTTTTCACTTCGGCAAAGGCCTTTTGATTCTCCTCCACCACCGATTTGGATAAAAGATTGATCTGCATTTTAGCAATTGCCAGCAACTGGCCAATATTATCGTGCAGTTCCCAACTCACATTTTTGAGAGTAGCTTCCTGTATCTCTAATCTTGCATTGGATAGCTCGGCCCTGAATTTCTGTTCTGCCTCGAAATTTTCTTTAAGCAGCTTGTTCTTCCGCTTTTGATAGGTAATAAAGAAAAGCACCGTGAATCCTGCTAGAAACAGGATCACCAGGATGAAGTAGACGATAAGCAGGATCTCTTCCTTCCGAAGCATATTTTTGGCCGATTAGTATAACAAGTATACGTAAAATTTAAGTTTTTAACGGGCTCGGTTCCTTACTCAACCGGTAATCGGCATAGAACCCGAGAATATATATAGAATACATGAAAATATTCATATAGCGCAGAATTTCAATATCAAGGTTTCGGAAAGCCTCATTGTCCAGATTATTGTATTTACTATAAATATCCAGTGGCGTCTTTAACAAGGTCCATAAGACAATAGCAACCGAAATAAAAAATTTTACATCGCTATAGAAATTGATAATCTTATTTGACTTAAGTATCTCGAAATACCAGAAACATACACTTAGGAATATGAAAAAGGTCTGCAAGGCACTTACATAAGAATCGGTATAGGAAAAGAAAATACCGGCGCTAGCCAACCGTACGACACTAATAATAAGAACTGCTGCCAGTCCATAATATAAAATTTTGCGTTGTGTCTTGCTGGATAGGCTTCTAATGAAAATCTGCGAAAAGCATATGGTATTGATGACCAGATTTAGATTACCATACCAATTATTGGTACGAAACACTGAATCTTCATAAAAACTCAGGGACTCGTAATCGGTAAGCCATGCATAAATGGGTAACAACGCGTAATATTCAATAAAGACGATATAACACAAATAATATATAAAAATCTTTACCTGAGGTTCTACGAAGACTGACTTCCGAAGATAGATAAGTCCGGCTATCGCCGCCAGCAATTCAAATATAAGGTGATAGAATTTTTCTTCTATTAAAAATTCAAGCATCTAAAGATTTATTTCTTAACTACTTACTGCTAATTTCAACCGAAGTTATTGATTTTTTCTTCGACCGATATTCCATGTAAAATCCTAAAATACAGGTACCGTAGAGCAAAATATTTGCATACCGAAGTACAGTTGCAAAAACTTCAATAAAAAGTTCATTTTCTTCAATAAAATGATTGACAAAAATCTCTATTGGTGGTATAACCAGGTACCAAATAAGCACCCCGGCAAAGACATAATTGAACAAATTCCTGGAAAACCCAGTTATGTATCTACTTACCAGCATATCATAGAAATAGAGAAAAACACAAACGACAATTAGAAAGGTACCCGCTATAATAGTGCTTATAATGTAAGTGGTAAAAAACTGGCCACTGAAAACCATATTATATACAGCGTAGATTATAAATAGGATCGTGCCCCATTTTATAAAATTTCTTAGGTAAGCTTCTCTTACCAGGTAATAAAGTAAATAACAATACACAATGATCCGATAAACTTTTGCCAGGTTATACCACCAGAAACTTCTGGTAAAAAGCGAATCTTTTAAGAAAGGAAAGGTTTGGTAATCGTCAAAATAGGCCCAGATCGAATAACCTCCTAATATATCAATAATAAAAACAGACCATAAGAACCATACAAATTGTTTTCTCAGCTTTCCGAAGCTTTGAGCCTTAATAAGATAAAGACTGCCCGCCAGGGCAGCCAGAAATTCCATTAAAAGGCTAACATATACTTTTCTTTCTACTAGGAAATCAAGATAATCCTGCATTTAAAAACTTAATTTTATGATCTAAATAAGTTATAAGTTTTTAATAAATACCGGGAGGCCATACACCCTGTCCGTCGTTATAGGGATCTATGTCTTCATTTTCTTCAAAATCATTTTCATCTTCGGTATAGGTTCCGGTAGCTTTCTTTTTGGTAGGAGATAAGAAAACAGTGCTATAGCCTCTTTTCTTTTTCGGAACTTTTTCATCATCTTTTGGATAGGAACCTAACCAAATGGATATACCAGCTCCTTCTGTATCTTCAGAATTTTCCTTTACATAGGCAATATATTCTTCCAGCTCGGCAATACTGAAATTCACCGCACAAACATCTTCATGTTTAATAGCTCCTTTAATTGCTTCACCACGCGAGTTCCACCAGGTTTTTGAAAGATTCCCTGCCTCTGATCTTGAAATACACTTTTTTGGTTTTTCCATAATTGAAATAATAGGTTGGTAATTGGTTTGTTAAAAATATAATTTTCAAACAATAATTTCATATCAAAAGTCAAAAGGGGGAAAAATCCCCTTGTCCGGCTTTAGTACACAACCTACATTTGGTATAGTCATTTTAGTAAAGCTAAAGTGTTTTGGGGCAAAAAAGTGCTTTTGAGGTTATGTTATAGTTCTGAGTAGGGTCTTTACTATAATTTAGTACCGAGAAAGCACTTTTTTATTTATAAGCACCTTTCATTTATTCTTTGCTTCTCTTTTTTATATCCATAAAATTCTGAAAATTCACGACTGAAAATCAGCATGAAAACGTGCTAAGCCCAAATGATTCCCTTTTTAGATTGAGAATTGGAATATTGTAACTGATCCTTATTCCGGAAAAAGCCTTAAGCTTTTGCCGCTTTTTTCAGTTGGGAATTATATTGAATTTGTTTGATGAACCCGAAGATAATGATGGAATACAGCAAAATATTGGCCAGGTCCAGGACTATCCCATATACCTCTTCAAAGTTTTCACTTACTCTAATGTATCGCTGGAAAATAAAAAGCGGCGTTATAGCCAATTTATAGATCAATAATCCAAATGATACGTAGATCGCCAATTCCGATTTAAAATTTAAGATCCGATTGGTTTTTAATAATTCCAGGTAATAAATCGCAATTGCAAAACAGATCAGGAAGGCGCTTAAAACATAAGGAAATGGTGCTGTAGTTGTAAAGAAATAATCTGTAAGAAAATAACTTATTATTGAAACCAGTATATAAATGATCGTTGAAAATAAAATTAGTTTCCTCCAGAAGTGCGAACCTAGCTGAAAGGCAAAATACGAAGTATAAGCCGTTGTTGTAATGAGCGATGCGATGTTCGCAATCCACCAGTGCCCTTCAAACCTGGTTCCCTTTAAAAATTCTATGAATTTATAATCATATACATAACCGTACATGGCATATACAATCGCGAACAGATCAATGAAAAATAAGAAAATCAAGAAATAGACTAAAAATCTATTGGGTTTACTAACTTCATTCGATTGTTTGAGATAAATAATTCCAGCCAGGGCCGTTAAGAATTCCAAAACATAAGTTGGATAAAGGCGCTTTTCGATAAAGATCTCCCACACAATTCTTAGCTATTATATTTTGCTAGGCGGCCATTTAGTGCTTCCATCATTATAACCATCAATTGACTCGTTTAGTTCATAACTACTTCCGGATAAAGGTAATATTACATCGGTTTTACCTGATTCATTTTGAACAACCGCGTTTTCGCTCTCGGAAGTTTCTTTAGTCGCCATAAGGAAAATTGTGGAAAGACCATCTTGCTTACCTTTACTATCCTCAGCTCCAAACCATATACTTATTCCCGGATGCTCAACTCCCTGTTCTGCTGATAAATCCCTCACATAATTCAAATATTCCTGAAGTTCGTCTAAACTATACCATACTTCGCAGGAATCCTGATAATCTTCATTTTCTTCGAAAAACTTTCCCCTGGTGTCTCTCCATTTTTTTTGCAGTTTTCGTGCTTTGTCGATTGTAATACATTTGGCTGGTCGTTTCATAATTTTTCAATTTTAAGGCTAATTATCTGCCAATTAGTTAATTACTCTTAAAAGTACTAATAAAAATATATGAACTCATATTTAAGATTGAGAAAGGGGAATTTTCCCCTTGTTGGAAAAAAGACATAGAGATACATTTGAAATGTCATTTTAGATAAAGCTAAAGTGTTTTGGGGCAAAAAAGTGCTGACCAAGGTTACGTTATAGTTCTGAGTAGGGTCTTTTCTATAACTTTAATACCTAGGAGGCACTTTTTTATTTTGCCCCATTATGGGTATAGTTGATATTCTTTAAACTAATCCTTTCTCCAGGCATCTTCTGCGCAAGCGCCTGTATTCCCGTTTCAGATAATTGAAGTATCCTGGGATATCCTCCTGTAGTCTGGCAATCGCGCATCAAGATAATCATTTTACCTGAAGGAGTAAGCTGAATAGTTCCAGGCAAAACCGGTCCCGTAGTAATTGGTTCAAGTTCATTTTGCAGGGTTTCCTTTAACTGCACCGCCATACGATTGCTGGAGTCTTCTATACCAAAATCAGCATTGAATAGCCGGGTTCGATGAGTTTGAGGAAGCAGTTCGAATTCGGGTCCCGGGTATACTTCTATTTCTCCATCTTCTAGATAATCCATATCGATCCGGATGGATGAATGCGTATCAATTTCTGATACCTGTTCTGCCGAATAGGCCAGCCTCATTCCTTTTTTTAACCTGAATTCTGAAGTAATACCTTCATACCAGCTCTGGCTACCCATAACTTCCCCGGTATCAAAACCGCCTTCTATTGCGAGGTAAGACCGAAAGCCTCGTTTCCTCCGGCCAAATTTTAGCTCATCCCCTTCCTTAACCTGAATTGGTTCGAAATTCTCTACAGGCTCATTATTTAATTGAGGTGAAAGATCTGCACCTGTGATACAGATCCTGGTTGGCGAATTGAATTTGAGTTGCGGTCCCTGGAAGGTCATTTCCATGACCGAAGCCTCCTGCAGGTTACCTAACAATAAATTCCCAATTCGCATCGCGTATCTATCCATCACTCCAGACTGCGGTACTCCATATTTCTGAAAACCGAATCTGCCAAGGTCCTGGATACTCGAAAATAATCCCGGTTGTAAAACTTCCATTTCAGCCTTCATGCTTTTCAAATTTTAGGGAGTAATTTCCAGATTTCATGTCTTCCTCAATCTCGTAAAATTCATCTTTTGAAACCGAAAAGAATTTGATCTTATCACCTGCTGAAAACGGACTCGGAATTGCTTTGTTCTTATCGAATAATTCCACCGGAGAACGGCCAATAATTTGCCATCCTCCCGGGCTCGATTTTGGGTAAATTCCGGTTTGGTTTTCGCCTATCCCAACGGCTCCTTTTTCAACCGATTTTCGGGGTGTGTTTTTTCGCGAAATTTTAAGCTTTTCATCCAGTCCTCCCAGGTATAAAAATCCGGGTAAAAAACCGGTGAAATAGATGAGGTATTCCGGCGCAGTATGAAGCTCAATAATTTGCTTTAGACTTAAATTATTTTCTTCAGAAATATGTTCTAGATCCAATCCAAATTCAGGGTCATAACACACGGGAATCGAGAAGGTTTTATAGTTGGTCTTTTTTGTTATATTAGCCCCGGAAATAAGCTGTTCTAACCTCGAAACCTCACCATAGACATCTTCTATAGTGAATACATAACTAATTAATAACGAGTCGTATGTGTTTGTTACTTCAAGTTTTTGTTTAGACTCCGCATTCTGAATGATTTCTTTATAAAAAAGTAGTTTATGAAGAAGATCTTCACCCACTTTTTCATCGAATTTGATCAGGATCCCCCGATCTCCCAGCGGTGATATTTTTGGATTTTCTGCCATCAGGAATTCTTTACTCCTATTCCTTTTTCTGCGAATTTTTTATGAAGATAATGCAGGATTTCTGCCGAAGATGGCGTGTCGCTATGCAAACAAAAAGTATCGGCTTTTGCCTCGATTTCTGCTCCCGAGATCGTCCTTATTTTTTTATCATTATACATCCTGAAAACATGCTCAAAAACAGCTTCTTTTTCGGTGATCAAAGCATTATTTTCCTGACGGGAAACCAGGCTGAAATCCGGGTTATAATTCCGGTCTGCGAAGGCTTCAAAATACAGGTCGAATTTACCATAGGCGAGTTCCGAAATTTTTGAATTCAGAGGCACAAAAAGTTTAAAATCGGCATCCAGATCTTCGAGACATTTTATGATATTTTCAGCGATCCTTTCATCTTTTGCTGCATCGTTGTAAAGTGCTCCATGCAACTTTACATGACTCAGTTTTCCACCTTCCGATTCGGCGATCTGTTTCAAACTTAAAACCTGACCTTCGATAGAAAGCCGAAGGTCCTCCTCGTCCATTTCCACATGTTTCCTTCCGAAATTCTCCCTGTCTGGATAAGAAGGATGCGCTCCTATTTCCACATCATGTTCCATGGCTAACCTGACCGTTCGATGCATGCTCTCCAGGTTTCCGGCGTGTCCTCCACATGCAATATTGCATGCAGAAACCAGAGGCATCAGTTTTTCGTCGAACTGTCCGCCCTCGCCCAGGTCACAGTTAATATGTATTGTCTTTTCCATCTATAGATTCTGAATTACACTAAAAATTGACTTCAGCCCCAAGAAGACCGCCAGTGCGATCACGATCGATCCCACCAGGTTTTGCATCAGGTTGTTCTTATGCTTACCCATCACCGAAGCCTGATTAACTATCCAAAATAAGAAAATTGCAATGATTGGCAGCATAAGTCCGTTAGCAATTTGAGCAAATTGGATGATCTCAACAGGTTTAATACCCAGGGAAGAGAAGATCACTCCAAGGATAATGATCAACATCCAGACAAGCCTGAAACGTTTGGATTGCATGCCTCCCTTCCAACCAAGGCAACCCTTTACCACATAGGCGGCCGCAAGCGGAGCAGTAATGGAAGAGGTGATCCCGGCAGCCAGTAATCCGATCGCCAGGAATATCGTAGCTGAACTGCCAAACAATGGCTCCAGGCCAACGGCAAGGTCGGCTGCGCTTTCTATGTTCGATATATTAGAGGCAGCGGCACAGATGACTATAGCCATGGAAACCGTTCCTCCCAGGAAAAGGGAAAATACCAGTTCCTTTCTTACCGCTCCAAGATACTTGTCCCCGCTCCATTTTTCACTTACCAGAGAAGCATGAAGAAACAGGTTGTAGGGCACTACGGTAGTTCCCACCAACGCGATGATCGTTAAAAGACCTGCATCAAAAGATCCAGGAATAAAACCTTTGAAGACTTCTGTAAGATCTGGTCTCGTCAATATGGCGGTTACCAGGAACGAAATACTCATCAATAGTACCAGAACTATAAAAACCTTTTCAAGCTTCTTATAGCTTCCCAGGAATAGCAGTAAAAAGGCGATTCCGCCAATCAGTAAGCTCCACATGTTGATCTGAAGGCCGGCGATATTAAAAGTGACCGAGGAAAATACAGCTTCCATTCCCAGCACGGCTCCACTAATATTCCCGGCTTCATAGGCTGCATTTCCCAGAACTACCGCCGAGAATATCAAAATAAGCGTGATAATCCTGAAAATTGGATTTTTGACCTCATCCCTGATACAGTCGCTTAGACCTTTTCCGGAAACCAGCCCGAGCCGGGCCGACATTTCCTGCAGAATGATACAGGCAATCACTGAGATGAGAAGAGCCCACAGCAGCGAATATCCAAAAGTTACCCCTGCAAGACTGCAAACGGTAACCGTGCCAGGGCCAATAAAGGCTGCTGAAACGAGTAATCCTGGTCCAAGGTCTTTGAAAAACTGCCTCACTTGGCAGGCTTATTTCCCGCCTGTTGCAGTGCATAGATCGCAAAGGTTCCCAGCCAGTGCCCGCCTTCATAACTATCCCCCACCACATTTGGAAAAGAATGGGCTACATGCTCATTGGCTACCGACTTCAAATGTCCGAATTGCTCCGGATACTGATTGGCCAGGCTGTAAAAGATCCAGGCCCGGCTGAAGTTGAGCCCATCGAGATGCACAAGTTTCCCGTCAGTTCTATCTGAGACTTCACCAACCTCCAGAGAAAAGTCCTCATTCTTAAGTTGCGGCATAAAATCGTCTATCCACATGCTAAAGGCATTTTTTGGCAACACCCTGCGCATAATATCTACTTCAGCAAGACAGGGTGAAATAAAATCATAACCGCTAGGCTCCCATCCCATAGGGCAATCGTCATCCTGAAGGTAGAACTGTTGAGTTCGCTTTTTAATTGCTTCTTCGAATTCAGTTCTCCCAGATGTTACTGCATAGTCATAGGCAAAGCCAAGTCCAAAAGCTGTATTGGTATGCTCGCCCACCCGGATAGGATAATTAAGCTTAGGAAGAAATTCCATATATCGCTCAATGATGAGATTAGTAAGAGGCTTAAGATTTTCGGCCAGCTCCTGCCCTAACGGATCCTCCCACGTTTCCAACTCTTCAGCCAGTTTTAATAACCATGCCCATCCATAAGTGCGCTCGAAAGATGTGCTTTCCTTTCGATTGAAATATTCCAGCTCTCCCTGTATATTTTCCGCAGAAAGAGATTGTTTTAGAGCTTCTCTAATGGCCTCTTTCTTTTCCAGATCTGGAAATTGCTTGAGAAGACTCACCAGGGACCAGTGTGCATGAACTGAAGAATGCCAGTCAAAACACCCGTAAAATGCAGGATGCAGTTCGTGCGGCTCACCCATAGCTTCTTTATTTTCCAGGGTTTGCCCCAGTTTATTAGGATATTCGGTGTCAATGCAATTAAGTGGCAGCTCTGCCAGCTTATTTGCCTCGGCGAGCGTGAGCACTATTGGATCTACCTCCATAAAGCTTTTGGTAATATCTTCAGTAATACTATCGGTTTTAGGTTCTTTAGGTTGGTTATCCTGGGATTTATCACCTTTACAGGCAATGATCGCCAGGCAAAAAATTGCGGCAAATAGTCGTTTCATCTTTTTTAGTTGTTCCTGCGAATAAAATCCCAGGTTTATCAAGCTTAGGTTATTGGTATTTTCAAAAATATAAAAAAGCCTGAAAGGTTTAGTTAATTTAAACTCAAGATATTCAACCAAGCCAGCCTTCTCGGTCCAGGCTGCGATACTGAATGGCCTCACCCAGGTGATCACCCTGTATATCCTCGCTTTGAGCAAGATCTGCGATACTCCGGGCAACTTTAAGGATACGGTCATAGGCCCTGGCGGAAAGATTCAGCCTTTCCATGGCCGTTTTCAGCAGCTGTCTGGAAGCATCATCGAGCCGACAGAATTCCTTGATCTGCCTCGGCCCCATCTGGGCATTATAATGAATATGGCCAATTTCACTAAATCTTTGAGACTGGATATCCCTTGCCCTGATCACCCGTTCCCTGATTTGAAGACTGCTTTCGCCCTTGCGTTCTTCATTTAGCTTTTCAAACGGAACCGGCGTGACCTCGATATGTATATCAATTCTATCCAAAAGGGGACCGCTTATTTTACCTAAATATCGCTGAACCTCGATAGCAGAAGATCTCACCGGCGCTCCAGGTTCATTGAAATATCCGCTGGGACTAGGATTCATACTGGCCACCAGCATAAAACTGGAAGGATAGGTAACCGTGAACTTAGCCCTTGAAATGGTGACTTCGCGATCTTCTAGCGGCTGTCTCATCACCTCGAGCACACTGCGCTTGAATTCTGGCAATTCATCAAGAAATAACACACCGTTATGGGAGAGGGAAATCTCACCAGGCTGCGGATAAGCCCCGCCGCCAACCAATGCGACGTCTGATATCGTATGATGCGGACTTCGGAACGGACGTTGGGACATCAATCCAATGTTTTCTCTTATCCTTCCCGCCACGCTATGAATTTTGGTGGTTTCCAGGGCTTCCTGAAGGGTCATGGGAGGAAGAATGGAAGGCAAACGCTTGGCAAGCATGGTCTTCCCTGCCCCAGGCGGACCTATCAGGATGATATTATGACCTCCTGCTGCAGCGATCTCCATACAGCGTTTAATGGATTCCTGTCCCTTGACATCGGCAAAATCAAATTCCAGGTTATCCAGCTGACTAAAATAGTTTTCCCGTGTATTTATCTCAGTCCTTTCTAAAGCCTCATCTTCATTAAAGAATTTGATCACCTGGTTTATGTTATTAACCCCATACACTTCCAGGCCAGCGACGATCGCAGCTTCATTGGCATTCTGTTGCGGCAGGATGAAGCCCTTAAATCCATCTTTTTTTGCCTGTATGGCAATAGGTAGCGCTCCTTTAATAGATTGCAGACTTCCATCAAGGGATAATTCACCCATAATGATATAATCTGAAATACTTTCGGCCTTTATTTGTTTTGATGCCGCCAGAATACCCATTGCGAAAGTTAGGTCATAAGCCGAACCTTCCTTCCGAAGATCGGCAGGAGCCATATTGATAATGATCTTTTTTCCAGGAAGTTTAAAACCATTGTTCTGAAGTGCGGCTGCGATGCGGTAGCTCGATTCCTTTACGGCATTATCTGGCAGCCCAACCAGGTGGTACCCTATTCCATTAGTAATATCTACCTCAACAGTGATCACGGTAGCATCTACCCCGAAGACTGCGCTTCCAAAAACCTTAATAAGCATGCTGAAAATTTGAATGAATATAATTCATTTTTACTTAGCATGCTGTAAAACAACACATTCCAACGGGAAATAAATAAAAAAGATTCAGAAGCAAACGGATTAGACAGAAGCATTTAATTGACTAACGGTTTACTTCAAAGAGAGATTCAGAGACATTTCAGGGGATATCAAAAAAAAAAGGCCCGCATAAAGCGAGCCTTTGAAATCTTATGAGTACAAAATCTTATTCGGAAACTTTGATCACATGATTGCGGTAATATTCGATAAGCGCATCTATAGGTCTTCTTACAATGTTTCCAAGCTCAATATTATAAGGCTGCAACACAGCTTTAATGATATCTTCACTGAAAAACGCTATACTTCCAATAAAATGTACCGGAACCGAAGTCACCTGCGGATAGATCAATACCCTGGAATGAATGAAATCTGTGATCCCTTCATGCAGCAATTTGTAAAAATATCCATTACGTTCGTTCGTAAAAATAAATTCAGCGAAATGAGCCAGGTAGGTATTCGGGTTTTCCTTTCGATAGAGGTTCATTTTAATCGTATCTGAATTCAGATCGAACTTCTGCTCGAATTTTTCGGCTACTTCAGGAGGCATTCTTTTGTAATAATAGTCCCTGATAAGTCTTTTTCCGAAGTAATTACCACTGGCCTCATCCATAAGGATATAACCTAGTGAATCCACTGCCTGGGTTATCTTTTTCCCGTCAAAATAGCAACTATTGGAACCGGTACCCAGGATACAAACTATTCCAGGTTCGGTAGTAGCCGCATAGACAGCCGCTACGGTATCTTCCATTACCTGCACTTCATCAGCATTGGTAAAGTAATTCGCGATGATGCTACGAAGCAATTCCCTTGGCGTAGGTGTACCGCACCCGGCACCATAAAAATGAACTCTTTCTATAGAATCTTTAACTTCGGCCAGTTCAGGATTTTCGGCAAGCCTTTCTTCCAGCACTGCTTCCTGAAAAACTGCCGGGTTAAGACCTTTACTTCTGGTCTTAAATACCTGTTCACCTTCGTTATTTAGAAGAATCCAATCACATTTAGTGGAACCTCCGTCAGCGATTAAAATCATGTGTTATTTTAAGAATTAGAAAAAACCAAAGCCATTTCAGTTTTGGAGCGGCTAAAAGTAGTAAATAATCCGCTCCAATACTGAATTTTCTTTAGCTGTAAGGCTTATAAAGTTGCCACGTGAGCTGCCAGGTCTATCAACTTAGCTGAATACCCGTATTCATTATCATACCAGGCGATCAATTTGAAGAAATTATCGTTCAGGGCGATCCCTGCTCCTGCATCAAAATTACAGGTATGAGCATCTGAAACGAAATCCTGACTTACCACTTCTTCTTCAGTATACGAAATGATTCCTTTTAGTGGTCCATCTGCCGCCTTTTTGAACGCAGCTTTGATCTCATCATAAGAGGTGTTCTTTTCGGTACGTACGGTAAGGTCAACTACAGAAACATCTGTGGTTGGTACACGAAATGCCATCCCGGTAAGTTTTCCTTTCAATGAAGGAATTACTTTGGTCACTGCCACTGCAGCTCCGGTTGAACTAGGAATGATATTCGCCATGGCGCTTCTTCCCAGTCTGAAATTCTTTTTAGATGGCGAGTCTACTGTGAATTGGGTAGATGTAGACGCGTGAACGGTTGTCATCAATCCTTCAACCAGTCCAAATTCATCGTCGATCACTTTTGCAAGTGGTGCAAGACAGTTGGTAGTACAGGAAGCGTTAGAAACGATATGATCGTCTGCCTTTACATCCTGGTGGTTTACACCCATTACGAACATAGGAGCAGTTTTAGAGGGTGCAGAGATCACCACTTTTCTGGCTCCGGCGTCAAGGTGAGCCTTGGCGTTATCTTTATCGGTGAAGATCCCGGTACAGTCCAGTACCACTTCAGCTCCAACATCTCCCCATTTAAGGTCTGCCGGGTTCTTTTCTGAAGTTACACGAATCTTGCTTCCGTCAACGAAAAGATTTCCATCTTTTACCTCAACTGTTCCATTGTATTTTCCGTGAACAGAATCGTATTTTAAAAGGTATGCCAGGTGATCTACATCCAGCAGGTCGTTGATCGCTACAACTTCTACATCTTTATTTTGAGCCGCAATTCGGAAAGCAATTCTCCCGATACGTCCAAATCCGTTAATTCCAATTTTAGTACTCATCTTATTTTGGTTTTTAAATTATACCGAAGTGATGTCTGCCACCCTTCGTAATTCTTTATCTAGTTTAACTTCTCCTTTGATTGCTGTAGTAAGGTC
Organism: Christiangramia oceanisediminis; assembly: GCF_022570735.2. Taxonomy (GTDB): domain Bacteria; phylum Bacteroidota; class Bacteroidia; order Flavobacteriales; family Flavobacteriaceae; genus Christiangramia; species Christiangramia oceanisediminis. The sequence continues at coordinate 96,659 of NZ_JANCNS010000002.1, read as the reverse complement.
TACAGTAACAACTTTTTTATGATGTAAACCTATCATGACTTCAGTCTTTCCTTCCATTAAAGCCTCAACAGCTCCAACTCCCAGTTTACTGGCCAGAACCCTGTCAAAACAACTTGGGCATCCACCTCTTTGAATATGACCAAGAACCGAAACCCGGATCTCGTATTCATCCATATTCTCTTCTATATAATTGGCAAGTTCGAAAATGTTCTTTCCGCTTTTATCTCCTTCTGCAACCACGATGATACTCGAAGTTTTTCCAGATTTCTTGCTCCTTTTAAGGGAGTCGATCAATCGCTCTACTCCAAGATTTTCTTCCGGGATCAGGATTTCCTCGGCACCGGCACCTATCCCGCTATTCAACGCGATATCTCCGGCATCCCTTCCCATAACCTCTATCAGGAACAGCCTATTATGCGAGCTCGCGGTATCGCGAATCTTATCGATTGCTTCTACCACCGTATTAAGTGCAGTATCGTACCCAAGGGTATAGTCGGTCCCATCTATATCATTATCGATAGTTGCCGGGATCCCAACAATAGGAAAATCAAATTCCTGGGAGAACTTCTGCCCTCCAGTAAAGGTTCCATCTCCACCAATCACCACAAGGGCGTCAATATTGTTGTTCCTTAAACTTTCGTAAGCTTTTTTCCTACCTTCCTTGGTTTTAAAATCTTCAGACCTGGTAGATTTAAGAAAAGTTCCTCCTTTATTGATAATATTTCGAACAGACCTGGCGTCCAATTTTTCAAAATCGGCTTCTATAAGCCCCTGGTAACCTCTGTAAACACCTGTACAATCAAGGTTATAGAACGAACAGGCACGAACAACAGCTCTAATGGCGGCATTCATTCCAGGAGCATCTCCTCCAGATGTTAAGACCGCTATATTTTTAATTTTTCCCTTCATTTAGCTCAAAGCTATTTCATTTCAATAGGATAACCTAATTTCGGAAAAAACTAAAACGTTTTCGGTTAATAACTAATAATTTTAGGCCCTTTTACCGCAATTTTTGCAAATATTTAGCACTTTAATTACCTAATTATCAAAAATGAGCGTTTGGAAAGGCTTATTCACAATTCAAATCATGCCAATTTTCAGAAATCATAACAAACAAAAAAACCCGCCAGATTTCTCTGCCGGGTTTTTAATATTCTGAAACAGTTTTTAAGAAAGTACTTCCTGTACCTTATCTGCAGCCTCTTTGAATTCAACTGCACTATAAACTTTGAGTCCGCTGGAGTCAATAAGTTCCTTGGCTTTTTCAGCATTGGTTCCCTGAAGTCTTACGATAATTGGAACATTGATCGCGTCTCCCATATTCTTATAGGCATCTACGATTCCCTGTGCAACACGGTCACAACGAACGATTCCTCCAAAGATGTTCACAAGTATAGCTTCTACCTTATCATCCTTAAGGATCAGTCTAAAAGCTTCCTCTACCCTTTTAGCATCTGCAGTACCACCAACATCCAGGAAGTTAGCAGGTTCTCCACCGGCCATTTTAATAAGATCCATGGTTGCCATTGCCAATCCGGCACCATTCACCATACATCCTACGTTACCATCAAGGTCTACATAGTTAAGCCCCACTTCCTTAGCTTCTACTTCGGTTGGGTTTTCCTCTCGAATATCTCGCATTTCTGCATAATCCTTATGACGGAATAGCGCGTTATCATCCAGAGTCACTTTTGCATCTACTGCAAGGATCTTGTCATCGCTTGTCTTTAGAACCGGGTTGATCTCGAATAAGGAAGAATCAGATTTTTCGAATGCTTTATAAAGAGACATCACGAATTTGGTCATTTCCTTAAATGCCTGGCCACTAAGCCCAAGGTTAAAAGCAATTCTTCTTGCCTGGAAGCCTAGCAATCCGGTTGCCGGATCAATTTCTTCGGTGAATATCAGGTCTGGAGTTTCTTCAGCCACGGTTTCGATATCCATTCCACCTTCAGTAGAATACATGATCATATTGCGACCGGTGTTACGATTCAGAAGAACAGACATATAGTATTCTTCCGGCTCACTGTCTCCAGGATAATAAACATCTTCAGCAACCAGTACCTGGTGTACTTTTTTACCTTCAGCAGAAGTTTGAGGTGTTACCAGGTTCATCCCGATTATTTCACCTGCGATCTCTTCTACTTCTTTAAGGTTCTTGGCCAGCTTTACACCTCCACCTTTACCACGGCCTCCGGCATGCACCTGAGCCTTGATCACGTGCCATCCGGTACCGGTTTGTTCGGTTAGTTCCTTTGCGGCATCAACCGCCTCTTTGGCGTTTCTGGCCACGGTCCCGCGCTGAACACGCACTCCGAAGCTGCTTAAAATTTCTTTTCCTTGATATTCGTGTATATTCATAATCAGCTTTTTCTTCTTGATTAATTACGGAAGGCAAAAGTAACAAATACATACTATTGTACCAATCTTTTTTGAGCTTCTTAACGCTTAAGACCTCAGGTAATTCAAGTAATATGAAAGCATCATCATTTAAAACCCAGGTTCGAAAAGGTTATCGGTTAAAATTCCTTAAATGACTTCCTAATCATTTGTGCTGTTGTAAATTGCAGGCTTAATTTTGAATATGAAAAAGGCTTTATTAGCATTGGCCATTGGTGGGTTTGGAATTGGGATGACCGAGTTCGTGATCATGGGAATCCTGCCTGAGGTAGCCGGTGCCCTGGAAATCTCCATTCCCAAAGCCGGGCATTTTATTTCTGCCTATGCCCTGGGTGTGGTAGTTGGCGCTCCCCTGCTTACCGCCTTCGGAAATAAATGGCCAGCTCACAGAGTGATGCTTATGCTCATGGTCTGGTTCACCGTTTTCAATACGCTTTCGGCCTTTTCAAATTCTTATACCTGGCTTTTAATTTCAAGGTTTCTCTCTGGTTTGCCTCACGGTGCATTCTTCGGAATAGGTGCCGTGGTAGCCGGTAAACTCGCAAAACCCGGAAAAGATGCCCAGGCTATTGCCATTATGTTTACAGGCTTAACGGTCGCAAATGTGATAGGAGTACCACTGGGAACCTGGCTGGGACAGAACTTTTACTGGGGAGTATCTTTCCTGGCCGTTGGCGTGGTAGGTATCCTGGCAATCCTAAGCATTAAATTCTGGATGCCGGAATTACCAAAATCGAATTCCAATGGTTTTAAAAAGGATGTTCAGGTTCTTAAAAAACCGGAATTATGGCTGGTTATTTTACTCACCACGATTGGTACAGGCGGATTCTTTGCCTGGTATAGCTATATCGCTCCTTTAATTACCGATGTTGCCGGCTGGAACGATGGTATTGTTAGTTACGCGATGATCCTGGCCGGGCTGGGAATGGTAATTGGTAACTTACTTGGAGCAAAACTTGCTGAATTGTTCAGCCCGATAAAGGCCGTTATCCTTGCTCTTATTCTTATGGTGATCGCGCTGATCTCCAACAGTTTCCTTGCTTATAATCAGATTGGCGTACTTGTAATGACCTTTATTATACCGGTGATCGCATTGTGTCTGGCCACTCCCATTCAAATGGCGGTGATCAATTCGGCTAAAGGGTCTGAAATGCTGGGATCTTCCTTAAACCAGAGCGCCTTCAATATGGGAAATGCCAGTGGAGCCTATCTTGCAGGCCTGCCTATTGCCTATGGCTACGGAATCGTATCTGCACAATATGTAGGTGTTGCCATGGCGGGAATAGGAATTTTTCTGGGACTGAGCGTGGTTTTCCTGAGAAGACACAAATCGGTTCAAATGGAAATAAGCAATTCATAATTTTTCAAATTTCAGAAATAACAAATTGACCAAATCGGTTATATTTGATGTACGCCTTGATCATAAGTGTTAAGGAACTTTATTTTTGCCTAAATTTTTAAAAAATGACACAAAAGGAATTACTATCGGTTGCTGAAGAATTTGGAAGCCCGGTCTATGTATATGATGCTGAAAAGATCATTTCACAATATAACCGGCTTACCAATGCCTTTAAGGTAGACAACCTTAGAATTCATTATGCTGTAAAAGCACTTTCCAATATTTCCATTTTGAAATTACTGAATTCTCTTGGCTGCGGACTCGATACCGTTTCTGTACAGGAAGTGAGGTTGGGAATAAAGGCCGGTGTAGATCCTTCCAAGATCATCTATACTCCTAACGGAGTTTCCCTTGAGGAAATCGAACAGGTCGTAAAGCTTGGTGCCCAGATCAATATTGATAACCTTTCCATTCTTGAGCAATTTGGGAGCCGACACCCGGAAATCCCGGTTTGTATCAGGATCAATCCTCATGTGATGGCAGGTGGAAATTCGAAGATATCAGTAGGACATATCGATTCCAAATTCGGAATAAGCATTCACCAGATGCCACATTTGTTGAGAATAGTAGAAAATACAGGCATGCATATAAACGGAATTCATATGCATACCGGTAGTGATATCCTGGATATTGGCGTATTCCTGCATGCTTCCGAAATACTTTTCGAGGCTGCCAGGAACTTCAAGGAACTTGAATTCATCGATTTTGGAAGTGGCTTTAAAGTTCCATATCGTGAAGGAGATATCGAAACCGATATTGAAGACCTTGGAACCCAGCTTACCGAGCGTTTCAATAACTTTTGCAAGGAATACGGAAGAGAGCTAACCCTGGCTTTTGAACCTGGAAAATACCTGGTAAGCGAATCTGGTAAATTCCTGGCGAGAGTAAATGTGATCAAACAAACCACCTCCACAGTTTTTGCCGGAGTAGATTCAGGCTTTAATCATTTGATCAGGCCTATGTTCTATGGCTCTCATCATGATATCAAGAACATCTCCAATCCTAACGGAAAATCAAGATTTTATAGCGTGGTAGGATACATTTGCGAAACTGACACCTTTGGAAGCAACAGGCAGATCGCTGAAATTCGTGAAGGAGATATCCTGGCGTTCAGTAATGCCGGAGCCTATTGCTTTTCCATGGCGAGTAATTTCAACTCAAGATATCGCCCGCCGGAAGTTTTATGGTATAATGGAAAGGCTCATTTGATTAGAGAAAGAGAGACTTTTGAAGATCTAACCAGGCATCAGATTGAAATCGATTTTGAAACAGCTCCGAAGGAGCTGGCAGAAAAGAAATAATCTAATTTTAATATAAGATTTAAAAAGCAGCCAATTGGCTGCTTTTTTTATTCCTATTCAAGGAACTGCTTTCGATAACCTAGTTTTTCATATTTACAATATCAACACAAATCGCAAATTCCGTTTAATAGGCTCCTATAATCAGCTTCCTTTTAATAAAACTCTAACCATTTCTATTGATACAATTCAGTATCTTAAAAACAAAAATCCCGTATGGCCTACAAACTCGAAAAAGAAAAGAATCTGAAAAAGAATATCACAGAAGTAGCAGCCGAAGAGCTACAGGGATGCCTGGATGCTTTGGATCAAATGAACGTTCACGAAGCCGTTCATGATATCCGGAAAAGATTGAAAAAACTTAGGGCCCTGGCCAGGCTGGTGCGTGACGAACTGGGAGAGGATAATTACAAGTCCATCAATATCTATTTCAGGGACCTTGGCAGGGAGCTTTCCGATTTACGGGATCTTACTGCTCATATCGAAACGGTTGGTATTCTTAGAGAGCGTTATGGCGATCACCTTTATGTGAACTTCTTCAATTCTATCATTAAAAAGATCGAGACAGAACGAGATGAAATGGAAAAGCAATTGAAAGAGGAGAATTTCTTTGACATACATCTGCCCGAAAAACTGAAACATGCCCAGAAAGAACTGGTAAAATGGCCCATTGAGAATAATGAAATCAATATCATTCTTCCCAGCATCAGGCGGGTATACAAAAGAGGAAGAAAGGCGATGCTCAAGGCCTTTGATGAACCTGGGAAAGAAATCTACCATGAGTGGCGGAAAAGAGTAAAATATCTCTGGTATCAGATCCTGCTATTGCAGGAGTCCTGGCCGGAAATCTTTAGTACTATGGAAGCTGAAGTGCATCTGCTTGCCGACTACCTGGGCGATGATCACGACCTTATGGTTCTCAGGGATAAACTGGGAAAAGAACAAGATTATTTAGAAGACGATACCCAGAAAGAATTAATTAACGCGGTGGTGAACCAGTACAGCGAGCACCTTAGAAATGAAGCCCATCTCAAGGGAAAACTCATTTACGCAGAGGAACCGGATGACTTTGAAAAACGTATGTCCAGTTATATTTCTGCAGGCTGGGAATAAATTGAAAAAACAGAATCATGAAAAAGCTTTTTATTTATCTCCTCATTCTCTTACCACTGGCCGGATCTTCCCAACAACGAAACGGGGAACTGGTCGATCTCACCCATTCTTTTTCCCAGGAAAGCCTGTACTGGGTTACGGCCAAACAATTCAAGCTGGAAGAAGTTGCCAAAGGAGAGACCGAGAAAGGCTACTATTATTCAGCCAATAATTTTGAAACCGCAGAACATGGCGGCACCCACATCGATGCGCCCATACACTTTGCCGCGGGCGGTCAAAGTACCGATGAGATCCCGTTGGAGAACCTGATAGGCGATGCGGTGAAAATCGATGTTTCGGATAAAGCCCTCAAAGATCCCGATTACCTGATAAGCATAGCAGACCTGAAAGATTGGGAAGCAGTAAATGGTGAAATTGCTACTGGAAGTATCGTACTATTTCAAACAGGCTTCGGAAAATATTATCCCGACGCCAAAAAATACCTTGGCACCGAAGAACGCGGTCCGGATGCCGTTGCTAAACTGCATTTCCCGGGACTATCTGCCGAGGCGGCATCATGGCTAATCGAAAACAGGAAGATCAAGGCTGTGGGTATCGATACCGCAAGTATCGATTACGGGCAATCGACCGATTTTGCGGCCCACGTAGCCCTGATGACCCAAAATGTGCCGGCATTTGAAAACGTAGCGAATCTGGATAGGTTACCCGCAAAAGGGTTCAGGGTGATCGCCCTTCCAATGAAGATCAAGGATGGTAGCGGAGGCCCGTTAAGGATCATCGCCATCAAATAAATCCATTCATGTCAACTAAAAGGGATCCTCTTTATTTTATCTGCCTGATGCCTCCTTCCGGGATAAAATCAGAGATCGAAAAAATCAAAAAAGAGATCCAGGCAGAATTCGGGATAAGCCATGCGCTCAAACTTCCAGCCCATATAACGGTTAAGATTCCATTTCGATTTAACGAGAATAAGGAAGCCTCACTCCTGAAAAAACTTCAGAATTTTTCGGCTGAATTAAAGCCAATTTCGATTAATCTTAAGGATTTTGGCAGGTTCGATAAAAAAGTGATCTTCATCAATGTCCTGGATCATGAACCGATAATCCAACTACATACAAATCTACAGGGTTTCATTGGTGAACTTACCCAGCTTAAGAAACATGAGTTAGCTTCCAAGATCCATCCGCATGTGACCATTGCGACCAGGGATCTCAAGAGAACCGATTTCCCACAGGTTTGGGCAAATTTTAAAGATCGGTACTTCGCGGCTTCTTTTATCGCCAAGCATCTCTTCTTGCTCAAACACAATGGCAAGACATGGGATATCCTCCGGAAATTTGATTTCAATAAAGAATAAGATTTAAATTGATTTCCCAACAAATCTATTCAGAACTATTCGTTAGGATTAGAATTCCTTGTTGGCAGATCGCTTACCGATAATCCATACTTAAAAGATCATCGAACCAAAAAATACCGAATTGATGAATAAGCGTTGAGTTTCCAGCATCATAGCCCTGAAATTTGGATCGTCACTGAACATAATCACTGTACCCTCTCCTTTTTTCCTGGCCAATATGGCTGCCGAATTTTTGATAAGCTCCAGGTTTTCAGGATGAATATATCCGCTGATATGCGGATCGTTTGTAAATAAAGCTACTTTCTGAAAGGCATTAGTTCCGGGTTCTAGAAATACCGTACTATTTTTATAAAGCGAGAGGTTACGATTGGTATATCCGAAACCTACCGGATGTGTTATATCGAGGTCTACTTCGTAAAAAGAGCCTCCAACAGCACGTGAGCCATAATAGGCACCAGATTTTGCATAATTCATCCGTGCAGAACTATCCTGTTCTTTTTCCGCTTTTTTTAGCTCAGCTTCCACCAGCTTCTGGTTAATCACCCATTCGGTTGCTGTTCGCTGGGTGATCAGCACTCCGCCGTTTTCTGTCCATTTCGCGATCCTTTCCTGGTCTAAATCATTATAATTTCCGGAAACCAGGATTAGAACATCATAGTTGTTCAGCGGGAGGCGCGAGAAATCATTCCGGTCTGCCTTTGTAATAGGCATCCCAAGGTACTGGTCCATGGTGAACCAGATCTCCCCGGCTTCATAGCCGCTCACTCCCTCCCCGGTAAGCATAAGTACCTTCGGAAGGTCTATATCCCTGAAATCGGGACTTCCCAAATCAATTCCGTTAAGACTTCTTCCAGATGCGACCGCATTGATCTCGACTTCAGCATCCCTGGCTACTTTGGTAATGATGGAAAACAATTCCTGCTCATCAACAGGCTGATCGGCCGTTGAGATCATAAGACTTCCGTAGCCAAAATCACTGCTGCCCGTGGTTGTTTCGGTTTTAAATGGTGAAAAGGCAATTTTTACATTAATATCCTTTTCTAAAAGCTGGTAAAGTGCTTTAGGTGCAGAGAACTGAGACCAGTTGATGAGATAGGCATATTTCGATTGGACTGGCAGAGAAAGGTCTCTTTGAATAGCTTCAGAATCAAGCCTGGGCCCAAGGTTAAGTTTTCCGGCCTTTGTAATTCCATTTTCGATCCCATAGGCCAGGGCCATAGACCAGGCCGACGTATCATAGAATACGCTGTCAGCAAAACTGGTCACATTTTCAAAAATAGATCGCACCATCAGGTTTTGCGTCTGAGCTTTTGGAACCGCATAGGCGTATTCGGTTTGAAAATTTTGGTCATTGATGCTTACATCGTTCTCCAGTTCATAAACCTCTATCTGGTGATCGAGCAATAACTGGGTGAACCTTCGGTTAAGCCCAGGCCGTTCTTTAGTTCCATAAACATAGACTTCGTTCGAACCTGAACTGATATCCTCGAAAAATTTTCGCTGCCAATCTAACAGCAACTCCCGGTTATCTATCGTTGCCTCGATGGTGGCCAGGCTGGTTCGCAAGTGATTCCTGATCGTAAAAGGAAAGCTGATCTTTTCACTGCCAGTCTGCTGCACATGCCCCCTGGAACTTGCCTGTTCATAAACGATTCCCAACGCACCATGTAAATCGGGATAGGTAGAACCATAACCCGGATACGAATTATCGAAACGCTCGCCGGTAAAGTAAAGAGACCCGATTTCATCTAAAGCCCGCTGGTGATATTCTGCGAAGATCTTATTGAGCGTATCATAGTTATACCTTGGAACAATGGGATTTTCTGAGCCGTATTTTTTGGTGGGCTCAAAAAAGTATGTGCTGTTAGTGCCCATTTCATGATAATCGGTTACCATATTCGGCAACCAGGTATGATAGAATTTAACGCGGTTCTGGCTTTCAACCTGGGTAAGGGGCAGCCAGTCCCGATTCAAATCGAACCAGTAATGATTGGTCCTTCCCGAAGGCCAAACCTCGTTATGTTCACGATCCCAGGGATCTGCCACTGCTGGATTTCCTTTATTGCTGTTCACCCAGGTAGTATGCCTGTCCCTTCCATCGGGATTCAATGCCGGCTCTATATGAAACACTCCATTTTGAAGATACTCTTCAACCTTCGGGTCCTGCGATGCCAGCAAATAATAGGCAACCAGCATAGAAACCTCGCTGCTTGACGGTTCGTTACCATGAACATTATACCCCAAATGAACTATGACCGGCATTTCTGAAACATTTCCTTCATCCTCCTTCGGATTGGCATGCGCCAGATGCTCCTGCCTGATCTGTTCCAGGTTATTAAGATTCTCTTCAGAAGAAATTGTAAGGATGATTTGAGGCCTGTGTTCATGAGTATAGCCGATGGTTTGGATCTGCGCGTTCGGAGAAAGTTCAGCGAGCCTTTCCATATAATGCACCAGGCTGTTATACCGGGTATGCCACTCTCCTATTTCATATCCCAGGAATTCCTGTGGAGAAGGAATATTTTCATCGAATTCTGAACCTTTCGGAAAGAAATAATCATTTTGAGATTGAAGGGAATTAAAGGTAAAAAGCAGAAAAAGAACGGGCAGGAGTTGAAGAGTCTTCATGAATATATTTTTCAAAAAGACCAAAGATAGAAAAATTACCATAGCGGGTTGTAGATCGACCGGCGCTAAAAGGCAGCTTCAGGAGGTAATAAAAAATAATAGATGCACACAAAATGAGCGAAGGTACCCAGTAGTACGAAAATATGAAAGACCGCATGGTTAAATGGAATTTTATTCTGCATAAACAAAATTGCCCCAATCGTATAAGAAATTCCACCTCCTATGAGCCAATAAAGCCCCGAAGGTGACAAACTCTCTGCCAGCGGTTTTATGGCAAAAACAATGATCCAGCCCATCACCACATACATGATGGTTGAAAAAAGCTGGAAGCGGCCTGCATAAAAGATCTTAAAGATGGCGCCTATGATCGCCATGCTCCAAACAATGGCCAGGATGGTCCATCCCCTTGTCCCGGCCAGGGTAATGATCGCAAAGGGCGTATAGGTACCTGCGATCAAGAAATAAATGGAGGCATGATCCAGGATATTCAATCGAATACGGAGTCTTTTGGACTTTGCGCTATGGTAAAAAGTAGAGGCAGCATAAACCAGCACCATACTGGCGCCGAAAATAGTAAAGCTTACCAGGTGTTCCACATCGCCCAGCCTGTCGGCCTTCAAAATAAGAAGGATCAGGGCCAGGATACTTAAAACAAAGCCTATTCCATGAGAAATGATATTGAACCTCTCCTCAGCCGGCGGGTAAAAATGACAGGGTAATTTTCTATCCATATCTTCAGAGTTAGATATTTTGAAAAAAGGAGGAAAATTTATGGAAAGGGGATCATCTTAAATTTACGAATAATTGATCCTGATTTGCGCTAAAGCTTTCTTAAAGTTCCTGTTTAAACTTTAAGGCTTTTCCTTTATCGGCAGACTGAAAAATAGAAGAAAATTAAAAGAGAAGAATTGCTTATTCGGGAATCTTTATGATGGTTTCCACGCCAGAATTATCGGCTTTATTTCTAACCTCGAAAAAGTAATCGCCATTATAAAGATTCTTTAATCGGTCGTTAATATTGGTTAGCCCTACCCCTTTTTTCATAAGCTCGGCATGGCTCAGGGAAACGGGTTCCCCATTATTCTCGACCTTGATCACCAGCCGCTCCCCTTCCTGGTACACCGAAATGGTGATCTCCAGGTTAGTATGGTCATACGAATAGCCGTGTTTTATAGAGTTTTCAATGAGGGGCTGCAATAGAAGAGCGGGTACTCTTTTTAACAACAAGGATTCATCGATATTCTTTTTGATCTTTAAATGGTCAGAAAACCTTACATTAACGATGTTCAGGTAATATTCCAGGATCCTTAATTCTTCATCCAGGCTGATCCTGTTGCTATCGGAATTATAGAGGATCTCCCGTAGAAAATCACTGAGGTCGGCTATGGTATCTTTAGCCTTCTTGGCATCAATATCGGTTAAAACCGAAATGGAATTCAGGGTGTTAAAAAGAAAATGTGGCTGCAGTTGTGCAGAAAGCATTTTCATACGTGTGCTTACCAGCTGGGTTTCCAGTTTGGAATGCCTTTTTTCGGCCTCCTTGACCTGCTTCAGGTAATAATAGGTATAGATGATAAAAACCATGGCGAAATAGATCAAAAAGTTAAGATCTATCACATACACAAAGGCGTTGATACTTCTTCTAAGGCTGAATTCGTCCAGGCTTACCCTTCCGGCAAGGATAGAATAGGCATCTACCACAAACCTGATAATAATACCTATCAAAAGGGAGAAAATAGTATGGATGGAAATGATCTTTACCCAGGAATAATTCTTGTTGAGAAATCTTTTGGTACTTATTCCTACCAGGGTCATATAACTCACTACCACTATATAATCAAACAAAAGATTTTGTACCAGGTAATCTGGCCAGGAAAAATCCTTCGGGAAATCCCGGGGCATCCATTCCTGCATATAGGCAATCTTTCCGATAACCACGATATCAAAAAGCAGGTAAAAACCTGACAGTAATAACACCAGGTTGAAATCGATATACTTCTGTTTAATGTTAGTCAAGCTCATTTAAATGCCTATTTTTTCCAAAAATTCCTTTTTATGGGATTTGCTTACATGAAGCAACTTCCCGTCGGTCATCTTCGCGTCTATTTCAGAATAATCTGAATGGATGATCTCTTCCACAAAGTTCAGGTTAGCGATGGTAGACCGGTGTATTCGTACAAATGAATTGCTGTCTAATATCTCTTCCAGGTTATTGAGAGATTCCCGAAGCACATACTTTTTTGCCTTAACATAGATTTCTGCATAATAGCCCGAAGCGAGGATATACAGGATCTCCTTGGGATCCACCAGAGACGTTTTATTGCCCTGCTTTACCGGGATCTTGGAAACCGAGTTAAGCTTCAAACTTCCGTTCGAGTATTCATGGAAGAACTCGACCAGCCGTTTCTCGAAATTGGTATCGGCCTCTGCCCTGGTGGTTTTTAAGACCTTGTTGATGGTTTTGAAAAACCTTTCGTCCTTAAAAGGTTTCAGAAGAAAATCGAAAGCTTCCACGTCGAAGGCCTTCAGCGCATAATTATCATAGGCCGTCACAAAAATCACGATAGGTTTGGGGGAAATCTCAACCCGTTTAAGCACTTCAAAGCCATTCATGTCTTTCATGTTGATATCGAGGAACAACAGGTCTGGATTCTTTTCATTGATCATTTGAACGGCGGTTTTCCCGTTAGAGCATTCTCCCATCACCTCTATTTCATCAACATCTTCCAGTAGGTTGAGTACCCTTTTCCTGGCAAGCTCTTCATCGTCGATCACGAGTGCTTTCATATCGTTTTAACAAATGTTAGGTTAATGCAATTTAAAACTATTTGGAAACTATCATTTATAATTTTTTGTATTCCTTTTCTTCAGGATTAATTCCCAGCTCCAAATCACGATTTAAAAAAAAGGCCATCAAAACCTTAGGTTCTGATAGCCCTGCCAAACTCAAACAACTTATTTAAACATTTCTAATTCTTAATTATTACTGGCTACACTGGTTCTGGCAACCGATCTGGGATCTAACTTTATATTGCGTTTGCTTTTTCCGTTCTCCAGTTTGATCTTGTAAGTCTCATTTTCGATCAATTCCCCTCTTCCCGAAGCGATATATTTATTAGAAACCATGGTCCAGCCTTTATTGGAGTTGTAAAGCTCTCTTCTTACATCAAGAGGCAGTACGATATCTGTAAATTTCTGATAGGTCTTTACAACCTCTCCATCGTCATCGAATTCGGCTTTTAGATATCCCTTTCCGTTCTGAAAAGTGATGTGATACCTGTCAAATCCACGATCTTCATAAATTTCTATAAAGCTCTGGATATCGAAATTGGCCTTCATAAATGCAATTGGGTCATCAACAAATTCTCCCGAATAAGCCTCGTTCACGGTATAGGTAAAGCTGTCGTCGTCTTCAAATATGTCTGCTTCCAGTGGAGCAAAGCCTACCTTGGCCTCTTCAAGTTGGGTGATTTCCTGTGCCTGCGCAAAAGTGGCGGCGAATACTAGTACTAAAGAAAAAATTAAAGTTTTCATGATGAATGATTTTTTAATGAATGAATAATTTTTAACTGTTAATTCAATGATCAATGATGATTTATACCGCTAATTTACAGGAGAAAGCCCCCCAGCATTTAAGAATGATCTGAGACACCAATCTATGATACCAGATCACTGATTTTAAGCAATGAAGTACCTATTGATCTGCAGTTTTGGGCTGTTAGTATCTTAATGCCTACCCAATTCAACTTGTAGGTTATTCGTATCAAAAAGCATATATTTCACCGGCGAATCGCTAAAAACATCAATAAAAACTGGCATTTCAGACCACTATTCCATGAAGTTTTCGAGTTATATTGAAAAGGCTTTCCGTAAGTTTATACCAGCACCCTTCACCCTGGCGGTATTGCTGAGCCTATTTACCTTGATCATCGCCTATTTGTTTACAGGTGATCAAAGTCTCAACTCATTCGGAAATATTTTAGACACCTGGCAAAGGGGAATGTGGGATCCCGGGTTACTGGTATTTGCCGTGCAGATGATGCTCATCCTGGTTCTGGGACATATACTGGTGCTCAGCAAACCCGTTGCCAGGCTTACCGAAAAACTAACGGGAATTGTGAATGGTAATACCAGTGCGGTACTGATGGTTTCTGTATCTACCATGCTGGTGGCTTTCTTTAACTGGGGCCTGGGACTTATTTTTGGCGCTATCATGTCCAGGAAAGTAGCTGAAGCCGCTCACAAAAGAGGATTTGAAATTAATTATCCCTTGGTGGGTGCTGCCGGATACAGCGGATTAATGATCTGGCATGGTGGGATGAGCGGAAGCGCGCCGCTCAAGATCGCTGAAAATGGCCATATTCAGAGCCTGTTTTCAGGAGCTGCAGGTCAGGAAATCTTACGGCAACTACCTGAACAGATCCCTACCAACCTTACCATATTTTCAGGCTGGAACCTTATTTTATTCGGAATATTATTGATGCTGGTACCATTTACTTTATGGCTGATGGGAAGAAATACTTCAACGCGGCCGGTCGATTTTCCGAAGAAAAAAGCTGAAAGTAAAAAATTAATCATTTCGGGAGCCGAAAAGCTCGACCACTCCGGTTATCTAAGATTAGGTTTTGGAACTGTTCTACTTCTGGCATTTTTCACCAGTTATTTTCAGGAGATAAGCTCTGGAAATCTCACTCCGAATATGCTGAATTTCCTTATGCTAGGATTATGTATCCTGTTGCACAAAAGCTTTTTCAGCTTTTTGAAGGCCCTCGATGAGGCAGTAGTTGGAGCGGGCGCGATCTTGATCCAGTTTCCCTTATACTTCGGAATTATGGGTGTGATGAAAGATACGGGGATCATCAATGATATTGCAGGTTTCTTTACGGCGATTTCCACCGAAACTACCCTACCTGTATTTACATTTTTGAGCGGTGGCCTGGTGAATATTTTTGTACCGAGCGGCGGCGGACAATGGACCATCCAGGGACCAATCGTAATCGAAAGCGCCCTGAATCTAGGTGTACCATTGAATAAGGCGATCATGGCCTTTGCCTACGGCGACCAGATCACCAATATGCTACAGCCGTTCTGGGCTTTGCCTCTACTGGCCATCACGCGCTTAAAAGCCCGTGAAATTCTACCCTATACGCTCATTATAATGCTAGTGGGATGCCTGGTTTATATAACTGGCCTGCTAATAATTTAGATAAAGTAAAGACCTATACATTCTCCCTGTTCTTCCTGTTGTATCGAAGCCCGGAAATCTCTTTGAGATGCTTGGAAATGAGTTTTTCCTGCCTGGCATTGTCCTGAAGTAGGCGAATCCAAATGTAGCCTATAATTATTATGAGAGCCCCTCCCAAAAGGTAAAAAGGAATTGAATCCATGAGTAAAATAGTATTTGAATGAAAATTTGAGTAGGGGAATACGAATATATGGGAATTTTAAAGTTTTAACCTACTTTTTACCCGTTAATTGTAAAAAAATTAACAGGAAAATTCCTGATTGTAGAATTGCAATCTGACTGTAGGGATAAGCAGTTTAGGAAAGGAAATATAAAAAAGGGTAACTAGAACATTTAAACCATTTTCCAGTTACCCTTCGCAATTATTATTTTACTAATAATTACTTCGATAAATATAGTTCAAATAAGCCATTTAATGCGTTAAGCGAAAGCTAAAAAAAGCTAAGGAAATACTAATTTACTATATTTCCGCTCGCGTGCTTTAATCGAAATGGCATTTATTTATAAGACATAAAAAAAGGGCCGTGACTATCATTTCAGAATTGACCCTTTCTTTCTTTCTCTTAGCTATTTTATTCAAAGATACCCAAAGCCTGTAGGCACGCGGTTATCTCAAGGTAAACAAATAGCAATCAAATCATTAAATACCTAACTTTTAATAAAGCACCCTGAAACGAATCGTATCCTGTATTCCCTTCAGTTCTTTTATCACCTCGTTATCATATTCCTTGTCTATATCTGTGATCACATAACCAATGGTTTCATTAGTCTTTAAATACTGGCCTACGATATTGATATCATGAGCTGCCAGGATCCTGTTGATATGAGCAATGATTCCCGGTTTATTGTGGTGGATATGGATGAGGCGATGTGCGTTCTCCAGGATTGGCAGTTGTAAATTCGGGAAATTCACCGAATTGGTCGTGCTACCTGTATTGATATATTCAATGATCTTCCCGGGTACAAAATTCCCGATATTTTCCTGTGCTTCTTCGGTGCTCCCTCCAATATGAGGAGTAAGTATCAAATTAGGTGTTCCTCTTAAAACCGATTCGAATTCTTCTTTATTGGTCTTTGGCTCCTTCGGGAATACATCTACCCCTGCTCCACGTATCCTGCCAGATTCCAGGTGGTTTTTAAGCGCATCCACATCAACCACCTGCCCACGTGCAAGGTTCAGAAAAACAGATCCCTCTTTCATCCAGCTAAACTGCTTGTCCCCGATCATCCTGGTATTTTCCTTTCGACCGTCCACATGCAGGCTCACGATATCAACTTTTGAAAAAAGTTCCTTTAAACTGCTGCATTTGGTTGCATTACCCAGGGCGAGTTTCTCTACCAGGTCGTAATAATAAACATCCATCCCAATAGCTTCGGCAACAACCGATAGTTGGGCTCCAATGTTTCCATAACCAACGATACCGAGTTTTTTTCCGCGAATTTCGTAACTGTTCTTAGCCGATTTATTCCATTCTCCCTTGTGCATTTCAGCGATACGATCTGGAAGATTTCTCATTAACAGGATGATCTCTCCAATTGCAAGTTCTACTACAGAACGGGTATTGCTGTATGGCGCGTTGAAAACTGCCACCCCTTTCTTAAGACAGGCCTCCAGGTCTATCTGGTTAGTTCCTATGCAAAAGGCTCCTACGGCGATAAGCCGATTCGCGTTTTTTAAAACCTTTTCGGTAAGATTTGTTTTGGAACGTATTCCAAGAATGGAAACATCCTTTATTTTTTCCGCCAGCTCATCCTCATCAAGTGCCCCGGAAATGGTTGTAACATTATAACCTTCATTTTTCATGAGGTTAACAGCATCAGCGTGAACGTTTTCCAGTAAGAGAACCTTAATTCGGTTTTTAGGGTAGGAAATGGCTTTATTCATTTTATGAAGGTATAGAAATTCATCAAGGCTTGGAGTGATATGGTCGGCTTTTTCAAGGATATTGCCACGTTCCACATTTTCGGTAAAGGCATAGAATTTATTGGCCAGCCCGGCGGCTTTGATCTCGTAATCGTTATAACCGTCGCCAATCACATAAACATCTCCCTTCAGCTCTAATTGCTTAAGCAATTCAACCTTTCCGTTGTTTGATGAAAGTACATTGGTTTCGTCAAAACCGGTGATATTGCCCTCCTCATCATATTCAAAAGTATTGGCATAGACGTTATCTTCCTTTACTCCCATCGCCTTTACAATGGGAAGTATCACTTCCTTGAAGCCACTTGAAATAATATAGATACGGTCTTTATATTCCTGGAAAAACTCTTCATTCCTAACAAAGGAAACCGAAACTTTTTGCTTTAACCTGTCAACCACCTGCGGCAACATACTCTTATGGGCTTCCAGAATGTTTAACCTTTTTTCCAAAGATTCTCTGAAGGCCAGCTCACCTGCCATGGCAAGATCTGTTAGGTTCTTTAGTTCTCGTAATTTCTGATCTTTTTTAGGATTTTTTTCCAGTGAGATCTCGCCCAGTACATCCAGGGCTTCCACCTGCGTGAATGTACTGTCAAAATCTATTACAAAATACCTTTTGTCTTCCATATCGAAGTTAAATGCGGGTTGATTGAAATGCTAAAACTAAGTCTTTTTGGAGCATTTAGAAACAGGCCGGAAAAGGAAAATTACAGCTTTTGCACTATTCTTAATCATTCCCTTATAAATTTTGAAAATCTGGAAATTAGCAGGCATTTTCAGCTTTTTTTTGAATGAAATATAGCTTTCTGCATCAAATTATTTTCAGGAATTTATTACCTGCCTGGTTGAACAACCCTATCCATCCGGAATTATAAAAACCTGACTTTCAACCAAATTATTTTAAACATACGTTAAATAATAGTAAAACTATTAATTATAACACTTTTACTATTATTTTTGAAAGCAAATAAACTAGCACATGAAGCAGTTCTTTCATGACATTAAAATAAGCGTGAATGAAAAGATCTACGTTAAGGATCCCGAGTCTACCGAATTGGGACAACGCATCGTAGAGAATGCAATTCTACTGATCCATGAGATTGGATTCGAGAATTTCACGTTCAGGAAACTGGGAACTAAAATAAAATCGAACGAAAGTTCTATTTATCGCTATTTCGAAAATAAGCATAAGCTCCTGGTTTACCTTACTTCCTGGTACTGGGGCTGGAAAGAATACCAGTTGATCTTTGCCACGCACAGTCTTACCGATCCCAATAAACGATTATTGAGCGCTATAGAGGTGGTTACCAAAACCGTTCAGGAAGATGCTTCATTCAGCCATATAAACGAGGTCGCCCTTAACCAGATTATCATTAACGAATCTTCTAAATCTTACCTCACCAAAGAGGTAGATACCGAAAATCGTGAAGGCTATTTCCTGGTATACAAAAGACTGGTCAAACGCCTTAAGGAAATGATCGCCGAAGTAAATCCCGATTATCCATATCCCGGGAGCCTGGCGAGCATGATCATAGACGGATCACTGCATCAACATTTTATAAAAGATCATTTTACAAGTATTACAGATTGTAATGAAAAAGTTTCACCCACTATCTATTTCCACGACCTGGTTATGAGAATCCTAAAAATTGAAGAGAATGTCTAAAAGTAAACTTACAACCTGGCAGCGATTCCTTGGCCTCCTGAAACTGGAAAAAAAGGATTTTCTTCAAATCCTGTATTACGCGATCTTCGCCGGAATTGTAAACCTGTCGGTTCCACTGGGAATACAGGCCATTGTAAATATCATACAGGGAGCTCGTATCACCACTTCCTGGATCGTCCTGGTTAGTTTGGTAACCCTGGCCGTAGGTTTTGTGGGAATTCTTCAGCTCATGCAAATCAGGATCCTGGAAAATGTTCAGCAAAAGATCTTTACCCGGGCGAGCTTTGAGTTTTCCTACCGGTTCCCAAAGATCAAAATGAGCGAACTGCATAATTTTTATCCTCCTGAACTGGCGAACCGATTCTTTGATGTGATCAGCATTCAAAAAGGTATTTCCAAGCTGGTAATTGATTTTCCGGCAGCCATATTCCAGATCATATTTGGTCTTATCCTGTTATCCCTATACCATCCGTTCTTCATTATTTATGGATTACTGCTGGTCATCCTTATCTATCTTGTTTTCAGGTTTACTGGGAAAGCGGGCCTAAATACCAGTATAAAGGAGTCCAAGATGAAATATAAGATCGCGCACTGGATACAGGAAGTAGCGAGAACACTTATAAGCTTTAAAGTTTCCGGAAGAACGAGTTTGGCGGTTACTAAAAACGACAAACTGGTTAGTAGTTACCTGGATGCCCGTGAAAGTCACTTCCAGATCCTTCGTTTACAATTCATCCAGATGATTGGCTTCAAAGTACTTATCACAGCTGGTTTACTGGTAATTGGAGGTATACTGGTACTTAACCAGCAGATGAATATTGGGCAGTTCGTAGCGGCCGAGATCATTATCCTTCTTATCATAAGCAGTGTTGAAAAGATGATCGTTGGCTTGGAGAACCTTTACGACATGTTGACCAGCCTGGAGAAACTGGGTGAGGTCGTGGACAAGGAACTGGAGGTCTTTCAGGGTGATCACAGCTTCAATGGTGATCAACAAATGGATATCGAATTGAAAAATGTTGGCTTTGTTGCGACTGATGGAACCGAGATCCTTAAAAATATCAATCTGCAGATCAAAAGCGGAGAAAAAATAATACTCGAAGGGCCCAATGGAGCTGGTAAATCTACTCTCTTAAAAATCATAGCCGGTTTGCTGGAGCCAACCTCAGGTAAGATATTCGTAAATGGTATTTCCCTGCAGCATGTAGACCTCAACTATTACAGGTCATTAGTTGGGCAATCTCTTACTGAAGAGACTCCTTTTGAAGGAACGCTACAGGAAAACCTGACCTTCGGAAACCAGAATATTACCCAGAAGCAAATTTTTGATGTTCTGGAAAATATTGGCCTCGCATCTTTTGTAAGGGAACAACCAAAAGGCCTTAATGCTCTCATTTACCCGGAAGGAAGACAGATGGCTTTTACCACTTCTAAAAAGATCGTGTTAGCCAGAAGTATCGTTAAGAATCCTAATCTTTTAATTCTTAACGAACCACTAAACCAAGTAGATGAAGACGAGTCTATCAGGATCATGGAATATCTTTTTGACAGTAAGCATTCCTGGTCCATCGTCGTTTCCAGCCATAATAAATTATGGAGAAAATATTGTAACCGTCGAATTAGGATCAATAACGGAGAAATAGAAAAGACCTTGTAAAAAAAATGCTGAATATAACCACAAATACACTACATAAGGATGTTGACCTGAAACAATATGATTCAGGTAAAAAGGTTTTTCACGAAAAACACAACTCCTATTTTAATCGCTTTCTTAAAGGTTTTGCGATCTCTGGCATAGTGATACTCTTTTTACCATGGACGCAAACAGTTTCGGGGACGGGTAATGTAACTACCTTGCAGCCAGAACACAGGCCTCAAACCATACAGTCACCAATTCCAGGGCAGATCGCCCAGTGGTATGTACAGGAGGGAGACCGGGTACAAAAAGGTGATACCATATTAAGAATAGCCGAGGTGAAAGGTGAATACCTGGATCCAAACCTTGTAGAGAGAACAGGACAACAGGTTAGAGCCAAGTCTGGCTCACTTGTCTCGTATGATGAAAAGATATCTGCCCTGGAAAACCAGATCACCGCATTACAGCAGGAACAGGAGTTAAAGCTCGAACAGGCTCAGAACAAACTGGAACAGGCCAAACTTAAAATTCGCAGTGATAGCATCGATCTGCAGGCTGCAGAAACCAACCTAAGCATTGCCGAAACACAGTTTAACCGTACCAAACAACTTCAGGAAGAAGGTTTGAAAGCGATGACCGATGTGGAAGAAAAAAGGCTTAAACTGCAGGAAACGCAGGCCAAGCTTATCTCACAGGAAAACAAACTGCTGGCCAGCCGGAATGACCTTATTAATGCAAGGATCGAATTAAATCGAATTCGTGCCGAATATTCCGATAAGATCTCAAAGGCCCGAAGTGAACGTTCTACCGCCCAGTCCATGAGGTTCGAGACCGAAGCGGAAGTAAGCAAACTGGAAAATACCTTTGCGAATTATGAGATAAGGGACAGCCTTTATTATATCAAGGCTCCACAGAATGGTTACATCAATAAGGCCATAATCGGTGGGATTGGAGAGACCTTCAAGGAAGGTGAAAAACTGGTAAGCATCATGCCAGCAGATTACCAGCTGGCTGTAGAAACCTTTGTGGAACCTCTGGACCTTCCCCTTTTACATGTAGGTGAAAAAGTAAGGGTACAATTTGATGGATGGCCGGCAATCGTATTTAGCGGGTGGCCAAATATTTCTTATGGTACCTATGGCGCCGAGATCGTGGCTATTGAAAATTACATCAGCACCAACGGGAAATACCGTGTGTTGCTGGCGCCAGACCCTGATGATCATGAATGGCCAGACGCGCTAAGGGTTGGGTCAGGAGCAAATACACTGGCTCTGCTGGAAGATGTTCCTATCTGGTACGAGATCTGGCGTCACCTGAATGGTTTCCCTCCAAATTATTATACTCCGGAGAACGAAAAAGCTGCCGCAAAATGAGACATCTAAAGATATTTTTGCTGCTGATTCTAACCTGCCCGCTTTTTATGAAAGCGCAGGTACAGGACAGCACGTATCTGGGTTTCGAGGAGTATCTCAATCTGGTTAAGACCTATCACCCTGTGGTAAAACAGGCGGGGCTTATTACGGAACGTGCAGATGCAAACCTTAGGAGTTCCAGGGGAAACTTTGATCCTAAAATAGAAGCTGGTTACGATAGAAAGGATTACAAGGAAACCGAATATTACGACCTTCTGAATACCAGCTTTAAAATTCCAACCTGGTTCGGGGTGGAACTGAAGGCACAGTATGAGAACAATTCTGGCGTATACCTGAATCCGCAGAACACCGTACCCGAAGACGGACTTTTCGCAGCCGGAATTTCGGTACCGGTTGGTCAGGGCCTGTTCATCAATGAAAGAATGGCAACCCTAAAACAGGCCAAGGTGTTCGTAAGACAGTCTGAAGCCGAACAGCAGATAGCAGTCAACGACATTCTTTACAGGGCTTCACAAGCCTATTTCGACTGGTTCAGTTCTTACCTGGAAATGGAACTTCTAGAAGGATTTCTGGAAAACGCCCAGATCAGGTTTCGAGGTGTCGTTCGTAGTTACCAGGCCGGAGACAAACCAGCTATAGATACCACCGAAGCCAAACTTAATATCCAGAACAGGCGATTAAGCCTGGAACAGGCAAGGCTTGATTATATAAAGAATTCCCTGCAGCTATCAACCTTTTTATGGAATCAGGATAATGAGCCGTTAGAATTAAGGGAACAAACCTACCCCGCTCCGGCCAGTATAGGCCAGGTAGATGAGATTCTTGATATACAGGCACCATCGACCCTGGAAGAGCATCCCGTAATACGATCTTTAAACTATAAGATCGAGATCCTGGAATTGGAACAACGATTAAAAGCGAACAAGTTATTGCCTAAAATAAACCTTGAATATAATTTTCTTACCGAGGAAGCTACAGAGTTCAACAGTCTCAATTACGACAACTATAAGTTTGGCGTCAATTTCAGTTTCCCTTTATTCCTCAGGAAAGAAAGAGGCGAGTTGAAACTGGCTAAACTTAAAGTCGAAAATGCCGATTTTGACCTTGTAAACAAACGAATTGAATTGCAGAATAAGATACTCGCCTTGCGAGAGCAGGTGAATTCACTACGTGAACAAACCATAATAATGGAGGAGCTTATAGACTCCTACGAACGTATGCTTGAAGGAGAGGTGCGTAAATTCGATCTTGGGGAAAGTTCGATCTTTCTTATCAATACCAGGGAGAGTAGTCTACTCTCTGCCCTGCAAAAGGAGATTCAGTTACAGAATAAACTGCTAAATTCAAAAGCAGAACTTTTCAGGATCCTGGCTACGATCCCGCAAATTTAAATCCTGGAATCTATAAAGGAACAAAGGGAACAAAAATGATCTAACATTCATTGTTCCCTTTGAGTGTCATACTCTTTATCCAGCATTATCTGGACAATCCACAGGTATAATCTCAGCTCAACTTAATGTAGCACCCTGCATGACATTATAAATTTACAAAAAATACACTTCACTACGAAAAATTGCACCTAAAAAATTGAGCCTGAGCAAAGTCCCTGTTTATAACCAAACCGACATAAATCGAATTTCAGGCTGCCTGTTTTAATAAATCTTATAAATAGTTTATTAATCATTTAACCACTATTTCCATTTGTAAATAGTAGTTTGAATAAAACCTAAAAATGAAGTTATGAGAAATTTAGAGGACTTATTTGAACACCAGTTAAAAGACCTTTATAATGCAGAAGGACAATTAGTGAATGCCCTGCCTAAAATGAGGTCGGCAGCCCATAACGGCTCGCTTAAGAAAATATTCGAAGATCACCTAAACGAAACCAGGCAGCATATCGAACGCCTGCGGGAAATTTGCAAGGAACTTGATATTGATCCAAAAGGCGAAGAATGCAATGCCATGAAGGGAATTATCCGGGAAGGCGAAGAGTTCATGGAACTCAATATAGATCCAGATGTAAAGGACGCAGGACTGATCAGCGAGGCACAGCGAATAGAACATTATGAAATAGCCGGTTATGGTACTCTCGTACAGTTTGCTGAAGAACTTGGCTATGCTGATATAGCTGAAAAGCTTACGCAGAATCGAAATGAAGCATACCGCACAGATGAACGTTTCAATGAACTTGCCAAGGAACGTTTGAATAGAAAGGCAAGATAATTTGACCCAAATAATTGTTCAAGTAAAAAGTCCTGGCTCTCCAGGACTTTTTTTAGGCTAATTCGTAATTAAAATTTTTCTTTTAAAAACGTGTTGTCTAATCAATTAAAATACTGTTTCCATTTCACCTCCTTTTTTAGTATATCTATAATACAAACGTTAAAAATTGATGTATGGTTTTACCAAACCGAACTTTTAAATCAATCTTTCTCGATTCTCTTTCCTGATTCCAATTGTTTTTGGCTCTAAAAAAGATGACCCTAAACCGGGAATTGGCAATACTACCAGCGGTGAACCAAACAAAGCATTTTTCACTGGATACGGGAGAATAACTAGAAAAAATATCATTGGGAAAAGCTTCTGAAACTTTACCTATACTATAACACAGGCCAGGTATCCTAATGGTTAATTTGCAAAAAAGAGTTCCTGAGCAGATCAAAGCCTATTCGGGGATCAGTAAACCTAAAAAATTAGTTATGAACGTATTATTTGTACTTACTTCACATGATGAACTGGGAGATACCGGAAATAAAACCGGATTCTGGATTGAAGAGTTCGCAGCTCCCTATTACAGGATGCTCGACAAAGGCGTAAAAGTCACGGTTGCCACCCCTAAAGGTGGAATGGCACCAATAGATCCAAGCAGTGATACCGAAGATGCCCAAACCGAGGATACTAAAAGATTCAAAAGCGATGAAAAAGCCCGGGAGGTGATCAATAACACGCATAAGCTTTCAGAAATGGATCCTGCAAATTTTGATGCCGTCTTCTACCCTGGTGGCCACGGCCCATTATGGGATCTTTCAAAAGATAAAGATTCGATAAAACTGATAGAAAGTTTTAATTCGGCTAAAAAACCGATCGGCTTTGTATGTCACGCTCCGGCGGCCTTAAAGAATGTAAAAAAAGGAAATGGCGAACCGCTGGTAAAAGGTAAAAAAGTCACTGGTTTTACCAATTCTGAAGAAGAAGCCGTGGAACTTAAAGATGTAGTGCCTTTCCTTGTAGAAGACATGCTCAAAGAGAATGGAGGAATTTATTCCAAAGGCGATGACTGGGCAGAATATGTGCTCGTTGATGGGAACCTGGTAACCGGGCAAAACCCGGCTTCATCTTCCCTGGCTGCTGAAAAGCTTTACGGCTTGATCAAATAGGAATTAAATCGAGAATAATTTAAAACCTGCCGGGCAACCTGCAGGTTTTTTATTGCTGAATTTTTTAAGATCAAAATTCAATGCCGTAAGGCCAGATTTGTTAAATTCGGTTTTATAGAACAAAAAACAGGTTATACAAAGATTCTTTTGGGCTGCTAATCCCGGTTTTAAAGAAAAGATTGCGTTTACCTGAAACCTCAACCAAGCTAACGTGGAGTCTAAAGAAGACGAAAGAAATTCCAAAAAGTGGTTAAAGAATGTCGGCATGATCCTGGCCGTGCTTTTCCTGGTTCCCGCTTTTCTTTTTACTCTTGGATATTTCAAGCGGGATTTCCTTATAGATGAGTTGCAGGACTGGTATAATGAAAACAATAATGGCAGCCTTGAAATTGGAGATGTACAGGCCACTTTCCTGGAAGGTTTTCCCAATGTTGGTTTTACGATCAGGGATATCAACCAAACCGGTTTTGATACCATTCTCGACAAAAGAACCTCCATAGGCATTAAGGAGGCCAGGGTTAGCATAGGCGCGGTAGACCTGTTGATGGGGCAGATCGAGTTCAAGAATATAGAGATTGACCAGGCAAATATTCAGTCTCAGGTGATCTCCGAAAAAACACTGGAAGAATACATACGAGTAAAAATTGAAAAGCAGGGCGATCCCAGTTATGGACTCAGCTTCCCGTTCTGGCTGGATACCGAACGCACCAATTTCAGGTTGCGGGATATTCGCTTTGTTTCAAAAGACAGCATGCTTAATAAATACTTCGACCTGGAAGTACGGGAAGCTAGCGGCAGAATAAGAAAAGATGATGACATGGTTCACGGAAACCTCAATTTTGAGGTCCTGGTAAACGATCTCGGTTTTAATACCGAAAAGGGCAGCTATATCAACGGTGCAGTGATTTCAGGGAGCCCGCGTTTCACCTTAAATGAAGACCGCGACCTGCTGAGCCTGCCTGAATTTATGCTTGAAATTGGTGAACAGAATTTTAACACGGAAGCAAAATTCGATTTTGACGGCATCAATTCGTATGAATTCACATTCCTTAATTCAGAAACCAATTTTCAGCAAACCAGGAACTTGCTTCCAGACAGTCTGGCGGCCAAACTTGCCAATTATGAGTTCAGCGATCCACTGGAAACCCGGCTCAACTTAAAAGGTACATTCCAGTATGGCAATGTCCCTTATATAACAGCCAGTTTTTCTACCACAAACAACCGCATCCAGCTAAGGGAAAACCTGGCCCTAAGCGATGTGAACATTGAGGGATCTCTTACCAACAGTTTAACGGAGGCCGTTAGT
Source organism: Christiangramia oceanisediminis (assembly GCF_022570735.2). GTDB lineage: Bacteria > Bacteroidota > Bacteroidia > Flavobacteriales > Flavobacteriaceae > Christiangramia > Christiangramia oceanisediminis. The sequence continues at coordinate 69,940 of NZ_JANCNS010000002.1, read as the reverse complement.
GAAGGAAAACAACATCCGGGAAAGCGGGACATCCGGATCTATTTCAAAGATTTTACGGCTCAACTGGAAGACATCCAAATCGCGGCAACAGACTCCTATTTTCAGTCATCTGAAGAGGCCATGAACTTCGTAAAGGCAAACCTCAACATGTCTGGTTCCAACGAAACTTTGGCAAAAGCTCTCCAAGCCAATAATTTTAATTTCATTGGTGGCACATTTTCCCTGGAAACTCAAATTAGTGGGGATATCGCGAGCCCAGCCGGGATCTTCGATAAGTCTACCGGGAATTTCAAACTCATCAATACCCGGGTGGTATTGACCAAAAACAATATTCAGCTTCCGGTTGAGGTGCTCGATGTGGCCCTGACCAACAGCAATTCTATCCTTGAAGAACTGCGTATCGCCCTGCCAAATGGAGAGCAACTGGTTTTTAGGGGAAGTGTTGATAATTTCTCGTCCCTTTTGGTAGATAATCCCGAATCGCCTGCCTCTACCGATGTAAGCCTGGATTCTGAAACATTGAACATAAACGATCTCCTGGCTACCGCCATGGAATTCGTACCCGCTTCCAACCAGGATACCAGGAAGTATAATACGCTACATGAAACCTTTGAAGCCATCTATAATAAATTCCAGCCCCGGTTCAGGCTGGACCTCAACACGGTGATCTATAACGAGAATGAGTTCCAGGATCTCGATGCCGATATCCGGTTTATAAATTCAGAAACCATTCAGCTTAAAAACCTGAGCTTTAATTATGATAATGCGATCACCAAAATCAACGGATCGCTACGAATTCCTGATCCCGGCAGGGAATTAAAAGAACCTGTATTCATCGACGTGGAGGCGCAATCCTCCGGCCCCATTGGTGTTTTCGACAGGCTTTTCAATATTCAACTGCTGGATATCAATGCCGGAAGCTTCAATTTCTCCGGGAAGGTGACCGGAAACCTTCAAAAATTTCGAGAGCTGCTCAATAACGCTGATGGAGATCTTTTGCTTAGCAATACAAGGTTTTACTACCCAAAGGCAGCTATAGACCTGGAACTGGACAGTCTTAAGATTGGTATCCACGATTCAAATATCGAGGTGAAACCATTTACGATCGCCATAGACGATCATAAACCTTTTAGCTTTGAAGCAAGGGTAGAGCAATTTCCAGGATTCCTGGTAGATAGCCTGGAAAGCAATGGTCGCATTTTCATGGCACTGAAAGCTCCTTACATCGACCTTGAACAGTGGGTGGACATGGTAAGCAGTTTGGAGCCCGATACCACTAAAACAGTTCAAAGCAAACCTGACCTGAATGCCGTTTTTACTGATATCTACCGGTTCCATCCGGAATTCAAATTAAGCGTTGATTCCCTGAAGTATGGTAACCTGGTGTCCGAAGATCTTAGCGCTAGAGTCTATTTTGAAAATGATTCTATTCTCAAACTGGATGATCTGCATGTTGCCTACCTGGATTCAGAAGCATTTATAAGCGGCCAGGTTGAGGCACAGAACAATCCGAATTCTGGGAGCGACCGTAATCCTTTCGACTTTGAGTTTTCTATAGCTGCCGAAGGAAAATCGAAAGACCTGAACGAGTTGCTTCAAACGGTGAACTTCCTTTTAAGATCTGGTGATTTCAAATTTAACATGAGCTATCGTGGTGAAGCCAGCGACCTGAAGATCATGAATACCAGTGCTCTTGGGGAGTTGAGTTTCACCAATACAAGTGTGGATATTGAAGGAACCGATATTCGGCTTCCGGTAGACAGTTTGCATTTGCTTATCGAAAATGACCTGGCCTATCTTGAAAACCTCGATATAAACCTGCCCGGGAAAAGTTCCCTGGCAATTACAGGACAGATCGATAATTTCTCCAGCTTTATCAATACCGAAAGTTCCAATAACACCCATACCTCTTCATTCGAGATCAAATCGCCTTATTTACATAGCGCAGACCTGAAGGAACTGCTGGGCACAACCGGAAAGAGGAAAGACAGCGCAGACCGAAAGAAGCTTGAAATTAAAAATTTAAAGCAAATTCTTAGCAATATAAATCGATCTTACCGGCCCTCGGCGGGCATACAGATCGATTCTTTGATCTATAGGGATCTCGGTGTTTCAAATTTTAATTCCAGGATCGAATATGACGATTCGGGTGCCATTCGTATCGCAGATACCAGGCTTCGATACGATGAAGGACAGATAGACCTGCAGCTGGAAGCCGGTGTGGCAGTAGAAGAAAATCTGCCAGTGAATATTAAGATGAATATCGAGGACATCGATCTTGAAAATCTGATAAAAGACCTGGATTATCTCAAAAATAAAGACCTTCGGAATGCCAAAAAGATCAAAGGAAAACTCGACCTGGAATTGGACCTAAGAGGTATCCTTAAGGATAGCGGAACGGTGGCGATCAATACTTTAAATGGAAAGCTTAAAATGAACCTTCGCAACCTGGCCATTCATGAATTTGATCCCATCACCGAGAATGTGATCCTGTTGAAGGAAGAGCGATTCAAAAACCTTGAATTTCGCCCTATCAAACAAAGTTTTACGATAAACAACGGGATGATAGAAGTGCCCCGCACCGAAATTCAATCTACTGCCCTGCATTTCTTTATTGAAGGCCGCTCTAAAATAGGCGAATATCATAATATCTGGATCTCCCTACCCTGGAACAATATCTTTAAAAGCAGAGATGGCCAGGAACTACCAGAAAAGATATCCTTTGAAGAATCTGGGGCCAAATTCTATATACAGGTGATCCAGGACAAGGAAAGTGAAAAAGAACGCAAACAAAAACTAAGAACCAAATTCAGGCTTGGTAACAGAAAGCTTGAAAAGGAAAAAGAAAATTGAAAACATCCACACTAAAAGGGAAACTGCCAGGAGTTTGACCCAGGCAGTTTCACCAATTACCAGGTTGAAGGCAGGGGGACTGCAATTAAAATCTATAGCCTATAGCGATCCCGGCACGTATTCCTCCCCAGGGTCCGTCTACCTTAATGTTGGCTCCCCGTGAATCCACTTCATGGGTAAAATCTCCCACCGGCATATCTATATCGCTAAGTACCTCATCAAGGTCCTGTTGCTCCTGTTCAGAAAGAGTTTCGGTAGTTCGTCCCAGAAGGTCTCCATTACTTGTGCCATAATGTGGCCCAATTATGAACCAGTCCAGGACAAGCCTGTTACCAAGGTTAAACTGGCTTCCAACCTGTAAGCCAAAAGTATTGCTTTTAAGCTCTCCACTGGTCACTACTACTTCTTCATTGCCTTCATCAGAATCATAATAGAATTGTATCCCTTTTAGATCGTAATTGGTATGCCTATAAAAAGGCGCCAGGTAAAATCCCTTTCCATAACCATCTCCAAAATAAATCCTTATTTCTGGCGTAAAACTGGTGTATTTGATAGAGGAATTCTCCAGGTATCGGTTGAGATCCTCTTCCTCGTCTGCCGATTCAAGCAGCAGGTCTTTAAAGGGAAAATCTCCCTCTGGAATGGTGGAATAGGTTAAGGCTACAGAGAACCTTTGATTTAAAACCCTTTCATACTGAAACTGAAAATTTCGAAAGACCAGGCTCGTGGGCGCGAACTTTGGAATGTTCTTCCGCTGGGTATAGATAGGTTTTAGTTCTTCCTCCTCTTGAAAGGCTTGATTGGTTTCCTGGCCAAAACTTAGGTTCAGGGCTAGAAAAAACACGATTAACAAACTGGCATTTTTCATATTCTTAAAATTTAGAGGTGAATTAGATCCGGCAAAAGTGAGAGTTGGGGAAGCCACTTGAATCGCATTATAGGGAATACGAAAATCCATTGAATTTAGTTCAGAAATGAAAGCCCTACAATACCTTCAGGAGGGTATTTTTAAGGAGAACCACTGCTCTTTAAACCTATATAGCCATTAGATGCCGACTTCGGTTCCCGCCATAAATGGAAAAGTGCCTGTGTTTCCTTAATTTTAGAGAAACGAGAAATTGGATATGGAAACCTTTAAATACTTATTACTTGTTATAGCTGCTTTAAGCTTCTTTCAGTGCAAGGGTCAGACAAACGAAAAAGATGAAAATTATACCTATCAAAATGGTAGTTTCGATGGGATTGGCAAATTTTACAAAGGACGGGAGATCGCTCATGTAATGGGGTTCCAGGGGATTGGCTGGCTGGAGCGGCCAGAAAGAGAAAAAGAGGAAAATACCAGCCGATTAATCAAAAATATGGATATTCAACCCGGAAATACCATAGCCGATATTGGTGCGGGCTCTGGTTACCATGTTTTTAAAATGGCTCCTCTGGCCGAAAATGGGTTGATTTATGCCGTAGATATTCAGCCCGAAATGCTGCAAGCCATCGAGAAACGTAAAAAGGCTGCTGAACAGGAGAATATCAGGCTTATCCAGGGTTCAGAAAAAAGCACAAAACTTCCGGAAAATTCAGTAGACAAGATTTTGATGGTAGATGTGTATCACGAATTTAGTTATCCGGTTGAAATGCTGGAATCCATGCACGCTGCCTTGAAGAAAGACGGAAAAATTTACCTGATAGAATATAAGGGCGAGGACGATTCCATTCCCATCAAGAAATTGCATAAAATGACAGTAGCGCAGGCAGTAAAAGAGTTTGAAGCGAACGGCTTCAGGCTTATGGAAAATATAGATAATCTTCCCTGGCAACATTGTATGATATTCATAAAGAAATAAGCTCGGTTCGAACTGATAATTTCAGGTAGATTCTGGAATTCTTTAACTTTCCGCATTTTTATTTACCCGGGGCGCTAATCTTTAAGTTATGCATATTATTTTAGCGTTACTCAGGGATTAGGCCTGAAAACTAATTGAAGTTAAATCTTATGATCAAAGTAGTCATTATCGACGACGAAATAGGTGCCCAAAGCCTATTGGAAAAGACCCTGCATAAATATTTCCCAAATAAATTCATTATAGCTGACAAATGCCCTTCAGTAGATTCAGGAGTACTTGCGATCAAAACTTATGAGCCAGACCTTGTTTTCCTGGACATCCAGATGCCTGAAAAGAATGGTTTTGAATTGTTCAGATATTTTGATGCCATTAATTTTGAAGTCATTTTTACCACTGCTTATAATCAATTTGCGATTAAGGCTATCAGGCAGAGTGCGCTTGATTATTTGCTGAAACCTATTAATCACCTTGAACTGGCCGAAGCGATCAAAAGGTTCGAGGCCAAAAACGAAAGCAGTTCTGCTCAAAAGAAACTATCGCTGCTGCTCGAAAACCTGAACGTGAACGACCAGAACGTGAGTAAGATCGCATTTCCAACCCTTGAAGGTTTTGAACTTATTCACTCCAACCAGATCCTGTACTGTAAGGCAGACAGTAATTATTGCGGAATTAAAAAGATAGACGGCAGCCAGAGGATGGCCACGAAAACCCTGAAATATGTGGAGGAAATTCTGCCCGCACCCTTTCTAAGAATTCATAAGAGCTATGTGATAAACCTGAATTTCGTGGTGAGATATCATAAAGCAAATAAGGAAGTTGAACTAACCAACGGGGAGAAACTGCCGGTCTCCTTTAGAAAAGAAGAAGAATTTATAAATGCCATTCTCCAGAATCACTAGACTTCTACTCTTCTTCCTTTTAGCCTGTAATGTGGTTTTCTCCCAGAACCTGCCTGGAAATCACTATACCTCGGCCAATGAATTGCCCAACAATACCGTAAGATCCTTACTGGTAGACAGCAATAATATTCTCTGGATTGGCACCGATAATGGAGTTGTAAAGAAGGAAAACGATGCCTTTAAAAGCTATTTCGAGGAAGATGGGCTGGCTTTGAACAGCTGCTGGGCAATAGCCGAAGATGCAAACGGTAATATCTGGTTTGGAAGCTATGGCGCTGGTCTTAGCATTTACGATGGAGAGAAATTCAGGGTGATCTCAAAAAAAGACGGACTTGCACACAATGAGATCAACAGGTTGTATTCTTACCGGGATCACATGTATATTGGCACCAGTGATGGAGTTTCCCGGGTAAACATCAACAGTTTCGAGGTGCTATCCTGGAAATCGCCTTTAGAAGACGAGTTGTTGCGGGTCACAGGTTTCTTTCTACATGATCAGGAAGTTTATATCTCTACCTATAAAACCGGGATTTATAAGCTCACCCAAAATAGGGAAAACCCAGATCTGGTAAAGGTTAATGACCATCGATTCATCTATTCGGTTTTTCCTGAAAATGACAGTATCTACAGTAGCAATAAAGGATTTTTTACTAAAACAGGTATGGAAGACTATATCCTGAAAAAGCATCCAGAATTTGCTCAATATGGCTCTTCTATCATCTGGGATCATGTAAAGACCGCCAATAATAAGATCTATGCAGCTGCCTGGGGTATCTATGACACTAACGGTGGAATCTTCGAGATCAAGGACAACCAAATGATCTCAAGGGCTGGCGACTTCAATATTCCCAGCAAAAAGATCATTTCACTGGCTTATGATAAAAACTTCGGAAAATTATATGCAGGAAGCATGGATGCAGGCTTGTTCGAGGTGCAACTCGATCCTCAGGTAGAATTTCATAGCATTCCTGGCCGTGATGTATATGGATTCAGCTTCCGGGGAAAAAATGCAGCAGTATTACTTGATGATGGTATTTTTTTAAAAAGCAGGCTGGGCGAAAAGTTCATTTCTCTTGATCAATTAAAAGACTGGCAAAAGGCCTATGTTGCAAATACCGAAATCCCCCTGCCCAAATATGAAGACTCTTTTTACGAACTGGATTATTCCACCCCGCCTGCAGAGATCAGCTTTTATGATATCAAAGCTTCTGAAGGCAGTTTCTGGGTGAATACCAATATTGGGATTTTTGCTATTAAAGCTTCCGGAAAACTTCAGCGCTATATTCCGTTGCATTCTGAAGAGATCAATTTCTCTGAAGGCGGAGAGCTTATTGAAACCCACCCCTATGGAGGAGTGCGAATCTACAGCGACCTGGAGGATTTTGAATATACTCACTTCAGGCAGGAAGATCCCTTAACGCCTACCATGGTGGTCAATAGTTTGAAAAAAGCGGGGAAAACCTATTTGGTTTCGGTCTTTTCCGGGCTATATAAATGGGAGAATGGCGCTTTCAGATCTTACCTTGAAGACGGCACCTGGCAGGAAAAGAAATTAAGACATATCACTCAACTGAATGAAAACCTGGCCATGTCGAACGAGTTTGGCGATGTTTTTATCGTAAATGACGAGGAAGAATTCCGAATCCTGAAAAAAATTCCAAGAGCCAGCATTGAAGGAAACAGTATTTCATTCCTCAAATCGCATAATGGGAGTCTGCTTATTGGAACCGAAAAAGGTCTTAACCTTTATAAGGACGGCAGTTTTATTTTTCTGAATGAAGAGCAGGGACTGGAACAACCATTCCTGGGTGCAGAACTAAATGAAAATATACTTTCCATAGGAAGCAGGGGTGGCTTTTATCAAATAGACCTTAGCCGGGTCACCGATACAGAACCCCTGATACATAACCTGGATATTAAGGAGGTTTATGTTAATAACGGTCATTTTCCAGTAAAAAATATTGCCGATAATAAGAGGATCGAATTACAGCATGATGAGAATACGTTATTGCTGAAGTTCAGCACCAATGCTCACCCCTATCCTAAAAAGTTAAGTTACCAGTATCGCCTTAACCCAAAGGATGAATGGAGTCTTCCCTCTTCCAAACCGGATATATTTTTACCTTTCCTGCCACCCAGGAAGTACGAGGTATCTGTAAATGTGCTGGATTCGAGCACCGGTTTAAATCATACACAAACCCTGGCAGAGCTATCCATATTACCACCCTTCTGGCGCACCTGGTGGTTTGGGTTACTGGTATTTAGCAGTTTGCTGTTGATAGTTTTGGGCGTTTACAGGTACCAGATCAATCAGCACAGGCAGTTTGAGGAGCAGAAAAGACTGATCCAACAACGGGTTGAAGAAACCAAGATGGAGGCCTTACTGGCACAAATGAATCCGCATTTCATTTTCAATGCGATGAATTCCATTCAAAATTATATCCTGGACAGTGATATAGACAACGCAACGGTTTTCCTGGGCGATTTTGCTAAATTGATCAGGCTGAACCTGGATCATTGTACTCAGCCAAAAATTCTGCTAATCGAAGAGATCGAATACCTTAGGTCTTACATCAGGCTTGAAAATACGCGTTTTGATAATTCGGTAAAGGTCGCAATAGAAATCGACCCGGCTATAGATCCTTATGATATTGAAATTCCAACCATGTTGTTGCAAACCTTCGTGGAGAATGTATTTGTACACGCGTTCCCGGCCAGTGTTCAAGAACCCACTTTAGAAATTTCATTCAAACTACTACCTGGAAATATCCTGCTATGTAAAATTGAAGATAATGGAGTTGGCTATTCCCCGGGTGTCTCGAATTCAGTTCACCAGTCTAAAGGAATTAGCCTGGTAAAAGAACGTCTTTCCCTCCTGGGGTATCATGTTACGGAAGCTTTACAGGTAAAGACCTCAAAAAATAAAGGTACAACGGCGCTACTGAAACTTCATATATAACGATAACTTTAAAAATCCATACGTTTACTAAACGCAGTGCTTTGCTTAAAACTTAAGAATTAGCTTTACCTGAAAATTAGAGCTAGTGACAGCTAGACCAAAATTGGGGCGTTTCCTGAAGTTCATCTTATGAGTAGGGTCGTATTTGAATACAAGGAACAAGTATAGCGGTCACTTCTCTGATTTTTTTCATCGATTAACATCTAGCCTGCCTGTTCATTCCTAATTGAACTTTTATAATTAGCCTATCCAAAATTCTTTTGGAGCTCGATCTAACAGTTAAATAATTTATAATTATGTTTATTGTTTAATTAAAAACATTAAACATATTGTATATTTATGTACTTATAAAAAGCTAAAGAAGCTTATTCAAAAATGCATGCAAGAACTGAATAAGATTTTATAAAGAAATGCGCGTTGCAACAAAAAAAACTCCTGCCGGGATACGTCCGGGCGGAAGTTTTTTTATTTATCTAAAATATTTGGGGATAAATTAAAAATCCGGTTAATCCTAAGGCTATATGGATTAACCACGTTGATAAAAAAAGTAGATTCTTATATGAAACACCAAACTTACCTCTTCGATCCTATTTTGTTTTTACTCAGGCAGCAAAGAAAAAAGGATTAACTGCATTGATCCTGGGTGGGGAATCCAGCAAGAAAAATCCAGGCTACGTTCTTAGGATTAACTGCGTTGATCCGAAGAGGGTATCCAATACTTAAATTAAAGACTTAAGGGCGCTGGGCTTAGAAAAGGATTAACTGCATTGATTCTGGGTGGGGAATCCAGCAAGAAAAACCGCACTGCTCAAAGGCAGTGCTTTTTTGTTTTTGCTCAGGCAGCAAAGCCAGAAGGGATTAACCGGGTTGATCCCAAGTGGAGAATCCTGCAAGAAAAACCCAGGCTTCGTTCTAAGGATTAACTGCGTTGATCCGAAGAGGGTATCCAGTACTTAAATTAAATGCTTCAGGGCGCTACGTGACCTGGATCTGTATTTCACAAAATGGGATTAACTGCGTTGATCCTGGGTGGAGAATCCAGCAAGAAAAACCGCACTGCTCAAAGGCAGTGCTTTTTTGTTTTTGCTCAGGCAGCAAAGCCAGCTTTGCGCCTGGCTAAAAACAAAAAACCCGCAATTTTCATTGCGGGTTTTCCTTGCGGAGGAAGAGGGATTCGAACCCCCGGAGGTGTGACCCTCAACAGTTTTCAAGACTGCCGCATTCGACCACTCTGCCATTCCTCCCAGATCAGCTATTTGCTGAATGCGGGTGCAAATATAACACGCTTTTTTAATTATCCACAACTAAATCCTAAACTTTTTTTGGCCAATTTCCAGACTTCTCTCAACCTTCTAATTCCCAATATTTTATTTTCCGGCCAGTTCCTTTTTGTAAATTAATCCCAAAATTGTTCTCCATGAAAAAATCTATATTCAGCCTTATCTTTCTATTTGTTTTTATTTCTTTAAATGCGCAAAATCAAAATTATAAAGAACTAATGGAGCAGGACTGGCCCGAACTAAAACGCTACCACGAAGAGAACCAGCAGATCATTCAGAATAAAACCTGGCCTAAAGTTGTCTTTATGGGAAACTCCATCACCGAAGGCTGGGTAAACATGCATCCGGAATTTTTCAGCAATAATAATTACGTGGGAAGAGGAATCAGCGGGCAAACCAGTCCGCAAATGCTCATTAGGTTCACTCCAGATGTGCTCGACCTTAAACCTGAAGTAGTGGTGATCCTGGCCGGGACAAACGACCTTGCCGCGAATACAGGTTATGCTTCGGTAAAAATGATCAGCGATAACATAAAGGCCATGGCCACACTTGCAGACCAGAACGACATCAGGGTTGTTCTTTCCTCGGTGCTGCCGGTTTACGATTATCCCTGGCGACCAGGGCTTGAACCGGTTTCCAGGATCCAGGAACTCAATACATGGATGGAAAAATATGCCAGGGAACATGGATATGTTTACCTGGATTATTTTAGCAACCTTAGCAACGCTCAAAAAGGCATGAAAAAGGAATATTCTGAAGACGGAGTGCATCCCAACGCAAAGGCGTATTCGGTAATGGAACCACTGGTACAGGAAGCCATAGCCAATGCTCTTGATCAATAGAAAGGTCTTATGATCTTTGCACGGTAAAAGATTCTGGGTGGAGGGATAAATTCATTCCATTCAGTTTTAAACCATTTTGCTTCTTTCCTGTCTATTATTATGAGACCTTAATCCAAACTTTAACCCAAAAACCGCTATATTGGCGGCAATTATTAAAAAATTAAATCTGAAGATGAAAAGATTATTGATACTGGCCATCCCGGCACTGCTTACAGCCTGTGGGGCACAGAACAAAAAGGTGGAGAATGCGAATCCTATGGAATACGCTAACACCATTACCTCTGCTGAATTAAAAGAACACCTGTATATCTTCGCTAGCGATGAGTTCGAAGGCCGCGAAACCGGCGAACCGGGTCAGAAAAAAGCTGCTGAATACCTGAAAAAGGAATATAAGGCTCTAAACCTGCCTTCCCCGCTTGGAGGTGATGACTATTACCAGGAGGTGCCTACCAGCTATTTCAAAAGAGGAAATGTAAAATCTACAGAGAACGTAGTAGCCTTTTTAAAGGGCTCAGAAAAACCAGAAGAGGTGCTGGTCATTTCTTCTCACTATGATCACGTTGGTATTGATGACCAGGGAAGGATTTATAATGGGGCTGATGATGACGGTTCTGGAACAGTGAGTATCCTTGAGATCGCTGAAGCCTTTGTTCAGGCCAGCAAAGATGGATATACTCCTAAGAGATCCATATTATTCCTGAACGTAACCGGTGAGGAAAAAGGACTGGTTGGTTCTAAGTTTTATACAGACGAGCCTATATTCCCGCTTGAAAATACGGTTGCAAACCTGAATATCGATATGATAGGTAGAATAGACCCTGCACATGAAGGCAACGATAACTATGTATACCTGATTGGAAGCGATAAGTTAAGTACAGATCTACATGAGCTTAGCGAAAACGTGAACGAGAAGTATATCAATCTGGATCTTGACTATACATACAATGATGAGAACGATCCAAATCGTTTCTACTATAGAAGTGACCATTACAACTTCGCCAAGAACAATATCCCGATCATTTTCTATTTCAACGGAACTCACGCCGATTATCACAAACACACCGATACCCCTGAAAAGATCGAATATGACCTGCTTGCCAAAAGAGCAAGGCTTGTATTCCTTACTGCCTGGGAGATCGCCAACCGTGATGCAAGATTAGTAGTGGATAAAACCGATGCTACCGCCGCTTCCAAAAAATAGATCTGGTATTTTATAAAATTAAAGCCTCGTTGTCAAGACGGGGCTTTTTTTGTTGGAAATAGTTAGTATTGAGTATTGAGAATTGAGATGTGAGATTTGAGAATGAGAGAATGAGTTAATGAGTTAATGAGAAAATGAGATAATGAGAAAATGAGATAATGAGATAATGAGATAATGAAAAAAGGGGGTAATAAAACAATTAAGTAATGAATGGAGGAGAAATCTTGAATCTTGAACCTGGAATTTTGAATCCACTGCACTTTCAACTTTCCAACCTTAAAACTGTAGCACTTACTTACCAGATCTCTCCGTCGCTTCGCTTCTTCGAGATGACCCAAAAAAGAGGAGAAATCTTGAATCTTAAACCTGGAATTTTGAATTCACTGCACTTTCAACTTTCCAACTTTAAAACTTTCGAACTTCATTACCAGATCTCTCAGTCGCTTCGCTGCTTAGAAATGCCCATAAAAAAAAAGCAGAAATTTTGAATCCTGAACCTGGAATTTTGAATGCACTGCACTTTCAACTTTCCAACTTCAAAACTTTAGCAATTACAAACCAGATCTCTCCGTCGCTTCGCTACTTGGAAATGCCCCGTAAAGAGGAGAAATTTTGAATCTTGAACCTGGAATTATGAATTTAAAGCACTTTAAACTTTCCAACCTTAATACTTTCGAACTTCATTACCAGATCTCTCAGTTGCTTCGCTTCTTCGAGATGACCCATAAAAGAAGGAGAAATTTTGAATCCTGAACCTGGAATCTTGAATCCTGAACCTGGAATTTTGAATCCACTGCACTTTCAACTTTAAAACTTTAAACAAAAATTATCAATTCTTAGTTTTTGTCCTCAAGCAGTGGCACAAACCTGAAGGCTCCAAATTCCTTTTTATCGAACTCTTTAGCCGACTTACGAATGAAAAGGGTCATGGTTTGTACATTGCTTCCTACCGGAATTACCAGGCGCCCACCTACCTTTAATTGACCCAGCAGGTCCTTAGGTACTTCTGGAGCTCCAGCTGTGACAATTATTTTTTCGAAGGGAGCATATTCTGGCAAGCCCTTATAACCATCACCAAAGCTCAAATGTTTAGGCCTGTAACCTAATTTGGAAAGGAACAGCTTGGTTTTTTTATAAAGTTCCCGCTGCCTTTCGATACTGTACACTTTTGCCCCAAGCTCGCAAAGTACCGCGGTCTGGTATCCGCTTCCGGTACCGATCTCCAGCACTTTATCACCTTTTTTGACTTCGAGCAGTTCGGTTTGAAAAGCTACCGTGTATGGTTGAGATATGGTCTGGTCTGCAGCAATGGGAAAGGCCTTATCCTGGTAGGCATGATCTTCAAAACTGCTGTCCATGAATAGGTGTCGGGGAATCTTCCCGATGGCAGCCAGCACTTTTTCATCGGTAATCCCCTTTTTTTTAACGGTCTTTACCAATTGCTGTCTTTTTCCCTGATGTCTGTAGGTATCTTTCAACTCGGTTAGGCTTTTTTCAGGTTATAAAATTAACGAAAGCAGCTGATTTATGCCAGTTAAATCAGCCCCGGATTCCTGCGGGATTTATAAAGTATTTAATATCAAAATGCTATTTTTGTGAAAAATGCAAAAATATGCTGAAAGCTGGAGTTCTGGGTGCAGGCCACCTCGGAAAGATTCATCTGAAACTTTTACAACAATCTGAAGAATATGAGCTGGTTGGTTTCTATGATGCCAACATCGAAAATGCCGAGATAGTCGCCTCCAAATTCGGATATAAAATGTTCGAAAACCTGGATGAACTCATTGCCGAATGTGACATGATAGATGTGGTCACTCCTACCCTCTCGCATTTTGAAGTAGCCAAAAAGGTGATCACTGCAGGGAAACACCTGTTTATCGAAAAACCAATCACCAATACTTACAAGGAAGCTACAGAACTTATTGAACTGGCCAGTAAACACCGGGTAAAAGGCCAGGTTGGCCATGTAGAACGTTTTAACCCTGCTTTCCAGGCAGTTTCAAATCGAATCGAAAATCCTATGTTCATCGAGGCGCACCGTCTCGCCGAATTCAATCCTCGTGGTACGGATGTGCCGGTTGTGCTGGACCTGATGATCCATGATATCGACGCGGTGTTAAGCGTGGTACAATCTAAAGTAAAGAAGATCAACGCCAGTGGCGTTTCGGTAATTAGTGAAACACCCGATATCGCCAATGCCCGTATCGAATTCGAAAATGGCTGTGTGGCAAACCTTACAGCCAGCCGTATCTCGATGAAGAATATGCGTAAATCGCGTTTCTTCCAGCGAGATGCCTATATTTCTGTTGATTTCCTCGAAAAGAAATGTGAAGTCGTAAAAATGAAAGATGCTCCGGAAAATCCTGATGATTTTGCTATGATCCTTCAAAATGCGGAAGGTATCAGGAAACAGATCTATTTTGATAACCCGGAAGTTTCTCCAAATAACGCCATCCTGCAGGAACTGGAAAGTTTTGCAGATGCGATCAGGAACGATAAGGAACCAGTAGTGACCATGGAACAGGCTGCAGAAGCCCTGAGGGTTGCCAACCTGGTCATCGAAAATTTTAATGTATAATAGTATCAAACCTGTGAGGTCTTCGAGACCTCACAGGTTGTTAAAAAAACTAACTAAATGAAAAATATAGCAGTAATAGGTGCAGGAACCATGGGTAACGGGATCGCCCATACTTTCGCCCAAAGCGGTTATAAGGTAGAATTGATCGATATTTCAGAAGATAGCCTTAAAAAAGGAATGGATACCATTTCCAACAACCTGGACCGCATGATCGCCAAGGAAAAGATCAGCGAGCAGGATAAAAAAGCGACCCTTGAGAATATCACCACCCATACCGAAATTTCAAATGGAGTTAAGAAGGTAGATCTTGTGGTGGAGGCTGCTACCGAAAACACCGACCTGAAACTGAAGATTTTCAGACACCTGGACCAGAACACTTCAAAAGATACCATCCTGGCAACGAATACATCTTCCATCTCGATCACCCAGATCGCTGCGGCGGTTTCAAATCCTGAGCGCGTGATCGGAATGCATTTTATGAACCCGGTGCCAATTATGAAACTGGTGGAGATCATTCGTGGTTATAATACCAGCGATGAGGTTACCAACAAGATCATGAAACTTTCCATGGACCTTAAAAAGGTGCCGGTAGAAGTAAATGATTATCCCGGTTTTGTGGCCAACAGGATCCTGATGCCGATGATCAACGAGGCAATCGAGACACTATATAATGGTGTGGCCGGGGTTTACGAGATCGATACAGTGATGAAACTGGGAATGGCTCATCCTATGGGGCCGCTGCAACTAGCCGATTTTATAGGGCTGGATGTTTGCCACTCGATCCTTGAAGTGATGTACGACGGATTTAAAAATCCAAAATATGCTCCCTGCCCGTTGCTAACCAATATGGTGAGAGCCGGTAAGACCGGAGTGAAATCGGGTGAAGGATTCTATGATTATTCAGAATCTAAGAAAGCAGAAAAAGTTTCTTCTCAGTTCGGTAGTTAGTATTGAGTACTGATTAGTGAGGTTTTTTCCCTGAAGTTTTAAGACTGAAATTAAAAGAAGGAAAAATCTCTTAAAAAGCATGATCAAAATTTGACAAAGATACTTCCATTCAAGGCGGTTAGACCGGCCCCGGCTTTTGCGGGGCTGGTTGCATCCCGCCCTTATGAAGATTACAGCGAGAACGAATTAAGGGCCCAGCTCGATTATAATCCGTATTCATTCTTGCATATCATCAATCCAGGCTATAAGTTTCAGCATGAAATTGGAGGTGAAAAGCGCTTTGGAATGGTTCGCAATCGCTACCTGGAATTTCGGGAAGAAGGGGTATTCCAGAAAGATGAAAATGCCAGTTATTACATCTATGAAATTCACAGCCGGGAAGGTTCCTGCTGCGGAATCATTGCCGCTGCCAGCATTGACGATTATGAAAAAGATGTGATATGCAGGCATGAAGATACCATAGCCCACCGCGAAGAATTGTTCAAGGAATATTTGAAGGTGGTTGGTTTCAATACTGAACCGGTATTGCTTACCTATCCAGATAATTCAGTGATCAATGAATTGCTTGCCGAAAAAATGAAGATGCGACCCGAATACGAATTCGCGACCAATAACAAGGAACTGCACAGGCTCTGGCTTATTGATGATCCCGAACATGTTTCAAAGATCCGCAGCGAATTCGAAAAGCAGGAAAAGATCTATATCGCAGACGGCCATCATCGCAGTGCATCATCCTATTTGCTGGCTAAGGAAAGCAGGGAAAACAACCCCAATCATACCGGAGAAGAAAGTTATAATTTCTTTATGAGCTACCTGATTTCAGAAAGCAACCTTCGTATCTATGAGTTTAGCAGGCTTATTCGCGACCTCAACGGACATACCAAGGAAGAGTTCCTGATCCTGCTGGATGAATGGTTCCGCATCGAAAATCGGGGGTATGAAATATACAAGCCTTCCAAAAAGCATCATTTCAATATGTACCTGGATGGGGAGTTCTATTCCTTATATCTGCGGAAGACCAATTACGAGTTCACCGATTCCCTTAGCGAATTGGATTCCTTTATTTTGTTCGAAAAGATCCTGAAACCTATTTTAGGCATTGAAGACCTGAGGTATGATAAACGAATCGAATATATTCATGGCCGCAATGATCTAATCGAGCTGAAAACCCGTGTGGACAGCGGTGAATTCGCCGTGGGCTTCGGAATGTTGCCGGCCAGCATCGAAGAGATCAAACAAATTGCCGATGAAAATTTAACGATGCCGCCAAAAAGTACTTATATTGAACCAAAATTAAGAAGCGGTCTTACGATCTATGAATTTTAGGCTGCACTCTCCTGCCCTACCAGGAATTATCCTTAATCTAAAAAGACACAAAGGATGAACATTTCAGAAAATATAAAAAAATACAGAAGCGAACTTCCTGAACATGTGAAGCTCGTGGCCATTTCCAAGACCAAACCCAATGAAGACCTGCTGGAAGCCTACCGGGCTGGCCAGCGGATATTCGGGGAGAACAAGATCCAGGAAATGACCGATAAATGGGAACAACTCCCTAAAGATATCGAATGGCATATGGTGGGCCATGTTCAGCGGAACAAGGTAAAATACATGGCTCCATTCGTTTCCCTTATCCATGCTGTGGATAGTTTAAAATTGCTTAAAGAGATCAATAAAAGGGCAAAACAGAACGAACGAACGATCAACTGCCTTTTACAGATCAAGATTGCCGAGGAGGATTCCAAATTTGGAATTTCAAGGGAAGAGGCCCGGGAAATCCTTACTTCTGAAGCCTATTCCAAAATGAATAATGTGAAGATCATCGGGCTTATGGGAATGGCGACCTTTACCGACGATATGGAGCAGGTAAAAAGAGAATTTCAGCATCTTAAATCGGTTTTTGATGATTTTAGACAGGAATTTCCGGCGCTGGAAGAACTTTCCATGGGTATGAGCGGTGATTATCAGGTTGCTGTAGACTGTGGTTCCAGCATGGTTAGAATTGGAAGTAGTATCTTTGGAGCCCGGAATTAAAATTAACGAAGCAGAAGTATTTGTACGCGATATTAGACATAGAGACAACTGGCGGAAAGTATAATGAAGAGGGAATCACCGAAATTGCCATTTACAGGTTCGATGGTCACAAGGTCGTAGACCAGTTCATTAGTCTGTTGAATCCCGAAAAGGCCATTCAGCCTTTCGTAGTGAATCTTACCGGGATCAATAATGATATGCTGCGCAATGCGCCTAAATTCTACGAGGTGGCCAAACGCATCGTCGAGATCACCGAAGACTGCATTCTTGTGGCTCATAATGCTAAATTTGATTATCGCATCCTTCGAACCGAATTTCGCAGGCTGGGTTATGAATTTGAACGAAAAAGCCTTTGTACCGTAGAGCTATCCAAAAAACTGATCCCTGGTATGCCTTCTTACAGCCTGGGGAAACTCGTGAAATCGCTGGGAATCCCGCTTAGTGAAAGGCATCGGGCCGCTGGTGATGCGCAGGCGACGATCAAGCTTTTTAAAATGTTACTGAACAAGGATGTGGAAAAGGATATCCTTAAAGAACATATTCGAAAAGAACCTAAACGCTCCCTGGACACTAAACTGGTTTACTTACTCGAAGAACTACCAGCCGAGACCGGGGTATACTACTTCCATGATGAAAATGGTGAGATCATCTATGTAGGTAAATCCAGGAATATTAAAAAGAGGGTGAATCAGCATTTCACCAATGAGAATTCGAAATCCAGGGAAATGCAGCGCAAGGTGGCTTCGGTTTCCTACGAGCTTACCGGGAACGAATTGATCGCCCTGCTCAAGGAGAACCAGGAGATCAAAACCATCAAGCCCCGCTACAACCGCGCTTTGAAACGAGATGTTTTCAGCCATGCGCTATATCAATTCAAGGATGAAAATGGATATCTCAACCTTAAAGTTTCAAGGGCCAGCCAGAAAAAAGGGAATATCACCACCTTCGGAAGTTTAAGATCTGCAAAAAACGCACTCGCCAAATGGGTGGAAGAATACCAGTTATGTGAAAGGCTTGCCGGCCTGCATAACGGAAGTGGGAATTGTTTTGGTTATACTATTAAAAGCTGCCATGGAGCCTGTGTGGAAGAAGAATCACCTGAAGAATATAATGAACGAGTAAACCTCCTGATCAATAAATACTCCTACGAAAATCAAAATATGTTGCTGGTTGGAAAGGGCCGTGAAGTGGATGAGAAAAGCGCCCTTTTAATCGAAGACGGGGTCTTTAAAGGAGTTGGTTATTTTAACCTGAATCACCAGATCAACAATATGGACATCATTCGATCTATTATCAATCCTATGGATAATAACCGGGATGCCCAGCATATTATTCAAAGCTTCCTGAGAAAGAAGCACCAATTTAAAATCATCCAACTAAGCATCCATGAGTAAATTCTTCCTGAGCATCGCCTTACTTCTTGCCGTGCTCACCAGCCAATCACAGAATTATAATTCTGCCAATGCCACAGTTTCAATTTTTGATATGAGTGCAACCACCTACGCAAAGGATACAACGGCCAATGCGCTCTACATCTATGAAGAAGGCTTTAGCGAATTTCAACCCAAACATGATTACGACCTTGTCACTAATTACACCGCCAAGTTAAAGATCCTGAATAAGGAGGGCCTGGAACATGCGACCGTAGAGATCCCAGTTAGTAAAGGCAAAACTTCTTCAGAAAAAATTATCAATCTAAAGGCCTATACCTATAACTATATTAACGGGGTCAAAACTCAGTACAGGCTCAATCCGGAAAAAGTCTACAGGGAGGAATTTGAGACCTACGATATTTTGAAATTCACCTTTCCGAATGCCCAACCGGGATCGGTCCTGGTATATAGCTATGAATTGGTATCTCCTTTTATTTTCGATTTTCATACCTGGCATTTCCAGGACTATATCCCAAAGATCTATTCAAAATTCACAGCCAAGATCCCCGGAAACTATGAATATTATGTCACCAAGCGCGGGGAACTTGACCTGAAAAGTGTGAACAGCCGGATCATTGAACGGTGCATTAGCTTTAGTTCCAGGTCTGAGCCTGCGGGCTGTGGGGAAACGGTTTACGACATGGAGAACATTCCTGCTTTCAAGGTGGAAGAATACCTTACCTCAGAACGCAATTTTAAAAGCCGTGTCGAATTTGAACTAATACAGATCACCAGGCTGGATGGGTATGAAAGAAAGTTCACCAGGTCCTGGGCCGATGTGGACAAGGAAATTGAAAAAGTCAGTGATATTGGAAAACAACTGGGAAAGACCAGGCTGGTGGAAGACCTGCTTCCAGGGGAGATCATTTCTATGCCTAACAATCTTGAGAAGGCCACGAAGATCTATCAGTTCGTTCAGAAGAATTACAGCTGGAATGGCGAATATCGCATCCATGCCGATATGAACCTAAAAGACATCCTGGAAGATCAATCTGGAAATGTTCTGGCCGTTAACACCCTCCTCCACAACCTATATGTTACTGAAGGCTTTAAGGTCTACCCGGTACTTGCTTCTACCAGAAATAATGGATTCGCCGGGAAAGTCCATCCTGTATTAAGCGATTTCAACTATTTCTTTATCCAGCTTGTTCTGGATAAAAAGGAATTTCTATTAGACGCTACTGAAAAGAATCTAGATTTTGGTCGTCTCCCCTTCAGGGCACTGAATCAATACGCGCGAAAAATGGATTTTGAAAAAGGCAGCTCCTGGCTGGAAATCGTGCCGCAGGATTATTCGCAGATCACTTTTATCGATTCCTTAAAAGTCCAGCCAGACGGAACAGCCTTAGGTCAATCCCGGCAGATCATGACCGGATATCATGCCCTTAACTTTAGGGATCATATGAAGGAAGCCAGTGAAGAAGAAATATTCAATATCGTCTCCAAACCCAATGATCACACCAGGGCGATCGAAACTATTTTCGAAAACGAAGAGGCTCCTGAAGAAAACCTTTTTATCACATACGGACTGGAAAATAAAAGTCAGAAAATCGAAGACAGGATCTACCTGAATCCTTTCAGTTTTAAATTCTTTGACGGGAATCCGTTTAAACTGGATGAAAGACATTACCCTGTAGATTTTGGCTACAAAGATCTTTATAGCTATACCGTTTTTCTGGAAATTCCTGAAAACTATTCGATAGAAGAATTCCCGGAAAAGAAAGCGATCACAATGCCCGGAAATGGAGGAACCCTGATGTTCTCTACCCAACAGTTAGATGATCACACTTTAAGCGTAGTTTGTAGATTAAGCTTTAAGTCGGCTATGTACCCCTCGGTCATGTACGATGGCCTTAAGCAATTTTTTGATGAAATTATGCAGGTACAAACACAGTCGCTCATTGTACTAAAGAAAATTAGTTAAATTTGAAGGTAAACCTGTCTTTACTTTGAGAGAAGAAGAAAAGAAAAGTATGCCCCGGTGGAAATTCAAGCTTCATGAAGTGATCTATGAGGCCGATACTCCCGCAGGTAGATTCTTTGATATTGCCATCCTGGTCGTTATCATCATTAGTGTTGCATTAGTGATGATGGAGAGCGTTAGCGAATTGCTTATGAAATATGCATGGCAATTCTATATCGCGGAATGGATCATCACAGCGATCTTTACCATCGAATATATACTCAGGATCATCGCGATCAACAAACCCAAGCGATATA
The DNA here is from genome assembly GCF_022570735.2 of Christiangramia oceanisediminis. Classification (GTDB taxonomy): domain Bacteria; phylum Bacteroidota; class Bacteroidia; order Flavobacteriales; family Flavobacteriaceae; genus Christiangramia; species Christiangramia oceanisediminis. Next base: position 48,852 of record NZ_JANCNS010000002.1, on the reverse strand, counting down.
TTTTCAGTTTCTATGGGATCGTTGATCTTTTGTCTACCCTACCCAGTTATATAGGATTTATTTTTGGAGGTGCCAACCTGTTATTTGCTATCCGGGCATTAAGACTGCTACGTATCTTCCGGGTGCTCAAGATCACCAGATATCTAGGAGAATCACGCAAACTTATGCTGGCATTGCGTAAAAGTCAGGCTAAAATCCTGGTCTTCCTTTTTGCTGTACTTATAATTTGCATCATAGCCGGAACCCTGATGCATTTAATAGAAGGTCCCGGTTCAGGTTTTGATAATATTCCCTTAAGCATCTACTGGTGTATCGTAACCCTTACCACTGTTGGGTTTGGAGATATTGCTCCCGTCACACCGCTGGGAAGGCTCATTGCCTCTGTTATTATGATCACTGGTTATGGGATTATAGCGGTACCTACCGGCATCGTTAGTGCTGAATTCAGCAAAACTTCGGAAAAAGCCCTTAATAATACTCAGGTTTGTCCTTATTGTAATGAAAAAGAGCATCTGAATGATGCTGAATACTGCCATAATTGCGGGAATAAACTAAATGAATAATTTTCTGGTCAATATCATAGGACCTACAGCTATTGGAAAAACCTCACTTGCTATTGAAGTGGCGAAATATTTCAATACCGAGATCCTTTCAGTCGATTCCCGACAGTTCTATAAAGAAATGAGCATAGGTACTGCAGTTCCAGATAAAGAAGAACTGGCCGCCGTTACTCACCATTTTATTCAGCATATTTCGGTAAGGGAAAATTACACGGTGGGAGATTTTGAAAAAGATGCGATCAATAAGCTGGAAGAGCTTTATAATAGTTCAAATATCGCCGTTATGGTGGGTGGTAGCGGACTGTACACCAAAGCGGTTACCGACGGCCTTGATGATTTTCCGAAGGTAGACCCTGAGATCAGGGAAAATTTGAACAAACATCTTGAGGAAGATGGGATAGACTGGCTTCAGCAGCGACTCTTCGCCCTTGATCCTGAATATTATAAACAGGCCGATGTTCAGAATCCGCATAGACTGGTTCGGGCTTTGGAGATCTGTATAGGGACCGGGCAAACCTTTACCTCATTTTTGAAAAGAGACAAACCCAGGCGAAATTTTAAAACCATTCACATTGGTTTAAAGGCAGACAGGGAAGTGATCTATGACCGAATCAATCAACGGGTGGATTTAATGATGCAAGAAGGCCTGCTTGACGAAGCACGGAAACTTTACCCAAACCGAAATCTGAATGCCCTGAACACGGTTGGTTATAAGGAACTGTTCCAGTACCTTGATGGTGAAATAGACCTGGAAACAGCCATTTCAGAGATCAAAAAAAACACCCGTAGATTCGCTAAAAGGCAACTTACCTGGTCCAGGAAAGACGACAGGATCAAATGGTTTGAATTCAACACAGACCGGGCTGTAATTCTCGAATACCTGGAACAGCAAATTAGTGCTTAAAGATCATTCGCTTTACCACTTCCCCTTCATTGGTATCCAGCTTCAGGATATAGATCGCTTCCTGTAAGCCTTCAACCTGCATATTATATTCCGTATCATTTTCGGTGAAATTCCTCGCCGTGACAAAACGCCCGCGATGATCAAAAATCTCAATCCGGCTGATTGTGATATCCCCCGGTGTGGCTACCTGGAACTCACCCGAATTCGGGTTGGGATAAATGAAAATATATTCTGAACCTTCGGCTTCCGAACAGATCCCTTCCTCAACAAAAACCGTGACTCTCACCATGGCGGTGGATACATTGCCTGAAGCATCTTCCGCAGTTACCCGCACCAGGTTCTCGCCAACCTCCTTACAGGTGAACACATTTTTGCTCAGGATATATACCACATTGGGATCGCAGGCATCAAAAGAGCCATCATTTATATCCTGGAAATTGATGGTCGCAACCCCTTCCAGATTCAGGTCGATACTGATATCCTGAAGGTTTAAGACCGGAGGTTCATCATCTATCACTTTCACAGTGATGTCGCAACTGCCTTCCAGCCTGCCGGTATAAGTTAAGCTAACTATATTATCCCCAATATCTTCACAGCCAAAATCCTGCCTGCTAATGCTGAATTCAAGACCGTCGCTATCCCCGGAATACAGGTTTGATATATCAAGGCTGGCTGCTCCATCAGGACCCAGGTTGAGCACAACCTGGTCTGCACAGCTAAAATCGCCGGAATCATCTATCACGTAAAGCGAAACGAACATGATATTGGAATCTAATTCTCCATCACTGGCGATATAAGTAAAATAATCCTGACCTATGAAATCCTGATCGGGAGTATAGATAAAGGAGCCATCTTCATTTAATTGAAGATTTCCGTTTTGTACATCGGTATCCAGTCGTACACTGAGTTCGTCATCATCCAGATCGTAATCATTAGCCAGGACGCCATCGGTTGCTGAAATATTGAGTTGGGTATTGACGGTTGTAGTATAAATATCCTCTATGCCCACGGGCGGATTATTTACATTTGAATCAGAAATAATGACTCTTACCAGGCTCTCGCAGGTGGCTGTATTCCCTGCTTCATCGGTCACTGTAAGAATTACCGTGTTATCTCCTTCATCTTCTGAAGTGAATTCGCTTTGATCTATACTCAGGCTTACTTCCCCGCAAGTATCGAATGAGCCATTATCGATCATCTCGGCGGTGATGATTCGGGTTTCACCTTCCTCAAGCACGATATCAAGCTGGCCTACACAAACCGCTTCCGGAGCCTTATCATCTACCAGTGAAACATACAGAATACAGGTTTTGATCTCCCCTTCATAAGACACGCTTACCTGCAATTCGGTGTCTTCTTCCAGCAGAGTTCCAGGGCTTATAGCCTGGGTGAATTCAGCATCCTCCGGTCCGTATTCAAGGATAGTGCTAAAGTCGGGCATTCTGTATTCACAATCTTCATTCGGCGAAAGTTCGTATTCCTCGATAATACAGCTAAAATCGATGCTTCCTTTCTCCCTGATGCTCAACAGGAAATCACACTGGGTCGTATTCCCGGCCTCATCGGTAATATTCAGAAAAATAATGGTATCATCTTCCAGTTCGGTGCCCGGGATGGGCTGCTGAGTGATTTCGGCTATTCCGCAATTATCAGAGCGGTCCAGTTCGTTTCTGAAATCTGGTAAGCTATATATTTCCCCTTCTTCTACTTCCACCGTACGATCGGCCAGGCAATTCACCACGGGAGGAGTCTCGTCCACTAAGAGCAGGTAGATATCACAACTTTCGGTTTCACCTTCGTAGGTCGCCCTAATGGTGATAAAAGGATCGGCATTGGTAATCGTGGTAGCACCTGGTTCAATGGACTGTTCAATTATGGCGTCCTCAGGAGTAAAACTGATGATTTCAGAAAAATCGGGAATTACATACTGACAATTCTCATCAGCAAAGATCTCATATTCACCCGGGCAGGAAAGCGAGAGTTGATTCTCCCTGATTACAACTATTTCAAAGCTGCAATCCAGCTGTCTTCGGGCTTCATCAATAGCCGTAAAACTTACCAGGTGAGTGCCTACCGGAAAAAGGCTACCCGAAGCCGGGCCCTGAGTTTGTTCAATTTCAACTTCACCACAAGCACCGGTAACGGTAGGTTCATCAAAATTCACAATTACTCCATCTTCTGAAGCATCTATTTCGTAAATATTCACCCCGGTTAAGGGGCAGAGCATACTGTAATCATTTGCCGGATTGATCACCTCCAGTTCGAACTCACAGGAAACGGTTTCACCATTGAGTGTTGCGCTGAAGTTTATTTGCTGGGTTGAACTGATCATGGTTCCTGGAGCAGGTGTTTGAATAACTTCCAGGTCAGGGTTGGTAGTAACTAAATCGGTATAATCTGGCAGGGGGATCTCGCAATTATCTCCTACATCCAGTGTTTGTTTATCCGGACAGGTAATTTCGGGAGTTGTATTGTCATTCTCCTCCAGTATTACTGTAACTACGCAGGTTTCTACATTATCATAAGTATCTGTTGCAGTAAGGTTGATCGTATAGGTTCCAGAACTGTCTAAAATAGTTCCGGGCTCCAGGTCCTGCACCAATTCCAGTTGTTCAATAGTATTACAATTATCGCTTACCCTGTTTTCAAAAAAGTCAGGAACCAAATAACCATCTTCGGGCAGGTCTAAGCTGATTGGTTCTGCCGGGCAGATTATTAGCGGTGCTCCCACATCCTCAACACTTACCTGGACCGTACATGAATATTCCTCCCCGGTTTCTTTATGACTGGCATTGATCTCAAGATCGAAAGTACCAATATCATCACAGGTAAACTGCTGAACATTTAATTCCAGGTCTAAATTCGAAATATCGCTGGTTATAAATTCTGAAGTAGGTATTTCGGTAACCGAAGAATTTTGAGCCTCCTCTCCCAGGAGTACGGTTAGCTCTCCGATACAACGGAATTCGTAGGCTTCCTCCACATTTATTTCAACAGTGAAACTACAAAGCTCAGATTCATTGCCCGATTCATCAACTGCCTTTAAAATCACTTGCTGGTCACTCGTTATTTCAGTTCCCCGTGGAGGCTGCTGAGTAATAAGCGGATCATTATCACAATTATCACTAACTAAAACCTGGGTCGTGTAATCATCTATAATGTGTGATTCCCCTTCCAGGATCGTAAAAGATGGATTCTCGTCGATACAATTTGAGATTACTGGAGCTTCATTATCTTCAATGCTAATCGTAAAACTACATTCAGAAGAGTTACCAGCTTCATCGGTTGCACGGTAACTGAGGGTTGTGGTTCCAACCGGAAAGTAATCTCCATTATCGAATTCGGTATTATCGATCCTGGTAATACTTACATCGCTGCCGCTATTATCGGTCGCTGTAACCTCCACAAAATTGACTATGGCTCTGCATTGCCCGGGATCTGTTCCCTGAAAAATATCATCTGGACAGTTAATCACAGGGGCTTCAGTATCTTCCTCCACAGTCACTGTGACCGTAAAACTACAGTCCTCAGTATTTCCTGAAGCATCGGTAATCACGAAGGTATTGGTGATGGTTTCACCCACAGGAAATTCCTCACCCGAAGCTATCCCTGCAGTTTGCTGAACAGAAAATCCTTTACAGTTATCATCAAATCCTACTGTATAGTTGACAATTTTACTGGTTTCTCCGAATGCTACAGTTTGATTAATATTCTCCGGACAACTGATGGTAGGATCTTCATTATCATCTATCGTGATCGTAAAACTGCAATCTGAAAAGTTTCCGGCTGCATCGGTCGCGCGAAAACTGATAGTAGTGGTTCCAACGGGAAAAAGATCTCCGGAATCCAGCCCGGTATTGTCGGTTCTGGTGACGCTTGCAGTCCCGCTATTATCGGTGGCAGTTGCATTGGGGAAGTTTACTATCGCACCGCATTCACCAGGATCGGTTTCCTGGCTAATATCATCTGGACAGCTAATTACAGGATCATCGGTATCTACATCCTCGTCTACATTTATCGTTACAATTGCCTGACATGTTGATTGCTGTCCATAATTGTCGATCACGGTTAGCGTAACAAGGTTATCACCCTCATCTGTGGAAGAAAAATTAACTTTATCTAACCTTAATTCAACTTCACCACACAGGTCAAAAGAACCAGAATCAATATCTGATTCTTGAATGGTAATTGTCTCATCAACACCAATGTTAAAAACCAATGGATCAGAAATACATACAGCCAACGGCGGAGTTACATCCATCGAAGGAGTTCTACGATAAATTTCTAGATCAAATTCTATAGTATTAGGTACATAACCAATGAAAATAACATTACCTCCGTCTACAAAACCATTATTGACATACATTTTGTCACAGGAATTAAAAGCAATGTCTACCGGAAAATCAATTTCTTGTTTATATAAATATGCGAAGGTTTGATCAGGTCTATAAATACGGATCCCAAAAGCATTATCATCTATTCCATTATCAATATCCTGAGCAATGTCCTGAGCCTCAGAAAACCCTATATTATCAAAATTTACAAACTTGCTAAAATCCAGTCTTCCTGCATATTCATTAACGTGAATGAAATCGAATGCATCAACAACTACACTTCCCGGAGATTGTACTTCTGGAAGTTCTCCCTGAATATCTAATTCGGAGTTCATTATTAAGACAGCAGGATTGTCTCCTCCTTCCTGACTTACATAAACCACACCTTGTGAGTTAACAGCAATTCTGTAAGGGCGGATGACATATGGATTATGATCTATTCTCGTCCCGTCCTGATTGTAAACACTAACCCTACTCATTTCGGTATTTTCACATCCACTACCACTAGGGTTATATTCCGCAACATAAATGTTACCGTTTCTTCCGACAGCTACACCTAACGGCCGGTAAAATCCGGTGTAGAATTCATTGACCTTGACGCCTTCAGAATTATACTTTTTGATTTTACCATTAGTACCACAAGATCCCTCTTCTGAATAATCTGCTACATAAAAAAAATCAGAATCATCAATATAGAAATCAACGGGACTATTTAAACCATTTATAAATGGAACAGGATTTCCTCCGGCTTCATTTCTTTTTTGAATACCGTTCCCAAAGGTTAAAACAAATACGTTATTCTCAGAATCGGTATCTATACTTATTGGCAATTCAGAAGTGTCAATACCAGAAAAACCTATGTTTAAATCCGCGAGTTGGATTTCATTCAAATGAGAATAGCTTGGAAGAATATTAGACCTTTGAGCAAAAGAGGAATTATAAGCAATAGAAAGTATTACACTTAATAGAACAATCCTTAGGTTATAGGTACCTAATGATATATTAAAAAGGAAATTACTTATCAAATCCTTGCTTATTTTTGAATGATAAAGATAAGTATTGTAAGAAAACCTATCTTAAAAAAGAAAGGGAATGTAAGAATATGAAATTCAGGAAGTTTTGAGGTGTTCCTGAGCGCTGTTTCAGTTTCACCGGAATCTAGGAAGAAGCTGCACCACAGGCAGGCTGTGATGCAGAATTTCCCCGGAAACTGAATTTGATATTATGCCTCGGTCTCTTCCTTGTTCTTTACAACAAGCCTGAAACCTTCACCGTGGATATTCAGAATCTCCACGTTTTCGTCTTTTTTCAGGTATTTCCTCAATTTGGCGATATAGACGTCCATACTTCTTGAAGTGAAGTAGTTGTCGTCTCTCCATATTTTGGTTAAGGCCAGTTCTCTTGGCATCAGGTCGTTTTCATGCAATGCCAGCAATCTCAACAACTCATTCTCCTTCGGAGAAAGTTTTTGAGGCTCCTCATCCCTGAAGGTAAGGAATCTCAGTTTTGAATTCAGGTGGAAATCACCGATCTCGAACTCGAACTGCTTGCTGTCTGCCACACTATCGGTAGCTTTACGCTGCATGATCGCCTTGATCTTCATCAGCAGTACTTCAGAGTCGAAAGGTTTGTTCAGATAATCATCGGCTCCAACCTTATATCCTTTTAGTACATCTTCCTTCATCGCCTTTGCGGTTAGGAAAATGATTGGAATTTCCTCGTTTTTATCCCTTATTTCCTTGGCCAGGGTGAACCCATCCTTATAAGGCATCATTACATCAAGAATGCAAAGATCAAAATCATCTTTCTTGAACTTTTCAAAACCTTCCATTCCGTTTTTTGCATGAGTTACCTCGTAGTCGTTCATCGCAAGGTAATCTTTAAGTACCGTTCCAAAGTTTGGATCGTCCTCTACTAGTAGAATTTTCTTGTTTTCAGTTTCCATGTATTTAAGATATTAGTGGTAGTTTAATTATAAAAGTGCTTCCTTTTCCTTTTTCGCTTATCACACTTATCTGGCCATGATGGTCTTCAATGATCTGCCGGGCATAAGCCAGGCCAAGACCATGACCTTTCACGTTGTGAATGTCGCCAGTATGTTCGCGATAGAATTTTTCGAATATTTTCTTCTGCACCACCTTGCTCATCCCTACTCCCTGATCCCTGATCTCACAGTAGATGAAGTTCTTCACGTTGGTGGTATAGATATCGATCTTTGGTGATCCTTCTGAATATTTGATCGCATTATCCAGGATATTTACGATCACATTGGTAAAATGGTCCAGGTTTGCCAGAATTGATGAACGAAGCGCACCAAAATGGGTTTGAATATAACCTCCCCTGTCTTCGGCTATGAGCTCCACATGACCAACAGCATCATTAATGATATCGTGCAGTTGATGACGTTCCTTTTTTAGGTCGAGTTCATTCTTTTCCAGTTTTGAGATGCGTAAAACATTCTCGACCTGCGCGTGCATTCTTCGGTTCTCGTCCTTGATCATTTGCAGGTAACGAGACACCTTGCTTTGATCATCCATGACCTTCGGATTCTTGATCGCGTCCAGAGCAAGATTGATGGTCGCTATGGGAGTCTTGAATTCGTGGGTCATATTATTAATAAAATCGGTCTTAATTTGTGAGATCTGCCGTTGTCTTATCAATTGTGATAAGGCACTGGAATAGGCAATTACGATGATCAATGTAAATATGATCGAAAGACTTGCCATAAGAACTACTGAAGATAATACAGCTTCTTTCTTATTGGTGAAATTCACCAGCAACTGGTAACCGCTTATCCCTATACTATCCATAAACAAAGGCACAGCATAGGTTGCAGGGTGATCCAGGCTAAAATTTTCTGAATGCAGGCTGGTAGCGATCGAGTTGTTGTAAACAGCATATTCAAATCCACTCTTTAACTCGCGCTCTTTCAGTTCCTTTGCCAGTAATTCTGAAATGGCTTCTTCAGATACTCTCCTGTGAATAGGTAATTTCCCTACAAGCTCCGAAATAGCCGACCGCAGAATATCCTTTTCAACTTCCTCCATCCTGGAGATTCGCTGAATATGTTCAATTCTTTGCCTCGCGCTTAGATCCCGATCATCAACCTGGTTCTTATTTACAATATCGCTCACCCGCTTGTTGATCATTTTGGTGAACTGGATACTGTCTTCAGCAAATTGCAAAAAGCCGGATGAAACCTTATAATCTTCCTCCAGTATGCTTTCTGAATTGAAATAAGTCTCATTTCCCGGACCCCTGTGAGAATAAAAATACTCGGTTAAGGTTCGGTTATTCAACCTGCTATTGCTGCTATCAGGGTTTTTGAACTGAAAATAATAACGCTCGAATTCCCTGTTCTGGATCTCTTCAGAAACGTTTAATAAAACCTGTCTTGCCTCATGCGAAAATTGTTCCTCCCGGTCGTCTATCGTACTCTTTATCCAGTATCCCTGTACAAAAATAATTCCGATTAAGGATAGACTCATTAGGGCAACGAGAAGAACAAAAAGCTTCTTATTCATGCGGTCAAAAGTAATATTTTAACATTTAGAGCTTAAAGTGTTTAACCAAATGTTAACAGAACTTCTAGCAATTTTGACCTGCTTTTAAGATTTTGTTGTGGATATGTTCAACCTGAAGCCTGGTATCTTTCAGGTCTTCGTTTTTTATTAGGAAATCTGCCAGTTCAGCCTTCTTTTCATCGCTCCACTGGTTGTCCATTCGTTGCTTGATTTCAGACTTTGTAGACTGGTCTCTTTTCTGTAACCGCTCGATCCTTAACTTTTGTGGAGCAGTGACCAGGATGCTGAAATCACATTTCTTATAACTCCCGGTTTCGAATAGAATGGCCGCCTCATAGATCACATACTCAGCTTCCTGTTTGGAAACCCAATCCCTGAAATCGCTTTCCACCGCAGGATGAATGATCTCATTGAGTTTTTTTAATTGTTCCTGGTCATTAAAAACTTTGGAAGCTATGAATTTTCTATCGGGCTGTTTTCCATTATAGGCAGCTTCTCCAAAAAGAGAAACAATCTTTTCCCTGATATCTTCTGAAGTTTCCATCAGGCGTTTTCCAGCATCATCGGCAATATAGACCGGTATCTCCAATTCCCTGAAGAAACCTGCAACGGTTGTTTTCCCGCTTCCAATTCCGCCTGTTAATCCTACGATCTTCATCTTTTGATCACGAATTGAATGCGACGCTCGTTTAGCCTTACGTTCGTGATGAAATCAGGCTTTTCTTCCACCTGGGCGATCATATAATCCTCACCCTGCTTAACCTTTTCATAATCACAGATCACCCTGAAGTCTGATGTATCCACCTCGTCAAATAACTGGAGGTTCACCTGGTAGTAAACCACCACTGTTTTAGGGAAATAGGCCAGGTTAAGGCCCGCTGGCACGTTGATGACCTCTACAGAGATCTCGGCACTGCCCTCTGTAAATTTCTCAACCTTCTGTGAGTAGTTCACGCTGTTGGTATAAAAGCTCAGCATTCCCAGGCCAGTGGTATCCAGTTCCACGCTACCTTCAATATTAGAATTGACCTTTCGAAGGCTTAATTCCCTGGTATATACTGACTCTATACTATCGATCACGGCCTGTGGACCGCTTACCTTAACCGAATCTGGTTCCAGTTGAACCGGGTTTTCGGCAGAAAAACCAACCGCATAATTCACCTCGATACGGGGAATTACCTCAACCACTTTTTCTTTTTTATACTGAAATGGGATGAGGATCTCATCCTGAATGATCCTGGATTTTTCAAAATTGATCTTTAACTGCTCTTCGATCTGAGATAAATGATTTTCCAATATATAAACCAGGTTGTTGGGAGTCTCGGTTGCCTGGGAAAGATCAATGCTGAGAACAGGGTTAAAAACCTTATAGTAAAAAATATTAAATGCATTATCCTGCATCTGAAGGTCTACATGATCTGGCCTTTCTTCACTTAAACTTTTATCCAGCGGAATATTTTCATAGATCACCGGGATCTCGATAACCTGGGTATAGGTTTTCGAAAACTGTACAAGCACCCAGATCACTGCAGAAAAAAACAGGAAAAAACTGAATGTCTTTAAACTGGATTTCTTGAATGTTGGTCTTTTAGGCACTGCTGTGTTTTTTAAAAAATAACTTCGGAAAAGCTTTTTCTGGCTGTATCTTCAGGATCCCGATCTTATAAGTGGAATTTAAGAATCCATATCCATACCCCAAAAACTGGACAAAAACCGCTCTTATTGCCAGCAATCCAATATAAATACTTTTATTCTTTATCGCGGCATCGATCCCTACAATTAAAAAATAGATTGCGAAAATTCCAAGAAATTCAGGCACTCCAAGGATTGCGAGAATCAGGGAAAGCAACAATCCCAGCATAAAAACGCTCGGAAACCAGTAGGTGATCCTGGCCGAGCCTGGATGCCATAAATTAAGGATGGGCCGTACCAGTCCGAATTTTTTAACCTGGATATGAAATTTTTTCCAGTCTATTCGCCGCTTATGAAAAACCCTGGCATCAGGAATAAGGCAGATCTTAAATCCCATTTTTTTCAGCCTGAGACTAAGATCGGGATCTTCTCCGGGATGAATTTCGCCAAATCCGGCACTGCTTTCAAAAGCGTTACGGCTAAGCCCCATATTGAAACTTCTCGGCTGGAATTCGTTCACTGCTTTCTTCCCTCCTCTAATTCCGCCGGTGGTAAGAAAAGAGGTCATGCTGTAATCGATAGCTTTCTGAACATTGCTGAATGATGGATGGGCAGCATCGGGGCCTCCAAAACAATCACAGGGATTCTTTAATAAGAATTGGTGAACCTGTTCCAGATAGTCTTCCGGCAGCAGCACATCAGAATCAAGGATCAGGAAATAATCGGCTTTCGCCTTTTTCATCCCATAGTTGCGGGAATCACCCGGACCGGAATTCGGCTTAAAATAATAGGAGATCTCCAGCCTGTTTGAGTATTCGCGAACGATCTCTTCCGATCTTAGATCTGAACCGTCTTCCACGATCACCACCTCAAAAGGAACGGGAGCTTGTAGATGCAACATACTTTCCAGCAACTCCCTGATCTCTTCGGGCCTGTTGTAAACCGGAATGATAAAAGAATATTCGGGCCGCATCCTGTGTATATAAAAGAAAACTGCCGAAACCCTTCATATTAAAGGGATTTCAGCAGTTTAAATGGTGTGAACTTAATCTTTATCTTCGGTAAAAGCTTCCATAACTTCCTGGCTTACTCCGGTATTGGAGAAACCTCCGTCGTGATATAGATTCTGAAGCGTTACTTTTTTAGTAAGATCAGAGAACAGGGTAATGGTATAGTCGGCACATTCCTGGGCAGTTGCATTTCCAAGCGGCGACATTTTTTCAGCAAAAGCGATAAAACCGTCAAATCCTTTTACACCCTGGCCAGCTGTTGTAGGAGTTGGTGACTGGGAGATCGTGTTGACACGCACTTTTTTATCCTTTCCGAAGAAATAACCAAAGCTACGGGCAATAGATTCGAGGTATGCCTTATTATCGGCCATATCGTTATAATCTGGGAAAACCCTTTGGGCAGCCATATAGCTCAGAGCAACGATACTTCCCCATTCGTTCATCGCATCTTTTTTGTAAAGCACCTGCATGGTCTTGTGGAAAGAAACTGCAGAAACGTCCCAGCCTTTGGTAGTGAAATCATAGTTCATATTGGTATAATGATTTCCTTTTCTAACGTTTACCGACATCCCGATGGAGTGAAGAACGAAATCGATCTTCCCGCCAAGGATATCAACTGCCTTTTCTACTAGGTTCTCAAGATCTTCAACTTTAGTGGCATCAGCAGGGATGATCTCAGAATTGGTCTTGGCTGCAAGATCTTTAATACTACCCATTCGCATGGCGATAGGTGCATTGGTCAATACAAATGTTCCTCCCTCTTCGTGAACTCGTTCTGCTGTTTTCCAGGCGATCGAATTCTCATCGAGCGCACCAAAAATGATTCCTCTTTTACCTTTGAGCAGGTTATATGACATGTGATTTTATATTTTGTGGTTGTTCGCCTGTAAAGATAGGAAAGTTGTTTGAATATGATTCCCGCTTTTCATCTTAGAATTCGGTATAAAGATCTCATCAAAACAGAAACCAGACATCCCGGCCATGGCATGATCGAAATTTTAAATCTTAAATCCGGAACCTTGAATCTTGAATACTGAATCTTGAATCTGAAATTTTGAATTAATTCAGTAATGACTTCGCATGAGCACGAGCCGAGTCGCTTCGGCTTTCTCCGCCCAGCATCAGAGCCAGTTCATCGATTCGCTCCTGCTCTTCCAGCCTAACGATCTTGGTTTGAGTTACCTGTTCGTTGTCTTCCTTGAAAATCTTGAAATGCGTGGCTCCTTTTCCGGCGATCTGCGGAAGGTGAGTAATGGCGATCACCTGCATGTTCTGTCCCATTCGTTGCAGGATCTCTCCCATTTTCTGTGCAATTTCACCCGAAACCCCCGTATCGATCTCATCGAAAATGATGGTTGGCAAATTGCTTTGTGCAGCGAGGATACTTTTAACCGCAAGCATGATCCTTGAAAGTTCTCCTCCCGAAGCGGCTTTTTTCATTTCCTTGAAACTGCCTCCTTTATTCGCAGCCAGGAACCATTCCAGCTGATCACTTCCGTTGGAAAGAAATTCGGTTCCTTTTTTTAACTCGATGTTCAACCGGGCGTTGGGCATCCCGAGATCTTTCAGGATCTGTTCGGTTTGCTCGATAAAGGCCGGGATGATCTTTTTTCTATTTTCATGTATCCTGTCGGCCACCAAAGAAAGTTTTTCCTGCTGTTCCTTTATAGCCTTCTGAATTTCATTCAGCGAGTTTTCAGCATTTTCGGTAATAGAAACCTTTTCGCGAAGTTCCTCCAGGATCTGGAGCAATTCCGCTACATTTCCGGCATTATGTTTTTTCTGAAGATTATAGATCAACTGAAGTTTCTGGTTGATCATTTCCAGTTCATCCGGATTGGCCTCTACTTTATCCAGAGCATTTTCCAGCTCGGCCTGCAGATCATCCAGTTCGATGATCACGCTTTGTACCCGCTCGTAGAATGATTCATAGGTTGCAGCAAACTGGGCAATTCGTGATAAATTACTTCTAACCGCTTTTAAACTTTCCAGGCTTCCTACTTCTTCCTGCTGCAGCGAATTGATCGCGGCACCCAGGTTTTCGGTAAGTTCTTCCACATTGTTCAATTCTTCGTAACGCTCCTCAAGCTCCTCCTGCATTCCTTCCTTTAATTGAGCTTCTTCCAGTTCGTTCAGAAGGAAAACATGGTAATCATATTCCTTGGCAGCCTGGGACTGCTCTTCCTTAAGCTGTTCGAATCGAGACAGCAATGCTTTATATTCCTTTAATTCTTTCCTGTACTGCAGGATCTCCACCTCATTTTTAGCGATGGTATCTATCACCTTAAACTGGTATTCTGCATTTCCCAGGCTTAGCGTCTCATGCTGGCTGTGAACATCTATGAGGTAGGAACCCAGTTTCTGCAATGCAGCGATCTTTACCGGTGTATCATTGATAAAGGCCCTTGATTTCCCCGAAGGCAATATCTCCCGCCTGATGATACTCTGGGTTTCATAATCCAGGTCTTCCTTTTTAAAGAAATTCTGAAGCTTATAATTCGAAATTGAAAAACTGCCTTCTATCACACATTTCTTTTCGGCGTTTCGAATCGAGCTGAAATCTGCCCTGTCACCCAGCAACAAGCCAAGTGCACCCAGCATAATGGATTTTCCAGCCCCGGTTTCTCCAGTTATAATGGTAAATCCCGGTTGAAGATTGATATTGATATCTTCAATTAACGCGTAATTCTTAATGGAAAGCGATGTTAGCAAATCGGTAAAAATTTGAGCTAAATATACGTGAGAAATAAATTGAAATCAACCTAAAAGCCTACTGAATATTTCTCCAGTTCTTGGAATATCTGGGCGCGATATTGTTGAGGGTTTGAATAAGGGCGTTGCTGTTCACAGGCGGCCCTCCGGAATAGATCTGAGAGATCTCATCAGCCTTTGCATCAAAAAAAGTTCGCAGTAACAAGGAATTATTTCTCCGGTTATTCATCACCTCTAGCTTTTCCATGGCTTCCGCGATCGCCTCCTTTCCTAAAAGAATATCATCATGCATCACATCCAGCCCCAGCCGGTGATATTCATACATAGAAATTCGATATTCAGCAAAGGTATTGGCCAGCAGATCGGCATTTAGCCTGAATCGCGAACGCTGCCCGTCGGCCCCTCGCCAGCCCTGTGAATTTCCCTGTTGAGCCGTAGTGACTATCCGGTTGGCCTCTTCGAAATATGGAGTGCCGCCCTGGAGTTCAAAAGTATCGGCATCCAGCCCTAAAATGGTGTATACATAGAATGAAATAACCGAAATAAGGTTGGAAGTATAGGTATTCTGACTATAATTGAGCGGCTGATATTCCCGGTAGGTAAAACCAAGCTGCTCATCCTTGAAATTGAACACCGGCGTGATCATGGAAGTTCCGTAAACAGGCCGCGAAGACTGCACCTGTATACTGCCATTAAAACTCTCGCCTTCAAAACTGGAAATCGTAATGAACATACTGCAATTGATGCGCTCATGATCCTGGAATTTCACATCGGTCCAGTTAGTTTGATTCACGAACTCGGTCAACGCGCGTTGCAGGGTCTTGAATACTGAAAGGTTGGCCTGCCCGGTCTGTTCGGCATTGATGATGACCTCGCAATTGAGTTCCTGGGCCTTGGTGACCTGCAAACTTAAAAGTATCAATATGAAACTTAAAATCTTACGCATTCAGTAAATCTACGATCTCTTTTATAATGTCCTGAGCAACCTCTTTTTTGCTTTTCAGCTCAAAATCCTTTTTTGAATCCGGGTAAATAATGCTCACTTTATTGGTTTCGGACTTAAATCCGGCACCCTTATCATTGAGTGAATTTAAAACAATAAAATCAAGATTCTTCTTTTTCAGCTTTTTTCTTGCATTCTCCAGTTCATCGTTGGTTTCCAGGGCAAAACCTACCAGCTTTTGATGCTGCTTTCGCTCGCCCATACTGGCCAGGATATCCCGGGTTTTGGTTAATTGAATAACCGGGTCTTCGCTGGTCTTTTTGATCTTCTTATTGGCCACCGTCGCTGGACGGTAATCGGCTACCGCGGCTGCTGAAATGAACACATCGGCTTCAGAAAATCTTGACTCCACCTTTTCATACATTTCTTCAGCACTGGTCACCCGAATGAGTTCCAGGTTGGTTCGTTCCAAATTCAGATGGGTAGGCCCGGACACTAATGTGACCTGAGCTCCAAGATTAAGTGCCGCTTCTGCCAGTTCATAACCCATTTTTCCGCTGGAATGATTTCCTATAAAACGAACCGGGTCTATAGCTTCGTATGTGGGACCTGCAGTGATTAGAATATTCTTTCCGCTAAGAGGATAACTTTCGGAATAATGCTTTTCCAGGAATTCGATGATCTCTTCAGGCTCGGCCATCCTGCCTTCGCCGTGAAGACCGCTGGCCAGTTCACCGCTTCCTGCCGGGATCATGATATTCCCGTACGATTCCAGTGTTTCGAAACTCTTTTTGGTAGACGGATGTTTATACATATCCAGGTCCATCGCCGGGGCGAAGAACACAGGACATTTAGCTGAAAGGTAGGTTGCCAGTAAAAAATTGTCGCTATTGCCCGATGCCATTTTGGACAGACTACTGGCTGTGGCAGGGGCTATAAGCATGAAATCGGCCCAGAGGCCGAGTTCAACATGATTATTCCATTTTGCGTTCTCATCTTCCTCATCTGTGAACGAAGAAAATACTTCGTTTTTAGAGAGAGTAGAAAGCGTAAGCGGAGTTATAAAATCCCGGGCAGCCGGTGTCATAACGACTTTCACCTCGGCCCCCGATTTAATGAACAAACGCACTAAACTGGCAGTTTTGAATGCAGCAATACCCCCGGTAATGCCCAACAATACTTTCTTGCCTTTTAGTACAGACATGTTCCTGAAAATCCGGATTCTATTCTTCGGTATCTTTTGTGTTGCGGAAGTAGATCTTATCTTCCAACCATTCCTGGATGGCTAATGCCTGCGGCTTTGGAAGTCTTTCGTAGAACTTGGAAACCTCAATTTGCTCCTTGTTCTCAAAGATCTCATCCAAAGAATCGTTATAAGTAGCGAATTCATCCAGCTTCTCAAGAAGTTCCTTTTTGATCTCTCCGTTGATCTGGGTCGCTCTTTTAGCGATCACCGAAATCGCTTCGTAGATATTCCCGGTAGGGTCATCAACCTTATTACGGTCAAAAGTAATTGTATTTACCGGTGCATCAATTTTCTTAAAATCCATCATTCCTAAAATTAAAAGTTCTGTAACCTACTGTCTATATCTGTAAGGGATTCCTCAATTTGCTGAATATATTCCCCTTCAGGATAATATTTTTTATACGATTTATAATATTCTTTAGCCTCTTCCAGTCTTTCTTCCATCAAAACCTCGTAACTGTTGATCGCGAGTTTATATGCCGAATCGAACCTGTAATAATAGGCTGCTTCCCTGAACGGGGAGCCCGGATAATCGGCAATGAAATTATTGAAAGACGCAATTGCGGCTTTGTAGAACTGTGTTAAGTGATATTGTTTGGCGATCTCGTAAGATTTCTTTTCAAGCTTGATCCTGAGCTCGGTAGCCATATCGTTGGCGGATTCAACAAACTCTCCTTCCGGATACCGGTTAAGATATACCTGCAATTCTTCGATCGCTTTATTGGTTTCGCTCTGGTCAAGGTTGTACCGTGGTGAACGATAATAAAAACTCGCCGCCATTTTGAAGGCTGCTTCTTCGGCTTTTTCACTATCCGGATAAAGCTGAAGGAATCTTTCAAACTGAAAAGAAGATAAATAATAATCTTCAAGCCTGTAATACGTATCCGCTAAAAGGAAGGCGATTCGCTGCCCCTGTGGTTTTCCACGAAACTGGGACTCGATCTGTTCCATCAAGCCTAAAGCCCTTCTCAAATCCCTATTGCTGTCTTCTTCTAATCCCTTGTTATAATAGGCTTCTGCCTTTGTATACTTGGCAGCAGTATCGTCACTTTTTAACAGTTTTTGATATTCACTGCAGGACAGGCAAAGAAAAAGTAAGCTAAGTAAGAGAATTCCTTTTTTCATGATACGTAAAAACATCTGGCAAAAATACATTTTTTGTGACTATAAAAAAAACTTTCCTTAAGGCTTGAAATAACCCAATTCTTGAGGCTTTATTGCTTATTACAGAAAGATTTTCCAGATAGATCTAAAAAAGTATCCTTTAAAATTGGTCTACGAAATCATCTATTTTCTCCTGAAGCTTTTCAGTTGCTTCCACAAGCGGAAGCCTTAATCGATTCGTTATTATTTGCTTTTTTGCCAGAAGCGCCTTAATACCTGAAGGGTTACCTTCGGCAAAAATAAGGTCTATGGAAGGAGCTATCTTATAATGCAATTTGTAGGCTTCTGCAACTTTCCCGTTAAGCCCGGCTCTTACCATATCTGAAAATTCCTGTGGAAAACCCTGCGCGATCACCGAGATCACCCCTTTTCCGCCAGCAAGCGTCATTGGTAAAGTGATCATATCGTCACCAGAAATAACCAGAAAATCATCAGGAACCAGGCTTATTAATTTCATCGCCTGGACTATATCCCCGGCTGCTTCCTTAACGCCAATTACATTATTAGTATCTCTCGCTATACGGTTGATGGTTTCCGGAAGCATATTCGAAGCAGTTCTTCCCGGTACATTGTAAAGAATGATAGGTAATGGCGAAGCTTCTGAAACTGCTTTAAAATGACGGTAGACACCTTCCTGGCTTGGCTTGTTATAATAAGGTGAAACCGAAAGTATGGCATCAAACCCTTCTAGATCTGAAGTTTTGATCTCCTCGACGACACCGGCAGTGCTGTTTCCGCCAATTCCAAGAACCAAAGGCAATCTTCCCGCATTTACTTTTTTTACTTCAGCTTTCACCAGCTCCTTTTCCTGCTGACTCAAAGTTGCACTCTCGGCTGTGGTTCCGAGAACCACCAGGTATTCAATACCATTGGCGATCTGGCTCTCCACCAGTTTACCTAAAGCTTCTGTGTCTACACTAAGATCTTCTTTAAAAGGAGTGATCAATGCTACTCCCGTTCCAATAAAAGCTTTCATTATCTATTCTTTTTAAATATTTCTATATACTTTAAGGTTTCCTGCTGAAAAACATCCGGATTTTCAGCTTCGATCTCCAGGTCAAATACTCCAAATTCATCCGGAGAATTGCCAATTTTCACACTGACCTTTGAACTGGCTGCAAGCAGCATTCCATGCAGGCAGCTTTCAGAAAAATTACAGATCAGAAAATCGAATTCCGTAGCTATAAAATTCCTGATATCTTCCGACTCAAATTTTCCGCCAATTGATATTTCTGAAGGATCCAGGATCACCGGAAAATTTACGTCCACAATTTCCTTCCGGGAACCGCAGATTACCAGCTTGCAATCCTTTTTAGGATACCCCGCCAGATCATGGATCTTCAAAAGACCCGACTTCTTTTCCAGATCTTTGGCGTCGACGATCAAACCAATTCTTCCAGAACCGGAAACCAAAGGTCGCGCATTCGCCTTTTTTGCTTTCCTGATCAAACCCGGAAGCAGTTTAGCCTTAATTTTAGAGCCTATCATGGTCTGGATTTTCTGGGGGCAAATGTATATAAATTAAGACGAGAATTCAGGGAATACTTTAGCTGCTGTACAGGACAGTTTAGGAATTTAACAGCTTTGCAGAATTTGTGAAATAAAAAGGCTCTAAACCAGGTTGATCAATCTAAGCTTTTTTTCCCTGGTAGTAAAAAACAGGAAGGCAAGAACTATGCTCCCAAACCTTAGTAAACTTTCCAGTAGCAGAACACTGGTTACCTGAAGATAGAAATCTGCCATATCCCTAAGCACATCGGCCAGGACCAGCATCATTACAAGGCTAACAAAATAAACCGATTTTCGCGAGTACGAATTGAGATAATAGACCAGCCCCACTATCCCAAGGATAAGCAAATTGATATAATAAAGAGAATAAAAACTCAACTCAAGAAAATTCATAGACTGGCTACCCATTTCTTCCAAATGACCGTAGAGAAAATATACATTAAGCGCTATTAACAGAAAGAACAGTAGTAACATGTATCTATTTGCAGCCTGGCGTTGGGTATATTTTAGGGCCTCCCGCGCCAGGAAAACATAAGAGAACATTCCAAAAAACAGGAATATAAGATTGAGATGATCGATCTCCACCAACCCGGCTAAACCGGCAAGTACAGTGAGAACTATAAAAACAGAACTATTTATATTAGACCAGTCCAGCTTCCTGCCGAATCCCACAAAAAGCGGAATAAAAACAGCCAGAAATGAAACATTGGCTACCAGATCCCAATTATAACCTACAGCAAACAGGTTAATGATTAAAGGTGGTACGCAGGCTAAAACATAAAGGCCGCTTGATCTCATATTTGAACAATCCGATATGGATGTCGAAATATCCTAAAATTTTCTTAAAAAATCAAAGATTACCAGATTATCATTGGGTTTACCAATAAACCATTTCAGTAAAAGTGCTGAATACTTAACATTTACTCAACCGGAAAATCAAAATAAGTATCAGGATAAGTTTCTAGTTTATAGGTATAATGCCACCATTCTTCAGCATAAGGCCGGAAACCATGCTTCATCATCATACTTTTTAAAAGCAGCCGGTTCTTTTTCTGGGTTTCGCTAATCCCGGGAGCTGAATGATGGGATATCTTTCCAAAAAAGTCATAAGGACTCCCCATATCCAATTCTTTACAGGTGTTGGCATCAACCAAAGTCAGGTCTACAGTGCTTCCACGTGAATGGCCAGATCTACTGGCAATGTATCCCAGCTGGAAAAGTCGGGATTTGGGAATATCCGGGTAAAATTGAGCCTTCATAAGGGTATCTTCTTTATCCCTTGCCCACCTGATAAAATGATCTACTGCCTGCTGCGGACGGTAAGCATCAAATATCTTCAGCATCAGGTCTTTTTGTATCAGTTCTTCCTGAACTTTTAAAAGCGCATCTGCGGCCGGTTCACTCAAAATCGCCTGAGGTTTATGATAACCACTTACCGGTTTACCGATGAAATTATTACTACCGGCATACCTTATATCATAAACGATTCCTGGGATCTTCTCATCAAGGTAAACAAAACCGTCGGAAAGGCTTTTTTCCTGTGCACTTACGGCTTCGAATAAAAATAACAACAGGAACAGCATATACCTCATCTATTCCAGCATCTTTAAGAAATCATCTTCGCTAATGATATTCGTGCCCAGTTTTTCAGCCTTTGCCAGCTTGCTGGGTCCCATATTGTCACCTGCTACCAGGTAATTGGTTTTTGAAGAAATAGAACTCGCCACCTTTCCCCCATTGTCTTCGATGAGTTTCTTCAGTTCGTTCCTGGAAACTTTTTCAAAAACCCCGGAGATCACAAAGGTATTTCCGCTCAAGATATCGGTCTGATTGGCCAGTTTATCGGCCGCAATCTCCATCTGCACTCCGAATTCTCTTAATCGCTCAATGTTCTCCCGGTTCTCTTCATTGCTAAAAAAATCGGTTACACTCCAGGCTATTCGTTCACCTATCTCATCAAGGTTAATTAGCTCTTCTTCTGAAGCTGCCATCAGGGCGTCGATGCTTTTAAAGTGCTTGGCCAGTTTCTTTGCTACAGTTTCTCCTACATAGCGGATCCCAAGAGCAAATAACACCCGCTCGAAGGGGATCTCCTTGGATTTTTCAATTCCGTTGATCAGGTTTTCAGCCGACTTATCCGCCATTCTTTCCAGCGGTAATATATCTTCTTTTTTAAGTGTATAGAGATCGGCATAATTATTTATCAATCCGGCGTTAACCAGTAAGGCTACTGTTTCACCTCCCAGGCCTTCAATATCCATTGCCTTTCTTGAAATATAATGCTGGATCCTTCCAGTGATCTGGGGAGGGCAACCATTGGTATTTGGGCAGTAATGTTGAGCTTCCCCTTCATTTCTTACCAGATCGGTTCCGCATTCGGGACAGTTCGTGGCGTATTGCGTAGGTTCCGAATCCGGATCGCGTTTAGTAAAATCCACTCCCACGATCTTAGGGATGATCTCGCCGCCTTTTTCAACAAACACAACATCTCCTTCGCGTACATCCAGTTTCTCGATCTGGTCGGCGTTATGCAAAGAAGCTCTTTTCACCACCGTACCTGCCAGTTGAACCGGCTGTAGATTGGCAACCGGGGTAATGGCACCGGTACGCCCAACCTGGTAAGTGATCTTTTCAAGCTTAGTGCTCTCCTGCTCTGCCTTGAACTTATAGGCCATGGCCCAGCGTGGTGATTTGGCGGTATGCCCCAGCTCTTCCTGTTGCTGTACGCTATTCACCTTTACCACAACGCCATCGGTTTCATAAGGCAGGTCATGACGATGCTGGTCCCAGTAATTGATATAATCCAGCACTTCCTTAATACTGGATTTCAATTCAGATTCAGGTGGCACTTTAAAACCCCATTCCCGGGCTTTTTCCAGTCCTTCGAACTGTGTGGGAATATTGGTGACACCAGCCAGGCTGTATAGCAAACATTCAAGCGGTCTTTTTGCAACCTCTGCACTATCCTGAAGTTTTAAACTTCCGGAAGCGGTATTTCTTGGATTCGCGTAGGGTTCCTCACCGAGATCCACCCGTTCTGCGTTCATTTTTGCAAAACCTTCATAAGGCAGGATGATCTCTCCCCTTATGTCGAATCTATCCGGGTAATCGCCTTTCAGCTTTAAGGGAACCGATCTTATCGTACGAACATTATTGGTCACATCATCTCCCTGGAAGCCGTCGCCACGTGTAACCGCTCGCGATAACTCCCCATTTTCATAAGTAAGACTTATGGAAGCACCGTCATATTTGAGCTCACAAACATACTCCACTTTTCCATCTACGATCTTCCGGATCCTGGTTTCCCAGTCTTCCAGCTCTTCTTTTGAATAGGAATTGGAAAGCGAATACATACGGTGGTCATGAACCACTGTCTCGAAATTCTTGGTTACAGCGCCGCCCACTCTCCTGGTGGGAGAGTTTTCATCCTGGAATTCAGGATGCTTTTCTTCCAGCTCCTGAAGCTCCTTCAACTTCATATCAAATTCATAATCGCTGATCTCGGGTTTATCCAGAACATAATAGTTATAGTTATGTTCCTGTAATTCCTTTCGAAGCTGCTGGATCTTTTGTTCGATTTCCATTCAGAAATTAAATTTTGCTAATATCTAGTTTATTTTTGTCAAATTTCAGAGCAAACTGCTTATCCTCATGCTCGATCTCAACCTTAAATGCCGACATGTAAGCCCGGTCCCCGGTGGGAAACCAGTCTTTAAGGTCTTTATTGATTGTGATAACAAGTCCTTCAGGGTTACCAATGGCACAGAAGCGTTCAAGGTCTCCGTCAAACTTCTGAAGTCCGATCTCCTCTTTCATCTTGCGGAATTTTTGTTCCACATCATCTGTCGCCAGCCCGATCTCGGCAATTCCTACAATATTGACTGGTTCGAAGATCGCTGATTCCGGTTTACTGAAGTCTCTGCGGGAGATAAATTCCATGATATTGCGATCGGCATCATAGAAATAAACCGATTTTGCATGCCAGTTGCTGAAATCGATGATTTTTTCCTCGTTGTTCTTTAGGGCCCCAAGATTGGTTTCCACCCATTGAAGCACTTCCTCTTCCTGCCTGTCTGGAACATGTAATGCGATATGATAGGGCGTGGCATGTTCGCGGTATTCAAACCTGAGAACAGAATACCCCAGTTTTAGTTCGAAGCTTTTTTCAGCATACTCCCTGATCTCAAAACCGAGCTCATCCCTGTAGAATTTCAGCAATTTCTTGATCCGGCTCGAATAAACCGTTAGTTTGTTGATCTTCATAAATTCAGGTTTGGTTCTTATTCATCCATTTCGGTACGGGCTTCGGCCTGTAACTTCTCATTTTCTCAAGCAACTCATCAAAATCATCTGAAATAAGCAGAATATCGAGATTGTCCTTTTTAAGCAGACCTTTTTCCGTCATTTTATTCAGCATATTCACCAGGTCGTCGTAAAAACCGTTGATATTCAAAAGGCCGATTGGTTTTCGATGCAGGCCTAACTGTGCCCAGGTCACGATCTCGAAAAGTTCCTCGAAAGTTCCGAAACCGCCGGGCAGGGCGACAAACGCATCGCTTAGCTCGTTCATGCTCAATTTACGTTCGTGCATGTCCTGGGTGGTGATCAACCGGTCCAGATTGGTATGAACAACCTCCTTGGTCTTTAAAAAATCGGGGATCACCCCGGTAACCTTGCCATCATGATCCATGACTCCCCTGGCGACCTGGCCCATAAGGCCCAGTTTACTTCCGCCATAAACAAGCCTCATCCCGTTTTCTGCCATTTTCTTACCCACCTCATACGCGGTCTGATAGATCTGCTCATCATTCCCATCACTGCTTGCGCAAAAAACGGCCAGATTTTGAATCGTATTGATAGCTGTGTCCATTAATTTCAAATTTTGATGCCCTTCAGCATTCTGAAGTTTCCAAAAATATCCTTTTTAAGCTCGGTTTCAAAACCCATTTTTTTAACCAGGGCTTCGGTTTCGTGAGCAAGATACTGGTTGATCTCGAAATACAGGAGTCCGTTAACCGGTAAAGATATTTGAGCCAGGCCTGCTATCTTTCGATAAAAGACCAGGGCATCCTGGTCTTCCACATAGAGAGCGGTATCGGGTTCGTGTTCGAGGACATTCCGGTTCATTTCCTTTTTTTCCAGTTCCCGAACATAGGGCGGATTAGACACGATGATATCAAAACTTTCATCGAGTTTTTCCAGTTTTAATATGTCCTGCCTCTTAAGTTGAACCTCAGCCTTATTTATTTCAGCATTTTGCGAAGCTATTTCCAGCGCCATTTCCGAAATATCGTAAGCCTGCACCCCGGCATTTTTCAGGTAAGCAGCCAGGCTAATTGCGATACAACCGCTACCGGTACCGATATCGAGGATCTTAAGGTCATTTTCTTTATTTGGAATATCATCCAGTATCCATTGTACCAGCTCTTCGGTTTCCGGCCTTGGCACCAGCACATTTTTATCAACCCTGAATTCCATCCCGAAAAATTCCTGTTTTCCGGTTATATACTGAATAGGTTCGTGCGATTTTAAGCGCTTTAAAGCACTTTCTAGCTTTATTAATTTTTCAGATTCGATCTTAGTTTCAGGATTTATGGCAAGCTGAAGCCTGTCTATGCCAAGGTATTCAGAAATAAGAATATAAAAGAAGGAGTCAATTTCGGTCGCTGGAAATTCTCCCTTTAATTCTTTCCTGAAATGATCTCTGAAGTCTTTTAAAAGCATGTAGGTTCTATTCAGCCGCCCTAAGATCCTTGGTCATAAAGACGGTACAGTTATAATGACCGGTGTTGCCCATGGGTTTTTCTATGACCTTAAAACCTTTGCGATCGTATAAACGCCGGGCATTTTCCATATATGGAAGGGTTTCGATATAGCAGGTGTCGAAATCCTGATCGCGTGCAAAATCCATACATTGAGTGATCATTTGCATACCTATTCCTCTACCCCTGGCTTCCGGCAGGAAATACATCTTCTGAAGTTCACAAACCTTTTCCTCCAGTCCAGTTAAGGGGGCGATCCCAGCTCCACCAATTATCTTATCATTTTCTTCCACCACAAAATAAGCCATACGTTTGCCTTCATAGGTGCTGGTCATATCGTCCAGCGCCTTGTCTTCGTATGCGGTTCCTACTTTTGGAACCCCCATTTCAACCAGTACCTCTCGTATTAGTGCTTTAACCTGCTGATTGTCTTCCGGTTCAATTTCCCGGATTTTCCATGTCTCCATTCTGCCTAATTAATTCTATTTTTGTGGCGTGAATATACACGAAAAATACATAAAACGCTGTATAGAACTAGCCCGAAACGGGCTTGGAAACACCTACCCGAATCCCATGGTTGGTAGCCTTATCGTTTATAAAGGTAAGATCATTGGCGAGGGCTGGCACCGAAAAGCAGGTGAAGCTCATGCCGAGGTCAATGCGATCAACTCGGTGAAAGATCAGGAGCTTTTAAAGGATGCTAGCATATATGTAAGCCTTGAACCCTGCAGCCATTTTGGAAAGACTCCGCCCTGCAGCGACCTTATCATCGCAAAGGGCATCAAAAGAGTAGTGATTGGCACCATAGATCCTTTTGCAAAGGTTGCCGGAAGGGGCATTAAAAAACTGATGGACGCCGGTTGCGAGGTAAACGTGGGAATCCTGGAAAAGGAGTGCTATGAACTGAACAAGCGTTTCTTCACTTTTCACCAAAAGAAACGACCTTATATTATCCTAAAATGGGCCCAAACCCAGGATAGTTTTATAGCCCCCCTGGCAAGAGACGAAAAACGGCCGGTTTGGATTACCAACAACCATTCCGGGCAACTGGTTCACAAATGGCGCAGCGAGGAAGCCGGCATCCTGGTTGGCACCACCACTGCGCTGAATGATAACCCAAAACTGAATGTTCGAAAATGGACAGGGAATGATCCAGTTCGCATTCTTATTGATAAGTACCTGAAAGTTCCGGCAGATTCGGCCATCCTGGATGATCAGCAAAAAACCATCGTGCTTTGCGACGACAGTTCAAAAGCTGAGAATAAAAAAAATACGATCTACGATAACATCGATTTTTCTGAAAATATTGCGAAAGAGGTTTGCCGGGTACTGGTAAAACACGAAATACAATCGGTGATCATTGAAGGCGGCAGCAAAACGCTTCAGCAGTTCATAGAAGCCGGACTTTGGGATGAAGCCAGGCTGTTCACAGGAAAATCCTATTTTGGAGAGGGTACGCCCGCTCCCAGGCTTTCAGCTTCAGCAAGACTGAAAGTCGAAAAATTCATCGAAAACGACCACTTAAAAATTTACAGAAATGATCAGGGCGATACTATTTGATTTTGGAGATGTTTTTATCAACCTGGATAAGGAAGCTACCGGGCGGGAACTCAAGAAGATGAATATTGATGAACTTTCGGAAGAGGTTCACGCCAGGAATAAAGAATATGAACAGGGCTTTATTACATCTGATGAATTTTCAGAGTTTTACCGGGCCCAGTTCCCCGATCTTAAATCGGAGGAATTTCTGAAATCCTGGAATGCGATCCTGCTTGATTTTCCGGAATATCGCTTTAAGTTCATTCAGAAGTTAGCCGAAGAGAAAGACTACAAACTCATCCTCCTGAGCAATACCAATGAAAATCATATTCAAAATATTAAGAAACGTGTGCCATTTTTTGAAGATTTCAAGAATTGCTTCGACGCTTTTTATCTTTCTCATGAAATAGGGATGCGAAAGCCAGACCCCAGGATCTTTGAATTCGTTCTGGAACACCACGACCTTAAACCTGAAGAATGTCTTTTCGTCGATGATACGCCAGAAAATACCGAAGCCGCAGCAAACCTGGGCTTTCATACCTGGAACATCGAACCAACCCGCGAAGACATCATCGACCTGTTTACCACTAAAAGCGAGTTATTTTGATCTACCTGCTGCTTAGCGTCCTGTCTTCTACGGTCATCTTTATCGTATTCAGGCTCTACACCAAATTCGGGATCAACACCCTGCAGGCCATTATCGTTAACTATTTTATAGCCTGCACCGTTGGATATTTCGGGTACATTGATGGCAGTTCAAATATTTCCCAGGTTTCATCGCAGGAATGGTTTCCCGGGGCCCTGATGCTGGGTGTACTATTTATCACCGTTTTCAACCTTGCTGCCATCACCACTCAAAAAAGCGGACTTTCAGTCGTCGCGGTGGCAACAAAAATGTCTGTCGCCATCCCGGTACTTTTCGGCATCTTTTTATATAATGAAAGTACCGGCTTTTTAAAAATCCTGGGGATCATCCTTGCACTGGTGGCGGTTTATCTTACCTCGATAAAAAGCAAGGAAGGCATCAGTATAAAATATAAGAACCTCATTTTCCCCTTATTGGTTTTCGTAGGAAGTGGAATCATAGACACTAGTCTTAAATACCTGGAAACCAGCTATGTTTCAGAAACCGATGTGGGACTTTTTTCCTCTACCATTTTTGCCACGGCGGGAATCATCGGGATCATCATCCTGATCATCCAGGGATTTTTAGGCAAATTAAGTATCAGTTTCAAAAATATTCTTGGCGGAATTGCACTTGGAATCCCTAATTATTACTCGATCTATTTTTTAGTGATGGCATTAAGGAGTGAAGGATTTGAAAGTTCCACCATATTCACCCTTAACCATGTGGCGATCGTAACCCTGTCTACCCTGGTGGGAATCTTTTTATTTAAAGAATACCTAATCAGGAAGAACTGGATAGGCCTTGCAATTGCTGTAATTAGCATTATCCTGGTAGCAAATTCGGCGATATGAAAGACACCTATCAAAGCATAACCGAGGCATCTCCCGAGGTTCTCTTCAAGGACCGGAATTCGAAGTTTTTCGGCTATGCCTTTCCCATCAAAACCGAAGAGGAAGCCAATGAGCATTTAGCCGAATTAAA
Organism: Christiangramia oceanisediminis; assembly: GCF_022570735.2. Taxonomy (GTDB): domain Bacteria; phylum Bacteroidota; class Bacteroidia; order Flavobacteriales; family Flavobacteriaceae; genus Christiangramia; species Christiangramia oceanisediminis. Next base: position 20,404 of record NZ_JANCNS010000002.1, on the reverse strand, counting down.
AGCCAAGCATCATAAGGCACGGCACTGGTGCTACGCCTGGCAACTGGGAAAGGAGGAGGACAACCAGCGTTATCGCGCCAATGATGACGGGGAACCTTCAAATTCTGCCGGGATGCCCATTTACGGGCAGATCCAGGCATTTGATGTAACCAATATATTGGTTGTAGTAGTTCGGTATTTTGGCGGAGTGAAACTAGGCGTTGGCGGACTCATCAATGCCTATAGAACTGCAGCCCAGATGGCGCTGGAAGAATCAAATATCATCAAAAGAACCATCGACGAGGTCTATGTGGTGAAATTCGATTATCCCGAAATGAATAAAGTGATGCAGGTGATCAAGCAGAACAATTTAAATGTGATCGATCAGAAATTAGAGATCGATTGCCAGATCTTTATTTCGGTTCGGAAAAAAGATGCGGAGGATATTTATTCCAAATTCGATAACACCTATAAAGTAGAAATTAAAAAACTGGAAATTTAATTTTCCAGCTTATCGAGAATAAACTTTGGGCACCTGATAGGCCGCCTGGAATTGGCATCCATAAATACCAAAACAGAGGTCGCTGAGGTGACCAGTTCACCCTGTTCATTGAATACTTCGTAGTCGAAAATAATTTTAACATTTGGCAAATCCCTCAAGCGGGTAACCACGCGAATATTTTCATGAAAGGTTACGGGTTTGTGATATTTTAGATTTAATTCGAAAACCGGCAACATGATGCCTTCCTTTTCCATATTTTTGTATGAAATACCGAGGGCCTCAAGCCAGTCAATCCTAGCAATTTCAAGGTATTGCGGGTAATTCCCGTGATGCACCACACCCATCTGGTCGGTTTCGGCATATCGTACTTTAACAAAAGTTTCGTGTGATTTCATGAGAATTTAATAGCCTTTTAGATAAAGGTTTTTTATATTCAGGCTCGGAAGTAAGTATGCATAAAATTTTCTTAAAATTCAACCCAAAAATGGTTTTTTTTTTACATTTTTTGTTCACATATTTGTTCCACTCGAGTTGGGAAACGCATATTTTTTCCGGCTTCCATTTAGAACTTACTACTAACCTAAATTTGTTCAACTAATAATGTCGAAAACTGCGCAATCAGTTTGGAATAACTGTCTTTCGTTTATACAGGATAACATTACTCCTCAAGCCTATAAAACATGGTTCGAACCTATCCAAGCAGTAAAACTAACAGATTGTGCTCTAAGCATCCAGGTGCCTTCCAAATTCTTTTATGAATGGCTGGAAGAGCATTATGTCAAGCTTCTGAAAGTTTCTCTCACCCGCGAACTAGGGGAAAAAGCAAAACTGGTTTATGTGATCAAAATGGAGAACACTTACGGTAACAAGTTACCTTTTACCGAAAAGATTCCAAGTACACAACGAACTCAAATGGCATCACAGGAAGTAGATGTACCCATAAAAAACAAGAGCCCGGAGTTAAAGAATCCTTTTATCATTCCAGGAATACGGAATGTAAAAATCGAATCTCAACTTAACCCGAACTATAATTTCGAGAATTTCCTGGAAGGTGAATCTAACAGGCTGGCAAGATCGGCAGGTCTGGCAGTGGCTAACAAGCCCGGAGGCACCTCTTTTAACCCACTTTTAATATTCGGAGGAGTGGGACTTGGAAAGACTCACCTTGCCCATGCAATTGGTGTGGAGATCAAGGATAAGTACCCTGAAAAAACGGTTCTTTATATTTCTGCTGAAAAATTCACACAACAATATATTGAATCGGTTAAAAAGAACAATCGTAACGATTTTATTCACTTCTACCAGATCATTGATGTGCTGGTAGTGGATGACATACAGTTACTTTCCGGAAAAGCCGGAACCCAGGATGTTTTCTTCCATATTTTCAACCACCTGCACCAAAATGGAAAACAGGTGATCCTTACCAGTGATAAGGCACCGGTTGATATGCAGGATATCGAACAGCGTTTGTTATCCCGATTCAAATGGGGACTTTCAGCTGAACTTCAGCATCCAGATTTTGAAACCCGCGTTTCAATCATCAAGAACAAGCTGTATCGCGATGGAGTGGAGATGCCTGAAGATATCGTTGAATTCCTGGCCAATAATATCAAGACCAATATCCGGGAACTGGAAGGAGCCATCATTTCCCTGATCGCTCACTCTTCTTTCAACAGAAAGGATATCACTTTAGAGCTGGCCAAGAAGATCGTGGACAACTACGTAAAGAATACCAAACGCGAGGTTTCTATAGACTATATTCAGAAGGTGGTAAGCGATTACTTCCAGATGGATGTGGATACGCTTCAGTCCAAAACCAGGAAAAGACATATCGTACAGGCAAGGCAACTGGCGATGTTCTTTGCCAAGAAGTTTACCAAGGCTTCACTGGCAAGCATCGGCTCCCAGATTGGAAGCCGCGATCATGCTACGGTTCTTCATGCGTGTAAAACGGTAGACAACCTGGCCGCGACCGACAAGCAATTCAAGAAATTTGTTGAAGACCTCAACAAGAAACTCACTCTCTAAATAAGCAATTATGAAAACCAGGGTATTGATGGTGTGTCTCGGGAATATTTGCAGATCACCCCTGGCAGAAGGAATCTTAAAATCCAAGGTAGACCAGTCTAAGGTTTTTGTCGATTCGGCAGGTACCGGGAGCTGGCATATAGGCGAACAACCAGACCGCCGATCTATTGCGATAGCAAAAAGAAATAACCTGGACATCACCCAGCAGCGCGGCAGGCAATTTTCTGAAAAGGATTTTGACGATTTTGATCATATTTTCGTGATGGATAATTCAAATTTTCGCGACGTGATAGCCATGGCCCGAAATGATGAAGATAAGCAGAAGGTTCACCTGATCCTTGAAGAGATCTTTCCTTCAGAAAATGTAGATGTGCCAGATCCTTATCACGGTGGCGAGCAGGGATTCGAAAACGTATATCAAATGCTGAACGAAGCCTGTGAGGAGATCGCTGAAAAACTGAATAACGGAACTTTATGAGTTCCGGTAATGCATACGGAAAATTATACCTGATCCCTGTTGGCCTTGGAGATTCGAATCCAGACAGGGTTTTTCCTCCTTTGAATAAAGATATTATCGAGGGCATCGATGATTTTATCGTGGAAAATGAAAAATCGGCCCGGCGGTTCATCAAACAGATACTTCCTGAAAAATCACAACAGGCCCTGGTATTACATGGCCTGAACAAATTCACCGAAGCTTCCGAAATACCTTCATTTCTTGAAGCAGCCAAAGAAGGTAAGAATATGGGACTGCTCAGCGAAGCGGGTTGTCCCGGCGTTGCCGATCCCGGTGCCGAAATCGTAAGACTCGCACACCAGTTCAACATTCAGGTAGTGCCGCTAATAGGGCCTTCTTCGATCTTACTTGCGATGATGGCAAGCGGAATGAATGGACAGAGTTTTACTTTTCATGGGTACCTGCCAATTGACAAAAAGGAAAGAAAACACGAGATCAAACAACTCGAACGGATCTCTGCAGAAAAGAACCAGGCACAGATCTTCATAGAAACCCCGTACCGAAATATGAAATTCCTTGAAGATCTTGTGCAGAATCTTCACCCGGCAACGCGTATTTGTGTGGCCTGTGATCTAAGTCTTGATACCGAATTTATAAAAACCGCCACGGCTTCAGAATGGGCAAAAACAAAAGCCGATCTTCATAAAAGACCGGCCATTTTTATCATTCAGAAGGATATTTAACCCGTAAATTTTTCCAGGTCTACCCTCGCGTTCTTTTCGGTAGCAACAAAAGATACATCATAACCACCAAAACGCTTCATATAATTTTTGATGGTTGTTCCAAAAGCATCACTAAAAGCCTGTGCACCCCAGCTTCGAAGGTATTTCTTCACACTTCCGGGGCCAGCCAGGTGAGCAGCGGCAAGGATCCCAGATTCGGTAACCTTAACTCCATTGATCACTTTGCCTTCAAAACGCCTGATGTCTCTTTGCAGGATCCATTTGTTACGAGAAGCGTTAGCATAAAAGGCCGCTTCTTGTAAGGCCGGGGTATTTAAGAACTTGATGGTATCATAGACTCCAACCAGTTTTAAGGTTCCCTTCCCGAACTGGTATTTTCCTAAATACCCGAATTCGTTAACAGATTTGTAATCCCCGCCTGACTCTTTAAAGGCCACAGCTTCCTTAAATCCTACATAAGATTTGTCCAGCATATGGGCAGGTTTTGATAAGTTGAATCCTGTTTCAATCTCTTCCTTTAGATCCTCAACGGTATAAACAAGCTCAAGATCATTGGTGGAATATTTTTCCAGATTCAGTTTAGCAGCATCTTTAGTAGAAAAGCTAAAAAAGATTGAGCCCGCTGCCAGAGGCAAGATTGAAAATTTTGCAATTTTCTTTCTCATTACATTTGGTTTCGAAAGGTTACGGTGAAGCTTAAAATTTCAGGCTTCACCCCTCTCATATTTGCCGGGCAAATGTATAACAAATTTTAATAATCTGAATAACAGGCTGTTAATACTTTTTTAAAATTCTGTAAGATTTAACTTACCCGTAAGACTCTGCCGATCAACGACTTAAAAAGACGTTAAAAGAGACAGGCTTATCTTTTAATTCCCTGCTTGTTGATCCAACGAATATATTCCTGCTTATTTCGGTTATGTTGAGCCAAAGTTTTGGCGAATTTATGATAACCAAAATTCTCCACATCGGCCACAAAATAGAAGTAATCATGATCTTCATAATTCAGCACGGCATCAATAGAGGAGATATCGGGCATAAAGATAGGTCCGGGAGGTAATTGCTGGTATTTGTATGTATTATAAGGAGAATCCAACTCGAGGTCCTTATAAAGCACCCTTTTGATGATGGTATCAAAATTCCCGGTCTCTTCCTTGATTGCATAGATCACGGTAGGATCGGCATCCAGTTTCCAGCCGTTCTTGTAGCGGTTCATATAGACTCCGGCTACTTTAGGCCGTTCATCTACTTTAGCAGTTTCCTTTTGAACGATACTGGCAATGGTCATGACCTCATGTGGGCTCAATCCTATTTCTTCAGCTTTCTGAAGCCTGCTCTCGTTCCAGAATCTTTCATATTCTTTTTTCATCCGCTCACGGAATTCTTCAGCCGAAGTATTCCAGTAGAATTCATATTGATTCGGAATATACATACCCAAAGCGTTCCGCTGGGTAAATTCATTGGAACTTAAAAATGAAGTGTCCCTGAAGACCTCGAGCAAAGTACTGCTATCAGCCTCTATCTGACTGGCAATTCGCCCTGCCAGATCTTCCAGTCGTTCCTGGTTATTGAAGATCACTTTAATTGGTGCATTCCCGGCTCTTAGGGCATTGACCAGCTCATTATTGTTCATCCCTTTTTTCAGGATATAGCGCCCGGGACGTACACTCCCGGCATAGCCTTTTTTCTGGGCCACCAGCTGGAAGCTTTGCTCATCCTTGATCAAAGGCACCAGCGAATCCATGACCGTCTGGAAATTTGCTCCGGTTGGAATGTAGACTACCTCCTGCTCTGCCTCGAAAGCTGTATTTGCCGAAAATATGCTGTTGTAGATATAATAACTGAATATTCCCAGTGCGATCAGGCCAAGCAGGACGACCGCGATAAGTATCTTTCTAATGTACATTATTCAATAATTGATAAAGCCATTCATCCTTGAATTCTCCGTTGAACAGCGTCCAGTCCTTTTTAAGACCTACTTTTCTAAACCCGTTGCTCTCAAATACTCTCATGCTATCCTTATTACCTTCAGTAACATTCGCATAGACCTGGTGAAGCCCCAGGTGGGTAAAACAATAATCGCAAAGCAGGGAAAGGCTTTCAGAACCAAAGCCCTTTTTACGGTCTTTTTTATTCGCGATCAAAATTCCTATGGCTGCTCTCCGGTCTTTTGGTTCCAGTTCAAAAACATCAATTAAACCAAGCCTTCGATGCCGTTTGGAACAGATCATTAGCCTTAATTGTTTGATATCATAGATATCCCTATGGGCATTCTCGATGTATTGCCGAATCAGAAATTTGGAATACGGCGCCTGGGTAGAACTGATCTCCCAGAAATCCTCGGTGTTTTCTATCTCGTGAATAAAGTCAAGATCCTCTGGTTCCAGTGCTCTTAGATATACTTTTTTACCTTGAAGTGTTAACATACAATCTCTCCTTTAAAAACAAATTCCGCAGGCCCGGTAAGCCAGATATCCTTGAAATGAGCTTCTTCTTTTCTGAAACTAACCGAAAGATCTCCGCCCTGGGTTACCAGCTTCACCTGATTTGCTTCTGTCTTTCCAGAAACGTACGCAGCCAAAGCAACGGCCGTTACTCCTGTCCCGCAGGAAAGAGTTTCATCTTCTACTCCACGCTCATAAGTCCTTACCGAAAAACTATCCTTAGAAAGTTTCTTGACAAAATTAACGTTAGTGCCCCCGCCGTTTTTATATCTTTCAGAATATCTCACGGCTGCTCCTTCCTTTTTAATATCCATGGTCGCGATATCTTCTGAAAATACCACGTGATGAGGGGAGCCTGTATCCAGGAAAAGAAAGTCCTGGAATTCATTCACATTCTTAACATCCTGCATTTTTAAACTCACCAAGCCGTTTTCGATGACCGCTTCATGGGCGCCGTCTATCGCTGTGAACCGGGCCTTTTCTTCTACGATTCCCAGGAATTTAGCAAATGCGACCAGGCATCTTCCACCATTTCCACACATGCTGCTCTCATAACCATCGGCGTTGAAATAGACCATTTTAAAATCATCTGCTTCCACATCAGGATTTTCGAGCAGGATAAGTCCGTCAGCACCTATGCCAAATTTGCGGTCACACAGGCGTTGAATTATTTTGGTATTGTTTTTGGATAATTTCTGTTCCCGGTTATCGATCATCACAAAATCGTTACCCGTTCCCTGATATTTATAGAATGTCAACTTCATAATCTTTTTTCAAGAGTGGCAAATATACAATTTTGATCAGGAAATCAGAGGTGTTAAATAGCGGTTAAAGTGGGGGTAGAATATACGAACAGGGAAAAGAAAAAAGTTAAATTCATTAAATAAATATCCGAAAATGAAAAAAATAGCAACATTACTATTTGTATCCATTCTTGGAGGTGTATTAACATTAGGAAGTTATAAATTGTTTCTCGAAGAAGAAGCACTACAGCATCAACCACAGAATATTACAACATCCAGCAACTTTTTACCGGTTAGTAATTCTGGTAATATTTACGGAACAAATGCCGATTTCACCGAAGCTGCCGAAAATACGGTTCATGCGGTGGTTCACGTCAAGAACGTAGCTGTATTCAAAGGTCCCAGGAACATCTGGGAATATTATCAATATGGCAGTGGCGGCGGCAGGGCGCTGCAGGGAGCCGGTTCTGGAGTGATCATTACCCCAGATGGCTATATCGTTACAAACAACCATGTTATTAAAGGAGCCAGCGAGATCGAAGTAACCCTGAACAACAACGAAACCTACAAAGCCGATGTGATAGGCGCCGATGCCAAATCTGATATCGCTCTTATTAAGATCGATGCTCAGGACCTTGATTATATCCCGTTTGGAGATTCAGATAATGTTCAACTTGGGGAATGGGTACTTGCCGTAGGAAACCCGTTCAATTTAAAATCAACGGTAACCGCTGGGATCATTAGTGCCAAGGCACGTGACCTGAACTCAAGGGATAATTCTCCACAATCTTTTATACAGACTGATGCTGCGATCAACCCTGGAAACAGCGGTGGTGCACTGGTAAATATCAAAGGGGAGCTAATTGGAATCAATACAGCTATCACCTCCCCCAGCGGAAGTTATATAGGTTATGCCTTTGCGGTGCCATCTAACAACGCACGTAAGATCGTAGAAGACATTATGGAATATGGTGATGTGCAGCAGGGAATTCTTGGAATTCGAGGTGGAAACCTTACTCCGGACATCATTAATGAATTCGAGCTAAAGGAGACCCAGGGGGTACTGGTAAGTTCAGTAACTCCCGGAAGCGGTGCCGAAAAAGCCGGTTTAAAATCTATGGATATTATTAGAAAATTAGACAATATAAGGATCACTAAATTCTCAGACCTAACTGGTTACATCAACTCTAAACGGCCTGGAGACAATGTAGTGGTTCAATATGTTCGCGATGGAAAAACCCGCGAAGTGAATGTGGAACTTACCAAGCTTGACACCTACCCGGTGCGAGTTTTAGGCCTGGAAGTAGCGAATGCTTCAGCCGAAGAGCTTAAAGCCTATAAAGCTCCTAATGGTGTTCGAATCAATCGTACCCTGGTTGAAGACCTGGAATCGGCTGACCTGGTTGGAGGGATCATTTCAGAAATCAATAACCAGAAAGTAAACTCCATCAGGGATGTTCAGAACATTATTGAAAACAGGAATGATGCAAAACCTATAGTAGTTACATATTATAACCAGAATGGAGAGGAAAAAAGAATGGTCTGGAGGTAACAAGCAATTCTAAATAGAAAACGAACCCTTCTTTTTAAGAAGGGTTTTTTATTTGAAAAAACTTTACGAAAACGTTTGAAATATATACTTTTGCCCGAAATTTTTAACAACACAACTTTAAAATGGACTTTAATCAAGTTTACGAAAAAGAGCTTTCCTTCCAGGCAGATCGCCGAAAAGCAACCGTTGAATTCATTAATATCGTAAGTGATCTCTGGTATGACAAATCCATAGAACTTGTTCTTTTCAGGAATCAGTTAATCAACAGGAATGTTAGTGATATTCTGGACCTTCACGAATACGCCGGCGAATTTGTTGGGAAGCCTATTTCCATATTCGATTCTGTAGAGATCGCCAAGGCGATCCAGGATTTGAAGTTACCTCCAGCCAAACTGGATATTGGAAAACTTACTTACGAATACCACCTGGAAGATCAGAAATATTCGAACGCGATGGCTTTTGTTTCCAATAAACTGAAACATGCGAAAAAGACTGAAGCGGTTACACCAAAAGACGTGGTACTTTATGGCTTCGGAAGAATTGGAAGACTGGTAGCTCGTGAACTTATGACCCGAACCGGAAAAGGAAACCAACTTAGGTTAAGAGCCGTGGTTACCAGGGGAAAGATCGATGCTACTGTTCTGGAAAAAAGGGCTTCGCTTTTAAAAAGCGACTCGGTTCATGGTCCTTTCAGCGGCACGGTTAATATAGACGAAAAGAATTCGGCTTTGATCATTAACGGCACCACCGTTCATATGATCTCAGCCAATCAGCCGGAAGATATAGACTACACAAAATATGGCATCAACAACGCTCTTATCATTGACAATACCGGGGCGTTCAGGGACAAGGAAGCTTTAAGCCGACACCTGAGCTCCAAAGGCGCAGCCAAGGTTCTATTAACAGCTCCCGGGAAGGAAATACCAAATATCGTCCATGGTGTAAACCAGAAGGAATACAATCCGGATGAAATTGATATTTTCTCTGCAGCTTCCTGTACCACCAATGCCATAACCCCTGTGCTAAAAGCCGTACAGGACACCCTTGGAGTTGTTCACGGGCACCTGGAAACGATACATGCCTATACAAACGACCAGAACCTGGTGGACAATATGCATAACAAATATCGTCGTGGTCGTGCGGCAGGACTTAATATGGTCATCACCGAAACCGGGGCAGGAAAAGCCGTTTCAAAAGCGCTTCCGGTCTTTGAAGGCAAACTTACTTCCAGCGCGATTAGAGTACCAGTTCCAAATGGCTCTCTGGCCATTCTCAACCTGGAGGTAGAAAAGGATACCAGCCTGGAAGATGTTAATGGAATTCTCAAGAAATATGCTCTAGAAGGAGACCTGGTTGAGCAGATCCAGTATTCAGTAGACAACGAGTTGGTTTCTTCAGATATCATTGGATCTTCGGCTCCTGCTATCTATGACAGCAATGCGACCATCGTTTCTGCCGATGGGAAGAACGTGATACTATATATATGGTATGATAACGAATATGGCTATAGCCACCAGGTAATTAGGCTGGCAAAATACATCGCCAAAGTAAGAAGATTCACTTACTACTAGGAAGAATAATTTTTATTAAAAAAACCCTGTCATTGGCAGGGTTTTTTTATTTTTGCGCAACCTATAAAATCATACATAACTAATTCAAAACAAGAAGCGAAAAGCCTCCGTAATCTGAAATACTAACCTTACAATTCGCTCGTTGTTCAATGAAAATTAAAAACTCAATCCCCAAAAAATGAGAACTAAAGATTACGTATTGGCAATTTTTGCTTGTATTTCAGTATTTCAGGTAAACGCTCAGCAGGACAGTATCGCTGCCCAAACTCCTGTTCAGGATGAATTCACAAGACTTATTGAAGAATCGAACAACTACCAGGGTTATAAGGTTGTGGAATATGACAAGCTTATTGAACTTAGGAATACCACCCGGAATTTTATTACCGAGCTGAAGGAGGAGATCATTGTTCAGCAAAACACAGTTGATCAGCAGAACGACCAAATTCAACAACTAAAAAGCGATTTAGCCGCTACTCAGGAAGACCTTAAAAGAGTTTCAGAAGAAAAAGATGCCCTGATGTTCCTTGGAATGCCATTTAGCAAAGGTGGTTATAAAGCGATGATGTGGGGAATCGTAGGTGGATTGCTTTTGATCCTTGGTGTGCTATTCTTCCGGTTTAAAAGCTCCAATGCGGCTACCAAGGAAGCCAGGCAAAAGCTGAGTGAAACTGAGAAAGAATTTGACGCTTACAGATCAAAGGCTCTTGAAAAGGAGCAACGATTAGGAAGAATGTTGCAGGACGAAAGAAACAGGGCTGCCGGAAACTCTTAAAGGCAAACTTTTTAAATTAAGAACATGCGAATTGATATCATAACCGTAGTCCCCGATATTCTGAAAAGTCCGTTTGAAGCTTCCATACTTCAACGGGCGATCAAGAAAGGCCTGGTCGAGATCCATTTGCATAATTTAAGAGACTACACCACTGATAATTATAAAACGGTAGATGACTATCAGTTTGGCGGAGGAGCCGGGATGGTGATGATGATCGAACCTATCGATAAATGCATCAGTGAACTGAAGTCGGAGCGCGAATACCAGGAGGTGATCTATATGACACCCGATGGCGAAAGACTTCAGCAGAAGATGGCCAACAGGTTATCCCTTCATGAAAATATAATTATTCTTTGTGGTCATTATAAAGGCGTGGATCAGCGCGTTCGAGATCAATTTGTAACAAAGGAAATTTCGATAGGTGATTACGTTTTGTCGGGTGGTGAACTTGGAGCGGCCTTGCTTTGTGATGCGGTGATCCGATTGATTCCCGGTGTTCTTGGCAATGAAACCTCTGCCCTTACCGATTCTTTCCAGGACGACCTGCTGGCACCTCCGGTCTATACCCGGCCTGCCGAATACAAAGGATGGGAAGTTCCAAAGGTATTAACATCGGGAAATTTCCCAAAGATAGAAGCCTGGAGAGAAGAACAGGCCCTGGAACGAACCAGGAAATTAAGACCTGATCTTTTAAAAGATGAATAATTTAAAATCAGGCTTGTAGAATAATATAAAATCATTAATTTTGCACTCATTCTAAAATAACCTCTGGCGATAACCGTGAATGTTGTTTTGGATTTTACTTTAAACTATCAAACATGGAATCGTTAGTAAAATACGTTCAGGACGAATTCGTAGACAAAAAAGATTTTCCTCAGTTTTCAGCCGGTGACACCATCACTGTTTATTATGAAATTAAAGAGGGGCAAAAAACCAGAACACAGTTCTTTAAAGGAGTTGTGATTCAGCAAAGAGGGACCGGAGCTTCTCAAACCTTTACCATTAGAAAAATGAGTGGTACAGTAGGTGTAGAAAGAATTTTCCCGATAAACCTTCCAGCTATCCAGAAGATAGAAGTGAACAAAAGAGGTAAAGTTAGAAGAGCACGTATTTTCTACTTCAGAGAGCTTACTGGTAAGAAAGCACGTATCAAAGAAGCGATTAGAAAATAATCATTCTTCAAATACAATTTATTTAAAAAGCCCCGATCTCGGGGCTTTTTTTATGGATATTTAAATTATAAAAAAGTTAAAGAGGTCACCTAAAAAAAGCCTTTTCAGTATCTTTAATAATGGAAATAATTGAGGTCTTAAAGACGAAATTCATTTTGTTCAATAAACCGGATTTCCCGTAAAGCATGTTCTTTACATAGGGTTTTATCTTCTATATAACACCATTAATTTTGCATAGTCAAAACAAGTTTGAAAGGTAAGACCATTTGATGCACTTCTTATAAAATATGAAGTCATCTGAAGCAGCATACACCTAAAAGTAATCCTACTTTTGATCATCAGAGTGATAACATGCTGTTTCTTTAGAAGCCATTTCATTTTATAATTTAGAATGAAATGGCTTTTTTATTTGAAATTTAATATTTCTTAACAGCCCAACCGGCCACCTCACTTAGGAAAAAAAGCCTAAAAACTGTATATTGCGCGTGAATGTTCGCCCTGGTAATGCCAGGGCTTCTTTGAATCAAATACAATCCAAAAAATCATAAAATGTCACAAAAAGAGAAAATAATTTATACCAAGACCGATGAGGCCCCTATGCTGGCAACCTATTCATTCCTTCCCATAATCGAAGCTTTTACCAGGGCCGCCGGGGTAAGTCTCGAAACTCGTGATATTTCACTGGCTGGTAGAATTCTCTCCCAGTTTCCCGATTACCTTAAAGACGATCAAAAAGTATCAGATGATCTTGCTGAACTTGGCGAACTGGCCAAGAAACCTGAAGCCAATATCATTAAACTTCCAAATATCAGTGCTTCTATTCCCCAGTTAAAGAATGCAATCGCTGAATTGCAGTCAAAAGGTTTTGCACTGCCCGATTATCCGGATGAACCTGGCACTGCCGAAGAAAAAGATATTAGATCGAGATATGATAAAGTAAAAGGAAGTGCCGTGAATCCTGTTTTGAGAGAGGGAAATTCAGACAGGCGTGCTCCTAAGGCCGTGAAAAATTTCGCTAAAAAGAATCCACATCCAATGGGAGAATGGAGTTCTGATTCCAAAACTCATGTAGCAACCATGAACGGAGGCGATTTCAGGTCTAATGAAATTTCTGTGACATCCAAAAAAGATGATAGTTATACCATAGAATTCACTCCAGAGAATGGAACGAAGAAGAACCTGAAAGAATCTATAAAAATTCTTAATGGTGAAGTGGTAGATGCCAGTGTAATGAGCAAAAAAGCCCTGTTGGACTTTCTGCGCAAAGAAGTTAAAGATGCCAAGGAAAAGGATGTTCTTTTCTCACTTCACATGAAGGCTACCATGATGAAGGTTTCAGACCCTATCATTTTTGGCCATGCTGTGGAAGTGTTCTTTGAAGATGTTTTTGAAAAATATGGTGAAGAACTCGAAAAAGCAGGAGCCGATCCAAATAGTGGTTTGGGTGATGTACTAAACGCCATCGAAAACCTTCCTTCAGATAAACGAGATGAAATAAAGTCGGCGATTGAAAAGGACTTAAAAGAGGGACCAGACATCGCCATGGTGAATTCAGATGAAGGAATCACCAACCTACATGTTCCAAGTGATATCATTATCGATGCATCTATGCCGGCCATGATAAGAACATCAGGCCAGATGTGGAATGCCGAAGGGAAAACACAGGACACTAAAGCAGTAATTCCTGATAGTTCTTATGCAGGACTTTACCAGGCTACCATCGATTTCTGCAAGGAACATGGTGCATTTGACCCTACTACAATGGGAACGGTACCAAATGTTGGGCTAATGGCTCAAAAGGCTGAAGAATACGGGTCTCACGACAAAACTTTTGAAATACCATCTGCCGGGGTAGTACGAGTGATCGATTCTGAAGGTAATACAATGATCGAGCACAAGGTAGAAAAGGGTGATATCTGGAGAATGTGCCAGGTGAAAGACGCTCCTATCCAGGATTGGATCAAACTTGCTATTTCAAGAGCAAGGGCAACTGGTATGCCTGCAGTATTCTGGCTTGATAAAGATCGTGCTCACGATGCTGAACTGATCAGTAAAGTGAACAAATACCTTCCAGATCACGATACCAGCGGGCTTGAGATCAAGATCATGGCTCCGGTGGAAGCTACCAAATACACCCTGGAAAGGGTTAAGGCTGGAAAGGATACCATTTCGGTAACCGGAAACGTATTAAGAGATTATCTAACCGACCTGTTCCCTATCCTTGAACTGGGAACCAGTGCCAAGATGCTTTCCATAGTTCCGTTGATGAATGGTGGAGGTTTGTTCGAAACCGGTGCCGGTGGATCTGCTCCTAAACACGTACAACAGTTCCTTAAAGAAGGTCACCTAAGATGGGATTCACTTGGTGAGTTCCTGGCCCTGGCTGTTTCACTTGAACACCTTGGTGAGAAGTACGATAATGAGAAAGCGCTTACCCTTTCTGAAAGCCTGGACGAGGCTACCGAACGTTTTCTAAACGAAGGAAGGTCTCCATCCCGTAAGGTGAATGAACTGGATAACCGTGGAAGCCATTTTTACCTGGCATTGTACTGGGCAGAAGCGCTTGCAAAACAAAAAAGAAATACCGATTTGAACATCTATTTTGGAAGGATCGCGAAAATGATGGAAGATAACCAGGAGAAGATACTTCAGGATCTGCTGGATGCCCAGGGATCACCTGTTGATATTGGAGGATATTATCAGCCGGACGAAGAAATGACAAAAAACGCCATGCGTCCAAGCCAGAAATTGAATGAAATCCTGGCTACCGATCCAAACATACAATAGGCAACTATTGATTTGATACCAAGCCCTGTTCTGCAGGGCTTTTTTTATGCTGAATATCGAAATCGTAATAGTTTAATCTTTCGTTAAATCAGGAGCGAAATTAGACCAGATTAAACCTGTTGCTGAAATTTGCAAAATGCAGGATATGTCTGGAGAAAGAAATAAAAGAAAGGAATATCTTATCCTGGTAGTTTTAGGCACCCTGATCGCACTGGGTCCATTTTCAATAGACGCTTATTTACCCGGATTTCAAAATATTGCCTCAGACTATAATACAACGGTTAGCGAGGTAGGCCTATCCCTTACCAGTTACTTTATAGGTATTTCGATTGGCCAACTGGCGTACGGGCCCATTATGGACAAATATGGTCGAAAAAAACCTTTGCTTATTGGTCTCGGTATCTTTTTCCTATCAGCTTTGAGCTGTATCTACTCCCCCAGCCTGGATTGGCTGATCGTTTCACGTTTCTTCCTGGCACTTGGAGCTGCGGCTGGAATGGTAGCTGCCAAGGCTATGGTACGGGATATCTTCCCGGTAAATGAAGTTGCGGGCGCCATCTCATTCCTGATGCTCATTATGGGAGGTGCTCCCATCATTGCCCCAACGGTTGGTAGTTTTATCATTGACAGCTTTGGCTGGAAAATGATCTTTTTATTCCTGGCCATCTTCTGTCTCCTTATGGTGATTAGCGTAACCCGGTTTTTACCGGAAAGTATCATTCCAGATAAACTGGTAGACCTGAAACCCAAACAGGTTGCTATAAATTATTACAAGATCCTGACGCATTTTAAATTCTGGTATTTTGCCATCGCAGGTAGTTTTGCAATTGGTGCGATGTTCGCATATATTTCAGATGCGCCAAAACTATTCATGGGGAATTTTGGGCTTAGCGAAAAAGAATTCGGCTTATTGTTTGGTTTAAATGCCGGTGGGCTCATCCTCGGAAGTCAGCTTAACCGCTTATTCCTGAGAAGGTACACTGCATTACAGATAAGCCTTTTCAACAGTGTGTTTCTGGTTGTCCTGGCCATATTATTGCTGGTAAGCGCCTATCTCAAGCTGGGGTTCCTACCAACCGCTGTTCTCATATTTGGAATGCTCTTCCTGCTTGGATTCCAAAATCCGAATACAACAGCTTTATCCCTTGAACCTTTTACCCGGAAGGCCGGGAGGGCTTCGGCTTTAATTGGAAGCTTAAAAATGATTTTCGGCGCTTTAACCTCCTTTATTATTAGCCTTTTTCATACAACAAGCATCGTTCCGCTCGCGATAGTCGTCTTAACTTCACTATCTTGCAGCAGTATTCTACTATTTGTCTTCATAAGAAAACAGAATACTCAAATAAGTTTAAGTGAAGTTTAAACTGTCAAGTTAAACCTGTATAATTCTATTTTTGAATAAAAAATTGGTGCCCCGTTTTTACTATTTTCTGTTCCTTTTAATCGCGATGCCAAACATCATTTGGTCGCAGGAATCATTTACTCTAAGTGGAACCATCACCGATGCAGCTAGCAACGAAACTTTAATAGGTGTCAACCTTATTGTTCCTGTAGCCGGTACCGGGGTTATCACCAATGAATATGGCTATTATTCGATCAAATTAGCTGAAGGCACCTACGAGATACAGGTTTCCTACCTGGGCTACGAGACCATAGTGGATACGATCGAGCTTACCCAGAACAGAAAAATCGATTACGAAATGATCCAGGATTCTGAAAGCCTGGATGAAGTGCTTATTACCAGTGAAAATGAAGGGATAAATATCAGAAAGCCGGAGATGAGCGTCAACAAATTATCCATTAACACAATTAAAAGCCTACCGGTTGTTTTTGGTGAGGTAGATGTGGTTAAATCATTGTTACTGCTTCCAGGTGTTTCCAATGCGGGGGAGGGATCTTCGGGATTCAATGTGCGTGGGGGCGCGGTAGATCAGAACCTGATTCTTCTCGACGAAGCCACTATTTATAATTCATCGCATTTGTTCGGATTCTTCTCGGTTTTTAACCCTGATGCGATCAAAGACCTTAAACTCTATAAAGGAGGAATTCCCGCAGAATACGGTGGCAGGGTTTCATCTGTCCTGGACATCTATCAACGAGATGGGAATAGTAAGGAATTCAAAATGCAGGGAGGAATTGGAGCCATATCAAGCAGGTTGCTGGCCGAAGGTCCCATCGTTAAAGATAAAGGCTCTTTTCTTATTGCTGGCCGAAGTTCGTATGCGCATTTATTTCTGAAGCTTACAGATAATGAAAACTCGGCCTATTTCTATGACCTGAACACAAAACTAAGCTACCAGCTGGACAGCAATAATAAACTTTTACTTTCGGGTTATTTTGGCAGAGATGTGTTCAATATCAGTCAGAATTTTGAGAACACTTATGGAAATGCAGTTCTAAATCTTCGTTGGAATCACATATTTTCTGATAATATCTTCACTAACCTCTCCACTATTTTCAGTGATTATTATTACGGGCTTAACCTGAACTTTGTAGGCTTCAACTGGGACAGTGGTATCACCAATATGAACGTGAAGTATGATTTCAACCATTATGTGAACGACCAATTTCAGTTGAAATACGGGATCCATAACAATTACTATGAATTCAATCCCGGGGAGATCAACCCGATCAACGATGATTCCGGGATCAACTACTTTAAGCTTACTAATAAATATGCATTTGAAAATGCTATCTATATTTCAGCCGAACACCGGATCTCCGATAGTTTTTCAGCAGAATATGGCCTTAGACACAGTAGTTTCTTCAGGCTTGGGCAGGATGAATTCAATTTATATGAAAATGACCAGCCTGTAGACTATAATGCTGAGCGGGGTTTGTATACAGAAGCCGAAATTCTGGAAACCGAATCCTATTCCCGTGGAGAAATACTTAAAAGTTATAACAATTTTGAACCTCGAATAGCCCTGGCCTATACACTGAACGATGAGAACTCTATAAAAGCCAGTTATAACAGAATGGTCCAGTATTTACACCTGATCTCGAACACCAGTTCTCCCACTCCCCTGGATGTGTGGACGCCAAGTGGCCAATATATTAGACCTCAGTTACTAGATCAGTATGCAGTGGGTTATTTTCGGAATATCAATAACCGCAGGTATTCACTGGAAGTAGAAAGTTTTTATAAGCAAATCGATAACCGGCTTGATTATATTGACGGTGCGAACCTGATCGCGAACAATGCCATTGAACGCATCGTTCTAAATGGAGAAGGCAGGGCTTACGGTTTGGAAGTCCTTTTCAGAAAAAACAAAGGTCAGTTTACCGGTTGGTTGAGTTATACACTCTCTCGTTCTGAGCAAAGAACACCTGGCCGCACCCCGGAAGAGATTGGAATTAATAATGGGAACTGGTATCATTCCAATTTCGACAAGACTCACGACCTGAGCTTCACCGGCACTTATGAGTTAAATGAAAAATGGCAGTTCAACGCTAATTTCATTTACCAGACCGGGCTTGCTACCACCTTTCCTACTGCACAGTACACCTATGAAGGTATCACGATCCCGGTATATGGAGATAGAAATGGCGACCGCTTACCCGCATACCATAGGCTGGATCTTTCGGCTACTTTAACGCCAAGGCAAAGTAGAGAAAGAGGTTTCGAGTCTTCCTGGAACTTTGGGATCTATAATGTCTATAATCGCAGAAATGCGAATTCGATAAGTTTCCGGAAGAATCCTGATACCAACATCAATGAAGCAGTAAGGCTTTCATTGTTTGGTATTATTCCGTCTGTAACCTATAATTTCAAATTTTAGATGGAACGTTTTAAAACATTTATTTTCCTCGTTAGCCTGTTTTGCCTGTTCTCATGTGAAGACGTGATAGATGTTGACCTTGATGAAAGCGAACCTAGGCTGGTTGTAGATGCTTCAATTATCTGGAAAAAGGGAACATTGGGCCAGGAACAGCAAATAATTCTATCTTTAACTACGCCATATTACGAAGAGGCGATTCAACCGGTAGAAGATGCCACAGTGAAAGTTATTTCAGGATCGGGAAAGGAATTTAATTTTATTCACATTGGGAATGGGGTTTACCAGAACCTGGTTTTTGAACCCGTTTTGAATGAAACATATCAGCTCGAGCTTATTTACGATGATGAATTATACACTGCTACCGAAAGCCTCGTTCCGGTAACCGATATCGATTTTGTGGAGCAATCTGCATCAGGTGGATTTTCGGGAGAGGATATAGAGATAAAAGCTTTTTATACCGATCCAGCTGATGAAGAAAACTATTACCTGTTCAAGTTTTATAATGATGATATAAGTCTAGAATTTTATGAGGATGAATTCACGAATGGTAACCAGATCTTTGGCTACTATTCCAATGAAGATATCGAACGGGGAGATGAAATTCAAATCGAAATGGAAGGGATTTCACAAGATTATTTTGAATATTTGTTCATTCTTCGCTCACAGATAGGTGATAGCGGTGGAGGGCCTTTTGAAACCCAGCCGGCTACGGTGAGAGGAAATGTAATCAACAGGTCAGATAATGAGAATTTTCCATTTGGATATTTCAGATTATCACAGGCAGACACAACTTCTTATACAGTAGAATAATGAAGCATACTAACAAAAAGATCTTATCTAAAGGAATAAAATATCTAGCTGGAGCCCTACCCTTGGTCATGATAGGACCATCCATACTTTTTTCAGCGTTTAATAACCAGGATAAGGCTTTATATATCCCTATTTTACTTGTGGGGATTTTAGCCTCAGCGGCGGCGATCTTTTTAATGTTCAAAGGTATACTTACAATAGTTAAAGCTTTATTCGACTAATTATTCGATTTTGAGCCTGAATCTACCATCAGTGACGCTTTGTAGACTGCTATCGTTTTTATTTAAGCCCGTAAACTGAAAGTTTCCATCTATCATTTTACCGTCGTCTGCCAGAATTTCAATGAAATTTTGTTCTAGTTCGTTCGGGCCGGGGTTATTGCATTCCCATTGGCCGAATGGAGACAGTTTTTCGTATACTATCAGACTGGGCAACATTGGGTTCTCACCGATCACGTATCCGTTTGGTCCATTATAATCCGGAATCTGGAAGCGTACTGATTCGCCGTTCTGGGCAACAGCCTGTACTTCCAGTCTTAACAATCCAGTTGGATCAACAAATCTTCTCGCATTGATGATGGCAGACTCGCAATTCATATGGTAATTGATACCATTAATTGTTGCGCTTAAAAAAATCTCGTCATTAAAATCCTCATTGTCATCATCAGATGAACAGGAAACAAGAGCGATAAAAATAAAGAGAATGATGAAATAGGGGCTTTTTGATTTTCTAGAGTAATACATAACTAAATCATTTTGATTGATAATTGATGTACTGAAAGTAGTATAATAAGTAGCACAGCACAATAGGGAAAAATCCCCTAAATTATTTATAACCAATTCATTAGGCGCTTACCAGGAAAGAAGGACAAGGTTAAATTGAAGTTTTAAAGTTCTATTGGAGATTCCATATCTGAAGTATACGCATAAAAAAACCCTCATCATAAGAATGATGAGGGTTTTCAAAAGGAAGGCGGCGACCTACTCTCCCACAATGAAAGCAGTACCATCGGCGCTAACGGGCTTAACTTCTCTGTTCGGAATGGGAAGAGGTGAGCCCCGT